>NZ_CP036313.1:1552500-2752500 GCF_004319545.1 Desulfobacter hydrogenophilus | reverse complement strand
CGCCCAGGGACACGGCCTGGTGAAGCACCTCCTCGGCCATGGGCGGTCCCATGGTCAGTGCGGTCACCCGAACCCGGCGATCATCCGACTGCCCTGCCCTTTGCAGGCGAAGCCCGGCTTCCAGGGCAAGGCGTGAGGCAGGGTCCATCATGCCCTGGGCAAGTTCGCGTTTCAAGGTGCCGGTTTTGGAATTCCAGGGCAGTTCAGACACCATAGGCACCTGTTTGATGCATACAATGATATCAAGTGTGTGTGTATTCATATCTACTTTTGTTCCTTAACTGGGCCGGGTAATCAGATGCCTTGCGATAACCATCTTCTGCACTTCACTGGTACCTTCATAGATCTGGGTCACCTTGGCTTCCCTGAAGTAACGTTCCACATCATATTCTCTGGAGTATCCGTATCCGCCGTGGATCTGGACGGCCAGATCCGTCACAGTGCGTGCCGTGGCACTGCAGGACAGTTTGGCCATGGCCGCCTGGGCACCGAAATCGCCGCCCGTATCCTTGGCAGCAGCGGCCCGGTACAAAAGCAAACGGGAAGCTTCAATGGACGTGGCCATATCTGCCAGATAGTTCTGGATAGTTTGAAATTTTGTCAAAGGGCTGTTGAACTGCCGGCGCTCCTTGGCATAACTCAAGGCCGCCTCAAATGCGGCCTGGGCAATGCCTAACGCCTGGGCCGCAATACCGATGCGGCCGGTGTCCAGGGCAGTCAAACCGATTTTCAGGCCATGGCCTGGTTTGCCCAGCAGATTGGTTTCAGGGATCCGGCAATCCTCAAAAAACAGAGACGAAACCGGATTGGCCCGCATGCCGCATAAATCCTCTATTTCGCCCACACTGAATCCGGGACACGTCTTTTCCACGATAAAAACATTTGGCCGGGAGGGTCCCTGTTGTCCGGCATCCACGGCAAATACCAGAACCACATCACAAACCCCGCCATTGGTCACAAAAATCTTGGTGCCGTTGATGGTGTATCCCTCTTCGGTCTTTGTTGCCGTGGTTTCCACGCCACCGGCATCGGAACCGGCATTGGCTTCGGTCAGGCAGAATGCACCGATATGCAATCCTTTGGCCATGTCCGGGACAAAGCGGGCTATTTGCTCATCCGTACCAAACCTTAAAATGGGATACAGCCCCACGCTGTTGTGAACAGACACACAAAGCCCGAGAGCAGCGCACACCCTGGACAATTCCTCAATCACAATGGCATAGGAAATAGTGTCAAGACCGGCACCCCCTAAAGACGGCGGCACCTGGAGGCCAAAGTAATTCAAAGGTCCCATCTTTTCAATAATTTCAGTTGGGAAGCGCCCTTCCCTGTCCAGGCTTGCGGCATGGGGTCCGATCTCGTTTTCAGCAAACTCCCGCACCGTTTTTCTGACCACCTGGTGTTTCATGCAGGGGTTAAAATCCATAAAATCACACCTTTTTATTTTCTTAAGGGGAAATACCCATAAAATTAATATAAATACATAGGCAGGACAGGACTATACCCCATCTGGACACATTTTCAAGTAATTAAACATGGAGACTGTCTGCGGTAGGATCAAAGGCTATATATGCGTGCCTGCTTATATAAATTTAGTGCAGGTCTGGATAAAAGGCCTGAGAGAAATAGAAGTTACGGTACGGCTGCTTTGAAACCTATTCCAATCAGCTATTTTCCGGCAAACAAACGATTGTTTGTATCATTTGATTCGGCCCATTTGTAATGTTTATCCTGCCATTATGAAGCTTGACGATTTTCTGAGCAATGGCCAAGCCCAACCCAGAGCCCCCGAGAGATTGGGATCTGGACTTCTCCACACGATAAAACTGCTCAAACAAGCGGGAAATGTCTTGTTCCGGTATTTTAAAACCCGAATTCAAGATTTCAATACAAACCTCGGTCTTTAATCGCTCGACCCTGATTCTTATTGTGCCCTCTGCAGGCAGGTTGTACCGGATGGCGTTGTCAATTAAATTAACAAAAAGGCGGAATAGTTTTTCCGGATCACCCATAATTGGACAAGGAAAATTTACCTGATTTTGAACGAGAATCTGTTTTTCAGTCAGCACGTCGGCATAATCATCAAGGACTCTCTCAATCGTCACTGCCAGATCCAGCCGAACCATATGTAAAATATCCTGTTGTTCCATTCTGGAAAGATCCAGCAGATTTTTAACCAGGTGGCTCATGCGGCGGCTTGTATCAAGCTGTTTCATCAGACTTTCTTCGGCTGATGGTGACAACGCTTCATTCATCAACATATCTTCCTGGGACAGCATCAGAAGGGTAACAGGACTCTTTAATTCATGGGAGGCATTTCCAATGAACTCCTTCTGGCGATTAAAAGAGTGTTGAATTCTGTCAAACATTTTATTCAAAGCAACAGACAGTTCATAAAGCTCATCCCGGGTTTTACCTAAAGGTATTCTTTTATCCAGGGATTTTTCACTGATTTCCCTTGATTGGTGAATAATTGCTGAAATCGGTCTTAATATCCGGCCTGCCAGGACATAGCTCAAGATAAAGATGCCTAACGCACAAAGGCAAAGGCTGATACCTATATCAATGGCAAGCTCAATCAATTCTTCTTCAAGATCTTCAATGGGTTTTGCGATACGAATCTCTATGGAACGACCCCTTATCTGCTCTCTGACGACCATCACCCTGAACAATACATCATCTTTGCTGTCCTGCTGCAGCCAGATCTTGGATTTTGGAATATGCTTTTCAATCAGGTATTTGGATTCCTTATTTGGAGCAGAAAGATCTGTAAATTCGGTAAGTTTAGATTGGTAAAGCATCTGTTCCTGATCAGCTTTAACCATGATCCAGTAGTGGTCCGGATCATAGGGCATGCCGTTCAAGTTCAAATCCTCCACGAAACTTCCGGCATCCCTTAGCCTGTCGGCCAAGGTTGTTGCCATATGTTCAATTTCTTTGTCAATCAGTTTAAAAGGTTCTTCGGTCAGCTCCCAGAAAATAATGGATGAGAATATAATGGTAGATAAAAGAGCTGCACCGGAAATCCAGAGGGTTATTTTTTTACGGATTTTCATACCTGTTCATCAATAATAAATCCGATGCCCCGAATCGTTTTAATGATGGGGTTCTTTCCATGGGGCGTCAGTTTTTTCCTCAAATTTTTAATATGTACATCCACATAATTGGACATTGAAAAAGGGTCGAACTCCTCGCCCCATATATGCTCTGCCAGATTGA
This sequence comes from Desulfobacter hydrogenophilus, assembly GCF_004319545.1. Taxonomy (NCBI): domain Bacteria; kingdom Pseudomonadati; phylum Thermodesulfobacteriota; class Desulfobacteria; order Desulfobacterales; family Desulfobacteraceae; genus Desulfobacter; species Desulfobacter hydrogenophilus. The sequence continues at coordinate 2,749,281 of NZ_CP036313.1, read as the reverse complement.
ACCGTGATACGGCACTGCCCTTATTGTGCAAGAGAAATTCAAGAATTGAAAATTCTTTAGCTGTCAGATGAACCTCTTCCCCATTCAAAGAGACTTGTCGTTTGGCAGTATCCAGGCAGACCGGTCCAGCCTCAAGCATAGGGGTCCGGTTCCCTTTCCTCCTGAGCATCGCCCTGATCCGAGCCATGAGCTCTGCCATGGAAAAGGGCTTAGCCAGATAATCATCTGCGCCATGATCCAATCCCTTGACCCTGTCCTGGACATCGCTCCTTGCGGTCAGCATGAGAATGGGCATGTCGATTCCTGCTTTACGGACCTCGTTGAGTACACTTAAACCATCCATTCGGGGAAGCATGATATCAAGGAGAACAAGGTCATAGGGAACATCAAATATCTTGTCTAAGGCCTGCTCTCCGTTTTCAGCAATATCCACCTCATATTGTTTTTTTGTTAAGGCAGTTTTCAGCTGATCTAACAGCCCTGTATCATCGTCGACTATTAATATATGCATCTCAAGAATTCTCCGTAGCGGTACTATGGTTTTCAAAATAACCGGATAACAGGCAAATAACAAATTTTATATCAGAATCAGGGTCCATACCATAACAGTGATGATAATACTGACAAAAACCGCTGCTGATCCCATATCTTTAGCCTGTTTTGCCAAAGGGTGAACATCTGTACCAGTCCGGTCCACTACGGCCTCCAGTCCGGAATTTAAAAGCTCTACAACTAAAATGATCAATGGCGAAGATGCCAGCAGCGCCTTCTCCGTCCCGCTTTGTCCAAGGAAGATTGCGGCAGGGATGAGCGCGATCGCAACAATCATCTCCTGGCGGAAGGCCGCTTCTGATGTCCAGGCTGCTTTAAGCCCTGCCAGAGAATATCCAGTGGCCTTGATAAGTCGAATTATTCCAGTTTCTTTTTTCATATATTGGTCCTCCGGGACATTGTGTTGTGGGCCAGTAAATAGTCTACCCCTGGTAAATAATCTGATATTTCTCGGAAGGGCTTTTTGAAATTCAGGCGCTCTTAAATTTTACCAGAGAATAAAATATAATAGCCCAAAACACCTTTAGCCCTCTCTATCTCTGTCTTTTCTTTAGTGTTTTGATCCAAAGAAGATACTTTAATTTGTGCTACCCGTTTCAAAGGCCGTCCCCATCGATTCAACCGGTGGATAAACACATAATCCGCACCCTGATAATATGCCATAAGATCTTTGATTCCGGGATACTCTTTTGATACTTTTTCAAGAACGGGATTTTCTTGATCCAGGCCCATCCGATTGATTCGCTTTCCCGGAGACAAAAAAAGCAGTTCTTCTTTGTTTAGCAACCCCAGTTTCTGGTAGTTGGCGATCAGGGCGCGGTCTTTAAAGTCGGAAGAGAGTATATCCTTCCCGAAAAAGAAACTCTCATAGGAGATGTTCAACAACGCCAGCAGGGTGGGGGCCAGATCGATCTGACTGGATAGCGTATCTACCTGTCTGGCCCGGATATATTTTGGCGAATAGACAAACATCGGGATATGGTATTTTTTAACCGGAAGACCGACTTTTCCGGCGCTGCCGGCGCAATGATCCGCCACCACGACAAACACTGTATCCTTAAACCAAGGCTGATTCTTTGCCTGTTTCATCAACTGTGACAGGGCATAATCGGTATATTTCACCCCGCCGAACCGGCCGCTCCCCCCCTTGCCTTCTCCAGGAGCCAAATCAATCTTGCCCTCAGGAAAGGTAAAAGGCTGGTGATTACTGGTTGTCATGATGTGAAAGAAAAAAGGTTTTTGGGCTTTGTATGATCTGTTGGCTTCACGGATCGTCCGGTTGTACAGGTCTTCGTCACATACGCCCCAAGCGTTCTTAAATGTGATCTCGCTGGTGTTCAAACGGGGCTGGTCTACAATTCTATACCCGTTCCCTGAAAAAAAGGTGTTCATGTTGTCGAAAAAACCCCGGCCGCCGTACAAGAAGGCCGTATCGTAACCCAAGTGTTTGAACACTTTACCCAGGCTGTACATTCGTCTGTTGTCCGGACGCTTGACAATGGACCTTCCCGGGGTGGGGGGAATGGACAGGGTAATCGCCTCAAGCCCCCTGGTGGTCCTGGTCCCTGTGGCATAAAAATTGGTAAAGAGCAGTCCCTGCTTGAACCAGTTGTCCATGAACGGCGTGATATTGTTGTTCTGACCGAACCGGGTCAAATATTCAGCGCTCAGGCTCTCTACGGTAATCAGTATGACGTTCAGCTTTTGGGGATGCCCCTGGGCCTCAATATACCTGTCAATATTATAGGCTTTGTCATTGGGTGTGCTGTTGTCCTGAACCAGGCTTTTTAAACGGATCGAAAGGTCATGGTCGTTCCCTGTCGCATAGAACTGCCGGTAATCCAGCTGGTTGTTCCGGAAGGCGGCAAAGAGCTGATAAGGACCGTTGGACGCCAGTTCGTTCACGTAGTTGTTGTCGGAAAGCTGCCGCTGGGACTGATTAAGCATGAAAAAGGATAACAGCGGGAGCATCAACAGCAATCCTGCAATCCCCGCCCGTTTTTTAAAAGGCTCCTTTAAGAGAAGGGGCGTTAAAACTACAGGACGGATGAAAAAAAATAGAATGGCTGTAAGAACGAAAAGAAGCGGCAGGATATAAAAGACCGGATAGGATTGTAAAATATTGTCGGCAACCTCTCTTCTGTAGACCAGGTAATCTACTGAAATAAAATTGAACCGCACGCCAAATTCGCTCCAGAAGTACCACTCGGCAACCATGCAAAATCCAACACCATAAAGAACCAGAAATAATCCGGCCTGGGTCAGGTACCTGAATATTTTGCTGCTCAGCCATTTATTGGGCAGGACAAGAAAAAAAAGGACAAAAGGAATATAAAAATAACTGGTAAAAGCAATGTCATATATCACTCCTTGGCCAAAAATATAAAACCAGGCAGATGAAAAGTCATCAATGAAAGGCCAGGCCCTGATCAGCAATACGAGCCTCATCAAGGCAAAACCAATAAGAGTGACTATTGAGAGTTGAAGTATTAGAAGGAACCGTGTCTTAGGTAATTTATTAGGCGACTTAAAAATGTTGAGAGCCATTGAATAATCCTCTCCATTGTTTGGGATAAAACAAATAATAAACATAAAATGCGGCATACCAGCAGATGACCATGGAAAACAGATCGTGGCTGGGAAAGTGAGCGCCTCGAACCTGCTGCCCCAATCCGTATGCCCCGCCCAGGAACAATCCGGCAGCAAGACCCAATTTCTTATCGGAAGCCCCTAACTGGTGCATCAAAAAATAAAGGCTGAAAAAGGTATATCCACCAGAGGCATGCCCTGCCGGGAAGGCCTGTCCTATGGGAAGGCCATTGGGCACAAGATCAAACAGACGGATATAGGGAAGCGATCCGTAAAATGGAAGGATATCCCATGGGGTATAAATATGGGTTGCTTGCTTGAGGGCACCGACAATGATCGGCCCTGCAGCAGCGGCAACGAGGAAATAGAGCATGGGCTTCCGATATTTTCTAAAAGGCTTATGCAAAAGAGTGGTAATAAAGCCCAGAAGCCACAACCCTGCGGCAAAGATATTGAAGAGCCGTCCACCTTCGTGAAGCACCTGTTCAAACAGCCAGTGATCCCGGAAGGGCCAGGAATGGGTTGATTCATTAAAAAAAAATGATTCCCACCAAATATCCAGCCCGCTGTATTCACAAACGATGGCCGAAACAATAATAAACAGTGGAAGAACCGTCATCCACAGCCCCATGGATGAATGAATCTGGGTGCATTTCGGAAAACGACCACTTCGATTTATGGGGGAACAGCAAGCTGTCCCGATACAGGGACCTGCTGCTGAATATCGGCTGATAATATAATTCTTCACTGATTATTAAACCCTCTTCATATGGATACGTCTTTTAGATAGGCAAAATAGCACCGCTATTATGAAGAAACTGTGAAGAACGGAATGATTATAGGATAAATCTTATTTCAAGAATGGGGGCATTGACTTTGTCTATCAGTCCTATGTTATGCTTGTCATATAAACTGGAATTTTAAGCACAGAGGGTAAAAAAGATGGAAAAAATTATGTAACCAGTTTTTTTGGGATTTTTCAAATGCGTCGTAACGGATTGAATTACAAAGCGATACTAACTCACACAAGCGTCACTTGAATACTCTATAAATTCAATTAGTTAAGACCACTTGCAACATAAGTCTATCATTGATGGCTTTTAGCAAAGTTTTCCAACTACAACATATTGTGTCAGCAACAGAAGGCTGAAAATTATTTGAGAGCACGTAAAGTGCATTGGCACGAGCCTGATTATGGGACAGTTTTTGGTTGAGACGGCCGACGGCTGTGGCATGGATTGTGAAAACGCCTGCACAAACCGCCAGTAATCCGGTTAACACTGCCCATATCTGCGGAATCAGCAGTAACCCAGTCCATCCCAAAATCCTTTTATATGAACGTCCCAATTAAGTTGAGTAAGGGGTGTTGGACCAGGTCAGCCCATGGTTAGAAAGTAACAGAAACAGACGCATAAACCGTGAAAGGCGCGCCGGTTTGATAGGTGGAACCAAGTGTTTTGTAGTCAGTGGTGTTGATTATACTGATATATTCCTTGTCAAAAATATTATTGACCGTCAAAGAAAAATCAAGATTTTTGATTTTCATCTTGGGAATAGCACCGGACTTATAGGTCAAATCAAAGTCAAATATCACGGCTCCGTCAATTCAAGACCCACCAGATTATCAACTACGCATACGGTCAAACACCCTTGAACCGCAGGGGCACATCTGTGGCACAACCCTGCCGTTTCAAGAATCAGCACATCTGTTTTTTGATTTTCTGCCCAATCCCACACTTCTTCCAGATTGGCCACATAAAAATGATCCGGACAAATGTAGTCACTCAGCCCAACACAAACCGGTATGCCCAGACTACGGTAACGCGCGTCATCCGCAGTTTCAAGACAATCAATCTTGCATGCCGAAACCTGAAGGCTGTCTTGCTGCAGATGGCGGATAACCCGCATCATCACGGATGATTTCCCAGAGGATGGCGGGCTGGCTACAATAACAAATATTAGAGACAAGGACTTTTTTTCTCATGTTATCAATGTCGTCTATAATTTTTAAGTGACGTTTAAAAACTACAAAATTAAGCATCGAGATTATACATTTTCTGAAAGAGTCAACAATAGACCCTAAACTTGTGTTCGATAGGTGCATCCCCAAAAACTTTAAAATCATTCCCAGTTGATTTTTCAAAAGTTTTAATTTATTATCCCAATTTGTAACAAAAGAGACGAGCCTATCCTGCTCTCATATAATACCCACACCGCATAAAAGGGACTTACTGTCGGCAATATTCAGATGTATTGAATCATGCAAAAGTAAGGTTTTAATAATAGTAGATAAACAGGAGAACTTTGTTATGGCGTTAAGCGCAAGAAATCTTATTAAGGGAACTGTCAAGGAAGTTAAAAAAGGCCAGGTAATGGCTGAGGCCACCATTGAAATCGCACCAGGCGTAGAGATTGCGTCTGCCATTACAACCAACTCAGTGGAAAAATTAGGAATTGCAGCAGGAAAAGAAGTGACTGTTGTAATTAAAGCAACCAGCGTTATGATAGATGCCTGATCATTATAATTTTTCTTAGCAAAATTTAGGGACTTAAAAAAAGTTCGGTGTAAAATTTATGGCATTTATTTTTTCCGAGTCCCTAAAGCAATTTTGTTAAAAAGGGAAATCTATTCAAAATACCGCCTTAAATGCCGGCATTTTTATTATCAACGAAATTGTTAGCCATTAGCTACAATATTGTTATAACAATCAAACGCACACCATTCTTTTTCCCAATCCACCACGGAATAAAATATTTTTCCACTGTATTTTCGGCGGTTTTTATCACCTTTTTCATTTTTCTTATTCCATGGCATTTCTATTGCATTGGTCTCATTTATCAACATGAAACTACGTTGACAGATTTCATGGCGCTGTAAGAGTGACGGTAAATACCGTAGTCTGAAAGCAAAATGGCGAGGCAATGTGAATCAGTATTTCCCATAGGATAATGTCCGGGTGGATTACAGACGTTTTCATGAGATCCTTTCTGATTTCGGTGTCCCGTACAATACAATGATTACTTTCTGGCATGATGCGTTGCCTGTCCGTAATTTTTACATTTTAACACCCAGGAGAAAGAAATGGATCTATCCAACCACCCATGTTTTAATGCCAAGATGAAAGGTATCTACGGACGAGTTCACCTTCCGGTTGCACCACGCTGTAATATCCAATGCAATTACTGTGACCGAAAATACGACTGTGTCAATGAAAGTCGGCCCGGGGTGACCAGTGCGGTCCTGAAACCGAGCCAGGCGATGATCTATCTCGATTATGTGCTTGAAAAAGTAAAGAATATTTCCGTTGTTGGGATCGCAGGACCAGGCGACCCGTTTGCCAATCCCGATGAAACCATGGAAACGCTTCAGTTGGTAAAAAAGCAATACCCTGAGATGATTCTTTGCTTGGCCACCAACGGTTTAGGTATCGGCCCGTATATTGATGACCTGGCCGAGATGAATGTCAAACATGTCACTGTCACTTTAAATGCAGTTGAGTCTGATATTGGATCACAACTGTACTCCTTTGTTCGTCATGGTAAGAGAACTTTAGGCCCCAGACCTGGCTTCGAGGTTTTGCTGGAAAAACAACTCGAGGCGATCACCCGCCTTAAAGAAAAAAACATCACTACCAAAGTCAACACCGTCATTATACCGGGAATCAATGACGGCCATATTGAAGCGATCGCTGAAAAGATGGCTGAACTGAAGGTGGACGTCCTCAACTGCATCCCTTTTTACCCTAATAAGGGGTCTAATTTTGGCCATTTGAAAGAACCGTCTAAATCACTAATAAAAGATATTCGAAAAAAGGCGGCAAAACATATTCCCCAGATGTATCATTGCACACGTTGCCGCGCCGATGCCGTGGGCATTCTGGGTGAAGACAATAGCCGGGAAATCACCGAAAAACTGCAGGAATGCTCCCAGATGCCCGAAATTTACGGCGATGAGCGACCTTATGTGGCGGTTGCCAGCCTTGATGGCCGACTGGTCAATGAACACCTTGGAAAAGCAGAAGAATTATTAATCTATGGACAAGAATATAATGGTGAAATTTATCTTGTCGAAGCCCGAAAGACACCCAAGCCTGGCGGTGGTGCACAGCGTTGGGAAGACTTAAGCGACATGCTCAGTGATTGCAGGGCATTGATGGTCACCGGGCTCGGTGACAGCCCGCGTCGAATCCTCGGCCAAAAGAAAATCGATATTTTAGAATTGGACGGAACAATCGCAGAGGCTGCCGAAGCCGTTTTCGAGGGGCACAGTATGGACTTCATGGTCCAACGGGATGTCCAGGCATGCAACGAAAAAAGTCCCATGGCCGGGATGGGGTGTGGATTTTGATCGCCCATGGCAAAAAGCCTTCGGCAATGTTCTATCCAAAACAAAGAAAAGTTAATTTTTTCACCAATAAAAGAAGGGGTTGAAAATGGAAGCCTTGAAGACAAAATACGGTGTAGTAACCGATTATCTGAATCTGGAAAAATACGCATCCGGCAATCCCGCTTCCCTTATTTTTACGGAACGCATTGAAATAAAAACACCCGTCGGAACCATTATTCCCCAGTATTCAGTAGATGATCATGGAAGACGGATATTAAGACCGATTACCTTCTATGATAATGGAAATATTAAAAAAGCGCCGCTCCAGGAGGCAGCTGACATTGAAACAAGCTACGGGAAAATATCCACGGAACTTATTATATTTTATGATGATGAAGTCTTAAAAAAGATTTTTCCCCTTAATGGCAAATTAAGCGGTTACTGGGGAGAAAAAGACGAATATGCCCTGGCCAAGAACCTTGAGTTGAAACTGCCCTGCGGAACAATTAAGGCCAAGATAATTAATCTGGTCTTTTATAAAAACGGCAATATTAGAAGCATCACCCTATGGCCCCAGGAGACGGTTGAGGCCAAAACACCATTGGGCACAATGCCTATTCGCGTTGGCATCTCCTTTTATGAAGACGGCTCTGTTAAATCGGTTGAACCGGCTGAGCCGTATACTGTTGAAACAAAAATTGGACCGATATCTGCGTATGATAATGATCCCGAAGGTATTATGGGGGATATCAACTCTTTGCAGTTTAGCAACCAAGGGGAAGTGACAGCGCTAAGCACCACCCAAAATGCCATAATATTAAGAAACGAAGCAGGTGGAGAGGTAAAATATACCCCTTCTAAAAAAGAAAGTCTTTGTTCTGAGAACGTAGTGGTAACCGTTCCGCTTCAAATTGAATTTACAAGTGAAACAATCCGTTTTAACCATAGTACTTCCGAGGAGTATAATTTGTCGGAATGCTCATTCGAAGTAATCGATTATGAGAAAAAAACAGCAAACCCCTTTTATATATGTAATTAACCCCATCACCGTATTCTCTGTAAGGGCTTGAGCGCCCAAAACCCTTCTAAAACCAAAAAAGGCTGCCGGGTTTCGGCAGCCTTCTTCGGAAAAGGAAAAAGATGAATTTATTTTTTTATCTTAATTACAGATACTATACAGCAAGCGGTGTGCCAAGCGACCCAGCCTTCTCCTCAAGAAATATCAATATATTGTTTTTATTAATCTTTTTAATAAAAACAACGTTTCATATAATTTTTTCACGGCAGATGCACTTCCTTTTACCGCTTTCCACCAGGGAAAAATTCAAATTTTTAAACTCTCATAGACGATCTCATTAGCTCAAAAACTATAACATACTTATAATATAGATAAAAACATCGATTTATTTTCTTGAATAATCTTTTTAGGCCTGGTCCATTTTTCTGAACGCCGGAACAATCAGCTCATTTCGACACACAAAAAGGCGGCCCTTTTGCAAGGACCGCCTTTTTTATATTATTTCCGGACGGGAACGAACTAGTATCGGTAATGATCCGGTTTGAACGGCCCATTAACAGGCACACCAATATAATCGGCCTGTTCCTGGGTCAGTTTCGTCAAGTTAACGGACAGATTTTTCAAGTGCAGTCTTGCCACTTCCTCATCCAGTTCCTTGGGCAGGGTATATACTTTTTTCTCTAGATCTTCATGGGCCAGTTTGATCTGGGCCAGGGTCTGGTTTGAAAAACTGTTGCTCATAACAAAACTGGGATGCCCCGTGGCACAGCCAAGATTGACCAGACGCCCTTCGGCCAGAACAATGACAGAGCGACCCGAAGGCAGCATCCACTTGTCCACCTGGGGCTTGATCGTAATCTTTTCGGCGTTGGGATGGTTATCCAGAAAGCTCATTTCGATCTCGCTGTCAAAATGGCCAATGTTGCAGATAATGGACTCATCTTTCATCTGTGCAATATGCTCACCTGTGATGACATGGTAATTACCCGTGGCAGTCACAAAAATATCGCCCCGGGTTACCGCTTCGTCCATGGTGACCACCTCGTAGCCCTCCATGGCGGCTTGAAGTGCACAAATGGGATCAATCTCGGTGATCAGTACGATGGCGCCGTAACCTTTCATGGAATCGGCACACCCCTTACCCACATCACCGTATCCGGCCACGACTACTGTTTTGCCTGCAAGCATCACGTCTGTAGCCCGTTTGATACCGTCGGCCAGTGATTCCCGGCAGCCATAAAGGTTATCAAATTTGGATTTGGTCACTGAATCATTGACATTGATAGCCGGGAACAGCAGTTTACCAGCAGAAGCAAGGTGATACAACCGATGAACACCGGTGGTGGTTTCCTCGGATACGCCGCGGATCTTTTTGGCAATATTTGTCCAGCGCTGTTTATCCTGATTATAACTTACCTGCAGACGATCCATGAGGCAACGCTCGTCCAGGCTGTTAACCTCATTGTCAAAAATAGACGGATCAGCCTCAGCCTCAACCCCTTGGTGAACAAACAAAGTAGCATCACCACCGTCGTCCACAATCAGGTCAGGACCAGAGCCATCCGGCCAAGTAAGCGCCTGTTCTGTACACCACCAAAATTCGTCAAGGGTTTCGCCCTTCCATGCAAAGACGGCAGCCGTGCCCTTATCTGCAATAGCGGCAGCCGCATGATCCTGGGTGGAAAAAATATTGCACGTAGCCCAGCGCAGATCAGCGCCCAGCTCATAGAGCGTATCAATGAGCATCGCTGTCTGAATGGTCATGTGCAGGCTACCCATGATCTTTAAACCCTTAAGCGGTTTTTCAGTGCCGTATTTCTCCCGAATCGCCATCAGTCCGGGCATTTCCTTTTCAGACAGCTGCATGTCTTTATGTCCGTCTTCAGCCAGACCGATATCCTTGACCTTATAGGGCAAAGACAGGTCTAATTTTATACATTCATTATCTTCCTTTTGACTCATAAATACTCCTTCTCTTTTAATTTATAACCCTGACAACATATGTTGAGGATTAAAAATTATTTCCAACGCCGAAGTTGGGCAAATTAACAAAATCTTGATCATCTATTTTAAATTATAACCCTGCAAGGGACCTGATCTGGTCGGCCTTAATGGTTCTTTCCCAATAGAAATCAGGGTCCTTGCGTCCAAAGTGCCCATAGGCAGCTGTTTTTCTATAGATGGGACGCAGCAAATCCAGCTCGGCGATAATGCCTGCCGGCCGCAGGTTAAACACCTCTTTGACAATGTCACACGCCTTTGATTCTGGAATCTTTCCGGTTCCCATGAAATCCACCATCATGGATACAGGTTCGGCCACGCCAATGGCATAGGCGATCTGCACTTCGCATTTATCGGCAAGTCCTGCTGCCACAAGGTTTTTCGCCACATACCGGCCCATATAAGAAGCAGAACGGTCAACCTTGGAAGGATCTTTTCCGGAAAAACAGCCGCCGCCATGGCTGCCCTGGCCGCCATATGTGTCCACGATGATTTTACGACCGGTCACACCACAGTCGCCCATGGGTCCGCCCACAACAAAACGGCCGGTGGGGTTGATAAAAAAACGGGTGTCACCGTCCATCATCTCGCCAGGAATCACTTTTCTAATAACATCCTTGACTATAGCAGCCTTAAGATCCTCATAGGAGACATCCGGTGAGTGCTGGGTGGAGACAACCACTGTGTCAACCCGTTTGGGCACGCCGTTCACATATTCGATACTGACCTGTGATTTTCCATCAGGACGCAGAAAATCAAGGGCTCCGTTCTTCCGAACCTGAGCCAACCGCTTGGTCAGATTATGGGCATAGACGATAGGCATAGGCATCAATTCTTCGGTCTCATTGGTGGCATAACCGAACATCAGACCCTGATCGCCGGCACCTTGCTCCTTGTAAAGCCCGTCGCCTTCATTTACCCCCTGGGCAATGTCGCCGCTTTGCTGATCAATACTGGTGACCACAGAACAAGTTTTCCAGTCAAACCCCATGTTGGAGGAGTTGTAACCAATATCTCTAATGGTGCTTCTGACCACTTCGGGAATATCCACATAGCAGTCGGTTGTAATTTCGCCGGCCACCATGGCAAGACCAGTAGTAACAAGTGTCTCACAGGCCACGCGACATTTTTTATCTTCGGCCATGATGGCATCGAGAATGCTGTCTGAGATGGCATCTGCCACCTTGTCAGGATGGCCTTCGGTCACAGATTCAGATGTAAACAGAAAAGTTTTGTCTTCTGACATAATATCTCCTTACGCTTATGGGGTAATTTATTTATGCGTTTTCGTATATAAAATTTCCCGGCTCCGGCGCTATAAAATTGAAATTTAAAATCCACCAAACCCAATGCGGGAAATGCAAAAATCGATACATTAATGACACTTATCGCAATCGTTGTCAATGGTTCAGAAATATATATCAAGATATCTGTATATTTGCATAAATTCTATGAAATCCCTTGACAAGCGAGCCGGACTTTTTGATGATAACCATCATTTTATAAAAACACTTATCTAACCAAATGGAGATATACTATGCCTTCCAATACAATCACCGGAATCGGCTCTGCTTTAGTGGATGTTCTTATCAACGAGACCGATGAATTCCTACAAAAACTCAGCAAAGAAAAAGGCGGAATGACCTATGTAACGGCCGATGAACACCAGTTCATCATATCTGCATCGTCCCAGATACCGGTGATTGTACCCGGAGGGGCTGCCTGTAACACCATCCTAGGTGTGGGCAAACTTGGCGGCGCAGCCAGATTCATCGGGGCCCGGGGCAAAGATGAATACGGGGATATTTTTGAAAACGAGGTCCGGGGGTGCCGGGTTGAACCAATGCTTACTTCCTTTGATACCCCCACCGGCAAGGTATTATCCATTGTAACGCCGGATGCCCAGCGCTCCATGTTCACGGATCTTGGTGCCTCAAGCCTGCTGGATCCTGCCGGCGTTACCAGTCAGGTGTTTTCAGACACGGCCATTGCCCTCGTGGAAGGCTATCTGCTGTTTAACCGCGACCTGATGATGGCGGCGGTCAAAGCCGCCAAAGCCGCCGGCGCTTTGGTAGCCCTGGATCTGGCAAGTTTTGAGGTGGTCAATGCCTCCAAAGATATTCTGCAGGATTTGGTCAAGGAATATGTGGATATCCTCATTGCCAACGAGGACGAAGCAAAGGCCTATACCGGGGAATCAGATGAAAATGCCGCCATTGAAAAGCTGTCTGCCCATGTTACCTATGCAGTTTTAAAAGTGGGAAGCCGGGGCAGCTATATCTTCCATGACAATGCAGTCACCCGCATTGCACCGGTAAAAGGCAATGCCCCGGTGGACACCACGGGTGCAGGAGATCTGTGGGCCGCCGGCTTTTTATACGGCATTGCCAACGGCCTTTCCATTGAAAAAAGCGGCGCGTTAGGGTCGATGTGCGGATACGAGGTGTGCCAGGTCATGGGCGCCCAGATCCCGGGTCCGGTGTGGGAAAAAATCAGAGCAACGATATAATGTCCACAGCAAAAGCCTGTTTAAATCAAAAAAGAGTGCCGCCCAAATCGTCCAAAGGACTTCGGAACAGCACTCTTGTAAACGATACAACTACTATCCAAAAACGATATTATAGACCTCTTTATATTTTTTGACAAAATGAAACTCAATGCCCTCTTTAATATGTTCGGGCAGTTTCTTAAACTCACTGCTGCACCCATCGGGCAGGATGATCTCTTTGATGCCCACCCGTCGGGCGGCAATGATTTTTTCCTTGATTCCACCCACGGGAAGAACCTCTCCTGTAAGTGTAAGCTCGCCGGTCATGGCCAAAAGTCTTTTAATCTGGCGACCCGATGCCAGGGACACAATGGCTGTGGCAATGGTGATGCCGGCACTCGGGCCGTCCTTGGGTGTGGCCCCTTCGGGCACATGGATATGGATAAAGGCCTCATCAAAATAGTCAGCACCGATACCGTAAAGCGTTGATGACGAGCGCACATGGGAAAGTGCGATGGAGGCCGATTCCTGCATCACGTCACCAAGCTTTCCGGTCAATTTGAACCCGGAATCTTTTTCATGCACCTTCACCGCCTCAATGGACAACGTGGCACCGCCCATGGCGGTCCAGGCAAGACCTGTCACAATACCTACCCCCGTCATCTGCTTTTCCGGGGTGAAGATAGGCGGTCCCAGCAGATCTTCCAGAGAATTGATGTTGATCTGAATCTTTTCTTTTTTCTCCTTTAAAATCTTGACAATGCTTTTGCGGATGATCTTGTTCAAAGACTTTTCAAGGTTACGAACCCCGGCTTCCCGGGCATAGCCCTCAATGAGATGCCGGATGGTGGGATCGGTGATGGTGATGATGGAAGCATTGAGCTTATTCCGCTTCAAAAGCTTGGGCCATAAATGCTTTCTTGCGATCTCCATCTTCTCGGAGGTGATATACCCGCTTAAATTAATACGGTCCATACGGTCCAGCAAGGGGGGTGGAATGGTGTCCAGGGTATTGGCCGTGCAGATGAACAGCACCTTGGACAGATCAATGCGAAGATCCAGATAATGATCCAAAAATGCTGAATTCTGCTCGGGATCCAGCACTTCCAGCAATGCCGAAGCAGGATCTCCCTGGTAGGAGGCACCTATCTTATCAACCTCATCAAGCATGATCACAGGGTTGGCCACGGCCGTGTCTTTCAACGCCTGGACCATTTTGCCGGGTAAAGCCCCCACATAAGTGCGTCGATGCCCTTTGATCTCGGCCTCGTCGCGCATACCCCCCAGGGAAAACCGATAAAACTTTCGACCCAGGGCTTCGGCAATGGACTTACCAATGGAGGTTTTTCCCACACCGGGCGGTCCCACAAACAAAATGATAGATCCTGAAATATCCTTTTTATATACACCTGCGGCAAAGAACTCGATGATCCGCTCCTTGACATCGGAGAGCCCGGCATGATCCCGGTCAAGTACTTTTTCGGCCCGCGCGATATCAATATTGTCTTCGGAATATACCCCCCAGGGAAAAGATGTGATCCAGTCCAGATAGTTACGGGTTACCCCGTACTCCGAAGACCCGGTTTCCAGCACGGACAGTTTTTCAATTTCCTCGTCAAAGCGTTTAACCACATGTTCCGGCGGTTCAAGCTCTGCAAACCGTTCCTTGAACTTATCCACATCAGACGTTTTATCGTCTTTTTGGATGCCAAGCTCTTTCTGGATGGCTTTAAGCTGTTCTCTGAGAAAAAATTTGCGTTTATTGTCATCTACCTTGGTGTTGATATCCTTCTGGATTTTTGTCTGCAACTTGGCGATCTCAATCTCCTTTTGCAGAAGCATCATCACCTTTTTCATCCGATCCAGAAGGGATTCGGTTTCAAGAATGTCCTGTAGATCATCCCCGGAAGCCGTTGTAATGCCTGCCGCAAAATCGGTCAGAGGAGACGGCTGGTCCGGCGAAAAACGATTCAGGTATTGTTTGAGTTCTTCCGAATACAAAGGATTCAAGGATAAAAGCTGTCTGATATTTGAAATAATGGAAATGGCATAGGCCTTGACCTTGTCCTCATCTTCCTTGGATTCAGGAAAATATTCCACTTCAGCCACAAAGGGCGGCTTATCAGACAGAAACTTTTTAATTTTAAACCGTTCCAGGCCCTGGGCAATGAACTGCAGATTACCTTCTACTTCCTGGACGTTGAGCATGCGTACAACGCATCCGATCTTAGGAAAATCTTCTTTATATACATATTTTCCCTTGACTTCACTGAAATAGGTCAGTCCTAAAAGCCCCTGGTTCTCTTTGCTTGACTTGGCCAAGGTTTCTTCCCAGCGCTTCTTACTGACAAATAAAGGCTGGACCTGTGCCGGCAGGTGGGGACGTCCGGTTATGGGAACAAGATACAAAAACTTAGGCTTGGTACTCTGGGTAATCAACTCGTTTTTGTTTTCCTTTTTCTCTTCATCTTCTGTTACAATCTCTGGCGTAATGGGTTTGGAATCATCGCTCATGGATTTACCTCTATCATGAAAAGTTATTGAGTACGGGTAAAGGCTACAACAACATATTGTAATAGTATAATCAAATTTTACGGTCTGACAACACTTTAAACTTGGCTCGCAAAATGTAAGACAATGCCTAATTTTTTTTGAAACTTTCAAAAAATATATTGATAAACTTATCAAGACGCTTCATTATAAGAAATGCTAAATTTCAACTGGAGGAAGATGAATGACAAAATCACTTGACCTGTCCGAAAGCCTGGAAGACTATCTTGAAACCATACTTGAACTTCAGACAACCAATACGGTTGCCCGGTCAAAAGATATTGCCGAACGGCTCGACATCAAGCGCGGATCCGTCACCGGGATGCTCAAAAAACTGGCAGCCCAGGAACTGATTAATTACGAACCCTACGGCTATGTGACCCTGACAGCCAAAGGTGAAAAGATAGCAAAAGAAATTGAAAAGCGCCATATTATGTTAAAAGATTTTCTAATCCGTTTTATCGGCGTGGAGGAACAAAAGGCTGACGAAACCGCGTGCCGCATGGAACATGCCATGGACACATCCACCTTTAAAAAATTCCAGGCCTTTATTCAAACCATGGACGACTGCCCCCACCGGGAAGGCAATTAGTCAGGGTCCCTAACTTAAAGAATCAATCAGAAAAACAGCAGTTGCGGTCAGCCCCCTCTGCTTTTTTTTGATCTACCTTTTTCCTGCCCGGTTCTGCAAATATGAATGGATCACGGGCCGGATATCCCCGTCATATTTCCCACTCACTTTTGTACATCCTGCCCGCCTGTTAAAAACAAAGTCACTTCACGAATCACCACATACAGGGCCGGTACAAAAAGCAGGGTTAGCACTGTGGCGGCAACCAGACCGAAACTGATACTGACGGCCATGGGAATAAGAAATTTAGCCTGAAAACTTGTTTCAGTTAAAAGCGGGGCAAGGCCTGCCACCGTGGTGAAGGAGGTCAAAATAACAGGACGAAACCGGCTTTCTCCGGACTTGACCACAGCATCAAACACGTCTGTCCCTTTAGCGACTTCAACATTGATAAAATCAATGAGAATCAAAGCGTCGTTAACCACAACGCCGGACAGCGCAACAATACCGAAAATCGAAATCATGGTAATATCCAGCCCCATTATGAAATGCCCCACAATAGCCCCGATCAGACCAAAGGGGATCGCGGTCATAATGATCAATGGCTGGCTGTAGGAGCGAAACTGGCTTGCTAAAAGCAAAAAAATAATCATGGCGGCCACAATAAACCCGTTCATCAGGCTGTGCATGGACTCCTTGCTGCGCTTGGCCTGGCCTTCAAGGTCATAGTCAACCCCGGGGAAAGATTTGATCATATCAGGCAGAAAATTTTTACTTAAGTCCGTTACAATATTCTGGGCATTGGCAATATCCTCATCAAGATCGGAAGTTACCGTAATCACCCTGTGCCTGTCCACACGCTTAATTGTGGCGTATCCCCTTTGGGTCTCAATCCGGGCCACCTGGTTCAAGGGAATCTCCCGGTTGTCCTTTGTCCGGATGCGAAGCCGGTCTATGCTGGATTCGGTCTCCCGTTCCTGCTTGGAATACCGGACCATGACCTTGACATCATCTTTCCCCCGCTGGATTTTAAGAACCTCATCGCCGTAATAGGCTTGGCGAAGCTGGGTGGCGATATCAGCCATGGTGACGCCTAAAGCTTCTGCACCCGGTCTGATATAGATCTGTTTTTCCATCTTTCCCGGCCTGAAATCATCGGTGATGTCAAAGGTGCCCGGATAGGATGCCATCTCTTCCTTAAGGGCCTGGGCTGCCGCTTCCATCTGGGAAATATCACTGCCGTGCAGGCGAATTTCAATGGGGTTTCCCCCGGGACCGCCACCGATAATAGTGAATGTAGACTGCTCCGCCCCGAGAATATCACCGGTGAATTCCCGCCATTTGGCCGACACCTCCGAAGCCAGGATATCCGGACGCATTGCAGCCGGTAAGATCTCGATCCAGGCTTCACCGCAATGCCCGCCCCAGATCCCCTCTTTCCAGTCCCGGCGTGGTATCCCCCCCACCAGGGAAAAGGTGTTTACAATAATATCTTTTTTATCCTCAACCCGTTCCCTGAAATAATCGTTGAGTTTAAAGGCACCTGCCTCAATCTGCTTAATGGTTTTCTGGGTAGTGTTAAAGGGGGTGCCCAAGGGGTACACAATTTCCGAAAGCAGCCAGTCGGAATCCGTTTTCGGAAAAAAGGTATACGGTACATGCCCACCGGCAATCAGTCCTAAACTTATGATCAGGCATCCCACCCCCACCACCAGGGTAAAATATCTATTTTTAATACAATAACGCAGTATTGGAAGATAATATGCGTAGATAATGCGATTCAATCCCTTTTCCATCCGGATTCTCAGAATGCCGTGAATATAGGTGATATCTTTTTTAATCCAGTGGACCCCCCAAAAAAGCACCTTGTAAATCCTTGGCCTGCCGTCCCCCCCAGATGCGTGGGACAGGGTACTTTCCAGGTGGGCAGGAAGAATAAAAAAGGCTTCCAGAAGGGATATAAGAAGAATACAGATCACGGACTGGGGCATGACGGCAATAAACTTTCCCATGATGCCGGAGATAAACATTAAAGGCGCAAACGCCACGATGGTCGTGATCACGGCCATGACCACAGGCCCACCCACCTGTTCCATGGCCGCCATGACAGCCTGCTTGGGTGTTTTGCCGGCAGCGTAGTGGGTATAAACATTCTCCCCCACAATAATGGCGTCATCCACAAGGATGCCCAGGGTCATGATAAACCCGAACAAAGAGAGCATATTCACTGACGCGCCAATGTATTCCAGGAAAAGAAACGCCCCCATAAATGTAATGGGAATACCCGAGGCCACCCAGAAAGCAAGGCCTAAATCCAGAAACAGGGCCAGCACCACAAACACCAGGAGAATGCCCTGGATTCCGTTTTTCAGTAAAAGATCAATGCGGTCCTGGACCATATCCGCTATATTGTACCAGTGCCCAAGGCGGATTCCTTTGGGCAAATCATCCCGGGCATTATCAATATAGGAAAGCACCCGGTTTGAAATGGCAATGGTATCCTGGGAACTGGTGCGCTTCACCACCACCATAGCTGCCGGCTGCCCATTGAACCGGGATTGAAGATCCTGGTCCTCAAACCCGTCAACCACCCGGGCCACATCCCCGAGTCGGACCACAGTGCCGTCAGCCCTTGTCACCAGAGGAATCTGTTCGTATTCAGCACCGGTGTACCGTTTACCCTTGGCCCGAACTAAAAACTCGCCGCCGCTGGTTTTAATCAGTCCGCCGGGCAGCTCAAGGCTTCCCGTGCCCACGGCACGCACCACGTCATCAAAGGAGAGGGAAAATTTACGCAAATTTTCTTCGGAAATTTCCACTGAAATCTCATACTCCCGGACACCCATGAGTTCTGCCAGGGAGATCTCATCAAACCCCACCAGATCATCCCTGATTTTGTCGGCTGTCTGTTTAAGGATTCGTTCCGTCACATCACCGTAGACAGCCACATAAATGGCCGGCTCATTATTTTTGATCTCAACGACCACAGGGTCTTCGGCCTGGGTGGGGAAAGAGTCGATCAGATCAATCTCGGTTCTAACTTCGTTGAGCTTGTCGGTGATGTCCGTGCCGGCATCAAGTTCCAGTGTGACCACCGCATGGCCTTCAATTGCGGTGGAATACATGGTTTTGATATTTTCAAGGCTTTTGAGCTGTTCTTCAATTTTGATGCAGATGCCCTCTTCCACATCCTCGGGGGAGGCCCCCGGATAATCCACGGCAATACTGATCATATCCAAAGAGAACTGCGGGAACATCTCCCGTTTCATGTTCATGGCCGTGAACATCCCGGCCACGATCAGAAACACCATGACCAGATTCACCGTAACCCGGTGTTCCACCGACCATTTGCCAAGGGCTTTCATGGGTTGTCCCCACCCTTTTTAACGGTGATGGGCATACCGTCCAAAGCACCGGGCAAGGGTGATTCAACGATCAGGTCACCCGGGGCCAGCCCCCCGGTGATATAAACATCTTCTTCAAACCGCCGGATTACCTTGACCTTTTTAATCACAAGATGATCTGCCCGGGCCAGATACAGGGTATCCGGAGAGCGCATAAGTGTTCGCGACACCTTAAACACATCCTCCTTTTGTTCTCCTTTGACACGGCATTTGACAAAAATACCGGGTCTGAGCAGCAGCAAAGGATCCTTGACATCAAGGGTGCCGATTTCAACGGTCATGGGCATGGTCCGGGTTTTTTCGTCAACGGCAGCTTTAATTCTGACCACATGGCCCGGCCACACCGGAGAGCGTCCACCTTCCAGATTGGCTATAGTTAAACGCACTGGGGGCCGCCCCCCGTCTTCAAAAGCAGAACCCAACCATTGAAGCTCTTCAAGGGGAATACGAATATCAACATCCAGGGCATCTTTTTCATATATAACCCCAAGCACCTGACCCGGATTAACGTATTCCCCTACCTGGACCTGTTTTGTCATCACAAATCCGTAAAAATCGGCTTTAATTTCAGATTTTTCAAGCATCAGACGAGCCGTTGCAAGTGCGGCCTGGGCCGAAGCCAAGGCCGATTTTTTCAAAGCCATGCGCGAGGGGACAAGTTCCTGGGCATTGGTGATTTTCTGCAACTGATTTTTCGCAGACAGATACTGCTGCTCCACCTTATCCAAACTGGTTTTGGATGCAAACTGATTTTTGGCCAACGCCCGGAACCGCTCCAGTTCCTTGGACGTTAATTTCAGATTAGAGTGGGCAAGTCCGGCATCTGCCTTTAAATTCAGTGTCTCCTGTTTAAGCAGACGGATATCAGCCCGGGACTGGTCCACCTGAACCCGGGCTCTTTTTTCATCCAGGACGAGGGTACGCTGATCAATGCGCAAAAGGATTTCGCCTTTATTAATGCGTGCGCCTTCCCGGAAATCGGGGTGGATATAATCAATGCGCCCCGCAATCTCCATGGCCAGTTTCACACTGTTCCGGGGTATAACCGTCCCAAAGGCCTCAACAGTCATATCAGAACTGCCCGATACTGCCGGAACACATAACACCGTCGGCGGCGTGTGTGCCATTTCCTTTTTTTGGGGTTTTTCCCTGGAAAAAAACAGCCACAAAGCCACGCCTGCTGCAAGCAGCAGAACCACAGCCACACGTATCAGTCTAAGTAGAAAAGACGGCATAGAAATTTTCCTCTGGCTAAAAGCCTGCCCCGGGGATTTAAAGGCATTCACACAATAGCCCGACAACCGATAGGATCAACGATTTTCAGTTGAATTTAAAAAAAATCTCGCCTATTCACTCTTTTTTGAAGATTCCCCCTTTGTGCGGGGAGCCGCTTTGGTCGTAGGTTTGGGAACAGATTTGACGTCAGAAATTGTTTGGTTTTCAGATGTATCGGCCCCTTTGGAGGCCGCCTGTTTTGCAACTGCCTTACCCCGGGTTTTGGCCACTTTGGAAGTAGACGCGCTCTTTTTCCGGTCATTTTTGGCTTTGGGAGAGACGCCCCTTAAAATAGGCATCACCTCATCGCGTCTTTCAGCAAACAAAAGAGAAATTTCTTCTTTGCGGGTTTCATCAAGAACGATATCAGAGTTTTGAAGAAAATCGAACAAATTGTCGGCAATATCTAACATCTTGTCATAGGCGTCTGCTTCTTTTTTTGTCGCGAATGTCATTTTTTCATCTCCATCCCTGACAACAATATATTGGACAATTACGGGCATTTTTTCTCCTTGAGAATAAAATTCTTTAACAAAGGAAAGCGGTTCATTTAACCTACCTTTAATATAAAAAAAACAGCACCGGGTAAAGCTATTTTACAATTTGGTTCTTTAGCATTGTGCTGTCTGTTCCTGATGATAAAAAAGTAAATAAACAAGCTCTTAGGACCGCAGATTAAATAAGTTGGGCAAAAATAACGCCGAATTTTGGTTCATCTACAAGGCGCATTAAAGGTTGAATAGCAGGCCTATTGGACCTTTGATGCAACGAAGTAGATGGGCCAAAAGGCACGTTATTTCGTTCAAGTTATTTAATCTGCGGTCCTTAGGGTAACGTTGCAGCAGACTGCTTGTGAATTTTTGCATTTCGGTAATCTAACAATCACGAAATATCCATTTTTTCATCTTTAATGAGCTTCAGGCAGGCGTCCACGCTAGGTGCATGATATCGAATTCCCCGGCCGTTCTGTATCTCCTCCAGTGCGGCTTCCATACCAAGAGACGGCCTGTAGGGGCGGTGGGATGATATGGCCTCAACGATATCGGCAACCGTCAGTATTTTCGCTTCAAGAAGAATTTCCTTATCGGTCAGATTCCTGGGATAGCCCGAACCGTCAAGGTATTCGTGGTGCTGGTATACGATTTCCGCAACCGGCCATGGGAAATGAATGTTTTTCAAAATATCATACCCAACTTTGGAATGGCATTTGATTATTTCATGCTCCTGATGGGACAAAAGCGTCGGTTTGGACAGAAATTCGGACGGCAGGGCAATTTTGCCGATATCATGTAGCAGTGCAGCAAAGTGCAGTCCTTCAATCTGATGATCTGAAAGTCCAAGTTCTCGTGCAATGGCACAGGCCAATCGGTCAACCCGTGTCTGATGGCCGGCAGTGTAGGGATCACGTTTTTCTTCGGCAAGGGCCAATGACTTCACGGTCTCCTCAAGGTTTGCATGCAGGATGTCTCGACTCTTTTTAAGCTCTTCCATGGCCATTTTCCGGTCTGTGATGTCCCGCGTCACCCCTCTGTATCCCAAAAGCCCGTCATTTTTTGAAAAAACCGGCACCGCATTGTTTTCGACAACCACATGCTGGCCGTTTTTTTTCTGGCATGTGGTCTCAAACCCTTTAAATGATTTTTGGCTGCCAAGCAGATTTTTGAAGGTTTCCTGATACAGATTTTTTAAATCGATGGGCACGAAATCCATGATGGTTTTGTGCATTGTTTCATCCGAGGAGAAACCCAGCAACTCTTCCACCCTGGGGCTTGAATAAGTATACCGCCCCTTTTCATCGCTTTCCCATATCCAGTCACTGGTGTTTTCCAGAAGGCTCCGGAAGCGCTCTTTGCTTTCTTTGAGCGATTCGTTCAGTCTCTTGCGTTCAATGGCGGTTCGCATCAATTCATTGTCGGCCTTCATGGACTGGCGAATGGAATATATGGATAGCATCAGGGCGATGCCAAGGATAGCGGTGGAAATAGCCATAAAATTATTGCGTATGGCGTTGATTTCCGCATAAATGTCATCAAGATACATACCGGTACCCACAATCCAGCCCCATGGTTGAAAGCCTTTGATATAGGACAGCTTGGGAGAAATTCTGTTGGGGTCGTCTTTCCATTGCCACTGATAATCAACAAACCCGGCGCCTTTCTTTGCAACCATCTCGTTAAATTTTAAATAAAGACTTTTGATACTTGGATCTCGAATATCCTTGAGGTCTTTGTTCACAATATTCGGGCGATACGGATGCAGAATAAACCGTGGCGCCATGTCGGTAATCCAGAAATAATCTTTTTTTTCAGGACCGTACCGGAGGTTACCGATCCGGAGGAGTGCTCGGTGTTGAGCCTCGGGGCGGGTCAGTTCGCCGGACAGCTCGCGTTCGTGGTAGTTATCAAGCAGGCTCCAAACCGTTTCGGTCAACTCGTGGATCATTTCCTTCTTCCTGCTGATAAAGCTTTGTTCAATATGAGGAAGAAAGAGAATAAACATGGCAATGACATAAAGAATGATCGTCAAAAGTGCCGGCACGGCAATTCGCCGGGAGGTGGTCTTGAATATATTCTGTATTACATTTTTCAGCATACGACCTGCCCTCCCCAAAAAACTAAAAGCCAAATAACTACTTAAATTTAGAATTTAACATACTCCCATAAATCTACAAAAACCTCAATCGTTCCCAAGGAAAAACCGAAGCGCTTCCTGAACATCCTGAAATAAGGCTCCGATTGTTTTTTTGTCTCCAACGGCCGGGTTTTTAAAATCCGGAAAACAGGTTTCAGATTGATGAATATAGACCAACCACGCCATCTGCTGCCGGCAAGTTAATTCATGGGTTCATCATTCACCATATTTTTCTTGCATGATTTGGCCGGGCAAGGATATTCTCTAATTTATTTTAATTTTGGTTCTAAAAAATCAAAGCGGAGGATATCCATGAGACAAAATATAGTAATGATTCATGGGATGTGGGGAGGGGGATGGTATTGGGAAAAATACAAAAAATTTTTCACTGAAAAAGGATATAAATGTCACACACCCTATCTTCGTTACCACAATGTCGATCCAAAAGCCGAACCTGATCCCCGGCTTGGAACGACCAGTCTGATCCATTATGCCCAGGATCTTGAAGATTACATTAAAAAAAAAGGATTCAATACAAAACCCATCATAGTGGGCCACTCCATGGGGGGCCTGCTGGCGCAAATACTTGGCGCCCGGGGAGTCGCTTCTGCGCTTGTACTTTTAACGCCTGCCTCTCCCGCTGGTATTTTTTCATTGAATTTTTCGGTTATAAAAACGTTTTGGCCGATATTATTTAAATGGGGTTTCTGGAAAAAACCGCATTCCTTGCCGTTTAAAAATTCCGTGTATGGAATGATGCACCTTATGAGCGAAAATGACCAGCACAAGCATTACGACCAGTGCGTGCACGAATCTGGAAAGGCTGCCACAGAAATCGCATTTTGGCAGCAGGCAGCCTATGTAGACGAATCCAAGGTAAAATGCCCTGTCCTTGTGGTGGCTGGTAAGAAAGACCGCATTACACCAGCAGCGGGAGTAAAAAAGGTAGCTCAAAAATATGGCGCGTTTCCAAAGGATTACAAGTGCTTTGATAAACACGCCCACATGGTGGTTTGTGAGCCTGGATGGGAGGATGTTGCCGGGGGGGTTTGGGAATGGTTAAAAGACACACAATCCAAAACTGACGGAATATAGACGCCCAATCGTGATCGATACATGAATGTCGGTTTTAAATAAATTTGATAATTTGATAAACAGAACAGGTATTGATAATGGAAAACAAATTTGGACCTGATTACGCCTCCCTGGAAGACACAGAATTTGTAGCCAAGTACCAAGCCTCATGCTTTTGTGGCGCGGTTCGATATGAGGTGAGTGCTGATCCAGTGGATGCCAAAATTTGCCATTGCACGACTTGCCAGAGGCTACACGGTGCCCCTATGCAGTGGGCAGCAATTTTTCACAAACGCCATGTAAGATTCACCGCTGGTTTGGAGAATCTAATTTTCTATAATAGTGAACAAAACCAGCCAGAGCGCATTCTCCCCTGTAAAGTTCGCTGCGGCAAATGTGGCACCCCCATTGCCGACGAGGGACACAGAATGTGGCTCGCTTTTCCATCATTGTTTGATTTTGGACACCCCGCCAATGTGCCGGCGTCATTCCAACCGACCTGCCATCTTTTCTATGGTACAAGGGTTATCGAGCCTCATGATGATTTGCCCAAATGGTCCGGGCACAAAAATCATTCCGAGCTGCTGTAAACTGTTTCATTGATGAAACGATAAAAAATTACCCGGGACTGCCTTAAAAACCTGTGGTAATACCATCGGCACCTTTGATATGATGATTGTGGCCCATGCCGGAAGCCGGGATATGGTGCTTGTAATCAATAATGAAAGGCATTTTCAACGGATGCCGGATCTTAGAATTGAAAATGAGGCCGGGTAATGCCGGTATATTTTATGGACAACCTAAACAAAAATATCAAACAGGCTTGCCAAGCAATTAAAGATGCAGACGCACTTTTTATAACGGCCGGTGCCGGTATGGGCGTCGATTCGGGTTTGCCTGATTTCAGGGGAAATGCAGGTTTCTGGAAAGCTTATCCGCCCATAGCGAAACTGGGTAAATCGTTTAGTGAAATGGCAGACCCTGTCTGGTTTGACAAACAGCCTGAAGTTGCCTGGGCGTTTTATGGGCACAGGTTGAATCTTTATCGTGAAACAATCCCCCACGAAGGCTTTTCAAAATTGCTTGATCTAGGAAGACGCAAGCCGTACGGATACTTTGTATTCACCTCGAATGTTGACGGGCAGTTTCAAAGAGCCGGCTTTGATGATGCATTGATTGAAGAGTGCCATGGTTCTATCCACCATCTTCAATGCAACGGACCATGTTCCAGCGACATATGGGCGATTGGGGAAGAAAAAGTCAATGTTGATATGGAAACGTTCAGGGCTACAGGCGAGTTGCCGAAATGTAAAAACTGTGGAAGACTGGCACGCCCCAATATTTTAATGTTTGGAGACTGGAACTGGATATCCCACCGCACCAGTGAACAAGGGGCACGTTTGCAGAAATGGCTTGAAAAGCTTAACAGCTTCAATGCAAAGTTGGCCATTATTGAAATGGGGGCAGGCCTTGCCGTACCTACGGTAAGATATAAATCCCAACGAACCGGCCGGAACTTAAATTCAACTTTGATACGCATCAACCCAAGGGATTACCATGTCGGTCAAGGCGGAATCGGCCTGCCGCTTGGCGCCAGGGAAGGCATAAACCGGATTTTGTGCTGATGAATAAGGATGATTATCTAAAAGCCGACTTACAAAGGCGCTTTCAAAAAGAGGCCGATAATTTTGTACTCTTGCATAAGAATGGCCTGTCTAAATCTAAACGACATATAAATAGACAGATTGTGGGTCATCGATTCCTCGATAAACTTTTTAAAAGTAAACTATTTTTAACATCCGGGGCCTGCCATCCGGACATGAAGCAAACTCTCTCCACCGCTGGTTTTCATTGACTAATTGACAATAGGCAGAATTTTCCGAAAATCATCGGTATTCGCCCGTAAAGCCCATTGAAAAATAACAATTTCGGTGGAACTGATCACAGCACCGGCCTGTTTCAGCAGATCATTGGCGATATCTCGGTTCTCATTTACACGGGAGGCCACGGCATCTGCCACCAGATGTACCTGGAAATCGGACTTCATGAGATCCAAGCAGGTTTGCAGGACACATTCATGGGTTTCCATCCCGACCACCACGATCTTTTTATGATTGAACCGTGGGAATAAAGTTTTTTTCCAGGCAGGCACTGAAGTGCTCTTTCTGAAAAACCTGTGGTGAATCAATTCCCTGGAGCAGTTCAGGTAGAGTTTTGCCAATCCCTTTTTTGTACTGTTCCGTCAGCAGAATTGGAATGCCAAGAGCATTGGAGGACTTAATGAGTTGACGCACCTTGTAGACAATTTTTCGCCCACGAATCAATGGCCTTGAGCATCGCCTGCTGAAATTTGTCCGGAAACTGACTCCTAAGGTCAGTCGAACCGCCTTGGTACGTGCTCACGTATGCCTGGAGGTGGGAGTCCTACTCCGATTGGCTACCCATAATGAAGAATGGCTAAAATTTAAGATCATTAAGTTTTTTGTTAATAAAGTTCATGTTAAATTCATCAGGATCAAATTCCCCTCCAACCCATTCCATCATTTCCTCATGCTCTTCATGTTTCGGATCTTGAATTGCAGCCAAAAAATCGGAGTACCCCCAAATACCACCGCAGTCCTCTGGAGGACATGCTTTTTTTCCCTTAATAACCACAGGCGATTCAGAAGAATCCAAAGGAAGAATTTTCTCAAGAACGATTTTATGCTCCCAACCATCACCAAAATCATATTCATAAATAAAATTGTCTTTTACATTGGACATAATGTCCTGTAAGTAAACCATCCTCTCATCGGTTACATCAAAATCAGTATCCTTGTCTGGAATTCCAATATATGATCTTCCAACTCTATATTGATGCAAATGGTAATTAAACCATCCCATTGCTACCTGCAAGACAGAATGCAATTGATCTAAACGGATATTGTCTTTAACGATCAATCTTCTCCATATTGGGGGTTTGCTTCCAACCAAAGTAACTTTGATTTGGTACAATGATTTTGAATCTCTATTATTTTTTCTCACCATAGCCATGGCCTCCATATCAAGTTATTATGTAATTTTTTTTCTGTTACAGTCCCAGATTGTAATGTTATCCCGCTATAAAAATGGGATATAGAATAGTATCCCAATATCAGTCAATCAACTGGATGTAAATATGAAACTCGAACACGTCGAGAAAAACGAAAGTGTCCATTTATGGTATACAGGGGGATCTCCACTTCACCATAGCCCGTGCCATCCCTGGTTACAAATTGTTCAATGACGCCATGCAATGCCTCGGTGCTCAGTTGCTCATAGGGAATTTTTACTGCGGTCATTTGGTCAACTCCAAAGTTCCATGAGCGGACCGGCTTTCCCGTAAACTGGATCATACTCAGGCCGGTCAATATTTTGAATGTTCTGGTCTGCATTAGGCCGTTCTCCGGGCTTGCCGTATTTCATGTCTGGAACCTGGCCGATGGGATATGCGCCAACCACGTTGAAATCCGGGGACTGGTCAATGTTCTTATGGGCAACACCAGCAGGGATAATAACAACATCACCAACTTCAACGATGACAGTTTTACCGTCCGGGCCGCCGAGTTGCGCCTTCACCCATCCAGAATAAATCCCCAGTACTTCATGAGCAGTGCTGTGATAATGGTGAAAACCAAACAGACCGTTACGCCAGGAACTCACCCAATTGTTTTCATGGAAGACTTTCTCAATGGTGGAGGGGGAGATCGGTTCCATCGATTGGATGGCCTGTTTCAACAAGACCAAGGGGAGAATGTTATTGGGATAGGTTCCGTCATCTTTAAATACATATGATGTTTTGTTCATGACAAACTCCCCTTTGGTATCAGATTATTATTGTGTGTAATTTTACATAGAAAGCTCTTAAAACGCAAAAAAGCTTTCAACGAAAAACGCTGAAAGCCTAGTTGTTATGATGGTGGGCCATCACCGGGTCGAACGGTGGACCTACTGATTAAGAGTCAGTTGCTCTGCCAATTGAGCTAATGGCCCATCAAATTAAAGCCGGATATTATCCAAGGCTGCCGTTATTGTCAATGATTTTTTTGATCATGTACCTTAATGGGGATAAAACCGTATATGACATAAAAAAAGACTCACCAGAAGGGGGATGTCCCGTTGCGATCCCCCAGGGGCGGCATTTCAATACTCAAGACATCCAGTCTGTAATACAGATTCTCTCTGAAGTTACCCATCCTGATTCATCACTCAAAAAAATCTCTTAAAACATATTGAAAAAGGAGCCATCAAATGAAAAGCATTGCACGCTTAATTCTCACAATATTGCTTTTTGGGATCTGTGCCTGTGCCGCCCAGGGGAACAAGATGGAGAGCCAAACAGGGAATCAGCCGAGACTGACCAAATTATGGGAAACGCCCAAAGGACTTGAGGTTCCTGAATCAGTGCTCTACGATGAAAATCACCAGATCGTTTATGTCTCCAATATCAGCGGCAAATCCACCCTGAAGAACAACAAGGGATTCATTGCCAAAGTCGGAATAGATGGATCCATCAAAACCCTTAACTGGGTGACGGGACTGAACGCTCCCAAAGGCATGGGCATCTTTGGTGACATGCTTTACGTGACGGATATTGACCAGGTTCACAAGATTTCGATTCCAACCGGGACCATTATCAAAACCTGGAATGTTCAGGGGGCTAAATTTTTAAATGATATTGCAATTGATACCCATGGCAATGTTTTCATAACCGACATGGTAACCCAGACCATTCATTCCATAAAACAAGGGCGACTGGATTCCTTCCTGATTCTGGACTATCCTAAAACCAACGGGCTTTTCATTGAGGGAACCACTCTTAAGGTGGGAACGGCGCAAGGTATCGTAACCTTTGATGTTCATAACAAATCTGCCACCCTGGAAATTGCCCATCAAGGCGGTATCGACGGCATCAAGCCATTGGGTAATGGCCGGTACATTGTAAGTGACTGGAAAGGAAAAATACAAATAATTAAAAAGGATACCCCGGCGTTGGTTCTTATGGATAACTCTGATCAAAAAAATAATACAGCATAAATATCGCCCGTTTCCTAGGACTACAGCCCGGGCAACCAGGGCGGACCATCAGGTTGAACGGATCCTGGACCGCCACTCCACGGCATCTAATTTACAGGTATCTAAGCAATCACCGCATTGCACACAATTGCTCTCGGAGGGTCGTGTTTCCATGGCACACATCTTGAGGCATCGATCGCAGGATGTGCACTTTTCATTCGTTATAAACCGAAACAGGGAAAATCGTGACAGCAGCTCCAAAGCCCCGCCTGTAGGGCAAAAAAACCGGCACCAAAACATAGGAATAAATATACTGAGTCCCAAAGCGATCAAAATGGCCATTGTTTTATAAATCCAGATGGGATCGGCATGTTCAAAGGTCAGGCCTACGGATTTAAAAAATTCACCGGTCCGTATAGGGATGGCCCAGCGGGGATTGTTGGCCACGAAAAAAAGATACAGGGAAAGGGCCAGGACGATGTACTTCCCGACGCTAAAAAGGTTCGATGCAATCCTGTTGATTTTATTTTTAAAAAATGCGCCCATGGACAGAATCTCAGAAACCAGGCCGCCAGGACAGATCCATCCGCAAAAGACACGACCGAACAAAACAGCGGAAAGCCCCATCAGTATCCATCCCCACATCCACAGATTTCGCCCCGGGCATTGGATCACCGGGCAGTTACCGCACCCAATGTAAGGCACGGCAAAGGGGCAGCGAAAAATGCCGTAAAAAGACCATTCACCAATGATTCCTAAAGAGACCAATTGTACCAGACGCCGTTTCCAGTTGCCAAACCACTGCTTATACATCCATCACCCCATATTTTCTGGTCAGTCGTTGACCTTCTTCTGTCTGGGCAGGGATAAATCCCGCCCGGTGGAACCAGACCTGTCCCTTGTCCGACAAAATAAAATCCACAAAGGCTTCTGCAAGCGCCCTGTTTTTGGCCCATTTCATTACACCAATGGTAAAAGGAACAGGTGCCGGAGGGATAAAGGCCTCGGGTATGGGCAGGGTATCCAACTTGCCCCTAAACTGGGGCAGATGGATGATACGCTTTTCAATTACGGCGGCATCCGCTTTCCCCGTGACCAGATCGGTGACGGCTGTCTGAACGCAGTCTCCCACGAACACGGCATTGGCTCTTGCCTTGTCTTCAACCCCAGCTTTTTTTAAAATGATCATGCTGGCCTTGCCGCCTGGAGGAGAGGCCTCCGGCGCCAGGATGGTTTTGACACCACTTTTTCCCATATCCTTAATGGATTCTATTCCGGCAGGATTTCCCTTGGGGGTAGCCACCACATATTGTGTAAAGCACAGGGGCTTAAACCAGAGCATCTTACCCTGGGCCTTTAGTTTTTTGGCCAGTTCCAGAACCCGCGGGCCAAAAACCTCGGTCCTGGCACTCCCGGTCAACAGCGATTTTCCCAGAGCACCGGCAAAGGCGCCGGTATAAGCGATGGAGGCTTTGGTGAGTTTTTCAAATTCATGGTTTGCCGGTTGAAAGGCCTCGGCAAGGCCGCCGCAGGACCAGACTTGAAGGGATTCTTGGGCATAGGTTTGCGAAAACCCCGGTGACGCGGCAGCCAGCCCCGCTCCCAATGCAAGCCCCCCTGTTTTTAAAAATCTACGGCGACTTAATCCGTTCTTTTCCATTTATACGACTCCTTTCCGGGTATCCCCCGAGCATCGGCCCTGTATTGCTTGCCAAGCACCGTGCAAGATCATTTTTCCAAACAGTCGTACACCAGCTTGACTGCAAAACTGAATCATAGCAATTAACAACAGGATCTGTTGGGTAATATAAGAACGACACTTTTTCCAATATTAAATGGCAATCAACAACAGCAGTGCCATTGTAATTTTATATAACAGCTACGGGCTGACTTAGTCTATCAATACCGAGGCTCAATCCACAACAAAGCATAAAAATAATTCAGTAACTTATTGGAACTTTAATATAAAAAAACAAAAAGAGCGCATTGTCAAAATTTGACAGACACGGAGGTTCAGTTCTGTATGGGCAAATAAAAGCGGACAATGAATATGTGTTCCCTGGCAGGGACGGTAAAAAACGGACTAATCCCAGAAGTCCATAAACAAAATCAAAGTAACCGCCGGGCTGCCAAAGGAAACCAGGCCCCTACATTCTTTACGACACCCCTTTTCAAGCTTGAAAATCAGTTCCGGTGAAATTGATCTATAGACACTGCAAAGGCTAACCGCCCATAAAACCTTTGCCATGCTACAGCGGTATGCCCATTTGGCAGCCAAACGGGTAAAGCAAGGCGGAAGCGGGAATGTCATTGAAAACGCAATGAGGCCCAACCATGTCCTCGGAAACCACCTGCCCGCCGGTTAGAACCGCAATGTCCTCAAGCATGGCCTCGCGGGCCGTTGATCCGTAGGTAATTATTTTTGCTGGCATGGTGTTTTCCTCCTTTTACTTCAAAATTCCTAAAATATCGTCCTCACGCATAAAAATGTGTTCTTCGCCATCAATTTTAATTTCGGTGCCGGCATACTTACCGAACAAGATGCGATCCCCTTCTTTTACTTCCAGGGCCATACGGTCGCCGTCATTATTCCATTCGCCGGGTCCGACAGCAACGACCCGACCCTCCTGGGGTTTTTCCTTGGCGGTATCGGGGATAATAATCCCTCCGTCTGTCTTTTCCTCTTCTGGAATATGACGCTCGCCTGATATGGAAATGCTTTTCGCCGTTGCCCGGATATCCAAATCCTCGGCGTTTGCACCAGGGATTGAAGCTCTTAGAATATAGCGTTCACGGAGCTCAGAAAGGTTGAGCAATGGCACATCTGTCGAAGCCATTTCTGTTTTCCGCATAGACGGCATCTATTCGTCAAGCATACGGTCCACCCCCTGCAAAAATCGTTCAATCTCGGCAGAAGACCCTGGAACGCCAAAGTCCCATGCCGGAGTATTAATAAAATTTTTTGTCAACATGAAACTTACCTCCTAAAATTTATTAATGAATTGTATATTAAACCATTGACACCGCACGTCGACCATCAAGGGGGAATTCTTATCCCAGAAACCGTTAGCGCTTCAGTAAACATTACTACCCTATCTTCATATGGCAGGACGGGGGGTGGAGAGACATAACTCCACCAGATCATCAATCAATGCGGTACCCAAACATATGACCGAGTCTGCACCACCCCAATAGATTCTTACGATTCCATCCTCTTCAGCCACCGCGCCGCAGCAGAAAACCACATTGTGAACATAGCCGCTGATCTCCCAAAAATCTTCGGGTTGGAGTATCCAACCATCGGCCACTCCCAGTACCCTTGACGGGTCCTGAATATCGTGGAGCGCAACGCCAAGCCGATAAACGGCACCATCCATGGTTTTAAAGACACCGTGAAAGATGTTCAGCCATCCTTTTTTTGTCTTGATGGGCGTTGCACCCGGTCCAACTTTCATTTCATCCCAGTGATAGGCCATTGGCTTGATGACAACCTTGGCATCCCCCCAATGCACCAAATCCGGTGAATAGGAAATCCAAATAGACCAGGGCGAAATTTCAGAATGGGGCCGATCAAGCCGGGCATAGCGGCCGTTTATTTTTTCAGGAAAAATGACCACGTTGCGGTAATCCGCTTGGGTGATTAGAGAAATTCGTTCCAAGCGTTCAAAATCCACAGTTTTGGCCAAAGCCACCCGCACTCCATGCTGGGAATAGACCGAGTAGGTGATCCAATATCCATCTTCCATGGGACAGATCCTCGGATCTTCTACGCCATAGGCCTCGTAAACGGAAAACGGTTCGGTTTTGGCCGGTGTGATGAACGGTTCAGGCCTGACCACAAAACGCACACCGTCCCTGCTTTCCGCTATTCCGATGATTGAGCGGCCGTTGCGTAAGTGAGACCTGAATAACATAATATAATTGTTGTTGTGCTTGACCACTCCGGCGTTGTGAACGGTTTCCACTGGGTAAGGCACATCATATTTTGTAAGTATTGGATTTTTTTCATAACGCTGAATGATCAAACTGTCTGATCCTGCCATAATCATCCTCCGATCTTTCAATATCATCTTCACCCAAATAGTCTCCGGTCTGTACCTCAATGAATACAAGATTCTCCGATCCAGAATTCTCGACGCGATGCCATGTTTCCACCGGCAGATCAAATGCCTGACCGGAGACCCTCTCAATTTTTTTACCGTTTTTTGTTACTGTTGCGGTACCGCTGATAATATACCAATGCTCGGAACGTCTGAAGTGACGCTGATAGCTTAAGCGCTGTCCAGGGTACACAGTAATTCGTTTGACCTTGAGACCGGGTTGATCAGTTAAAACCTCATAAAAACCCCAGGGCCTGTGGTCTTCACGCTGGGTCTGTTCAACGATACTTTTATAAACCCGGATATAATCGGAAACCATGCGATCTACACTGAAATGCGATTTGATACGTTGACGGCATTTACGACGGTCAATATCTTTGACATTTTTTAAGGTTCGGATCATCTCATCAATATCGGTCGTCAGAAATCCCGTCTCACCGTGAACGACAAGTTCAGGCATGCTTCCTCTTGAAAAAGCCACGACTGGTGTGCCGCACGCCATGGCTTCCGCGACAGAAAGGCCGAACGGTTCATCAAACCTAATGGGATGGAGCAGGGCATAAGCACCTCCCAGAAGTATGTTACGCTTTTTAGGGCCAACACTGCCCACATAGATGATGCGGCTGTTATCCAAATGGGGTTTAACCTTTTTGTCAAAATAGCCCTTATCCTGTATAATGCCTGCAATCACAAGATCCATGCCGGTTCGACGGGCAACCTCAATGCATTCGGCAGTGCCTTTATCCGGATGAATACGACCGAAAAAAAGCAAATACTTCCCATGATCGGACCTAAAGAAAAACTTCTCAAAGTCGATACCGTGATGGATAGTGGCTGTGTAGTCAAGCTCCGGTGATTTGTCTGCCTCGCTGATGGCAATATAAAAGCACTTGCCGTTGTATTTCTTGTATACCGGTAGGATTTCGGGCGATGAAAATCCGTGGATGGTGGTCAACACCGGTGTTGACGTCATTCTGGAATACGTCAACGGCAAGTAGTCAAAATGGTTGTGGATCAAGTCAAAAGCGTTCCCGTTTTCAAATACCTCGGAAATGTGGAGACATTCCCATACTTTGGGAAGCATTCTATTATTTTCCTCATATCCTTGAGGGCATACGCTCTGCAGTCGGGCCCGGGTTCGCGAATCTCCGGTAGCGAACAGTGTAACATCAATACCCCGGGCCACAAGACCCTCAGTCAGAAGTGAAACCACGCTCTCCCACGGACCGTAGTGGTTCGGTGGCGTACGCCAGGCAATGGGTGACAACATTGCAATTTTCATAATCTACCCCCAACGTCTTTTTTCCTGTTGCTTGTGTTGTTTAAGCCAGTCGAGCAGTTCCGAAATTCGCGCCGTGGCCAGAGCGATGCATTTGTCCGCGCAGCCGTAATACAGACGGATATCATCTCCTTGAGCAACCCAGCCGCAGGGGAAAACCACTTTATCCACGTCGCCAATAATTTCATAAGGATCTTCCGGTGAAAAGACCCATTCGTCTCCCCTGGCTATCAGGCGGGTCGGGTCCTGTAAATCCAAAAGCGCCAAGCCCAGTCTATAAATACATCCGCCGGCCGTATTGCGGACACCGTGATAGAGGACCAGCCAGCCTTTTTCAGTTCGAAGCGGTGGCGGTGAAAGACCGACCTTGTTGGCGTCCCACCAGCCGCCCTTACGGGCAGGCAGGATAATTTGATGATCTCCCCAGTGCTTCATATCCGGGCTGAAGGATATCCAGATGTGTGCGCCAACGCCGGGGATGCCAGGTACAGGTCGGTGGATCATGGCCCAACGTCCATTGAATTTTATAGGCAAAAGGGCGGCATCTTTATCTTCCGGGGGCATAACGACCCCCTTACGTTCAAAATTCTTAAAATCCTGAGTAGTCGCCAGTGAGACCAATGGACCACCTTTTGAATAGGCAGTGTAAAGCACCACCCAGAGATCCAGTTCATCTATTCGAGAAAGCCTGGGATCTTCAATGCCCCAAATCTCTTCAGGGTGATTTTTCGGGTCCGCCAGTAAGGTCGGCCGGGAATCGATCCGCCAATTGGTCATACCGTCCCGACTGCGAGCAACCGTTAAGTGGGATAGCCCTCGGCGGTCTTCCACACGCATGAGCAGCAAAGTGTCATTACCGCATTGCGTTGCGGCTGCATTGAAAACAGCATTGGCCTGGTATGGAAGATCCTTTACCTGGATGATGGGATTGGCACCGTTCCTTATAAAAAGTTCCTTGAGTTTAACACTGCTCATTTCTTCCTCTTCTCTAGCCAACGGATTCATTTTATGTTTCCCTATTAAAAGTCAAAATTCCAAATCCAAAACAACCGGCTGGCCAGTATAAGCCGTCTTGCGAGCCAATTTGTAGGCTTCATTGTACTGCCGCGCCACCACTTCCCAACACACTACATTATCGAGGTATCGCTTCAAGTTCTCCCCCAATTGGAAACGCAGTTGTTGGTCACAAGCCAGGCTTATAACCTTATTTTTCAGCATCTCTTTATTTGTAAAAAGTAATCCGCCTTCACTTTCCAATGTCTGGGCGGTCAGGCCCTCCATGGGTGCTGTGGTAATAAAAGGTTTGTTTAGGGCGATGATACGCGCCAATGTTCCTGACTGAGTTTCATCGGTCGATGGCAGTACGATGAAGTTACAGATGGCCATCATTTTATAATAGTCGTCCCCGCGTGGAACAAACTCATGGTAATTGGCCAGCCCTTTACCAGACAATACCTGGATATCCGATTTCCAATCCTCATAATCCTGTCGGTGCTTCAAGTCTCGCATGGCACCAGCAGCCAACAGGCTCCACTCCTGCCCGGTACGCTTTTTTATCTCATTGTGGATTTCTTCCCACATGGATAACAGGATGTCCCAGCGTTTATTGGATTGAATCCAGCCGATCATACCCACCACATTTTCAGCCAACCCGATCTTATCCAAGTCAAATTCCTTGCGCAGCGCAGGTATTTCGTGCATCCCCCAGCGCTTGTCCGACCTTGCCCCGTGCGGCACTACCATGATGTTCCTCGGGGTTACCCACTCCCGGCTCTGGAAATTCCAATCTATCCGCCATTTCTGGTAATGGCATTTGAACAACACCAAATGGCTGCGTTGGGTCAGCTTATATATGAAATCCGCTTCAAAATCCCTGAGCCGTCCATGAACCGTATGGGGTTCAACCACGTTAGGTATATTTCCAATGGCCTCCAGCAGATCAAGAAATCCGTCATTACCATCACCTACGCCTCGTGGGTCGTGATATTCATAAAGGCCGTACTCATGTTCAAAATGCACAACGTACGGGTCCAGTTTTTCTATTTTTTTGGCCACGGGCCACCACCAATCACGCCGGGTCATATCGATAAGGGGAAATACACCCTCTCCTTGGCCGTCAGTGTGACTGATCACCAATACTTCTCGATTCGGATTGGCCTTTTGGATAAACTCCCTGGCTTCTTCACAAAAAGTGGCAATACCGCATAAACGTGGCGGATAGGAACTAACCATCACAATGGGCTTAATTGACATGAGCAACGGTCTCCTCATATTCCATAAATGCTTTCTCTGATTGATTCTCCACAGAAATCTGGCGGCTGCGCATTCGGTTGAGGTGGAGCATGGACAAAAAGCAGACCAAAGTTGACTCAGCGCCCTGATTACGGTTAGGCCCATCCATATTAAGCCCGTCGCAGCAGCCGCCGGTTTTATGATTGTACAAAGGTGCGTTTAAATCGTTACGCCCTAAAAACCATTCCATGCAGCATTGGGCGTGTGAGATCCAACTCAATTCGTTGGTAGTCTCATATGCCTCACGACATGCTTCGATCATATCCAGCGCTTCAATGGGCTGCTGGTCGAATCGTGCCTTGACCCCATCGCGGGAATACCAGCCGTTATTGCCAATTGGAACAAAATGGCCTTTAGGGTCAGTCTGCACCTTTATAAGCCAATTCAGGCTTCGGAGTCCGGCTTGAAGCATTTCATCACGATTCAAGCATCTGCCGGAAAGAATCAGGGCTTGGGCAATTTTGCCGTTGGCGTAGGTGAGCCGATCCTCAATCCACGGCCATTCATCAGAAGCATTTTGCCTGTATTTATCGAAAAGCCGATCTGCCAAAATCTCCCGAACGCGTCGGACCTCGGTGTCGCCACTGTACCGAACTAAATACGCGTGAATGCCTGCCAAAGCAAAGGACCAGGTTCTAGGAGAAGTAAATGTTGTTATGGCAGGCAGCGCCTTTTCAAAGATTATTCGGGCCGCATCCCGAATGTCTGTCTCTTCCACCAAATTTACTGCTTCACCCAATCCCCAGACAGCCCGTCCGTGGCTGTCTTCAGAACCAACCTCTTCCAGCCAGCTGCGGTCATATCCCATAAAATTCCTAAACCTCCCGGTCTCCTCGTTAAATGCGTGGTGCAAAAAACTGATGTAGGTGCAGGCGAGATTGGTGACAACATCACTGTTGACAATCATTTCTTGGGCCATCAGAACGGCGATCAATGCTCTGGCATTGTCGTCCGTACAATAACCGTGATATCGGTCAGGAACGATGTATTTGGCGTGCTGCAGGATACCGACATTATCTGACAGACGAATGATGTGATCCAACTTCAGCTGGGGTAACTCACGGGGTATTTCATTAATGGTCTTGGCCCGAAATATCGGCCTGGGGGAGCGTGCCCGTTCTACTTTCACATCGTCGAACAACCCGATATACCTGCGAGCCACCTCTTTCCAGATCATCTTCCGGCAGAAGGTATATGCCCGCTTTCGCATGACATGCCGCGCCACTTCATTGTTTAAAAGATCAATAACCTGCTCGGCCATAGCGGCCGGATCTTTAAAAGGCACCAGCCTTCCCCGACCGTCTGCAAGCATCTCTTCCGCATACCAATAGGGGGTGGAAATGGTTGCTTTTCCGCTGCCCAGGGCATAAGCCAGTGTACCGGATACGACCTGCTCCTTATTCAGGTAGGGAGTCACATAAATGTCCGCCGCACCAAGGAATTCACATAACTCTTTAAAATCGACAAATCGATTATAAAAAATCAGGTGCTCACTGACCCCAAGATCCCTGGCTCGGCGCTGCAGGGACAGACGGTAAGACTCGCCCTGGTCCTTTTTAACATGGGGATGAGTTGCACCCAAAACAATGTAAACAACCTCGGGGTGGTGTTCAACGATAGAGGGAAGGGCATCAATCATGGTTTCAATTCCCTTCCCAGGGGATAGCAGACCAAATGTCAGAATGACCTTTCGGCCCTCAACCCCGTACTGATCCTTATAAAAATTTGGGTCAACAAAGGGTACATCAGGGATACCATGATGTATCACGGCAATTTTATCTTCTGACACATCATACACGTCATTAACTATCTGTTTTGCCTGTTGGCTCATTACTACCACTCTATCGGAAAGCTGGGAGATGCGTCTGACAACAGAAAACTGACCGTCCGAAGGTGACTGAAGAACAGTGTGCAAAGTTGTCACAACAGGCATACGCAAATTTCTTAGCAGATCCAATACATAAACACCGTCTGGTAAGATTCAAAAAGTGTAACGCGTACCCCGCAGTTTCATGACGAAATAATGTAACGGGCAGATATCCCGCCGCTATATCCCGCCAATCAAATAAAAAATCATACCCCGCCTATCCCGCCGATAGACCTCGCCGCTGCTTCTTTCAAAATTTGGTACATATAATCTCCCTGATTCAAATTTTGGAGAAGAAATAATGGCAAAGAATTCACGTGGAAGACGACCTTGCTCTATTTGCCGGAAATGGTTCACCCCTGATGTAAGACAAAAAGGGCGGCAGAAAACATGTCGTTCGGCTTGCCAAAAAGAGCTTCATCGAAGGCAATGTGAAAAGTGGAACAGGAAAAACAAAGCTGTTTGCAAAAACAATTATCTGGCAAAAAAACTTGAAGAAGCTGAGGAGCAACAAACATCTGGGAACCTTCCTTCGCTTTCATATCAAAAACAGACAAAACCTGTTTTGCCAATGGAAGTCATTATAGCAGAATACGGGATCAAGCCGGCAATTATCATTCAATATCTGGTTACCCAGGTTATCAGCCATAACAATGAAAAAATACAGGGATTCCCATAAAAGACCCTCTGGCATAAACGACTAATCGAGTATAGATTTTAAGATACATGATTGGAATAACTCATTGTAATATAAAGGGATATTAACAGACTAATCGAGTTTTGATTCTAAGAGACATCATGAGGATAACCAACTGATAATACAAGTAGATATCAACAGAATAATCTCTATCTCAGTTTAAGAGGCAACTGACAGGCGACTCTAACCGGTGATATAAAAAAGCACCTGAAATTTTAAAAATAAGGAGGTGTCTTGTGAAAAACAGATTTTCATCCCGGCAATTATTTGAACTGAGAAACAATATCCCTGTAGATGTGTTGATCAGGGACCATTTACAGATTCTATCCAAGATTAGAGATGGTTATTTTCGTTTTCTATGCCCTTTGTGCAATGAATTTCAAACCGCTGTAAATCCAGCCACGAACCTGGCCAGGTGCTTCAGATGCGAAAAAAATTTTAATACCATTGACCTTGTCATGAAAATCAAGGGCTATGGATTTAGGGATAGTGTCTTGTTTTTGAAACAAATAAATACTGTACCCCAGGTTCAGGCCGCAAAATTGACGGCCCTTGCCGCTATGGTCGGCAGGCCTATGCCGGGAGGGCAGTGAGTATGGAACGGCTGCTTGAGCTTGAAACCCTGATTGGTCGAAATCAAGAATGTTTTTACAAAATCGGCCAAGCCTTGAAAGAAATTCGTGAGAATCGTTTGTACAAGCAGGCTCTGTTTGAGTCATTTGAGGCATATACCAGGGCACGGTGGGATATGGGCAAAGCCCATGCTTACCGGCTGATTCGAGCCTATGAAGTAATTTACAACCTGTCTCCAATTGGAGACAAACTGCCGGCCAACGAATCCCAGATCCGCCCCCTTACTCAAATGGATTCCATAGAACAACGCCGTATCTGGAGGGCGATTATAAACAGTGGCATGGAACTGACCGCACGAAATATCAAAAAATTTATTGAGGACCAGAAAACGGCTCCGGTAAGTAAACCGGATCTGACAGATCGAATTACCCATGAATACATGGCTGTTGTAAAGGCAATGCTTGAACAGGTCCGTGTGGCTCAGCATGATCATTGGCAGAAGACCTCCCGCCAGGCAGCATTGTTGTGGCATCGGGTCATATACGAAAAGATTGTATCAAAGGGGGCAGATAATGGATGACCTGACTATTGATGACCGCTTTCATTTACTGCTGCACAAAAAAATCATGAATAAAACCGGATCTACCAAGAGACGGTCCAAAAAATATTACAAGGACCAGTACAAGAAAACCGGAATTATCCCGGCGCCCCTTTTACTGGTTGAAAAAGGAATTATGGAAGGCCGTAAGTGCAGCGGACGGCCCAGAGCAATAGATGAGCAAACCAAAAGACGGTTTATTGAGATGGTCAAGGCGTCATGCGACCCCTCATCCCAGGGATTCATTTTTATCACCCGGAAAGCCAGAACCATTAAAAATTATCATCACTGGCTTGAACAAGAGCTGGGCAGAACCATCAGTCTTCCGGCACTTCGGCGATGTGTCAAAAGGGAAAATCTCAAATTTTACCTGGAAAAAGAGGATAAGCAGGATCAGGTCCCGGTAATGCATGCCTTCAAGTCGGTGCCGGTATTTGCTTTGATCCAGGTTGACGGCTGTAAATTTCAATATTTAAGGATCAGAGATGAACACGGTAACTGGCAAAAACCACAGGTAATTGAAATATTTGATACCGCTTCCAGGAAAATGTTTATTCTGGACTTTTATTTTACCGAAAGCAGCCTGAACTCTGTGGATCTTTTTACCCGTTTTTTGTTGAGTACCCCTTTGCCTTTGCAAAAAATTGGTATCAGACCTGACCAGGCAAAAGGATTTTTAAATCTAAAACGCCCCATCAATGCCATTAACCTGAAGCATTCTACACCGCAAGGCTTCTATTTGGCACCGGATTTTTCAAAGGCGTATTCACCCAAAGATAAGGCACATCTAGAATCTTCACACCGGAGCCTGCACAATTTTGAAATACGTATTATCAAAGCCTTTGAGGACAGGATTGTGAAAACCGTTACCGAATATGACTTCAAGCGGGGAAGAAAGGAAAAAATTACTGTAACCCTTCTTGATATAAGCCTTCAGGAACTAAGGAGCAGCACTATGCTCAGCGAATATCGTAACGAACATAATCATACACAACATTATTTTACCGAAGACGGGGTGGTCAGTGCCTGGGTGCCGGCACAGAAATTTGATGATTTTTTATCAAACCAGGCAGATACCCTGAATTTTACCCCGGACCAGGTTCAGGAATATATGAAATACGGCTACAGGAAAATCAAAGCCACCGTATCCAAAACCAGGACCATCCGCCATGACAAGCGCGATTATTATGTGACCCGTGGTGCAGATAAGTTCAGCAAACATAAAAGCACACCGGTGAAAATATCCAAATACAAGGACAAGCTTTTTATTTTTGAGCAGGGTGAAGACGGTATACTGTTGGGCGAAGCCATTGCAAAAAAGCCGTTTGACAGACCGCCGGCACCAGAACCTTCGCCTGTGCCGCCTGATGAACTTGACACCATTATCGCTCTTTTAGAAAAGCACAATATGGCCGTTGACCGGCCTGTTTTAGTCGACGTTTTTCATAAGGGCCTCACCCTGGCCCGGGCGGAACAAGTGCTTGATCATAATCAATCAAGGTACGCGGATTACACAAAAAAGATAAACCAGCCGGATGACCGTAAAAATCAGGCCCTGTTCAATGCATTTATGCTTGATTGCCAAAAATCGTTAAATACGAACCATGTAGCCATTTATGCATCCCATGGAGACATAACATGAAAGAGGATTTTATCAGTGATAAACGAAGGGTCTCATACTTGGCTGCCACTTATAACCGGATCTACAGAGGCCAAAGCGTGCTCATGGAGGGTGATTTTGGTGCAGGAAAAACTCGGTTTTTAAAATTGCTGCATCCCAAAAAGCTCCATGCTGTATGGGTTGAGTCTCTGTTCAACATACATGAAACCCTGGCCGCGATACTTAAGGAATTAAATTATGAGGCCACCGCCACCTACCGCCGAACTCCCCAGTACCTGAAAATGATCTGTAATCTCTCCAATTGTTTTATCATTATAGATGAGGCCAATGACTTGGACACCCGGGTTTGGCCATATCTTAAACGGATTATTGATGCCGGGGTTCCCATCGTATTTGCAGGACTTCCGAATGTGAGAACTTATTTGAGCCGGAACCATCCTGATATACTCAGCCGGTTGAAAACCCTGATTTTGTATCCCATAGAGGTCGAGGACTTCATTGAAAAATACAAAGATATCCAGCAGGAAGCCGTTGAACAGATTTATATGTCCGTTAAGGGCGATATGCGCAAATTTAAAGAAATCTGTACAGACTGCCGGGACAGGGCAAAGGAGTTAAACCACCAATTTGTTGATATTAATCTTGCCCTGGAATTTATATCAGATCTCCCTCCTCAATAATCCTTACCACAACTTATCTGCATTAACAGGCCATCCTTGGTATAATCCGAGGTTGGCCTGCCTGTATTTTATCCTCATATGTTTTGACGCCGATTTCTGTTTGATTCATTTTTGAAAAACGCCAAACCACAGATCATTATTGAATTTTTCTTACGCCGTTACATTATTTTGTAACTCTGCTTTTATTGGTGTTTCGCTACAACAAGTTTAAATCAAAAACAAATTTGACATTTTTGTTAGAATCTTAAATCCATAATACCGTTACATTATTTGAATCTCATCAACCGTCTTCGCCACCGAAGATCCCGAATTCATGTTGGAGACAAACCACATCCACTCCATTCATGTTCAAAAAATCTGCAGCTAACCGGTATTCCGACATTATATGCTGATTAACCTCAAAGTGCACTTGGGAAGGATACCTGTAGCCCTCAACCCTATCGTTCATCACTACGGCACAGCAATCATGCGTGGAATCATCTTGAGATAAATTTATCAGCAAATCCGTGGTGAATGTGGCAATACCGCACCGGCGCGGAAGATAGTTGCCAATTAAAGCTATCTTATGTGTATATAAAGGTTGGCTTTCCGATTTAAGCATTGGTTTTCTCCTTTCATAGATCTTGGGCCATTTCTGCGTTAAAGACATGGTTGGTTGCGACTCCGTCCCCTAGGACTTCTATTGAGTCTCCGTCACGAAGCCTGAAATCTATATTAACAAGACGCCCATTCACCTTCACTGGCATATCATGGGTAAAACGAATATTAATAATTTGCATGTAGTTACGTACCGTTGCGTTTTGCGCCAAACGGACAATCCGACCGCCGTTTCCAAAAACCAATAGATGATTCTGGAACACCTGCTGATGTAACCGCTCGACAAACGCCTTGTTGCTAAGCGACTCCCGATGTTGGCGAACAAGACCTCCCATCCATTGTGTTCTTTGTTGGTCTAACAAATCGGCCGTCTTGTCTTGTTTATAGCGCCAGTGAGCTGCCGTTCCATGCTCTGCCTCTTGATGCATCAGGTCAGTACGTACTTGGAACTCTATGGGTTTGTGGGAGATTTCCCGAACAGGATAAACACAAGTGTGAAGGGACTGATAGCCGTTGTTCTTGGGAAGACCTATATAATCGTCAAAAGTACCGGGAATCGGTCTGAAGTGAGTGTGCAGCAGTCCCAGGATAGTGTAACATTCCGGAACCGATGCAACAATGATCCGCAGCCCAACCCTATCCATGATCTCTTCCAAATTTTTGCCCGTGCGGATCA
The DNA here is from genome assembly GCF_004319545.1 of Desulfobacter hydrogenophilus. Taxonomy (NCBI): domain Bacteria; kingdom Pseudomonadati; phylum Thermodesulfobacteriota; class Desulfobacteria; order Desulfobacterales; family Desulfobacteraceae; genus Desulfobacter; species Desulfobacter hydrogenophilus. The sequence continues at coordinate 2,704,787 of NZ_CP036313.1, read as the reverse complement.
TTTTGCAATGGATGGCATGCAGGCTTTTGGTACGGCCCTGGACCCGACCCTGAATGCCGTTGTTGGCCAGCAGCCGTTTTGCACCGGAAAGCAATATTCTAAGGCACTTGTTGTCTTCCGACTGGATTGGACAAACCCTTTCCTGCAGTTCTTCATAGTCTTGCGGTGCCAGAATCTGAAAGCAAGCGTCCTCCAGGCGGCGGCGTAAATCACCCAGACTTAGATGATTGGCAATGGGAACCAAAATATCAAGCGTCTCTTGGGCCATTTTTCGGGTGGCTGGAGCTAATGCATTAGTAGCGCATTCCAAAGCCAGCAAACGAAAGGTGATATACAAAATAGCCTTACGAGGAGGTCCCTCCATAGACGCCAGCAGCACGTGCATACTTTCCCGTTGATTTGTTCTACTGTATTTAGAAGGCAGGAAGGAATCCCGCAGGTCCTCAAGAACGGTGGCAACATCCGAACCAAAAGACCCCCGGACATCATCGACATTGGTGAGATTTCCCCATGTAAGAGGTGCCAGCAGAGCACCGGCAATGGTTACCGCGTCGGCATTTTGGCTAAAAAGAAAGTTCGCAGCCTTACATCCAATTGGATTGCCGTTACATGCTTTTTCCTGCGAGAAAATATACGCATTTCTTAGAAGCTTGACATCAGCCGCTTTGAACGTACTTTGGATTTTATCAATAAACAGGCTTTCATCAGCCAATCCCAGATAACTTCGCTCCACTTACCCGAAATCCCCAGAACCAACAAAATGTTAACTTATTTATTGGGATTGAACCCGCTTATTAACAGTGGCATATCGAATCCCAACTCTCCTTGTAAAATCTTTCTGGCCAAGGTCGAGCTGAACACGAACCTCTTTGAGAAGCATAACAAAATCATATTGTTTGATCTACAAAATCGGCTCTCCATTTATCATCCTCGCACATTACCAGGAAGATACTTTATGGGAATTTAATACATGATATAATAGATGCAAGAGGACAAAAAAAAATTTTGCCCTCCCCTTTTATCCTTAAAGCAAGTCATAATTGATGAATCGGCAAAAAGTCCGAATCCTAACATTTCCCTTTCTAACCGAAAAAACAAAAGACTCCGCCGATCGCTTGACAAAAACTCTTTTTTTGAGTTATTTTTTAGATTGAGATTATTCAATTTAGAAGATACAAGCTTTTACAGAAGGACCGCATCGGCTGCTACCGATGAGTTTTTTTTTGTTTTTAGCGGTTACCTTTTTTAAAAAATAAGTTCACTCTCCATAAAAAAAATTTTATAATAGAACGTAATGTAATAAAGAAAGAAGTTAGACGGGCGATCTGGTATCTTTTTCCAGACCACCACTTAAGGAAAGCCCAAATAAAAAAGGGCTCAGAAGAATGGAATTCTTCTAAGCCCTTAAGATTCGTTTGGAGGCGGCTTCCAGATTTGAACTGGAGAATAACGGCTTTGCAGGCCGTCGCCTTACCTTTCCGTAAAGACTTCTTTCTAAAAACTTTACGCTTAACATATAAATAAACCTGCTTTCAAAAAAAAGCAACAATTTTTTTAGTTAAGTGCAAATTTTGTAATTCTCCAACAATCATTAACTATCGCAACTACCTAAATTTATTAAGACTAATATTTAGTATGGATTTTGCATTTGTTGGATGAGGTTACCTAATTTTTCTATTTAGGAGGAATTCAATTGAAACAGATCAGAAAAGTTCATGAAGCGTGGGAATTTTATAATGATTTTATTTTACAGTCATCTTCAAAGAGAAGTCAGACTACAGAGACCGGCAGATGGAAAAACCATATTTCCCCGATAGTTGAAAAAAAAATCATAAAGGAATTGACCATTTATGATCTTCTTGAATTACGCAAATCGCTGGAAGCTAAAAAATTAAGCCCTCAGACTATTTTTCATTGCTTATCTTTACTGCGTAGAATCCTTAACCGGGTTGTCGATTATGACCCCTCGGTGCAGGTGCCTAAATTCAGAAATGTGATGCCAAAATTTGACAACCGCAGGTTACGTTATCTTTCAAGACCGGAATTTGATAGACTTCTAAATATTTTAAAGAAAACATCAAAAGCTTGGTATGATATATCATTGTTTGCCGTTAACACCGGGCTGCGCCGAGGGGAAATATTTAATCTCGGTTTTGAGAATATCAACAAAAATGACCGGAATATTTGCATTTTAGACTCTAAAACTCATAAAAACAGAGTCGTTCCGTTAAATGGCACAGCCTTTAAAATAATCTCGAATAACAAAAATAGGGAAATATTTACCTTGTCCGCACCAAAAATATTTGAGCAGGCCGTTAAGAAATCCGGCCTGAATGATGGAATCAAAGATTCCAGGCATAAAGTTGTATTCCATACACTGCGGCACACGTTTGCAAGTTGGCTTGTCCAGGATGGGGTTAAACTTGAGGTGGTCAGTCAATTGCTTGGCCACAGCAGTCTTAATATTACAATGCGGTATGCTCATTTAGCACCTTCCCAGGGAAAATCCGCTGTTAATTTGATAAGTGAAAAATTTGAATAAAAATTTAGCGATAATTATAGATTTATGTATCCTTATGATAGATTTCCGCAGGTTTTTTATCGATAAATGCAGATTTTTGAAGAATTCTCCGAATATCTGCATTTATCCCGAATATTCTGTCTAAATCTTCGAGGGTAAGAGGGCAGGACATGTAAAGTAGGCCCACTTTTTCAAAGGGGTCTACTTTACGTCCTGCCTTATTCGCTCTGCTCAACGGTAATATGTTGCGAACTATGGTTCGCTTACGGCCTATACTAATAGGCCGGTCCTGCGGACAGCGTTATTTTAAGAGATAACATACCCTGAAGCCGTATACCCCAAACTGATTCATTTTTAGCCCTGAACTCCAAAAAAATAAGGTTGATCAGGGTTTTTTAATAGGGTAAGTTGAATCAAAACTTTAGACTTTTGATTCAAGGAGATTTATGGCTAAATTTGCCCCTGAAATGCGGTTATTGAGTCCAACCGGAGAACGACTTTATTTGACAGCCGAAGAACGGGAAAAATATTTAAATGCCGCTATTGAAGAAGATCCAATCGAACGGATGTATTGTCAAATTCTCTATTATACCGGTTGCCGTCCTTCCGAAGCGTTGGAATTAACACCAGGACGGATATTAATAGAAGAACAGTCAATTGTTTTTAGGTGCTTAAAAAAACGCAAAACCGACAGTAAAGGAAGGGTGAAGCAACCCGAATATAGAACGGTTCCGGTTCCCAAAATATTGATAGAACATCTTGATTTGGTGTTTGATATTCGCCAAAAGCAAAAAAAACAGAAAAGCCTTAACACACGCCTTTTTAATTTGAGCAGGCCAACGGCATATCGTTTAGTTAAGAGAGTTATGGACCGGGCAAGCATCAAAGGTAAACAGGCTACAGGTAAGGGTTTAAGGCATTCTTTTGGCGTAAATATGGTATCAGGCCCTAAACCTTTACAGATTCACGTTTTAGCTCAAATAATGGGCCACAGCAGCACAAAGACAACGGAAGTATATTTGCGGTTCGTGGGCGAAGAAAAACGAAAATTAGTGATGGAGGCATGGGAAGAATGACCACAGAAAAAAAAAGAATCATAACAGCGCACAAAGGTGGCCGGACTGAACGGATCAGCCAAAGGGTTTTGCCGGAAGTTAAAAATATGTTCGATGAAATGGCAGAACGGAAAAATATGAAACCTGCTGATTTTTTAGAATTTTTAATAAAAAAAGTGTATAAAAAAGCTTGACTTTGTCACCCAAACTGCTATAATTCTCTTAACTTTAATAGACAAGGTTAAGGAGATATCATGGAAAGCCGGAATAGGGAGGCAGGGATGTTAAAGATCGAAAAAAATCTTAGAGAGGATGGTTTTAAGTTTTTGGAAAATCACCTTGCTGAGGGTGTTACAACTGTTGAAAAGGGCGAATTTCAGGCACACTTTATTCACGCCAAAGACAGAGGTACTATGCCTGCTTTTGAAACCTTGAATGATGGCACCCTGCATCATACTGGCCCTATGAGAGTTAGCACATGGCGTACTTTTTTAGATGCAATCGTTACTTGTGAATTTGATTTTGTTGAATACGCTAAACGGTAAACAAACTTGCTCCGGTACACCGGAGCCTAAAGCAAAATAGGGAGGCAGGAGCCGGGTGGCAGGGAGGATAAGCATGAAAACAACCGCACATACACAATTTTTTAACGGTATTCCCGTGACCGTTCCTAATAAGACGATTGAGACCAAGGCAGATTTTTATATCTCATACAACAATTATGACCGTGCTGATTATGGTGGACATGATACTACCGCCCTTGTCCTTGAAGATGGAAAAAGTCTCCCGGTTTTTTTGATTCTAAATGGGAATCATATGAAACAGTATTCTGCTCTTAAAGAGCAAGGTTTCAAAGCATGTTACCAATATTTCCTTCAAAATATTGACCTGATAAACCAACGAAGTGACAAGTCAGTGGAGGGCGGCAGAGAGACTAACCGCAAAATCATGGATCATATAAACAAAAGGCATGAATCAAAATAGAAATAGGCTAGGGCCCAAACAAATTTGTTGAATCAAAATAAGGAGGCCTGCCCCGGTCGGATGCCGGGAGGCCCCAGGAGAAAAAGAAGATGAAAAAAATAACAATATCAATAGTCTTAATTGCGTTACTTATTGCCTTCATTTTTTATGCCACCTCAAAATCCAATAAACAACCTATAACCACGATAAAGGAATTTATTGGTCTTGATAATAAAGTTGCCGTGAGAATACATCCAATGTTTGTAACCACGATCTCTTTTCAAAAAAATGATCATTTGCAACTTATTAAATTTGACCCGAAGGATGTACCTGAAAATTATAAAATTATCTTAGATGGTCCTTATAAATTAGTTTTATCAAGTAAGGTTAAAGATATTATTCCCGCTGAATTTCCTATTCAAGTTGATAAAACTATTATTCTTTCCCTTGTTGAATCAAAACGGGAATTTAATCCTTTGGTAATTTTTGAATCAAAATAGGGAGCAACAACATGGAAAAAAATAATCATTGGGTCGTATCAATTTTAATAATAATAATAACCTTAAACGGATTATTGTTTTGGAATCAACACATAGATAACCAAGAAATAATTGCAAAAATGAATCAGATAAATACGAAAATAGACTTAATTTTAGATCCGCCTCAGCCATCCAGCGGAATTCCAGTTATTAACAGTCGGCAATTTATTAATACCGTAAAAAAAATGGGCATCAAACGAAATGAATTAGAACAAATGCTGCAGAAGATTATAAACGAAGTATATGAATTAGAGTAGGGAGCAGTCACCCGGCCAGGGTCACATCCAGGAGCCACCCGGCTCCTGGATCAAGAAAAAGATAAACGCCCAAAAAAAGAAACCATAAATCAAAATAAGGAGCATCCAATGAAAACAGTCATACCAGATGAAAATAGTATGAATGAAATAGCAGGTAGAGTGTATGAAGCAATAGATATTCAGAGAGGGATTGAAGAAGGAAATCTTAAAACAATTGATGATGTACTTAAGTTTGTTAAGCAATCATCTGAAAGGTTGTCAAGAGTGCTTAAATGTTCCCAATGGATTTACAATGACAATTGTTGTCTTGATGTAAAAAAGACACTAGAAAACAAGAGGAACAGGCACCGGGCAGGTTCGGGGCTATGATTCAAAACATCTGAAAAAATAGGAGAACCCGTGATGTCCAATAAAAATAAAATCACAGCGGTGGAATTGCTAACAGAATTACAGGTAGCTAATCAGAAAATAGGTCAATTAGAATTAATCATCCAGAGGATGAAAGACGAACAAAAGAAGCGTAAAGACTTCTTTCTCCCACACGAAATTTTAAGGGGCATGGGGTTTGATATCCCCGAGGACGGCATCTATCTCAACCCTGTTGATTCTTATCTCCATACGAAAATATTAGAACTCGTTGGAGGTACTATTGATATTGATAGGATACCTGAAGCCGGTTTAATTGAATTACAAACGGGTATAGAAGGCGTTTGTATGGCTCACGGAAAAACCAATATCCCCGGCATTAACCAAAGCTGTGTGGGAAAAGGAAGGATTCTTATTCGTGCCCTTATTGAACACACTTATAATTTTTCACCATCGGTCAGGCCAGAAACCGAATCAAAATAAGGAGCATCCACCGGCCAGGGAGGGACACCAGCCGAGCCGGAGATTCCCCAGGAGAAAAAAAATAAACGCCAAAAAAAAAGAAATATTTCAATGACCACAGAAAAAAAAAGAATCATAACCCCGCACAAAGGGGGGAGGTCGGTTAGGATTAATTGCCGGGTCACGCCGGAAATCAAAAATATTTTCATTGCCCTGGCTGGAAAAAATAAAATGCAACAAGCCGATTTTTTGGAGTTTTTAATAAAAAAAGAATTAAAAAAAGCTTGACTTTGGGATAACAAACTGATAGAATTCTTTACATGAGCACGGGGAAGGCCAAAGGGGCCGCCTCAAAACAAGCCAAAGCAGGCATTATAAATAACGAAAAAAAATACACAGTAACAACGAGCCATGAATCAGAATAGGGAGCCCTGCCCGGTGGCGGGTGGCCCCTGGAGAAAAAGAACAAATGGAATTACAAGAAATATTAGAACAATACGATAAAAAAAGGATTGACTTTATACCGCCTTTTTTTACGCTTCTTCGTTGCAGCCGACCACATGGATTATTACTTGTCACATACGGAGATAATGAAATTGATAATAAAAGGATATTGCTAACCGCAAAGCTGCTTGCAGAAACTTGCCTTAAATGTATTTCATTCCCGTCTGTGAATGTGGCTGAAATTTCGAATACAGAATTACTTGCCGATGCCATGAGGCTTCTTGAATATGTGAATGACAATGATCAGGTCATCAAATCTGAATCAAAATAACGAGGTGGATTATGAATAATGCTATAGAATTTTTAAAATACTGGTGGCCTCAGTTTTTGATTGTTTATTCGATCCTGGTTACGGCCCTATTCTTTTATCAACAAAGAATGTTTTTGGCTAAAACGGAATTCTTAGAAGATATAAATACTTTACGGACTGAGCAAATCAGTATGTACGAAAATGATTTGCATAACTTAAATGAAGATTTGTTAAAAATGTCTTCAAAAGATGAGATAATCGTCATTCCAAAAGGCACAAAATTTGTTCGGAATTTAAAAACTGGTGAGGATAAAATTGTTAGGTTGCCGGAAACTTGGATAGCAGAATTAAGACTGGTCAATGAATCAAAACAGACTCCGGCATCCAGCCAGGATGAAACAAAATAGACGAGGGTGGGTTATGAAATGGAAAAAGTTATTTATTGGAATAGGTTTGCTGTTTTTTTGTGTGCTTGGCATCGCTTGGATGATGGGTTGCTTTGCTGTACCTCCTGAAATAGCTAATGACAATAATTTGTATCTGCAAGAATGGGCCGCACCTGGATTTTTGGCACTTCCGGCGATGATATCGTTTATTGTTGGTTTGGTAGGTTTGACCCTTGTTTTTACGAGTAAAAGAAAATAAGTGGTATTGGCCGGGCGGGTTACCCGGATGGGACTGAACAGTTTAAAGACCAAGATGTTACCCCGCCGATGGATTATTTCCCCCGGCTTCCAGGACCCGAGCTTGAACAATTTTATAATGAAAATGAAATCGCCATTGAAAATTACGATCCGATTCCGGCCATAGAGCCTTTTTGGAAAAACGAATCAAAATAGAAAGGTGGTGGAATGAACTTTTTAACCGGATTACTTATCGGTGCGGCCCTTGGATTTACTTTGAGACCATGCCAAAACGGGGGCTAAGCCGCCTTTAAAAGATTTTCCGCCTCACGCGTCATGCCGGGATACCATTGACAGAAGGTATCCCTTAAATCTCCGTTGAGGGTCTGAACACGCACTTGGAGTAACAAATGCGCACCCTGTTTTGTCCAACGCATCTGTTGTCTCTTCACCATTCGTTTGCTGATGACCTCATTCACCGTGGACTCCACAAATGCCGTTGAAATTATTTCCCTGTAGCGGTGACGTTCCCCATAATTTGGAATGAAGTTTTGATTTGAGGAAATGTAGTGGTGAAATTCACTGAGAGCTTTCCCAACCTTTAGTACAACCGGAGAATCCTCTTCGTAACAGCTCAAATCAAAATCCAACCCTTCAACTTTTTGCAATGCACGAAAAACATTGCCATGCCACAGGTACCATTTGATGCTCTCAAGTTCAGCCTGGACGTCCGGCAACCATTTTTCCTCTGACAACCCCTTTGCCATCTGTTTCATGGCCGTGATTCTCATCGTAATATGAAACCAATCCAGTAGGTGCTCTGCTTGAGGACTGATGTACATTTGCAGATTGCGCACTGTATCACCGCCGTCGGAAAGAAAGATGATGTCCTGGTTCATCTGGAGGCCTTTATTTTTCAGCATTTCAAACACTCTTCGCTTGGGCTTTTGGTCATAACTGTGGACGGAGGCAAACCGTTTATTTTCTTCTTTTTCCGGCATGCTCTTGCCGACGATCACCTCAAACCAACCAGCCTTTCGCTTTTCACCCTCCCGGGCATGGACATAACCACCATCAATGCCAACGATGAGCGGTTCATCAGGATCCGGCAACGCTTCCCAATCCCTTTCACAGCCTTCAATGAACATTCCCTGCTCGTCGCCCAGTTCCGCTTCCAGTTTCCCCGCTACGTCATGGATGTGCCGGACAACGGTTGTGGTATTGGCGTGAAGGGGTAACACCTCCTCCAGCATATCAACCGTCAAACCATAAGACATGAGTGAAGCCCACTTTGATTGCAGATAACGGAATTCCGGGGTTGTCCGTTCCGGCAGTCGGTCTGCCAGAGGACTGAAACTCTGCTTTTCCTGTGGTTGGCAACCGCAGGTATAAAGACGTGGACTTCCAATATGAAGTTTTCCAAAGAGAGACCGAAGTATGAGTTCGTGCCGGCCTTTATTATGGCGTTTTTTCCCGCAATGCGGACAGGAACGCTGCTGTGCAACATATTCAGTGGCCTGGTGAGTAACCATTGCCTTTTGAATCCTGGCCAACAATTCTTTGCCTTCATTTAATGTCAGCCCCAGGGTTTCCGGAAGGAGATCACCACGGCACAAGCATTCGATCTCTTCCACAATTGGCTGGCTCTTCTCCTCATATTCAATCATTATTTGAACTTTTATCTTCATGAATATTTCTCCTTTATTGACACTGCCATGCATCATCGCCGGCCGCATATTGTTTGAGCCGCTGGTTAACCGCTTGACGGTCAAAGTTATTTACGTGCAACCAGTATTGGTATTCGAGCAGTTCCTCCTGGTAATCATCTACATCATTCTTTTTAATGATCTCGATTAACCGATCGGCAATATACCACAGGGAATATTTTTGTTTCAGCGCCATGAAAGCCCAGGGACCTCCGCAGTCTTCGGGCGGTGCGGTTCTGGCACCACCGATACAAACCGGATAAGTCGTTTGGGGGTCCATTGACAATTTTTTTTCGATCCGGATCTCGTGTTCCCACCTGTCGGTGAGGTCGTACTCATAGAGGAAACGTTCATTCTGGCGAAACCCAAAGCCGCCAAGGCGGATTTGACATGGATTGTCGGAAAATAGGATGCCTCCTACTCGGGATTCACCATAGCGTTTTCCTCGGATAATGAACTGGTGCAGATGAAAATCATCCCAATCCATAGCAATCTGTAGGGTGTAATGTAGATCGGCAATGGTGCTGTCACTGCGTACCTGCAGCCTTCGCCAGATCATCGGGCTGATTTGCCGCAGATATACTCGCAGTTGATATACCTTCACCTGGTCGGTTTTGTTCATGATTGCCCCTCCTTTTATTCTATCATAATTGGATAAGGCTGTGACCCAGCATAGGTTTGTTTTAAAATCAGCACTGAGGGGTGGGCATTTAGAATTTGTGATGGGCTCACAAATGATAGCGGGAAATTGAAAAAATTTAGAATAAGCTGGGGCTATCGGGCATGGCTTCGTAACTTTCAGCCCCCGTTTTGGCATGGACTCCAACATTGTATACTCTTAATTGGCCAATCAGCCGGGTTAGCCATCTATGTATAATTCGAGCTATTTTTCAGATACGACTTTAAAAATCCATGGTGTGATTGGCGCGGTCTGGTCCCAAGAAAATGTCACGATATCAGCTTTAGTCTACTGACACAAAATTCTGAACACTCCCTATCGAAAAATTGAATTAAGACAATTTTGACGCAGGCTCAACGATACTCTTTGTCAAAATATCAAATAATCTATAGTACGTAAATTTTGCATTGTTTCTTTTGGGTTTTGGCTTATTTTGTAGATCTATAATTTCATCTGCCGACAGTATATAAAATTTTTTTTCTTCTCCAGGATGTTCATATTTACATTCCTTTATAAAATCTTGAAGCCGTTCTTTTTTTGTCTGTTCTTCTGTCATGGAATCCATTACTCTATCTAAATCTGATTTTTCTGCTGGATTAAACACTATTATATCTTCTATTTTATAAAGTTTTTTCATCACCCCACCGCCCGTATTTCTAAATGTAATAAAAATAGTTTTCTTATAATTATAGGAACTGTTATTGGGGCATTCATAAATCTTATATTTTTCAACTAAATCAAATGTTTTTCCTGCGGGTATAGACAATACTTCTTTTTCATAATAATGCATTTTGTTATTTACTCCCGTTATAAATTGATAATATTGCCCTATTAAATTATTTTTATTTCTCTCATTTGATTTAGAAATAATATCAATAATATCCTGCCAGGTTAATGAAATGATATCATCGCTACCCAGCATGCTTTTAAATTTGGTCAATATTATTGGGATCTTCGAGTATCCTTCTAAATCTGAAATCTCACCCATTTCTAAGTATTTCTCTATCTGTGGAATTACAGCACTATATTTGATATTTGATTTTATACTTTTTGCTTCAATAATGATTGCTAACAGGGGAGCGCTTTTCTCGTTTATTTTAATTATTATATCAACACGATTTCCTGATTTGGTGATTTTTTCAGCCAATACTTCAATGCTGTTTATTTCTTTCCATCTCAATTTCAATCTTTTTTTAGAAAAACAAGAATGATTCCTTATCTTATTTAATTTTAGTATATCTCTTATTAAACTTGGATATTCTTTTAATAAATATGCAAGGCCTTTTGTTTGCTTTGTTTCTTTTTCTCCAGTTATCATATCAAAAACTGATGATTCAAATTTTGCTTTTCCATTTTCATATAATCTAAAAATTTTTTTCATTATTATTTTTCCAAATGATTGGAATACTTTGATTTAAACTAAATTTATGATCTTTTGCCGGATGTGACCTGTTGTTGGACCAGCGGGGGCATTTGAACAGAAACTTACGGTTTCATTCCCTCGCATCTATCTCAGGCCGTAATTTTCGGCTCTGTTGCAAAAAATTATTGAAAATCCCTAAGCCGTTGATTTAGTTATAATTAATTTTTCACGCTGTAAAGGGACATATTCAATAAGATCAAGCACTTACTCTTTTCCGTCAAATTTTTTGCAACAGAGCCCAAATTCAAATCTTATTAACGTATAAACAGAGTCCGGATTGAATTATTCCGAGCCGCTACATATAGTATGCAAGTATCTTGTTAAGACCAGGTACTACATCGAAAGGGTTAACATCATTAATAGAATCTAATTTGAACCAATTTTTATAAATTTTTTCAAAAAAGAAAAAAATCGTCATGATTTTTGCCAGCTGCTGATAATCATTTATGTTTCTTGTGTCAGCCAAAGGCAATTGCCAGGCGCAAAGGTCTAACGCACTTATATTCCAGACAAGCCTATCACTCAGCAATCCTAAATTACTGATTTGGTAAAGCTTAGACCATTCCTTTTGATTTTTGATTTGTTCTATCAAACTCTCGAAAAATTCAAAAAAAAATTGAATTTTTTGGTCTTTCCCTATTGACTGAACATCTATACTTTTAATTTTATCGAACGATTTACGCATTTGTTCTTTAGAAATAATTCCACTCCGCTGTTGCTCCATAAGTATAGTTTTGCTAAGGGACTTGTGTGATGATTTATACCATACTGCAACCATATTTAAATAAAACTCCTTGGAAGAGGCAAACATTTGGTCAACCTCATTCTGTAGCGAATCTGGAAGAGTTAAAACCCTTTTTGCCTTTTCTTTTAGATAGGCTCCATGGTTATTTTGCCAGAAATCCACTTGTTTTTGAGATGAAGCAACCGGACGTGTGCAAAGCTCGTCAATTTTTGGCATGAGAGTTTGCTGTAATTTCATTACATCGCCAATTTTCATTTCCTGCTCCTTAAATTGTTTTGGTTACCGACATAACGTGGGACAGTTTGACCCGGTGATGAGAGTTTTGCAGTACCTAAACCTCATGAACCTGGGGTTCCGGAGAAGCCTTGTTTTAAAGGGTGTCCCGGCTTAAATCGGTAGTCGTTTTTTTAATGCGATCCTTTTAGGGTATATTTGGTTTCGCCAAATGTTGCATACATATCTTCATCTATCATAATCTTGGTACCAGGAAGTTAGCCATCACTTTTCAGCAATAAATTTCCAAGTCCAGAGGCCCTGTGGGTCCGCTGTTCAACGGCCTCGGCCAAAATATCGGTTGATGTCCCTGCCAGGGTAAAAAAGGAACGGGCCCGGGTGATGCCGGTGTAGAGAAGTTCCCGGGTCAATACCGGGCTCATGGCATCAGGCAAGACCAAGGCTGTATGATCAAACTCCGACCCCTGGGATTTATGAACAGTCATGGCATAGACGGTTTCCACAGCCCCGAGCCTTGAGGGGAGCATCTGTTTTATAGATCCGTCTGCCATGGGAAAAACTACCCGTAACACCTTTTTCGCCCCCCCCCTTTTTTCATGATTCCTTTGGCCGTCATGGCCCACTTCAAGGACAATGCCGATATCCCCGTTCATTAGCCCCAGACTATAGTCGTTACGGGTGACCATAACCGGCCGTCCCGGATACCATCCCTGGGTAGACTGGATCAGGCCAGCTTTGTAAAGGATTCGAGCACAGATGCGGTTCAACCCTTCCACGCCCCAGTCTCCTTTACGAATGGGACTCAAAAGCTGGAATCGGTTAAAGCTCTCAAGCACGGCCATGAACCAGTGCTCCTCCGACGGCCAGTCCCCGTGCCCCCGGGTTATGACTTCGAGATACTCGCGGTAGCCTGCTGGCTGTTCTACCGCATGTGGAAAGGATTTTAGATTGCCGTCCAGGATTAGGCTGCGGAAGCCTTCATCTTCACAGGAGAGCAACACGAGCTTAGAGATATCAGGATACCCTTTTTCCCAGATCTTGGAGACTTGTCTTCCATCCCCCTGATTCACTGCACGGGCCAGATTCCCTATACCGCTGTTTTCATGGAACCTGTGACTTTTCCTTAATACCACAATCTGCTGATCCAGGCCGGTTCCGGGGCCTGAGAATTCAGACAAATCGTAACCAGTAGCTTTCTTGAAAAAATTAACGCTTTCAGATTGGTAGCAGGGATTGGACGCATTGGCACAAATATCCCCAAGAACGAAACCGGCTTCCACCGAGGCCAATTGATCCTTGTCTCCCAGAAGGATCAACCGGGCCTGGGACGGCAAAGCGCTTAAAAGAGCATCCATCATTTCAAGGTCGACCATGGAGGCTTCATCCACGACCAAAAAATCTAAATGGAGCTGGTTCGTCCGGTTGTGGATAAAATGTCGGGAATTGTGACGGGTGCCCAAGAGACGATGAAGGGTGGTGACCTCGGTGGGCATATGGGCCTGAATTTTTTCCGGCAGAAAGTCGATAGCCCTGGAGATGGATTCCGTCAGCCGGGCAGCTGCTTTTCCCGTGGGGGCGGCCAGGCGAATTCGAAGCGTCTTTCCCTGTTCGATGGAGATTCCCTGAAGTAGAGCTATCACCTGGACCACAGTGGTGGTTTTACCGGTCCCAGGTCCTCCGGAGATCACACTGAAATTCGAAGCGACAACCACCGCTGCAGCCACACTCTGCCAATGGATGGTTTGCTTTTTCGTTTCTTCCGGACTTCTCAAATTAGAAAATAATTTATCCAGCCGCCTCTCTAAATCCTGGGGTACCGGAGCTGTTTGCCCCACCCGGCCAAGAATTTCCCGGGCCACCTGCAGGGTATACTGCCAATACCGTCGCAAATAGAGACGGCCCTGTTGCAGAACCAGAGGACTGCTGCCAGTATCTTCGCTCACAAGATTTGAATTGGAAAGCTGTTCAACCCAAAGTTTCTTGGTGAGGTTACAAAGGAGCTGAGAGGGTTTAGCAGGCATATCCTCCCCTGTCTCTCCTTCAGGGGGAAGGGAAAGGGTGCCATCGGGATCGGCCAGAGCACTGGCCATATCCAAGCAGATATGGCCCCGCCCGAGTTGGTGGCTGGCCAGTGCTGCCCCAAGAAGCACCATAGAAGATGCTGAAGGATCTTGGCGATTCAAAAATATAACAAAGGCCTTATCTATCTGCCTAAGCCAGCCCTGGACCGTCCAGGTTTGAAGCAAGTCAAAAAAATCAGCAAGGGGCATCATTTAAGTCCTCCTTTTTGAAACAAATTGCCAGTCTTAAACAAGTTATCCAGTTCATTGATCAGGGTTGCAGGAGGTTTGTCCACATAAATGCCCTGGCCAGATGTATTCACACCCCTTAAAAACAGATAAACCGCACCACCCACATCCCGTTCGTAGTCATAATCTTGAATACGGGCCTTGAGCAGCCTATGAAGAGCTAGAATATAAAGCAGATATTGGAGATCATAACGATGCTCCACCATGGCTTGGGCCATGGCATCCTGTCCGTAAGCGCTCTGGTTTTCTCCCAGATAATTGGACTTGTAGTCCAGTACAAAATACCGGTTGTCAAAACGGAACAAAAGGTCGATGAAGCCCTTTAGCATGCCGTTGACCCGGTCCTGCCGCAACACCGGACGAACAATACCGGGCAGCACAGCATCCGTCACCAGCCGGTCCAAATCATGGATATCCACCTGGTGGGCCGCAAAAAGAAATTCCATTTCTGCTTTGCATAGCTCCGGCCCAAGATCAGACAAAGCCATAGAATCGTCAAGCAAAGGTAAAGGGGTTTGAATCAATTCCAGAAACCAATCCGAAAGGACATCAGACCACAAGTCCCATCCCCGTCGGATACATAGTTCTGTAACCTTGTCCCGGGTGGCTGCCGTATTCTGGGCGACCTGATCAAATCCCGTGTGTGCCGCCCACTCAAGCATATCGTGCAGAAAGGTTCCCGGTTCAGGTCCCCTGGCAAAGGTGTGGATTGACCGGGCTCCGGGAGTGACATCCAGGGAAAGGTTTTCTTCTCCTGCAGTTTCCTGGAGCTGGTCTTGGGCTGGGGAATCTGGAGAATCCACGGCAGAGTCCTTTAAAGATACCTGTGTATCAGTTCCGGTCTCCGGCATGGCAGCACCGGTAAGGATACCGGAATAACTGCTGATCCGCCAATTCTTAGGGATGATGCCATTGAATGTCCTGGCAGGCAAAAGCACCTTACTTTCCGACTCTGGTACTGCAAGCCCCGTGGACAAATCCGGCAAAGGAGTCACGGCAATGGTATCACAATCCCCCTTGAGATTTGCAAGTACGGATGGTAGTTCAACCGTGGGTATCATTTCCCCACCCTTAAGCAGATAGCCAATTCCTGACTGGTGAAGGTCCGTGGTCTCCCCTTTTTTGGTTACCTTTCCTATTACACCCATTCCCAGCCAGCAGGCATGACAGGCCCGGGTCAAGGCCACATAAAGGATTCGTAAATCCTCGGCCAGCCTTTCCTGGTCAGCCATTTCAAGCTCATTGTCTCCCGGGTTTACCACCATCCTGACATTCCCGTCTTTGTCATGGATTTTTACCATGGAAGAGTTACGTGCAGTTACCTTCCGAAAACTGCATATAAAAGGAAGGAACACCAAAGGGTATTCCAGGCCTTTTGATTTGTGGATGGTCACCACCCGGACCAGGGCCTGGTCACTTTCAAGGCGAAGGATCTGGTCATCGCCGCCCCTTTTGGGATTTTCAATCTGCCCGGCAAGCCACCGAATAATACCCTGTTCTCCATCAAGATCTGCGGCTGCCACCTGGATTATTTCTGCCAGATGGAGCACATTAGTGAGCCGCCGTTCTCCCGTTGAGCCTGCCAGCATCCTGGCCCCTACGTTAAACTCCAACAGCAATGCCCTCACCATGGGCAGCACGCCCTGGTAATGCCAGATATTTTGAAACTGCTTGAACCGTTCCAATTCAGCCTCCCTGGCCAATTCATCTTGTTCCAACCGATCAAGAGTTTCAAAGGAAAGGTCTATAATCTGTGTAGCCAGGGCTGTTCGTACCAGAGTATCGTTTGTCGGATCAGAGCAAGCCTGGAGAATATAAAGCAGAGACTGGGCTTCCGGGCTGTCAAACACCGATTCCTTGTCCGACAGATAAACGGACTTGATTCCATGTGTTGTAAGTGCAGATTGAATGGCAGCCGCTTCCCTGCCATCCCGGACAAGAACGGCAATGTCCGAAGGTCTCAACGGTGTCATTTCCTCTCCGGGCTGAGCAAACCCTGCTCGACAGGGGATCTGTCTGCCCAGACTTATCAGGCGGGCGATCTCCTGGGCGCCGGCTTGCGCCATCCTGGTAATGTAGCCTTCAGGCCCTGTTTTGTTCACCGGTTCGCCCTGCTCCATTAGCCACAAAGTCATGGCCTGAACTTCTTGGTCATCCACCATAAGTTGTTCCTGTCGGCCCTGGGCCTTCACGGAATCAAATGGAATCTGGTCCTTGAATAAAAAAGGGCCATCGGGAAAATGAGATGCCCAGCCAAAGACCTGATTGACACCCTCCACCATACGATGTGTGGACCGGTAATTTTTTCCCAGGGTATAGTGGTGCCCCAGGGTATCCTTTTTGGCCTTGAGATACGTATGAATATCTGCACCCCTGAAAGCATATATGGCCTGTTTGGGGTCACCGATCATAAAAAGTCCTGTGTTTTCCCGGTTCTGGTAAATGGCAGCAAAAGAACTATACTGGACTGGATCGGTATCCTGGAATTCATCAATCATCGCCACGGGGAACTGATCACGGATGACCCGGGCCAGACGGTTACCCCCAGATTCGGACTGGGACAAGGCCTGACCCAGCCGGGTCAAAAGGTCATTAAATCCCATTCGGGAAAGGCGGTCCTTGGCCTCGGCCACCCTTTTACGGATCTGCGCTGCAGCATGGTAGATGAGGGCCTGTTTAACGTCTTTTGATGCAAGGGCCTCATTGAGCACATCCAATGCATCATAGGCTGGATGGGTCGGTGGATTATTATTTTTAGATTTTCCGGCGGTTAGACCCTGGGTTGAAAATTTTTCCAGGACTTGGTTCTCCGGCAACGGGCCTCCATGGTTTACCCATTGATCCAATTGAACAATCCATTTTTCCAGGGAGCCCTTCCGGTACTTGTTATTGTTCAATGTCTTATCGGCCTGAGCCTTAGTCACCTGCTCAACAGCCCGATCAAACTCCGAGGCCCAGACCAGCCGTGCCGATTCTATGGATTGTATACGCTGATCCAATAGATCAAACGGGTCGACCGTATTTGACCCGTCGGCACAGTCCACGGCATCAATGATGGGAAAAACCTGTTTGAGCAGCTCCTGGGGGGTGGAGATCTTGGCTACGGCCTTTAATTCTGAAAGGGCCGAAACACTTTGGGGATAAAACCCGGCCCGCCAGAAATCACAGGCCGCCTCTTCCAGCAGATCCTGATCGTTTGGGGCAAGTTCCAGGTCGAACAGGGACAGGCTGTCAAAGGCATGTTGACGAAGCATACATTGACACCAGGCGTGGATGGTGTGAATAGCTGATTCGTCCATCCACTGGGCTGCCTGTTCCAGGCGCATGGCCATGGCCGGCCATTCACCAGGATCGTAATCACCTTTAAGTTCTTCCAGGAAGGCATCTGCCTCCCCGGTTCCTCTGAAAAATCCGGCTGCTTCGGTAAGCCGGCTTCGAATCCGCTCCCGAAGTTCTTCGGTTGCAGCATTGGTAAAGGTGACGACCAGGATTTCCGGCGGGGTTAAAGGCCGGGCAAATCCGTTTTTGTTTCCGTGTCCCAGGACCAACCGAAGATAAAGGGCTGCGATGGTGTAAGTTTTTCCGGTTCCCGCACTGGCCTCAATGAGTCGTGCCCCGTTCAAAGGAAAGGTCATTGGGTTTAATTGTTCCTCCATAGTTACACCTCCTTTTCCAGGGCTGAGACAAGTGGTTCGTATAAAGTTTGACAAAGGGAAACAAAATGATTGTCATAAGCCTGCCACAAATAGTCGAATCCGTGATAGGCTCGCCTGAGATAGGCATCATATCCCAGTTCTCCATCTGAGTTATAACCGTCCCCCTCATATGTCTTTGTAGCCTCAGCCTTTGCTTTGTCCTCATCATTTTTAGTCATCAGGGCATGGGCATAGGCCAATCCGGTTTTAGCCGTCACCGGCAAAGGCCGGCTCAGTCCCATAAACACATAAAAAAACATGGTCTCAAGACACGTACAGGCCTGGGACTGTGTAATGGGAGAGAGAACTGCAATCCCATCCGGAGCTACAAGATGACTGGTAAGGTGAACACCTTGGGCGCATCCGGCCACATGTTTCACCCATAGCCCTGCCAGGCTGTGAATTCGATTTACCTTTCCTTTGCTCCCCATAATGGGTTTTGGATAAAAATCCCAGCGTGCGAACCGGGCCAAGCTATTCAAGTTTCCTGTTTTTTGGGAATCATTGATTTCATATATCTTATCCAGCCAATCATCCAGAAAAGCAGCCGGCATTTTATCAGATTCAATTCTCAGGGAAATTTCTAGGGGATCGCAGGGACAGGGCCATTGATCCAACAGAGTCTGATGGCCTTCCAACATATTCATCACCGGTCCTGAAAGTTCGTCTGCAGCAAGATTACCGAATCCGGCCATGGGCAAATTCCCTGTGCGGGTCAGGCGAAGGGCCTCGGTTGTTACGGCAGAACAGACGTCTGAATCCACTGCATGAAGTCCTGCTTCCAACAGTTGCTTTCCCAGTCCAAAAGGCGCCAGAAAATCCAGGGCAAAAGGCTCCTGATCCTGATTGGTCAGGGACAGATCATCAAACCGGATGGACAGACGCTGGTTCAAAAAATACTTGACCGGATTTTTAAAAAACCGAATTAGGGAGCCCAAGTTTAAAATCCCTTCAAAATCAGGCGCATCCAAGAGTTGATTTCTATCTTTATCTGGGCGCTTTGCCTCCTCAGAATCAAGTGAGATTCTCCACTCGTGAGAGTAGGTAAACAGACCGGAGTTGTTATTAAGAAAATAGTCCCGACTAAAAGGTTGCAGGGGATGGAGGCAGGTCAGGATATCCAGCAGCGCCCTGCTTGGGTTTTCGTCTCCAGCATTATCCAGACGCCACCCGGCCTTAATATAATCCCGGAACTGTCCCACCAGGACCGAAGGCATGCGTTCACTGTTGTCCCGGTCATCCCTCCCCACATAGGAGATGTACAGTCGCTCCCGGGCCGAAAGCAGGGCTTCAAGAAAAAGATACCGGTCATCCTCCCGTCGGGACCGGTCTCCAGGCCGGTAAAGCCCTTTGCCTGCCATTAGATCAAAATCAAGGGGGGGATGGCTTCTGGGGAATTCTCCGTCATTCATACCCAGAAGGCAGACCACCTTAAAGGGAATGGCCCGCATGGGCATCAATGTGCCAAAATTAACCATACCAGCCAGAAACCGCTGGGAGATGCTGGACTCCTTCATTTTGGCCAGTATAAATTCCCGTACTACGGCCAGGGGTAATTCTTCATCAAGCTGTGCCTGGGTACAGGCATCAAGCCACTGGTCCAGAATTTGATCCAAACGACTGAGAGTTAATTGATCCTGACTTTCCTGGACCAGAAAACAGTCCCGAGCCAGATTACGGATATTCTGGCACCAAGCCGCTGGATTTCCCGTTTGGTTCAGATCCTGCCACACGCTTTCCAGTTGCCCAATTACGTCGTATAAGGGCCCGACCAAGGCCGCATCAAGCCCACCCACTTCGTCATAGGGTTCAATACCATTCCATTCCCCGCCGTTGCCCACGGCATAGCCTAAAAGCATACGGTCAAGGCCAAAGGCCCAGGTGTTCTGTTCCAGTCCGCCGGGCAGATCGAACAGGGTTCGTTGTTCTCCATTCAGTCCCCAGGAAATACCGGCGCCTTCAGTCCATTGCCGTAATTTGGGTAAATCAGTTGCTTCAATGCAGAAGCGTTTTCTGAAGGCCCCAACGTCAAGAAGGTCCATGACCTCACTGACCCCCATGCGAGAATCCGGCAGGTGCAAAAGAGTTTCCAGTGCTTTGAGCAGAGGTACGCTCTCCCGGTTGGGCTTATCGGCAATAGTAAATGGAATAAACCTGGAATCTGTGGAAGACAGGTTTCCAAATACCGCTTCTATATGAGGGGCATAGGCCTCAATATCAGGGGTCATTACAATAACATCCCGAGGCTTTAAGTCCTCTATGGTTTCATAACAATAGAGGAGCTGGTCCTGGAGGACTTCCACTTCACGCTGCCGGCTGTGGGCTATGTGAAAACAAATGGACTCATCTTTGGGTGCAACCATTTGTTTTTTCTCCTCATCGCTGGGCAGCGGGGAAAGGTCCAGAATAGCTTGCTGGACCTGCTTCAAAATTGGATTGTAGGCACCTGGTACTGTAAAATCTTCAAACAGGTCAATTTGAGAAAAATCTGTTTCATAATTTTTCGGCTCGTCATACCCATAAAGTAGGCCGATGTAATCTCTCCCCTGTTTCCCCCACGCTGCAAGCAGGGGATTGGCATGCTGGTGCAGCTGTTCGGGTGCCAGGGGAATGGGCATGCCAGCCTTGGTTTTGTGCCTGGCGTGCTCAATACGCAAAAGCTCCCTGTCTTCAATGATGTCGGCCCAGAAATGACGGCAGGGATTATGGACAAAAAGCAAAACCTGGCACATGGAGGATACCGCATACAAAGTTTCCAGCACCTGGCGAGGCAGGGATGAAATTCCGAACACAATGACCCGGGGAGGCAATTCTCCGGGCCGCTGTCCGTCTAATGTTCGAGCCTTTTCCAGAAATTTGTGGTGGAGATCGGCCCGGCCTATGGTTCTACATTCGTCCGGGACATCAGCCTTAATCCTGCGCCAGAGTTCAGCTTGCCATTTCTGATTTTCATTCAGGGGAACCGGCGTTCCCGCCACTCTGGCCAGATGGTTACGTCCTTTGGCCCAATCTTCAAGCCAGTCGGCCCGATACACCTGGTACTGGTCATAAAGATCCGCTAGATGGCCGGCAAGTTGGCTCCGTTTGCGCAGATCCTTATCCTGTTCAAGGAAGCGATTCAAAGGATCAAAAATGGATTCATCGGAAAGCATGGGCAAGAGTCGGAAAATCCGCCAGATCAGTCGATCTTTGTCATAGGGAGATTCTTCGGGAATGGTGTCGCTGCCCAATACCGCCCTGTATGCCGCCCACACATACCGACCCGGCAGCTTCATCTCAATTCCTGCACTGATACCGCACCCTTCGTTGGCCGCCAGGGCCAGCTTCAGCCACTGGGCCATACCGTTGCTCTGGACAATAAATTGCTCAGTCTCCAGTACCTGTAAAGGATGGTTCTTAATCCATTCTACAGCCACCTGTTTTAAATATTCCAAATGGTTGGAATGTATAATCGAAAGGCCGGAGGAAAGACTCTGTCCGGAATTGTTTTTCATCAATATTCCTTAAATTATTAATAACTTCCGAAAAGACGTTTGTTGTTCAGTAAACTGACCTTGTTACTCTATGATTTGTAACATTCCCGCTCCAACATAGGCCATTTTTCCTGGGGAAACACAACTAAGTCCTCCCCACGAGCTACCATGGACATCCGTGGAAAAAACGATCTCGCCCTCTCCGGTAAGACACAGAAGTTTACCGTCATCAAGCAAATAAATTCTTCCCTCACTATCAACAATCGGCTGACAATGCCCCAAATTCGTGTCATCTCGCAGCGAATGCGTCCAACACTCACTCCCATCGACAGTTAACTTCGCTACCCATTTATCTGAACGCGCAATCCATGAGTCTGGAGAATATTCTGCAAAAACAGAGGCTCTGGCGTACGTACCAAGAAGCGTTCCATTAGGAGAAAAAAAAGCCGACTTCTTATCATTCTTAGATCCAACCGCAGCAATATTGTCCTGATTAATCGTTGGCAACATATCCGCCTCTTTGAATTCCGTTTTCCAGACCATTTGGCCGTCAAGACTGACGCGGCAAAATCCATCTCCATAATAACCCGCTATAGCTAACGAGTTATCGGGATAGATTGCGGGTGGAAGAACATCATAACCAAAACACCCAACCTCTCTTACTCCCATCGAGTCAACACACCAGATCTCTCCGTTTATACTTGAATAAAGAATTTGTCCTGCTTTTGTAATGTTTGGCGCGCAACCAGAGTCATCAGGAAGAAAAATCTGTTCTTGGAATACACGATGCCCGTTGGCGTCATATACACAAATACTATCGGAAAGCGCAACCAAACACGCACCATCTTCAAGCGCCACGGGTAACGAGCAATGCTGAGGCCGCTTATTCTCTGCGTCGCGCAATCTAACGGACCATAAAATTTTTCCATCAATGGAGATCGCAGATAAGCTATTATCATACTCAACCCGTAAAATCATTGTATCCGTCATCACGCATCCCCCCCTAAGGGTGACTTTTCTTCCATCTTGTGAGCTTGGAAGCGAGACCCTGCGAATAATTTTACCGTACTCGGCTCCCGGGAATGGGACATGGGATCGGTTCCTTTGGTCATAACCAGACCGTGGCCAATAAGATTGGGCTAATTGAGTATTTTGTACCATATTTTCTTCCTGTGGGTAAAATCATCGACCTTCTGCATAGCAGAGGTATGATAAAGCGTATTCGTATTCGAAAAGAGTATTATAGTAGGAAAGCCCCTAAAGGAACTGCTTAACACCCTGGCCGCCTACTACATCTCAATATTCTATCTGGTCTGCTTTTTACCATGTATATTTTATTGGGTTAGCAGCACCTTTTTTGCGATATTTATCGGGAATCCTTTTGTCAACATATAGGTCACGAATTTCTTTTGAAGCCTCATTCCCAGTAAAACCATAGCGCCCTGGAATATTTTCTTTGCCAGGGAAATTTTTATCTGTTGCATCAAGCCATTCTTCTGCGACGAAGGCACCTACTATGAGCCCTTGTAATGTTGACAAGATAACGTCTGCGAATTCTGCTTTTTTTTTGTTAAGACGCCATGCATATCTTGTCGCCTCATATAAAGATACTTCAGAAGCACTTCGATTGACACTTATTAAAATGGCTTTGTGATGAAATACAGCAATTTCGGCACAATAGTGTTTGATAATTTCCTTTGCGTGCATAGTTCCGAAATCAGAATTACCATGCCCGGTCATAACATTTGTAAGCCCTGGATATGCATCAATTAGTGCAGCCTCTACTTCGAACGCAGTTTTTTCATCCATTCCATGACGATGAATCACATGGGCCACATCAAAGCCTGCAAGGTGAATCTCCCGAATCTTAGTCATTTTTTCACAGAGAGCATCTTTCTCTGTATCACCTTGAACATGGGAGAAAATCCGATTCCCTTTCCCTTTGCCGACGTAAAAAGTTTCTCCATTCCTTGGATCAATAAGGCGGTAAACATAATTTTTTAATTTACTAATAACCTCTGAAGGGAATCGGTCTCCGTTTTTTTTTAACATGATATCCTTTTTCCTTAGTATTGGCATTAAATTACAGATAAATTTCTTTGGATGAACATTTCAATTGCAACCGATTTAATCAAATTAATAATAATCAATCCCACCTCAACATTTTGTCAAAGGTATCTGGGGAGTGTTCTCTAAATTTCACATAATAAATATATGAATAAAAATAGTTTGGGGCAGTTGAAGATAACATTGGAATGTCATATTTTAAGCCTGACACTGGATCAATGATGTTGAAGTAATATGCATTATTTTTGACAACCCGGCTGGCCAATCCTTCATCTTTCTGCAAGTTTTCTGAGGCGAACTGAAATGCAGACTGATTGTTTTCGATAGCAGCCAATACGATTTCTTTATCATTCTGCAACTCTTTCGAAACGATTCGAAGCTTCATGCCGTCTTTCATAACCGTCTGCAACGCTTCTTTTCTATTGGATATTAACTTCATTTCAAAATCCTCCATTTGATTGATTTTTTGTAGAGTATCATGATACCGTTCCATTAAACGGAACGATGTTATACTTTTTTAAAAAAGGTCTTCAACATGCCCAAAAAGAGAAATTCATCAAAAACGTATGGTCAAAAAATTATCAGTCTTTTCGCTCATATGATGTTCACCGGTAAAAAAAGATCGCTAAGCGAACTGGCACAAATGCTGGATTGTTCAAAGCAGACTGTCTTGAGGCTCATTGATGATATCACCCTGTCATACAGTGTAAAGATAGAAGAATCGTATCACGGGAGGCAAAAATATTTCCGGATAGAGCGTCCCAAAACGATTTTACCAGTCAATCTTTCAGAAACTGAGTTGGGTGTTCTTCAGATGTGCCATGCATTTGCAAAACACTTGCTGGGGAAACAGCTTTTTAATGAAGCTACAACTGCTATTGAAAAAAGCCGGTCGCAACTGCCCCCAAAATGTAATCCTTCTTCAAAGCATTTTGCCAGTATTATTCCTGGAAGTATTGATTACACAGAATACCATCAGATTATTCTTGATTTGATTTCTGCAATGGAAGACAGACAAATCTGCAAAATAAAATACAAAAGCATCTCTGAATCAAAGGCAAAACTTTTTTATATTAAGCCGTTAAAAATTTTTTCCCATAAGGACACAATGTATTTGCATGCTAAAATGGCAATATTTCCGGGAAGACCGTACAAGGAGCCGGAGTTTGATCCGCTTCTTGCAGTTCATAGGATAGAAGCAATTGAGGAGACAGATACTCACTATGAATTTCCCGGCGATTATAATTTTGAAAAAGCGTTCAATCAACATTTTGGCGTTATTCAAGGAAAGGCTTTTCAGGTTACTGTTGAGTTCAGTGGGTGGGCTGCTGACTATGTCGCAGAACGTATTTGGAGTCCGGATCAAAGTATAACTCATACGGAAGATGGGAAGATTGTTCTGATGTTTACCTCATCCTCTGAACCTGAAATAATATCATGGGTATTGTCCTTTGGAGTAGAAGTTAAAGTGCTACAGCCAATTCTATTGGCAGAAAAAATTAAAAAAAATATTTCGGATATGCAATTAATTTATAAATAAAAACGTAGGTTTAACGTAAAGGCAAAAGAGAATGTTTTTATTGATGCTTCGAAGGATCTTTTTGAACAAAATGAGTAATATCAAGGCAAGCTTTAATGGTATAAAAGCGGACTGCCAACGATTTCAGAAAAGTGAGAAATGGCAGAAGCAGTGCTCGGTACTTTTGTTTTAGAAATATGACAGACCTTTTTATTGAGTCTCAAAAAACGATCGTTTGATGTAGGAGTCCATGCCAAAACGGGGGCTGAAAGTTACGAAGCCATGCCCGATAGCCCCAGCTTATTCTAAATTTTTTCAATTTCCCGTTATCATTTGTGAGCCCATCACAAATTCTAAATAGGGGGGTTTTGTCCAAAACCCCCCTATTAGATGCTTTCCTGGTTTACCAACCGTTTTTTTTTGGGCAAAATGGAAAAAAATATAAGCTCAAGTTCGATTCTTTGATACAATAAAGGAAATTTAAAAATGAGGATGCGCCAGCAGATGATTGGCCGGTTATCAGGGAATCTTGACTGGTCAACTCGACCATTAGGCGAGCGAAATTGAAAAGGGGGTATTGATATGACACGATTCATGTCCGTCCTTTTAATAATTGTTATGGTAACAATCGCTGGATGCGCCGCTACGAACCAGGCGCAACACCATGCGGAATCGCAGCCGCAGGAAGTGCTGGGTACCATGGTCATTAGGATCAACCCCACAGATTTGGCTTCGCTGCCAGAGCCACCCATTGACTTGATGTTGCATATTAGGCAAATGACGGGTGGGCACGACGTGATATACGACATCGCCGACGGCATGGCAATCTGGGAATTGTTCACAGAAGGACCGAACGATGTAGGTGTGTGTTTTCAAAACTTTAGGCTGGTATTGCCTCCTGGAAATTATTTTGTGGCAGGACTTGATGTACGGGCTAAAAGCCTTTCGGACAAGCCGTTTTTTCTGCCGACTGGTGGGCCGAGTTTCACAGTTCCCAAAGGAGGTTGTGTTTACATCGGTCGAATTAATGCAACGTATCTGCGCCTACCCCCTGGGTCTTTGGATCAAGCCAAGGCAACAACTGGCAAAATATCCGCTGCGACGGGTAATCCACTGCGTATGATTTATTTGACGAAGGGAGCCCTATTAGCTACGGCTCTATTTGTAGATCAACCTACGGAAGATGAATGCACACCGGCAGGGGATTATTGCAAGCAACTGCTGGCCTACGCTCATCATAACGTGTGTACCGTCCAATGTGTCGCTGCGTTAACTGGCTGTGCTTCAGCCCATGACAAAGGACAAGTGTATCATCTACTGCCGCCAAACGCCGAAAGCGAGTATCTAAAAACTGTTAATGTTGGCATCTTACTCGAAGGAAGTGTTACACCCACCGAGATTTCTTACTCGATCACGCTGAAAGTTCAGAAACCTTTGCCTAAAAGCGCTATCGCCGTTCTAAAGTTTGAGAATCCAGATCCGCGAGCCGATCCGGTGGAAGTCGTGTACGAACCCAAACCCGACCAGAAGGAAATTTTTGTGATCTCGCCCAGTGTCGCGTGCATTGTCAACGGCAGATATTACAGGGTTGTGGTTACGCTGTTTGGCGACCGCGAACGTCGCGACATTCTGGGGACGCATGAACAGATGGTCGCGTTTTTTGTCTCCTCTAAGATACTTAGGATGCTCAGTGTGCCCGAATGTCGTCCAACTGAATAAAAGGTACTGGACGAAGTCAGCACCGCAATTCACGGCGGCGGAGCCGCCGTGAACAAGTAGTTAAGCGGTTGTCCGCATATCGGCCTCATGAAAACGCAGCTATGTTTTCATTGGGCCTTCACCCAAATGTGGGTGCAATTAAACATTTAGGGGAAATCTGTCATAGAATTTTTTGAAAATTCAATTTTTTCAAAGCCTTAAGAAAGAATTAAGGTTCCCGTTTTTGAGGCTATTTTAACCCGAATTTTTGGGGGGATATAAAATTCTTTCTAAACCATTTTATTTCAATAGGTTATCCGTTTTGCTATGACAGATTTCCCCTAAATGTTTAATTACACCCTAGGTACGACTCACGAGGAGTTTATTGCTGTTTCTTTCTGTTACCTCCGGCGAGGCCGAGAAGACCAAGGCCGAAAAGAAGCATTGTTGCAGGTTCTGGGATTGCCGAAGGTTCTGGAGCTGATCCTGCACCAGGGATAGGCACTGCATTGGCAGCAAACAAAGGTGTTCCACTCGTTGTTGTTGCGATTATATTATCACCAGTTATTGGGTGACCATTAAGCATGTAAAGGGAGGATACGCCATCAAAAAGGGGATGAGTGCTTGATATATTTGTCGCACCACCCAAACCAATAAAATAGGTTCCAAAACCCATTCCGTATTGACTTAAGAATCCATTCCAGGCTGTCGCTGCTCCACTAGGATTACTCATGCCAAGGCCTGCATGGATATATACACTTCCACCACCAGTAACATAATCCTCAAGAACATCTAAACCGGCTGTTGACAACCCACTACTAAAAAATAATGCATCATATTGAGATAGTGTTTCAAGATCAAAAGATATCCCATACCCGGTGGTATAAGTATATCCGGCATTGTTCAATGTATTTATTAAACTGGACTGTGTTAATGATTGGAAATCTGAGTAGGCGTGTATTTTCCCTATATTATCTCCTGTAAGGTATTCAGCTAAATTAATGGCGAAATTAGATGTATCAACCGGACGACTTGAAAATCCTGTATTTGTAAATATCCAGTCATCACTTGCGATTACAACAGATCCGGCTTCTGCAGAGTCAGGGACCATTCCATTTATTAGAGTGGCCAAAAATAAAAAAATGGCTAATATAATCTTCTTTTTCATTTCTTTTTTCCTTGTTAAGAATACTGTATTAATTACACATATGTTCTTTCTGATAGTTATGCTAAACATACATACGTATCGGGAGGGGAAAACAGTCATATAATTTTTTGAAAATTTAATTTTTTCAAAGCCTTAAGAAAGAATTAAGGTTCCCGTTTTTGAGGCTATTTTAACCCGAATTTTTTGGGGGATATAAAATTCTTTCTAAACCATTTTATTTCAATAGGTTATCCGTTTTGCTATGACAGATTTCCCCTAAATGTTTAATTCGACCTATTACTGGAGACATCTAAATACCCAAGGTTGCCCAGTTCCTCATAATAGAGGTGACCCATCTCGGAACTGGTGATATTGAAACCTGCCGTGGTGGTACCGTCAGCTCCAAAATCCCAGAGACCATCAACAGTGGTCGGCAGGCGCCAAGAGCTTGTTCCCCATTCCACCGTGTAGTCAGAATCAATGTTGTAGGTCAAAACATTTGTTCCATTAAGATTTGATGCCCAGCTAATCTGATCGGCCCATTTTGCACGATCATTTGTATAATCCAGCCACACCACTGAATTGCCGTTGTTGTCATCGTCCCAGATAAGATTGTAGTCTTGTCCATTGTAAGTGGCCGTGCCGATCGTCGTTAAAGCAGCATGGCCCATGCCGGACATCATTAAAAAAAACAATGAAATAAAAATTGAACATAAAAAAGATTTGAACCGAAACATTAAAATTCTCCTTTTTCTTAAAAGAGTCGGATAAAAATACGAACTTCAATTTTGCGAATATCACTATTTTTCTCTTTTTGGAAGGAAAAAATAGTTAGTTCCTACTTAAAATCAATATATTATTAACTATTTGTTATTAAAATAAATTTTGAGTATTTATATTCATAAAAATTGAGTTTTTGAACGTTACGCTGCCCGCACAATCAAATATTTGTCTAACCTGAATGGACCAGCGGGGTCATTTGAACAGAAACTTACGGTTTGAACTCACTGTCAATATGTCAAAAGTGGGGAGGTAATAGTAAATGCGAAAAAAACGTCGCTAAGCTCAAAAGCGTTGGAATTAAATGCTCTCTGGCGGTATTCATAACGGTGTAGAATCCGCTAATATTCCAGACAGTAAAGACTGTCCAAAAAACCATATAAAAGAGCCAGAAAAATCATCCATAATTACAAATGGTTAATTTCTCCAAAAAGACATGTCCATAAACTAAAGTTATTGGACAACTCCTTAACGACGTTTTTTTCGCATTTACTATTACCTCCCCTATATCGCTCTCTTGGGAAAACGGGCGCATTCCCACTTTCCGGGTCGACTGGGCAACTCTTTAAGCAAGAATTAAAGGCATCCTTCATATGATCCCAAAAGTACTTTACAGTTTTTGAATGGAGGTTCCCGAAAAATGGGAGTCGGCATCTGGAAAATGGGGGTTGATCATAAGATCGGCCATTCTCACTAACTCACCATCTTTATTCTACTTCTTGGCCTTGCAGGTAAAGGCATATTTTCAACAAGCCATTCAAACATGTTGATCGGTTTGTTTTCAAAAAATCGTTCTGCCGCAGTGGTCCCGTCAGGCCTTTTTAAATGGAAGTTATGAATTACCGTCAAACCCTTCATTGGTGATGCAAAGATAGTTGAGCATTTCGTCCTTCTATGTTGAATACATCGGAAAGGCCCTTCTGGTTGATACTTTTATTTCACTGTAATAATTAAAAATTATTTGTTTTGGCGTAAAATCAGTCAGAAATTTAGTTTCAAAAAACTTACAATAGAAAACATGGGCTATAATTTTTATTCCATTGAATGTTTTTGGGGTTCTGACTTTTTTATTTCAATGGGCTTTAATTTACTAATACCTCTTAGACAAGGGCGTTTCCTGAAAAAGAGTTGCCGGATTTTGAATGGTCTCTGTGTCCGGAACTTGCAATAGAATATTTTTTCTGATCAATGTTTTCTATTGCAAGTTTTATTCAGGGCTTGTTCTGTGTATTTTTACACCAAAATTAATATTGCCTATCATTTCAAGTAGATAAAATATCAACCAGAAGGGCCTTTCCGATATATTCAACCTGATTGGCTGGTAAAGGCGGTTGTGTAAAAAAAGTGCTAACTATTATGATATAAATTTCATGTTCTGTTGAAATTATCGCTATCTGAGAAATTTTAATTAATTCTTAATGAAATAACTTTTCTTTTAAATTTATGGGGTTATGAAAGACTATCAAAGGCACACCATACTATATTATTAGATTATTCCACTTTTGGGTCTGTTTTCTGCATATGACTTTGCTGTAATTGTGTTGATTGTTTTTTTAACGAAAACTTATTCAGTAAAGGAAATGTATTCATGCAAAAAATAAAAAATGTTTTTTTATTTTTCTTGTTAGTTGTTTTTGCCTTGGTTGGGACGGCCCACGCAGACCACATCCTGTTGACTCAATTTGACTATGACGGTTATATTCAAATGGAAAATAACCTTGAGAGTGACGGCCACACTGTGGATATCGTTAATGCCAAAACAGGAGGGAACATTGCAACGGCCCTTTCGACTAATGCCTATGATCAGGTTTTTTTCTATGACCTGACAAGCAGTCTTTATGTTAACCAAGACGATATTGATGCCTTGACTGGTTTTTTCACCGACCATAATTCCATTGTGGTGGATTCCAGATCCTATGGTTATAACCATGTCCCTGAAGAGGCCTCAGGTAAGGCCCTACTCCGGAACATTGCTGCTGAGTTTGATAGCCGGGGTGGCGGACTCTGGATAGGTACAGATCACGATCCCGCATGGACCCAGAACGCTAATCCTCTTCTGACTGCACTGGGAATTGAAACCATTACCGGCTCTTACTCCCAAGCCGTTAATAATTGGGATCCCAGTTCTGTGTTGCTGGATGGAGTGAACCCCACAACACTATGGGCCCAGGGTGCAAGCGTCGGCTCAGTTCCCTTAGGAATCCAGTCCAACGGTATTGATATGCGCTTCCATTTCGGCCATTCCAGTGCAACATATGGTGCGATTCCTTATATTTCCGCAAGCTTTGGTGAATATGTGGCACCGGACGAAGATCCTGATAACCACTTTGATAATCCGGTTCCCGAACCCACCACTATGATACTATTTGGCATCGGACTTCTGGGCCTTGCCGGTATCCAGCGCAAAAGCTGATAGTCAATCGTTTTAAACAAAAAAAGCCTTTGATCGCCAAAGTGCGATCAAAGGCTTTTTTTTGTTTCGTGGACAGGCCTATTTTGAGGTGCGGAACCAATTCCTGCAAAATCACGCAGTACGGAAAATTGATATCGATTTTCCTGAGTGTATTCAATTACATGGTGACACCACCTCCAGTTGATAGTCAATGTTGATCGATTTCCTGAGTTCATCCAGGAAGTAGGCTCCGAAGCGGTTAATATTGGCTTTGCGGTATGGAGCCAGGCAGGCGGCCTGTTCTCTGGTAATCACATGCCCTTCCCGAATGAGCTCGTTCATGATTTTGCTCTGATCATGAACATTCATGAAGATCAGGATATTGGCGACCAGATGGCCATACTTGGGGTTACCCCAACCAAAGCGAATTATGTTATGTATGGTTGGGAGACCATTTCACGATGCGCTTTCAAAATAAGAAATTCCACCACGGCAGTTTGAGAAGACAAGTCCAAGTCTTCCTGCAAATCCCGCAATGCTTTTTGACTCTCAATGCTCAAGGTAAAGGATTTCACATTTTTTTTGATATTCGGCTTCATCCTTTTTCGCCCAGCTCCTGGACGCACACCACCACGGTTCTGTTTAGTTTCAATGTTAATCAACTTTTCCTTCATAAAAAAACAACCTTTTTTATTTGATTTAAATAATATAAAAATCAAAGAAATCTGACATATAATTAACGACTAAATACCACAGAAACGAACGACCGGAAATGGGAATCCATGGCGTAATACACACGCCGCCTTCGCTCCGCTCTGGCGAAAAAAGCTGGGTTACATCGATATACCATAGTCATGATCCTGGCTCATAGCCGCCCGTTCCTGCCGAACTTTGGCTTTAGCGTTGGCGGCGGTCCGGGTGGCGTAGTCGTCAAGATTCCGGTGCCGGTCGGCAATTGCCGGCGAACATGATTTAATGGCGGCAGCGGTCTTCTCTGTACCGTAACGCATCACGATCTCTTTAGCCGCTCTGAAGTCTAAACGACTGTCATCCAGGGGCCAACCCTTCGACCGAGCTAAACGCTCATATTTGCACCGTTCTTGGGTGTAATTGCATATTTAGGGAAAATCCGCCATAGGATTTTATCGATCTAACTTTTTGAGTAAATGGCGGCCAAAACCCCTTTGACAAGTGCTATTGATGTTAAACTTATTTTTCGAATTATTTTAGATGGTTTTTGCATAAAAGAATAGGAATTCTTTAACTGGTGAAAATGTTCGTTTTTTCTGCCATCAATGTCGCAATCGAGAGCTATATTTCATAGAGCTTTTCACTTCCAGATTTTTTTGATTTTCAAACGCCTTAAAATGGGAAGTGAATTATTGAGATAGGGCACTGTAAATATTCATATTAGGGTGAAATCCTATGGCGGATTTTCCCTAAATGTGCAATTACACCCATTGTTGTGCAGTTCCATGCGCACGACGGTAACCTTCCTGCCAGACCGAATGATCTTGCCGTTGGCATAAAAACACTCTCCCAAACCCGGCCGCAAATAGTCTACTCGCAAGTCGATGGTCCCGCTCTTCCAGAATTCTGGGGGGAATATCCTCTATCGGTTTTTTATGCGCCTTTTCAACGATTCCGATGGCGGCCATTATACCGCCGGTGGTATCCAGCACTGACGATATGACCCCGCCGTGCAATACGTTATGAGCATAGTTGCCGACCAACTCGGGCTTCATGTCGAAAGCCACCACTACATTGTCGCGTGCTATGCGTTCAATGCGCATCCCGAGGAACTTGTTGAAGGGTGTTTGGTATTGGAATACATAAGCCAGTTTTTCCAAAATTTCGGTCAGGGATTTTTTTTCAGCATGCATGCTTACTACCTTACTATTATGATAATAATCGTACAACGGTAAAATTTTAGGGGTATTTTCGTTGGAAGGGGTAGTGGAAGCGAAGCTGCTCTGAGCAGCCCAGGCATTTGCTAAAGTTCTATTTTTCCAGTTTAAAACTGTTAAAAACAGTTAGTAGAGGTTTATAACGGAAACTAATAATATCCTGGTCAAGCCGTAAGTTTTTGTTCAAATGCCCCCGCTGGTCCTCACTGTAAAAAAAAGGGGGGGGGGGCTGAAACCTTGTTTTGGCCCCAAAAGGGAACCCTTTTGACACAAAAAACGTGGATCATTAACCTTTTGAAATAATTATATATTGAAACAATCAAAAGGGGCTGTCAAAAACATCGGCATAAAAATTAGGTTATGCCGGTGTGTCTACGGATGAACAGAATCTTGATTTACAAATTAATGCTCTCACGGCTGCCGGGTGTGAGGCAATTTATACCAATGAAGGCATTAGCGTAGCGGTATTACCAAGGAGCGGGATGGCCTTTCTCAGGCGCTTTCAGCGATTCTAAGTTCATATGTTAACTCTTTATGAATATTAACTATTTGTATAAAGTTATATTCGTAGTTTTGTTTCTCAACACTTAAAATTCAGGATTAAGGCGTGCAGTGGATCATACAAAATTGTATCGTATGGTATTCCTCAGAAAAGAATATGTTTTTTCGATTAAAAATAATTAATAGCTGTTCACATGTTGAACAGCCAGTAATTATTCTTCTATAAGGTACGTATAAATCTCGTTAAGATCCAAACCAATTTTGTGAAGGAGTGATTCATCTAATTCTAAAAGCTGTTCACATAATCTGGCTCCCCAATTTGAATCATTATTAATCCGGGTTAAAATAAACCAGATCATAAAATAAATTACACACGGAGAATTGGGAGAACCAGAATATTGTGGGGCAATATTTTTTAATACTGTTCTCGCGGGAGGATAGGATATTTTAACATTCCAAACTCTTTGATGATGAGCACATTTATTTCTTATAACAGTTAGGGAAAGCAGTATCGCCTCCAGAACCTGCCAACTTGTTTTAAATTTTTTGGCTATCTTCCTTTTATATTTAGTCCGCAATATTGAATAAATTTTAGATACCTGACCAAGCGTTAGGACTTCCATAACCACCCAGCCAGGAGGATAATCAGGAAAAGAGTATTTGGAATAGTAATGGACAATAGGGGTAGCATCTATCTGACGATCAATACTACTACAGATAGACTGAAGGTAGCCGTCAAAACTCTGAAAAGACTTACCTTTATCCGGTGAATAATTGTCAAAATGATTTTCATTTAAGAACCAGTGTGCGTCACCAGTTCTTAAACTCATGTAGTTGGTTGTGGCCGCCCTAACTGCAACTTCAATACGTTCAATGGCTTCCATCAGGGTCAGTTTTAGTTTGCGATCAAAAATATACAAACTTAAAATACGATCAAATTCAACACCATCCCGAAATTTATCTTTTTCTGATTGGTAGGGTAGAAAATAGGCCGACAATCTGTAATAACCAATAAAATTTAAATACCGGATTGTTCTTGTTTCGTCTTCGATATCTAAACCACGATTTCGTAGTTGTTGTAAAAGCTCAGTATCAGGGCATGGTGGTTTGTCATATGGAATTTTCGAAGTCAATTTTATACCACCATAATATAAGAACGTTTTGGGTATAAAAAACCCACTTAGCCTCTCTTAACGAGATAGTTACCTGTACAAATGCACAGAGCTAAATGGGTATTATTCAATGTAAATATATCTATGTATAATATACATATACGTAAACAGTAAGTCAAGAAAAGTTAGTGACACATGATAGAATATTTGAATTTTATAATAAAATTCAAATATTCTATCATGTGTCACCATGAAAACCAACATTTATTTCGGATGTCATTGGATTTAAGAGACGATCTATTTTGCGTATTGATTCTGATGTCCAAACAGCCGTTTTAATCGTACCATCAAAAACGTTCGTTTAAAATAACCAATTAGGAAATCAATAAAATTTCCTCTCTCATTTTATTTATGGATCTTAACTTTCTGTCCAAAATTAATATCAGGATGGTTTATTTTGAGCCCACAATACTTCTGGTAGTCCGGCCTTTTCTATAATCATAGCCAGTCATGTTTTAATACCATATTGTGGGCCTTGGCATTACTCATTTCCCTTGTGACTATCACCTGGATACATGATCCTTTTGAAAATTCAGATTAATGCAAGGATATTTGAGTATAGATTTCCCTCTCTATCCACGATATATAAACTTTCAAAAATTATGAAAAATATCGAGCGAATTGCATTCCACTCATTCAAGAGGTTCAAATGACAGAAAATCTAAAATCTTGGGGGACATTAGAACGTAATGTTAGAACAATCGCTTCATTTAAGTGGAATAGAAATTGTATTCCAGAGCAAATATCGGGTGTGAATATTGACGCTGTTGTTAAATTGGAACATGATTATTATATCCTGGTAGAAGTTACTGAAAGGAAATCGCTTACAAAAACCCGGGAAGATATTAATAAACTGATAATGGCCAAAGCCTCTCTTTTCACAAAATCGATTTTCGCAAAATGCTATTGTGTCACTTTAGATAATCCAACTCCTGCAATGCAAAATGCAGGAAAAGAAAATTCAATCGAAGTCATGTCATACAAAAATTTTGTAAAAGATTTTTATGATTTCGAATCATATAATCATATAAGAAAGCAAAGGCCTTTTGGAAGTTCGTATAACCCATATACAGGTGAAGTTGATCGAACAACTTATATTCCAGTGCATTATTATAGTAAGACTTTAAAAAAAGACCTTACAATTGATGAAATCATTAAGAAACTTCAAAGTGGTAAAAAAATTATATTGTTAGGTGATTATGGCACCGGAAAAAGCCGTTGCATACGAGAACTTTTCTTCCTCTTGTGTAAAACGTCAAAGGCCTCAAAAGTGTATCCTTTGGCAATTGATTTGAGGGAAAATTGGGGGCTAAATTCTGGGGCAGAAATTATTAGACGGCATTTCCAAGAGCTTGGGTTAGAAAAAATAGCTGATAACGTTATTAAAAGTTATAGGGAGATACCTTTTTGCTTTATGTTAGACGGCTTTGATGAAATTGGCTCGCAAGCTTGGAATGAGTCTCCCAGTAAACTGAGCCTCATTAGAAAAAAATCCTTAGAAGGTGTTCGACACTTAATAACAAATGTAAACCATGGAATGCTAATTTCCGGTAGGAAGCATTATTTTAACACAGATCATGAAATGCACGAATCATTGGGAACCTCACCTGATCAAGTTGAAATTATACAGTGCTACGATGAGTTTACTGATGATGAAATGGTCGCCTTTCTAAATAAATTATCAAATTCAATTATATTGCCTGACTGGCTTCCACGCCGTCCATTGATTTGTCAGGTAATTATTACTTTTGACGACCTTACTATAGAACAATTATTATCTTCAAACGAAAATATTTTTGGGTTTTGGAAATTATTCATTGATGCTGTTACCAAAAGAGAGTCAAATATAAGATCCGCATTGGACCCTACATCCATTAAATCAATTTTAAAAAAGATAGCGCGGCGTACTCGATTGAAGCCAGGAGTCGTTGGCCCGATTACTCAAACGGAAATAAACGCTGCGTTCGAAGAGGTTGTTGGAACTCCTCCGATAGGGGAATCTGCAATTGTTTTACAACGGCTCCCTGGGTTAGGCCGAGTCAAGAGTGAGAGCGACGAGCGTCAATTCATTGATATCTTTATTTTAGATGGCTTATGGGCTGAAGATATAATTGATGCCGTAAACTCCTTTGATAAAACTATATTATCAGATAATTGGAAAAATCCGCTAAAAAAGGTTGGACTCGAAATCGTTGCAACTGAAATTAATGGGAATGGGAATGGGGATTCTAAAATATCATTTTATATTGAGTATTTAAAAGAGGCTTGTGAATCGAATAATATAATTCTCTCCTGCGATCTCATAGCAAGTATTATTTTAGGGTGTGCAAATGGCAAAAAAATAGATTTTCCTGATATAAAATTATCTGACGGTCATTTTTCTCTTTTAGATTTTTCAGATAGTCATGTTGAAAATATAACTTTTAAAGAATGTATTATCGAAGAATTCTATCTTCCTAAGAAAAAATTAAAGAACATAAATCTCATTGATTGTACAATAAATCAACTCTATGGAATATCCTCAGATGCCTCTCTACCTAATTGGGTTGAAAGTTGCTTAATTGAAAATTTTGAAGCAGTTGACACTGTTTCAAGAATCAAAAAAGCAAATCTTTCAATACCTCAACGAATATTCATCACTATTATAAGGAAGACGTTTTTCCAACCAGGATCAGCAAGAAAAGAAGAGGCTCTCCTTAGAGGGTTGGGTCTAATAGACAGAAAAGGATTCACTAAAAAAATTGTCAATTTGCTTATACGAGAAAATATAATTGAAAAAGACAAAGGGAAAGAAGGATATTTATATATCCCAAATAGAAGTGAAGTTGCAAGAATGAAATCTATTTTGGATGATTTGAAACATAGTAAGGATAAACTTTGGCAAAGAATTAGTAATATGGAATAGTCAAGTAGACTATTCCATATTACTCAAGACGAATTATCCGATCCATGAGCTTTTAGGGGCGAAAGTTGTCAAAGATACCATTTGAATAGCTGAAAAATCTTAGAGGGCAATATCAGGAATCACTAACCCACACTATGTCTAAAGTTCTGACCGAGGCACTTATCAATGAAGGCGTTGACTACTTTTGTTATTGGTGATGCCAGTTGAATGTTCGTGGCACCCTTATAATCTACTTTGCCCCTCATGACACCCTCGCTTCCACTGGGCCGCATCGCCAGTATTTAGTATCGAATAAATCTGGCCTGGTAACATTTAAATCTGGCCAGTAACATTTATTCCTGGCCCAGAAACGGTTAAATCCGGCCCGGAATTTTGGATAGAATCATTTAATCATGGCCGAGGTTTCTTGATAAAATCAAGCCAAGGCCATTATGAAATCAGGCCGCTACACATAACTGAACAAAAACAACGCTCCACATAAAAACTGTACCTCAGAGCAGCTACCCTCCTGTTAGGCCTAATTGCGAAGGACAGGACTTCCAGCAAATCCTATGTCGCGTTACGTACCTTTATGTAAGATGACCCAACTTTGGAACATTTTGAAGGCCTTGTTCAGTTCCCGGTCAATCCTTGACCTGACCGATCCAACTGTCAACTCACTCTTTTTGACCCGCATGGCATCTGCAACACGATATCCTTCATCCAGCGCGGCAGCGATGAAATGAATGGCCAGTGTCAGTGTGGTATATTCCCCTGTTTTGGGCACCTGGATTTCCGCCAGAAGATAGGGGTGTATTTTTTTCAGGATATCAACGGGTAATTTGGGGACCATGAGCCTGTCTTTCTGAGCCACCAGCTCTTCAAGCCCCTTGGTTATTGTCCAGAAATTTTCATCTTCTGTACTTCCGATGGGAAGAAGAAGCCCCTTGATGCAGATTAGATTCATTATTCTTTGGGCTGTTGCTGCTTTGAAATTCACTTGCTCAAGCAGGCCCACCGCCCTTGTGGGGTCAAATTCTTTTCTGACCAGGCTATGGAGCTGTTTTTTTACAAGGGCCAGATCCCTCTGTGATAAGTCAGCCTTCTCATCTATCTCAATATTTTTTAAATCTGACCACCGGGTTACTAATTTCACAGAGGTGGCCTTGCCCTGTCTTTTAACTGCCACAGCATACCCCACCACCTCGGTATCTATATCCTGGATCGTTTCAGATATCCTTTGAATAGCCGGCGGCAGTTCAAATGCCTGATAGGTATTTATTACGGCATCAAAGACAGGATCTCCATATGATCCGAAATGGAGTGGATCGGTTAATTCCGGACCGCCCTGCTCAAATGATTTTCGGTCTGTTGTCAGGCAGGCCCCCTCTGGTAAATCATCAAGGCCCGAAAGTTCAATGATGGTGTCGGGGTTTTCTTCAAGCATCCGGCAGCCGATGCTTTTCAGGAAATCGGCTTCTGTAAATGCCTGCCAGATATTATCAAGGGTGATGGGTACGCTGTTTTTCTCCTGGGTCTGGGTGAGGCGCAGATAGATCTCATATAATTCCTGGGCCGGGATCTCCATGCTCTGTCTGCGGTTGTTTTGTTCCCTGATTCTCTCTTTTGCTGAGGCCTCCAACTCCTGGGGCGTTATATCTCCAGCTGCAAGATCATTGAATTCTTCCACACTGACCGGCAGCATGGAAACCTGCTGGGTGCCGACAATATCACCGGCCTGGACCAAACGTTTAAGTAAACGGTCATAAACGATCTGCTCCGCGGAATCAACATAGCAAAAGTTCAGGACGTATATGTCATCATGTTTCTGGCCGATCCGGTCAATACGGCCGATACGCTGCTCCACTTTCATGGGATTCCATGGCAGATCATAGTTGATGATGAGATCTGCGGTTTGAAGGTTCAAGCCTTCCGCTGCGGCATCTGTACAGATCAGCACATCAATTTCTTCACCCATGAACCGGTGTTTGATATCTTCCCGGTCAACCGTATTCATCTGTTTGGTATCCGAATCCACATATTGCCCCCCTTTACCGGAGTATGTTCCGATGCGCATACCGGGATCAATGGACCTGAGCCGTGTGACAATATCGGATAGGGTATCGTAAAACCGAGTGAAAATTACCAATTGTTGAATTCGGTTCCCTGAAAATTTTCGTCTATCAAGGACATTGAGCAATTCCTGGAATTTGGACGGCGGGGCGGACAGGTCACGCAGGGTGCCCAGCATTTCGGTTAGTTTTGACAATTCCCATTTCAAGTCAGCCGGCGTTCTGTCTTTTAAAAACAGTTCTTCAATATTTTTGTCAGATTCATCATTGCTGTCAATACAGGACTCAATATCACCCAGTATATTCTGGCCCACCGGCTGTGGGGTCATATGGTTCAGGGTGGCTTTGACCTTTTTTTTCCTGCGCTTTAGTGTCTCCTTAATTGCAAACAGACTTGAGGCCAGCCTTAGTCGCAGAAAGCTTAATAAAAAGCCCAGGCTGGGCGGCGGCTTATTTCCCTGCTTATTCGAGGCAAGCCTGTTGACCAGTTCCCGGCAATACACTTCAAGCTCATCATAGGCTGTTTTTTCAAGATCATTGAGTACGATTTTAGGTACGGGCAGGATGTGCCGTTTGGCCAGGTTGGCCCCCAGCTGTCCCTTTTCCCGATAAATTTCCAGCAGGGGACGGGTGTGGCGGAGCATGACCCTGGACAGGGGGGCCGCGGAGAAAATGAGTCGCTGTATCCGTTTTCTATCCAGTCCCCTGGGAATACGGTTTCGCTGCAGCCATTGGCGGGCCGTACTTTTTATCCGGCCATCAATAACGGCATTATCAAGGTATCCTTTATAAAAGGGATCATGGTGATCCAGTGCCACAATGGCATGCTTTAAGAAATCCCACAGGTCGTTGGAGGTTTTTTCTCCCCTGACGATGGCCCCGAGCATGTCATAATAGGTCCAGGTCAGTGATGGATCTTCCTGGAACTGTCCCACCCTGAGGGTGAGATGAATGAGATCAAAGACCTCTATCCAGTCAATCTGCATGGGGGTTGCTGTCGCCAGCATCAATGATTTTGATTTCTGCCTTAAATGGGTCCTGATGGTTTCGTACAGATTGCCGAATCTGGCCTGAACCCGGTGGCCGTTTCTGGAGTTTTTCCTTCTGGCGTAATGGGCTTCATCCACAAAGGTGATATCAAAAGGCTTGGCCGTCTTGATTTCCTGCTGTCGTTCTGCCCGTGAAATCAATCCGGTTGAGACAATGGACAGATCCGGATCAAGCAGGCCTTTTAATGGGCTGATTTTTTCCGTGGGGTAAATGATTTCCTGCCGGGCATAAGGCCCTGACAAAGATCTGGAAAAAGGCAAAAGAAACTTGGACGCCATTTCCCGCTGCCACTGCCGGGTCAAACTGGCCGGCGGGGTGATCAGAATCCGTTTGGCAATACCTGACAGGTAAAGGGATCTGAACACAAGGCCCGCTTCAATGGTTTTTCCCAGCCCGACCTCATCACAGAGCAGGTAGCTGTATGGCCAGGTCTCTATGATACGCCGGGCAACCACATCCTGATGCGGCCAGGCCTTCACCGGCGCTGTTTCCATCCCCACATACCGCCCCCGGGGAAGCTTTGGGCCGTCTTTGATGAGCCTGAAGCGAAGCAGTTCCAAGGCCGTTGGACGGGGCACCGCCGCCCTCAGGTCCATGGACTCGGGCATATCCACCTGGGTGCCGTCTATTTCAGCCAGAGTGCCAGCCGATGCCGCGATGGTAATCATCTTGTCTTTGACGGCCTGGGGCAGGGTCATAACACGCAGATACGCGGACTTGTCATTCCATATATTTTCAAAATCCGCCTGGGCCTCATCCACCCTGAGCTTGTCTGTTTTACCCCACCAATCTGTGTGAATGTCAATGTTTTCCGCATTTGACAACAATGCGGTTTTGGATTCGTTCAATGAGCCGGAAATATAGATGCGATCTCCCTCTTGATCGGTGAATACCGCCCATTTTTCATGGACATACCCGTCTTCGGAAGATGAAAAGGGTAGCGCCTTGCCCGTATCTTTATGAACCCGGAATGCCACCCGGATGTCAAGATATCCCTTGGCAACCATCCATGATAGAAGCTCCACTCCCCGGGTGACAGCTTTGGGCCAGCTTTCCTGCTGCTCCAGTTCGCTGTTGAGGACCTCAGCCATGCGCAGGGTATCTCCCTTTAGGATGGCTTCCACATCATTTTCTTTCAGGTCCGATCCCACAACCAGGCGGATTTTTCCGCCCGAGTTTACCAGGGCGGAAAATCCCTGGGATGCCACTGCCAGGGAGGAGGAACTGAAATACCCGGCCACCCGTTTGTAATCCACGCTGGATGTCAACACCGGTATATAAAAATCATGGAGAATACTGACGGCACCTTGGCCAGGAATGGCGGAGGATGTTTTATAGGAAATCCGCCATTCCCTGTCTTTAAAATTGAAGGGGTTCGGAGCAGATACCATTATTTTAATCCGAACAGAATGGTATTGCCTTCTTTGCGAAGATCTTCATCACCGGTTTCTGCGGTCCACACGGATAAAAGGTGCATCAATATCTCTTCTTTGCCTTCTGCATGTCGGGCCATATAAGCCCTGGCAAGGGGAATATCCCCTTCGCGATATTGGATAATCAGCCCGTGAAGCAGGTCCCATTCGGTCTGTGGATGTTCAAGGCGTTTTGGGTTCCGTTCTTCAGGAAGTGCCAGTCTCAGCTTAGAGCCTTTCCGGAGCAACGGCGCATGAAACCCGAGGTCTTCGGCTTTGGCGGCCTGGTTGCTTCGCCGGGTGTTTGACTGGGTGTTGATGCCGATGAAGCGGTCGTCAACGGTATACCCCCCTGTCTTGGCTTCCAATTTGATATTCAGTGACCGGGACAAGTTCAACGCTTCATCATAGGGCAGATCGCCAAGGCCGTAGATGCCGTAAAGGGTCAAGGCCATGGCAGCCTCCGGTTCCATGTCGTTGATGGAAAGCTTGCCGTCAGTGATCCGGGAAATCTGGGTTTCCGCCACCACCCGGCTGGCCTCATTCATGGCCCGGATGGGACCGACGGGCTCGTCGCCGTCAAGAACCGGCCACTGCTCGGACAAAACGCTTAGGGCTTTGCCGTAGCAGGCAACCATTTCATCAACAGGGTTGAGAGATAGCTTTTTAAAGTCGATCAATCCTTTCTTCACTGCTTTGATGATGTCTTGTTGAACTCCTGTACCACCAAACCCTTTCCAGCTTGATGGGTCTGAACTTTCATTTACTCTTCTTCTGCAGCTAAGAAAAACAGCGCTTGAAGCCGCCGCTTGGTTTTTTATGTTCATTGAATTGTGTGATTCTGATGATATAGGTGCACAAGAAGTAATGATTAATTTGTTTTTAATTAGTGAACTTGTGAAAGTTTCCCAAGCTTCTTGGGTTTTATGAGTGAACATAATTGTTAGTAGACCATTTTGTTTTAAGACCCTTCGACATTCACAAAAAATTTCTCCCATCATTTTTTCATAATTATTTTTGGCTTCTTTATTTCCCCCATCTCTCGATGGGTTTGCAACAGCTTCATCTATTTTATTGGTTAGTCTTTTTTTGAAATATTCAGGGTAGATGTCTT
The DNA here is from genome assembly GCF_004319545.1 of Desulfobacter hydrogenophilus. Taxonomy (NCBI): domain Bacteria; kingdom Pseudomonadati; phylum Thermodesulfobacteriota; class Desulfobacteria; order Desulfobacterales; family Desulfobacteraceae; genus Desulfobacter; species Desulfobacter hydrogenophilus. The sequence goes on along the minus strand of NZ_CP036313.1, from coordinate 2,661,268 downwards.
TTAGTGTCCTTTTCATCCAGACATAAAAGAAATCAGACAATTCAGCATATTGCACATTATTATAATATGGTGGATCCATGCATATTAAATCCACCGAAGAATCATTGACAGTTGGTATATGTGCTGCCGAATTATTAATTATAGTTAGAGACTTATTTTCATTTTTTCTGTGAGGCATCAATTTGCATAAAGATTTATATGCATCAATTGTTTGTTTTAAACACCAGCTTATCCCGGAATTCGGCCCTGAAAAGATCATTTCGGCAAAATTTAAGTTTACCCTATAGTCGTGGCCAGAAAACACATGACGAACCCCTCTTTCTCCATCCCAGAATGTTAGTTTTGCGTTATAATCTAATCCTTTATCGATTGCTAATTGGAGATAGGTAATAATTGCTTTACCTTTTTCGTCACCTTCTAATTCCAGAATCTGTGGTTTTAGCTCATTCAATTTTTCAACAAGGGTGAGATGTGCAAATAATTGCCGACCCATGAACATATCACACCATCGAGGCATGCCGTATACTTTGGGTCGCATATCATTTCCTTGAGGGAATTTCTCTGTAGGTATTAATCCCAATTCCTCCCAATGATCCCAGTTTTTTTCCAACAATTCTTCTGCTTGTTTAACCGCATTTAAATCGTCGGTATTAGGTGTACGAAAAAATTTGACTTTTTCAGTTTTGATTTCACCTTTTTTAAGACCTGATTTAAATCGTTGAATTTGGCCTTGTTTATCCAGTTTCGGTTGAAATCGGATTGAAACCACACAATAGAGCCGGTCTTTCCATTGACCTTTTTCTGACTCTCCTCTGGCTTGTGCTTTAATTTCATCGGTATTGATGGCTTGTTTGCAATGAATGCAAAGGCCTACACCGCGTTTGACAGTGGCAAATCCAGGGTCTTCTCCTTTAGGGCCTTTACCCTTGTTGATCCTATAGGTTTCAAAATTGACACGACCCTTTTCTGATTTGCCGTCGGGAATAATTTTAACCCCCCATTGTTTGCCTGTTTCTTTACTCAGCCAGCAAGTGTTTAATAAAGGGGCCTCTCCGCCACAATGAGGGCATGTTATTTGTCGGCAGTAAAGTAAACCGGTATGGTCGTATTCTTTTTTGTCGAACTCCGAGATGACATCCGGACAGGCTTTACAATGTGTTCTCAATAGTTCTTTTTCTTGCTCAGGTAATTCTGAAAACGGTGTGACGGGATCTAATGCTTTAGATACATGTTTGGTTAGCTTTTCTCCCCAATTCTCTATGTCTGCCAGCAACTCTATACCGAACTGTGACGGATATTTTAGAGTTGCATTCAGTATGACACAAGCAACAGGATTTAAATCATTTGCAATTACTTTGTGACCTAATCTTAATGCCTCAAATGGGATGGAGCCTCCACCAGAGGTCATATCCATAACTATTTTGGGAGTTGGTGTTGATTCAGGGGAATTCGTAAAGGCCCTATTATAGCCATACAAATCCTCAGCATCCAGTTTTATTGCTTTCCCAAGAACACTTACTACATTCTTTGATTTGGCAAACTGGATTCGATCGTTGATATGAGCCGGATTAGCTGGGATCTTAGTCACCTCAAGGATGTCTCCGACTTGGGGAAGTGGATCAGGGATACTGGCAAGTTCAGTTTTCCACTGCTTTAGGACAAAGTCATTAGAAAAATTTAGGTCAGTGGTCTCTAATTTTCGAATTATTTCCCTGCACTTTGACCTTCTGTCATTTTCCTTGAGTAGCCACTCGTGAATTTTTCCATCTATTTTCAGAGTCTCTCTGCCACCCACATTTGCCAGTTTGTCTAATATTTTTCCAACAAGCACCCATTGGATGCCATTAATTTCAACAACCTTTTTAAAAATTCCTAATTGTTTTATAAAACGATCCGGATTTGTATCTGCCGGAAGCAAAGACGCCAGTATGGCAGCCCGGCTTGGCGTTAAGGGTCTTCTTGCCCACCAGACATGGAGAAAATAGAGCGGTGGAAGAGCAGATGCTGCTCCTCGTTCCCGTTGAGTCTCAGCCCCCACCTGGTGGCAGGGAAATCCAGCTTCAATTAATCGTAAATCATCCTGATAGGAAAGGTCCATAGAATCTGCCTTGTTCTGCTTAATAGTTGAGTCTCAGTTTATCCAGCATCTTTTCGATATGCTTGTCATTGGGATGGCCGGCCAGCATGATTTTCATCCCGGCCATGGCCCAGCGGTTGGCCGTGTCGGTAAAATTGGAAATCCGTGAATACCAGTAGGCGGCTTCTTCCTTTGTAAATCGGTCCACCCGCCGGGCGATCAGTTCCACACGGTCCATTTCTTTGATCCGTTCCTGAAGTTTGAAAACCAGGCCCATCTTGTATCCGGCCTCATCGTCTAAGGGCAGGTTGCCCCGGAAGGTGATCCGTTTCCGGTTCAGGTACTGCTGGAGTTCCAGGGGAATATCTGCCTGGTCCGTCACCCGGGTGATAATGGTTTTCAATACAGGTAGGCATCTTGTCAGGGACGGGCCGTATAACAGGCCCCGCTCCTTTAACACCGCCCTGGGGGCAACCATGTCCCGGGTGTCTGTACGCTGATCCGGCTGGATTCTTTCTTTCAGGATCAGTACAGGCATGGGTTTATCTTTATGTTCAGTGATCCGGATAATCCATTTCGCCTGATTGAGTTCCGGTTTTATCCGCTGGGCGTAGTGGCTTTCAGGATCTGTTTTTTTCTTTTTTGCTGCCATTGTGGATCTTTCTATTCTTTTTTCAGTTTGTTTACGAACTTGCATCCCTCTTTGGGGTCACTTATATCCAGGTAAAATTCTGTCCCATTATCTTTTTCCACCAGACCTGCCATGATTTCAAAAAATTCACTTAGATCTTTCAGGGTGTCGGGGGTGGCGTCTATTAATTCCACCCTTAATTTTCCGCCGTTTGGCAGAACCAGCCCGGTCATATCCAGGGTGTCAATATCGGAAAGCCCGCCTCTTTCATAGATGCTGCCCAACCGCCGCATTAATGGAAACACGGTCTCTGTGCATTCCTGTCCGGTGAGGTTTATGCCATGGTCTTTCTTTTGAATCCAGCCTTTTTCCGATGCTTTGGCTTTTGTAACGATGGTGTCCCCGGCATCCGGTTGGTAGAGCATGGCTGCTGTACCGCTAATCAGTTCCGGCGTTTCATCGTCTTTGACCTCATCTTTACTCGCCATAAACCGGCCGTCCTGGACCACGTCGGTAATGGCCTTTTCTATGGTGCCATTCTGGATGTCGCCATGTTTTGCCTTAAAATCATCCACAATTTCCTGGATCTGTGCAATTTGTTTTTCACCCGCAATCTGTTTGACGTATTCTTTAACCTTCTGGGGATCCAGTCCCCCTTTCTCGGTCCATCCCCTTTGATTGGCTCCTTTGATCGTGACCAGGGAATATCCGTCTGCCAAGTTGATATTCAGGGACATTTCCTTGGCACCTCTGCCATAGAATTCTGAAGGCGTTGTACTTTCCGAATCCCCCATTTTATACACATACCATATCCCTTTGTCCGCGCCGGACCGGATAATGGTCTCCAGTAAATTGGCAGACTCCAGGATGGGCCATTTTCTTAACTGGCAAAAGTTATTCCGGACTTCCTTGATGGAGACCACATCTTTGTGTCCGAAAAAGAGCTTGGACAGATTTGATAAATCTGTTTGGGTGGTATGTTCGGCAGTGACAATTTCACCTTCGCTTCTCAGGGTCTTTCCGATCTGTTCCAGAATGGATTCACCGCCCTCACCGCCGCCGGTTTTGATCTCCTTGCAGGCGATTTGCCCGTTGGCAGACGGATACCAGATATATTGATAACATTCGGACACTGATGTGATCAGGGCGTTTTCCCTTTCATGGAACCGGGTTTTGAAATCGTCTTCATCAAGCTTGTTGGGATTGATGCCCTGATTCTGTGGATTGGAGTTCAATTTCCGCATGGCCACGACGGTTCGGGCCAATTCCCGCAGCCGGGTCAATTCTTTTTGGGCCTGAGCTTCCGTGGAGATAAAAAGGTCTCCCTGTTTATGGTGATTGCTTTTAATGGAAACGGTTTTGGGCACCAGGAGAAATACAAGGTTCTGCTCCTTTCTCGGAACATTGGGGCCGGCATAGGTGACACATTCGTCAACATCCAGGTTTGAAGCCCCTAAAGAGACAAGCGACAGTACCGGTTTGCCGGTATTGTCCGGAATATGTTCGGACACGGCCACATCATGAACGACTTTAAAGGTTTTTATATCCGTTTTGACAAGTTTTCTGGCTGTGGCATCCAGCACATCATTGAGCTCATCTATACCAAGTGTCCGGCGGATTTTGGCAAGTGCGATGTTTACTGACGGATCAAGGCTGGCGTAATATCTGCCCTGATTGTACCTCAGATAAAAAGCCGACTGGCTGATTTCTTTTAACGCTTCATTGATCTGGGACGGGGTAAGGCCCGGAAATGCAACATTGAACATGGCTTCCTGTTCTGTAAGGCCAAAGATATTGGATTGCAGGCCCTGTTCCCTTCCGGTTAAGCTGTTCAAGAATATTGTTTTCCATGTGAATTCATACATCTGCCAGCCGTCAGGGTGGGGGTTTTTCTGGTCCGCCAGCTGGGCATTGCTGCTGCTGCCTTGAATCTGCTCGGTGTCTGCACCGCCGATGTCGGCATTTAAAACAGGCAGAAGATCACCGCTTCCGGTCCGGCCGATTATTTCAGTTACCGTCCTGGCATCCCTTAAATCAATGTGACAGGTATGAATCATGGGAATATCGATTTTTCTATTCCAGATCCCCCTTACAGCTAGGGACAGCACCCTCAGCACGCCCCGGGTGCCCTGGAAATTTTCAGACACGGCCAGTTTGTTGTTTAAAAAATCAATTAAGGTCGGGTGAAACGGATAGTGTGCCGCCATGAGGTCTTTGAAATCGGCTCGGGTGGCATTGTCCGGAAGAAGAGAAATGTTTTTTTGATACAGGTCAGCATAATTCGAGGCGGTCTGGCTTGCTGCGGCATCATCAATTTTTGAAAACAGGCGTTTTGCAAGGACCCGTGAAATTTCAGAGGACTGAACAGGAACCACAGCAGTGGCATCCCTGGAAACCACGCTGCTGATGCTGCCTATGGCCTGCTGTCCAATCCCCAGTGCATCATCTTTTGACATTTTTTGCCCGGTGACTTTCGCCAAAAGTCCGGCCAGTTGTTCTGTCTGGCTTGCAAATGCATCCGTTGCACTGGCAAGGGTGAGCAAGATGGATATGTTGGAATTGGACCGGGCATATCCGTTTAAGCCCATTAGGAAAGCCGCCAGTTGCTCACCGCCTTCGGGATTGGCTGCCGTCAGTCTTGCCGTATACTGGGCCAACTCGTCCAGCATGATTAATACTTTTTTCTTGCCCAGCACCGTATCAAAATAGTTGCGGCCGGGTGCAGCAAATGATTTTGCTTCATCTTCAACTTCTCTATATAGAGATTCCCCGCCAATCTGAAAGGCTATTTCTCCCCATAGGGTGTAGGGAATAATGGCGTCTCCTTTTATTTTATGAACGGGCAATTCATCCCCGGCAATCCCCACGACCGCCACGCTTCCTTTTTCCGGCAGGTCGCTTGTGGGTAAAAGGTCCGAGACAACAGACGCCAGTTCCATTCCTTTATATCCGATATGGGTGCAGGCAATCAGCGTATGGGTTTTACCACCGCCAAATGCGGTCTCAAGCCGGTGGATGGCCGGCACGGTATTATTGCCGGCTAAGCGGGCAAAAACTTCCTGCAGCACCATCTTTAAACCGTCCGTCGGATAGGTGGCTTCCAAAAAAAACTGTTCTGCATCCGTGTACATGGGATGCATGTCCGTGCCTTGGTTTTGATAGAATCTTAGCACTTCACTGATGGATGCAGTGAATATTTCAGGATTGAATGTGCCGTCAAGAATGTCATACCTAGGAGTACAGGTGTTGAGTATAGAAAGCATTGATTTGCCCCAGTTCAGATTGTTGCTAATTATAAAAAAAGGATATTACCTCATCCTAATATATTAATACATATCTAGTGCAAACTACTAAACACATATGGCAATTTCAATTAGATTATCGGTTTCTTGTCAGTGACACCTGCTCATAAATATTTTCTGATTATAACGGATTTGGGGGAGGCCATTTATTCGGCTTTCTGGTCCTTCCCTATTTTTCAGGCTTCTTGGCTCTTGAACATGAATTCTCTGTCCTGTGTTTGGTCTCAATTTCAGGACAGGATCTAAAAATCATCACAATAAATTCAAATAGTTAAGCATGGTCCCCCAAATCGGTTCTGTTGCAAATAACTCTGAATCCATATTAAGGCCCAATGAAAACATAGCTGCGTTTTCACCCAATATAAATTCCCTAAATTAAAATAGCACTGGAACTCATGGTTTTTTTAGGTAAAATCACCCCATATATTGCTACTTTACCTCTAAAAATCACCAAAAACTTCCGGTTCCTCTGTTTCTCGGAAGCTTGCCCCCAAGGTTTACCGCTTTTAAACAAAGCATGAGGGGACCAAGTTTTCATTATTTTCTATGATCGGGTGGCCGGAGGCAATTACCTGCCCCAAGCTCCCTCAGAACCGTACACGGGAGAAAAAAATATGCCTACTTGAAACAATATGAATCACTATACACCATTAATTCGATCTTTCAACTTACCGGCCACCTTAAAAGTAACCACACGCCTGGCCGATAGCATCATGGCTTTACCGGTGGCTGGATTTCGCCCCTTCCGGACCTTTTTCTCGGTCACCTGGAATTTGCCAAATCCAGAAATCATAACATCTTCTCCGGATGCCAGGGTTGATTTTAAAATTTTTAAAAGTTCTTCAGTTATTTCTTTGGACTCCAAGGGAGATCGGTTTAGCTTGTCGGCTATTTTTTCTGTTATGTCAGTTTTTGTGAGAGCCATATTTTATTGTATATCCTTTATTTTTTCTTTTTGGAGTAAAAAAAGAGGCTGTTTGATACCTGAATTGTTGCAGCCCTAACCGGATCTCCACCAGCGCCGGAAGAAAGGTAATAAATAATGGTATCATTTTTAATGCCGGCAACAATGGCCAGGGTTCGTTTTTGGTATCTTTTTAAAATGGACCAGCAGGGGGCATTTTAACAGAAACTTACGGTTTCGGTAAATCCACAATTTCAATCCATAAGCCTCATGAAAACATAGCTGCGTTTTCACCCAATATAACCAAACTTCTTCGTTGACTCGTCAACTTTATTTTAGGGCCAGGTCCTCGCACATCTCCCATTCCAAAAACATTCCTATATAATAATGTGGCATGAAAAAATAGTAGCCGGGTTCTTGGTAGATTTTTGTTAGACATAAAAGGCATTATGTCTAACAAAATTATTGCCGTGATTTTTGGGTATGATAGGGTGGGATGAAAATTTTTGTTATGGTTTTGTAATTTTTGGCAGATGCATTGGAAAAAAGGAGCAGATGAAAAAATGGATAAGGATTTGATTGTCGGATCTGGAAAAAAAGTGTCTGTCCTGAACGCGCTCAAAGAGATCCCTGAAGAATTATTGTGGAAAGCCAATTTTAATTCTGATAATTCCATTGAAACTTACGATAAGGCGATTCATTCTTTTTTGGCGTTCATCGGTGTCTCGTCTCCGGAAGAGCTCAGAGAAATTCACCATGGCCATGTCATCGCGTTTAAGAAATTTTTACAGAACGAGGGTCACAGTCCCCGGACGATCAACAACCGGCTGTCTGCCATTTCATCCCTGTTCAATCACCTGATCGATAATCAGGTCGTTAAAATTAATGTGGCCCAGGGTGTTCGGCGGATGCCGGTGAATTCCGACCGGGTGGAAGCTAAGGTGCTAACGCCGGAGGAGGTCCGAAAGATATTGAATGCGCCGAATACTGATAAATTGCAGGGGCGGAGAGACAAGGCCATTTTGAGCACGTTATTCTTCACCGGCTGCAGGGTATCTGAAGTCTGCACGCTGACGGTCAAAGATTTCTACCAGGAACAAGGTTTTTATGTGCTGGACTTCTGGGTGAAAGGCGGAAAACGCAACCGCCTGGCCATTAATCAAGAGCTGCAGGTTGCCATCAGGGAATATTTGAGGATTGCCGACCATGAAGGTGAAAAGGAGCGCTTTTTGTTTTTGCCGGTAAAGCCTGCACCCGGAAAATCGGATAAAAACAGAAAGCTGAACCGGAAAACCGTTGATTATTTGTTTAAGAAGTATGCCAGGTTGGCAGATGTTTACGGGGTAACACCCCACGCCGCCCGGGCCACCTTTATTACCCAGGCCCTGGAGAACAATTGCCCCATTGAGGCGGTTCAGAAAACGGTTGCCCATGCCCAGATCAAGACCACCCAGATGTATGACAAGCGGGTGGCCCGGTACCGGGAAAGTGCGAGCTTTGCGGTGAGGTATTGATCGCCCCCCCCCCTATATAATAAGGTATAAACCAGCGTAACTTTTCGTTCCATTGATTGTCAAACTCCAATACTTCCGGGACAAAAGTTTCCAAATTGAAACGGGATTACACTAAAACCGGCATGGATACTATGATTTCATCTTTTTTCTGAAAATGCGATTTTCTGAAAACCAAATTCCTCTTAATATTAAAGGGTTTATCGAATTGGTATTAGCGATTTTAAAATTGATCTTGGCCTTGAAAGGCTCTATTGACAAGGGTTTTAATAGGGTCAGAGGAAATTTGGCGGTTTTGTGTGAAAACCCCCATATCGGACAGGAAGGGTACGTCTCAAAAAAATTTGAAAATATTCCTTGTTTTTTCTCTGGTACTCTATAAGTGCTTAGTCAACTATGTGGCTATATGATGTTAATGATTTCAGCAAAGATTCTTTAAATATTTATGCAGATCTGGTTATTCTTACTTTTCGGATGTTATCCCGTTAGATAAGTGAATACGAAAGATAAACGGAAACCACAGATCAACTTGCTAGCAGCCACAATGGCATCTATATTTCAACACACATATAGGAGAATTAGAAATGCAATCAAACCAACTGCTACAAAAAATGGTGATTCTTTTAGCTATTGTAGTGCTTGTGAATGGGTGTACTCCCATAAAAACTATCGTAAGCAAAACAGTTAAGAGCGATGGCTCAGCTAACCCAACTCCGCTCCAGGTTACTGGGAAGCCGGTAAATAGGGTGGCAACAATAACGCTGAAGATTCTTTCTGAGTCTATGAAAAGGAAAGATGTAGCTAAAATTCAAGACGCAATACAGTCCGGAGCCGATGTGAATGTAAGAGATAAATACGGCTTTACCCCACTGCATATGGCATCGGAGAATGGTCATGCTGAAATTGTGGGTGTAATTAAACATTTAGGGGAAAATCCCCATAGAAAAATAGATAACAAACTGATATATAAAACAATCCCAATGAAATCAGTTTCCAAAAAATGAGGCTAATAAATGGATAAAAACCGGGAAGTGTGAATTCAAACAAAACATTATAAATTTAATAGGTATCCTATTCAAATTCCGGGGTAAAATTATCTGATGTTAAAGTATAATTTTATAACCACCTGTTTTTACTGGGTATAAAAATCAATTCTTGGAGTTAAACGGTGTTTACCCCGAAATTTGAATAGGATACTTTAATAGGTTGTTCAAAATCCTATGGGGATTTTCCCCTAAATGTTTAATTACACCCACATATTATAAAGGATATCGATTTAGAACAAAACACACTGGTTTGTAAATCAAACGCTCTGTGCCGTGCGTCTTGGTCCCCAGATTCAATCTGGGAAAGCCGCCTGGTTGCCCTCATTGCAACACAAGTCCGGGAAGATGACGAGGATTTTAAAGGATATTGGGTCCCTGTTTCTGACATCATCAATGCCGCTGAAATTAAGAAAAATGGCAAAGTCTACAAGGCCCTCGATGAATTGACGGATAAAGCCATGGGGCGAGTAATTAAAATTAAAGAATCTTGGGGTTGGAATAAATACACACTCTTTTCCACCTGTAAATTTATCAAGAAAGATAACGCGGTGATCCTGGGCTTTCACCCGGATCTCAAGCCGCACTACCTCGCGCTTAAAAAACACTTCACTAAATACGCCCTGGCTGAATTTTTGGCGCTGCCATCTACTTATAGCCAAAGAGTGTATGAAATCCTGCGCTCATGGGACGAACGAGACGCAACAAAACTTAGCATGGAAGACTTGCATGAAATACTTTGCACACCGCCGTCTATGCGTAAAAATTTTGGAGAGTTTAAACGCAGAGTTTTAGACAAGGCCCTTAAAGATATTGAAGAAAAAACCCCGCTCCGTTGGCGTTATGAGCCAATAAAAAAAGGCCGGAAGGTAATAGCTGTGCGCTTTTTCTTCGGCAAAAAATCCAGGGCTAAGGCTGAAAGCAAAGCAAAAAAAGCAAGTCAGCAGAAACAATCAAAGACAAACAACGCCCTATTCCTGGCCGCTGTCCAGTGCGCCGCAGATCACCCGGACGGCTGCGGCCAGCTTCGGGGAACGAAAAACTGTTGTAAAATCTGTATGGAGAAAAAATAATGGAAAAAATAACCTGTAGTAATTGCGGCCATGAGTGCGAAAAATCAAAAATGCCAACAAAAATAGAAATGCGGGAAACCATGACAGTAGGAACTTTACAGGGCAAAGTATACTCTTGCCCTAAATGCGGAAAAGAGCTTCATGTGGACGTTACAATTCCGAAGAAAAAGCCAGTTGAAACTGAACTGAACCTCTTTGACCAGGAGAGTACAAATGACTGAACAAGACCGCTTTTTCGATTTGTTGGACAAATAAGGGCAAAACCTTTAGGTATAAGGTTTTCGGCGAATTTATCGAATATTAACTTTTTGGACAAAGTTAATATTCAGGGTGGCTTCTTTTGAGCCCACAATCTTTCTGATGGTCCGGCCGGTGCTGTGCGCCGATCAGCACCGCGATTATGCTAAGAAACAAATGTCATATGAATAATAAAAAATTAATTAAAGACCGATTATTTTTAGTTAGTTTCTGAAGGGTTAATTGATCTGACCTGTTATATTTTACCTGACTGATGAGAGACAGGCCGCAAAACATTGCCAATACAAGCCATTGACCTTTCATGAAACTTGGAATACACCCTTTTCGGGGTGTTGTGCCCAAAAAACCTATCTATAGAGCCTCTTGCAGATAAATTATTTCTGCAAGAGGCTCTATAGATGGTTATTTTTTTAACGGACCCTTAAACACAGAAGAGAAAGATGACAGTTAATTCATATTTAATAAGCTTGGCAAGTGGCCTGGTGCTATCATCAGATGAAAAAGCAAGTATTACGAAATCTATAAGTACCTTAAAAATAAGGTTAGAAGCTTATTTTGGTGGTGGTATAACGAACCATTTTCAATTCGGGTCTAATAATCGTGGTACAATATTACCAAGAAAAGCGGATAGCAAATCAGATATTGACTATATGATAATTTTTAATACCTCTGACGGCAAAAAAACGCCTCAAACATATCTGAATCGATTAAAACGATTCGCAAAAAATAAGTATTCAACTTCTGAAATTTCTCAATCAAGCCCGACGATTGTCCTTTCCCTGAATCATATAAACTTTGAACTTGTTCCTGCTGTTTCTGATTGGGTATATCAAATTCAAATTCCTTCTCCGGCATCTGATTGGTCAAACTGGATGTCGACAGACCCTAACGGTACTAACCAGGCTCTTATGGATAAAAATATTTCTGAAAACTATAAAATCAAACCGTTAGTACGCTTAATAAAATATTGGAATGCCACACACGGTCATCCGTATAATTCCTTTTCGCTTGAAAGATATATTGTAAATCAATTTTTTGGGTCATGTACTACACAAAAAGATTATTTCTATTTTTTTTGGTCTGGATTTGAATATACCTATGAAACGGCTCAGTACATCAAAGACAAAGTCGATAGAGCTAAAAGATATGCCAAACAAGCAAAGGAATACGAATATTATGGTATGTCAATTGCTGCTGAAACTGAAATCAAAAAAATTTTGCCGGAACTATGAGTAAAAACCCACAAAATAGAGTAGATGAGGTAAACCGTTATTATGAGCCTGTGAATAAAGCAGGGAAAGTAACAGGATACCTTTTTTGGATAATTGCTGGATCGTCCCTTTTCATTCCTTATGTAAAACAAAATATTAATCCAGAAGTTGCATCCAAAATTCAACTTGTATTTATCTGTTTGGTGTTAATTCATTTTTGTTTAGCTCAATTTTCAAGATTTTATCTTTTGCCAAGAGCTGAAAGAAAAAGAAGGCAGCAGTTTTTATCGAATTCTTTTGGAGTACCGTTATCACACGACCGTACAGTTCATTATTACAACAATGGATATGCACCAAATATATTACGCCTTGGCGCAAACACAATGGAAAATTCTTTTTTCAGTAAAGAAGTTGCTGCTCGGATGCTTATTTTAAAACGAATGATTACAGTTATATATATAATCATTTGGGTATTTTTTTTCGGTTCGCCTGAATGTAAACCGGAAACATTAATGTGGATTACCCAACTGGTCTTTTCAACAGAAATTTGTATTCAATGGTTGACGCTTGAACTGTTGAGATGCATCTACAAAAATACATATGATGAGCTTCATTCACTATTTCTGAATGAAGCCAATAGTAAAAATCCAAAAACGGCAGCCTCGATACTTGATTCTTTTACAGCCTATGAGGCTGCTAAACATTCAGCCGGCTTTTTATTATCATCAAAGATATTTTTCAAAATGAATGAAGAACTCACTCAAAGATGGAATCAAATACGAAATGACCTCAATATGAAATAAGGAGAAAAATTATGCCCCGAAAAACACATCATGTGGTTCCGAACTCCGAAAGTGGATGGGATGTCAAAAAAGGTGGTGGACAGAAATCCATCAAGCACTTTGACAAAAAACAGGATGCGGTAGATTATGGCCGTGGGGTCAGTAAGAATCAAAAATCCGAGTTTATTATCCATAAAAAAAATGGTGCTATCCAGAACGCGGATAGTCACGGTGGGGACCCTTGTCCTCCGAAAGATACAAAATAGTTCCCTGACCTTAAAAATAGTATGTTTAGGCCGATAGGGGGGGGGCAGTAATTGAACAGGCCCAATGAAAACATAGCTGCGTTTTCACCCAATAAAACTTCCGTTTCCAATTTGATCCGGAAGTTTTTTCGAAGATACTGTAAAAACGTGATATTCCTTATGACGGCAAGCTGAAAAAATATAACTTATTAAATTCAGATGTCCGAAGGAAAACAAAACGAGAATAAAAAAACTTCCGAGAAACAGAGGAACCGGAAGTTTTTGGTGATTTTTAGAGGTGAAAAAGCAATATATGGGGTGATTTCACCTAAAAAAGACCATAAGTTCCAGTGCTATTTGGGGTTTGAAGTCCAATGGTACGAAAAGTTACTATAAGGATTCCAACCCGGCCTAAAAGTAGCGTAGCTACCAGGATGTGCGGTTTGTGATTTACAAAAACGTTAAGGATTGAGATTAACCTTCCAGGTCGACACAATCCTTAACGTTTTAGACGTCAGGTTAGAGTATACTTCAACCTGATGTCAGGTAACCATACTGATTTGTGTCAGATTAAAATTGGTTTTTAATTTTCCTGACATGTTTTCCCGAGGGCCTTTGAACCTATCCTGACACTTTAGATTGTTATAGTAACTTTTCGTTCCGTTGGACTTCAAACCCCTATTTTAATTTAGGGAATTTATATTGGGTGAAAACGCAGCTATGTTTTCATTGGGCCTGTTAAAGGTGTTACGGAACTTCACGGACAAGTGCTTCAGTTATTGGGAGTACCCGAATTGGTTTATGGAAGTCTAAAAGATAAGTGGTGGCAATTTGAGCCGGCATAAATGAAAAAAAAGCTGGCAAAAAAATAGGAACAAAAGAAATTTTTTAGTGCGAAATGTAGGTTATATCATTATTGAGGACCTTGGTATTTCTCACCTGGATTGTTGATATTATTAAGACACCAGAATTTGATAGCGTTTCTACTAATGCAAAAAATCTGAGTTTAAAAAATATGTATAACTCTGTTTTAGGATGGTGATGTAGCTTGACGACTCCGGCAAAATTTGTAATGAGGCGGTATTTGTCTAATCGTCAAAATCTTTTTTTCTATTGTATCATATGGAGGCTGCTCATGCTTAAAATCGATCCCATCATCTTAAATTCCTCCTCTAAAAAATTGATAGTGGTGTTTATATGACTTTGAATGGCAAAATTTTGCTTTTCGATTCAATTGTTATCATCTTGTCATTGGTTGTGGTCGGACTGAATTATAAAAACGCACTAAACGGAAACGGTTCTGCCCAAATTTGGACTTTGATTTTCGTGGTTGGCTTTATCCTTGCAATTATCCGGTTGATAAAAGCTTACTTGAATGCCCAGCAACCGGAACCTTCAACCAAAAGTGACGTTGATAGGGCTGAAAATGGAGTTAAAGTGCATACAACAAAGGCAACGGATGAAATAAAAGACCTTTTCTATAAAACTGTAGATACATTAAAAGAGAATTTAGATCATCCTGATACGCCTTTGTTTCTGGTGCCATACCCACAAAATACTTTTCTTAAAAACAGTGATATTTGGACTGCTAAAATCAGAGAGGCGTTTTCCAAGGGATATCAGGCGGCTGTCTGTCAAGCTGCAGCTGTCGGTCAGGGAGGAATCGGTAAAACTGCTATGGCCGTTGAATATGCCTGGAAGTATAGCGGAGAATACCCTGGTGGCGTGTTTTGGTTGGGCATGGAATCGGGGTTGACAGGAGCAGTATCAAAATTTTTGCAGGTAGCTGAAACAAAAGGCCTTCTCCGTGAAGGCTGGGAGGATCTCGACGAAAAGAGTCAGATCAATCTACTCCTATCACAGCTTCAAACATTTGGTAAAAAGCTTATTATTTTAGACAACCTTGAAACCGATCAGATCCCTAAAAAAATTTTTACTATCAGTGATTCCGATTTGCTTGTAACCACACGGAATCAAAAGTTGGCCGTTCCCCATGTGAATATGGAATTGCCTTATCCAGACACAGCTTTGGACATTTTTTTAGGATACGCTCACTTGGAAAAGGAGAAAATCACTACACATGATTTAAGCCTTATCCAGGGAATTTGTAAAAAAGTGGAATTCCTACCCTTGGCTCTGGAGATTATCGGAAGCCTTTCTCGGGGATATTCATTGGAAAAACTTGCCGTCTATTTGCCCAAAGAGCTGATCACCAGAGAGCGGCCGACCTGCAATAAAGAATGTACAAGCATTCTGGCTTCTTTGAATTTGGCTGGGTATCAATTTTCCATCCCCAAAACAAAAGAAGTACTTTGCTCAGCGGCATACTTTGATCCGGACTTCATTGATCCCGAACTACTGGCGGATATATTGAAAATTTCATCAAAGCAGATTTATGAGATCCTATCCAATTTAACCGAGTTATCTATCCTGAAAAGAACTGCCACAGGGTATGGCGTCCATCGTATAGTCCAGCAAGCAATAATATTCTTGGATGACCGCATCACATGGGGCGAGACGGTTCTCCAATATATCCATGGCAAGATAAATGAATTGATGGATAAAGGTCAGTACATTAGAGGATATGGATTGATTCCTCACATTGTTCACATAGCCAATATGGCCGATAAGGACCAGCCAGAGGATGAATTCCCGGATAATAACGAATTATCTACTTTAGGTAACTATTTAGAGAGGACAGGAAGATACGTTTCAAGTGAAACCATTATTTTAACCTGTTTGAAAAGAGTAGAGAAGGCAAAAGGCCCTGACCATCCCTCTGTCGCAGCCACATTGAACAACCTGGCCGGGCTATATGAGTCCCAGGGTAAATATGAAGAAGCCGAGCCCCTTTATCAAAGGGCTCTGAAGATAAGAGAAACGGTGCTTGGCCCTGACCATCCCTCTGTCGCAACCACATTGAACAACCTGGCCGGGCTATATGAGTCCCAGGGTAAATATGAAGAAGCCGAGCCCCTTTATCAAAGGGCTCTGAAGATAACAGAAACGGTGCTTGGCCCTGACCATCCCTCTGTCGCAGCCACATTGAACAACCTGGCCGGGCTATATCATTCCCAGGGTAAATATGAAGAAGCCGAGCCCCTTTATCAAAGGGCTCTGAAGATAAGAGAAACGGTGCTTGGCCCTGACCATCCCTCTGTCGCAACCACATTGAACAACCTGGCCGGGCTATATGAGTCCCAGGGTAAATATGAAGAAGCCGAGCCCCTTTATCAAAGGGCTCTGAAGATAAGAGAAACGGTGCTTGGCCCTGACCATCCCTCTGTCGCAACCACATTGAACAACCTGGCCGGGCTATATGAGTCCCAGGGTAAATATGAAGAAGCCGAGCCCCTTTATCAAAGGGCTCTGAAGATAAGAGAAACGGTGCTTGGCCCTGACCATCCCTCTGTCGCAACCACATTGAACAACCTGGCCGGGCTATATGAGTCCCAGGGTAAATATGAAGAAGCCGAGCCCCTTTGTCAAAGGGCTCTGAAGATAAAAGAAACGGTGCTTGGCCCTGACCATCCCTCTGTCGCAACCACATTGAACAACCTGGCCGAGCTTTACAGGTCCCAGGGTAAATATGAAGAAGCCGAGCCCCTTTATCAAAGGGCTCTGAAAATATTAAAGGCCCAGCTTGGGAAAGATCATCCAAATACAAAAATTGTGCAGAGGAATTATGATAAATTCAAACGGGAGAAAAAAATTTAGAAATCTTATTTTCAGGAAAATTTTAAGGAAAATCAGACCCCACACTATCTCTATTATTGGTCTCCGAGAGGCCTTTTAACAAAGGCGTTGAGTTCTTCTACAAGTTCTTAGCATAGTCTCCTTATTGTGATAAATCTTAACTTTTTACCAAAAGTTAAGATTCATTAAATTTAATGTATTATGGGTGTAATTAAACATTTAGGGGAAAATCCCCATAGAAAAATAGATAACAAACTGATATATAAAACAATCCCAATGAAATCAGTTTCCAAAAAATGAGGCTAATAAATGGATAAAAACCGGGAAGTGTGAATTCAAACAAAACATTATAAATTTAGAGTATAGGAATTTCCATTTTTACCACGGTCCCTTCATTTGTGGAAATATAAAAAATATGTTTAAATCCTTTCATGACTTGGTTCTCGGATAGAAAATCAATTTATTCAGATGTTGATGTTTTTAAAAAAATCTTCGATGATCATTGGGGAAATTTCATAAAGGCCTATCCGAAATATGACATTGATCAATACGATAACCCGGTTCAGAAAATGCTTGGGTGCAGAGATGCCTCCAACGGTTACAGCGAGTACATCTGCATGTATTGTGGCCGGGACAGAAGGCGAGTACCCTTCAGTTGTAAAAGTTGTTTTTGCCTTTCATGTGCCAAGCAATACGTTGATAATTTTGTCAGCCAAGTAAGTGGGGTGCTGCATACAGGAGTTATTTACAGACACATCGTATTAACGCTGCCAGAGCAGTTAAGGCCAGTATTTTTCAAAGAGCGTTTCAATAAATATTTGCTGTCAGGCTTTATGAAGTGTGGGGCTGAATGTTTAGAAGATGTAGTCAGTACGGTAAAGAGAAAAATGTTGAAAATAGGAAGTATAGTCGTTGTTCAAACCCATGGTCGGTCAGGGCAATATAATCCACATTTACACGTTATAATGACAAGCGGTGGAGTTAGTACTGAACATGAACGCTGGTATGATTTAGGCTATTTTAAGTACGAGATAATCCACAAGAAATGGCAATACCATTTGTTTGCGTGGTTGAAAAGATATTTTGATTCATTGGAAATAAACCAGCTTGTGAATAAACTCTGGAAGCAATATCCCAATGGGCTTGTTGCAAATGTCAGTAAAGGGAGCGTACCAGAATCCTGCCGTGGATTAGCAGGATATTTAGCCAGGTATGTGGCGTCTCCTCCAATAGCAGTACGACGCATAGTCAATTACGATGGTCAAACTGTTGAGTATTGGTATAAGGATCACCGCACCAAGTCGAAAACATTTGAAAAAGTGCATGTTTATACATTTATAGGACGGATGGTTCAGCACATCATGCCGAAAGGTTTTCAAAGAGTACGATATTACGGTTTAGAGGCTACTAAAACGTACAAAAAATGGTCTGAAGTGATTCCGAGAGGGATAAAGCGAATAGGCCGAATAGTCAAAGGTGCGTATCAAATAGTAAAACGGAAAAAATATCGAGAAAGATATCAGGAGATCAGCGGGATAGATCCCATGAGATGTCAATATTGTGAATCTGAAATGGAATTGATGACGATATGGCATCCCAAGCATGGTGTTCTGTATGATATTGTTTCGACTTTAGAGGAAGTGAAAATTGAGCAAGAAAAAGTTGATAGAGGTGGCGGATATTCCGTTTGGCCCCCCGCCGGAGGAATACAACTATCGTTGTTCACAATGCCATCATGAAATGAAAGTTAATGAAGCCATTATAGATGTTGAAATAGGAATAGCTGAATTTGAAGGCAGGTGTTATGAAGAATTTATGCCGGTTTTGGGGTGTCCCAGTTGTAATCAAGACACTATGGAGTTTGTACGAGATTAAAAAGCCCGCGCGTCAGCGCGCTAAGTTCATAGTTCTTCAACATACGTCCCCCCCCTTTTTTCTCTAAATGAAGCAAGGCTATGTCCCCAAAAAGCGAACACGGAGTTAAGCTGCTTTTGGATAAACTCCCGGCGATTTAAAAAGAAAGCTTAGGTATAAAAGCGGACTGCCAACGATTTCAGAAAGGTGAGAAATGGCAGAAGCAATGCTCGGCACTCTTGTTTTAGAAATATGATACACCTTTTTATTAAGTCTCAAAAAACGATCGTTTGATAGGACAGTGAAAAGCCTCAATGGCTGTAACGAAAAATCAATGCTCTCAGGGGGGACTGAAGTCCAACGGAACGAAAGGTTACTCTAACTCGATGCCCCAGTTTTTTTCTAAAACCTTGTAAATAGGGGTTACCATTATAAAAACGCAATTTCAACCGATTCAGCCCCCAAAAAATGGGAAGGTCCCCTGGTGATATCCACTGCCGGGGGATATTTTTTAGGGATCTGCGGAAAATCATCAATATGCTTAAAAAATAAAATAACATTAAAACCTTTATTCAAAGACGCCTTGGTGTTTTTTAGTTTCTAATTCTGTAGATTAAGAAACTTTCATTAACTCTTCAAACCCATTTAAAATTCACGTCATTTCTGGGCCTTGCTGGGAGCAGGACACCGGATTAGGTAGGAGGGATTTCCTTTGATGTCCAGATGCTCGGATTCAGGGAATACCACAAAAGGTCTATATCTGTTTCAAAATCCCTGGGGCTATTGAGACAGAGAAGATTGATGGAGAGGGGTCTATTCAGCACTGGGAGCTTTTTGGTCCCTACCAAGAGAAGGGCCGGCCGATCATGGGGTAGCACACAACGTCCGACCGAGAAAAGCCGCCTTTTTCTTGTTTAAATTTATAGACTGTGGGGGAAGTGATCTGGGCTGGAAGTTACCATAACCTCCGTTATCTGTGGCTAATCTTGACTCGATTTCACACTTTTTGATATGAGTTTTTAATTGATTGAAGGTTTTCCCTTACTGAGATTGTATCAGGGTGATCATTTCCCAAGCTATTTTCAAAAACGGTTAATGATTTTTCTAAATACTCGATCGCCTTCTCATACTTGCCCAGAGAGTACCATGCCGTGCCCAGATTGTTCCAGTCTAGGGCGACCTCCGTATGCTCAGGCCCGTAGGTTTTCAGGTCTGATGATAGGGCCTTCTCGTAATACTCGATCGCCTTCTCATACTTGCCCAGGGAGTACCATGCCGAGCCCAGATTGTTCCAGTCTACGGCCACATTTGGATGCTCCACCCCGTAGGTTTTTATGTTCGATGCCAGGGCCTTCTCGTAATACTCGATCGCCTTCTTATGCTTGCCCAGGAAGTTCCATGCCGAGCCCAGATTGCTCCAGTTTACGGCCACATTTGGATGCTCCGACCCGTAGGTTTTCAGGCCCGATGCCAGGGCTTTCTCATAATACTCGATCGCCTTCTCATACTTGCCCAGGAAGTTCCATGCCGAGCCCAGATTGTTCCAGCATACAGCCACATTTGGATACTCTGGCCCGTAGGTTTTTAGGTTCGATGCCAGGGACTTATCGAAATACTCGATCGCCTTCTTATACTTGCCCAGGAAGTTCCATGCCGAGCCCAGATTGTTCCAGTCTACGGCCACATTTGGATGCTCCACCCCGTAGGTTTTTATATTCGATGACAGGGACTTCTTGTAATATTCAATCGCCTTCTCATACTTGCCCAAGGATTGCCATGCCAAGCCCAGATTGTGCCAGTCTACGGCCACCGCAGGATGCTCCAGTCCGTAGGTTTTTATGTTCGATGACAGGGACTTATCGTAAAATTTGATCGCCTTATCATACTTGCCAAGGGAGTTCCATGCCGAGCCCAGATTGTTCCAATTTACGGCCACATTTGGATGCTCTACCCCGTAGATTTTTATGTTCGATCCCAGGGCCTTCTTATAATACTCAATCGCCTTCTCATATTTGCCCAGGGAGTTCCATGCCGAGCCCAGGTTGTTCCAGTCTGAAGCCACATCCGGATGTTCCGGCCCGTAGGTTTTTAGGTTCGATGCCAGGGACTTATCGAAATACTCGATCGCCTTCTTATACTTGCCCAAGGATTGCCATGCCAAGCCCAGATTGTTCCATCGTACTGCCACATTCGGATGTTCCGGACCGTAGGTTTTCAGGTCCGATGACAGGGCCTTCTCGTAATACTCGATCGCTTTTTTATGTTGAGCTAATGTGTATAGAATGTGTCCCAAATCATTTAAGTAAAGGCTGTTTCCTGGGTCACATTTAACCGCTTGTTCAAAATAGTATTGGGCTTCCTTGTATTCTAATTTGAGTTCCTTGACAGAACCCAGTTCATAGGCACTTTCAGCGGCACTGTTTATGCTCTCCTCAATCTGTTTAATGTTTTTTTCAAAAGATTTTGTCAGGAGTTTTTCCGCTCCGTCCAAGTCTCCTGCTGTTAACTTATCTTTCGCCTGGGCGATAAGTCGATCATCACTGGAACTATTTTCTAATCTTTTCTCCTGTTCCTTGTACCGTTTTTTCCAGTCGTCAATTATTTTATCCCGGTTTTCAAGGGCAATGTCTTTTTCGTCGAGTGTTTTTAGAAGATAGTCCTGGGCTTTTTGAGGTATCTCTTGATGGATAACATTACCATCCCCGGTAACCGTAAGATTGTTGGAACCCGAGACATTTACTGTGGTCTGAGAAGGTGGTGAAATGGTATTCAAAAAAGATGCACCGGTAATTATAAATCCGAAAATCGTAATGTAGGTGCCAATGACACCAAGTTTTTCGGGTATACTCCATTCTTTCCATTGCTCTGTTCCTGGAATCAGCAACCACACTGCCCAATGTTCTTTAGGGGGGAATGAGAGACGCAAGGCAGCTCCTTTTTTTGTTAATTGTCAGTTTGATTGTGATTAATATAAATTTCACAAAGGGCGACTCACGTCAAGAAAATAGGCCCACTGTGAACCACTACCCGCGTCTAAATTAAAGATCTATTATAAAGGTATACCTTATTGACAGTCTATAAAACCACGTTAAAAAGGTTGTTTTTTTAATTGTTGACACTGTTTTTAAAAAGGTTTAGGAGCTTGTTGACAGTTAAGCAGGCATTTTTACCGGGAAGGATGTCATGATGATTTTTACTTATTCCAGAGTCAGCACCTTAGACCAGAGTACAAATATGCAGGTGGAAGCTTTAAAGGCTGCTTACCCTGATGCAGTCCATCGCCAGGAAAAAAAATCAGGAACAACTACCAGGGGCCGTGAAGTCCTGAACCTGCTTTTGGATATGATCAACCAGGGCGATAAACTTGTGGTTTGGAAACTGGACCGGCTGGCAAGGAACACCGGGGATCTATGCAAAATAGTTGATCACCTGGAAAGCAGGGAGGCTTCCCTTGAGATCCTGGATCAGAAGATCGACACCAGCACAGCCACCGGCAAGGCATTCCTTCAAATGCTTGGGGTGTTTGCAGAATTTGAAACCAACCTCAGAAAGGAACGGCAGCTTGCAGGTATTGCAGCAGCCAAGGCCAATGGCAAACACCTGGGGAGAAGATCATCCCTCACCGATGAGCATAAAAAAGAAATCCGGACAAAGAACGCGGCCGGGATAAACCCTACGGAGCTTTCCCGAGTTTATGGAGTCAGTCGTGGTACCATCTACAACGTTTTAAAAAATGCCCCCTTATCCTTATCAGGTGAGTTATGAATAATGTGAGAATCATTGACTTTTATTGATTTTAAAAAAGGTGTGGACTGACAGGGATAGTCTACTGTCTTCATTCGTTTGAAAAGCGGATATTGTTCTGAAGGTAGTCTTGACCTCAGACACTTGATTTGATCTACCAGGTTTTTAATTCTGGTCACCAATAACAAAAGTAGTCAACGCCGCTTCAATAATGGCTTGGGAGTTCTTAAATACCATGATTGCTCGGTCAACTTTTTATATTATAAATATGTAATCACCTAAATCACTGGCTCGCCCGGTGCCTTTTGTTTGTTGTAACAAAATATCATACTCTAAGAAATTATGAATTCGCCTTCTTTTTTAATTTCCATAGAAAATAGAACTGTTCAGATTTCAATTTTTCTTCGCTATCACCTAAAGTCAACAAATTAGATACAAAGTCAGTACCAAACTTGAAAAGACCAAGGGCTTTAATAATTTCAGAGAAATCATTAGGGAACAATCCTGCCAGCATGCCAAATGAAATAACCCCTGCTATACCAATCACCGGTCTATAGGTGTTCACTACTAAATCTTTTTTAGCTTGTTTGACCTTTATATCAAGTTGGGCAATTGAAGGCCTTATTATATCAGCGTATAAATCTTTTGCTTCTTTTTCAGTTGTAATTCCTGAAGGTGATGAAAAATTATTTATAGCTTCATTTAATCCCTTTCGGAAAAGCAAAAAAGATTCTTTTTCTCTTTGACGTATTTTGAGAATATCTCTTAATTTTACGTCATTTATAAATGGAACTATCGCTGTAAGATATTTTTCAGCAATTCTATTACGATTAGCTATTTCTTTTACCGGCTGCAAGGAATTTAAAAAGTTAAAGTGCAAATTATTATCAGAAATAAAGATACTATTATAAAACTTGGAAGCAGCTATTCCTGCCAGCGCGTCAGAAACTATAGTGTGTGCATAGTCAGTATGAAAACCTAAATCTTTAATCATTGTTTTTGATAAGTTAACTTTTGCACCAGCTTTAATTTTTTTTAAAATGGTAGGTCTTTTTTTTAGAGGAATAGGGATGTCTAATTGAGACCATGAATAAGAATGATGAAAAAATGGCTCAGGCCCGTCAAATAGAAATTCTAACTCGTCATACTCTATCACTGCCTCGACTGACATATTATTGAGATATTTTTGCTGAAGGTTTATATAAGAACTTGTAAAATTTTTCCCTGCAGCTTCCCCTATAAACGTTTTCGCCTGACACGTAAAGCAGGTTTCGGTGGCGGGACAATAAAACCCTATAAAGTCATTATCAATAAGAGGGTCAAGCTTAAGAATAAGCGTAATGTCATCAAAAAATGTTTCTCTAAGTGAGTCCAAATCATAAAAAACTGAAATGTAAGGATATTTCGTAAAATAACTTTGAATATATATTTTGTCGCTATACATTAAAGCAAACCTTGATAATTGATCGATACTATTGATACGGCAACTTAATCCAGAACATTCACTAATACCACCGCCTAATCCTGAAGAAGCAGTATGAGTTGAAATATTATTTTTAACTGGCTTGGTCTCTGATTTAATAATATCTTCGAGCTCGGCCCCAATTTTTTCAATATCATTTAAAGAAAGAGAATTAATTGTCTCAATATTGGGAGAATTCTTTTTCACCAGATTTTTTTTATGTAACAGATTAGTTATCGAGTCCAAATCTTAGCCTCTTTTATATTAACTCTTTTTTTACTTGCAAATCTCAGAACAGTTTATTAGTCGCCGATCGAAAGCGAAGAAGTTGATCTGTGGTTTCTGTTTATCTTGCACACTCACGTATCTATCGGGATAACACCCGAAAAGTAAGGATATGCAAATCTGGATAAATTTTTAAATATCAACCCCAAAATTCATACCATCATTCGAAATGCTTCGCAAAGGCTTTCGTTCAACTTTATGCATAAGGTTGAACAATACGGGTGCTCTAAAAGCGATAGATATGCCTATCATTGGACACCCGAGCCGATTTAGAATTAGCATTCAATAACATAAGCATTGTAGAGGATATTTAAAATTTTTCACTGAGGACTATATCATAAACAAAATACCATCAATGCCGAATTTAAAAGCCAAGACTATTATTAATAGTTATCACCATCAATAAACAAGCCCCTGGCGGTTCGCTGCCAGGGGCTATCATCAAAAATATAAACTTACTGAACAAATTTATTTTTAGTGCCCTGGACAGCTTCAATCCGTTTGGCTCTTTCCCTTTCCCAATCGTCTATCGGATCTTCCTTGGCCCAAGCCTGAAACAGTTTCCGGTTCTTTTTTGAAATAATCCCACGCCCGGGGTAAGCATCATCCATATAAAAATAAATTCTGGCGATGTCTCCCCGGATTTCAGGCCGGGGTTCGGCTTTTCGGTCTTCTATTTCCATGTCACAGTTGCCAAAACGTCGGGGTTCACCCGGAATCATTGCATAAGAATAATTTGACCGCAGCGCATTGACTTGGCCGATGGCCGGGACCAGATTATACATGTCTGCCTGCATATACCGATATTCCATATTGACCTTTTGAGCGCAGTTTCTCCCTTTAAATGCCTTTCCTTTTTTATCCACACAGGCCGGGTCACCATTTCTCCATTCTCGAAACGATTGCCCAAAACTTTGTGCAGGAACAACATGCTCCCATTCAATTCTGTCTGCCCGTTTTCGGTATTTTGTTGATGGAGAAAATTTATCAGCCTGCAGGCCCACCTTTTTTTTCATGGTAAATGGGCACCCACAATAAAAGGTTTCCCGGTGATCATAATAAACCTGATTCAACAGCCGTTTTTTAGCTTTATTGAAAGAGTCATTTGTTGTGTTGCCGCCAGCTATGGATAAGGCAGGGAATAATATCAGGCTTAGGAAAAGAATGGCTTTAAGGATTCTCATATGACGGTTCTCCTTTGATTATGGTCTGTAGATTTTAATTGAGGTTTTATACCTGGTATCCGCCTTGGCTGTCAAAAATCATTTAAAGTGTACGGCGTTTCATTTTTGCTTTTTGGGGTGGGGTATGTTGGATCTCCAAACAGTTGATTATGGAGGTGTCATGGGAGAGATGTACAAAAAAAATGAGGCGAGGTGACCCCGGCCGGCCGATCCCACCGGGGCCTATCAATATATATATGGAGACGCTCGTTTAGAAGCGCTCAATATTATTGATAACTTGGATGGAATGGTTTGTAAATATTTTTCCATCGTCGAAACTCTTTATTTAAGCCCATTTTAGGCCGATATATTGTGGTCATTTTAGACTTGGATAATATAAATCAGGCACCAAGCACCGTTAAATAGACGATTTTATCATTCCTGAACTCAAAAACAGATTTCGTTTGGACGATGTCGGCCGATGATTTTTACAAAAACTATTTCATCAATATCCAAAATTCCAGTGACACAATATTGAAGTAGTCAACGCCTTGCCTGGAAAGGTTCTCGGGGTTCAATGATAGACATATTGTGGGGTCGGCTTTTCCTCAAAAATTTGCAAAAATCAGCTTTATATCCAGATCCCTTGAAAAGAATCCTTGCCCGGGAACTGATTCCTAAAATCAGCCGAACCGCCCTGGTACGTGATCCGTATGCCGGGTGGTGAGGGAAGACTCCTCAGTAATGGGGAGTCCTATCCCGATTAAAAGCATTTACTCCCACCTTCGCAGGCCCTCAACTATTCCATAAATACTGGACACTACCTGATGAAGCATTTGCAACCCTTGATGCACAAACGGTAAATCTCTATCAATTTCTATAAGATTGAAAGCTTCTTCGATTTTACTGCTTGGCAAATGAGCATCCGCGTGTCTAAGCTCATAAATTCCAACAAGGGGAGCTGTAATCTTTCGAATGAAATCAAGCTCGTATTTAGCGGCAAGAAGGTTTTCTAAAGATTTTAATGAGCCCCATTTCTGCTTTTTCGGCGGAGCTACAATGGTTTGCATTGCTTGAGCATCAAGGCTGTCGGCAATTAATCGCGCTAAATCTTTGGCCAATGCGTAAAAAGAAGATTCATCAATAGATCTGAAGCGATGTGCTTTTTTAATAAGTTCTGGGACAACTTCATGGTCTCGAAAGAGCCTTATGCCTAACTTAGCCAGTGAGAGCTTGTTCGCTTCTTCTATACCTTTTGATAGGAACTCTTCTGGAGCCATAGTGCTGGCTGGCTCTGCTCTCACTTGAGAGGCGAGTAGTTCGGAAGAAACTCCACCTTCTGGAGAGATATTGTAACCGGCCCAAATTTGCTGCTGCCACTCCGGCAACAAGCCAACATCCTTGGCGTATACATTTAAAAGTCCCAGTTCATTAATACCGAAATGGGTCCCAGATCCATAGCTACAGGAAACTGTTCCTGTTTGTTCGGTGTAAAAAGATAGATGACCACCCCTTCTGTGGTACAGCGCCATGATTAGGTCTGGCTTAAACCAAAGCCATTTCCCGGAGTCAATCAAATCACGGCCACAACTTTTATTTCCTTCAGCATCGACAATAAAAAAAACTGTTGGGTCAGTTTCATCTCCGCGTACTTTAGGACTACTTGCTCCAGGCATTAATATTTCGTTGCGCCAAAGTTCGCCTGAAATTCTGTATAATTTACGGCCTTCAAATTCCTTTTCCCAAGATTCTCCATTGGTATTCTCGTCAGTAGGAATGCCTGATATATCTGGAACATCATCAGATTCGTCAACATCTGTTCTTGAGACATGAAATACAGCCATTTTCTTACCGAATGAATGACCGCCTTCATGTATTTCCATGATAATGCCTTCCCAGCTATCTTGTTCATTATTTTCTTTACTGCGACCGTTTTGCCATGAAATGTGGGAGGCGTCATCGCATACAACATTCCGACTAAAATAGTGTGTCATATATAACGCCAGTTTCCTTGCACAAAGGTAATCTTTTAAATATTGAGATTTGACCTCTATCATGGCTGGGGCTTCATTATCAGAAGTTTTTAATCGTGCAACTTCTGTATATCCGTCTTTCGGGCAGAGCCAAGAATTACCTTCTCGAATCAGCCCTAAAGTGATTACTAAATCTTGGTTAAGATGCCACACATTTGGACTGTCATCATCAGTCCTTTGCGCCAACAAGAGATGTGTCCCTTCAAATTCTCCTCTGCAATCTTTATATAATTCTGCTGGTGTGTATTCGCCGTCTTCAACCCAGCCAGAATGTTCATGACTAATTCCAACATCCATCCAGCCCAATTTTTTTGCAGCTTCAATCTTATCAACCGGAATTGCGACAGAGCCTGTACCGAAAAAATCTTCTTTGTATCCATCGTAACCGGGTTTTCCTTCTTTTTCATTATAGAAAACAGCTCTCAATGGTATCCACACTGATCGGTTAAAATCTTTCCGGATGATATCATTCATTTCAAACCATGCTTGGTTCACTAATTTCATTTCTCCATAGTTTCCATAGTTGCGGATTAGGTGCTTCTAACAATATGGGGGTTAGGGCTTACACCCCCAATTCCTATGACGGATTTACCCTAAATGTGCAATTATACCCCAGTTCGGTTGGTTCATCTGGCCGGGACAAGGTACTGGACGAAGTCAGCACCGCGGTTCACGGCGGCGCAGCCGCCGTGAACGAAAAGCTCAGCCGCGCGGCTTTTTACGTCCGCTGAAGCGTCATGTTATACTACACTTAATAATTTGTTTACTATTGGTTCGAAAAACTTCGCTGAATCCCTCGCTGAAGAGATATGAGCCCCTCTCAAACCATCTCTTGAACCACAGTCAAAAACAGGTTTTCTTGCTTCTAAAGAGTATGGAATCAAACTATGAAGATTTGGTATTTTACCTATATTCCATTGTCCATCTCCCCAGTCATGAACTTGACCAATAGGATTAAGCTTATCAATAATATTTTCCTTTACCGCTTGCTCTACTCGGTCACCAAATATTGACCATCCCTTCGTCATCCCCTCTGTGTTTTTGCGAATATTATGTTGTTGCATTACATACCCCAAAAACATCGGTCTTCCGTGTGGTAGTTGAATATCATTCCCCGTAAATGCAGAGTTACACTGATCCCATTCATTTCTCCAAGTAACTAATTTTGATCCAAGATTCGAAGTCCCTCTTATAGAAAATAAATCAGGTGACATTGGCACCATAAAATAGTCACTTGCCGCTAATACTGCTCTATTTAATGCTCCAAGATTAGGCCCAAGGTCCAACATAACAACATCAGCATTTACTTTTTCCGCCGCCCATAAAATATAACGATAGATTGCGGACTGAACTCTTAAGTCTCCAGGGCTACCACCTTTAGCACTATTCCAAGAATCGCCAAGTGAATCCTCAAAATTACTCAACATAATATCGCCTGGAATTATATATAAATTTTGATAATTTGGCCCAACTAAAGATGGCTGTCTTTTTCTGATATCACCTAAACGTTCGTAGACAGGTTCAAGAGCATTCCATATACTATTTCCCCTGTCAGATTTCCAACTTTTCTCTAATTCTGAATCAGATATTGAATATGAAGAAAGGTTACATTGACTATCCAAATCAACTATTAGTACCGATTTTTTATTTTTCGCAAGTAGGTGAGCAACATGATACATATATGTGGTTTTACCAACACCACCTTTGTTATTAAATATTGACACAATCTTCATAATATTTCCTTATGCATTAAAGTATAATCGCGGTACTGGATGAATTCAGGACCGCTGTTCACGGCGAGTTTTAGCGAGTCCGTGTTGACCCGTTTGCGGTTTGTTAGCAATTATGAGTTGAGACGTTGAATTTTCGTAATATACGCTGATGCTTAAGGAAATTAGGGTCTTCTTTCCCCATGAGGTTAATCTCCCAAACGGATTCCGTAAGCCAGTCCGCTTTAATTTGCCTTGTTAGATATTTTTTAGAAACCCAAAATTTGATAGTCTCTTTGACTTACGTTGAGCCTATAGAGATTTCCAAGGATTCCTAATGACGACAGCAAGTTGTTCGCTTGCATCTCTCCCAATCCATCAATCAAGTAAAAATAGAGTTTTAGAAAACTCTCAAGCTGATCGGGAACGGTTACTGCGGCCAAAACCTCCCACGAATAATAGGGTCTCTTGTAAGTTTCAGTTATTCTGTATCCAGTTGTAAAATTACAAGTAGAGCATCTATAAGTAACTTCAGGCTCTACTAATATCGGATCAGAAATACAATACTTACAGGCGTTCCCGATTCCGCATTCAAACTGCGTAATTTGACCATATGTATTTGAAGAACACTCAAATAAGGCTTCATCTCTTTCTGTTAAGACCAATTGAGACCCGCAACATGGACAAGTGCCTGAATTTAGATTCAAAAATGACTCTAACTTGTATTCCCTAAAGAAATCTACCCAGCCAATATCATACTCATGCCCAAAGCGTTTTTTTAGATCCTCAATTTTGTTTTCGTAGTAAGCTTCATATTCGCCTTGAAGAACAATCATTAGCGATTGGTAAATAATGTTGATTGCATTGTCTGGTTTAAATGCGACGCTAATCTCACCTTTCTTTTCTGCAAGAGATATTTTTTTGACCTTGTACAGATTCTGGCTACCAACAATAACCAAATCATCGATAACGTAAACTTTGGCATGAAACTTCAAATGATCCGTCAGGATGACATTGCCGATTTGATTACTTGAAACGTTCGAATCATCTCTGACAACCACCAGGTGAGGCAGGTGTGAAATCTTGCCCAAAACATCTCTTAAATCGGAGGTATTTGTGTAGGCAGTAAAAATAAAAACATGCCGTTTTGCATTTTGTATAGCGGCATAAAAATATGACCAAAACTCTTCGCCATACATCATTTTAACATCAGTCATATTTCTTCCTTATCTAACCTGCGGATCACGGGCCTGAAGCGCCAGCAGAAGGCTCCCGTGCACCCGGCTTGTTAGCTACCTTCTTTTTTGTTTGAAGTTAAACTTACTTTCCCATCACTTATAAAGTTTTCAATATTTTTTAAGCGCCTGTAATGTGCAAGCAAGATTTTCAATGTAACCTCTGGATTACCAGTATATTGGTCAATTTGTCCAACATTATCAAAACCAATAAGCCTTGCAATGTGATTGGACATAGCAATCAATTCTTCATTTTGTTTTTTTGTTAATTGAAAATCATTTAATTTGTTTTTGTTTCTCTGTTGGTTAATCTCTGATAACATTTTGTAAATAGTTTTGTATGTTTTTGCTGCTGTAACACTCAACCCAAGATAAATCGCAATGGATTTTGAAATTTGTAAGGCAATTTCAGGGTTAAGAAGCAAATCTATCCAGCCAGGTGAAGCATAATGCATTGAAAAAATATCTGGCTTATTTTCCTGTGATACATGTAGCTGAAATTTTTTATAAATATTAATATATCGGTATTGGCCATTATCTTTATAGTTTTTGAATATTTTTAATAACTGATTTTTATGTTCGATATTTTGATCCGGCATGAAACAATATTGGAATGCATACACTTGGTAGTATGCACGGGGGAATTCGTATAAATCTTCTAATTTCCATTTGTTGCCAATGTTTATTCGATATATATCTTTCATAGAAAATGCCTTTAATAGCTAACATTAATTATATTGCTGCGCGTTTTTAGACGGTTTGGCCCAAAATCTGCTTTTTTTTGTACCGATGGGTCAAAAATCCGAATTTGTCAGTAAAACGCTTTACCAGACTGCTTTTACATGAATCTCAGACTTGTCGGCAAGCCACAATTTGTTGTTATTTTAATGGATATATTGCATCCATATAATTTACAAGAAAAAATATCAGGCCTATGGAATGCAAATAATGCGATTACCGTTTGAGAAATACAAAGGTCAAGAATAATGGTATCATGGGTCGCACATGCCTATTTGAAAGTAGCATTCAATAGCAGAAGTATTGTGGAGGGGGGGATTAATGTCAAATCATTTAAAAACTTCTGAAAACGATAAATTTACATCCCATAATCTTCACCATAAAAGCGCTGAAAATTTTTATTAAATTTTATCCAGTTATAATTATGTTGCTTTTGTTCCTGAATATAAATCTTCCAAGCTTCTCTTTCTTTGGCGGATTTGAGTTTTTTTACCGGTTCAAATTTATACGGCTTTTCAATTGTATAACCGCCTTGGGACGGTTCAAATTCCCTTAAAATTTTCAATCTTCCATCATTGCCCCATCGCAAGCTTTCAGATTCTCGTCTATAAGCGCGTGCATCAAACGACAAAATATCCTCAACTTGTCCTGTTCCGTGATATGCCAAACGGCATTTGGACAATTTGCGCAAATTGTTTTTGGAGAGCGGCTCAGGTTGCCTAAAACCGGACTGCTTACATGTGCTTGTGTTTCGTTGTTTTCCGGTGTTTTTATTACTGGGCTGTCCTGTGTTTCTTCCATTGTTCATCTCTCCTTTTTTTTGGCGTTTAAGAATAATGCCGTTTTTGACAATTCGCATTCCGGTTTTAGAAAAAGGGATGCTTGAATTTTTTTTAGTCTTGCCGCCTATATCCGTTAAAACAAAACCCGCCCCCCGTGGTTTAACTTCAAGACCGATTCTGGCAAGTTCCCTATGGAAGTCTTGCCAGGTGTTAGATTTGATTGCCGCCTGGGCGATAAACTCTTTTGACTCTAAAACAAAGGTCTCAAAGGATTTCAGTCCTGTTTTAGTTTCAAAATCTTTGGCTTTGGCGTTTTCCCGTTTGTGCTCCCGTTGAAAAAATTCTTTTACCTCATAATCGCCAGCTGATTTTTCATAAGAACCAAACCGGTCCTGAAGCTTTTTCTTTGACAAATTTTTATCAAAATCGCTTAATTTGATATGATGACCATCTTTTTGTTTGTGGCCGATAGCGGCCAGGACACAGCCGTTCCCGCGCATTAGCACAGTTAAGCCGTAAACGGCAAGTTCTTTGTGCAAGGACTGCCAATCCCGGGTATTGTCAAAAACGTGTTGAACATCTGTTTGCCGCTGGTTAACGTAATCGCTAAATTGCTGTTCAACACCAACGTCAACCTTAAGCTTATATTTTTCCTCCAGGAGCCGGCACGTTTTATCCCGTTTATAATAATCATAGAAAGGATCATGCCGGGTGTATTTTTCCTTATGAATCATATTGTAAGCAACGTGCATGTGGGGATTGTCGGTGTTGATGTGTATTCCACAGAGCCGTTGATGATCTTCAAAACCTAAAGCTGCAGCGAATTCTTTTTCAATATTTTTAAAATCTTCCAGGGAAAGTTTTTTGAAATCTTCGGGATGAAAACTGACTACCATATGATAAGTTTTTTCTTTTTTGGTCCGGGTATTCATTGCCTGGGTGGCTTTAATTTCATCAATGGCCAGATCATAATCTTGCCCCGCATAACAGCTGGCTGTCCATTTTGCAAAGAGCTTTTCTCTTTCATGACCGGCGCCTATATACAGCCCTAAACGCTTTATGTTGTCGTTTTGCGGTCCGCAATGGATTCGTTTTGATATCATGGCATTAAACTGTGATGATGGTACTATGGTCCAAAGACATCAAAAATGTCGGTGTTGCCTGAATATATGGAAGGAAACAGGGCTGCAACCTTACACCATATCCCGAATTTTAGAAATGACCGGCCTAAGCTGCCGCTGCCTGTCTTCAATGTCATGCAGTACCTTTCTTATTTCTGAAGGAGGCACATTTTTAAACCCCTGGGTAAGATAATATTTAAACAGCCCCCCAAGCCTGCCAAGATCGGCGTTCACTTTAAGCGCAGATAAAAAAGCTTCCTGGTCAAGTCTTGATTCTATCCTTTGACCGGTTAAAATCCGGCGGATATATTCAGAGACGGAAAAGCCTGTCTGTTTGGCAAGAAGCTTGATTTGGCGGTATTCTTTTTTCGTCACATAAGATTTGAGAGTTATTTCCCGTTTGTTTTTTTTCATTGCACCCCCCCCCTGCGTTTTTTATTAAAAGCACCATCAGGAACAACGGTGCTTGCCAGCACCATTATTTCTGATGGTGTTACCTGGTTAATCGGCCCATTCCCAATGGTTTTGTGATATTGCCTCCGCGATCTGAGCTTGTTCGCTTCTTGACTTTGCATAGATTAAATAATATTCATTGCCGTCGTCATCTTTGACCTTTCTGCCTATATTGGAACCTATATAGACTGGTTGTGATTGTGAATATTGTGAGTAAGCGGTGTATTGATTACTGTTCATGGCGGCATAATACTTTAAACAATATGCCGGTAATTCAGGATCAACTGCCATTACCGTATAACCGGAAGAGTGGTTGGAAATAGAACTAAAATTACGTCCCGTTGAAATGACCACTTTGACAAGATTTTTATTTAACTGTTCAACAGTGCAGGAAGAACAATTGTAATCAACGAGGACGTTGATCAAGCTGGACATCCCATCTGCATTTGAATCAGGACATTTTTTCAAAAAAGATTTCCGGGCGTCCCTGGTGTCGGATAATTTCTTTTTTTTGATGCTGAAAAAATAATTTAAAGCAGGGTCACATTCGTCCGGCCTGTCGCCCGAAGACAAGCATAAAATAGATTCGCAAGCCAATTTCTGTTCATTTGTTAATTCATCATCTCCCCATGAGAGAGGCGTTTCTCCTAAAAAAACTATCCAAAAAAGAAAAATCGTAATTGTTGCTGAAAACTTTTTCATTTTAAAATCCTTAATTTTTGTATTTCCGATTGAATCCCATAATCGTTTCCTATTTCGGCTATGTCCTTAATTTTTCGGCCTTCTTTGGTTCGTTTGATAAAAATTACCAAATCAACTGCCTCCTGGATTAAATCATCCATGGGGTTCGGCACAACTTCGGCAATGAGCTGCTGCAGCCGGACCAGTCCCCCGGCACAGGAATTGGCATGGACGGTACACACGCCACCGGGGTGGCCGGTATTCCATGCCTTTAAAAGGTCAAGGGCTTCACCGCCTCTTACTTCACCCACAACGATTCTGTCTGGCCGAAGCCTCATGGTGGTTTTAAGAAGATGCTGCATATTGGTGTTCTGGTTTGTACGCAACATCACCTTATTTTTTGACAGGCACTGCAGTTCGCTGGTGTCTTCGATAATAACAAGCCGTTCATCGCCGGCAATATCTGCCAATTGTGCAAGAATGGCATTTGTCAGGGTTGTTTTACCGGAACCCGTTCCGCCCACCACCAGGATGTTTTTTTTGTTTGCAATGGCATCGCAGATAATTTGCTGCTGATCCAAAGACATGGTTCCGGACCGCACGTAATTATCCAGGGTAAATATTCTGATGGCCTTTTTGCGGATTGTGAAAGAGGGATTAGTCACAACCGGAGGGAACAACCCCTCAAACCGGCTGCCGTCCAGGGGCAACTCACCTTCAACAACGGGAGAATCCTTTGTAACGACGGCTCCAAGCATGGACGCAACCTGGCTCAGTATTCCGGCAGCAGATGATGCAGGAATGGCGGATACTTCCACCATTCCCTTGTCAAACGTATCGAGCCATAGCTTGCCGTCAGGATTGAGCATAATTTCAATCACGTTATCATCATCCAGGGCCTGGGTAACAATAGGGCCTAAATTATGCTTCAAACTGTCCAAAACAACGCTCATTTTCACTCCTTTCCAATATTTTCTCAGAGACAAAAAACCCAAAGAGGGGTTATCGTATCAATTATTGAGGATTGGGGCACAAAGCCTATATACCTGCTGTCCAATGAAAATTTTGTGTTGCCAACCACAACCAGATGATTGGCAGGCACAATGCCTGTTTTGGGTTCAAACGCTGTAATCGCCCGGTCTTTGCTGTCTGTATCCGAGGCCGGGGGCAATTGGTATGCCTGCCCTGGTAAAGCAGCCACACGTTTCATTAAAGGGGTATTTTTAACGTACTTTGATACAAGAGGCTGTTGTGCAGCAGTGGGATGAAAAACAACAAAGGAACCGTTGACAATTGCCCGGGAGGTTTTTAAATATATGCCTATGGGCAGGCTGGCGGATGCATTGATATAACAGTATTGAGATATAAAAAAACAGGCCGCGAAAAAGAGACTGCAGGGCAGCATGATTTTTATTATTTTGCTTTTATATGTCATTCTTCGAGACCTCTTTGAGTTTGAAAAGATCAATGCTGCCGGGCGGCGGGATTTTAACCCGCTTCTGGAAGACAGGATCTAAGAAATACAGTATCTGCTGACCGTACACCGTGTTGTAACCAGCAACGAATATAAGCATATCGCCGGGAGTTTTGATGCCCCCTTTTTCGTCTTTGACCGGGCCTCTCAGCCTCATGCATTCATCTGGTGTGAGCAGCGGCCTTGCAACTTCGCTGACAGACACCGAGGCATTGCCCATGCCGCCTAACCGCTTGCCGGAAACACTGGTTTTCTTGTCAACCACGGTGGTTTTCCCGGTCATGTCCGACAACAGCTTTGCGGTTTCTATCTTGTTGGGTGCATATGCAATTCTGACATGGCAATTTGATGTAATTGATTCGTCCCGGGTATACGCTTCCTGCAGCTGGGATAAATCCTGGACAATGATATAAGCCTTCACCCCGTAACCGGCCATAAACGCCAGGGCCTTTTGCATGATTTCCAATTTTCCCAGGCTGGTAAACTCATCCAGCATAAGCAGCAACCTGTGTTTATAGCAAACCACGGCCTGCCCGTTTTCAAACTCCATTTTCTGGGTGAATTTTCTTAACGCCAAATTAAAAAATACACGCAGCAGCGGCCTTAATCTGTCCAGGTTGGCAGGGGAGACAACCAGGTATAAATCAACAGGGGTTTCAGCGTTCATGATATCTGAAATGAAAAAATCAGACTCAGAGGTGTTTTTTGCGACAATGGGGTCACGGTACAAAGAAAGGTTGGTAACAGCGGTTGATACAACTCCGGACAGTTCACGGTCGGCTTTGATTACAGCTTCACCGGCATAACTGTCAATTGTGGATTGTATGTTGTCTGCCAGATCAATATCCATGTCCGGATACCGTTTTTTCAAGATTTGTGCGTGTTCTTTGTCTATCATTGCATAAAGCAGGTTTTTTACATCCCCCTCATTGTCGCTTTTTGTGATTTCTGCCACGACATCGGCAAGGGTGGCGCCCTGCTTTGATACAATGACATGCAAAATCAGCCCGGTCAGCAAAGCATACCCGGCCTGGGTGAAATAATCTTTCATGCCCTTGCCGTCCGGGTCACAGATCATCTGTGCAATATTCTGGGCATCCGCAATGGCATGATTTGTATTAATCCGCACTTCTGCCAAAGGATTCCATTTAGCAAAAGAAAAGGTTTCATCGGCAGGATCAAACTTAAGAATTTTATGGCTTAATTCTTTAGCCCGATATCCTGCCGTTAAAGCGTAATTTTCACCCTTAATATCCAGGGTTACGCTTGAGCCTATCCAGGCAAGCAACGAGGGGATAACCAGGCCCACACCTTTACCGGATCGGGTTGGCGCAAATGCTAAAATATGTTCCGGACCGTTATGGATCAGGTATTTGGTTCCCCTGGCCAATGGAAAGCCGCCGACATATACGCCGTCTTTGGCATCAAGTCCCATGGCGGCCAAATCCTTTTTCTTTGCCCAGGTGGCAGTGCCGTGCAGATTTAAATTGCCTTTCGGCTTTTTCCTGAGAATCAGGAAAAAGCCGAAGACCGTGCTGAGAATAAAAACACCGAAGATCAAGTCAACCTTATCACCCACCGGGGTGTCTGTTATGTATTTATTCCATTCAAACACCTTCCAGGGCAGGTAATAGGTATCAAACACCGGCCTGCCCAGGTCAGGATGGTATCTTAACGCCCTGGCTACGGTTTGGGTGGAGTAACTCATAAAGGCAAAGGCCCACAAGAAAAAACAAACCGGGAAGAGCAGGGCATACCTGCTTTCTTTTGCCTTGGCCTGCTTAAGGCCGTATTCTTGTTTTTTCATCGTTCAAGCCCTATGCCTTTGTTTTTGGAGAGATATTGGATTTGGGATTTCAACTGGCTTTGAACCCGGCTCTTACCCATCTTGCACTTGGCCAGGTCATTGAAATCCGTGTACCCAAGCTTTTTTGATTCATCCGTAAATTTTGGGATAATGACTTTAGCGCCAACAGCTTTAGCCGCTTTTTGCGCTTTTTGAACCCCCACATTATTTTTTTTGGCGTGGTCATTATCAGCACAAATGAACAACTCAGCAGAGGGCATCAATTCCCGGATCTGTTTGGCAACCTTTTCAAGGTTGTTTGCATCAAAACAGACCACCGCCGGAAGGTGGCTCACATCATTAATGGTCTTTCCGGTTGCAAAGCCTTCAGCCAGCAGTATGGGTTTTTGTTCGTCGAATTCGCCTATGGTATATGCGTTTCCTGATTTTTTCCCGCCGGTTAGAAACTGCTTTTGCCCATCCTCGCCTATAAACTGCAGGGATTCGATTTTGTTTGTTTTAAGGTTTTTGGCAGGGATAATGAGCCGGTTGTTTTTATCAACCCGGTATTTTTTGTCTCCATTGATTTTTTTATCCGTAAGATAGGGGTGATCCGTGGTTTTATCGGCATTGATGTAAATGCCAAAGGCTTTTTTAGCTGCGGCGGCGTAATCCTCCTTCAGCTCGGCTGTCCGTGCTTGTTTATTTTTTGATGGAATGACAGTTTTTCCGATTTCGCCTTCATATTTGAAATTGGCTTTTTCCCCGGTTTTGTGGTTCTGAAT
Source organism: Desulfobacter hydrogenophilus (assembly GCF_004319545.1). NCBI lineage: Bacteria > Pseudomonadati > Thermodesulfobacteriota > Desulfobacteria > Desulfobacterales > Desulfobacteraceae > Desulfobacter > Desulfobacter hydrogenophilus. The sequence continues at coordinate 2,623,230 of NZ_CP036313.1, read as the reverse complement.
AAACCCTGCAGGCCTGCCGTCAGGATAAAGCGTATATGCACCGGATTTTTTGCCGCCCTTATCTCCTTCAACCGCTACACGGTGCAGCTTGCCGTCCGCCTGGGGGCTGTCAATTTTCAGGCCGAGCCTGGATGCCTGATCCTGGAATTGAGCAAATACTTTATTCATATCAAAACGGTTTTCCCGGGCAGGTTCGAGCCATTTTTTAAAAGGGGCCTGGTCGGTTCCTGGTTCGAGAAACCAGGATTTTTCCTGTTTGTCCCATTTTGCACCCAGGGCCTTTGCTTCATCTTTCTCTGAATACGGCACGTTGATATACATTTTGGATTCGGGTTCTCTTTCTCCCCGACGCTTCTCTCCATCAAGCACGACTTGCGAATTCTGGGATAGATGCGGGGCAATGGTATCCAACAGTTCTTTTTTTTCAGATTCACTTAAAGGGACCGGCTCCTGGGGGGACGGGAAATGTTCGGGCTTTTCAAAGGAAAAAGTGATCTTTTTCAGATATGTTACTATTTCACGCTGAGTATCATCCAGTTCGTTGTTATAAGCTGATAACGGATCACTTTTATAGTGGTTGGGCATTAAATCATCAAACAAATCGGGATTGCTCATTGCCACAGTTATCTTTTCTGTATACGAAAATAAATCTTTTTGATCAGCACGGTATTGGTCGGCTTTAGCCTGTAATTTATCCGCTTCCTTTGTTACTAAAAGACTTGGCTCTTTGGGGGCATCGGCTTCTATTTTTGTTGTTTTACCTTTCTCTAAATCAAGACCCATCTTTCTGCCTAAAAAATGTTCCGGAAAGGGCGTTTTAATTTTCATTTCCCACATCGCTTTCATGTGAATAGGTAAACTTGTGGATACAAGCGGCCCTGTCGATTCACCAAATTCATTCATTCTATAAACTGATAATTCATCATCCTCTAAGCCTTCCATATTGGCTTTAGCAGAGATAGCGGCTTTTAAAGCGGTTTCGGGATTATCAAATTTCGCAACTTCATCACCCCATGGATCAACTAAGGTTTCTTTGTCGCTGATACCAACAAAAGATTCATCAACAATGATATAATGATTTTTTTCTGGTTCTTGGTCTATGGACTGCTGGTCAGTTAAAACCTGATCTTTACCTTTATCCAGGGCAAGTATATAATCCGCAATTTTTTCGGCATCTTTCATTGCAAAACCAAGTTCTTTGGCCCGGTCTTTATCTTTCAGGGCGGATAACCAGCCAGCAACATAATTTTTATTATTGTCCTGTTCTTGAGGCGTATAACCAATGCCAATTTGAGTGCAGACAAGCCAGGCCGAAATTTCCGCGCGTAATTCTTCTTTTGCCTTTCCTTCTGTGCTTTTAGTGTCTTTATCCCGATTCAGCATGGAGGGGTGCCCTGTAGCGTGTCCTAATTCATGAAATATTGTTGCATAATATTTTGATTTGTCGCTAAATTGGGCTTTGGGCGGGGTTTCTATTGTATGAGTTGCCGGACGATAAAACGCCTGGTCAAGCTGACTTTCCACAATTGTCATGCGGGAAGCATTTAAAAGTTTCTCTGCTTTTTCTTCCGGCTTCCAAGATGGTTCAGGCTGTTTGTATGGCTCCATGCCTTCCACCTGAGTTGCATTAAACAATGCAAAAGTTCGAAAAACTGGTTTATCAACTGTCACCATTTTTTCTTTGCCGTTATCGTCAAGAACAGGCTTGCCGTTCTCAAGTTCTTTTTCGAAACGAGACGGCGAATAATAAAACCCAGCCCGGGATTTTTCACCCTTCCTGATTTTGCAATCCATTTTTTTGGCCTGAACGAATGTCAACCACCGGGGGTCATTGTATCCACTCATAGCCAGGTTAATAAGATTAACGCCCCTGTAACTATTATCTGTGGTTGCGTTTTTAGGGATTTCAAGCAGCTCGCCTTCCTTCCAGGATTTCTGCCATGGTGCTCTGCCGGTTTCAATCACGTCAAGAACGTTTTGACCGAATTCATTTAATTTGTCTTGATATTTACTCATAATTCAACCCCCTCGCCCTCTAACTGTGCTTTTTGCATTCTGGCTAATTCTTCTGCAGAAATTTTTATGAGGCCAAAGGATTCTTCCGCATATTCGGCAACATCTCCCGGGATATCGTCAGAATCAAAATCAAGAATATCAAGCTGCCTTTTCAGCCAGGCTATGTACTCATCGACAGTCATGTTGCGCTTGATTGCAAAGTATTCAAAATCCATTGTTATTCTCCTTTTTTATCTTTGAACTGGGGTTTGCCGTTATCGTCAAAATACGTTTGCCTGCATTCAGGGAAGCCGGAACATCCCCACCAATAATTTTTCTTGCCTCCTTTGCCTTTTTTCTTTGATTCCCTTTTCACAAGCGGTTTGCCGCAGGCCTGGCACTTGTGTTTTGATACTTCTATTTTTTTCTTTGGCGTTAAATCCGGCTTGCCGTTTTTATCATTGAGAAATACAGGCTTTGCATGCCCTTGCTGGTTAAAACATCCCCAATACCACGACCCTTTTTTGCTTTTTTGCCTGCGTAAAGGCTGGCCGCATTCCGGGCAAAGATGGGTTCCCGGCAAAGGGTCTAATTGAAGGGCAAATATTGCTTTGATAAGTTCCGGGACCTGGATGGTTTGATCTGTCATAAACCCGGACAGGCTTTCTTTACCGTCAGCGATGGCTGATAATCTGGATTCCCATTGTGCCGTTGTCACAGGATCAGTGAGGACTTCAGGGGCCATTTTGACCAGCTGCCGGCCAAGATCAGTGGAAGTGATGTTTTTTTTCTGGAGTGCAAGCAGGTGCCGGGCTTTTAATGTTTCTATGATCCCGGCCCTGGTCGCTTCGGTCCCGATGCCTTCATTTTCTTTTAATGTCTTTTTGGCGTCGGTATTTTCAATAAACCGATGAATATTTGCCATGGCTTCAATGAGCATACCTTCTGTAAACCTTGCAGGCGGCTTGGTTTTTTTGGATTTAATTTCAACATCAGCCGCGGTTATACCGTCGCCCTCATGGACGATAGGTAAGTCTTGTTCCTCGTTTTTTTCAGCTTTTTCAGCGTCTGATTTTTCTTCTTTGATGAAAGCGGTCCAACCAGGATTCAATATCTTTCTGCCTGTTGATTTCCAAACCGTGTTATTTATGCCGGTCAAAATTTTCTGCGCTTCAAACTCCATGGCTGCATAGAACTGGATGCAAAAGCTTTGGGCAATCATGTGATAGAGGGCAGATTCATCACCTGATAGGTTTGAGGGCGTTTCACCTGTGGGAATAATGGCATGGTGGGCAGTTACTTTTTTCGTATTGTATGCCGCGCTTTTGATAGAGCTGTCCGTATTTTCAGCAACTTGTTCAAGTCCGGGCAAACTTGCCAGGACTGCAAGTACACTGCCTGCTTCATCAAATTGTTCTTCCGGCAGATACCGGCAATCAGAACGGGGGTACGTGGTCAGCTTTTTTTCATAAAGAGCCTGGGCCGCATCAAGCACCTGTTTTGCTCCCATGCCAAGTTTTGACGATGCTGCTTTCTGTAAAGAGGACAGGCAATGGGGTAATGGCGGATTCTTTTTTTTCTTTTCTGTAACGGACTCTATAACCTTTCCAGTCTGCCCACTTACCTCTTTTTTGATTCGAAAGGCTTCATCAGGGTTGATTAAGCGGCCCTGGTCATCCAGTCCCTTTTGTGTGTCAAGCGGCTGAAAAGTACCGGTAAACCTACCGGTTTCATGTAGAATTTCAACATGAAGGGTGAAATACGGGTGGGGTTTGAAGTTTTCAATAACCAGATCCCGGTTGACCACCAGGGCAAGGGTGGGGGTCTGGACCCGGCCAAGGGATAACACGCCATGGCTTCCGGCATCACGGCCTATAAGGGTCATGGCCCGGGTGCAGTTTATGCCCACCAGCCAGTCTGCCTGTGATCTGGCCCGGGCCGCATCACGCAGGCCAATGTAGTCATTGTTGTCGGTCATGGATGACAGGGCTTTTTTGACTGATTTGTCATCCAGAGCGGCAAGCCAGATACGTTCGCAAGAACCGGCATAGTTGTGGTATTCCAGCACCTCGTCAACAAGCAACTGACCTTCCCTGTCCGGATCACCTGCGTTGACGACGCGTTCAGCATCCTGAAGCAGCTTGCCTATGATTTTCAGCTGTGCTGCAGACTCTTTTCTGACCGAGGCATTAAAGGAATTGGGTAAAATAGGCAGATCTTCTTTTTTCCAGGTTCTGTACTTTTCGTCGTATTCTTCGGGTTTATCCATCTCCAACAGATGGCCAAAGCACCAGGTAACGACATTTTGGCCGCATTCTATATAGCCGTTCCTTTTTTCGGCATCCCCCAAGCCTGCGGCAATGGCCCGGCCAAGGGATGGTTTTTCTGCTATGAAAAGTCTCATGATTTCTTTCTCCTTGATTGTTCCCTGTGGGTTTTGATTTTCATTTCGGTCTCTTCCTGCCCTTCAAGAAACCCGGCATGCCAGCTTAAGACATCTGTGTTCTCCGGTTGGGATTCCTGCTGCCGGAGCCCTGCCTCATAGCCTTGTTGCCAGGATTTTTTATCAACTTTCATAATTTGCCTTCATACGGTTCGCTGAACTCTAAATCTTTAACTGCTATGATGTTCAGGCGATAACCGGGCCGAATGGTTAAAGTGGGGGACATATTCATGTGTTTTTCAAGCAGTCCCATGGTTGTTCGCCCCATCTGGTCGGCAAAGGCCGTTCCCATGAATTCATTGAGCGTTGTTGTTTCGTCGCTGTTATCGCTGTCCAGGGTGTTCATGGCATAAGCGGTGCCGCCGGTGACAAGACTCATAAGCAGGGCATGGCCGTAAATCCTGAAATAGTGATTATTGACCTTGTCTTCCAGACCGGCGTAACCCAGCTGGTCCCCGCCAGGCATATCCTTCAAGGTCATTGCCCGGCCATCAGGAAATATTAACCGCTGCCAGGCGACGAATACCCTTTCCTGGCCCATAATAATATTGTTCTGATATTGGCCAAAGACTTTGGTGCCCTGGGGGATGAGCAGGTTATAGCCGGTTGCGGTATCCCATACATTTTGACTAACCTGGCCGCTGATATAGCCGGGCAAAGTTGAATCAATCCCTGTGATCAGCACCACAGGGATAATGGACCCGGTTTTAATGGATAAGGCATTGGTATCCTGATCCATGGAATAACCGTTATCCCACATTGAATCATCATTGCTTCCGGTTTGATTTGCAGATATGGATAAACCGGTTTTCGTTGTTACCGATGCTGTGGATTGTGAACCGGCACCCCCAAGGCCAAGACTTGCTTTGGCGTTTGCAAGCTCACTGTTTAACGCCAGCAATCTTGCTGAAGATCCCGATTGCTGGCCGGTTTGGTCAGAAACACCGGCAGAGGTGCCAATAATCATTGAGGCATTTTTTTTGTAAACAACCGGGTTGGACTCCAACGCCTGGCGTTGTTTTTCGAATCGGTACTGCAGTACCGTTACAAGCTGTTTTTGCCGCTGCTTGTCCAGGGCGGCTTTTACAGGGTCCTGGGGAGGGGAGTTAGCGCGTACAACCTCAATAGGTTCAAGTGCCTTTTGATCCCCCTTTTCCCCCTGGGTGTTCATATCGGTTTCAGACGCAAGGCCCTTGCGTTCTTTAGGGGCTTTAGGAAGATTAAGCCCTTCTTCATCTGTGGAGACTGATGACTGCTGGGGTTCTATCAACAGGGTCTCCTGATCCTGGCCGCTGTTCTTATTTTTTCTTTTGCCGTCATCAAATATTGAAAAAAGCAGCAGCAATACAATGATGGCAATGAACAGAAACAGCACTAAGATAGGCTTTTTGCTCAATACGGTTGTCATTACGCCTGGCCTTTTCAGCCCTCGTGGTGCGCTCATTTTTTAACCTCAATTTGGGTATAGGTGTCTGCCAGGTTATATCCAGGCAGGCGGAACATCTGGCTGAAACTGAATCCGTCACTGCTTTTAAGATGAAAATACCCAGTGCCGGGGTTTTGTGATAATACGTCAATGACATAGCTTATTTTGACAGCGCTTTGGGACGGGCTGATTATATAACCAGCCCGTCTGGCCTGTTTTTCAATCAGTTGATCAAAGGTTTTATTGCCGCTTTTAAGAAGCGTTATCGTGGTTTTTGCCGGTGGATATTGCAGGATCAGGCGGCTGATGATTACATCACAAAGCAGTAACGGCGGCTCAGAATCAATTAATACCCATGATCCTTTAGGGGAAAGGTGGGCGCAGGAAAAACAGTTTAACGCCATAAAAAAAAGAAGGATCAGTCTGATTAGCTTTTTCATTGTTTCGCCTCCAGCCTGGTCAGGGTTAATTCTTCCTTATCCTTGCCCACACCGACGATTAAATAGGCTTGGTCAAAAATCCGGTCCACAATAAAGCAGTTGTTTTTTACCCGGTAGTTTACAAGACCTTTACCCGCAGTGGTTTTAACCATGAACATGGGCATCTCCTGCAGTTTGGGCAGCTTGATATACGTTTTAACGCCGTTGTCAAAAACCTGCAGCGGTTTCCACCCGGCATCCCCGGATATTTCATAATCAAAATTTAACTTGGCCATATCAAAGCCCTCAGCGGTGGTCCTTTTCTCTTTTTCTTTGATTTTTTTTTCCCGGGCCGCTTTGGTGATTGCGATATGATCTTCGGGGTAAATAAAGCCTGTGTACAGCATGTGTTTTCTGCGGTCGGATTTGAAATTGATATGATAAACCCGCCTGTCAGTGGTGATCACGGCTGTGGTGGTGAGCCCGGAATCCAGGGCTTTGAAAACAACGTGGCTGGTGCTGATATCGCCGCTGCCGGAAAATACGATTTCTGCGTACCATCGCGCGTTATCGCCCAGGACCATGGAATTGATCAATTCTCCGGGCTGCAGTTCCAAATCAGCCACTTTATATGGGGTAACAATGATAGTTGGATTTGAATGGCCATAAACAAAACAGGTCATGCCGTTCCTGGTGGTGATCGGGTCCAGGGTGTTTTTTTGCCATCTTGACTGCAGGGCTAAAGATTTTTTTTCTTTGCTGTCCAATTTGGCTGATACGGGGCTTACGAAATCCGCAGCCCGGCATGTTGCCAAGCCTGCAAAGAATATTGCCATTGCGATTGTTAGAAGTTTTTTCATGTTTTAACCTCCTATTGTATTTTTTTGCTGTGGCTGATTTCTGACACATATATGCCGCTGGCATTATTGATGATTTCTTGCTGTGTTTCAGGAAGCTTACGCTTGATGATAAGGTTTGCTTGATAGGTTGTCCGGGAGCGCTCAACACCTTTATGTGTGCGCTCTATTTCTGTCCATTCGATCAGCCAGGTTTCGCCGCTGACATAAAGAGGCAGGGCCATAATCCGCACTTCTACCAATTTTTCTTCGCTCGAAATGTATGGATTGTTGTCTGTATACCATTTAGCCAGTATTTTTTTTGCAGCACCAATTGACGTAAAACTTGTTTGTTTTACATATTTTTCCTGAAGGGCGATGTCAGCCGTGACTGTCCGCCAGGCCGTGATAAACTGGCCCAGGCTGTATTGAATCATTTCCTGGCTGGTCTCAAGCTTTTTAGCCATCTGTCCGCCGCTGATCCGCCCGGCCCGATCAACCTCAACCATGTACGGGATCACTTTTTGTTGCCTTAGCTGTATGATATTTCCTGCTCCAAGCAGAATAGCGACAATCGAAACAAGCAGGGCTACCAACCGCCAAAGGTTTCTTTCCTGGATGAAAGATCCGAACACTTCAGCCCAGGCCTGCCGACCGGCGAGATAATGGTTTTGAATTTCTTTTGACATTTATTTATCCTCTTTGGGTTTTACTGCTTCTGCTATTTTTTCTAGAGCACTCAGTGCGCCGCCCCTGGCTCCACTGAATGCTCCGGCCATGCCGCCGCCACCGGCAGCACCGGCAGCGGCACCGACGCCCATGGAGGCGGCACCCGCCGCCATACCTGCACCTGCTGCCATGGCTCCGGTAATAGCTCCGGCACTGCTGCCGCTGTGCAGTGTGACCATTTTGGCTATTGTGTCGGGCAATACTTTGATGAGAAACGCCAGAATAAAAAAACAGGCTGTGATAACAAGTGTTTCTGTAAAACTTTTGAAGGTGAACAGCACCATATCTGCCAGGAATGAACCCAGGATATATAGCAGACACCGGATTACGAATAATTTAAGGCCGACGCTCAGGGCGTACTTTAAAAAACCTGTGGCAAAGCCTCTGGTGTATCTCATACCGCCAAAGCCTAAAATAAAAATGCCGAGATTAAAGGCTATGTAGGACTCACAGAGAATCACCAAATACATGCCGTAGATAAAAGCACCACAGACGGCACTGCAGATTGAACATAGACAAATGGCAGGGACTAACATAGGATTCCACGAATACATCATGTTATCTGCAACCTTGAGAGCATCGGTGAAGACTTTTGAAAAAAATGCCTCACCTGGCGGAGAACCGCCGCCCGCAACATCTTGAGCCATTTTCAGCATACCTTGAATTAAATCAAGACCCCAGGCCTGACCCTTTATGATGAGAGCCCAAAATATACCGCCAAAAATTGCCGTCATTACAAGGTCTTCAACAACGTCTTGCAATGTGGATTGTTTGAACCCGAGCTTTACGGCCATTACAACAAGCTGAATAACGAGTAGCCATTTCAGTAACCATAAAGCGTGGCTTTTGACGTTGTCGCCCCAAGTGAAACCTACATCTTTGTATCCTTGTACAATTTTTTCGATAACTGTCTGATTAATATCAGCCATTGCTGAATTATTGAAAATAATCAAAGAACTTGCTATTATCAAAAAATAAAGACAAATTTTAACAGGAGTTATTTTTATGTCTAAAAATTTGATCATTCTTACCATCTCCATTGTTATCGCCATTAGTATCAGTATTGGCGTTTATATCAGTGTATCCGGTGACGCTGAGCCCGAGTGGAAAAAAATCGAAGCACAAGAGAAAAAAGTGGGGATAGATAGAGCTGACGCGGTTATCACTCCATGATTTATGGAATGATAAGTGCATCTGTTCGGTCCACCCCAATTTCCATTTCCTGCTGCAAATCAGCATCCTTTAACTTTGTAGCATTGTGTTCTTGAGCCAAAGCCGCAGTCTGAGCCTGAACATAATTAGCCAGCAAGGCCCTTGTCTGTCTCATTTCATTGACGGTGAGGGCGTTGATCTGGTTGCCGGCTTCAATTGCCTGCTGTCTGCCGGTTTTGCTCGAAAGAAGATTGTCCAAGTAATCATCGAAATCCCCTGAATCCTGGAGGTCTTGTAACTGCTGGCCGGTAAGCTGAAAATTAGACTGTAAAACATTATCAATTTTCTCAGAGGCCTTTGAAAATTGATCTAACTGCATTTCAATACGATCTTGCATTAATACGTCATCAATTTTTAAGTCCCGTAATTCCGGCCAGGTCTCAGTAAAAATTTTATAAAGTGCATCCATATCAGCCTTGTACGATTTCAAACGGGTCACGTTGTCAACCGCTGTCATGATTTGAGATTCAAGATTTGATTTTAAATTAGAGGGTAAATTTATCGTGTTTTTAACCATGTTCTCAGTTTGTTTTACCAACTGTTCATATCTCTTTACTGCTTCCATTAACTGTTCAATATCTTTGACATATTCTAAAAGCTGCGTGAACATGGTTGAACAATTAATGCATGTAACAGGGATACCGGCCATTGACACATTGATAAAGGTAATAAAAGTTAGCAATATCATTGCAGTTTGAATTTTTTTTCTCATTTTAAGCTCCTTAAATTTTGAGGTATTTCAATACTTCTGGCATGCAGCCATTGTGTCGGCCATTCAGGGCCGTACTCATTTATTAAATTCTTAATTGCGGCAATATCTCCTTTGCCCGATACTCCGGCAAATGACAGGGCCAGGGGGGATAAAGATAAGTTGATCAGGCGGCTACCCTGTGAAGAGGTCACGTAATATTCACGTTTTGGCCGGGCCTGTGCGATGATTTTAACCTGGGTGGAATTGAGGCCCAGGCCGTGGTAGAGTCCTTGTTGAGTGTCTTTCTCTGCATCCTGGTTTGGTAAAAATATTTTGGTTGGGCAGCTTTCCGACAGCACATCTAAAAGACCTGAATTTTTGGCATCAGAAAGACTTTGGGTGGCAAGGACAACAGCACAATTGGCCTTTCTGAGTACTTTTAACCACTCTCGTATTTTTTGCTGAAAAACAGGATGCCCCAGCATGATCCAGGCTTCGTCCAGGATCAGTATGCTTGGCTGCCCTTTAAATGCTTTCTCTATGCGGTGAAAAATATACAAAAGCACCGGGATTAAGTTTTCTTCGCCAAGATTCATTAAATCTTCGATTTCAAACACTGTATAATTTTCCAGGGTCATGGAATCGGCAGGGGCATCAAGGAGCTTGCCCATGGCTCCCTGGTTTGTATAATGCTGGATCGCCTCTTTGAGTTCCTGGTGCTGGATATAATGATACAGGTTGCTTAATGTGCGATGCTGACCCGGAGAGTTTCTGATTTGTGTAACAGCGTCATGTATAGCTGTTCGGTGTTCGGGTTTGATATCAACTTTCTGCAGGGTGACCAGGGTGGTTATCCAATCTTCAGCCCATGCCTGTTCAGCATCAGTATCAATATATTTTAAAGGGCAAAAAGCAAGCGAGCTGTCATCACCGGCAATGTGATAATGGGTGCCGCCTGCAGCAGTGACCAGGGAAAACATTGACAATCCCTTATCAAATGCAAAAATACACGCATCCTTATACCTCCGGAACTGAGCGGCTATCATGGCCAGCAAAACAGATTTACCAGCACCAGTGGGGCCAAAAATCAGAGTGTGGCCTAAATCCCCTACATGCAGGTTCAGCCGGAAAGGGGTTGATCCATCCGTGGCAGCATACATAAGCGGCGGTGATCCTGGTGGATAAAAAGGACATGGGGCTGTCGCAAATCCCGCATATATTGTTGACAACGGTAAAATGTCAGCAAGATTCAGACTGTGCAAAATAATGCGGCGCAGGTTAGAATAATTGTTTGCCGGGTGGGTTCCAAGCCAGCCTTCCAGGGCGTTCAGGGTTTCTACCCGGGCAGAAAAGCCTTGGGATAAAACCACTTTACGGATGTCCCTGGTTTGCGTCTGCAACAACTCTTTATCTTCATTTAGCAGAATGATGTTGCCGGAAAAATAACCGAACCCCACAAATCCGGATTGATTAATTAAATATGCTTCCTCCGCATCTCCGGCCATCAAGGCGGCATCTTTGTTTGGTTTTGCTTTGGCGTTATTGAAAAGCTTGTCAAAGAAACCAATTATTTTTTGAGACCAGCTCTTCCTGTAATTTTCTATCTGCTGCAAGGCTGTCCATTGATCCATACAGATATAACGGGTGTTAAACCGGTACGGTATGGATAAACTGTCTAAACCAGACAGCATCATTGGGTAAGATTCTGCCGGAAAACCGTCAATGGCAACGACACTTATATATTTATCCGCGATTTTCGGGACTATGCCGCCCGTGACATCTTGGGAGGATAAAAGATAATCAAGATACATAGGGATTTTCGGCAATTTTATTTTGTGGCGTTCCCCCGTGATAATAAAGTTGATAATTTCCAGAATTTCTGAATATATGCCATTTTGGAGGTATATATCCTTGAGTTGCCGAAGCTGAAAAGACAACAAAAGCCTGTCCTCTATTTCGACCAGGTTATTTTGAAAAGTTTTTAACGCCTTAACACCGGCATCATCCCCTTTTGTTCTCTGGCGTTCATCCTTTTCTTCTGTATATAAAAAGGAATCCATTTTCTGCGCTGATATATCCGGCTTCCAGGTGATAAAAAGATAATGAGTTGTGCGAAAATGCTTACCTTTTTTGAAATATATCCTTCTTTCATTATCAATGGCTCTGGTGATTTTGTCAGGGAAATGATTTTCATTTTTATCAGGATAATAATCTTCCGGGCTCCGGATACAGTCAAAGTGCAGGGTGAAACCATCGCCTAAATTTTTTAAAGATGCGGATATAGAAGTGGAGAAGTTCTCAAGGTCTGTATCAGTCGAACTGTCTGTGTCCCTGGTTGTTATTTCATAGCCCACCAGGAACGAACCGTTTTTACAAAGAATAATCCCATTATCTGCCATCACAGCATACTGCAAAAGACTTTGCAGGCCCTTTTCTTTTCTGCTCATGGCATCGTAATGAATAGATTTATGAGGTAACTTTGGGCTGTCTTTGGCCGGGTAAAATTTCTTGTGCTGGACATGCTGCCGGAAAACCTTTGAAAGAATCGGCTCTTTTTTATTTGCTTTCCTGGCCAAGGCAAACCCACCCGACAGAATTATCAGACCTATCAATATCTGCCAGGGGCGGTTGCCGCTGGATACAATCAGCACGCCAGCGGCTATACCAATCGGGAAAAGCAAATCCCGCTCTATGCCCATGATCAGGTCTGAACGATGTAATGAACGATGTATTGCTATCCTTCGCATTATAATAATGCTCCTATATTAATGCGCCGCTGCCGAATGTGAACAGCGTATCAATGATCGGTTCTGCCAGGGCCAGCACGGATATGATGCAGACAACAACAAGAAAACCTTTTGTCATTCCGTCCAAATCGTCTTTTTTGAACCACATCACAAAAGCAGCCGCTAGGATCATCAGTATGGCAACTGATTTGGCCCACGGCCCGCGTAAGGTTTCCATCAAGGTTTCTGCCGGTGTTTCAAACTCTGAAATTGTTGATGCAAAAGCAGAATCAACAAAGGTGATAACGCCAAAAAAAAGAAAGGCTGGCGCAAGTAACGGTAAGTATTTCTTCATTTCTAAAACTCCTCTTTAAATAATCAGTTGAATTGACAGACCTATAATGATGCCGAGAAGCACGGCGATCACTATATTCAGCGTGTTTGTTTTTTTGTTCACCTCCTTGATTTTTTCTTTGAATTTTTCTGCAAAAAGATCTTGCTGGTCAGACAGTTTTTGTGAATATTCTTCGGCCATAAGTTCACACACAGTTGCAACGATCCAGATCGGATCATTGTCACAGACTGTCATTTTGTGCCTTTTGGCTATTTCTGCCTGGATTTTGTTTTTCATTCCTGCTGTTCCTGGGCATCAATGATCAAGCCGGATTCATCCATGATGCTCCAGATTTCATCCCTGGCTATTTTAAGCCGCTGTTTAGCCATGACGTTGAATTTGCCGGAATTGATTGCCTGGGCAAATGTCAGGCGAGATTTGAGCATCAGCTCTAAATCATAGCCAAAGGTTTCTTTTTTATACGTCGGCAAAATAATGGTGGTGCCGCCCTGATCCCGGTTGGCCTTTTCCAGTTTGTGGTTTTTAAATTCAATTTGACCGAAGAAAGGATTTACCCATACTGTTATAGGGGTGTCCGGAAAACCTTCCATCAAGGATGCAAGGCCCTGGATGGTATCACCTTCGGCCTGACCGCCGGTGATCAAGGTATGCAGCGTAAGGTTGTGGCCGCTGTCTTTCAGGAAATCGGCAACATTGTTTTCTGACATGTAAGCAGCCAGGGGAACAAATGTGCTGGCGCCGCTGTCAATGACAGCGAAAGCTTTATCCGGCAACTGAAGTAATTTTTCTATCATGGTGTCAAACAGCCGGCTGTTGATGGAATCTCCTTCCATGATTTCGATTTTTGTTGCTTTTAATGATGCATAAGCTGTCAGGGTTGCATTAACCGGATCAGCATCAAAACATCCGACCAACTGATCTCTATCAAGCAAATACTGACTTAACAGACTGGCTGTAAAACTTTTCCCAACACCGCCCTTACCTTGCAGGATCATATTTATAGCTGCCATTTTTTATCCTTTTAATTGGTTATGGATGCAGCTTGCTTTGCAGCATCCGGATTTATCACCGAGACACATGGCATACATGGTGCCCCAGGCTAACATTATGATTTTTTGAAAATCCTTTTTGGAAACTTTGGTGAAATCTTCAAATTGGTGAGTTTTTTTGAAATTATTAAACAAAGATTCATAATTTATTCTGTCATCGTAATAGGCCATAAAATCAAACAAGCCCCTTAAAGGCTGTAATTCTTCCTCAGCACAAAGGTCTATAAAATCATTCTGCAGCATGTTCATGCCTGACCAAATGTATTCCATGGCATTTTCATAACTCGACGTTGTGATGCCTTTCAGGTTTGTTATCTGCATGTAGGCACATAATTCAGCTTCAAGTTTTTCAGCAGTGGTATTTTCAATCCATGCCCAAATGGAAATTAAACCTTTGAGCGCAAGCATTTTTTTTTCAGTAACATTAGCCCGCTGGAACCGGGGGGTAACATTTTGAACTGGCTGTACCTGGAAAGTCTCCACCTGGGTTTTTTGGGCGTTAACAGCCTTTAACTGTTCATACCCTTTTAATTGAGCTGCCTTGGCTACCTGGCTGCGAAAGAGATGCCCCATCATGCCAAGACCGGCCAAGGTGATCCCGTAACCATCCTCTCTTGGGCCGTGATCTGCCACATGGCCCATTGGGATAAAATTTTCTGCCTTGAATGCAGCAGGAATATCCAAAAAATGGATTTTTGTTGCAAGGGCATTGTGGGGCTGGTCTATTTCCCGGGCCAGTTTCCAGCTTGAAATGCCGAACTCGCCGGTGGGCAATAAAACTGTCAGATCACTGTCTATTGGTATTTGTAACGTGGCTTTTAAATATAATTTGTCTTTTTGGGCCTTTTCCATGGCGTTGAATGCCTCAATATATTTGAGTTTCCACTCCATAGCTCTCTTGCCTGTGAACCCCATAACTAACAGAACAAAACCATCACGGGTCATGTTCATTGCTGGCTGTGTTTTGTTTTGTTCGTTAATATATGAGGACTCCTCAAAATTGAGGAGTCGAAAATTCTGTGGTATCTCAAGGCTTTTAATTGTTCGGATAATGTTGTCATGTCTCTTTTTAAAATGCTCTGCCACCATTACCGACGGTACCATCAGTTTCCCGTTTGTCTCTGTAATGTTGACGTCTTGTTTTCCTATTTCCATATCCATCGTTAAACTCCCCAAAAAGTAACGCTTTAAAATTGTCAGATCACTACCTGTGTTTAACGGGCTCAATTTTACGCCCGTTGATTATATTTAATAATAACAATGTATTATTTACCCTTTTGAATGAGGTTAAACGGTTTTTCATTTTCTTTTTCTTCCACAATAGAGTCAGTTGTATCTTCAGTTGGGTACGGATCATTTGAATGGCTGAACTTTCCCTTTTTTGAACCCAAACTTTGCCCTATGGTTTTTCGAGCTGTTGAAGTTTTCTTTTTTCGAGAGAACGGTGATTTCTGGTCGTAGTTATCAACAATTTTCACCCAGGCTTTGTATGACATTGTGATTTTTTTCTGGGCCACAAAATAATCAAAAACTGTTTTTTTCGTGTAACCCTGGTCCAGCAGCTGCCTGGCTTCACTGTGGACTGCCAAATATTGACTTTTACATGTCGGTTTTAAATTCATTTTAAAGCCTTGTTTATATCGAGTTTATGGTGTTTTCTGACGTTATACTGGCGGCAGATTTCTGTGAAATTGGCATAACTGGTATTCCATTTACCTTGCTTCTTAAGCATTCTATGAATTCGGGCCTTGGAGTACCCCTTGTTTAAAAGCACAATAATTTCATGCTTGTTGGCTTGGAACTCAATTTCTCTGTCTTGGGCTGATTTAGGTCCTGTTTTCGGCGTAAGCCTGGGCGCGGGCAACTCGGCTAAAGACACATAAGTTTCTGTATAGTCTTTAAAAAATTTGGTAAAATGCGTGTACGACAAGGTTATTTTACCGTCCTGAATAAGTTTTTGATGAATATGACTTATGGATAAGCCTTGAGAAAACAGCTGTGATATTTCTTCTATATTTTCTTTAAATTCTTCATACTTAGTGGACTGAGGTTTAACAAACGGTTTCCAATATGCGTCAAAAGCCCCTTGCAATTTTTTATACAGCCGTTGTGTTGCCCTGCAGTCATCAAGCGCATTGTGCGTTTTGATGTCAGACACATCAATACCCTGCTGCCGACAGGCCACTTCTAATTTTTGCCATTTCCAGGTACCGTAATATTCGTTGAATTCAATCTGAGCTATATCAGCATATGCTGCCCTTAAATCCCGGCATGGCGGGATAAGTTGCGGCCAGACACGATCAAACGCCTCTGCAGTCTGCCGCATTAACCTGAAGTCAAAATCGGCGTTATAGGTCATTATCGATTCTGCACTTTTAATGATCTCAAGAATATGATCATGGTAATCTGCCCAGGTCTTGATATGTGCCAGGGCACCAAGGGTAATGCCGTGTACAGCTGCAGCCTGGTCCTTTATAAAAACAGATGGTTTGAACCGTTGATTAAAAAGTATCTGGGCTGTATCTGCGTCAATAATTGCCAGTTCTATAACCTGATCCTGGCTTTCCGTGCCGGTGTTTTCTGTGCTAAGTATTAATTTCATCTAACCATCGTCTTTCTTTCAAAAACTTTGATAGTCCCGGTATCCAGCGGCCATTATCTCGTTGCCAGCCCTGGGACATCTTGTTTTTTTCAATGATTTGTAAAAGTTTTGATGTTTTTGGTATTTCTCCAGCCTGAACAAGTTTTTTAAAATTCATCCAGGCTTGCCATTTCCCGGTTCTCCGGGGGTATTGATTTAAAAGAACTTCAAATTGTTTCTTGAGGGGCAAACTATTTAATTCAGTTTCCTGCTGCTGTTTTTCAGCCAGAATCCTTTCCTGCTGTTCGTTCTGCTGCTGCCGTTGAATTTGATCCTGCAGTTTTTGATCTTCATTTTTTTTCTTTTGGCGTTCTTCCGAAAAGACTTTAAAGACAAGGGATTTAACGCCAAAAAAAGAAAAATTATCTTTGAGTGTTTGACCGTAATGTTTTTCGATTCTTTGTAATGCTATTTCGTTAGGCCCTGACAGAATTACACTATCTTTCTCGATTGTAGCCTCAAGGCAGGGAAGCATTTTAGCGGCCAAATTTAATTGGTCTTTTTCGATGATACACTCTCTGACTTTTGCCCAGGTTGCAGGCTCCTGGCGGCCATGATTTATGACGGATTCTGAGGGGGATAGAGAGGGAGTATCTATATATAATCTATCTATGGTATAATCCGACAAATTGCCGACATTTTTTTGATCCGGGGCAAGACATTCCCGGATGGTCTCCTGGTCGCCACATTCCGGAAATTCTGGCTCCATTTCCGAGGCCACTTCCGGCTGATCCGGCTTGGGCGTTTCATCCGGTTTTTGCTGAGGGTTTGTTTTACCAGCTCTTAATTCCCTGAATTTAATGATTACAGGATGGGCAAGAAAATAATAGGCGGTCTGCATCCAGCCGTTAATTTCTTCTCTCACAGAGTTGATCAGCCCGGCTTCTTGAAGGATTTTGACGTGTCTTTCAATGGTTCGATGGCAGACATTTGTCCGGTTGGCTAATGTTCCCATATTCACGAATGTATGGTCTTTACCAACTGCGCATCTTACCATCGCCTTAAAAGTTTTTTCGATTCCTGCAGTCATTTTTCCACCATCTTTTCTTTCGATTTTCCCAAACCATAAATCAAGATCGGTCGCATAACCATGCGAAATTGTGAGATTATTCAACATTCCCCTTTCTAACCGAAAAAACAAAACACTCCACCGATCGCTTGACAAAACTCTTTTTTTGAGTTATCCTCTAAATTGAGATTATTCAATTTAGAAGATACAAGCTTCTACAGAAGGACCTCATCGGCTGCTACCGATGAGGTTTTTTTGTTTTTAGCGGTTACCTTTTTTTAAAAATAAGTTCACTCTCCATAAAAAAAATTTTATAATAGAGCGTAATGTAATAAAGAAAGAAGTTAAGACGGGTGACCTGGAGTCTTTTTCCAGACCACCACTTAAGGAGAGCCCAAATAAAAAAAGGGCTCAGAAGAAAGAAGATCTTCTAAGCCCTTAAAATTTGGGTTGGAGGCGGCTTCCAGATTTGAACTGGAGAATAACGGCTTTGCAGGCCGTCGCCTTACCACTTGGCCAAGCCGCCTTGTGGAGCGGGAAACGGGATTTGAACCCGCGACTTCGACCTTGGCAAGGTCGCACTCTACCACTGAGTTATTCCCGCTCATCAACAGGAAGTATTTATAGAGGGATGTGCTGCTTTTGTCAATAAAATTTTAACAACATCCTTATTTTTTCAGCAATACGGCTGCTATTTATTCTTTTTGCTCCAGTCTGAGAGGAAGGACTCAATGCCCTTGTCGGTCATATGATGTGCGGCCAGTTTTTTAAGCACGCCATAGGGGATGGTGGCAATATCCGCCCCCATCAAGGCGGACTGCAGAACATGAAGCTGGCTTCTCACGGATGCCACAATGATCTGGGTATCAAAATCATAATTGGTAAAAATTTGGACAATTTCTTCGATGAGCCCCATGCCTTCCTGGGCCAGGTCGTCAATGCGTCCCACAAAGGGAGAGACATAGGTTGCGCCGGCTTTAGCCGCCATAAGAGCCTGGAGCGCTGAAAAAACCAGAGTCACATTGGTGTTAATGCCTTCGGCAGATAATGTTTTAACCGCTTTCAGCCCTTCTACGGTCATGGGAATCTTCACGGCAATGTTATCGGCAATTTTTACAAGTTCCCGGGCTTCGGAGACCATCCCCTCATACTCCAGGCTGATCACTTCTGCGCTAACAGGACCATCAACAATGTTGCAGATCTGTGCAATAATATCTTTGAACTCACCATCTTCTTTGGCAATCAGGGACGGATTGGTGGTCACACCATCCACCATGCCCATATCATTGGCATCCTTGATCTGTTCAATATTGGCTGTATCAATAAAAAATTTCACGGGTCTCCTCCTTAGCCAGGGCAATGACGGCCTGGCTTTCATCTGTTTTAATTTGTTCAAACAGTTCACCCACGGTCAGGCCGCTTACCGGGTGAACCAGATTTTTATCTATGTCGCAAAGGGGTTTTAATACAAAGGCGCGTTCATGCATTCTGGGATGGGGAAGCACAAGAGTCGCTGTGCTCATCACCTTTTGGCCGTAAAAAATAATATCCAGATCAATCTTGCGCGGACCAAAGCGGAAGGGTTTGCCGTCCCGGTCCTGTTCTTTTTCAATGGCTTGTAGCACCTCTAAAAGCTGTTCTGGAGAATACGCCGTGTTGATTTTAATGGCTGCATTCACAAACCAGTCCTGATCCGTATAGTTCTGGGGCGCTGTCTTATAAAATTTTGACAGCGCCTCTACAAATATACCTTCTGTTACCCCAAGACGCCTGAGGGCCCGGCCAATGTTGGCAAGCTTATTTCCCACATTGGCGCCGATACTTAAAAATGCAGGTGTCAGGGGTAAGGAATCAGGGCAATTCAATATAAAGGGTGTCCGATACCTTACTTTTTATGTTGTCATGCCCCAGGGTCCGAACCCTGAAATAATAATGAAGGTCCTGGTCAAGGGTGTACACAAAGCTTTTCCGGGGCATGGAAACCACGCCCAGGGATTTGAACATAAACGGGCATCCTTGGCAACCATCCAGGGGTTTAGTAGCCATGAACACCTCAAACCCTTCCACCTTTGGCCCGTGTTCCTGATTCTGCAAAGATGCACAGGTCCATGTAAGGGTCAAATCACGACCATTGAGCGTATATTTCAGGCCGGTGGGGGCAGCAGGGATATCACCGGCCTTGGTCGGGAGCACGGGCGGTCCTTTTTTACCGCATCCCGGAGCCATAAAAAGCATGCCTGCGCTCAACAAAGCAAAAAGAAGACATGACAATACACGCTGAAATATCCGGTTCAAATGCCAATCTCCTTTTTTGCCGCATCCACGGCCGCAGATACGTTGTCAAATCCGGTCCCACCATAGGAGTTGCGCCGGGCCACAACGGCATCCAGGCTGATGAAATCATAAATATCCGTTTCAATAAGCTCACTGAAGGAATGCATCTCTTCAAGACTTAAATCGCCCAGCTCCTTACCCTGATCCAGGGCAAAACTTACGGCCTTGCCGGCAATACCATGGGCCGTTCTAAAGGCAACACCCTTATTGACCAGGTAATCGGCAAAATCCGTTGCATTTAAAAACCCTGTCATGCAGGCAGTGCGCATCCGGTCCTTATGTACATCAATATGCGCAAACATACGGGTATACACATCAAGACATATTTTTAAGGTATCAACGGTATCGAACAAGGGTTCCTTATCTTCCTGCATGTCCTTATTATAAGCCATGGGCAACGATTTCATGGTGGTTAAAATAGCCATCAGATTGCCCACCACACGCCCTGTTTTACCCCTGACAAGTTCGCACGCATCCGGATTTTTTTTCTGGGGCATGATTGAAGAGCCAGTGGTAAAGGCATCGGAAATAGTGATAAAGGCAAATTCCGACGTGGACCATAAAATCAGTTCCTCGGACAGCCGGGACAGATGAATCATGCAGATGGACGCATGGGAAATAAATTCCATAATAAAATCACGATCAGACACAGCGTCCATGGAGTTTTCCGATACCCGGGAAAAGCCTAGAACCTGGCAGGTATATTCCCGGTCAATGGGGAAGGTGGTGCCGGCCAGGGCAGCTGAGCCAAGGGGCATCACATCCAGACGATCCAGGGAATCCTCCAAACGGGCCTTATCCCGCTTGAACATCTGGTAATATGCCAGCATGTGATGGGCAAACAATACGGGCTGGGCCCGTTGCATATGGGTATATCCGGGCATCACCGTTTTTCTGTTGGCATCGGCAAGGGTCACCAAAGCGGTCTGGAAATCTTTGAGCATCTGGATAAGATTTAAGGTCTCTGCCTTAAGATAAATGCGCACATCCAGCGCCACTTGGTCATTACGGCTTCTGCCCGTATGAAGTTTCTTGGCCACAGCCCCACAGACATCGCCTAAATTCTCCTCCACATGCATGTGGATGTCTTCCAGGGCATCGGTGAATGGCATTTCGTTGTTATCAATCCGGGTCTTTACCGTATCCAGACCCTTGACTAGAATCTCGGCATCTTCTGATGAGATAATGCCCTGTTTTTCCATCATTTCAAGGTGGGCCTGGCTACCTTTTATGTCGCTCTCATAGAGGCGTTTATCCACGTCTATGGAGGCATTAAAAGACTCCATCAGCTTATCCGTGGATTCGACAAACCGGCCGCCCCATAGTTTTTCACTCATTATTTTTTCTTCCTATGTAGTTCTTCTTTTTCATTGGGCGCCAAAACCTTTATGATAAAATCAAGCGCTCCAAAATGGCTTTATGCATATGCCGCTTGTTTTCTGCCTGGTCCCAGAACGCTGCATTTTGTGCTTCAAAAACAGATTCGGAAATTTCCTCACCCCTGTGGGCAGGCAGGCAGTGAAGCACCAGACAGTCGTCCTTGGCGCCTTTGAGCAGTTTCTCATTGACCTGGAATCCCTCGAACGTCTTAAGCCGGCCTTCAAGCTGGTCTTCCTCACCCATGCTGGCCCACACGTCGGTATATACAACATCGGCACCTTTAACAGCCTCTTTGGGGTCATTGGTGAACACAATATTTTTTTTTGTGTCTGCTCCGGATGCGGCAATGATATCAGGCTTGATATGGTGGCTGTCCGGACAGGCCACGATCAGATCCAACCCCAGCACAACTGCGGCATTGACCCATGAATTTGCCACGTTATTACCGTCCCCCACCCAGGCGATCCTGACATTTTCATATCCGCCTTTATGTTCAATCACAGTCATGATGTCGCTTAAAATCTGGCAGGGATGAAAGGCGTCCGTCAGAGCGTTGATCACCGGAATCGTAGAACTTTGGGCAAATTCTTCCACCAAAGCATGGTCAAAGGTTCTCATGGCCAGACAGTCAATATACCGGGATAAAACCCGGGCCGTATCCTTTGCCGGCTCATTTCTGGATATCTGTGTATCCTGGGTGCTCATATATATGGAGTGTCCACCCATTTGAATCATGGCCGTTTCAAATGCAATGCGGGTCCGGGTGGATTTCTTATCAAAAATAAGGCCCAGAGTTTTACCGGCCAGAAGGGAATCAAAAATACCTTTTTGATAACGCGCCTTCAGACTTAAGGCTCTTTCAAACAGGGTTACAAAATCCTGGGGTTCAAGGTCCAGTAAACACAATAAATCCTTCTTCAATGATCTTCTCCTGCAAACAGGCTGTCCAGTACGGCAACCAGCTGATTAATTTCGGCGGTCCCTATAATCAAGGGCGGTGCAAATCTAAGAATTTTATCTTGAATTGCATTAATAATAAAGCCTTTTTTAAAGCACTCAGACACATACTCTGTGGCTGTTTTCCCCTTGGAAATATCAAGCTCCATACCGAGAAGCAGCCCTCTTCCCCTGACATCCACCACTTTTTGATGCTTTTCTTTTAAAACATTGAGCTGCTCCAGAAAATAGGCGCTTTTTTCACGTACAGACGCCAAAAGACCTTCTTGACAGATTAAACGAATCATCTCAAGACCTGCGGCTGTGGCAATGGGAGTACCGCCAAAAGTGGTGGCGTGACTGCCAATGTCAAACCCCTGGGCAGCCGTTTCGGTGGCCAGCATGGCGCCGATGGGAACCCCATTGGCCAGCGCCTTGGCAAGGGTCATGATGTCAGGTGTCACATCATAGGATTCATGGGCGAATAATGTGCCGCAACGGCCCATGCCGGTTTGAATTTCATCAAAAACCAGCAGGGTCCCGGTATCCGTGCAAAGCTGCCTTACGGCCTTGATATATTCGGGATCGGCAGGGATAACTCCCCCCTCCCCCTGCACAGGCTCCATCATCACCGCGCACACCGTATCATCCAGAACAGCTTTCAGTGCTTCAATATCATTAAAGGGCACATGGATAAATCCATCCAGCAGAGGATAAAAGCCCTTTTTGATTTTGTCCTGACCCGTGGCGGACAGCGTGGCCATGGTCCGTCCGTGAAAACTTTGCTGCATGGTCACAATCTTGAACCTGTCGGTCTCCCCCTTTGCCTGGAAAAACCGCCGGGCGAGTTTGATGGCAGCCTCGTTGGCCTCAGCCCCTGAATTGGCAAAAAATACGCGGTCTGCAAAGGACTTTTCCGTCAGAACCTTTGCAAGTTCGGCCTGGGGCCTTGTATAAAACAGGTTGGACACATGCACCAAAGTAGCTGCCTGGGCACAAATGGCTGCGGTGATATCCGGGTGGCAATGCCCCATGCTACATACGGCAATGCCGGCCAAAAAGTCGGTATATTCATTGCCCTGATCGTCATAAAGTTTGGTACCCCGTCCTTTGACAAAGGGCCGACCCTGGCGAGAATAGGTCTGAAACACATGATCCTGGGTAAGTTCAATGCTCATTTTATAATTCCTTTTCATATAAAAAGTCTGTGTAAGCGACACAGATCTTTTCAACTTTCGTTGTGGACTGAGCCTGGGTGTCGATAGACCAAGGTCAGCCCGGGGCTGTTATATTTAAATGTCACCCGCAAATAACTGTGTGCCGATACCAGAGTCCGTAAACAGTTCAAGCAGAACAGCATGGGCGATTTTTCCGTTAATGATATGGACTTTTTTAACGCCGGCGTTCAAGGCGGAAAGTCCGCATTCCACCTTTGGAATCATACCCCCGGAAATCCGGTTATCCCGGATCATTTCCCGGGCCTGGGGTTCATTCAGGGATGAGAAAAGTGCCTTGTCACTGTCCAGCACCCCGTCCACATCCGTGACAAGGATCAGGCGCTCGGCATTCAGGGCACTGGCAATCCTTGCCGCCACCACATCCGCATTAATATTATAGGTTTCACCTTTGCTGCCCACCCCCACCGGCGCAATAATGGGGATAAAACCCTGGGCGCTGAGCGTATGAATGATTTCAGGATTGATACGGGACACATCCCCCACCATACCCGGATCAATGATCTCAGGCGGCTTACTTTCATCTTCCTGGTGGTAAATAGTCATTTTTTCGGCCAGGATCAATCCGGCATCTTTGCCCGAAAGACCCACGGCCCGTCCGCCTTCCAAATTGATCCGGGACACCACATCCTTGTTCACCTTGCCGCCTAACACCATTTCCACCACATCCATGGTGGCATCATCCGTGTACCGCATGCCCTTGATGAAGGTGGAGGTGATTCCCATGATTTTGAGCACCTCATTGATCTGGGGACCGCCGCCATGAACCACCACCGGGTTAATCCCGATGGTTTTAAGCAGGCTGATGTCCTTGGAAAAATTGGTTTTCAGATCTTCATCCACCATGGCGTGTCCACCATATTTGATCACCACGGTTTTTCCGGAAAATTTCCGGATATACGGCAAGGCCTCTATCAATATGTCTGCAACAGTATTTTTCATAGGATATACCTGCTTAAGTCCTGGTCCCTGGCAATATCTGACAACCGTTTTTCAACGAAATCAGAATCAATGGAGATGCTGGGATCCTCGATATCCGGGGCATCAAATAAAATTTCTTCAAGCAGGCGCTCCATGAGCGTATGCAGCCGCCTTGCACCGATATTTTCCATGGATGCATTCACCTCAACGGCAATCTGGGCAAGTTTGTCCACAGCGCCCTGGGTAAAACTTAACTGCACCCCTTCGGTGCGCAGCAACGCAATATATTGCAGTACCAGGGCATTTTTAGGCTCGGTGAGAATACGGGCAAATTCCGATGCACCCAACGAGGAAAGCTCCACCCGAATGGGAAACCGACCCTGCAATTCCGGGATGAGGTCCGAAGGTTTGGACACATGAAAGGCACCCGATGCAATAAACAGAATATGATCTGTTTTCACGGTACCGTGTTTGGTGGGCACGGAACTGCCTTCCACAATGGGCAAAAGATCCCTTTGCACCCCTTCCTTGGACACTTCCGGTCCATGGCTCTTGCCCTTGCCCGCAATCTTGTCAATCTCGTCGATGAAAATGATGCCGGACTGCTCTACCAGGTTAATGGCATCGTTTTTCACCGCTTCCATATCCACCAGATGGGCCGCCTCCTCCTGGGCAATCAGGGCAAGGGCCTCTTTGACCTTTACATTGCGGTTCTTGGTGTTTTTAGGCATGAAATTACCAAGCATATCCTTCATATTGATACCCATTTCCTCCATGCCGGCATTCGAAAAAATCTCCACCATGGGCAAGTTTTTTTCCTGGACATCAATATCTATTTTACGGTCGTCAAGCTTGCCGTCATCAAGCATTTTACCAAGCTTTTCCCGGGTATGTTCCGAAGGCTTCTCATCAGGCGTTTGGGACGCATCATCCTTTGTGTCAAGCCCGAATACCGGACTGTTTTTTGGGGAAGGCAAAAGGATATCAAGCACCCGCTCCCGGGCGATTTTCAGCGCCTTTTCCTGAACCGCCTCCTGCTGGCGGCCTTTGAGCATGTTCACGGTGAGTTCCACCAGGTCCCGGATCATGGATTCCACGTCCCGGCCCACATATCCCACCTCGGTGAATTTGGATGCCTCCACCTTGTAAAAAGGAGAATCCGTCAAATTGGCAAGACGGCGGGCAATCTCGGTTTTGCCAACCCCTGTGGGACCGATGAGGATGATATTTTTAGGTGCAATCTCTTCCTGGAGAACCGGTTCCAGCTGCCGTCGTCGCCAGCGGTTTCTCAAAGCCACTGCCACCGATTTTTTAGCGTCATTCTGGCCGATAATATACTTATCCAGTTCCGTTACAATTTGGTGAGGTTTTAAATCCTTCATTCACTTATTTCCAATGGTTAGTGTTTGGATATTAGTTATTAATTTTCTATCGTTTCAATGGTTACATGGTGATTGGTGTATATACAGATATCTGCGGCAATTTTCATGGCTTTTTCCACAATCTGCACAGGTAAAAGATCCGTATTTTCAATCAGGGCCGTGGCGGCAGCCTGGGCTGCGGTGCTGCCGGACCCGATGCTGATGACGCCTTCATCCGGTTCAATCACATCCCCGTTACCTGATAGAAGATACAGGTTTTCTTTATCCGCTGCAATCATCATGGCCTCAAGACGGCGAAGATATTTATCCGTACGCCACTCCCGGGCAAGTTCCACACAGGCCCGGGTTAAGCTGCCACTGTACTGATCCAGTTTTTCCTCAAGCTTTTCAGCCAGGGTCAGGGCATCGGCGGTGGCGCCTGCAAATCCTGTAAGAATCCGATTGTTATAGATCCGCCTGACCTTCCGGGCTTTATGTTTTGTTACAACATGGCCTAGCGTCACCTGTCCATCACCTGCAACCACTACCATGTCTCCGGTTCTAATGGCAAGAATTGTGGTACCGTGAAATTGTTGATTATCCATATAATATCCATTTCTCCTGATTCTGTTCGCCGCTAAAATCAGCCAACAGTCTGGTTTTTTTGTTTAATTTGATAAGACATTTATCTTCGGGGATGGGCTTTGTCGTAAACGGCCATCAGGCGATCCATGCTCACATGGGTATAGATCTGGGTGGTGGACAGGCTGGCATGGCCTAGAATCTCCTGAATACCCCGAAGATCTGCGCCGGAATCCAGCATATGAGTGGCAAAGGTATGCCGCAGGGTGTGGGGTGATATTTTTACGCCTAAACCGCATTCCATGACCACCTTATCAAGAATGCGCCGAATGGAGCGCCTGCCAAGCCTTCCAAAATCTTTATTTAAAAATACGGCAGAAAAATTTTCTTTGAGATCAGCCCGGTAGGTTTGGACGGCATCAAGGGCACGCCTGCCCACGGGCATGATGCGCGTCTTGTTTCCCTTGCCTAAAACCCGAACCAGACCGGCATTAAAATCGATATCCTGAATATTTAGCATGTGAAGCTCGCCGATTCGCATACCTGTGGAATAAAAAGTCTCAAACATGGCAAGATTGCGCCGCTCCATCCAGGTATCAGTTTTCATGGTATCCAACAGCCTGAAGATATCATCAATACCCATGGCCTTGGGAAGGATTTTCTCAAGTTTTGGAAAGGGGATGGCATCCGCAGGATTCAACACGATCAGACCGGACCGGACCAGGTAATCAAAAAAAGATTTTAAGGCGGATAGCCGCCGTGAAAGGGTTTTTTTACTTTTTTTCAAGGCGGTCTGGACGGCAAGATATCTGCGCACAATCATCTTGTCCACCTGTTGAACTTTTTGTTCAAAGGCCTGTTGCCAATTTTCATCCTTGCAGTTGCAGGTGTCCAGATAAAAAAGGATAAAGCTTTTTATATCCGTAAAATAAGCCCGAAGCGTATGAACAGAATACCCTTTTTCAGCTTCCAGGGTACTCAGATAGTCGTCAAGAATCATGGTGGTCCAGTCCTGCAAAGGCCATGACCTGTTTGAGATCATCCCAGGCCTGACGTTTCAGGGCAGAGTTTTTCAAAAGTGCCCCAGGGTGATGGGTGGCCATAACCGGCACCCCGTGGCATTGAAAAAAATCCCCCCGGATTTTTGCCAGAGGTTCACCCGTGCCTTTGGTCATCCGGCAGGCTTTCTCGCCTAATGCCACCACGACAATAGGTTTATGCACTAATATATGCCGGGTAAGCAGCGTATTGTCAGCAGCATTGCAGATATACACATCTGAAGGAGCAAGATGCATGGCTGAAAGCATCTTTACCAAAAGGTTGCCGGGTTGTCCGTTAAAAAAGGACCCCTCACTGTCCACCAGAACGATTTTCGCATCCTCAGGACCCTGGGCAACAAAGGGCGGTGGCGGCCATGACGGAGTACCCCATAGATCAAGGAGATGAAAAGCATCCCGGCCCAAAGTCATGGACTGGTTACCCAAACTTTTTTGAAATTTCAGAAACCGGCTTAACGCATTGAGGGCCTGGACAACCCCATGACCGCAGTCTGAATGTTGGGCAGCTTTTCCGTTAGAAATATCCATGGGTTCAAGAAATCGCCTGGACAACAGCATCCAGAATGGCGTGGGCCACCTTCTCCTTAGTCATCAAAGGCAGATCCGTTACGTGGCCGTCCCGGGTAAACAGCTTGACTTTGTTGGTATCCGCTTTGAAACCGGAACCGCTTTTGCCCACAATGTTGGCCGCAATCATGTCCAGGTGTTTTTTTTCCATTTTGCCCACCGCATAGGTTTCAAGATCACGGGTTTCCGCAGCAAAGCCGACCAGGTACTGATCTTTTCGTTTTTTGAGCCCAATGGCTTTTAAAATATC
Organism: Desulfobacter hydrogenophilus; assembly: GCF_004319545.1. NCBI lineage: Bacteria > Pseudomonadati > Thermodesulfobacteriota > Desulfobacteria > Desulfobacterales > Desulfobacteraceae > Desulfobacter > Desulfobacter hydrogenophilus. The sequence continues at coordinate 2,595,075 of NZ_CP036313.1, read as the reverse complement.
CTTGTTCTGGATCAACTCAAGAGTCATATGATCCTGATCCTGGTCACCAGTTTTTTTAATTTTATGGGCATTGACCGAAACAGGTTTAAAATCCCCCACAGCCGCGACTTTAATAATGATATCGGCCTGATCCAGGTGATCAAACATAGCATCATACATCTGATCGCAGGACCCTACAGGTACACACGCCACACCGACAGGCGGATCAAGGCTGACTGGCCCGGACACAAGGATAACCTTGGCACCTCTTTTTTCCGCAGCCCCGGCAATGGCATACCCCATTTTACCCGAGGAGTGGTTGCTTATAAACCGCACCGGGTCAAGGGGCTCCACCGTGGGCCCTGCAGAAACCAAAACGGTTTTTCCTTTAAGATCATTCTTATAGAAAAAGGTACAGGCCCGGTCAAAAATAAACCAGGGTTCAGGCAGGCGCCCGGCACCTGTGGTTTTACAGGCAAGTGCCCCTGAATCCGGGTCCAGAATGTGAATGCCTGTTTCTTCCAGCAGATCCAGATTTTTCTGCACCCGCATATTCTGGTACATGTCCGTATTCATGGACGGGCAGATCAAGACAGGGCAGGTCATGGCCAGCATCGTCGTGGTCAACGCATCGTCGGCAATACCGTGGGCCAACTTGCCGATGCAGTTGGCCGTGGCAGGTGCGATAACGGCAAGATCCGACGTTGACGCCACTTCAATGTGGGAAACCCCGGAGCCGGGTCCTTCCCACAAATCCACCAGCACCGGGTTTTCCGAGAGCACCTCAAAGGTGGCAGGCCCCACAAACCGGGTGGCTGCCCGGGTCATGCCTACAACCACATCGGCCCCGGCCTTTTTGAAAAGCCGAAGCAATTCAACGCATTTATACGCAGCTATTCCGCCGGTCACACCTAAAAAAATGTGTTTGCCATTCAATGTCATCAATAGGTCCCGTCATTTAAGGTCCCACTGTTTATCGGAGTTTCGGAGACGTCGCGCAAAGTCGGGGCTATTCCGATTTCAACATAAGTATAGATCTGTTCTTCACGGATTGTAATCACAGCGCATCGGGTGGCCTTTTGATATACCATGATGGTGGTTTCCGGAGCTTTAATCCTGGAAATGACCTCCCAGTTGTCCTTTTCCATATTTATGGAAAAAAAGTTATATAGAGAATTGGACTCCACCCGCCCCCTAAGGGTAAGGATTCCGGATCTAAATCCGGGTGTTGAGACCACGACCGTGCGGTTTTTTATAATTGTCAATTCCTCGGGCACCAGCACATCCTCAAAATCATGGTAAATTGCAAGGGGTTTAGTCTCAACTTCCGACTGGGTGGATTGACCCTGTTCCGGGGCAGACGCCCCCTGAAAAACCCCGCACCCTGAAACAAAAATAAAGGCGGTAAAGATCAAACAAATTAAAAAGGTTGATGGTAGACAATGACGAATGTGCATTAATTTTCTCCCAATTATCCGTTACCTCAAATGTTATTTCTTCTAAAACTAATCCCCTTAAATGTCAATTCAATGTCATTAAGGGCCATAAAAATTTTAAAATCCACAAATACGGTTGGAAAGACAAACCATATAGTGGATTTTATTGTTTCAATAATCCTAACTTCAGTACTGACGCATGAATATAAAACGATTGATGCAACTTGTCAGGATGAAGCCGCTATCCAAGCAGAGCCCCCACACGTTTAACAGCGCAAAAATCACCGCACATGGTACAGACTTCTTTTTCCCCAGGCTGGGACGACTTGCGGTATTCCCTGGCCTTTTCCGGGTCCAGGGCGCAATCGAACTGCCCCTCCCAGTCCAGGGCCCCCCGGGCTTTGCTCATTTTATGGTCTATAATCTCAGCATCTTTAAGCCCTTTGGCCAAATCTCCGGCATGGGCGGCGATCCGGGATGCAATAATACCTTGTTTAACATCGTCTGCGGTTGGCAGTCGCAGATGTTCAGCAGGGGTGACATAACATAAAAAGTCGGCACCATGCATGGCGGCCAGGGCACCGCCAATGGCTGACGTGATATGGTCGTAGCCGGGGGCAATGTCGGTAACCAAGGGGCCAAGCACATAAAACGGGGCGTTGTGGCAAAGCTTTTTCTGAAGTTTCATGTTCATTTCTATCTCATGCAGCGGCACGTGACCAGGTCCCTCAATCATAACCTGTACGTTTTTTTCCCAGGCCTGCTTGGTCAGTTCTCCCAAGGTGATCAGCTCCTCGATCTGGGGGGCATCTGTTGAATCTTTTATCGCACCCGGCCTGAGTCCATCCCCCAGGCTGATGCAGACATCATGGGCCTGACAAATGTCCAGGAGCCGGTCAAAGTGTTCATAAAAGGGATTTTCATTGCCGGTTTTTTCCATCCATTCAAACAGAATAGCCCCACCCCGGCTGACAATTCCGCAAAGCCTGGGATTCGCCTTAATGCTTCGGGCGCATTTTTGATTGAGCCCGGCATGGATAGTAATGAAATCAATCCCGTTGGCGGCATGAATCTCAACGGTTTCAAACCAATCTTCCAGGGTTATCTCTTCTGTGGGCTTTCCAGTACGGGTTAAGGTGTCATAAATAGGCACCGTACCGATCATCACGGGAATTTGTTCCACCAGACGCTTTCGAAATTTTTCAGTCTCGCCGGATACACTCAGGTCCATGACGGCATCTGCCTGGTACTCTATCGCCAACTTCGCTTTATTTAATTCTGAATCAAAACAGCAGACATCTTTGGATACGCCTAAATTAACGTTAATTTTAGTTTTAAGCCCTTTTCCCACGCCTGCTGCTTTCAGGTTTAAATGATTTTTATTGGCAGGGATAGCAATCCTGCCCTCGGCAAGGCCCTCCATCAGCTCCTGTTTTGAGATGGGTTCATTGGCGAGCACCTGTTCCATCTGCGGGGTGAGAATACCTTTTCTGGCTGCATCCATCTGAGTCGTATATGACTGTGACATGTGTACATCTCCTGTTTATATTTATTTTTGGGCAGGGAAACTGAAACGGAAAAGGCGGGAAAATGACAAACAAGCTCTATGCCAAAGCTTCAATCACTTTCCCTACGCCGGTACGAACCGGATCAGGTTCCAAGGGTTGAAGTCTTGAGCCAACTTCTCTCAGCTTTTACGAAAGCACCCCCGTGATCAACTAAAATATCAAATACTTGATTCGGAAGGTTCTGTCAATGTCTTGATCCTGAGACCAGATTTTCGACACGGTTAAAACAATGATTGAAAACCAATGACACCTGTAGTATTAATTTTATTTAATGGTTTTGGTGAAATTTAACCATGACGTCAAGCAATTTCTATGCATTTTGCCTGGCTAACATCCGAAAAAATTAAATATTTCTTAAGAAAAAGCCGAACTTTAGATACAGATATATAGGTTGAACCATACCCGAGACACGCGTATTAATGTATGGTAAAGAATAAGGCGATTTATTCAAGATCCCGTTAACGACGAGGCTGATTGGAATGATTTTTGCTTTACCATTCAGCGTATTTATAAAATCCGGCCCCAAATGACGATTTTTCCCGATTATAGCCTGATGATTGACACCCTGCCGGGATAATATAGATATAAACAACAAATAAAAGATAAGATAACATGATTAAAAGATCTTTAAAGAGAATGATTCCCGGACAACAACAGCATAATGGCGGATTTACACTGATTGAAATGATGATTGTCATTGCGATTATTGGAGTTTCCGCGTCAATGGCTGTTCCGAACCTGATGCTCTGGTTTGACAACTTAAGCGTCAAATCTGCGGCAAGGGACCTGTATTCGGCTATGCAGGAGGCCCGCATGATTGCGGTTAAGCAGAATGCCAGTGCGGCCATTGTTTTTGATACGACCAACAGCTGTTACTACATTTGCAGTGATAAAGGTGCTGATGACGACTGGGACTCTGCCGGGGATATGACCGGAACAGGCGATAACGTCATTGAACGAAGCGTGTCGCTGCTGTCACCGACGTATAAAAACAGAGTTCAATTTGGCAATGGAAATGCAACCACGCCTGTAGGCTCGACCTTTGGTGATTTCATTACCTATCCATCACCAAATAATGTTCTCGTTGTTAACTCAAGTGGCATAGGAAATGCCGGATATGTCTACCTTACCAACCCGAACAACGGCACGACCTATGCCGTAGGTACACTGTCCAGTGGATTAGTCAAACTACTAAAATGGGGTGGACCAGAATGGCCGTAAACAACCAGAAGGGATTTACCCTGATCGAATTAATGATGACCCTGGTCATCGGTGCAATGATTACAGGGGCGGCCTATGCCACCTATTTATCCCAGCAAAAAGCTTACTATACCCAAGACCAGGTGGCTGAAATGCAACAAAATCTACGGGCCGCGTTTTCAATAATCGCCATTGACCTTCGCATGGCCGGTTATGATCCCACGGCCAGCGGAAATTTTTCCGTCACCCCCACAAATGCAGGAAGAATCCAGTTTGAAACAGATACTGACGGGGATGGCGTTTTGGATTCGGATGAAACCTTTGTTATTGGCCTGGAACCCTCCGTCGATGCGGACGGGAACGGTATTCCCGAAGCAGACAGTGACGGGGACGGAGTACCAGACCCTGTGAATATTGTCATTAAGGCTGGCGGGGGCGGGTATCAGGACATTGCCGAACAGATCCAGGCCGTAGAATTCCTTTACATAGACAGCAATGAAGCAGTGACGGCCACTCCTTCTGACGTTAGAAGCGTACAGATCACTATTCTTGCCGCATCCCCAAAAAAAGACACAAGTTTTACCAATACAACCCAATATAAACCCCCGTCCCCCTCCGGGCAGACGTGGGGGCCGTACAACGACAATTACAGGCGCCGGCTCCGAACACTTAGAATTCGCTGCCGCAATTTAGGATTATAGGAGTGGATGTGCCATGAAAACAATCATAAAAAACCAGAACGGATTCACCCTGATTGAGGCTATGATTGCCATGATGGTCCTGGCTGTGGGCATTTTAGCCATCAATACCATGCATATCAGTTCCACCCGTGGCAATGCATCCGCCAACAAACTGACCATTGCAGGGTCTACCGGAGAAAACATATATGAAACCCTGACCAACCAAAGCTATTCTGATGCAGTGTTTGACGTCGGTGCTCATACGATCAGTGAACTGACCGGATTCGTTCTACCCGGATCCATATCCGCAGCCACCTGGAACGTCACCCAATGGTCCAATACAGACACTGTGGACAATGACGGGGACGGCACCACAGACGAGGATGATGAAAGCGACATTAAATTCGTAACGCTGACAATGACCTACACAGATGCTACCGCAAAAACCCTGACCGTCAACTTCTTAAAAAGTGAGGTTTACTGATGCAACGTGTGTTAATCCATGATCAGTTAAAGGATGAGCAGGGGTTTGCCCTGGTCATTACCCTGCTTGTCCTTGCCCTTTTAACGATGATGGGTACAGCAGCCATCAACACCACCAGTTTTGAACTTAAAATTACAGGTAATGAACGTATGGCAAGGCAGCGGTTTATCATCGCCGACTCCGGGTGGAAACAGGCCGGTCCCTTTTTGAATGCACTGAACGCCCCCCCGGATGCAGTCAACAAAACGCTGATCGACTATGATACGGTCAGAAATTTCGGCGACGGCTCAGACGGTAATACAAACGACGATTTTTCCACGAACCCGCCCCCAGACGGGGTGATCAACAACATGAACTACTGGTATCAGATTGTTTATGATTCTGATGCACCGGCCCAGGGTTTTTCATCAGGATACAGAAGCTTTCAATATCAAGTCACATGCAACGCCAACGGGCAGGCCCAGGTGATTACACAGGTCCAAAAAGTATTCCAAGTCGGATACTAACCATTGTATCTGCAAAACATAAGGGGATAACCTATGAAAAAAAAGTATATCATCCGCCGTCTATTATCTTTTATTTTTCTATCAGCTGTTTTGGCCGGGGTCTGCCCCCAAACGGTAACGGCATCGTCCATTATTGATCCTGAAGGGACTTATATTGAAGCAGAAAATTACTCCGGTTCCCAGGATCTGGCCAGCAATCCAAATACGAACACCCGTTTCCAGAAAAAAACCAACATACGCAACTCCAAAGGCGGCAAGGTTCTTAAAGCTGGTAATTCCGGCTATGCTGCCAACACTCCCGGCAACGAAGTAAAAGAATACAGGGTATATTTTCCAGAAGCTGACACATACTACATGTGGATGCGCGGTATTGGTTACAACGGCAATGCAGACTCTATTTTTTTTACGGTGGATGATGACACATGGAAGGCCTGGAACTATGGTGGACATTACGATTCCTTTGTTTGGACGAAATCCATGCAAGTGGGCAGCAATAACACCATCACCGTTGACACAGCAGGATATCACACATTAAAAATCGCCATGCGGGAGTCCAATTCCATTATAGACGGCTTTTTCATCACCAACAATTATTATTCCAGTCTGAATGACAGCACGGTCGCAAACAAAACCGAAATAGATCCGTCAACCGACGATTCCGGTGCTTTATGGACCTTAGACACCACCACCATTGAGGCCTCCTGCTACCAGGCCTATAATGCAGCAGATATAACGTTTACCATCACGAATTCCGGGGTGTCCGATGCCACCAGCACAGGCACTGCAACCAGCGATTCCACCTGGCTTTCAGTATCCGATCCCGTCCCGGCCCTGGAGGTCGGTGAATCCCATACCGTGACCGTTACTTTCGATACCACAAGCCTTTCAGCAGGTAATCATACCGGGGTGATAACATTTACAAGTTCCGGTGGCTCGGTGTTAAATGCGCCGCTGACCGTGACGATCTCATTGACGGTTCAACATGTCCCAACCACCTCTTCATGTGGCTCAATCCCTTTATTTGCAGAAAACATCGTTTCTCCTGCCATCATGGTTCAGTTGGACACATCCGGCAGTATGTCCAGCTCAATGAGTGTTGGAAACGGTCAAAACAAATCCCGTATTGCCATTGCAGAAGATGTGCTGGCCCAGCTGTTCGAAGACCAGACCATTGAATGGGGGTTTGCCACCTGGGCCGGAGGAAATGGATCGTCTAGCGACGACGGCACCTCATCCAACTATTACACCAACTACCGGATCGGTTGCCACACCCATGATGACGACCACCAAACCGCGTTACAGGATAAAGCCGATGACGGCAATGCAAACGGTTGGACCCCGTTGGTTCCCTGTATGCGTGCAGGCCTGGAATATTTTCAGGCAACCAGAAAAGACAATTATTACAAAGAATATTTTACACAAGTTTCCTGCCAACCCCGGATACTTGTTATCATAACGGACGGCATAGGCAACACCGGCACAAACAATACTAAAATAGACGATGTGATGGAAGATCTGATTGATGAAGGGATTACTGTCGTTACCGTGGGCTTTGGGCTGAGCAACGCCACCCAGCTGGATCGAATTGTTCAAAAAATGCAGACGGCCGGAGAGGAGAGTGAAGACGACTACCTGTATCATCTGCACGAAGAGGAAGACGGCACAGCTGTTCCGTTCATGGCCCAGAACGAGGCAGAATTCATCGCAGCCATGACCGATATTGTATCAAGTGTCAAAGCCCAGATGTTCCATGGCGCATCTCCGGCCCTTTCCACCTCAGCAACAGACGGTGCAATCCTTTTAAATGCCTCTTTTGATGCCACTGACTGGACAGGAAACCTTTCAGCCACTAAATTCAACGCATTTACAGGCGTTCTGGAAAGCGATTACCTTTGGAAGGCTGCGGATGTGTTGCCTGCCACCATTAACGGGTTTATCTATGACAGCTCATCCAGCGGGTATGTTTCAAAATATACGGATGCTTCCATTGAAGGGGACAATTTTTTGTGCAAGGACTTAGGGGATATTATCAATTCAGCCCCGGCCATTGTCAGCAGTGTCCCCCCCTATTATTACAAATTTGACGACTATTTTACGTTCAAATACAACTCGACGGTATACAATCGTGCTGCCATGGTCTATATCGGGGCCAACGACGGAGCACTCCATGCATTCCAATTGGAAGACGGTGTTGAAAAATGGAGATTCTATCCCGATGCTGTGGCGTCAAAGCTGGCCAATGCTGAAAGCGATCCTGCCCAAGATATGTGTTCATCCTCTTACTGCCACCAATTTCTTCTGGACGGCTCACCCGAGCTGGCAGATATTTATGTGAATTCAACCACCGGGTGGCGCACAATCCTGACCACCGGCCTTGGCAAAGGCGGCAGCGCGTTTTTCAGCCTTGACATTACCCATAGCGAAGATTTTGATGCAGCAGATAATATCAAATCAAAATTTCTATGGGAGTTTACGGATACCGAGCTGGGACTTGCCACCTCCGATCCGGTAACCGCCAGAGTTTCAAACGGTACCCCGTCCACGGGGTGGGTCACCTTTTTTGGTTCCGGGGAAGCTGAAAGCACTTCTGACCAATCCAACAAAGAGGCCTATCTGTTTGCAGTAAAAAGTTACAATGAATCCAGTGTATGGGTGGATACCGACGGTAACGATATTTATAAGGTAAAATTGTCACCTACCACCCTCCTTGATGATAAAACCTCATCCCCCCTTGTTGTGGACACTCACAATGACGACTATATTTACGACAATATTTACATAGGCAATCTATACGGCAATCTTTACCGTGTATCAGGAATTGGGTTCAACGAAGTTCCGGATTCCGACATTCTCTTTAATTCAGGCAACACAGACCACAGCACACCGATATCGGCTACACCGTCATACGCATATGACAGTGACGGTAATCTATGGGTATATTTCGGTACGGGTCAATACTCGGAACAGGCGGACAAGGTCAGCACCAGCCAGCAGTATTTTTACGGGTTGTATGATAAAAATGCGGCAATCAATGACGACGGTTCAGCACCTTATACCTTAAGCAACCTGGCCTTGCTGGAAACAGATATTGTGGAAGCCTATTCCCTGGATGCCGACGGCGACAGAGTTGATATGGATGGTGACGGTGATGTGGACAGCGACAAATACACATACCGGACCATTTCATGCAGTTCCCCTGACACAAACGGGGACTGCAATCCATCAACAACACACTCGGCATTAACCGATGAAAAACCCTGGGCAATAAAACTGTATACGTCATCCTCCGGCAATCCGAGTGAGCGTATCATCACCCAGCCACTGATTACCTCAGGTATTGTCTTTATCGTTACCTTTGTTCCCGACGGAGATGTATGTGAAGGAAACGGCGATGCATGGATACTTGCCGTGGACTGGGAAACCGGGGAAACCCTGAGCGACCCGGTCTTTGATATTAATGGAGACGGGACCATTGATGACGCGGATAAAACAGTTGAGGACGACAGCGGCGATAAACACCAAGTCGTCGGGTTCTATCTTGGCGGTGGTAGACCCTCTGACACCATTGCCATTTACGGCAATAATATTGCTGTGGGTGGGACAGGAGGGTTGCTCAGCGGAGAAGCGCCCCTTTCTTCAGATGATGATGATGATGATGATGGTGATCCCGGCCTAATCCAGGTAAATCTGCCGGATCAGGACACCACGCTAAAGTCGTGGCAACAGGACTTAAATTAACGCCCTTAGGGCGGGCTGTTAGCTGACAGCTATTAGGAATATCTCCTATTCTATTAATATTGACGATTTAAATATAACTCATAAGGATATGGTCATGAAACCAGGCAAATTGTTCATCATCGGTATGATTATAGGAATACTTGCCGCAGGCAGCCCTTTAAGCATGGCCGGGCAGGCGGAAAAGACTGACTACTGGACATTCACAGCCCTTGTCCAGGAATGGTCCGCTTCAAGCCGGTATATGCAGATTGATGATATTGGAATTGGCACCATAAACGCTATATTCCTTGATACAGGCAATTATGACAAATCCGGGAATGCCATTTTAACCCGAACCGGCACAGCCAATATCAAGGAAGGAATTCCGGTTACCGTGGAAATGAAAACCCAGGGAAAGGATGGCCTCTGGATTACACATAGAGTCATTGTATACAAAGGAAAGGGTATTAAAAAAGCTCTGAACCTTTTACCCAAGCGTCAAAGACAAATGTACAAATCCAGTTTAAACTGATTTTAAAATCAAAAAATCCGGGGCGAGATTTATGTAATATCCCGCCGTTCAAAAATTAACACAGCAGCCGTAAGAATCAGAGCGGCGTAGCAGACCGCATAAATAAAACTTAACCCAATTTACCTGACCCGGGATGGCCAGATCATGGACCACCCGGGTCTTGTAGTTTAGACGCTCAAGACTGGGCAGGATATAATAGGCCCCGTCTGCCAGGGCCCTAAACACAGAGTCTTCGGATGCTTTGGCAAGCAGTCTCAAATCCTGGGTAAAATGCCCAATAATAAAAATGGCCAAGGTAAACATACCGCTTAAAAACGGGCTTGAAAAGGCGGAGAAAAAAAGGGCAAACGACAAGACAGTCATCACCGCAACTTCCACCAAAATGGTCAGGCTGAGCCCTAAATATTTGCCCATGAGAAACTGCCACCGGGCCAATAGCTTGGAAAGAATAATGTAAATGGTGCGCTTTTCCATCTCCTTGTACACCATACCAATGCCCACAAAAATGGCGATAAGGGTGCCGCCGATGGATATGGCCCCAAGCCCGAAATCCTTGATGATCTTCGTGGGATCGCCAAGGGTCAGCTTGCCTAAAACAAATGCATCAAGCCCCTGTTTCAGCCTCTTCATATTGGCGATGGATCACCTAATGAAGCCGTACCACCAGACGGGGCAAGTAAGAGGAACTTTTGGGGAACTTTGTGGCCTGTTCCAAATAATGGGCGGCAGTCAGGTAATTGACACATACATATGTACATATTATTATATAACCATGTACATAATATGAGAATGAGGAGAGAGGATTAGTGGACAGCTATCTGTTAGATACCCATGCATTGATTTTCTGGGTCAACAAAGAAAATATTTCCAATCAATTCGTCTCGTTTCTTGATGAACAAAATGAAATGGAAAATCTTTATGTTTCGCCAATTTCTTTTTGGGAAATTGCTCTGCTTGTCAAGAAAGGTCATATTCAATTGGCAGATGTCACTAAATGGCAGTCAAATGTGATGGATTGTTCCAACATAAAATTGATGGCTCCCGGAGCCGGGGAAATGATTGAATCCGTTAATCTTCCAGATCTGCATAAAGATCCCTTTGACCGGCTGTTGATCGCACAGGCGTTAAACAGGAATTGCCTACTTGTGACGAAGGATGAAACCATAAATCAGTATGATGTGAAAACCTTCTGGATATAAAAAAAGAGGGAGATGACTATGATTAATATCTCAGCAACCAGCCTGAGGGGAAAACTTTTTGAAATATTAAAACGGGTTGAATCCGGTGAGCAGATCGTGGTCACCCATAACAAAAAAAAAGTGGCATATTTAAGCCCCATCAAAAAACAGGACTGGCGCAACCAACTTTCTGAAAAACCCAAACTGCTTGTTCCGCCGGACGAAGTTATCAAGCCGGTAACAGACATCTGGGAGGATTATATTTAAGAAGGGCAGGAGTCAAACCTTGATTTGTGATTTTTACAATGTGATTATGTGGTATCCGCTATTTTTTTAATTCAGGTAGCACAATACAAAATCACCGTTTTTTCCGGGCTTACCAGGGAAGATTCCGGGGTCCACTATACAGTTTCCTTGAGAGGCATCGACGATTTGGTTGTCATATATTGGGTTTTGCTATTTAAATCGAGTCCCCACCAACTTCAAACTCAACCCGGTAGTATATATCTGATAACAGCAGCTCAGCATCAACAGAATCAATCCTAACGTTCTGCTTCATGTCCTCATAGGAGAAGTATCTCCAGCTATCATCTCCACGAATAAATCTTTCAACCTGGCAATGGTTCTGGGAGACCAGGATATACTCCTGAAGCGAAGATATGAGCCGGTAACGGGAGAACTTTTTCCCCCGGTCATATGCTTCAGTTGAGTCCGAAAGAATTTCAATAATAACGACAGGGTTAAGCAGGGTCTCAACCCCATTAATTTCTTCCAAAAGGAGATCGTCACAGGCAATGACAATATCAGGATAAGTATATTGTTCCTTTGCCTGGATTTTAACCCGCATGTCGCTGGATAGATTTTCACATGAAGATCCCTTTAGCAGCACCCCCAATTCTCGTTCTATATTTCTACTGATCCGATTGTGGTTTAAACTGGCCCCGGTCATGGCAAACATCTCGCCGTCAAAAAACTCATGCTTGATCTCTGAGTTTTTTTCAAATGCAAGGTATTCTTCCGGGCTCATCCATTTTTTTTCTTGCCGCTGCTGGTTCATGGCTATTTCTCCAGTTTAAAAAAGGCATTTTTTCATATACTTTAAAAAAGAAAAAAGGCCAATTATCCTCCATTTTTAGTAAGAGAAGTAATACCTTTTATTACTATTTGTACAAAAAACTATCAACTCTTTCCTTTGAAACAGACCTATAAAAGGTGTTGAAATAATTTATAATTTTATCAATAAACTAACAGAATATATTGTAAATTCTCAATAAGTGCGGGGGATTATTTTTTTATATTTGTTTGGATTTTTGTATTAGGCATTTTACCCCGTCCCGTGCCGTCTGCCTCGGTGGTGATACTCAGCACAGTATAAGGAGACAGACTTCACTAAAAATGACAACAGAAGAACGACATGGTCCGAAGGGTTAAATGCCGAAACAGAGAGACTGCTTATTTTTCTGCCAACAACCACCAGAAGGCAGATACTCTACTGGAAATAATTGTAAAAATTACGATATATCTTTATTTTCAAAGATAAAGACTGCCGTAATCAGCACAACGGCAATGTAACTGACCGCATAAACAAAGCTTAACCCAAGTTCCTGACCCGGGATGGCCAGATCATGGACCACCCGGGTCTTGTAGTTTAGACGCTCAAGATTGGGCAGGATATAATAGGCCCCATCTGCCAGGGCCTTAAACACAGTGTCTTCGGATGCTTTGGCAAGCAGTCTTAAATCCTGGGTAAAATGCCCGATGATAAAAATAGCCAGGGTAAACATGCCGCTTAAAAACGGGCTTGAAAAGGCGGAGAAAAAAAGAGCAAAGGCCAGGATGACCAATATTTCAATGTAAATGGGCACAATGGCTGTTAACAGAGGCCATGGCACTATTTTCTCATATACGAAACAAAGGGCAAACAACAACACTGTCATCACCGCAACTTCCACCAGAATGGTCAGGCTGAGTCCTAAATATTTGCCCATGAGAAACTGCCACCGGGCCAACGGCTTGGAAAGAATAATGTAAATGGTGCGCTTTTCCATCTCCTTGTACACCATACCAATGCCCACAAAAATGGCGATAAGGGTGCCGCCGATGGATATGGACCCAAGCCCGAAATCCTTGATGATCTTCATGGGATCGCCAAGGGTCAGCTTGCTTAATACAATGGAAAATAAAATTAAAATTACGGCAAAAAATAAAAGACTGTAAAAAATCTTATCCCGGATAGACTCTTTAAATGTATTAAGGCCGATGGCCAGCACTTTGTTCATCAATATTCATCCTGTTGACTGCCTGCAGGGCGGGTGTTTTGCCCCGCACTTTTGATATAAATATCTTCTATGCTTTTGCGTGCCGTTGAAAAGGAGACAAGCACCAGACCTTGGCGGTTAATTTCTGCCATCACCCGGTCTGCGATCTCTTTATCTCCCGTTGAAATAATATGCCGGTTTCCACGAACCACTTGCTTAATGCTACTTTGACCCTCAATGCCTGACAAGTCCAAGCGCCCGCCCTGACAGGTAATCTCCCAGGTGGAATCCTGAGACGACATGGCATCGTCCATGGTGATGATACTTTTAAGTTCCCCATTAGCAAGGATGCCGGCACGATCGCAGATCATCTCCACATCCGAAATGATGTGGGACGAAAAAATAATGGTTTTACCCTGGTCCCGGCAGGAAAGAATAATGTCGCGCATGGATTTGCGGCCCATGGGGTCCAGGCCCGACATGGGCTCATCCAAAATCAGCAGTTTCGGATCATTGACCAGGGCCTGGGCAATACCGATGCGCTGGAGCATGCCCCGGGAAAATTTGCGCAACTGGGTATCCCCGGCATGGGCAAGTCCCACAAGATCGAGCAAATGGTTGACCCGCTTTTTACGTTCAGCCCCTGTCAGATCAAACAGGCTGGCATAGAAATCAAGGGCCTCGGCACCGGTAAGGTAAGCGTAAAAATAGGGTTGTTCCGGCAAATATCCAATCATGGCCCGGCTAGTTCTATCCTTTGCCGCCCCCCCCCAAAAAGAGATATCCCCTTTGTCCGGTCGTATCAGGTCCAGCATCAGCTTGAATGTCGTGGTCTTGCCGGCTCCGTTGCCCCCAAGATAGCCAAACACCTCATTGTCCCGGATCTGGAAATCCAAATCACGGATTACCTGTTTTTTCCCCAGCCAGCCGTTGGAAAAACTTTTGCTCAACCCTTTGATATTAATTGCCACGGAATCGGTCACCATTGTGTTCCTTTTTTAATTTTGTTCCGGCACCCGCATGGGCAGGGGGACATCGTCTGCGGAGGGCTGCTTTTTCTCGTTGATGTGCACTCTCAAATCGGCCTCGGGTATTGTGTTTGTAACAGTTTTATGGTCCATGGAAATATAATATTTCCCACCCCGGGGATCAATCGGTATGCCGGGAATAATGCCGGACTTAACCAACGTCTCTAAAGCGGTCGGATAATACTGAAATTTTAGATAAAAGGCGTCAAGTCCCTGGTTCAAAAGCTTTAGATTGGCCCGGTGGATCACCTGGTGGAGTCGTTCGATCAAACGCTCTTTTAACGCCTGTTTTTTCGTGGATTTTATCATCTCCTGCAAAAAAGCCACGGCCACTTCCGGAGAATCGGCATTGGCATAAAGTCGTGCCACCAGTTGGGGCAGATAAGAGGGGCTTTGGGGGAACTTTGTGGCCTGTTCCAGATAGTGAGCTGCAGTCAGATAATCATTTTTGTGGTACATATAATCATAGGCAAGAAAAAAGGGGAAATACCAGTACCGTGGATCATCCCGGGAAACATTCTTCATCCCTTTTTTCAGCAGCGCAATGCTTTTGTCTACATCCCCTACTTCAGCGGCCAGAACCACCCCGCCGAATTCATACGGGTATTGATACAACGGATCCAGGGTGGTTACCGCATCCAGCAGATGCGCAAGCCACGTGTAGTTGCGATCCGTTCGGGAATGCCCGCCAAAATACCCAACCGCCTTAATCCAGAGCAGATCCGCAAGCATCTCATCATACCCCAGTGCAGCCCCTTTTAGAAATGTTCCCGAAGGCAGATACAAAAAAGTTTCCACTTCCCTGACAGGATATTTTTCATCCAGGGTCTCAATCAAATAAAAAAGAATCGGGATCAGGAGAACAAGAAACATTATTTTTCTGAATTCAGGTGGCACGATAGAAAATCACCGTTTTTTTCCGGAGTCCTTTTAGGCCTGTTTTTTTCTGTTTTTTGACAACAGGGAATATTGTAAATTATTAATTTGTTCAGCAACAAGTCCCACAAGAAACATTGTATGCCTGTCAAAACGACTATGCAGTCTTTTTGCTCCATTGGGGTGCATGAACAATCCCAAGCAGGCCATCTATGGAAAGGTCCTCATCCAGCAGAGGCCAGTATATCCCATAGCCTGACGGAGAGATTCTAAAGCAGGAGCGCTCTACTGCTGATGCTTTTTCAAGAACAGGTGACACAGCCTTTAATTCAAAACGCTTTGTTTCTCCGTCAACGGTGATGACGAGGAAATTACCCTCAAACTCAATATCTTTAATTTCATGTAATTTTTCCATCGTTACCGCCTTTGCTGGAAATCGTTCCATTGTTGTTCAATGTATTCAAAGTGTTCGTAGATTATTTTTTTATTTTTTTAATCTGCCTTTTATCCTTTGATGACATATTATACGCGAAAGCTTCCCCAAGGTCAAAATTATCTTGATTTAACCAATACTTGCATTCCATATCTTCTTTCCGGCAATGCACATGAATGGGCTCGTTTCCTTCATTTGCGTAAAAGAACAATCTCCATCCTAAAATTACAAGAATAGTCGGCACTATTTCACCCTTTCAGGTCAGATGGGGGGGCCTTGATTATTGAACAAGTAAGAGGGGCCCCAAGGAGCCCCCCCATTTTAATTTTCGGATCAGGATTTTGTTTAATAATTAACTATCGTGTCCCCCGAATTTGTGTCCCCCGAATTTACCCCCCGAATTTACCTTACCATACACCAGAATTTTCATCCTGATATGCCCTGCTAGCATCTATTGAAAATAAACCATTTGTAGCAGTAGCTGCACCAGAACCAATAGTTCCGGCAGTAGCCAGACCACCAGGGACTACTCCGGCACCATCAAGGTTACCTTCTGCCGTAGCAACAAAACCGTCAACAATAGTAGTTAAGGTACTAGTAGCATCAGGTTCTACCGTGTATGAATAATATACCTGACCGGATGGTGCGAAACCAATTACAGTAAAGTCTGCGATACCACCAGTTGCCCAATCTACTTTCACTTGTCCACCATTGGTAGCAGGTGTAGCAGCACAAGCATGAAAAGTATCATTCTCTGCACGATAAGACTCTTGAGATGTTGCAATTGCACCAAGATTTACTTTTGCCTCAGCGGTTTTTGCCTTAAGCTGATAGTTCAGAAAGTTAGGAATCGCAATAGCAGCCAAAATGCCGATAATAGCCACAACAATCATCAATTCGATCAGGGTAAAACCGTTCTGGTTGTTTCTAATAAGTTTAGTCATTTTTTACTCTCCTTTTGTTAAATTAAATGATGTGACAAACTTTTTTCATTTTATGAATGACAATGCTTACTGCAACAGCAATGCCAGGACGAAAAACAACTTATATTTATTTATAACTACTTAATTTTAAAAAGACTTATTTTCATGAACTAAAACACTACAAAAACGATGAAAACGATTTTTCGCTGAAATTTAACAAAAACGATAATCCGATTGACAAAA
This sequence comes from Desulfobacter hydrogenophilus, assembly GCF_004319545.1. Classification (NCBI taxonomy): domain Bacteria; kingdom Pseudomonadati; phylum Thermodesulfobacteriota; class Desulfobacteria; order Desulfobacterales; family Desulfobacteraceae; genus Desulfobacter; species Desulfobacter hydrogenophilus. The sequence continues at coordinate 2,578,034 of NZ_CP036313.1, read as the reverse complement.
AATGTCAACCCTGATTCTTTTACCCGGCATCACTATCCCCGGATTCATTTTTGACCGGTATGGTTTTGTCCAGGCGATACCTGAAAGACCTTAAGCTTAAATTTAAAAGTTCGGCTGCTTTACTCTTGTTGCCCTGGGATATTTCCACGGCTTTTTTGACATATGCACCTTCAATGTCGGACATAATCTTGTCCAAATCCACGCCGGAAACCACATCTTCCAGATCATAGCGGTTATCTTTAACGCCTTCTATCCAGCGCCGCCGTTTGTGAGAAGAGATGGTCAGGCTTTCGGGCAGAATAATATTGGTTGCGGAAAGGGCCACAGACCGCTCGATCAGATTTTCAAGCTCCCTGACATTGCCGGGGAAGGAGTACTGGTTCAAAAAATCAATGGCATAGGACGACAGCTTTACGATATCCTTGCCCAGTTTTTTCGAATATTTTTCCACGAAATGGGCCGCAAGTAAGTCAACATCCCCTTTTCTATCCCGCAGCGGCGGCACCTTAATGGGGATTACGTTAAGGCGGAAAAATAAATCTTCCCTGAAATTGCCGTCTATGACCTCCTGCTCCAGCTTTTTATTGGTGGCAGAGATAATCCTGACATCCACATCAATTTCCCGGGTACCGCCCACAGGCTTGAACCGGGTTTCCTGGACGGCCCGCAAGAGCTTTACCTGCAGAAACATGGACAACTCGCCGATTTCATCCAGAAAAATAGTGCCGGTATCGGCAGCCTCAAACAATCCCGGCTTGTCAGCCACAGCCCCTGTAAACGAACCTTTGACATGACCGAAAAATTCGCTTTCCATGAGCGTATCCGGGATTCCGCCGCAGTTGACCACCACAAAGGGCCTGTCTTTACGCTCGGAATTATCGTGGATGGCCCGGGCGATGAGCTCCTTTCCGGTACCGCTTTCACCGGTGACCAGCACATTGGTCTTGGTGGGGCCAATCTGGCGAATTCGCTGATAAATTGCCTGCATGCCGGGACTATTGCCGATGATTCGGTTAAAATGAAGATGGGATTTAAGCTCAGACGAACGAAGTGCTTTTTCCTGGTCCAGGGTCAAAAGTGCCAGGGCCTTGGCGATGGTGGCGCAAAGCTCATTGTTGTCAAAGGGCTTGGGCACAAAATCGTAAGCCCCTTCGTTCATTGCCTCCACAGCGATTTCCGTTGTGGCATAGGCGGAGATCATGATTACCACAGTGTCCGGATGCTCTTTTTTCACGGCCCGCAACACATCCAGGCCTGTAATATCGCCTAAACGGATATCGGTGAGCACCAGATCGTATTTTCTCTGCTTAATGCTGCTTAAGGCCTGTTTGCCATTTTTGGCAAGATTGACTTTATACCCTTTTTTGGACAGAAGCATCTCCAGGAACTGGCGCATGCTCAGTTCATCGTCTACCACCAGAATGCGGTGTGCGTCTGCCATAGATTTTATCCCGGGTCAATCCCTGGTTAATGTCATAAAATTAAAATATTTTTTGAATTAAAACCATGAAGGACATGAAGATTGATTTCCAGGTATATTCTTCATGCGCTTCATGTCCTTCATGGTGAAATAAAATACTCAATGTTTAGAATCCCCAATAAAATAGGGGCCGGACCACGTTTATAAGAGTGGGCTAAAAAATCTACTATTTAAGCTTTTCTGCTAAAGTCATACTATCCGTCCCAAGGATTAATTATATTAACACCTGTCTGAATAAAATCTGACACATTCCTTGTTACAATTGTCAGTTTATGTACTATAGCCGTCGCAGCAATAAGAGAATCGCGGTATGATTTAGGCTCAGGAACATGCAATATCGCACATTTCACGGCTATTGATGTGTCAACATCAAGAATACGTGCTCTAAATGTCGGTATTACATGATCGTTGAACCAAACACGAAGTATATTTCCCTGCCGAGGATCTTTCCTCTTTTTTAGAAGCACCCCTAATTCTATTTCTAAAACAGTAATAACCGATAAATACAGGGTTGAAGCAGGTACATTGCCTGCCCAAGCTTCGACGGCTTTGTTTATCTTATTGGTTTTTGCTTTCCTAAGTTCAGAGAGTACATTCGTATCAAGTAAATACATCAGGACAAATCCGCTGCTTGGCAAAGAGAGTCTTTTAAGCTGGGAGGATCAAAGTCTGTATCCGCTAAACCAGGCATAGCCAGTAAATCAAGAATATTTTGTTGCGTCCCTGTGAGCACTTGATATTCCTCAACCGTTATAAGGACGTAAGAAGGTCTACCGCGATCTGTAATGATCACCGGACCTTTTTTAGCCTCTCTTTTTGCACGACCTATGTCTTGATTTAATTCTCGGCTGGAAATTGTTGTAATACTCATATTGACCTCCTTCCCATAGGATGTAGCAATGTTACTACATTGATCTTTGCTCGTCAAGAAGGACCTCCTTAAAAAGATCGCATTTTTGGACAAAGGGAAAGGTAAGGGCCATGAAAATTCTAATCATCCATAGCGTAAACAATCCGGCCGTCAACAATGGTCAAAACAGCAGCACCCGTCAGTCTGCGGCCCGCAAAAGGCGTGTTGCGTCCTTTGCTCACAAAAATATTGGGGTCCACAGTCCATGCAGTATCCATATTAATGAGGGTGAGATCCGCCGGATTTCCCGGCACAATATCGTTGTTGATCCCGATAAGATCTGCCGGGGCCTTGGCCATTTTTTCCACCAGCTGTACCAGGGTCAAATGACCCTGGGCCACAAGATCCAGGCTTAACCCCAGCGAGGTTTCAAGGCCCACAATACCGAATGCGGCCTGGTCGAATTCCACCTGTTTTTCATCCTCGGCATGGGGAGCATGGTCCGTGGCAATTATGTCAATGGTGCCATCAATTAGTCCCGCAATAATGGCGCCCCGGTCCGTCTCACTGCGCAGGGGCGGATTCATCTTAAAATTGGTATCATAGGGCGGAATATCCGCATCCGTGAGGGTAAAATAATGGGGGGCGGTTTCACAGGTGACATGCACCCCCTTTGCCTTGGCCGCCCGGATGGCCTCAATGGACTGGGCCGTACTCATGTGGCAAAAATGCACCCTGGCACCTGTCAGTTCTGCCAGGGCAATATCGCGCATGACCATGACGGATTCCGAGGCATTGGGAATTCCTTTTATCCCCATCACCGTGGCCGGCAGCCCTTCGTTCATGGATCCGCCATCGGCAAGGCGCTTGTCTTCGGCATGAACGAGCACAGGGATATCCAGGGACTTGCAGTATTCCAGGGTCCGTCGCATGAGCTGGGAATCGGTAACCGGCATGCCGTCATCGGTCACAGCCCAAATTCCGGCTTTTTTCATATCCGCAATGTCGTTGAGCCTTTCCCCTTCAAGATTTCTGGAAATGGCCCCCACCGGATATACCCTGGACGCATTTGCCTTTTTCGCCTGGGAAAGGATAAAGGAGGTCACCTGGGCATTGTCATTCACAGGGTTGGTATTGGGCATGGCGCAGACCGCGGTAATTCCGCCGGCAGCCGCAGCCTTTAAACCGGTCTCTATGGTTTCTTTATATTCCTGCCCGGGCTCCCGCAAATGAACATGCACGTCTATGAGTCCCGGCACGGCAATCAGGCCCTGACCGTCAATCACTTTGACATCTTCCGACGCTTTGGCAACTTCCGGCAACTGTCCCGGTTCCGACACCGCCTCAAACAGCCCGTCTTTTATACTGATGTCCCTGATACCCTCAATGTTACCAGGATCAATAACCCGGACACCTTTAATTTGAATCTGCATTTTTATTACCTCCTGACACCAGATAAAAAAGAGCCATGCGAAGGGCCACCCCATTGGTCACCTGGTCTAAAATTACGGATTGTTCACCATCCGCCACCAGGCTTGAAATTTCAACGCCCCGGTTCAACGGTCCCGGATGCATGATCAAAGCATCCTTTGCCACCAGGTCCAGGCGTGCCTGATTCAACCCGTAAAGCGCCGCATACTCGCGCTCACTTGGAAAAAGTTGGCTGCCCTGGCGTTCCTTTTGAATCCGAAGCATCATAACCACATCCGCACCTGCCACACAGGCATCCATATCCCGGGCTACGGTGCATCCCATCTGCTCAATACCGACGGGAATCATGGTCCCGGGCGCACAAAGGGTAACCTTTGCCCCCATTCTGGACAAACCGATAATATTGGACCGGGCCACCCTGGAATGGGAAATATCGCCCACAATGGAAACCTTCAACCCCTCAAAGCTGCCCTTCTCTTCCTGGATGGTCATCATATCCAAAAGGGCCTGGGAGGGATGGGCATGGGTACCGTCTCCGGCGTTGATAACCGAGCATTTTACCCATTTTGCCACCTGGTACGCCGCGCCCGAAGATGAATGCCGCATCACGATGATATCAGGCTTCATGGACTCAAGGGTCCTGACCGTATCTCTTAACGTCTCCCCCTTGACAATGCTGGAGGAAGATTTGGATATGGCCACCGTGTCTGCGGAAAGACGCTTACCGGCCAGTTCAAAGGACAGCTTGGTCCGGGTTGACGGCTCCTGGAAAAAAAGCACAATGGTTTTGCCCCGAAGGGTGGGCACTTTTTTAACGGCCCGCTGGGAGATTTCCTTCATCCCCCGGGCCGTGTCCAGGACATAAGCGATTTCCTCACGGCTCAGGGAATCAATATCCAGAATATCTTTTTTTTCAAACCGCATGTGTATATATTCCTTAAAACAGCAGTGTGCCGATCCGGCTGAAACGGACGCTGAAATTCGCCTTGTCCCAGGACCAGTAAATAATGATGGCTTCGCCCCGCACTTCACTCAAATCCACAAAGCCCCAGAATCGCGAGTCATGGCTGTTGTCCCGGTTGTCTCCCATGACAAAAAGCTTGTTGGACGGCACGGTGATTTTTCTTAAATTATCCCGGGTGGTGATCTGACCCGGCAAAATCCGGGAATCCTTGTACTGGGCCCAGGGCTGGTCAGTGACAAGTTGGTCATTAACATACAGTTTTTTATTCACAATTTCCAGGGTATCGCCTGCAACGGCAATCACCCGCTTGATGTAATCCTTGGACGGATCTTCCGGATATTTGAACACCACAACATCGTTGCGCTGGGGATTTTTCACCGGAATCAGGGTCTTTCCGTTGGTAAAGGGAATTTTCACCCCGTAAATAAATTTATTTACAAGAATCTGGTCACCGATCTGAAGCGTCTCAAGCATTGAACCGGAAGGGATCTTAAAGGCCTGAACAAGAAAGGTACGGATAAACAAAGCAATCACAATGGCAATGAGAATTGCTTCAATATTCTCCCGCCAGGTGCTTTTCTTTTTTTTACTCATTTTTTGCTTCTTTTTTGTAAATTATTTTTGACCGAAGAGCGCTTACGCACTCCTCCTTTTATCGTGGAAAGGCAGCACATAATTTTAACTATCCCCAAGTCGTTTAACAGAACAGATGCTGGGGGACTCCAATGTAAAATCTGGATTTCTGGATTTCAGTTTTCAGAATATTGGCAATCTTTCTTGCCTTGACCATACTGGACAAAGGCACTGTGGGAACACTTTCGCCTTTGATGGTGATGGTCCCGCTTTTAAGTTCGGCATAACTGACCTGGCCGTAGGACTTGGAGATGCCCTTGGGGTAATCATGGCCGTAGTCGATAATCTGGGTAAAAATCTCTTCGTCGGACACGGACGTATATTTGAGGATCTCTTCATTTAAGATGGGAATGGGGATGCCAAGTCCCACAGACAGGGACACCCCATAGCCTCGGATGCTCTGCCCGACCAGCCACTCAGGTGACATCTGCTTCAGGTCTCCGATAACGGACAAGGTCCCGGCCCCGCTTAAGGGCACACCGTTAAGGCCTCTGTCCACATCTTTTTTATGCTGGGTACCGGTCCAGGTCACGTACCCTTGGGCTCCGCCCAGAAAAATCCTTGTACCCAACCCGATGGTTTTCAAATAGGGATCGTTGAACAAAGGGCTTAAACAACCGGACGTGGAATAGTTGGCGTTGCTCACATTGGGTTTAAGGGTGCCCATATACGTGTACTTTGTCTTGTCCGACCGGTTGATGGCGCAATTATAATTCTGATATGCGTTTCTCGGGTTACACAGCATGGCATTGGGCAAATCCTTTAAGGTGACTGTTTTCTCAATTGCGAGATTGGGATAACAATCCGTACCATAGCTCTCTGCCCTCAAATGCACCTGTTTGCCGGCCACAAGATCCTGGATGACATGCCCGCCCCCGTAATTGAACTCTCCTGGGTGATATTTATTCAGGGGATCCTCTTCACAAACAGCCGTAGCCCCCAGATAGCAGTCCACCGCTGCAATGGCCGAATAGGCCGGTACATTGTTAAACCAGGTTTTGGTCGTACGAATCACAGGCGTGGACTGGCCGATGTTTATAAATGCACCTGAAGAACACATGGGCGCAAAAGTTCCTGTGGTCACGACATCCACTTTGCGGGCCGCTTCCACAATGCCTTCTTTTTCCGCAATATCAATAATCTCTTCCGCCGTTACGACAACGGCCTGGCCGGCCGCAATTTTGGCGTTTATCTCTTCATAGGTCTTATTCACCTGACAGGTGCTCATGATTTGAATTGTCCTGATTTTCTAAAAAAGTTATACGTTTACTGAATCTGTTCTTTAACAGACTCAATTTTTGAGGTGATATTATTTTTTATCCAGGCCGCATCCCACCATTCCACGGGGTTGATAAACACATTGTGAAGCATCATGGAAAAATGCAGGTGATCTCCTCCGGCAAGCCCGGTTAAGCCTGTTCGGCCAATGATATCGTCCGTTTTAACCATATCGCCTTTAGCCACGTTCATCTGGCTTAAATGGGCATAAAGGCTGGCAAGACCAAGCCCGTGGTCAATGATGATGGTATTGCCGAAAATGCCGACATTTTCCGCCATGATCACCCGTCCATTGTTGGCCGCGCCCACCGGCGCATTGGCGGTGGAAGCCAGATCAATGCCTAAATGGGTGGAGTGACTAATCACTTTTCCATTATATTTATATGTACGCTTATCGGCAAAACGCGCCCGGTTGGCAGCCCCGGGAAGACGGTTGAAACGACCGTCCCACATCAATTCGGCACGGGTGTCCGAAGGTACTTTAGCTACGGTTTCCACATTCTGCTGACGAAGGGTCTCGTTAATATATAAGAATTTTGCCAGCAAAGGATTCTGTTCCGTCAAAAATTGCGGTTCCTTGGGGCCCAGGTCAAAATCATGCATTTTGAATTCCAGAAAACCGTCTGAGATGTTCAGGGTGTCGGGTCGAAAATTCTTATCTTTGATATAATGATAAAATCCGCGTTTGGTCTCATTTCCGGCCGGGTCCCGGACTTCTACGACAATACGGGTATCCGGCCCCTGGTTATAATCCAGAGCAAATAGAGCCGTGACCACCATGGGGTCATTAAACACACCGGAATATCCGGGGAAAAAGTTATCCCCCACCCTGACACCGCTTTGAACATTTTCTTCATCAAGTTTGTAAATCACAAGGCCGGCACCGCCCCTGGATATATTATGCTGGGAGGTCAGAACCTGGAGTCGTGGCGCCACCGTATCAATGATCACCGGCCGCTCTTCGTAAAAGCGGTTGCCTTTGGCCCATTTACGCCAGGCATAATCCGTTACAACAATCCGGATAACGGCCTGGCCGTCGCTCATGCCGTATTTACGCGTTTCAACGGGAATAATAAAGTTGTCTGAAAGGGTAATATTATCGCTGAACAAAGACAGAATGGAAGAGGGGGGATAAGATTTATCCAAAAGGACTTTTTCATTATCCTTCTGCACCAGGGAGACCGTTACATGCTTTAAACCTGCGCCGTTATCCGTTGCGGTCATATTTATTTCATAGGATTGTTTAAGATACTGGGAGGGCAGACTGATGTCTGCGATGGGAGGCTCTCCCTCATATTTACAAAACAGAACCCAGCCCACAGGCACGACAATTACCAGAAATATAATCAGAAACAGTATTCTTTTCATCAAACAACCTTACTTTTCAAGACGTTAGACGGCTACATTAAAAATCAACTTAAGATATCAGCAAACGCCTTTCTTATCAAGGAATTTTCCCTGGCACTGATCCATCTTGACATTTACCCGGACGAATAATAATTAGGGTGATCATTATTTTTCTCGTTTTAAGGATATGCCCTATGACAAACTTTTTTTTTGACCTGACCCGGAACGACCCAAATTATTTTTTTCTCATTGCCGGCCCCTGTGTAATAGAGGACTTAGACACAAGCCTTGGCATTGCAAAATACCTGAAACAGGTCACAAGCGACTTAGGTATCCCTTATATTTTCAAAGCCTCCTATGACAAGGCCAACCGCACGTCCATCCAGTCCTTCAGGGGACCTGGCCCGGAACATGGCCTTAAGATCCTAAAACAGATTAAAACAGAACTGGGCATCCCCGTCATTTCGGATATCCACCTGCCTGACCAGGCTGAAAAAGCGGCTCAAGTGCTCGACATCATCCAGATTCCAGCCTTTTTATGCCGCCAGACAGACCTGATTTTAGCGGCCTGCAGGACAGGCAAACCCGTGAACATCAAAAAGGGCCAGTTTCTTGCGCCGGCCGACTGCCAGAATATTGTTGAAAAAGCCAAATCCACAGGGAACCGGGACATTGCCATTACGGAACGCGGCACCTGTTTCGGGTATAACAACCTTGTGGTGGATTTCAGATCCATACATACCTTACGGGAATTGGGCATGCCCGTGATTTTTGATGCCACCCACAGCGTTCAGCTTCCCGGCGGCAGCGGCAATGCATCGGCAGGGGAAAGACAGTTTGTCGCCCCCCTTGCTAAGGCCGCAGTGGCCTGCGGTGCCCACGGCCTGTTCATGGAAACCCACCCCGATCCGGACAAAGCCCTGTGCGACGGACCGAACTCCATTCCCCTGGATCAGATGAAAAACCTTTTGACCCATCTGGTCAATATTAGAAAAGCTGCAGGACAATCCCTATGACAACACAATTGGCAAATATCCGGCTGCTGCTGTTAGATGTGGACGGGGTGCTCACCGACGGCAGCATCACCTATACAGACACAGGGGAACAGATCAAAAGCTTTAACGCCAAAGACGGCCTTGGCATCCGCCTGCTCATGGAGGCAGGCATTAACGTCGGGATTGTAACGGCAAGGGTCTCCGGAGCCCTGCGCCATCGGTGCGACAATTTAGGCATCACCCTGGTTTTTGACGGTACCAGCGACAAGGCCAAGGCATTGGCATCCATATCTGCAAGCACCCAAATAAGCCTGGCACAGATTGCATTCATGGGAGATGACCTGATCGATCTGCCGGCCATGACCCGGGCCGGATTTGCTTTTACCGTGGCCGACGCCCCGGCTGAAGTTAAAACCCAGGCACATATGATTACGGATCTGCCCGGGGGAAAAGGGGCTGTCCGCCAGGTCTGTGAAGCCATCCTCAAAGCCAAAGGCCTTTGGGAGACGTCTGTTTCAAGGTTTCTATCATGAGCCGCGGCGGCAAAAAAAAGCTGATACTTCCCATAGTTCTGCTTTTAGGCCTCATTCTTGCGGGGTTAGGTCTTTATTATTACATCAACCACCTGCTCACCACACCCATTGAACTTGAAAATATTGAGGTGGATGACAAAGCTGCGCTTAAACTTAACGCACTTGAACAGATCTCCAAAAAAAACGGCATCACCGAATGGAAGCTCAAAGCATCCAGTGCCACCCTGCTCAAAGACCGAAACAAGGCTGTACTCAAAGATGTGGACATTATTTTCTACACAAAGCAGAATACCCAAGTTCACCTCACAGCAGACCAGGGAGAGCTCAACACCAAGACCCATGACATGACCTTTTCAAGGCATGTCACTATCCAGTATCAGCACTACACCCTGACAAGTGAAACATTGCATTATGCCAAAGAAGCACATATAATACGCTCAGATTTAAGGGTTACAGTTGATGACGAAGATTCCGTAATAGAAGCTGACAGCATGGAAATCCTGCTAGAACAGAATCTGATCATCTTAAAAGGACACGTAGAAGGAAATTTTAGTGAAAATAGTCAGAATTCCAACATATTATAATATCTCTTTGGGTTTATTGCTGATACTGTTGTCTCTTTTCACACAAGTATCCTTGGCAGCCCAGGAAAACAAAACCGCTGATAAACAGCAGCCGCCGGCTGACCTGAAAATCACTTCGGATAAAATGATCGCCAGCAAAGACCAGTCCATGGTGGAATTCATGGGAAAAGTGAAAGCAGTTCGGGCAGACAGTGTGCTTTTAGCAGATTCGGTCAAGGTGTTTTTCCATACCTCAAAGACTAAAAAGGAAGGCCAGTCAAACGTTAAACGAATTCTTGCCACGGGCAATGTGGAATATACCGAAGGGGAACGCAAAGCATTCTCAGATCAGGCGGATTATGACACTGCAGATGAGATACTGGTACTCACCGGGGAACAAGCCCGTCTGCTTACGGGAAAAAGCTGGATCACCGGCAAAAAGATCACCCTGTTTAAGGTCCAGAACCGGGTGGTTGTGGAAAGTACAGAAAAAACCAAGGTTGAAGCCTTTTTTGATGCCGAAGACCAAGACGGGTCTTTATAGATGAGTCGATTGGTACTGGAAAATCTTGTGAAGACCTATGGCGGTAAAACCGTAGTGGATCAGGTCAGCTTGAGTGTGGACCAGGGCCGGGTGACCGGGCTTTTGGGCCCTAACGGTGCCGGCAAGACCACCACCTTCTATATGACCGTTGGCATGATCCGGCCGGAAAAAGGAACTGTTCATCTTGACGGGGAGGATATTACCCGAGACCCCATGTATGTGAGGGCAAGAAAGGGCATTGGTTACCTACCCCAAGAGATGTCTATATTCAAAAAACTGACCGTCAAGGAAAATATAACGGCCATTCTGGAGGTTATTGATAAAAAAGTTACGAATATCAACCAAAAAGCCGAAAACCTGATGGAAGAACTGGGGATACTGGCCTTAGCCGGTCAAAAGGCTGCCTCCTTATCCGGTGGAGAGAGACGCCGTCTGGAAATTTCAAGGGTGCTTGCAACAGATCCCTTGTTCATCCTGCTGGATGAACCCTTTGCCGGTATTGATCCTTTGGCTGTCATTGACATCCAGCAGATTATATCCCAGCTTACGAACAAAGGCATCGGAATATTAATTTCCGACCATAATGTCAGGGAAACATTAGGCGTATGCGACACAGCTTACATCATGAGCCAGGGCGTGGTTATGGAATCAGGTCCGCCGGAAAAAATTATTTCAAGCAAAATAGCCAAACGAATTTACCTGGGAGACAACTTTAGACTTTAATCATGGAACTTGGATTACAACAAAGCCTTGCATTGACTCAACAGCTGGTCATGACACCCCAGCTCCAGCAAGCCATCAAACTGCTTCAGCTATCCCGGCTTGAACTTGCCGAAATGATCCAGCAGGAAATGGAGCAAAATCCGGCGCTTGACGAAGTCTCCATTGATGAAACCTCTGACAAAGCCATCACTGCCCAGGAAACCGAAACCCGGGAAACCGAAACCGAAGCCCCTGTCAAGGAAGTTACGATTGAAGAGCGGGTGCGCTCGGATACGGATTGGGAAAACTATATTAATGAATATAACTCCACCGGTAGAATATACACGGAGTCTGAAAACAGCGAAGCCCCCAATTACGAGGCTTTCACCTCTGAGAAACAAACCCTTGAGGCGCATTTGAAGTGGCAGTTGATGCTTTCGGATCTGCCGGACACAGAGGAACGCCTTGGTCACGTCATCATTGGCAATCTGAACCGGGACGGATATTTATGCGCCGACGTGGAGGAAGTGGCCCAGGCCGCCAAGGCCGACATCCAAACCGTTGAAAAGGTGCTGGCTGTGCTCCAGACCTTTGACCCCCCCGGGGTGTGTGCCAGAAACCTGTGCGAGACGCTTTTGATTCAAGTCCGGCAACTTGGCATTGAAAACGAGATCATCACCCGGATCATTACGGATCATCTAAAAAATCTGGAAAACAGGAACAGCAAAAAAATTGCCAAGGCCCTTAAAATTTCCGTTGATGATGTACGGGCCGCAGTGAAAATTATTCAATTTCTTGAACCCAAACCCGGCAGGAAATTTACTACAGATGAACCCGCCTACATCACCCCTGACATTTACGTTTACAAAATCGGTGATGACTTCAAAATTGTTATGAACGATGACGGCCTTCCCAAATTAAGAATTTCAAGATTCTACAGGGACGCTGTGGCCACCGGCAAAAAAATCCCCAAGGAAACCAAGACCTATCTTAATGAAAAGATGCAGTCCGCCTCCTGGCTGATAAAATCCATTCATCAACGCCAGAAAACCATCTATCTGGTCATGGAAAGCATCATAAAATTTCAAAGAGAATTTTTTGAGAAGGGCATTGCCTATCTTCGGCCTTTAATTTTAAAAGATATTGCCGAAGATATTGAAATGCATGAGTCTACGATCAGCCGGGTGACCACTAACAAATATGCGTACACCCCCCAGGGACTGTTTGAGTTGAAATATTTTTTCAATAGTTCCATAGGGCGCGGTGATGGGCCTTCCATGGCATCGGCCAGTGTCAAGGAGAGAATAGTACAACTCATTGACAATGAAGATCCCAACGCACCTTTAAGTGATGATAAAATCGCCGCAATTCTGCAGGAGTCAGACATTCAGATTGCCCGGCGAACCGTGGCAAAATACAGAAAGGTGCTCAATATTCTGCCGTCCAATAAACGAAAACAACTATAGGGAGAGCTAATCTATGCAGGTTACCATCACGTTCAAGAAAATAGAAGCATCTGATTCCCTGAAATCCTATGTACACAAAAAACTTAAACGGTTTGACAAGATGCTGGATGGTCCGGCCGAGGCCAATGTAGTCTTAAGCGTTGAAAAAATAAGACATATTGCCGAACTCACCTTAACCAGCGGGACGCTTAACATCCATGCAAAGGAAGCGTCCGAAAGCATGTATGCCACCATTGATATTTTAGCGGATAAAATCAAAGGCCAAATCACAAAACACAAGGAAAAAGAAAAAAAACACATGTCAGGCAATAAGACAAGCCTGACCGATACCCGGGAGTTCAGCATAGATGAACCACTACCCAAAGACGTGGTCGATATTATTGAAGAGCCTCTTGAAACAAAACCCATGGACATTGAAGACGCGGTGATTGAACTGGAATCGGGCAAAAAATCTTTTTATGTATTTACGAATGCCCGCACAGAACAAGTCAATGTGATTTATAAACATAATAACGGAAAATTGGGACTAATCGCTCCCCAAGGATAGGATGGTCGGAACCAATGAAAATCAGTGACATTCTAAAGCTGGACGCTATTATCGCAGACCTGAAAGCCAAAAACAAATCGGAGGCTATAGAAGAACTGTCCCGGGCTGTTTCACCCGTGGCAGGGGCCGAAATCGAAGATGTTACAGCAGTCCTGCTGGAACGGGAACATTTAGGTTCCACAGGCATCGGCGGTGGAATCGCGATACCCCACGGCAAACTGGAGACGGTGAAATCTATTGCTGTGGGATTTGGGCGCAGCATCAAAGGAATCGAATTTGATTCTTTGGATAACCGACCGGTCCATCTTTTCTTTCTGCTTTTAACACCCGAACATTCCACAGGGGGGCATTTGAAAGTTCTTGCCCAGATTTCAAAGCTGCTGAAAATGGCTCAGTTTAAAGAACGACTGTTATCGGCAGGTTCAACCGAACAGATTCATCAAATCATTCTGGAGAATGACGAAGAATTTTGACAATGGAAAACCTCAAGGTTTATATCATCACCGGCATCTCAGGTTCCGGGAAGACAACTGTCGCCCAGGCATTTGAAGATGCATCCTTTTACTGCATTGACAACATGCCCATGGAACTTGTGCCAAAGGTGCTTGAACTTCCGTTAGGAGAAAGCGCCAAGGTTAAGGGTGCAGCCTTTGTGATGGATATGCGGTCAAAAACCTTTACAAATACGTTTGTTTCAGGCGTCTCTGCTTTAGAAGAAATGGGGTTTTCTCCGGTCATCATATTCCTTGAAGCGGATACCCAAACCTTGGTCAAACGGTTTAGTCAAACCCGAAGGCACCACCCTCTGGGAGATGAAAAGAACCTTTTGGACAGCATCAAGTCTGAAAAACAGGGGATGGCTGCCATCCGCAAACTGGCCCACCAGATCATTGACACTACTAATTTCAATGTGCATCAGCTTAAAGCAGAAATACAGCGTCTTGTGTCCAAGGAGACCGGTTTCAAAAGCATTATGAAACTGAACATAATGTCTTTTGGCTACAAATACGGTATCCCGGTGGATGCGGATATTGTGGTGGATCTGCGGTTTCTGGCCAATCCCTATTTTGTGCCGGAGCTCAAAATCCATAACGGAGAATCCGATGCGGTAAAAAAATTTGTTCTGGAAAATCCGGAGACAAAAACCTTTTTAAAAAAATATAACAATCTCATTGACTATCTCATTCCTTTATACGAAAAGGAGAATAAGGCATATCTAACATTAGCTTTGGGCTGTACCGGTGGCCGCCACCGCAGTGTCGCCATTTCCCGAGCCGTATTTGAACGGCTGATGAAAAAGGGTTTGAACCCAAGCTTGCAACACAGAGATATTGACAGAGATATCAAAGAAACATAACAGGCAAACTATGACGGGAATTTTAATTGTCACCCATGCGAATTTGGGTGGAGCATTGATTGATACCCTAGAATTCATTCTGGGGGCCAAGCAAGAAAAACTTGAAGCCATATCCATAGACATCAAACAGGATCCGGAAAGCTTACGAAATAAAATTAAACGGGGTATTAAAAAGGTCTATTGCGAAAATGGCGTTATTATTTTAACCGACATGTTCGGGGGTACACCTTCAAACCTGGCCTATGCCTTTCTTGAAGAAGGAAAGGTGGAGGTGATTTCAGGCGTCAACCTGCCCATTCTTCTCAAAGCCGTAACAAGCCGAGAGAAGATGGAGATTAAAGCATTGACTGCAGCCCTGATTGAACACGGGAAAAAAAGCATTTCCCTTGCCAGCGACATCCTGAAAGGGACCAGACGGTCCTTATCCTAACCTGCACCATGCTCGTTTTCCCCTTTCGGGTGTGGACATCATTTTCATTTTTGAAGGAGGCTAATAATGACTGTAAAAATAGGAATTAACGGATTCGGCAGAATCGGACGCATGGTCTTTCGGGCTGCTTTGGAAAATGATGCAATTGACGTTGCGGCCGTTAATGATCTAACAGACACCGAAACCATTGCCCATTTACTCAAATATGACTCTGTCCACGGACGCTTGCCTAACGAGATCAGACATGGAGAAGGGTTCATTGCCGTGGATGGAAAACAGATTTTGGTAACCGCGTTAAAAGATCCTGCGCAGATTGCCTGGGCGGATGCCGGTGTAGATATTGTTCTGGAGTGCACGGGTCTTTTCAGAAATCGCGAAACCGCAGGCAAGCATCTTGAAGGCGGAGCCAAAAAAGTTATTATTTCAGCGCCTGCCAAAGATCCGGATGTCACCATTGTCATGGGCGTAAACCATGAAGATTACGATCCCGGTGCCCATCATATTCTGTCCAATGCATCGTGCACCACCAACTGCCTGGCACCCGTAGCCAAGGTGCTACTGGAGAATTTCGGTATTGTATGCGGGCTTATGACCACGATCCACTCCTACACCGGTGACCAGCGCCTGCTTGATTTTCCCCACAAGGACCTGCGCCGGGCAAGGGCCGCCGCCCTGTCCATAATTCCCACCACCACAGGTGCCGCCAAAGCGGTTTCCCTGGTGTTGCCCGAGCTTGAAGGTAAACTCAACGGCCTTGCCGTGAGGGTACCCACACCCAATGTATCCCTTGTGGATCTCGTGATCACCACCGAAAAAAAAGGTCTGACCAAGGAAATGATAAACCAAGCCCTTAAAAAGGCATCTGAAACCAACCTTAAGGGATATCTGGGCTATTTCGACACGCCCCTGGTATCCATTGATCATAATTCCTGCCCACTGTCTTCCATTGTTGATGGCGCCTGCACGGATGTCATCAATGGCGAGATGGTAAAAATCTTTTCCTGGTACGACAACGAGGCAGGTTACTCACACCGCATGGTTGATCTGGCTGACATGGTGGGCAACGCCCTTTAAAGGAGGAAAAAATGACAGAAACTGCGATCAGAACTCCATTGATTGCCGGCAACTGGAAAATGTACAAAACCGGTACCCAGGCTGTTGCTGCGGCAAAACAGCTGGCAGACTTAAGCAAGGGGGCTCAAGGCGTTGATATTATGATTGCCCCCACAGCATTGTCTTTGCCCTTGGTCGCTGCCGCCTTGGGTGAAAATTCCCCGGTCCGACTGGGGGCCCAGAACATTTACCCAGGCAAGGAAGGGGCGTTTACCGGTGAAGTGTCCGGAGAAATGATCAGGGATGCTGGCGCTGACTACGTCATTATCGGCCATTCCGAACGTAGACAGTACTTTGGTGAAACAGACGAAATTGTCGGGTTTAAGATTCGGGCCGCCCTTGATGCAGGACTAATCCCGGTGATGTGCATCGGAGAGACGGAAAGCCAGCGAGAGGCTGATAAAACGTTTTTTATTCTTGACAAACAGATATCAGATGGGTTAAAAGGCTTTGATCTCAAGGAACTTGATTCTCTTATCCTGGCTTATGAGCCGGTATGGGCAATTGGTACCGGAAAGACCGCAGGACCCGAGCAGGTTAAAGAAGTGCATGGATTTTTAAGAACCCTGCTCAAGGAAAAATACGCAGAAGATCTGGCTGCAAAAATCCGGATTTTATACGGCGGATCGGTAAAACCCGGCAACATCAAAGACCTGATGCAACTTGAAGATGTAGATGGTGCATTGGTTGGCGGCGCGAGCCTGAACCCGGAAGATTTTAATAAAATTATTAGGTTTTAGACACTTTATAATATGACTAGTATTTTAGTGACAATACACGTTAGCGTTTGCATATTTTTGATACTTGTTGTGCTATTGCAGACCGGTAAAGGCGCAGAAATGGGCGTATCCATGGGTGGTGCAGGTAGCCAGGCTCTCTTCGGAGCAGCAGGCCCAGCAAACATCCTGACCAAAATTACCACGGCCGTGGCCATTATCTTCATGATCACATCTCTAACTTTGGCCTATATGTCAGGGCATCAGTCACAGTCCAGTGTCATGAAGGACGCATCTGCGCCAGCAGGACAGCAGATACCGGCAGCAGAATGAATAAAAACAATTTTTTTGCCGAAGTGGTGGAATAGGTAGACACGCACGCTTGAGGGGCGTGTGGGGCGACCCGTGGGAGTTCAAATCTCCCCTTCGGCACCAAAAATTCAAAGCCGCGGCAATTATGCCGCGGCTTTTTTTATAGGCTGCTATGAACGAAGACGATAAAAGAAATTGTTACAAGTGCCGATTTTTTTATGTCACCTGGGAACCGGCCCACCCAAACGGATGCAGGGCATTGGGGTTTAAAAGCCGCCAACTGCCCAGTGTCACAGTATTCCAGTCTTCGGGAAAGCCCTGTGAATACTTTAAGGAAAAAAAGAAATAGGCCGTCACACTATCTCCTTGAATTATGGTCAGACAAGCTTATTATAAATAATTATGACTTATCACAATGATGCCACCGGGCCTGACCCGAAAAAAATTGAAAAAGAGCTTGGGGAATTTCTGAACAAAAGATTTGGTGGAAATGTTAAAATTCTGACACCTTCCATCCAGCCCCAGCAGGAGACCATTACCGGCACAACACCTGAGTCGGGCAAAAAAAAACTGATTGATTTTAATATCAAGCCTAAGGAACTGATCAGTTACTTAGACCAGTACGTTATCCGGCAGGACAAGGCTAAATCCGTACTTGCCACAAAAATATGCACTCATTTCAACCGAATCCGTCACCAGGAAACCATGATCACGGAACCATTCAAGATCACGGGTAATATTAAAAGCAATATCCTGCTACTCGGCCCCACCGGTATTGGCAAGACCTATCTGATCAAACTTATCGCCAAAAAAATAGGGGTGCCTTTTGTCAAAGCCGATGCCACCAAATTTTCCGAAACCGGATATGTGGGTGGGGATGTCGAGGATTTGATCCGGGATCTGGTCAAAGAAGCGAAGGATGACATTGAACTTGCTGAGTGTGGTATTGTTTACGTAGATGAAGTGGACAAAATAGCTGCCAGCCCCAATGTTTTAGGTGCTCAGATATCCCGGACAGGCGTCCAGCGGGCCCTGCTCAAGCCCATGGAAGAGACCGACGTAGATCTAAAGGTGCCCCATGATCCCGTATCCATGATGCAGGAGCTTGAGGCATTCCAGAGAACCGGGAAACGTTCGGCCAGACGGGTGAATACCGCCAATATTCTGTTTATCCTGTCAGGCGCATTTTCAGGTTTGACGGATGTGGTGAAGAAACGATTGAGCAAACAGGCCATCGGGTTCGGTGCCTCGCTCAGTCATACCAGAAAAGACAATGAGCTTTTAAAAGAGACCCGGTCAGAGGATTTGGTGGCCTACGGATTTGAGTCCGAATTTATCGGCAGGGTACCGGTGCGCTGTGTCCTGGACGAACTGACCCAAAAAGATCTTTACGACATCCTGAAAATGCCCAACAACCCGGTGATCTTAAGCAAACGCCTTGATTTTAAATCATATGGGATTGATCTGCTGTTCACCGACGAGGCGTTAGATGAGCTGGCGGAAAGGGCGCACAAGGAAAATACCGGTGCCCGGGGGCTTGTATCCGTGATTGAAGACGCCATGCTCTGCTTTGAAGAAAAACTACCTTCCGAATCCGTCGGTCAATTTGCAGTCACCAAACAGGTGCTGAGACACCCCGAACAAGTGTTAAAGGATCTTGTCCAGGGCAATGACAAAGAAAAATACGCGGCCGAATATAACCATGCGTTGATCCTTTTTTCAAATCATATCAATGAATATGTAAAAAAGAACTGGAAAATCTTTTCCATCCGCCACGGCCTGACCTTAACGCAGATTCGCACAAAAATGGTGGTTCAGTATTATACGGCCCATGTCATGGAAATAGATGATGCGGTTAGACAGGTCAAAAAATTCTATGATAACGTCAAAGAGATGGAATTGGAAATATCCAAAAACTATGATTTAAATGTCGTGTTCGAAGAAGATGCCGCGGATTTTTTCATCCAGCAGTTTATAGAGCACAACGCGACCACGGATGAGATTCTTTCAAAAATATACACGGATTTTTTTGACGGATTTAATCTGATCCGGGAAAAGACAGGAAAAACAAGATTTTCCCTGTCAAAAGATGCATTAACCGACCACGAAACTTACCTCAACGATCTTATCAGAAAAGAGATAAAATGATTGGAATTTCAAAACTTTACTGCGCCACGGTGGAACCCTCGGATACGTTACGCTATTCAAGACATTCAGGCAAATTACCCTCTCATCTGCTTCAGTTCTCAAAAGACAAAAAGCCGGTGGTGGTCTGGAATATGACCCGGCGATGCAACCTGAAGTGTGTTCACTGCTATGCCCAGTCTGAAAATATTGCCTATGACAATGAACTGACCCACGAACAAAGTCTTGCCATGATGGATGACCTGGCAGAATTTGGGGTACCGGTGCTGCTGTTTTCCGGCGGGGAACCGCTGATGCATCCACGCCTTGTGGAATATGCTCAGTATGCCGTATCCAAGGGCATGCGGGCTGTTATCTCAACCAACGGCACCCTGATCACCAAAGAGAAGGCAAAGCAGCTCAAAGATGTGGGGCTCTCCTATGTGGGGATCAGCCTGGACGGACTTGAAGCCACCCATGACAAATTCAGGGGCGTTGCCGGCGCGTATAAAAAAGCATTGCAGGCCGTTGACAACTGCCAGGAAGCAGGTATTAAGGTGGGGCTGAGATTTACCATCAATAAAAGAAATGTACAGGACATCCCGGGCATTTTTGATCTGCTGGAAGAAAAAAATATCCCCAGAGCCTGTTTTTACCACTTAGTTTACTCCGGCCGCGGCCAGGAAATTGCCAAGGAGGATTTAAACCACGAGGAAACCCGCCAGGTACTTGACCTGATTATGGACCGCACAAAGGACCTTCACGACCGCAACAAGCCCAAGGAGGTCCTTACCGTGGACAACCATGCAGACGGTCCTTACCTGTACCAGCGGCTACTCAAGGAAGACCCCAAACGGGCCGCCGAAGTACTCGAACTGCTTGAGATGAACGAAGGCAACAATTCGGGCCGGGGCATCGGTTGCATCTCCTGGGATGGTGAAGTCCACCCGGACCAGTTCTGGCGGGAGATCAGTTTCGGCAACATCAAGGACAGACCCTTCAGCGAACTCTGGACAGATCCTGAAAACGAATTTTTGATGAAAATGAAAGAAAAGAAAAAACACGTCAAAGGCAGATGCGCCCAATGCCGGTGGCTGGATATCTGTGCAGGTAATTTCAGGGCCAGGGCCGAATCCGTTGCCAATGATCCCTGGGATTCTGATCCTGCCTGTTATCTTACGGATGAAGAGATCAAAAAGGAGAATGTATAATGCTGTTTCCCGAATACAGAGGCAGACGGCTTCGGGCCACGGCCAATTTCCGACGGATGATCAGGGAGACGAAACTTTCCAGAGACGATCTGATTCTTCCCCTTTTTGCGGTTGAAGGCAAATCCGTTAAAAAGCCCATCAATTCCATGCCCGGCCAGTTCCAGCTCTCCTGCGATCACATTGTCGCCACGGCAAAGCAAGCCAAAGATGCAGGCATCCCGGGCATCATGCTGTTCGGTATTCCCGATAAAAAAGACTGTCTTGGCACCCAGGCCTATGCCCATGACGGTATCGTGCAAAAAGCGATTTCAGCCGTTAAAGAACAGGTACCGGATCTAACCGTGATCACCGATGTCTGCCTGTGTGAATACACGGATCACGGTCACTGCGGCATGGTCATGGATGACGGCACCGTTGACAATGATTCCACCCTGGATCTGCTTGCAAAAACGGCGCTTTCCCATGTGCAGGCGGGTGCCGATATGGTGGCCCCTTCCGACATGATGGACGGTCGCGTGGCTGAAATCAGAGGCACCCTGGATGACGAGGGGTTTTCCCATGTGCCCATCATGTCCTATGCAGTGAAATACGCGTCTGCCTTTTACGGCCCTTTCAGGGAAGCTGCGGAATCCGCACCCCAATTCGGGAACCGCAAAACCTACCAGATGGATCCGGCCAATTCCCTTGAAGCGATCCGGGAAGCCACCATGGACATTCAAGAAGGTGCGGATATCATCATGGTAAAACCGGCGCTCTCCTACTTGGATATCATTTACAGAGTAAGAGAAGAAATTGATCTGCCTGTGGCCGCATATAATGTATCCGGAGAATACTCCATCATCAAGGCGGCTGAAATGATGGGATGGGTGGACGGCAAAGCCATGATCATGGAAGCATTGTTGTCCATCAAACGGGCCGGGGCCGATATTATCATGACCTACTCAGCCATTGATGTGGCAAGGGAGTTGAATAGCTGATGGTACACCCCCACGGAAAATTCCCTCCGGGACATGGCACCCCTCACGCCCCAGGTAAAAACAATACCCTGCGCCTTGTGGCCTGGGAGACAACCCGCCGGTGCAATCTGACCTGCAAACATTGCCGGGCCGCGGCTGAAGACCACGCATACAATGACGAACTCACCACCGAAGAGTCTTTCAAACTTCTGGATCAGATCAGAGAAGTGGGACAACCCATCATTATTCTCACCGGCGGCGAACCGCTGCTCCGGGATGACATCTTTGAGATTGCCGCCTATGGTGACAAAATCGGCCTTCGCATGGTCATGGCCCCCAACGGCACCCTGCTCAATGAAGACAATGTGAAACGCCTTATAAAAAGCGGCATCAAACGTATCTCCGTGAGCCTGGACGGCTCTACTGCAGCGTCCCATGATGAGTTCAGGGGCCTTGACGGAGCCTTTGACAGGGCAGTAAACGGCATAAAAACAGCCAAAGCGGCCGGACTGGAATTTCAGATCAATACCGTTATCACAAAAACCAATCTTGATGAAATTCCAGCTATCCTTGCTCTGGCAGAATCATTAGGGGCTGCGGCCCACCACATTTTCCTTCTGGTGCCCACGGGCCGGGGCAAATATATCGTGGATACGGCCATTGACGCAAAGGAGTATGAAGAAACCCTGAACTGGTTTTACGACCAACGGGATAAAACATCTTTACAGCTTAAAGCCACCTGTGCCCCTCACTATTACCGGATTTTACGCCAGCGCGCCAAGGCTGAAGGCAAAAAAGTCAGCTTTGAAACCCATGGACTTGATGCGGTCACAAGGGGCTGTCTTGCAGGAACCGGTTTCTGCTTCATCTCCCATGTGGGCCGGGTACAGACCTGCGGTTTTTTAGACGTTACCTGTGGGGACATCAAGACCCAGCACTTTAAGGATGTGTGGGAAAATTCAGAGGTGTTCAACAAATTACGGGACTTCAACAATCTTGAACCCAAATGCGGAATCTGTGAATACAAACAGGTGTGCGGCGGATGCCGGGCCAGGGCATATGAGGCCACTGGCAATTACCTGGCCGAGGAACCTTTGTGTACATACCAGCCGATCCAGCATAAAAAATAAATAGTATTTGAACGAAAAAGCACCCATCTGCAGAGTTGCAGATGGGTATTTTTTCGTTCAAACGCGGTGTCAGGCAGGGTGAGGTCTTGGCGCTAAATCTTTTGGCAGTCAGCCGTCCTGACTGCCAAAAGAAGCGGATAAACCAAAGCTTATCAGAGTAATTATCTTTTTCGTTGCCCTCGGTCGTCGTACCAGTGGCCGTCTCCCCGGAACTTGTGAAGGCATTTGTTTTTGCAGCGATAAAGCTCATCGTAGCAGTGTTTTTTGTGGCGGCTGTGCCGCACACACTTGTTTTTCCTATGATAGCAACGATCAATGCATTCTTGAAGTTGACGGTCGTGACGACCTTTGTCACGGCCGTCGTGACGACCGGAATCATAGCCCGGTTGCGCAGGACTCATGGTTGGCAAAATAAAACAAAGCAGAATGATCATAATGACAAAGTAAATTGGTTTTGTTTTTTTCATTCGCCTCTCCTTTTTATATAGAATTAAAATCTGGTTGCAACAAGTCACTCAGCCCTAAAGCGCAAAGGTTGATGATTTATTCGCTGCATCGGGTTATTGTTGCAGATGGATTATTATTGGAGGGTCGCCACGTAAAGTCAAATCATTTATAAAAGACCATTGATATTTTTAACTTCTTATGGGACATCTATTTCTATATATATAAATTCTATATCTCTAATAATGCTCAAAACAAATAAAGATCCATCAAATCCGGGCGGCTAAACGGATATCCACATCACGGTCGTATAAAAAATTGGCCACATGCCTTGCCGTATCTGTGGTCAGGCGCTCAATGGCTTCCCGCAAGCGGTCATCCAATGCCTCAATCGAATTGCTTGTCGCCATCTCCGCAATGCCCCCAACCAGCGTATTGGCATCCTGGGCCACCTGCTCGGTCTGTTTTTTCAATGTATCTGCCAAATCTAAAATAACATTCCAGGAAAACCAGGGCAAAGCCACCAGAGGAAGGCCTTTTATCAATACAAAAATTGCAATGAGCTTGGTGCGAATACTAAACGAACGTTTCGGCATAGCCTCTCCTATCCGTGAATTGGGAATTAGTATATATTAAAATAAGCCTCAAAATCAAACTGCTAGATGACATATAGGGCATTCAATGAATATGGTTGAAGTCAAAAGTGTCAGTAAAATCTATAAACAGGGCAATGTGCTGGTTCATGCCTTGGACCACGTGTCCCTTAGGACCGCAGATTAAATAAGTTGGGCAGAAAGAACGCCGAATTTTGGTTCATCGACAAGGCGCATTAAAGGTTGAATAGCAGGCCTATTGGGCCTTTAATGCAACGAAGGAGATGGGCCAAAAGGTAAGCTATTTCGTTCAAGTTATTTAACCTGCGGTCCTTAGTGTTGAAAAGGGGGCGTTTTGTGCGCTTGCAGGGCCTTCAGGGTCGGGTAAAACCACACTGCTCAATCTGATGGGCGGGCTGGAGAACTCGAACAAGGCGAAATTATTCTGGACGGAGAAACAATCACCAGGCTGTCCCAGTCAAAACTTAAAGAGCCGGAGACGCTCTTTTTACATCTCCGGTATGGTCAACCTGGATTATTCCTGGATATGGGTCAATAGGAACTGGTACGGATATGTGGAACTGTATTACAACGGACTTTCCGACAATGATCACAGCCAAAAACTGCTGGACCCGGCAGTTTCAGATCGCCTGGACAGAGGCGAACTTTTTGCTTTGGGCAGATGGTATGCCAGTGCCAATGTCAACCTGGAGATCCATCCCCTGGTCAACGCATACATCAACATCACCCCCATCGTCAACCTCCACGATGGATCAGGCATGTTGTTACCCCGGGTTGTTTATAATTTTTCCGACAATGTTAGTATCACCATGATCGCCCTTTTAAACTGGGGCGCACCCGGCACAGAGTACGGCGGGTATGTCATTCCGGAAACCGACTTGACCACGCCCCCCCCCAATATCAGGTCTATTCCTGAAATTGCAGGGCGTTGAGCTGAAGGGTTAAAGGCCGGTCCTCTTCCATCTCTTTTGAAAATCCGATGGCCCCCGGATTTCTGAACCGGTCAGGACAGGCACAGGCCGCCACCCAATCCTCCCTGATCGCCTTGAACACCTTAAAGGCGTTGGATTCCAGGTCAACAATGCTTTTTTCCATGACCAGTTCCAGGCGTCCTTTGCGTTCCTCAAGGTGCATAAGCCGGGCAATGGGGATACCGGCCGGCTGCCACTGGTCAATCTCTTTTTCCAGGTTGATAATGGCCGCCATCTGGCCTGTGGCACCGCCTGCAATCAGATGAAAGGCCGTAAGTCCTAAGTTGTAAGCATAACAACAGTCAAAATAGGTTGGATCAGTGCCCCGGCCGTCATACCCGTAAAAATGGGTCTGAATTTTAAATTCGGCCTGGGACTTTTTAAATATGTTTACAAAAATCTGTGGGGTTTCTTCTTCAGAATCCAGCATACCCGCATTGACCAGGGCAAGCTTCAGAGTTTTAAGGGAGATGATATCCGGCTTGACCAGTACATATTTATCCTGGGGGTTCTTAAATAATGTTGGGGCAAACAATTCGGGATCCATGCCCGCATCATCCATAAGCGAAACATAGTCATCCCGAAGAATACCAACCTTGTACCGCCCCTGCTCCCGAAGCACATCCAGATACTCTTTAACCATGTCCATAATGATCTTCTCGGTTTCAACCTGGGAAAATTGGAAATTGCCGTGAAGATCCCTTTCCACCAGAAGCCCTTCTCTGAAAAACCCGGGCAGCTGGTTGAACAGTTCATCATCCCGGATATTCCATATGGGAAACCGGCCCTTGTCCATCATGCCCTGGGAAATCCTACGCAGATAATCCAATTTTTCGTTCAGGGTGGGAAATGACCTGTGGAAATCCAAGTCATGGATTCTATTATAATCTGCAATAATTTTATTGAGTTTTGTGATGAACAACTGGATTTCATTGATAAACTCCAGGATGCCTTCGGGAATGATCATCAGTCCGTAATTTTTGCCGAATGCGGCCCGCCGGACAATAATGTCACAGATCATCCGGGACAGATGGCGCAGGGTCATCCCATAGGCGTTATAATCAATCTGTTCGCCCTGCTCCCGGGCCTTGGACATACGCTCCTGGTCCACATAGTCAGCTAACTCTTCACCGATCAAGGCGATATTCACATGGGTCTGAAGCGCTGTCTCCAGCGTAAGATGGCTTGCCACCCGGCCCATGACCTTGCATACATGCCAGTATTTAATGTCGGAGCTGCCGTCATTGGCCAGATTGGCAATATTTTGTGCAAAAGCCCGGGCCGCAGAATGAAATCCAAAGGAGGTGGCGCACAAGACCTTGCCGTCTTCTGTTTTTACCTGGATATCGCCGTCAATGGTTTTAGGTATACCAATGACTTTTATCCCTGAGGATTTGAAATGCTGGGCCAGAAAAGCGGCGTTGGTATTAGAATCATCCCCACCGATGATCACCAATGCATCCAGCTTCAATCCCTTGCATACAGTCAGGGCCAATTCCATTTTGCTGCCGGAATCAATTTTGGTCCGCCCGGTTTTAATCATGTTAAAACCGCCCATGTTCCGGTGGGTGTCCACCAACCCTGCAGTGATCTCAATATACCGATTTTCAAGCATCCCTTCAGGCCCTTTTATGAACCCGAACATCTTTGACGCGCTGTTGAAACGTTTCATCTCATCAAAGATGCCTGCAATTACATTGTGCCCACCCGGAGCCGGACCACCGGAAAAAACCACACCGATATGTCGCGGCTTTGAAAATCCCAACTTTACATTTTCATCGGGGTTAGGATTTATAATCACCTGCTGTACGCGATTATTGATAATTCCCGGCAGCATACGTTCGGCCTCGGTATCTTTCAAAAAACGGTATTCATTCAATGTCTCAAGAGATGTATGTGATTCATTAAAAATATCTATTTTTTCAGGAGAAAACCGTTGTCTTGCCAGGGCTTCCTTGCTGTCCTCATTCATGGTTTGAATCGCCTGGACCCGCAGGTCGGAGGGGATATTCAGGGTGTTGTATTCCATTATTACTCCAGATTTTTTTACTGTGCCATAACCTGATTTCGACCATTTTCCTTTGCCTTGTATACAGCCATATCTGCCCGTTCAAATAAATCCGTTGGGGACGTATCACCTTCCTTGATGCAGGAAACGCCAATGCTGACCGTAACCCTAACGGCTTGCTCTTTATACAGGAATTCAATTTTTTCTATGGTCTGACGGATTTTTTCCGCAACCTTCATTGCACCCTTTGTATCTGTCTCGGGCATAATGACAGCAAACTCTTCGCCGCCATACCGGGCAAGCATATCACTTTTTCTTAATAAAGGCTGGGTCCGTTTAATAATTTCCTGCAGACACCTATCACCAATGGCGTGTCCATAGGTATCATTAATATTTTTAAATTTATCCGCGTCAATGACCAAAAGGGAAAAAATATTTTTATACCGCAGAAACCGGTCCATCTCCTCCCCAATTTTCTTGTCATAGGCCCTGCGGTTTTTGGCACCGGTCAGTTGATCCTCGTTGAGTTTTTTCTCCAGCGCTTCGGAATATTTTGTGGCAGCCTGCAACTCTTGCTTGAGTTTTGCAAATCCAGAGGTAAAGGAGGTCTTGCTTTTTTTAGCCAGCCGACTAATGGCCTGGTCCACTTTCTGCTTTTTCTGCAATGCCTTTTCAATGGAAGAAAGCCCCGTAGAAATCTTTACCCGTAAATCATCTAGACTTTCAGCCGCATCAAATGAATTTTTGATCCCAACCATTTCGTTATTTAAGATGGATTCAAAACCCTGATTTGAGGAAAGCAGAGAACTTGTGTGCTCATAGGAAGAGGCCAGTCTCTTTTCAATTTCAAAAATCCTTGCCACGATATCCCGGATAAAGGCATTCACCTTTTCCCGATCCTGGTTAGTTTCTGAAATATAATTAAAAATAAGAGAAAAGATATTTTCCCGAACCTCTTCAAACTCTTGTATTTCTTCTATCTTAATCAGATTTGAAGTAATTGATTCCAATTTTCCGGTATATTTTTTATCCAGGTTGGATTTCAAATAATTCACCACATCCTGGTAACTTTGCCTGAGATTGTCCAGCACCTGATTTTCGGATGAATTTTTCCGAAGAGAGGAAAAAAAACCTTTCTTTTTTTTGGCAACAGCAGGTCCGATATCTTCCTGGATCATGGCGGTTTTGATCTGACCGAAAATGTACTCAATTTTAGCCGGGGAAGCTTTTTTCCGCATGGCCGCACCCAGCTGGTTGCAGGCGTTCCCCAATGCCGTTCCATCCCGGGAAAGCACATCTAAAATAATGGGAAAATACCTTCTGTAAAGGCTATCAAGATTTCCATACTGTGCCTCGACGGCATCCAGTTCCTTGAGCAGGCGATCCTTCTGGGTTCTTAATTTAATTATTTCAGCTTGTAATTGGTCAGTTTTATCGTCGCGTTGTTCGGCCATAATGTATCCCCAAATTTAAACGACTTATAATGGTTGCTTACTTTTAACCAGTGAGACAAGGAAAGTAAAGTTAATTTAACAGACCCAAGGCTTGATTGCGTCTGCTAAAAATTGTAAAAGATGCCACATATTAACCCGGATTTTAGCCGATTGGCAAATCAGGATTTAAAATCAACAAATTAAGACACATGATTAGGAACTCGGAAAAAATAAATGCTACAGACTTTGCGCCGGGTCCCTAAAACCCAATGAGGAGATACAAGGGTGGTATTCAGCTTTTTTAAGAAGAGAAAGAAAACCCCTGAGACAGAACCCGTTTCAGAAAAAAATAGACCCCAAGAAGAGCCAAGTTCTCCGGAACCTTCTTTGCAACCAGACATAGGACCGGACTTGCGGTCAGATGAATCTAAAAAGGCAAAGGACTTTGTGGGGGAAAAGCCGGTCTTGCCCGGGGAATCCGCCATGGATAAGGCACCGGCGAAGGAACCTGAGCCGGGTATAGAACCGGATATAGACCAGCAAAATGTCCAGACTGAAGAACCGGTTCAAAAAAAGCCAGAAATCAACGAAGGTACAGGACTGCTCTCAAAACTTAAATCCGGTCTGGCCAAAACCCGGACTGTTTTAAATACGGATGTCACAGAACTGTTCTCCTCGGCCAAATCCATAGATGACGACCTGTTTGATAATCTCGAAGAACGCCTGGTCACCTCTGATCTTGGCATTGACATCACCATGGACATGATGGCGCGGATCAAGAAAAAAAGCCGTGGTTTGTCCACGGCTGATCAACTTCGTCAGGTGCTCAAAGATGAGTTGCTCACCCTTTTCCATGAACCCGGCCCCCCTGCCCCATCCATTCCCACACCCTATGTCATCATGATGGTAGGTGTTAATGGAACCGGCAAAACAACCACACTTGGCAAACTGGCCATGAAATATAAAGCCGAAGGCAAAAAAGTCTTGATTGCAGCGGCAGACACGTTCAGGGCCGCAGCCATTGAACAGGTTGAAATCTGGGCCCGGCGCGCCGGTGCGGACATTGTCAGGCACAAAGAAGGGGCAGACCCTGCCGCAGTTGCCTACGATGCCGTTGAGGCGGGCATGGCAAGGGGGGCAGATGTGGTGCTCATTGACACGGCAGGCAGGCTGCACACCCAGAAAAATCTCATGGAAGAGCTAAAGAAGATCAAGCGCTCTGTGGATAAAAAATACAAGGGTGCACCCCATGATGTAATGATGGTCATTGACGCCACCACCGGCCAAAATGCCCTTTCCCAGGCAGATATTTTCCACAAGGCCGTGGGACTAACCCAGATGAGTGTCACCAAACTGGACGGTACAGCTAAGGGTGGGATTGTGGCAGCAGTGTCATCCACCATGAAGTTGCCCATTGCCTACATCGGTGTGGGTGAGGCCATCGAAGATCTGCAGGAATTTGATGCAAAACGCTTTATCGATGCGCTGTTTGATGACTGATTCTAAAACTCAAAAAAATCCAGGGATGGCTTCTCCATATCCACATAGATCATCCGGCTGTCTCTGGACTGATTTTTTCCAAAAAGGATATTGAGCACAGCCATCATCTGAAATGATGCAATAAATGCCGGAGACAAAACCGGCGTACCTAAAAGGTGTTCGGCTGAACAGGCGTTTTCCTGGCCGCCATAAAGCGTTTCCATACGCCCATCCAAGGGATGGATGACCATCACCCGCCCCCCGAATCCGGCAACGGCCCCATGTACCAAAGGTAAACAGCATTTACCGGCAATGGCAGCCAGGGTCAATCTGTCACCTGGTGTATCAAGGGCATCAACAATCACCTGGACATCTGCAAACAGATCATCCTGAGTCTGACCCTTCACTGCAATTTGATGGGCCGTAATCTGTACAGCAGGATTGATCAGGCGACAGCATTCTTGCATCACCTGGACCTTGGGATAGCCCAAAGTATTTTGCCTTGCAAAAACCTGACGGTTGAGATTAGTTTCATCAAAAGCGTCCGGGTCAAAGATGTGAAGCGCGCCGATTCCCAGGCGGCAAAGGCCTTCTATAACATAGCCACCAAGGCCGCCTGCGCCAACCACGGCCACTTGGGACGTTTGCAGGGTGATTTGCTGTTTTAAAGTGATGGAAGGCATGTTGCGAAGATAACGCAAAGGCACAATACCCTTTTCCATGCTTTGCAGATACATCTGATGCAACGGGATATTCAAAATTTGAGACAATTCCAGAAGGTCCTGTTCACAAATGACGCGACAGCTTTCACCCCGGCTGTCTTTTTCAATCCGTGCCCTGGATTCCAGTGAATGATCCGTTGGCATCATCCGCCCCCAATGGGGGGAAAAATTCCCACACGGTCTTTGTCTTTTAGAGAAGAATCCAGGGACACGCCAACCCCATTGAGAAACACCAGCTTAATCTCTTGCTCAGGGACACCTAAACGCTGGACCGCATCCCGTATAGTGGCAGGGCCATCAAAACTGAGACAAGCGTCAGCATCCATCTCCCCATGGCTGGCATAGGAAGCAAGCGTGGCAAAAAGTCTGATTTCTATTTTCATTTAATGCTGTCCGGTTTTTCGTCTGATTCTTTATTGGGGGAAGAGACAAGCCCTAAAAGAAGTCGATATGGCCCGGGGGTACCCGGCGGCAGAGCCCCAATCCGGTCACCGTCATGAAGCAGGGTGTCAAGGGGGGCGATCTTCCCGTTAACAAATACCCCTTCAATCTCCTGGGGCGCTATTCCCAGACCGTCTAAAAGATCCTTTACACATTGACCGTCCTCTAAATCAAGAACAGCATTTACACAAGGAATATTTTGCGCTTTAAGTTTTTTCTGTAAAAATGAAAACGCATTAAAAAGTACACTGGTCATGTGATTTACAACCACCTAAAATAAAAAATTTCCGGGGCAGACTATACGGCATTGCCCCGGAAAACGGTTAAAACAAATTAAAATTTTACGGCTTCGGCAAGTTCCTCATCTGTGAAATCCCAGGTGGTATTGTGCGGGGCAACCTCTTCCTTGAACATATCGGGCAGACGGTCATCCTTTGGGGTGAAACCGGCCCGGCGGTTAAATTCCAGCTCATCTTTTAGAATGGAAATACCGAGGCTTGCTACATCATCAACCACAAGACTCAGGCCATACCTTGCATTGATCATATCCACAACCATCTGCAGACCTTCGGGATTGTCAAGTATCGGAAAGGCCACGAACAAACACAACCCAGCAGCATCAATGGCTGCGGTGGCGATCTGCAGGGTCTTGGAGGTTTCCACGTTATTGTCCTTTTTCAACGGATCAATGGAACCGCCCACGCCTAAAATATTCTGGCACACACCGTATCCTGCGGTATGATCTGCGCCCATAGTGGATGTAGCATATGTAACACCTACGGCTTTGACCGCTCTTGGGTCATAGGCCGGCAGTGCCTGGCGTTTTACCACCGGCACCCGATCAATGCCTAGGGCCTGACCGGTAAAAGCGGCACCGTTTCCGATAATTTTGCCCATGGGATCGCCTGTACCCACTTTTCTAAGCAGTTCTATGGCCGCTTTGCCGTCTCCCCAGGGAATAATGCCAGCTTCCATGGCAATGCCTATGGCCACACCCGTATCAATGGTATCAACGCCAAAATCGTCACACAGTCTGTCCATCATGGCAATATCATCCAGATCCTTGATCAGGCAATGGGAGCCAAAAGCCCAGATGGTCTCATATTCAAACCCCGAGGTGAGGTAGTTATTGTCCTTGTCATTGTAAATCTGAGAACATTTGATCACACAGCCCGGATGACACCCTTCCGCAGCAACTCCACCGCGTTTTTCAATGTTGGCTGCCATGGTTTCGCCACTGATATCCTGGGCATATTCAAATCGTCCGGTCCTGAAATTCTTGGTCGGCATGGCACCGGCTTCGTTAATGACATTGACCAGAACGGCGGTACCGTAGATAGGCAGACCCTGGCCTGAAACCGGATGAGACGTAAGCAGTTCCACCCATTTTTTATTGGCGGCCTTAAAGGCTTCTGGGTCATGGAGTGGCACACGGTCCGTACCTTTGTCATCCACCACAATGGCCTTGATCTTCTTTGACCCCATTACGGCCCCAAGACCACCGCGACCGGCTGCCCGGCCAGGATGTCCCTTGGGATCGGCAAACTGGATGGATGCCGATGTCAGGCGCTGTTCCCCGGCAACCCCGATACTTGCGGTGGCCACACGTTTTCCAAACCGGTCCCAGAGCTTTGTGATCATATCCCCGTTGCATACACCCGCATATTCGTCTGCGGCAAGGAACTCAACACTGTCTTTTTTAATAACAATCATGGAAAACCCGTCATCTTCAGGTTTATCCTCCAAAACCAGGGCTTTAATCCCGAGGCGTGCCAGTTTCTGGGAAACAAGACCACCGCTGTTACTCTCTTTAATGCCGCCGGTCAACGGAGATTTTCCACCCACGGAAAGCCGTCCTGAGTTGGCAGCAGGAGAGCCGGATAACAACCCCGGTGCAAAGACCAGTTTGTTATACTTGCTTAAAGGGTGGGATGTGGCAGGGACTTCATTTAAAATCATTCTCGACGTCAGGGCACGTCCGCCAAGATTTGCAATATCTTCGGCCGGTGTTTCAAATGAATAGGTTTTTTCCCTGGTATTTATTCTTAATATTTGTGACATGAGGTGCTCCTTGATTCTATCTTTTAATCGGCCAGCCTTTTTCATAATTATCTGTTTAAAAAACGTGGCCCTGTTCTACACTGTCTTCTATATTAAAATTTAGAAAATTCCATGTCAACTATTTAAAATCATTAATATTTTATAAACTTCAACACCACGGAGAATAAGTTATTTTTCAAGATCAGGGGTTGATGTAAATAGGCGTTAAAAGAAATATCTAACCTATACGGACAAATTCCGACACATGTGATTTAGGTATTTTCAAGAAAAAAGCTACTCAAGCTCTTCTTTAAAATCGCTTATCACAGGTGTAATCATTTTGAGTTTTTCCACCGAAGCAATGTGAATAATCGCATCGCCCTGGTGGACAAGCGGTAGATTAAGACGCCCGATAACCATACCGGAAACATCAGAAAACACCTCAATCTCATCCCCGCCAAAAGGATCTGCAATGAAGCCGATACGGGTATTTTTAGTGATCCGGCTTCCAAGGGGCTTTTCCATATGCAAAATACCACTGGCAGGGGCACGAACCCAGTAGGAATCTTCGACAAACAGGGTTTCTATTATTTTCTTTTTCCGGGCAGGTCTGGACAGCATACCTATTATCGTCATGGTCGCTGTAATTCCCCGGACACCTGCTTTAATCGCCACTTCATCGAATCTAAGCGCTTCTCCTGCCTCATAAAGAACCGTGCTCACATTCTTGTCAAAAGCAGCATGACGCAAGGAGCCATCCCTTATTTTTGCATTTATAATTGCCGGGACTTGAAATGCTCTTGCCATTTCCATAGCCTGCTCATCATCAAAGTTTACCCGAATTTGGGGTAAATTCTCTCTGTGATTGGAACCGGCATGCAAATCAATACCATAATCACAGCGCTGAACAATCTCTTTCATAAAGGCGTTTGCAAGCCGGGAGGTTAAAGAACCTTTTTCAGATCCTGGAAAATAACGATTCAGATCCCTTCGGTCAGGAGAATAACGTGAGTTATGTATAAACGCATAAACATTCACAACAGGAACAGCCAGCAAAGTACCTTTTAGCTGATTAAGCTTTTTTAAACCAAGTAAACGACGGATAATTTCAATACCAATAATTTCATCCCCGTGAACCACACTTGAAATAAACAGAGTTGGCCCGGATCTTTTACCGTGGATAACATGAATGGGCATGGTCATTGGGGTATGGGTGTATAATCGGGGTACAGGAATATGAATAGTCGCCCGAGTCCCTGGTTTTACAATGGTATCAGCAATAGTGATCTCAGTTTGCATCCCAAGCCTTTCTTCAGTTGTCATTAGCGACCCTAATCTTCCTCTTGGATAGAATTGCCTTCATAATCGTTCTCACGATTCACCGCTTCTTCTGCAACGGGCAAATCAGGTAATGCCTTAACTTTTGATTTTCTTTTCTTTCTGATCCTTGCCGGAATAAGTTCTTTCATGGATTCAAGTTTCCCAAAGCACAAAAGCCTGTCATCGGCTTCAAGTTCTCTTTGGGATCGTGGGTTTGGAATGACTTTGGCATCGCGGTACAAGGTTAATACTGAAATATCCTTTTCCCTTAATCCGGAATCACAAATTTTTTTTCCGATATAATCAGAACCTTCAGGTATATATATTTCAGCAACACCATAGCCTCGACTGACAGTCAGTCGCTGGCGCAAATCTATCTCGGGAAAATTAACCTTGGCACTGATATAATCAATAATGGCACCTGCAATATCTAATCGAGTACAGCCCTCAATACCCTCAAGACCTGGTGAAGAATTAACCTCTACAATCTGAGGACCGTCTTGACTCTCAAGTAAGTCTACACCAGCCACCTGAAGACCCATGATCTGGGCTGCACGAACAGCAGTCTCCCGGTAGGATTCATCTAACTCCACCGGTTCTGCATAACCGCCCCTGTGAATATTACTTCGAAATTCCTGTCCTCGAGCCACCCGGCGCATGGCACCCACCACCTGATCCCCGACGATAAAGGCACGAATATCACGACCTTTACTTTCAGATACAAACTTTTGAATAAGTACACTTTGCTT
The DNA here is from genome assembly GCF_004319545.1 of Desulfobacter hydrogenophilus. Lineage (NCBI taxonomy): Bacteria > Pseudomonadati > Thermodesulfobacteriota > Desulfobacteria > Desulfobacterales > Desulfobacteraceae > Desulfobacter > Desulfobacter hydrogenophilus. Next base: position 2,543,131 of record NZ_CP036313.1, on the reverse strand, counting down.
CTGGCTTTGTAATAACTCAACGATTGCCGCAGCAGAACTTACCGTTTCTGCCAGCAACACACCAATGCCCTGGGTCCCTTCTATCAATTTGATAATTACAGGGGCCCCGCCGACTCGTTCTATGGCCGGGAGGACATCTCTTTTATCCCGAACAAAGGTTGTCTTTGGAATGCCAATACGATGTCGACTAAGCATCTGCAGGCTGCGAAGCTTATCCCGGGATCTTGAAATACTTGCCGCTGTGTTGGCACAAAATATATCCATTTGTTCAAACTGCCGGACAACGGCAGTACCGTAATAGGTAATGGAAGCACCAATGCGCGGAAGAACGGCATCGTAACTTGAAAGTTGCTTTTGCCGAAAATATAAATCAGGATGGCCCTGTTCAAGATCAATGGCAAACTTAAGCGTATTAAGAATTTTAACCGTATGGCCACGCTGCTCAGCAGCTTCCTTTAAACGACGAGTGCTGTAACATTTTAGATTCCGTGAAAGAATGGCAAGTTTCATATGATTTTCCTTTTATGGCAATTGAATGCCCTATATATTTTTTTTATTCAATTTCTTCTTTTGGGGCTTGCCGCCATAATAAGACCCCGCAGCATCAACAAAAAATTTTTTACGAAACGCCTGCCGACCAAGTAACATTCGAAAGCCCATGGCATCCCGGTTAGACAGCGTAAGTTCTATAGACCAGAGTTGGTCCAATATTGCGATACGGGTTGCAATAACCGGCCTCATTTCGGCAACACCGCTTGAACTTCGAACAGATCTAAAATCTATAACCTTGGCTTCAACATTTACTTTATTAGCTGTTGAGTCCTGTAACGGGTTGATTTGAAACCGTACCCATTTTTCTCCATCACGCTCAAATAGCCTTTGATTTATGGCGTGCACAGAAGATGACCGGGCTCCTGTGTCCACTTTTACTTTAATTGATGTAACACCTAAATCAGGAAGTGAGACCCACTCACGCCATCCAATAACAGGTAAAAGCGGTTTAGTATTGATTGCCATATTATTCCAGTTCAAAAATGGGGTTGACTAAATTAAACCAAATTGAAAAAAGGGATTTTGTAAATTACCAGAAACAGAATAGAAAAACAATTTTTATGCAACGGTGGGGGGCATTCATCATCCGCATGAGATTGCCTTTTGGGCTGTGACCTAAGTCTTGCAAGCTGCATTGAGATGTCATGCTCGCACTGGAAAGAAATGTCAGGGATTTGGAAAAAATAAATACCACAGATTTTGTACAAAATGTTTCTTCGTAATATAGGCCCGGCCCAGGACGCATATTGAGATATATGTCCTTAGGACCGCAGATGAAAGAACTTGAACGAAATGGCTTGCCTTTTGGCCCACCGACTTCGTTGCATCAAAGGTCTAATAGGCCTCAATTTAACCTTTAATGCGCCTTGTAGATCAACCAAAATTCGGCGTTATTTCTACCCAACTTAGTTAATCTGCAGTCCTTAATCCCCGCCGCCAAGCAATTCTATAAGCCTGGCTTCATCCCAAACAGTGACGCCAAGTTCTTCGGCCTTGGTAAGTTTTGAACCGGCCTTACCGCCGGCAATAACAATATCGGTTTTCTTTGATACCGAACCTGTGACCTTTGCACCTAAGGCCAGAAGCTTTGTCTTGGCCTGATTTCTTGTCATCGATTCAAAACTGCCTGTCAGCACAATGATTTTTCCCCTAAACGCGTTATCCTTTTCATCGGCTTCACCGTACAGATCATTGATAATGCAGACACCGGCATCAAGTATATGCTCCACCGTTTTAATATTTTCTTCAATGGAGAAAAATCCGGTGACAGCACGGGCTGTGGTGTCACCCATGCCATGAATGGTACTAATGGTCTGTGTATCTGCAGCCATCAGCGCATTAAGATCCTCAAATGTTTGGGCCAGAAGCCGGGCCGCATGCTCACCTGTATGATCAATACCCAAAGCAAAAATAAACCGTGAAAAAGGAATCTTTTTGGACTGCTCAACCGCAGCAATGATATTATCAGCGGACTTTAACCCCATACGTTCAAGCCCTGCCAGGGTATCCCGGTCCAGATGAAAAAGGTCGGCAAACGAATTTACAAGTTTTTGATCCACCAGCTGTTCCACCAGTTTTTTGCCAAGCCCGTCCATATCAAACGCTTTTTTGGATACAAAATGGCGGATACGCTCCTTGATCTGGGCACTGCACTCAATATTGATGCATTTAACGGCAACTTCTCCGTCAAGGCGTCTTACCCTGGAACCACATACCGGACAGATGTCGGGCATCACAAACACGGTCTCTTCGCCGGTACGGGCCGCAGGAATAATTTTCACTACCTTGGGGATCACGTCCCCTGCCCGTGTGATCAATGCCGTGTCATTGATGCGGATATCTTTTCGTTTAACCTCATCGGCATTGTGCAGGGTGGCCCTGGAAACCATGACACCGCCGATATTCACCGGCTCAAGTTCCGCCACAGGGGTCAGGGTGCCGGTGCGGCCCACCTGGACCGTGATATCCAATATTTTGCTGGTCTTTTCCATGGCCGGGAATTTATAAGCAATGGACCATCTGGGACTTTTAATTTTTTCACCCAGGGCCTGCTGGATTAAAATATCATCCACCTTAATCACCATGCCGTCGATGTCATAGGCCAGTTCAGGACGAAGGCTTTCCAGATACTTGAAATTTTCCAGCACCTGTCGGATTGAGATACTTTTTTTGATAAGCGGATTCACCGGAAACCCCAGATCAGAAAGGTATTCAAGCATCAAAGCCTGGGTGGAAAAAACAAGACCGCGCACCATACCCACACCATAAACAAATATGGTCAAAGGTCGCTGGGCTGTTATCTTTGAATCCAGCTGACGCAGGGAACCTGCGGCCGCATTTCGGGGATTGGCAAAAACAGATTCGCCTTCATTGATGCGGCGTTGGTTAAGCATTGCAAAATCTTTATGCCGGATGATTACCTCTCCGCGCACTTCAATAAAATCGGGGACAGTTGTTTTATTGTCTTTCAGACGCAGGGGCACGGACCGGATGGTCCTGATATTTTCCGTAATCACCTCGCCGGTGTATCCGTCCCCACGGGTAGTGGCCAAAACCAGCACCCCGTTTTCATAGGTCAATTCCACAGCCACGCCGTCCAGCTTGGGTTCTGCCGTATAGGTCAGGGTATGGGCCCCGGAAATTTTCAGACACCGGGCATGAAAATCCAGGATTTCCTGATCATTAAAGGCATTGTCCAGGCTGAGCATGGGGACCGAATGGGGAGCCGTGTGAAAGGCGGTCAAGGGCGGGGCCCCGATGCGGCGGGTGGGGGAATCCCCAGTGACAAGCTCAGGATAACGAGTTTCAATGTCAATGAGTTGCCGCAACATCATGTCATAGGTCTGATCATCAATGACAGGATCATCCAGCACATGATAGCGGTAACTGTGTTCCGTCAATTCCCGGCGCAATTTTTGCGCCTCAATTCGGCATGTCTCAAAATCCATGGGCAAGTTTCCCTGTCAATGCCATGGCAACGCCACAGGCCTGTTTACGCATAACTTTAAACCTTTTCTTATTAAAACCCGGGTCCCAGGCACCGTCTGCCCGGCCAAGGCTGTCGGACACCACAAGTAACGCGGCAATGGGAACTTTCCTGAACGCAGCGGCTGCAAACAGGGCCGAGCACTCCATTTCCACGGCACAGGCCCCGTTATCCTTGTACCAAGACACTTTTTCAGGTGTTTCCCGGTAAATGGCATCCGTGCTCCAGATGGTGGCATGGGTATAGGACTCAAGCCCGGCTGCGCCAAGGGCAGCAGCAAGCGTTGCGGTAAGACGGGCATCAGCTTTAACCGCCGGCAGGGGCCCCGACAAATCCATATAATGCCGGGATGTTCCCTCATCCACCAAGGCGTTTTCCACCACCACCAGATCACCCGGGAAAAAATCCGGAGAAAGTCCGCCACACCAGCCAAGAACAATAACGGCCCTGGCCCCCTTTGCAATCAATGACTCCAGCAGCATCACCCCATAGGGCGCCCCAATATAGGGACCTGTTACACTCATCCCCAAAGGGGCTTCTGGTTTAACCAGCAAACTGCTGTTAAAAAAAGCGCGGGACTGCCACTTGCCAAATCCCTGGCGGATCAGTCCCATGTCCGGGTCCGCGCTAACCATCAATGCAGCCGGCCCCACGCTCTTTGCTTGTCTTTGCCCTAACGGCGGAACAATTGAAGGGCTATTCAGGTCCGACCATGTCGGATAACTCATCTTTAACCTCATCAATAATGTCATACAGCCACATGACATCTTCCACAGAGAGCCGACCCGCCTTCATGGGCGCCCGGTCTGAGCCGTCCTTTTTCTTCAAAATTCTGGGGCCGACCTGTAGTTTGGGTTCACCCTGACCATACTGCATAATGGAGATGATCAATCCGGTTTCCTCATTTTTCCACTCGGCTATCTTTTTATCCTGTTCGGGATCATATCCTGCCATATTTTGTCTCCTTATATTTATTAATGAACACAAATTCCTTTGGGGTCGATGGCCGTATCCAGTACCATTGCCCCCTCTATAGGATCAAGAATTTCCTGCCACTGTGTTTTCAGCTTATCAATATCTGTTTCCTCCCCAATAGCCCACAGACACCCCCCGCCCCCTGCACCTGTGAATCTGGCCCCGCAGCCTTTAGCCTTTGCTGATTCCCACAGCTTTATACCGGTATTATCCAGCACATCCGGGGTGATTTCACAACGAATGGCGGTTTCCCGGTTCATCAATTGTGCGGCCTCTTCAAAGGAAAAAGCACCCAAAGCACGGGTGAACTGCCGTGTAAGACGGGTGATCTGTTCAAATGCATCATAAGCCCGGCCTGATCTAAAATCATTCACCCAGCGGGAGTTAACGTCACTGGATTCATGGGGAATGCCGCAATAGGCTACCAGAAGATGGTGATTCAATTTTTCTATTTTTTCATGGGAATCAAACACCGGGCAGCGCAAAAATTCAGGGCCTTTTTGCCCAAATCTCCATTCCCACAGGTTCACCCCGCCAAATGCGGCAGCCGTCTGGTCCTGGATCCCGCACAGCACCCCTGCCACGGCGCCTTCCAGATAATGGGCCAGCCAGGCAATATGTTCGGGATTGATCTGTTTTTCCAAGGCGGTGTAAACGGCGGCAATAATGGCCACGGCAGCACAGGAAGACCCACCAAGGGCACTTCGGACGGGCGATTCCGATTCAATGTGCAGATGCACCCCATGGGCATTAAAATATTGAAAAATCGCAAACATCAGCCCCATGGGACCGTCCCATCCTTTGTCATCCCGGCTGCGGTCAATGGTATCAAAACCCTTGGAAGAAATTTTAATCCGCCCTTGTTCCCCCGGCGATAGATAAACATGGGTGCGCATGTCAAGGGCCAGGTTCAAAGTCGCCGGCTTAAGGTCTGCCAGGGGCAGATAAAAGGTGGAAATATCCAGGGTACCGCCGAAATCAATGCGGCAGGGGACACACACATGTATCTGTTTTTTTTCAAGTATTGGTGCAAGATTCATATTTCAGATCTCATTTTGTATAAAAAATTCAAACTATTGAAATGTCGACCGATATGAAAGGGAATAAAGGATTCAAGCAGGATTTCGCCCTCTTTGATGGCAATGGGAGAAAACTTAATACGGTCTGCTCGTGCCATCTCTACGGTATTGATCCAGGACAATTGCTTCAGGGTTCCCTTGGACACCCAACACCCCTGGGCTCGGCCACCGAAAGGTCCGGCAGGTTCCTGTGACCCTGGCATATTGCCTTTGCACTGTGGACAAACCACCCGCCCCGCTTTGAAATCAAACCAAAGCCTGGCCGAATCAATTGCCTCTATACCTGTACAGCAGGCATCGCACTGGTCAAGCCCAGGAGAAAACCCGGACAACCGCATAAAGCGGATCTGAAACAGCAGGCTGATCACTTCGGTGCGGATAAAGCCATCATCCACCATTTCAAGGGCCGTGTAGAGCAGTTCAAAGATATCGGGCTGGGCTTTACCCTCTTCCAGCCACTGGGTGACAATTTCCGTCCAGTAGGAGGCATAGGCCGTATTCACCACATCATACCGGATATGGGAAAACCCGTTTTCAAGGACCGTCTGACACAAATTGATCATGGCGTCCCTGTTTTTTTTGGGAAAGGCGCACTGGATATGATTCACCGAAAACAGATCCATGGCACCTGAAAATCTGCGCACGCTCTTTTTTGCGTTTTTTGCCATCACACAGATCTTTCCTTTGTCCCGGGTCAGAAAGGTGATGATCAGGTCATGGTCTCCATATTCAACTTTACGAAGCAGTATGGCGTCTGTGCTGAAATCGCCCATATTCTTATCAAAAACCAAGCAGCAGTTTTATAATCGTGAAATAGCAGTAAACGCTGATAAGGTCCATGGTGGTGGTGACAAAGGGACCTGTGGCCACAGCCGGATCAATACTGAGCCGCTGGAAAATCATAGGCACCGAGGTCCCCACAAAAGCAGCCACAGTCATGGAAGACAAAATTGAGCATCCAACGACCACGGACAATGCCCAAGAGAAGGATTCGGCCATAAAGGAGACCTTGGTCACAGCGGCAATCAAACCGCCATAGGTTATCCCTAAGAGAAAACCCACGCCAAGTTCCCTGGAAATGACCTTGACAAAATCCCGAATATTCACCCGGCCCGTGGCAATCCCCCGGACCACAATGGTGGCACTCTGGGTACCGATGTTACCCCCCATACCCATGATGATGGGCATAAAAGCGGCAAGCACTGTCAGCTGGACTAAAGTGGACTCAAACCGACCGATGATAAAAAAATTGGCGATTCCGCCAAGGCAGCTGGCAAACATCCAGGGCAGCCGGATCCGCGTACCTTTAAGAATGGATTGGGTCTCAACATAATCTTCGCCCACACCAGCCATTTTCAACATATCTTCGGTGGCGCTCTCATGCAGGATGTCGATAACGTCATCCACGGTCACAATACCGATAATTCGATTGTCATCGTCCACAACCGGTATGGCCAGAAAATCATACCGGGAAACCAGACGGGCCACAACATCTCTGTCCGTATAAGGCTTGACCGATACAATATCCGTGGACATGAAACTTTTAAGGGGTTTATCAGGGGATTCCACCACCAGCTGACGAAGGGAACTGACTCCCACAAGCTTGCCATAGTTATCTATCACATAGATGTAGAACGGCATCTCAACATCAAGATATTTGTTCTGCAGAGCTTCGATCACTTCCTTGGCCTTGACGTCTTCTTCCAAAGCCACATAATCCTTAACCATGAGGCTGCCGGCACTATCCTCCTCATAGCTCATGATCTGCTCAACATTGTACGATTCTTCCTTTTTCATTTTGGACAGAATCTTGTCGGACAGTTCCTCGTCCAGACATCCGAGCAATTCGGCAGCATCATCCGAAGGCATGTGGTCAAAAACCGTAACCAGTTTATCGAAGTCTACGATTTTGACAACCGCCACAAAGGTCTTTTCAGACAGGTGCGAAAACAGCAGGCCGATATCATCGGGATTGTCCAGCAGGTTGAACAACTTTTCCTGGTTCAGGGGGGTCAAATTTTCAAAAACAATGGACAGGTCTGCCATGTGGGTTTTTTTTATGATATTGAGCAGCTGCTTGTTGGCCCCCCGGCGCAGCAACCTTGTAATGCTGTTCTCAAGTATCAGAATTTGTTCTTTTTGCATGGATAAATTTCCTTTAGGCAGACCGCATTGAAGGCATTTAAAGCATTATTTTAATATGTGCACTGTTTTTAAGATCTTCCATCCACTTTTTGAACTGGGTTTCCCCGTACTCCCGGTACAAAATATCCTGAATCTGCTTTTCCACCTCTTTCTGTACAGGGCCCTGTCCCAATAAAATGATATCCGCCACATAAAGAATCTGAAAAGAATCTCCCATATCAACGGGCTTGGTGTATTGACCCTTGCCAACCCCTTCAAGCGCCACTTTGATCTCATTGCTGAAGCTTGATATGTCAAATGTACCGAGTTCACCACCGGAAGACGCATTGGAGCCGATTGAATCGTCTTTGGCAACTTGTGAAAAATCAACCTTGTTTTCCAATTTTCCCTGGACCATGGAAAGCGCCGTTGCATCCTTTACGATTATATTTTTCAAATGATATTTTTTCTTGGCCTTAAATTCCTGATAATGGGTGTCATAATACGCTTTTATCTCCTCATCCGTGACAACGATCTTGGCACGGACAGCCCTTGAAACGATCATGCTCTGGAGGATCTGTTCCTTGATGTTTTCACGGTATTGCTCAAGGGTTATACCCTGGGCGGCCAGACCGAGTTTCAGACTTTCCTGATCGAGATTATGCTCCTTTTTAAAATTTTCCACGGCCCTGTCCACATCCGCATCATCCACGGTAATGCCCATTCGTTCTGCTTCCTGAATCACCAAACTGCTTTCCACCAGTTGATTAAGGACCTGGGTATGCATTTGTGCCGTCATCTCTTTTTTTCGGGCCGAAGACTCCTGGGATGTATCAATATTTTTCCGGTACGGAGCCGCTGCCATGTCAAGCTGGGACAGGGTGACAATATCGTCATTTACAATGGCGACTATCCGGTCAACCACCTCCTGGGCCAGGCAATTTGCCGCCCCAAAAAGACCAAGTAGAAAAATTATTAAAATTATGTTTCGTTTTTTTTCCATACATCCGCCTTATTAATTTTCAACGTTTATTAAAAAGGTAATTAATACCCGCCTATCAATGTGCACGGGATAACTATCCTGTATCCCCTGCAACCATTCGCCAAAGACTTCCTGACTTTTTTCCATCCGCAACTTAAGCACCAAGTTTTTTTCATCCAGCAGGTTTGAATTATTATGATCCTGGGCGTCGGTCTGTCCTGCAAAACGGTCATAAAAGGCTATCATGTCTTCGGGATGAATTTCCTGGGACGCCACCAAATCCTGCATGATTAATTTTTGGATGACCATATCCTTTTTTAACCTATTTTTCCAGACAGTATATGATATGGCCCTTTCAAGGAGCATTTGGTCAAAGCTGTCTTCCGGATAGTCATGTTTAAAGTCGTTGACGGCAGCGGCAAGTTCTTTGGCACTAACATCAATCCCTTTGGCCGCAGCTGCAGCCAGCAGCACAACCTCATCAGACAGATCAGAAGCAAGATCCAGAACCATGGCATTGTATTCTCTGGGACTGTCTTTGATATCATAGGGATAGTTGGCCTGTTTGACCTCCAGTTCCCGGGCAAAGTCGGCCCGGCTGATTTCCACGGTGCCTGCTTTAATGATACTGCCTTTTTCTTCAACTCTTTTTTGATCTGTACATCCGGATCCAATTATAATTACAATACTTGCGGCCATAAGCCATAAAGCCCCCAAAGACAAGGGACTTAACAATTTCCTTGGAAATCCATTGACGTCTTTTATGTCATACCAAATATTTGCAATGCCGTTCATTTCATATTCCCATTGTGACCCACTGCCATAAGCCGTTATATCTATTTATTTTGGGAATTTTTCCTTTAACATTTTTAAAACAGAAGAGGAAACACGTCATGGCCTGTTTCCTTAAATTGGGGAAACTTTTAGCATTATGCCTGTTTTTTCGCAACCCCCTCAAAACCATTGCCTGCTCCATAAAACCATGAAGAGCATAAAGGACATGGAGATCGATTTTCCGATATATTTTCTTCATACGTTTCATGTCCTTCATGGTAAAACACCCAATGCTTAAGGCTGTTAAGGGACTTGGAAAAAACAGGTTAATCGGATAGGGGGAAGTGACAGGCCGTCAGATGCCCCGGGTCATGGTGACAGACAGAAAGCATTGGCGTCTTTTCAAAACACAAAGATCGGGCCACAGGACACCGGGAAGAAAACCTGCAGCCCGGAGGGGGATGCTCAGCAGAGGGGATTTCTCCTTTCAGCGGGGTTCTGCTTGAAGAATGATCCGGATCGGCGACGGGAACTGCCTCCAACAATGCCTTTGTATAAGGATGGCCCGGATGGTTATATACGTTTTGGGCATCAGCAATTTCCATAATACGGCCCAGGTACATAACAATGATGCGGTCAGACATGTGGCGGACCACAGACAAATCATGGGAAATAAACAGGTAGGTCAAGCCCATGGCAGACTGCAGCGCCAGCAACAAATTCAAAATCTTTGACTGAACTGAAACATCCAGGGCGGAAACCGGTTCATCACAGATAACTATTTGTGGGGTCATGCTGATGGCCCGGGCAATACCGATACGCTGGCGTTGCCCCCCTGAAAACTCATGGGGATATTTGCTCAAAGCCCCGGGATCAAGCCCCACCTGATCCAGTAATGACTCAATCTGCGTAGCCGTTTTCGGTCGTGACACCCCGTGAATACGAAACTTTTCTTCCAAGATCTGACGTACGGTCTGCCTGGGGTTTAAGGATTCAAAAGGGTCTTGAAAAATCATCTGCGCCCGGGTTGAAAACGCTTTACGCATTTTCGGAGTCATGGCGGACAATGGTTTCCCATCCAGAAGAATGCGACCCTGGGTCAAAGGATACAACCCCATGATACACCGGCCCAACGTAGTTTTTCCGCACCCGGATTCTCCCACAACACCAAGGGTTTCTCCTTTGAAAACAGAAAAACTGACATCGTCCACCGCATGAACATTACCGGTCCGGCGCATAAAAAGACCCGAGGTGACGGGAAAATATTTTTTCAAATGCTGGATATCCAGAATCGGCCGGAGGTTTGCTGCATAGTCTGATTGTTCCATTCATCCTTTCCCGTAAAACGCGCTTTTGCAAATAGTCTATACCCGAAAATAGCATGGTAGATGTTCAAAATACAACTGGTAGATTCACGCCACGCCAGACGTCGTATTTCAGAGGAATAACCACCAAAAATAAAATAACAAAATACATTTTTTCGGTTGAAAAATTACAAAATCTGTTTTATTTTGCTTTTTTTAAAATATAGAGACATGGATTGTGATCACAGACAAAAAAGGCATAATTATCATTGGTGGCGGGATCATTGGACTTGCCTGTGCCTATTATCTGATGGCCCAGGGCGCAAACGTCACGATTATAGAAGAAAAACAGATTGGTTCCGGGGCTTCCCACGGCAGCTGCGGATTGCTTTTTTTCAGTGATGTGATCACACTTTACGCCCCTGCCGTTGTCTCCACGGAAATCATCCGAACGTTTCTCGACACAAGCCCCCTTTACATCAAGCCGGTACCGTACATGGACCGCATGGCTTTTCTTTTGCGTTTCGCCCTGAGCTGTCGTAAAAACCATATGAAGCGAGCCGCAAAAAACAAATACACATTGTTGTTATATTCAAGCCATCTGCTCAGACAATTATTTGACAAAGGCACATTTGCCTGCGAATTTTGAAGAAAAAACAAAGAATATAGGCACAGAAAAAGGGCTCCTGAACAGAATCATCGTTCAAAAACCCTTTGAGAATTGACTTACTGAACAGTTACGTTGACCGCTGCAGGTCCTTTCTGTCCGTCCTCTACATCAAAAGTGACCCGGTCACCCTCATTAAGAGATTTAAAGCCTGTTGCATTGATACCGGTATGATGCACGAATACGTCAGGTCCCTCCTCCTGCTCAATAAATCCATATCCCTTTGCATCATTAAACCACTTTACGATCCCATTTGCCATTGCGACTATCTCCTTACTTGTAGTGAATAAATTTAGTTTCAAACTCAGGTTCTGCCACGCCAACAAACGGGGGGTCCAGCCCTTAGAACGAAACTTTCAAAGCCCTGCAATTCACAGCTTTCAATGTATATTATTAGCTTTTGTTTAAAAATCAAGGATTATTTATCAAAATTTAATTTTTTTTCACAATCATAAACCAAATGACACGCCGCAAAATGACCGGAAGATACGGACATCATCCGGGGGCGTTGATTTTCGCACTGCGGCAGTGCATGTTCACAGCGTTTGGCAAACCGGCATCCAACAGGCATTTTAGACAACACAGGCACATTTCCCGGAATAGTGGGAAGCGGTTCTTTCGCCGTTTGCGCCCGAGACGGTATGGATTGTAAAAGTTTTTTAGTGTAAGGGTGAAAAGGGTGATGAAACAGGGTTGTCACAGAAGCGCTCTCTGACACGGTACCGGCATACATGATAACAACCCGATCGCAGTTCTCTGCGATCAGTCCAAGATCATGGGTAATTAAAATGACAGCCATACCTGTTGTATCCCGGAATTGAAAAATAAGATCCATAATCTGGGCCTGAACGGTTACATCCAAGGCCGTAGTCGGCTCATCGGCAATAAGGATATCAGGTTCACAGGCAAGCGCCATGCCGATCATTACCCGCTGGCGCATCCCGCCGGACAATTGGTGGGGATACTTTTTCATGACCTGTCGGGCATCGGGGATACCCACCTTTGCAAGCATCTGCAACGATGCTGTATTTTTCTCTTTTTCCCCCATGTCCGGAAAATGCAGGGAATAACTTTCAGCAATCTGCCGACCTACGGTATGAACCGGGTTTAATGCGGTCATGGGTTCCTGAAAAATCATGGATATTTTTTTACCCCGGATTTTACGCATGGCGCCAATGGAAAAATCAAGCAGGTTTTGTCCTTTAAACAGGATCTCTCCTTCTGTAATTTTTGACACAGGCTGTGGCAAAAGGCGCATCAGACTCAAGGCTGTGACACTCTTGCCGCACCCTGATTCCCCGGCAATACCCAGTACCTGGCCGGACTCAAGTTCAAAGCTGACATCATCCACGGCAAGGACCTGTCCTTGGTCGGTCTGAAATGCAACCCCAAGATGTTTAACGGCTAAAAGCGGTGGACCATCTTTTTGATTCATTCCGGCTCGGCCTTTCTTTTATATGTATCGTCAATGATGGTGACAGGGGCGAATACCTGCTTGTCTTTCACAGCGGTAAGGGTCTGCTGCTGAATGTGCGCATCAATCCAAAAAAGCCCGCCGGTACCCGAAGCAAAAGGATCAAACAAACTATCGGACACAGGGGTGCCGTGAAATTTTGGCAATCGCATCCACCGCCAGTAGGCCAGCCGGACATAGGGAACCATATAGGATGGCACATAGGCACAGATATCATGTATCTTATTCTGAATTGTTCTGGACAAATTGATGCGTTCCTGCTCATCCAGGCTGTCCCGGTACTGGTCAATGAGCGTGTCCAGTTCAGGGTCATCCGTGTTCGTAATGTTATTGGTCTGGGGTTTATGTGCGTTGTCCGAGTGCCACCCCTCCCAAAAGGAGGGCCGCATGCCGGCACTCCACCCCATCCAGGCCACATCATGCTTTTTTTCCAGGGTTTTCTTAAACATGGCCGTGGGATCAAGGCGCGCAAGTTCCAGGTCAATGCCGGCTTTTAGCGCTTCTTCTTTCAAGACGGCCAGCCGGGGCATATGCTCTTCCAGGTAATAGGTTACAGTAACGGAGAACCGCATATCCCCTTTGTGCCAGATACCGTCTGTTCCTCTTTGCCAACCGGCCTGAGTCATCAGTGTTTCAACCTTTGAAATATCATACCCACGGGGTTTTATGGCATAATCCGTATAGTTTCCATATCCGTAAAAAGCCTGGGGCAGCCGGAAATAATCACCCCGTAAAACCTGCTCGATTACCTTGTCCATGTTCATGGCATGGGCAAAGGCCTGCCGGACCCGAAGATCCTTGAAGATGGGCCGGTCCAGATTCAGCCACAGTCCCCTGGACGGCTGTTCCAGGTCATTGAAAAACCAGATACGTTCCACATACCCTTTATTAATAACCGGGGTGTTGGATTTCTGGTGCCAGAATTTGGGCAGCACCATATCAAACGTATCCAGCCGGCCTTTCTTAAAATATTCCCACTGCATGTTGAAATCACGGATTACCGTGAAAAGCACCGAATCCACGTTAAACCGATTTTTAAAATACCGCCGGTCCTTTGCCCACCACTGTTTTTTTCGAGAAAACCGGATAAACCGCCCTTTTTTAAAATTACTGATCTGGTAAGCCCCGGTATTGGGCACAACGGCCCAATTGAACCGAGATACAAAATCATCACCCAGAATTTTAAAAAAATGCTCAGGCGTTGGACTGATGCCAAGTTTCAGATAAAGATCAGGCACGGCCTTGGTGCTTTTCACCCCAATGGTGAAATCGTCAAAGGCGATAACGGATTCGACCTCCCGGGTGTAGTAATCATTATACCAGGGTGCCACAATATGTTCAGAGCGCATGAATGTCAGGGTATACAAATAATCCCTGGCGGTAACCGGCACCCCGTCCGACCACCGGGCATCAGGGTCCAGCTTAAAATACATGGTCTTTTTATCAGGGTCATAGGCCCAGTGGGTGGCAAGCTCGGGAATAATACGCCGAGAGACAGGATGAATATTGATCAAAGAGAGCTGGTTGTCCAGAATTGCGCTTCTGAAAGAGCCGTTGGAATCCGGCCCCACCACCCTGAAGGTCATGGGAAAATTCATGATGCCCTCCCGGATCACCCCGCCTTTTTCAGCATTGTCCGAGGCAAACACCGGATCTGTATCGTTGGTGAGCCACTGTATATTTTCCGGTAATTTTTGATACACCAGTGGCGCAAGCCCCTCATTGGAAGGAGGGACGGATGAGGGCGCATTTTGGGGGGGATCAGATGAGCATCCGAACAGTCCCCCTAAAAGGTTAAAAAAAAAGATAGCCGATACTGCAAATAAAACCCACCTGGATAGCACCTTTATTATATTTTCCCTAACTTGTAAAAAAAGATTAAATCAATGCTTGACAGCAATTTTCAAAAAATAAAACAATACAGCAATTTTTAATCCGATCCAAGAGGAGTTTTCACCCCATGATCCTCCATGTGGACATGGATGCATTTTTTGCATCAGTGGAACAGCGAGACAACCCGAACCTTTTGGGTAAACCCGTTATTGTGGCAGGGCATTCCAGCCGCAGTGTCGTATCCGCAGCCAGTTATGAGGCAAGAAAATTCGGCATCCATTCCGCCATGCCCGTATTTCAGGCCAGGCAGAAATGCCCACATCTCATTATCCAGCCGGGAAGTCGGGAAAAATATGCCCGGGATTCAAGAAAAATCATGGCTATTTTAAGGCAGTTTTCCCCTTTGGTGGAGCCTGTTTCCATTGATGAAGCCTTCCTGGACATCACAGGGTGTGAAAAACTGATCGGCACCCCTGAACAGGCAGCAAAAAAAATTAAAACTGAAATTGTCCATCAGCTCGCCCTGACCTGTTCTGTAGGTGCGGCACCGGTCAGGTTCCTGGCGAAAATAGCATCGGATATGAACAAACCGGACGGAATGACCATTATTTCTCCAGAGGCCATGACCCGGGTTATTGACACCCTTCCCATCAGCAAGGTTCCTGGCGTTGGTGCCAAGGCCATGGCTCAGATGCACCGCCTTCAAATTGAAACCTTGGGCGATGTAAGAAAATTCGATCCCAAACTATTAAACAACAAATTTGGCAGCTTAGGACAAAGGTTATTCCAGCTGGCCCAAGGGATTGATACCACACCCATAGAACCGGAAAGGCCCCGAAAATCCATTTCCGGTGAAGTCACGTTGTCCCGTGATATTTCACATCCCCGGGATGTACAATCCGTGCTTCTTGCCCAGGCCCACAGGGTCGGCAATGAACTGCGTACCGGCAACCAAAGATGCAAAAAAATCAGCATCAAACTTAAATTTTCCGATTTTTCCCAAATCACACGGAGTAAAACCCTTGACACATGGATTTCATCATCCAATGCTATTTTTGACCAAGCACTGTTCTTGTACTATAATGTCAAAATTACAAAAAAAATCCGCCTGGTAGGGGTGGGGGTATCTGAATTTCAGGATAGCGAAGCGCCCATGCAACGATCTTTATTCACAGATGAAAACCAAATCAATAACAGACAATGGGAGGCTGTGGACCGGGCTATGGATTCGGTGCTCGCCAAATTCGGCCCGGATGCCCTGAAAAAAGCAAACCTGAAAAACCAGAAATTTTCACACAAATACATAGGAGACCAAAAAGTGAACCCACTTTGTGCTGTGGAAGTGACCATTACAGGAAGGGTCCAAGGCGTATGCTTCAGGCATGAAACTCAACTGGCCGCCAAGGACTACCGTTTATCGGGCCATGTCAGAAATATGCCCGACGGATCGGTCCAAGCCCTGTTCCAGGGTGAACAAGAAAATATACAGGAGATGTTGGCCTGGTGCCGAAAAGGTGCTACGTTTTCAGAGGTAAAGGATATAAACACTCGAACGATTTCGGTGGATCCGGCATTAACACATTTTGATATTCGTTATTAGAACCCCAAGTCCTCATTGACGAGTATAATCTTTATCCGGCCCTGTTGAAAGGATTTCTCCGTAATGGTCCAGTAACTATAAATTTTATCCGGGCTCGAACAATCGTGACAGAACCCGTTTTTTGCACAGGGTGTTTTCTTTTTATGGGATTTGTCATTCTTCCTCATTTCAAATTAAATGTCGCCTTAATCCTGGCATTCTTTTCTTCATCTTCAGCAACAGGATCAGGCTCTGTAACAAATACGCGTTTTATATCAATCGTACCGGTTTCTGTCAGGTAGCTTGAAATTTCATGGCCCCGCTGCCGCCCAAGATCACTTAGGTCACCCCCCTCCAGGGGCATGGCGGTAACCAGAAGTTTTTCTTTTTCATCTATGGTCAGTTCCTTTTCTTTGCCGGACTCGTCCCTGGGTTTGGGAAACGAGGCTTTGTCATAGGACCTTTCAATGAGACGGGTACGTTTTTCTTCATCCAAATCAGCCAGTTTCACCGTACCGTCAGCAGCCAATTTCTTGTCCATGGACAAAACCATGGTTTCATAAGCCTCATATCTTAATTGCTCGGCGTCGTAAAGTTTATTGTACTGGCCAATGATTTCAAGTTTCAGGTTCGGTTTTTTACCCAGCACCGTTATAAGCTTGTCCAGTTTGTCTTTCTGTGCCTGATCCAGCCGGCTTTTTCCCGGATCAAACTCCACATAACCCAGATCCTGGCCACTGCCGGCACCCACAAGGCCACCAAGAAATTTAAAAGGGGCTGTCACAATTCCCATAATGAAATTTCTCAGTACCGTTCCAACAACCATCCCAAAATGAAATTTTGGATCATTGAGATCTCCTGTAATGGGCAAATCCAGATCAATCTCGCCCTTGGGATTTTTAAGCAGGGAAATGGCAAATTCCAGGGGCAGAGAGGACGCATCCTCACTGTCCACTTTCTTGCCCAGGGTCAACTGATCAAAAAAAACGCGATTACTTGAATTAAGCTTATCCCCGTCTATATTGTAATGCAGATCCAGGATCAATTTTCCCTTTTCGATTTCATACCCCAGATACTTTTTAGAATACACATTGAATTTAGGCAGCTCAATATTTTTAAAGGAGATAGTCAGATCAATAAAACGATTATCCTTGAAAGGATCTACCTGGCCAGTAATATCCAAAGGGGCATACCCGCCATGTATACCTTTAAGCACAAGCTGGGCAGGCTCTCTGCCCTTGGAGGACAGGCCTGTGAGGCTCCCGGCAATCTCAGTCATGTTGGCGGTAAAATTAGGTTTGGTAAAGTAGTCGCTAAAATTGATATGACCGCCTTGCAACGTAATGGCGTCGATGCGGATATCGGGCATGTCACTGCCACCCTTGCCCGACGCCGCTTTAATTTTGGTTTTATCTTTTTCCGCAGCCTTGTCTGCGGGTTGTTCCACCATGATCTCTTTGTAATTGAGCTGGGCGTTTTTATTCAGTATGGCCCGCTGGTAAAAATCGGTCAGCGCAATATTCTTAACCAATATCGCCATGGGGTTTATGGAAATATCCATGCCCGTGGCATACAGCGATTTGCATGAAAAGAAATCGGTGTCGTCCACCTTGTTTTTAGACAAAAAATTGTTAAGGGAAACCTGGCCCTTGTATGTTATCGTTGGCGGATCACTTTTCTTTTTGGCCGGGGCCACAACCACGGTCCCCTTAGTGTTAAGATATCCCTCGGATATTGAAATTTTTAAAAAATCAGTAAAATAAGGCTCTGCCGTATTCACGTCAATCAAGTTGAGGTCAATGTTCACGATTGCCGCAGGCCCTGAAATATCAAAACTTCCGTCAAGGTTAATTTTTCCCTTATCCTTATTGGTCATGGAAGCCTTGAAGGTTGATTTTTCCCCTTTTTTTGTGGAAATATTTTCAACCGTAACACCAATGTCTTTCATAACCACGTTCACCGGCTCATTTTTGGCTTGGTCAATGAACTGCACCCGGCACTGGTCTAAAACCGTTTTATGTATTGTCGCAATCCAGGCAGGTGCGGACGCGTTCAGCTCATCCTGTTTCGTTGCGGCCTGTTTTGCCTCTACAGGTTTGACTGTTGTTATAGCCTTTGTCCCAGAATTTTCCCCTGTTTTTAGGGCCTGTTCAATGGCAACAAACAGGTCCATCCGGCCTTTTTTATCCCGGTTAACCTCAACCTGGGCCTTATGGAGTCTCACAAGGCCCACCCCTGCCTCCTGTTTTAAAAGGTTGCAGGAAATCTGGGATAATGCCAGTTGATCGAACTGCACCACGGGCTTTTTTTTGCCCTGCTCCGTCAAACTGAACTTATCCAGGGTCACCTGGCCGTCGGAGACCTCGACGCCTAAACCCGCCTGGGACAATCCCACCTTGAAGTTCAGATCTGCAGCAACATTTTCAAGGGTGACATTATCGCCAAGATAGGGTGCCAGATAGGAACGAAAATTATTAAGGTTAATACCGTTAACGGAAACAGTACCGTCGGCATCCAGATCATTTTGAACATGAAAATTCCCGGCCGTTTTTATCTCTTCGTCATTGCCGGTCAGAATATGAAGGTCATATTTTCCTGCGGCCTTGGAACCGACTTTAGTGTCAGTGAGGGTAAAATCCAGACTGGAGATTTCTTTGACCACCTGCGGTGATACCATCTTATCACTGAAGCGGACATGCATATTTTTCACGGCTGCCTGATTGATTTTCACAGTAAAAGGCAGGGATAGTTCGATTACCGGTTTTACAGGCTCTTTATTTTCTTGCACCGGGACCGCCTGATCCTGAACAGTCTGCGCTTTTTCGGCATTGGCTTGGGACGTATCACCAGAAACAGACAGGGCCATATCAGCCGGAGCAGTTTCTTTTTCAGCGGCATCCGTATCGACCTGGAAAACCGGTTCAGGGACGACACCTGCCTGGGCACCAGAGTTTGACACCTCCGGCATCCGTGTGGACACTTCCTGGGGTTGCGCCACTTTCGCCCCCGGCCCTACAGGAAGCAGATTGATGCCGCCTTGGGCATTGCGTTCAACAAACAGTGAGGCCTGGTCAAGCAACACCTTATCCACCAGAAAATTCATATCAAATACGTTCTGGGATGAGGCATCCAGCTCCAACTGAGGGCAGGCAAACAAATCACCACCGGCCACATTGTCCAGATCGAACTCTTTCACTAACGTCTTCAGGTTGACGGCAAGTTTTTGCCCTTCAACAGTTTTTCCCGCCGGGATCTCATATTCGCCTGAAACGGATACGATAAGATTACCTGCGGATTTTATTTTATAAGGCGCAGGCAAATCAATATAGGGGGAAAAATAGTTTAGATCCAAAGGCAGCATATTAAGTGAAAACGACATTTTTCTGGTGGCATCAAAGGGGACACCCGTTACATTGATATCCAGCCGGGCCTTATCCACCAAACAGTTCAGAACTGCTTTGATAGGTGTAGTCAGATCCTTTTCCATGGTGCTGACAAGGGGAATATCAAAATTTAACTGCGCCACTGAATGGGTGACGGAACGGATATGATCCGTGAAAACCAGGGCCGCGTCCTCAATTTTTACATTAGACGCCTTGAATTCAAACAAAGCGTTGGGCTCATCTTCGGCGATTTCCGACTCCGATGCGGCGGCTCCCTTTTTGTCTTCAAGCAGGTCTGAAATGTTTAAGGTATTGTCCTTATTCAAATGAAGGAAAAATTTAGGCGCTGTCACCTGAATATCCGAAATCACCGGGGCCAGATGAAGCAGGGAGGCTGTGGACAGGTTAAGATAAACTTCCTGAACTGAGGCCAAACTCTCCCCATTAATTTTACTTTCAATGGCAACTTTTTTAACCCGTGCTTCCAGGGTGAACGGATTAAAAGTTATGGATTCAATGCGAGTCTGCCTTCCAAGGGTTTCGGTCAGGGAATTTACAGCAATTCGTTTTCCGGCCCAGGGCGCTACAAGTCCTGTCAAAAGCAGATAAAGGGCATACAGAATGCCGGCACTTAAGGCCACTATTTTTACCGTAAAATATTTTTTCATCACGTCTCCCAAAACAGCGATTTCTTTTAGTTCCGGTACCGGATATAATTTTTAGTTTCGCTCATAAAAAGCCATGGGCTGATCCCAATGTATATACTTTTACAAAACGTTAGTTATCACATATATCATGGTATATGCCTTTTGCGCAAAAAGTTCTCCCTTAAAAAATGGGAAAAAGCCTGATTTACTCTCCAGCATCCAGTTCGAACTTTTTTACCATCGGCAGTCAATATTCCTGTAAAGATGATAAATCTCGTCCACAACCCAACTCACAAAACTTGCAGGAATATAAATTAGGATGCCGACCATTAGTGGGGGCTTTCGATCGTATTTATCCGATTTAAGGTATTGGGCTTCATTTATAGGACCACGCTTAGGACCGCAGATTAAATATTTATCAAGTGTCAGCCAGACAGACAAAAACGCGTTACATTCTTGATGATGTTCATCAAAGGAGGAAAATCTATGATAAAAGCTTAAACCGAATTCTAAGCACTTGATTTTCAAAACCTGCTGTCGTGATTCTGAACTTTCCAATCTTTTTTGTGGATGATACATGTTCGCCGATACAGGGACAGGCGTCATAGTCACCCATGTGCACAATCCTAAATTGGCCATTGTCTTCACCCCTAGGGACCCGGTCCAGGTTGAACTTTATTCGGGCTTCATCACGGTCCAGATACTCAGTGATTACAGGATAATCCGCCTCAATGATCTCGTTGACTTTGGCTTCAATCACGTTAAGCTCTTCGGTGGTCAGAGCCCTTTGAAAATGATAATCGCATTTAGATTTTTTGCTGTTGATATGAGCAGAAAAACATCGACCACAGTTATGAAGACGAACCATGGTTTGATTTAAGAGATGCTCGGCAGAATGCATTCTTGTCCGGCTCATAGTTTTTTCCTTAATTTTTTTAATGATGGGTTCAATAAATTATCGAATTACTATCATGCTTTACTGTGGGTTGATCTTTAAGTGTCGATAGACCAGGTCGGCCATGACCGTTATTAGGATGCATCGGATAAATGCAGCAACGTGGTTTTAAAATCTTCAGGCATGGAGGCTTCAAAAGACAGGCGTACACCTGAATAGGGATGACGAAAAGACAAGGTCCGGGAGTGAAGCATCAAACGCGTCGCCATAGGGTCTTTTTTCCGGAATCGTCGCTCCTGGTAAATACAATCGCCGAAAAGAGGCATGCCCTGGTCATAAAAATGGACGCGAATCTGGTGGGTTCTGCCGGTATAAAGCCGGATATCCATAAGACACCCTGAACTGAAACGATTTATTACGCGGAACCGGGTTTTTGCATATCTGCCATTCTCATCCAGGATGGCCATGCGTTTACGATGACGAGGGTGCCGGCCAATGGGACGCTCAATCACCCCTGCATCCGGAATATTTTCTCCCCGGGCCAGGGCCAGGTAATGCTTTTCCACCCGCCTTTGCTTAAACTCTTTTTGAAGAAATTCAAGGGATTTCAAATTTTTTGCAATGACCATCAGCCCGGAAGTGTCTTTGTCCAGGCGGTGAACAATACCTGGGCGTTCCTTGTCCCAGCCTTGTTCGCCGAAAACCGAATGGTGAGCAATCAAGGCGTTGACCAAGGTACCGGAAGCATTCCCGGCCCCAGGATGCACCACAAGGCCTGCAGGCTTATCAAGCATAAGAATGTAGTCATCCTCGTAAAGGATATTCAAAGGGATGGGTTCAGGGAGAAGGGTTTTCTTATCCTGTTGATCTGGTAAAGGGACATCCCCCTCAACCAAGTCTTTTGGCTTGACTTTATAACCGGGTCGTTTACACCCATGGTTCACAAGAATCAAACCCTGGGAGATCAGGCTTGCAACCCTGGAACGGGATATTTGGGATTGGAAAACGACAACTGCCTGATCAAGTCTGAGGCCAGCCAGTTTGGGTGGAATTTCTATCTTTATGTGCATGGAAAAATACAAAACCGGCAGGGGGTAATATCTGCCGGTATATTCGTGTTATCAGAATTAAGGTCTTTAGTTGAACAGATTTTCAATCTCTTGGATCATGTGTGCTTCATCAACATCTTTGGCCATGGAGAGCTCCTGGACCAGGAGATTCTGAGCGGTATCAAGAAGTTTTCTTTCGCCAAAACTAAGGTCTTTTTCAAGCTTAAGCTGAAAAAGGTCCCTGAACACCTCGGCCACATCATAGATGGAACCGGTTTTAATCTTATCCATATACTCTCTGTAACGACGATTCCAGGTCTGGTTGTCACTGGCTTGGGCTTTTTTCTGCATAACCTCGTAGACCTGGGGCACTTCAGTCTCAGGAATTACTTCCCGCAAACCCACGGATTCAACATTGGATGTAGGGATCATGATTGTCATACCGTTTTCCACAATTTTCATCATGTAGAAATTCATGGTATCCCCATTTATCTCCTGGCTTTCGATGGATTCAATACAGCCGACACCGTGTGCAGGATAGACCGCCATATCGCCCTTTAAAAACGCTGTTTTGGTTGACTTGCTATTTTCTTTAGCCTTGGTTGTCCCAGATTGTTTTGCCATTTATGCCTACCTTATTATTTTAAAGATACACGTTATCCATTCTCAGATAGAAAACCACATCTAAACAATATTGTCAATTTATTATTTTTTTTAAAACGAACTCGGAACTATCCGTTGCAAAAAAGACAGTCCTTCCAAGAGGGGGATCATTTAAAAAAATTGGAGAAAATTTCCTGAATACCATTCTCAAATTTTATAGCAATACCGTAGCTCACGAATTCGCCAATATCTATAGGTCGACATGGGTTAGGACTGCAGATTAAATAAATTGGGCAGAAATAACACCGGATTTTGGTTCACCTACAAGGCGCATTAAAGGTTGAATAGCAGGCCTATTGGGCCTTTGATGCAACGAAGTAGATAGGCCAAAAGGCAAACTATTTCGTTCAAGTTATTTAATCTGCGGTCCTTAATACACAAAAACCAATGATGATCAGGCGAGGATGCGGAAAGATTTGTTATCGGGAGGAATTAACGAGATTCATTGCTTTGACCACCCCGTTTTCCAGAATAGAGAGGCAGGCGTTACAGGCGTCATCAATAACCTGATCGAGACAGGCCTGCTGATCCGGGGTATATTTACCCAGGACATGTCCGGTCACAGACCGATCACTTCCTGGTCGGCCGATACCCACCCGAACTCGAACACATGCCTTTTGACCAAAGGCATCAATAATTGAGCGAATGCCGTTATGGCCACCATGTCCCCTGCCCTGCACAACCTTTATCTGTCCAAAGGCAAGGTCCAGATCGTCATGGACCACAATGATATCTGCCATATCGATTTTAAAATAGGCTGCCAGTTTCTGGATGGGAATACCGCTTCTGTTCATATACGAAAGGGGCTTGACCAGAAGGATATCCTGAAGCCCCATACGTGTGCCGGTGTAAGCTGCATTAAACTTTTCCTTATTCACACGGCACCCGGCCCGAGCCGCCAAGGCATCAACGACATCAAAGCCAATATTATGACGGGTCCGGGAATACTGTTCTCCAGGATTTCCCAGACCCGCTAATAATCGTTTTGCGTCAGCCATGACTTATACGAACAATCTAAAATTAGAAAATGCCTTAAAATAAAAAAGAATAAAACAGCAACGTAGAAACAACGTTGTATCTATTCAGCAGCAGCTTCGGCTTCGGCTTCTTCAGCAACTTCACCGATTTCATCTTCTTCTTCAATTTCGTCTTCATCTGAACCACTCTCAGGCGGAACTATGGTGATTACGGTAAAATTGGTATCAAAAGGAATCTCGATTTCGGAACCCAAATCAATATCTGCCACATGAATGGCATCCCCAATCTCCAATGCTGAAATATCGAGTTTAACACTTTCGGGGGTATCTTTAGGCTTGCAAATCACTTCGAGATCACGACGGATAATCTGAAGGATACCGCCTTCCTTCACGCCGGCGCTCTCTCCCTCAGTTTCAACCGGAACGAGAATAGACACTGTTTCATCCATATCAATTTCATGAAAATCAATATGCAGGTAGCGCAAGCCAAAAGGATCCATCTGGATCTCCTTAAGCATAACACTTCGGCCGGTCTCCCCTTCAATGTTTAGATCAAAAAAAAGACCTGTAGTACCGTGTTCTCGGATCACCTTATCAAAGGCGATAACATCAATCGACACCTTTACAGGCTCATTTTTTGCGCCATATACAATGCCCGGAATAGCTTTTTCTGCCCGTAATCTTCTGGCAGCGCCTTTGCCGGTGCTCTCTCTTTTCGCGACACTTAATTCTATAAGTTCCATGTTTAAACCTTTCGTACCCGCCCTTTCACACAAAAAGGCTGGTTGATCAAATATATCTTTTTATACAAATAAAGAATTTACAGAATCTCCCCTGTAGCTGCGCATAATGGCCTCTCCGACAAGTTTTGCAATGGAAAGCGTCTTTATCTTGCCACAGGAACGGGCCTCTTCCGACAAGGGGACGGTATCCGTTGCAACAAGGGAGCTCAAAGATGATTGTGTTATTCTATCAATGGCCGGACCAGACAGTACCGGATGGGTACAATAGGCATGCACTTCTTTAGCGCCCTTTTCACTGATAACGCCAGCGGCCTCGGTCAAGGTTCCCGCAGTGTCCACCATGTCGTCAATGACCAGGGCGATCTTGCCCTTCACATCTCCGATGATGGCCATGGCCTTGGCCTGATTGGGTGCACTGCGGCGTTTATCAACGATGGCAAGGCCGGCATCCAACCGTTTGGCATAAGCCCTGGCACGCTCCACCCCGCCTGCATCCGGAGAAACGACAATGATATCATCACTGAAACGAATTTTTATATCGTCAATAATAATGGGGGCTGCATAAAGATTATCCACGGGGACATTGAAAAACCCCTGAATCTGTCCGGCATGCAGGTCCATAGTGATGACCCTGTCAACACCGGTTCGTTCAAGCAGTTCTGCAACCACCTTAGCACTGATGGGCACCCGGGGAGCAACCTTCTTATCCTGGCGGGAATAGCCGAAATAGGGGATTACCGCGGTCACCCGGGCAGCAGAAGAACGCCTGAAGGCATCTACGAGCAGCAGAAGTTCAACCAAATTATCGTTTACAGGCTTACACGTGGATTGAATGACATAAACTTCCCGCCGACGCACATTTTCATGAATCTCAACCTGGGTCTCCCCGTCACTGAACCGGTTGACTTTCAATCGCCCCAAAGGCTTGGCCAAATATTCTGATATTCTTTCTGCAAGGGGTGCATTGGAGTTTCCGGCAAAAATTGACAGGCCGTTCATAATAAACCTCTTTGTTTTCTAACCATTCCTGGCCCTTTAAAATTTTGGCTGGGGCGAGAGGACTCGAACCTCTGAATGCAGGGATCAAAACCCTGTGTCTTACCACTTGACGACGCCCCAAAACTTTTTACATCAGCCGTCCAAAGACCCGATTCTGGAAAGAAAAACAAATTTCATATTTTCCGACCGCGCCCTCAAAAGCTGTTCATAGTCCCTTTCGGCCACATCGTGGTCCGAATAAAGTGCAAAAAGAGACGAGCCGCTTCCAGACATATACACATTTCTTTGCAGCAACAACGCCATCTCTTTTTTTGCAACCCCGATCTCAGGGTATAAACTGCATGCCGGTCCTTCAAGATCGTTATGCAAAATTTCCCTGCCATCAAGTTTCTTTCCGAATGGCAGTGCATTCGAACTCGGTTTTATAGTATATGAAGGGGTGAATGTCAATCCAAATTCCAACTTTCTGAAAACATTTACTGTTGAGGCAGCCACACCCGGATTAACAACAATCACCGATAGATGCGGCATTTGCCCACAGGGAACAAGTTTTTCACCTACACCAGAGGCAAACGCCGGCCCCTTGGCAATAAAAAAAGGGACATCTGCACCCAGGGCCAAACCGAAACGCATCAGTTCGTCTCTGGAGAACGGCGTTTGGCTATATTCATTCAAAGCCAGCAGCACGCAGGCAGCATTGGAACTACCTCCACCAAGTCCACCGCATACGGGAATTTTTTTTTCAATATGGATGGTCAGATGATGAAAAACACAATCACCTTTTTTTTCAATCATTGCAGACTTGAAAAGAGCTGCGGCCCTGCATGCTAAATTCGTATCATCTTCCGGTACATCCGGATGGCTGCACACCGCCCTGATGCCATTGCCTGACCGAACAATTTCCAGGCGGTCGGCAAGTGTCAAGGGGGCCATGAGGGAAAACAACTCGTGGTAACCATCCCCCCGTCTGCCCGTGACATAAAGAAACAAATTAATTTTAGCAGGAGAAAGGTACACCTGATCAGGCCTTGGCTTCCACATAGGCCATACGAAGCTCACTGAGCAGTGCTTTAAGCAAATTTTCTTCATCCCCAGTCAGGTTGCCTGACGTTTTTTCCTGGAGCATTGCAATCATCTCAATGGTGTGCTTGGCCATTTCCAGGTCTTTTATTTTTTTCCCGGTGGAGGGGTCCTCCACTGTTCCAAGCTGTACAAGACCAGATGAATACAAAGACAAAAGAAAACTTGAAAAATCTATCCTCGGCAGAGCGCCCTTTGGGGCTGATCCATCGATTTGCGCCTCATTCATTACAAATCCATCTCCTTGAGCCATTTTTCCTCCTTTGTGTCTTTAATTTATAACTCTCCCAGGGCATATTGGGCGGCCCTCAGGGTATTTTTCATGAGCATGGCAATGGTCATGGGTCCGACGCCGCCGGGAACAGGGGTGATTTTTCCTGCAATTTCCTTGGCTGCATCAAAGTCCACGTCACCTTTGAGAATGGCTTTTCCGGTGGTTTCATTCATGCCCACACGGTTAACACCGACATCAATAACAGTGGCACCCGGTTTAATCCATTCAGGTTTAACAAGACCCGGTACCCCAGCTGCAACAATAAGGATATCAGCATGCTTGCAATGCGCGGCAAGATCCTTGGTCTTTGTATGAACAATGGTTACGGTAGCGTTGGCACAAACACTTTTTTGGGCCATCATCATGGCAATGGGTTTGCCCACAATGTTGGAACGGCCCACAACAACAACCTCCGCACCGCATGTTGGCGTGCCGGAACGGACAATCATCTCCTGGATACCGGCCGGGGTGCAGGGCAGAAATCTGGCTTCATCACAGCAGATCATCAGACTGCCTACATTGGCGGGATGGAATGCATCCACGTCCTTGTCCGGATTAATGGCATTAATCACTTTTTTTTCGTCAATATGCTTGGGCAGCGGCAACTGAACCAGAATGCCGTGGATGTCGGGATCATTGTTGTATTTATCGATCAACGCCAGAAGATCAGCTTCGCGGATATCTTCGGGCTGGTCATCCTGAATTTCATGAAATCCAACTGACAACGCTGTTTTTACTTTCAAGGTTACATAACTGACAGATCCTGGGTCTTTGCCCACAAGAATGGTTGCCAGACCAGGCACTTTGCCGTGTTTGATCTTCATCTTTTCAACATCGGCCTTAATTTCAGCCAGAATAGTTTTTCTTATTTCGGTTCCGCTAATAATTTTTGCGGTCATGCACTTTCTCCTGATATGGTCCGGCAAAGGAAAAAACAACGGACAGCGCCGTT
Source organism: Desulfobacter hydrogenophilus (assembly GCF_004319545.1). Taxonomy (NCBI): domain Bacteria; kingdom Pseudomonadati; phylum Thermodesulfobacteriota; class Desulfobacteria; order Desulfobacterales; family Desulfobacteraceae; genus Desulfobacter; species Desulfobacter hydrogenophilus. The sequence continues at coordinate 2,515,140 of NZ_CP036313.1, read as the reverse complement.
TCCTTTGCCGGGTTGGTTAAATCTTGATCTTAAAATATACCCTGAACCTTACCGGTTTCAACATCAACATCGATACGTTTGAAGGCCGGGTTGGAACAGGTACCCGGCATCAGAGATATATCACCGGCAACAGGAACGATGAAACCTGCACCTCTGTAAATCAGGACTTCACGGATAGCCAGCCGCCAACCCGTGGGCGCGCCCTTAAGCGCAGGATTATCAGACAAAGACAGGTGGGTTTTTACCATGCAGACACCCATCTTAGTAACGTCCGGATCATCCTGGAATTGAGCCAGTTTCCTGTCGGCAACAGGAGAATAATCAACACCTGTGGCACCGTAAACTTCTTTGGCAATAAGCTCGATTCTTTGTTTAAGCGGCATATCCAGCATGTAAAGGAACTTGAATTCTGTTTTTTCCTCGCATGCGTCCACAACGGCCTCGGCAAATTCAATGGCACCATCGCCGCCGTTTTCCCAGTGGCGGGAAAGCGCCACTCTTTCACCTTCAGCCTCGACCAACTCACGAACCTTGGCAATCTCAGCGTCAGTGTCAGTATAGAAGGCATTGATGCAAACAACCGGAGAGATACCGGCTTTACGCACGTTGCGGATGTGATGGATGAGATTAACACATCCTTTTTCAACCCATTCAACGTTTTCGGTGTTGTACGCTTCAGGCATGGGCTTACCCGGAACGGGGACAGGTGCGCCGCCGTGGCACTTCAAGGCACGGATCGTTGCAACAACAACAGCACAGTCAGGTTTCAGCCCGGAGTAGCGGCATTTCAGGTTCCAGAATTTTTCAAAACCAATACCGGCACCAAAGCCTGATTCGGTCACGTGGTAGTCAGCCAGTTTCAAACCTATCTTATCAGCAATAATGGAACTCTGGCCAATGGCAATGTTGGCGAAAGGCGCTGCATGAACGATAACAGGCTGGCCTTCCAGGGTCTGCATCAAAGAAGGTTTCATGGCATCAACCATCCAGGCGGTCATGGCACCGGCAACCTTTAAGTCTTCGGTGGTAACCGGTGCGCCTTTTTTGGTGTATGCCACAACGATCTTACCCATTCTTTCACGCAAGTCTTTAAGGTCAGTGGCCAAGGACAAAATAGCCATAACTTCTGAAGACACGGCAATACCGAATTTGGATTTCATCATGAAACCGTCAAACTTGCCGTTCACGTCGTCAATACCGATAATGATGTTACGCAGGGCCTGGGAACAGAAATCCATGACCCAGCCCATTTCAACGTTGGTGGGATCAATATCGATTCTCTTCATGCCGGAGAGACGTTCTAGCTGCTCATCGGTATAGTTTCTTTCATGCTGCATACGTGACGTCAGGGCTACCATGGCCAGGTTATGGGCGTTCATGATGGCGTTGATGTCGCCGGTAAACCCTAAAGAGAAGGGGGTCAAAGGAATGCACTGGGCCAAACCGCCCCCGGCGGCAGACCCCTTGATGTTCATGGTCGGACCGCCTGACGGCTGACGAATGGCAGCGGAAACACTTTTCCCCAGTTTTCCAAGGCCCTGCACCAGCCCTATGGCAGAGGTAGATTTGCCTTCGCCAAGCGGGGTGGGGGTAATGGCGGTGACATCAATATACTTTCCGTTGGGCTTATCGTTCAGCCGGTCAAGTACTTTCATGAAATCAATTTTGCCAATGTAATGTCCATAGGGCAGAAGTTCTTCTTTGGTTAATCCAAGTTTTTCACCGATTTTATAAATGGAGGGCATCCGTTTTTCTGCATCTTCTGCAATTTCCCAATCCGCATGTTTGGTTGGATCCAATGCCATAACCAACCTCCTTTATTTTTTTATTTATTAAGTGCGGCAATTGTGGTGTCAAGCATCCTGCTGGAATACCCCCACTCATTATCAAACCATGCCTGAATTTTTACAAGCCGAGATCCCGATACCCGGGTCTGGGGCAAATCAACAATAGCAGATCTGGGATCATGATTAAAATCACAGGAAACCAATTGTTCATCATTCACACCTAAAATTCCTTTTAAATCTGATTCTGCGGCCCGGGTAAGCAAGGCGTTGATCTGATCTGCATTCGTATTCGCCGCCACCACAAGGGCAATGTCCATGATGGAAACATTTGTGGTGGGCACCCGGATGGCCAGGGTTTCAAATCTGTTGTCCAGATGAGGCAGAATCCTGCCGATCCCCTTTGCAAGGGACGTGCTCACCGGAATAATGGACTGCAGGGCAGATCTTGTTTTTCGCAAATCCGTATTATATGCGTCAATCACAGGCTGATCGTTCATGGCAGAATGAATGGTAGTGATTGAGCCGCTGTCAATGCCAAGCACGGCGTCAATGACACTTAAAATGGGGATCAGGCAGTTAGAGGTGCAGGAGGCATTGGAAATAACAGCATCTCCGGCTTTCAGGCTGTTGTGATTCACCCCGTATACAATGGTGGCATCCATTTCATCTTTGCCGGGATGGGAATAAATAACCTTTGCAGCACCGGACAAGATATGCAATTTGGCGGCCTGTCTGTCATTAAAAATACCGGTGCAGTCCAGAACCGCATCCACCCCAAGATCCTTCCAGGGCAGGTTTCCGATATTTTTTTCCTGGAGCAGACAAATCTCATCGTTTTCAACGGCCATGCCCCGGGCGGTCCTCCGCACATTTCCGGGAAACCGTCCATGGGTGGAATCAAAACGGGTCAGATGAAACACCGTGTCCGGATGCCAGGCTTCATTAATAGCCACAAGACAAAGCGTTTCTCTGTATGTCCTGGACTCGTAAAGGGCACGCACGACGCAACGTCCGATCCTTCCATATCCGTTCACTGCTATCTTATATGCCATTACCAGACGTCCTGAACCGTTTGGGTTAATAAAAAAAACTCTTTTAATACCCGGGAAATACGACCTGTGTCAAGACAAAGCCGCACACTTGATACAAAAGAGTATAACACAAAAAAGTTGCACTATTAAAACGGTCTGGTCAGCTTTTTACCGTTTAGCTCCCAAGCTCACCCTGAGCACAATAAAACCTAATATACCTGAAAGTAGTGAGCCGAATATGATACCAAGTCTTTCATCAAACAAAAGATTAACACCGGTTTCTTCAAAGGCGAGAGAGCCAATGAATAAACTCATGGTAAACCCTATCCCACAAAGCGCAGATGTCCCATATAAACTAAGCAAACTCATATCATTAGGTAACTTGGCGAGTTTGAATTTAATGAACAACCAACAAAATCCAAAAATGCCGACCTGTTTACCCAAAAATAAGCCCAACGCAACCCCAATTGGTACGGCGTGAAATGCTTGACTTACCGTGACACCACTCAAATTGATTCCCGCATTTGCAAAAGCGAATACAGGCAGAACAAAAAACGCGACAATGGAATGCAAGTCATGTTCTATGCTTTTAAGGGGCGAATGCTCTGGATTATGTTTTGACTGCATCGGAATGAACATTGCCAATAACACACCGGCCAAGGTGGCATGTATGCCGGACTTTAAAGTGGCGACCCACATGATGACACCCATGAGAATATAAGGACTGTTCGATGTGATATTGCGCTTATTCATAAAAAAAAGAACTAACAAACAAAAAATTACCGTGCCTATGGCAAAAAAAGAAATTTTTGATGTATAAAAAAGGGCAATGATCAGTATCGCGCCAATATCATCAAAAATAGCTAAAGACGTAAGGAAAATTTTTATTGAGGAAGGAACTCGAGAATCAAGTAATGTTAAAACACCTAACGCGAATGCAATATCCGTTGCTGCAGGTATTGCCCAGCCTTTAACCGCAACAGGATCGTTGGCATTAAAGTACAGATATATCAATGCCGGAATTACCATACCGCCAATGGCGCCGATTCCGGGCAATATTATTTTGCTTTTTTCTGAAAGCTCACCCTCGATCAATTCACGTTTTAGTTCAAGGCCAACCAAAAAAAAGAAGATTGCCATCAACCCGTCATTGATCCAAAGCAGTAAGGGTTTTGCGATTTCTAAAGGACCGATCCTTATTTCCATAGGTATCGAAACAAAAAGCGTATAATACGGCTTAAGAAATGAATTTGCGATCACAATTGCAAGTACTGCTGAGCAAAAAAGGAGTATCCCCCCAGTGGATTCCAGCTTTAAAAAAGAAACAATTATTGATTCTTGATCCTTTTGCATATGTATTCCTTACCAAAGTATCTACCATTAACCTACGATGTCATTGTAGGTGTAAGTTAAACAACGGGTTAACCAATTCTATATTTTTAATAAACGGCTCAACCAGATACTTCCTTTTGGTGTGGTCAGCCAATATAGAGCACTACAATTTGCTATGACAGTTACCCAATACGTGATTCGAAAAGATAATTTTTGGGATTTGTGCCTTAAAAAACTTTGTGCGATCTTGGCTCCCGGCCAGCCCCCTAACAATGACAAGGCATGTAATGTACGTTCCGCCGTACGCCAATTGCCCTGTTCAGCCGCACTTTTATCTTTTGCATACATCAGAAATGCAGCAACACTCATGATTATATATAAAAAAACCTATGGCAGCAAATGACGGTTGGAATCTTGAAAAGCCCCATCAATAATGACGTCCTACCTCGAACTTGAAACTGATAAAGTATGTGTTTTCCTTAAAGTTCACTCCAATATGTTCATTTTTAGCCTATCGACCTAAAATTTCAGGGAAAAATAGTTTGAAACCCCTTCCATATCCATGATAAAGTATGCGTAATTCGTTCACAATTACACATACTTTATCACGGAGGGGGAATGGATGAATATGACGTTCGGAAAAAGTTTAGGCAAGACAAAATTATGGCAATTGAAAAGCTGGCGCAATTACTCCAATGCTCTGCGATAACAGTGAGAAGAAGATTAAAAAAGTGGAAAACATTCACAAGCATAAATCAAAACGGTCGCTACTACACATTGCCCGAAATTCCTGAATTTGACGATAATGGATTATGGAAATATCAATTTGCTCTATTTTCCAAGCACGGCAATTTAAAACAAACAATTATTGAATTGGTAAAAAGATCTGAAGCTGGGCTCAGTGCCGCTGATATTTCGAGCATTATTGAGATCCCTTCAAGTAGTTCCTATTTTTCACAAATCAAGCAATCCGACGAAATCAAACGAGAAAAACATCAGGGCCGGTTTGTTTATTTTTCAGCGGCACCCAACAAATATCAACTACAAAAAAGGGGTGCAGAACGACACAAGACCGATGGTTGGCCCACTGATACCCAGGCAGTTAAAATTTTAGTACACATAATAAAAAACCCAGGTATTGAAGTTGACCGGCTTGCCATTGAATCTGCTCTTCCGGGTGAGCGCTTTGACCCAGTTGTTGTTAAACAATTTTTGCAATTCCATGACCTTTTAAAAAAAACTTCGGATACAGAGCCATAAAATGTCTCACAGGGTATATCGACAAAATCACTGAAGGGATTTGTCCGCAGAATCTATTTCCGGAGGAGCCAACTATTTCCTTTTATCCGCAGGAGGTAGGCCAACGGGATTTGAAAGTGCTCAAAACCAGGAAGAAAAACGTTGTGACTTTGGATATCGGGGCATTTTGTGCAAAGGAAACAGTTTTGGTCAATCCAATTGATAACACGGTCCATCAAAGTCAACAGCTTCGTTCTTTGACCCCATATCGGTGCACGTATGGGTATGATGTGTTGGTTTTTGTCGGATATGGACTTTTTGTTCACTGTCTATCAGAACAGCAAATCATTGCACTGCTGTCAGATAGAAATATAACCATTTCTCAACGAGAGATTGGTTTCCTTGGTAAGAAATTTATTGCTTATCTGGCCATAGCCCATCAGCAGGCACAGCAACGATTAAATCAACTGATGTCACACAAAGGCGGCTATATTCTGCATATAGATGGCACTTGCGAAGGCGGCAGTCCTCATCTTTTTACCGGTATGGACGGCATTGCTCAAATAGTATTGGATAATATCAAATTGCCCTCGGAAAAAGCAGAATCCATCATCCCCTTTTTAGAAAGAATAAAAAAGCAATACGGCAACCCGGTTGCTCTGGTCCATGATATGGGTAAAGGCATTTTATCGGCAGTAGAGGTTGTGTTCAAAGGTATTCCGGATTTCATCTGCCATTTCCATTTTTTAAGAGATATTGGAAAAGATTTATATGAAGCAGAATACGCTAAGATTAGAATCCGTTTAACAAAGCATAAAATCAGAACAGTGCTTCGGGCAAAAGCAAAGGCGCTGGACTCTCTCATGGGAAACGATACTCAACTTGGGACAGGGCTATTAGAGTGTATTGCTGAAAATCAGCCGAACACAATACCCGCAGAAAAACTGGCGATTGTGTCGTCATATGTCATGATCCATTGGGCTCTTGACACAACTGGCCAACTTGAGGGTTATGGTTTCCCATTTGATTGCCCGCACTTTATTTTTTACCAGCGGCTAAAAGTCCTGTATAAAATGGTGGACACCTCTGGCTACAATCAATTCGATAAACATTTCTTCAATCTTTGGAAGCCTCTCAATAAAATCATCAATGACCAACAGTTGAGAAGCGCCGCTAAGCAAATTGAAAAAAAGATGGAAACCTTCAAACAACTCCGAACCGCCTTATCCATAACCGTTTCTGAAAATAAGAAAGGACTTAATGATGACGGCGATAATAATACCAATATAAAACGTATTGCTCAGAAAGTGAAAAGATTCAGGGCGCAAATAATGGCAGACCCGAAATTATCTCAAACAGACTCATATAAAAAAATGATCAAACAGATCGACACTTACTGGGAGAAACTTTTTGCCGATCCAATTACAATCGAAACATCCAATGGTCAGCAGGTTCACATCCAACCTCAACGCACAAACAATATTTTGGAACGATTTTTCCGGGAACTTAAACGTAGAAACCGGAAAAGAAGTGGAACAATATCATTAAATAAAAGGCTCAAAACCATGCTCACAGACACGCCGTTAATCAAGAATCTTGATAAAGCAGAATATATGGAAGCCATCCTTGATGGGAATGCTACTTTGGAGGAACGATTCGAAAAAATTGACTACAACATGGTTCTTGAAAAATTAAACGACGAACAAAAAACGTATGGAAAAATTAGCCCTGAAATGAAAAAAATAATTCAGCGGCCTGATTTGCCGAAAAAATTGGCATCCTTATTCGCTACTTAAGAGCAAGATCAATACCAACCGTCATTTGCTATCATAGAAAAAAACTAATTCTTTGGGTATTAACTTTGCGTCAAAAAAGTAAAATAAAACGAAAGAAAAAAGGCTAAACATCACCAAGGAAAAAAATTTTTGTCTCAATTCTCTACCATTATTTTTATGCCCTTTCAATGGCGTAACATCAATTGCACATACCCGGCCTTTTTGATCAATTGATGCGTAATATTGAACTATTAGGTTTTGAATAGGGTGTTTATGTTGATGGCTGTAATCATTGATGTGAAAAAATAAGGACCTCCCACCGGACTTTGGCGTTATGAAGCCATACCCTTTTTCTTTATTCCAGTTTGAGATAATGCCGTTTTCTATATTCATTTCAGTTTCATATAGTTAACAAATGAATCTATGATTTCTATTTATCTTTCATACTCGCTTATCTAATTAGAGAACACTCGAAAATTAAGAATATTAATAACAAATTTTTACCACATATTCGAGATGATTCATAAAGGTTTCCATTTAATTTTTTTTGTAATAGCTATGGCTGACCTGGTCTTTCACCGAGGTCAGGCCACAACGAAAGTTGAAAAATCAATGTATATTACACAGATTTTATTATAAAACGTAAACGCTTAACCCCATCTGCAATATAGGGACTTTGTGATTCCAAGGTCCTAAGAGATCGTGGTATCCCCCCCCCCTTGTTGCACTGAATATTTTTTCCAGACTATTGAAGAGAGATCAGCGGGATTTTTCTTTAATAAGCCAGTCGATGATGGCATCCGGATCCGGTTGGACGGTTGAGACCGAGGCGGGATCATGGGCCGACTCAGGGTCAGGATCTCGTTGGCGAGATGTCGACGGCGCGGCAGAGGTAGGTGCGGGCATTTCAGGTGCAGGTGTGTTACGGGCCGATAGTCCGGAGGGCGGGTCCGGAACCCGGGTCATAAAATCGGCCTTATGCATAATAGAGATTTCTTTAAGGAACTCATCCATATCGGCAGTCTTGTCGGGTTTGGCGGCAATTTGTTCAGAGGGAGTCGGCGGAACAGAAAGGGTCCGGGAATAAAAGAGATAGGCGATGCCCACAAGAAGAATGGCTGCGGCCAGGGTGGACAATGCCCTTGTCGGCCGCCTGAACCTTGGAGCGACCGGCGGCGTTTGAGAAACCGACGCCGGTTGAGAGACAGCCAGCGGCACCTGGGGGATTTCCAGAATACCCAAGGCCTCCTGGAAGGTATGGGCATCAACGGTTTGCATATCTTTTGCGTAGGCGGCAATCATGGCCTGATCGCAGGCGATATTGATGCGCCGGGGGAAGCCCTTGGTATACCTGTGTACTTCCCGGACAGCTCCGGGGATAAAAATTCTATGTGTTGCACCGGCCAACTCAAGGCGTCTATTGATATAGTCCCGGGTCTGTTTTTCTTCCAGAGGGGCGAGCATGGCATGGACATCCATCTGCTCTTTCCATGAACGGCCCAGGGTTTCTTCCATGACTTGGTGGAGCTCCAACTGACCGGCGAGGATGAAAGTGAGGGTATTGTCCGGCGCAAATTTGGCCCAGGAAGGAAGCAGTGCCAGGAATCGCTCCGGCATCAAATGAGCCTCGTCAATGATGATCAGACATTTTTTTCGGGCCTGGTGTCGGCGGCTCAAAAAGGCTGACAGTACCGGTTCAAATTTTTCTCCTTCCCTATAAAACGCATCAAATCCCAGGCCCTGGGCAATGGAACGAAACATATAATGGAGCTCAATGCTGGGATCGGTGATATGAGCCACGGTGGTCGTTTGGGGCAGGCCATGACGCAGTTCATGAATCAGGGTGGTCTTGCCGGTGCCGATATCTCCGGTAAGGACCAGCAACCGCTGGGGGCCGTCAATGCCGCGTTTAAGAAGGTCTAAAGCCCTGGCGTGGGTATCACCCAGCCACAGGAAGCTATTATCCGAACTGAGCTGAAAGGGTTTTTTTTTCAGATTAAAATGGGTACGGTACATGGCATGCTCCCCTTAGGACCACAAATCTTATAAATTAAACAAAATTACTTGCCCTTTGGCTCAATTTATTTCATTTGCGGTCCTTAATTGGCCTGTTCCACTATGCCGGGATCAGAGGATCTCCTTGATGGCATTCAGCAGGGGGTTCTTTTCCACAGGCTGAAACGTTTCTTCAAAATAGCCGTTTTTACGGTATTTTTTAACGCAGTCATACTGTTCCCATCCTTTGAGGGGGTAGTCCAGGTCTACACTGTTCCATTTCGGATGACCGTTTTGTTTGAGCCAGTCCAAATTTTCGTAGACAATGTTAGCAAATTCTCCCACGGCGTCGCAGTTATTACGCCTGAAATCAAAGGAAACCAGCACGGCCTTGACCGCAACGGTGGATACGGCTTGACTCTGCCATGGATAGGTACCGGCCGGAATCTGGGCCATAGGATAAAATTCGGTAATGCTCTTGTTGCCGATGGGCATGATGTGAAGGTCGTCCCCGGCGGTAACTTGCTCGGAAAAAAGGGCCACGGGAAATCCAGCCACGTAGAACATGGCGTCGATGGTGCCTGCCTTGAGCATGGCCAGAGCCTTGTCCGTACCCACAGTCAGAGTTTGGGCGGGCTTGATGCCTGAGACCTCAAAAAGAAGCTTGGCAGTAAGATAGGTGCCCGAGCCTTCCTTGCCCACGGCCACCCGCCTGTTTTCCAAGTCATCAAACGACGCAACGGAAGTTTTACCCAGCAAATGGACCTCTTCGTTATACAAAGGGAAAACCATTTTAATTTTTCTTGCGATGAGCTTTAGGACTTTATTGGATTTCACCTTAAGCACAAATGCCAGGACATCGGACTGAACAATACCCATCTGGGTCTTGGGACGCTGGTACACGGCATATACATTTTCCACGGATCCCCGGGAGTTGTATACATGGATATTATATCCGTATTTTTTGCCCAATTCCATCAGGTTCAGGCCGAATTGGAAGTAAGTACCTTTTGTACCGCCGGTGATTATTCCCAAGTCCGCGGCCGATGATGTGCCGCACGTGGTTGTACAGATCAGGATACTCAATACCAGAATGAATTTGCGAATCATAATGTCCCCCATAATTTGTACCGGCATCGGACCAGGTAAAAGTTATGTCAGACGATGTACTTTCGCCAGCCGATATCACAGCCACGGGCCAACTTGATTTTTGACCGCGGCATGGCCATAACGAAAGTTAAAAGTGACAACCCGGGTTTGCCGGCGACTTTTTTATAAGAAAGTCTGTATAAGCTACTCAGAGCTTTCAATTTTTATTATGGGTTGAGTCTGGGCATTGATAGACCAGATCAGCCCATTGCTGTTATAACAATCGTATCGGATACTTTTTCTTATCGGAAATGGTCTACCAAATTGAAGCACAAAGTCAAGGAGCAATACCGTGTTGAGAAGGAATAATTGAATAGTCTGATACAATTCACGAAAAATTATGAAAAAAATGTGCGGATTATCTAAAAAATACCCTTGACTTGCCAATAAATAGGAAAAAAATGTGCGATCGGCGTGACCGGTCGATATAGTAAATGGGCGCGACATATACAATTAGGGGTGGCTATTAAGGAACGTATTGTGGCGGGAGGAGATCATTTCAAAGTCTCACTCACTGATCACCTTGGTGGCAACCTAAAATCCGGTGCATCTGTGGCAGATTTAATTCTGACCATGAGCCTGAATGGTTTATGGCAACGGTATTTTCTTGTTTTTGTGACAGGGATTTTAAAAAATATCCACCCCCAGCGAGGGTGGTCTCAGGAAGCCCCCAAAAAGGGGGCCTGAGAAAAATTTACAACTATATACCTAGATAGGCTTCTTTAATGTGGGGATTGCCTAAAAGTTCATCGGCCTTGCCCTCCAGGGCAATTCTGCCATGTTCCAGCACATACCCCCGGTCTGACAGGCGCAAAGAATGGTTTACGTCCTGTTCAACCAGAAGCACGGTGGTGCCCTGGTCGGCAATTTTCCGGATGGTCTCAAAAATGCTGTTGACCAACACCGGAGCCAGTCCAAGAGACGGCTCATCCAGCATCAAGATTTTAGGCCGGGCCATAAGCCCCCGGCCAATGGCCACCATCTGCTGCTCTCCGCCGGACAGGGTCAGGGCGGTTTGATTTTCCCGCTCTTTCAATCTTGGCAACATCTCATATACCTGGGCCAGGGTCTCTTCTTTGTGCTTATCGGCTTCCTTATTATAGGCACCCACAATGAGGTTGTCTTTTATGGTCATCAGGGAAAAAAGTCGGCGTCCCTCCGGGACATGGACAATGCCATGATTGACGATCTGTTCAGGGGGCAGGGTGTGCATGGAACGGCCCTTAAAGAAGATTTGGCCGGAAGACGGTTTCATCAGCCCCGAAATAGTGCGAAGCAATGTGGATTTTCCAGCGCCGTTGCCGCCGATAATGGACACCACCTCACCTTCTTCAATGCGCATGGACAGATCAAAAATAACCTGGACATCCCCATAGCTGACATCAATATTATTTACCTCAAGAAACCCCATATTCATCCCCCAGATATGCTTTGATCACATTTTCGTCGGACGCCACTGTTTCAGGAGTTCCTTCTGCGATTTTTTTCCCGAAATGGATGACAACAATACGATCGGATAACGCCATGATGGCCCGCATGATATGTTCAATCACCAGAATGGTGACGCCCTGCTCACGCAAAAACCTTATAATCTCAACCATTTCATCCACCTCAGCCGGCCGCAGGCCCGCCATCACCTCATCCAGAAGCAACAGTCTGGGCGCTGTGGCCAGAGCCCTGGCAATCTCCAGGCGTTTTCTGTCTGCAATGGTTAAATCCGATGATTTGGCATCCTTTTTATCGTCAAAATTAAGCAATTTCAGCACGTCAATGGCCTTGGCCTCGGCTTCCCCCCTGCTGGACGTGTTGACAAAGGCCCCCACCGTAACATTATAAAGTACACTTTTGGACGCAAAGGGTTTCACGATCTGAAATGTGCGGGCAAGCCCTTTTTTGCACAGATCCCAGGGCTTTTGCCCATTGATCACCTGCCCGTCAAAAATCACCTCACCTTTTGTGGGAGGAAACACTCCTGCAATGCAGTTAAATGCCGTGGACTTTCCAGCACCGTTGGGACCAATGACACCCAAAATTTCGCCTTTTTCCATGGAAAGACTCAAACTGTCCACCGCCGTAAGGCCGCCAAACTGTTTGGTCACATCCTTTAGTTCAAGAAGATTCATTTATCCCCTCCTTTGATAAAGCCATCGGCCATACGGTTTACCACCCTGTCGTATATCCGGGTTAAAGGTTCCTGCAGTCCCCGAGGTTGATAGATCATCACAAGAATGAGTACAACACCGTATATGACCAGATGCATCCCGGGCAGAATATCTCCGAAATAAATTCTTGACAGGTCACTGACCGGCCGGAGCAGCAGTGCCCCCAAAACAGGACCTGCAATGGAGCCCCTGCCGCCGATTAACGCGATAAACGCAATCTCAAAGGATATATCAAGAGAAATCGTACTTTTAGGATGAATAAACAAAGAGAACTGGGCATAAAAAGTCCCGGCAAGGGCGGTAAAAAAGCAGCTTAACGCCATGGCAATCACCTTGGCCCGGGAGACATTGACGCCAAGCGCCTGGGCCGCTTCGGGCTCCTCTCCACCGGCGGTCAGGTAATATCCCAGTTTAGATCTGGAAACCGCCCAGGTCAGCAACAGAATAATCATCAGCATGGTCAGGATAATGTAATAATACGGCACCTTGGATGAAAACATAAAATCAGCCCAACCAATATTTAACGGCGGAATCTGCAACCCCCGGGGGCCATTAAGTTTGAACGGCCCCAAGTACTCTATGTTCTCAACCATAACGCGTACGCCTTCGGCAAAAGCGATGGTTGCCAGGGCAAAGTAGGCCCCGCGCATTTTCAAGGTAGGAAGCCCGATGACCATGCCGGCAGCAACCGCTAAAATACCGCCAACGAACATACCGAACCAGGGACTGATTCCGTACTGGAGGGAAAGCACCGTTGAGGTATATGCGCCGATACCCAGAAATACGGCATGCCCCAAAGGCAGAACGCCTGCAAACCCGCCCACTATGTTCCAGGAGGTGGTTAGATAGGCGTAAAAAAATATCAAAACAATAATATGCAGCCAGGTGGGACTGCTGATGACGGCCGGCAATGCCAGCACCAGAATCAGCACCGCCCCGAGCAGCACCTTGTTAATGGTATCCTTGACCACCTGGCGAGCCAGGGCAGACCTGTCAAGAAAGGCGTCGTCCGTCTCGTAAGGGGTGTTGTTGCCCCCTGTGTCTGTCATGGGTTTACCAGTCATATTTTACTCCGAACAATCCTGAGGGTTTAACAAAAAGGACCAGAAGAAACAGACCGTATACAATGGCCTCCGTCCACGTGGCGGTCATGAACTGGGGCCCCACCGATTCGATGATCCCGACAATGATCCCGCCGATGATGGCCCCGGGAATGGAGCCAAGCCCGCCTAATACCACAATGATAAATCCTTTAATATCAAACAGAACGCCCACGGAAGGAAAGGTGTTGTAAAAGGGAACCAGGGTGACGGCGGCAATGCCGGTTACTGCCGATCCGAGCCCAAAGGCCATGTTGTATATCTTGTACTGGTTAATGCCGGACAGACTGGCCGCATCGCGGTCAAGGCTGCATGCTCTGATGGCACGCCCTGTACGTGTTTTCTGAAAAAAGTAGTATACGCCAAAGGCGGTTGCCACAGCGGTAATGGCCCCCCACAACTTGGGAACAGAAATAAATAACTCCCCGAATTCTATCATTTTGCCCTGAAGCGGATTCTCGGGAAGGGAGCGGTATTGTGGACCAAAAATCATCAGGGTCAGATTATCCAGCACATACCACACCCCGGTGGTGACGATAATCACCGTACTGGGCTCCCGGACATCTTTTTCCGCTTTGAAAATTGGCTTTATCACAATATCCTGCAGATAGTATCCAAACACATACATGACCGGAACAACTACAACCAGGGAAAGGTAGGGGTGAAGCCCTGACAGGACAACGGTCCAGTAGGCCACGTACATGCCGACCATCAAAAGGGTCCCGTGGGCAAAGTTGACCACCTTGAGGACCCCGAAAATGATGGTCAACCCCAGGGCGGTCAGCCCGTAAATCGAGCCCATAAGGATGCCGTTGATTGTATCTTCAATTAAATAGATCATTCTTTTCTCCGGACGGTTATGTCCCGCTTTAAAAAGAGGGTTGCCTTTTTAAAGCGGGACATTGGGATGGGCGATTTTATGGTTTGGGAAAAACTGGCGTGTATCCGGCGCGTCTGGCGCTTTTGGGCCATACGGTAATTCTTTCAAGACCGTTACCCATATCATTAATCTGTACAATAACTGGTGACGCATGGGAATTTTGACCGCTTTCGTCAAACTCAACAGCATCATAACCCACGATCATGCCGGCACCCGAGGTGAGGTTGGTTTCGGCCAGGGCTTTGCGTATGGCATCTTTGTCGAAGCTTGCGGCACGTTCCAGGGCATCTTTGATCACGTACATGGAGAGATAGGCGTCCACAGCCTCGCCAGTGAGGTTATAGCCGTATTTGGCCTTGTATTTTGCGTTGGTCTCTTTGGCACCGGGCTTGTTGATGTCGGCTTCCCACTCCACAATATCAAAAAGGTATTGGGCATTCTTACCCACAGCCTTGATAAAAAACGGATCAGCATGTCCGCCGCCGGTGGCCACAATGGCTTTTAAGCGTACCTTGTACTCAGCCAGTGTGTTCGTCAAAAGGATGGCGTCCGCGGCATTGGAAACCAGTAAAAGCACATCTGCCCGGGAACGTCTGATCTTCTGAACCACAGGGCTCAGGTCGGTGGCGGTGGAAGGATAGGGTTCGTCCATTACCACCTCATATCCGTCTTTCTCAGCCAGTTTTTTCCACTGGCTTGCCATGCCTTTTCCCCAGTCGCCATTTTCATAAACAAAGGCAAGTTTTTTAACGGGTGTGTTGAATTCAGCCTGCATATCCTTTAAAAAGGCGAACTGATCCCGGGTCCACCAAGAATCCTTGGCAGCAATCCGGAATACGTTTTTAAACCCCTGTTCAGTGATTTTGTCGGACACGGAGACCGGAACAATAAAAGGCACCCCGTAGCGTTCAGCCACGGCTGTGGTGGGATAGGTTACCGCAGAGTTCCAGCATCCGGTGAGAACGTTGACCTTTTCGGTATTAATCATCCGTTCAGCCTCGGATACGCCTTTTTCCGGCTTGGATTCGGAATCGGCATAGAGCATTTCAAGTTTGGCGCCTCCTAAGGATTTGATGCCGCCGCCGGCATTGATCTCCTCAACGGCCATCTCCCTTGCATTTTTCCCCTGCTGCCCCACAGAGGCCGAGGGACCTGACAAAGGGATAATGTTGCCGATCTTGATGGTTGTTTCTTCTGCCGTGGCAGGGCCTGTAAACATAAGTCCGCTGATTAAAAGCCCGGCGGCGGCCGTTGCGGTCCAAAAACGATTAAATTTCATCTTTTCCTCCTTTTGGATGTTAAAATAGTGCGCAAATCATTAAATCTTTCGCACGTGGTTTCATAAACGTAATAATAGGGCATGAGCAAGGCGTGTGCCAAAAGCTTCGAATTGTTGAAAATCAAGAGGCCAATAATTTTGATCTTTTAATTTACCACGAAGTTCACGAAGAACACGAAGGGTTAATGTCTTCGTGTTCTTCGTGGTAAAAAAAGCGAAAAAAAAGAGTTCAACTTTATAATCTGAATGAGTCGTTCGAAATCGGTTGAGAGTCGGTGAGCGCTTTCTCTGACCTCCAAAGTTAAAGAATGGCTTGAAGTCAACCAAAGTTGACGTCGTCAATTATAGTTGACAGACAGAGTCAACTTTTGTCCCGTTTTTTTAATCGTTTGCTTAGCGCCTGCTTTGAGAGCCCCAAAAGCCTGGCTGCCTGACTTTGATTATGATTGCTACGTTCCAGGGCCTGGTCAATGGCATATTCGGTCAGCGCTGCCAGGGTGGGAAACCCACCCATTAAATCTTCCAGGGTGATGCCAGGGGTGGCCGCGGCATTGGCGGCTTGGGACTGGGAGACGGTTGAAACATCTGTCAGCCGATCCAGAATTGTGTCAACACGAAGACTTGTGTCCGTACTTTGTGCCACGGCATCATAGATATAGGTTTTCAACTCCCGGATATTTCCCGGGAACGGGTGGGCTGCCAGAGCAGCCGAAAACTGTTTTCCGGTCTCAACAACGGGTTTGCCCATGGCTTTAGCGGCCTGATCCCTCAGATAGGCGGTAATCAGGGGGATATCCTCTTTGCGTTCCCGCAACGGCGGAACCTGGATCAGATGAGTGGAAAGCCTGAAAAAAAGATCGGACCTGAACTGGTCCTGATCTACAGCCGCAAGGGCATTGCGGGATTTATTGGTTGCGGATATAATCCGCGCCCGGCAGGTCCGGGGCCGGTCCGATCCCAGAGGGTAAAAAATCCCCTCCTGGATTAACCGCAACAGCTTGACCTGGGAGGCGGCAGAAAGGTCCCCGATCTCATCTAAAAACAGGGAACCGCCCGCCGCCTTTTCCACCAGGCCCTCCCTGTGTTTATCGGCCCCGGTATAAGCGCCTTTACTGTGACCGAAAAGCGTGTCTGAAAACAGGTTGTCATCAAGTCCGGCCACATCCACCGTAACAAAAGGGCCGCCAAGCCCGGATACGTCATGGATGGCGCGTGAAATAAGCTCTTTGCCGGTGCCGGTTTCGCCAAGGATCAAAATCGGCTCCCGGCTGGTGGAGATGGACTCAATATACTGGAAAAGACCGATCATTGTGGGATTTTGGGTGATAATATCCTGGAAATGTTCCGGATATTTAAGATTCCGATTAAAGGAAACCCCTTTAAGGGTGAGAACCTCATTCCTCAATGCGCAGATTTCCAGGGCATTTCGCAGTGCCGAGGCAAAGGAGTTCATGTTGATGGGTTTGACCAGATAGTCATGGGCGCCTTGCTTCAAACATTCAACAGCACTTTCGATCTCGGAATTGGCCGTGATAATCACCACTGGAATGTGGGGATGGGTCACCCGGAGCTCTTTTAAGACCTCAAGACCGGATTTGTGAGGCATATTCAGGTCAAGAAAAAGGACACACACACCCAGGTCGGCCATCACACCAGGCAGCCGTCGACTGTCCTGGACCTGAACCACCTGGTTGACGCCCATGGAGGTGAGCAAAAATCCGTACGCATCCAGTTCTGATGATTCATCGTCCACCAGAACCACCGGAACCTTTGAATGGCTGAAATTAATCATGATTCTTTTTGTTGTCCTTTTGGGTGTTTTCACCAAGGGCCAAAGGGAGCCAGATCCGGAACATGACACCCATGGACCGATTTTCTACATGAATATTACCTTTCATCTCCTTTTCCACGATCATTTTGGCCATGTACAGGCCAATGCCGGTGCCTGTAGCTGTCCCCTTGGTGGTAAAATAGGGCGTAAATATTTTTTCCATCAAATGAGGGGGAATCCCACAGCCCGTGTCTTGGATCTCCAGACAGATTTCTTTGCGGTTCTTAAAAACAGCCAGGTTGATTAACTTGTGAACCGAACGGTTCCGGGAGTTGGCCTGACGCTCATTGATAGCATCTTTTGCATTGGAAATAATATTAACCAGGACATGAACAAATTCATTCTTATACCCCCAAATAGGCATGGAAACCGCCGGGTCGTCCAAATCGAGATCCAGGGTGATATTATTCTGTCTTAACTGGGGCTTGACCAATTTGATGGCACTTTGGATCGCATCCATGATTTCAAAGGTGTGTTTATTTTTGGACGGCCTGAAATATTCCCTAAAATCGTTGATGGTTCTTGACATAAACTGAATCTGGGCATCGGACTCCCGGACCAGTTTTTCAATGAACGCGGCAGAAATCATCTGGTTATAAAAAGCCGGGGTCAAGGAGGCAATATACGATGACAGGGCATTCAGCGGCTGGCGCCACTGATGGGCAATGGCAGACAGCATTTCACCCATGGCTGCCATTTTCTGTGCCTGGCGCAGGTTCTGCTCGGCATTCACCCGTTTTGAAATGTCCCAGATGCTGTACACTTTGACCATTTCCCGGTCCAGTTTCAACGTTGAGATCCCGATCTCGACCGGGAACTCCGAACCATCCGCCCGGTTGAATGTCCATTTAAACACATCGGATTTACCCAGCGCGTGAGACTGCTCAAGCTGGGTCAATTTCAGCTTTGTGGCAGTACCGTCCATCTGGGTATTAGGGGAGAGATCCAGCATGGTCCGGCCGATAATTTTATCTTCGACAAGCGCAAACATATCCAAGGCCTTTTGATTACATTCGATATAGATCCCGTTTCTTGTGAGCATAATGGCGTTGGTGGCCATATTAAAAAGGGTCCGATACCGGGTCTCAAGCTCTTTTCTGCGTATGATTTCCCCTCGCAGATCTTTATCTTTTCCCGATACAATGGCCTCAAACCTGTTTTTGGAGATAAACAAAATCAAGGCAGATCCGCCCACAGTGAGAAACAACAGCAGGGCCAGAATACCTAAAATTTTCAGGACCATGGCCATGGCAAAAAGCATGTCCTTGTTTTTGGCCAGGGCCATGGCCTCTTCCTGATCCACGTTGGTACAAAGATACCATCCGGTATCCGTAAGTTTGTGAAAACTCAGCATTCGATCCCTGTAGGAGAAAGAGCCCGCATCCCGTCCGGGAAAATATGAACCGAAGGTTGAAAGGCCGGGATCGGATTCCTGAATTTTGGTGTTCATCATCAGGCTTTTGTTCTGGTGAACCAGCACGGTGCCCTGACTGTCAATGATAAAGGCAGACCCGTATCTGCCGATACGCAGATCCATGACCGAAGCCTGCAGGGTATCTAAAATGATATTGGCACTTAAAACTCCGACCACCTGCTCGTTATGGACCAGGGGTACCACGACGGCAATAACCATCTTCCAGAACCCCGCATCCATAAAAGGCCGGGTTAATGTCAATTTTTGTTCTTCCATGGCCCGCCTGTACCAGGGACGGGTCCGGGGATCATAATCAGCCGGTGCATGCCACTTGGCCCCATCTATCATGGTGCCGTTAAAAAGCCCCAGATAAACATCGGAAAAATCCCCGGCGGCCATGGTCATTCTTAAAATGGGCCTTGGATCCTGCCCCTGGGTCAAATAGAGATCCTCCAGGGTGCGCGCCAATGCATCGACGAGCTTAAACCGATGGTCCAGCCACATCTGGACCATCTTGGCCGCCTCTTTGGTCAGGGCCTGCTGGTGACGTTCCACCGTGTGCCGGCTGATGGTCTGGGTGTAGGTATAGGTGATCCCCCCCAGAACAAGAATAATCGCCACCAGGATGGACGCCAGCACTATGTTTATTTTAAGCGTCATGGGGCGATTATTCCTGTATTATATTAGATACCTGCCATACACATGTATTTGATTTCCAGGTAATCATCTAACCCATATTTTGAGCCTTCCCGGCCGTTGCCCGACTCTTTGACACCACCAAAGGGGGCCACCGGGTTGGAGATAATACCGGAATTGATGCCCACCAGGCCATATTCCAGTTTTTCTCCGATGCGCCAGCTTCTGCCCAGATCCCGGGTGTAAAAATAAGCGGCCAGCCCAAATTCCGTATCATTGGCTTTACGGACCACTTCTTCTTCCGTATCAAACCTGAAAATCGGGGCCAGGGGACCAAAGGTTTCCTCTTTGGCCACCCGCATATCATCGGTGACATCCGCAACAATGGTGGGCGCAAAAAAACTGCCGCCCAGGGCATGGCGTGTGCCGCCGATCAGGATTTTTCCGCCCTTGCTCACCGCATCGTTGATGTGACTTTCCACGGTTTCCACAGCAGCCATATCGATGAGCGGACCCTGCTGAACCCCGTCATCAAACCCATTGCCCACCTTAAGGCCTTCCACAGCCGTTGTCAGCTTCCGGCAAAATTCATCATACACACCGGCCTGGACATACATCCGGTTGGCGCACACACAGGTCTGACCCGAGTTGCGGTATTTGGAGGCCATGGCGCCTTCCACGGCGGCATCAATATCTGCATCGTCAAACACGATAAACGGGGCGTTTCCGCCCAGTTCCATGGAAAGCCGCTTCATGGTACCCGCGCAGTCCCTCATCAATTTTTTACCCACCTGGGTGGAGCCGGTGAAGGTCAGTTTGCGGACTGTTGCGTTGGCTGTAAGTTCCCCGCCAATGGCCGAAGAGGAGCCAGTCACCACATTAAACACCCCGTTGGGCACCCCGGCCTGTTGCCCAAGTTTTGCAATGGCCAAAGCTGAAAACGGGGTGGCTGTTGCCGGCTTCACCACCATGGTACAGCCGGCGGCCAAAGCGGCACCGGCTTTTCTGGTGATCATGGCGCTGGGGAAATTCCACGGGGTAATGGCGGCCACCACGCCCACAGGCTGCTTGATTACCACCAGGCGCTGGGAGGCCACGGTCTGGGGGATCACATCCCCGTATACCCGCTTGGCTTCTTCGGCAAACCATTCAAAAAAGGCGGCGGCATAGGCGATCTCTCCCTGGGATTCCACCAGGGGCTTACCCTGTTCCGCGGTCATGATCAGGGCTAAATCTTTCTGGTTTTCCATAAGCAGGTCATGCCACCGTCGAAGGATAACCGAACGTTCCCCGGCGGTTTTGGACCGCCAGGCATCCAGGCTTTCATTAGCCGCATCAATGGCCCTTTTCGTTTCATCCGCCCCGCAAAAGGGAACCGTACCAAGCACCTCTCCTGTGGCAGGATTGGTCACGTCAACAGTTTTGCCGCTATCTGCGTCTACCCACTCATCCTGGATAAAACATTGTGGGCATAAAAGATCCGGATTTTTTAATTTTAACATGTTAATTCCCTTTGTTAGCCGGCCAGGCCAGTCAGGCCCGCTTCCATTATATCAAGCCCCTTTTGCAGCTGATCATCTTCAATGACCAGGGGCATCAACACCCGGATAACATTGCCTTGAATACCACAGACCAGAGAAATCAAACCGTTGTCAAAACAGTACGCAGACAACTTTTTGGCTGCATCCGGGTCAGGGGTGCCGTCGGCATGGACAATGGTGTATCCCCGCATGGCGCCAATACCTCTGATCTCACCCACATGATCAAATTTTTCTATCCAGGCGCCAAAGGTCGCACCCAGCTTTTCGCCGATGACTTGCGCCTTTTCCAGAAGATTTTCCTCTTCAAAAATATCCAGCACCGCATGGGCAGCGGCACAAGCCACGGGATTGGCACCATATGTGCCACCCAGGCCACCGGGATGTACGGAATCCATGATCTCTTTTCTGCCCACCACCGCGCTTAAAGGCAGCCCCGCAGCAATACTTTTAGCCACGGTTATCAAATCCGGTTCCACGCCAAAATTCTCAACGGCAAACATCTTGCCGGACCGGCCCATGCCCGACTGAATTTCATCAGCAATAAAAACAATGCCTTGATCTTTACAAAACTTTGCCACCTGGGGCAAAAAGTCCGCGGGCGGGGCGATAAACCCGCCTTCGCCCTGGATGGGCTCAATAACAACAGCTGCGGTATTTTCGGGATTAATACCGGTGATAAAAAAATCAGTAAAGGCCTTAGAATCGCCAAAGGGAGCCCGATACACTTCAGGGGCCAGGGGGCCAAACCCGCATTTATAAGGCTTTACCTTGGTGGTCATGGCCATGGTGAGATAGGTACGGCCATGGTAAGAACCGTCAAACACCACAACGCCCTGTCTTTTGGTATAATAACGAGCGATTTTCACCGCGTTTTCAACAGCTTCGGCACCGGAGTTAACGAAAAGGGCTTTTTTGTCAAAGGTGCCCGGAGCGATCTTACACAACCGATCGGCCAGGCGCACTGCAACATCATAGGGATTCACCATAAAGCAGGTATGGGTGAATTTTTCGGCCTGGGCTTTAATGGCCGCCACCACCTTGGGGTGACTGTGCCCCACGTTCATCACGGCAATGCCGCCGGCAAAATCAATATATTGTTTACCTTGAACATCAGTGATTATGGCGCCTTTGGCCGAATCAACATAGCAAGTGGTACCGGAGGCATGGCCGTTCGGAATCACCTGGTTTCTAAGGGTCTGAATGTCATCAATACAAGTCATTTTTTATCCTTTCTGACTTTTTATCGGGTTGAGCACAAATACGACAAGCAAGCACAGCAGGATTCGTGCCTGGATGTGAACTCATTTTAAAAACCTTTTTTTCAGTAAGGATCAATTTTACACTCACTATAAGTCATGACCCCCAGTGAAACTGGGGGCTTGATTGTTAACCGCTCAAAGCGGTCTTTTAAAAGCGCCTAAAGGCGCGGTTTAATCAAACAAGTTCATCTGTTCGCAACGTTGATCCTCTTTTTCTTGATGCCGGATATATGCTCGAACAATTTGTTCGTCGATTCCTACTGTTGATGCAAAATAACCTCTGGCCCAAAATTTTTCACCATTATAGTTCCTTTTTTTACCACAAAACTGACGTGCTATCTGAATAGCACTTTTCCCCTTGATGAACCCAACTACCTGAGCCACGGCAAATTTGGGTGGAATGGAGATCAGCATATGAACATGGTCTGTCATCAAATGTCCTTCTTCGATCTCGCATTCTTTTTGTTTTGCCAAACCATGTAGTATTGACCCCAGTTCCCGACGTAATTGCCCGTAAATAACTTTCTTCCGATATTTTGGAATCCAAACCACATGATACTTGCAATACCACTTTGAATGCTTTAAACTTTTATAATCTTTCATACAACCTTCCTTTAATAGCTTTGAGCGGCTAACTTAAGGAAGGTTGTTTATTTTCAACTCCCGGAACTGTCAAACTTTTCGAGTCCTCCACCGGAGGTGGAGGTTTACCCAATAGAATTATCTCAAGGCGTTAATCGCAACTACACTTTCTTTCTTGACGAAAGGTTTCAAAAACAAGTAGTGTAAACAAACCTTCCGACATATTTTAACGATATTAAAACCATATAACCACGTTTTCCCGTTTGGACAAAAAAAAATGAAAAGATCAACCATACATCTGATACTGGTTCTGGTTCTGATCTGGACTGTTCCGACCCTGGCCAGCCACTCCCACGTCATAGAGACACAGCATCCTCAGAAACCAGTGGACTCTCCCCCTGCCGTAATTTTCTGCCAGTTTATCCCATCAATTGCGGAACAGTTCATTGGTATCCCTGTTGTCGTCGGTGGACGCCCTAAACTGACAGGAAGCACGGATAATTCCTGGCTGTTTTACTCCATTTACGCCGGGGCTGCAACCAAAGCAGGCTTGATTTACAAGACCTTTATGCCAATGGACCTTTTGCTGGGCAACACACACCGTATTAAGGCGGATGATGTTAGAAATGGAGACCTGATCGTGCTGAAAAATGATCTTGCCGCCATGGTTTACCAGGTGGACCCCAGCGGCCGGATGCATTTTATCTATGCGTCAAAAAAACGTGGAGAAGTTACGATTTTCAACAGTGATAATATCGTTTACCACGCTTACTGGCTGGAGCACTTTAAAGGTTTTTTCAGAATCAATGAAGACATGCTCATGCCGGCCCGGCCCAAATAGTGCCTGACCGAAAACCACAAATTTTGCCGATTACTTCGTTGGACGAAAATTTTAAGCCTCAAAATACGCTATGTATTACTCCGCTTAAAATTTGCGCCCGCCTCGTACTCGACAGAATTTCCAGGTTTTCGCTCAGACACTAAATAAATCATTGCCCCACATCAGGCGTATGAGATTCAAACAGGTCTTTTTTCAAGGATATCAAGTATCTTTTGACAGTTTTCGACTGCCCTGACCCTGATGGCATCAGCCTTTTCCATGATTTTTTTACGGTATTCGGGATCATTGATCTCGCCCATATTATTTACCACGGTTCTATAAGCACCCCAAATACCCACCTCAAGGGCCCGTGCACCCACCTCAAGATCTGATCGAGACGCAATATTACCGTATTGCGTCACCCCCATCATGGCGTCCCAGACCTTATCCCCCAGGGTCATGATGGACAAGGGCACCTCAATGGCTTTTTTCAGGCCCTGCTGGAGCTGCGCCTTTTTGAACCGGTTCTCTTCATCCGTATGTTCCGGCAGCCCCAGGGCGGCCACGTAATCGGCAAAGGCATCGGTATCTGCATCAATCAGGGGTATCAGGGCATGAGCTGCTTCATGCAGCGGTGGAATCAACGCTCTCATGTCAGCGTCAACAGCGTCAAACCTTCTGACCCCCAGAGTCAGCTTACCCACCATAGCATCAAGCCCTGCGCCCAAGGCGGCAATGACTGCCGACACGGAACCGCCGCCAGGTGCTATACTTCTGCCGGCAACTTCCTCAATAAAAGCCCGGACACTCATACCAGCCAGGGGTTCATTGGGCGCCGTAGCAACAATATACTCTATAATCTTGGTTTTGGGATCAAAGGGGGCAACGGAATTTAATCCCAGACGCTCAACAGCCAGCCGAACCTTCTGGTCTTCGTCAAGGATAAAAAGACCTTCTTTTTCGATATAATACTCGGCAGCTTGTAAAATTGCCCGAAGGGGAACAACACCTACAATTTCTGACCCAGCCACCGCCACGTTAAGCCTGGCAGCTTCCTCTTTAACAGCTTCAAACAGGATATGGGGCGGCGTGACCAAATAATTGCTCAGGTTCACCGTAACCTGGGCTAAGTTATAGTCATCGACATACCAGCCCATCCCCTTGACCTCCTTAAGCCGACCAGGCTGTTCAGGGCCTCTGCCGGCTTCACGCAGATTCAGTGCAATGCGGTGGGCCTGATTGGGTGTGCCTAAGAGATTAACATTATATGCAATAAAAAAAAACCGGGCGCCTGTTACTGTGGCCCCCCACTCGGGTACAAACCGGGCCGGACCGAAATCAGGCTTCCATTTTTCCTGGACAATACGCTTGGGAATGATTTCATACTGGCCTTTTCGGATCTGAGGCAGTTTTCTGCGATACTGCAGGGTGGCAGATGCCTCGTACAAATAGACAGGAACGCCAAACTCATCGGCCAAACGTTTACCAAACCGTTTTGAAATTTCCACACACTCGTCCATGGTCACACCAGCCACCGGAATAAAGGGGCAGACATCCAGGGCACCCATGCGGGGGTGTTCCCCATGATGCCGGCGCATATCTATTTTTTCCCGGGCCACTCTTGCAGCGGCTAGAGCCCCTTCCACCACACAATCAGAGTCTGCCACAAAGGTATATACCGTCCGGTTGGTGGACTTGCCCGAATCCACATCCAGCAAGCGGCACCCGGGTGTTGCTGCGATGGCATCGGCAATGGCTTCAATCGTCTGTTTATCTTTTCCTTCGGAAAAATTGGGCACACATTCAATGATTTTATCCATTATATACATCTCCGTTTCCAATGAATAACTTTCCATCATTTTTACCACTCATTATCATAAAACCACCAATTTTTATATACACGGCATTTGCCTGATTCCCCGGCGATAATACAAAGCCATGCGACCGGTATTATTAAATTAATCGAGCCTTCAACACCTTCTTTTAAACGATTCAATTAAGAATATCAGGCACCGGGCCCCGTAGCCGCGCGGATAAGACTTGCATTTTCTTCTACATTAACGGTAATATCCCATGGCGGGAATTTAGTGATACAGGCGTATGACATATCCCCAAAAATCAAAAAATTTTAATAAAAAAGGGAGGTTAGTGCACGCCCACCAACGCAAAAAAAAATCGGATTAATAATTCAACTCTTTAGAAAAGCAAATACTTATTAATCCCGTAAAGGTAAAGGGGATTGAATTTTTAAAACAGTTGTGAAAATATTAGTAAATTAACTAGAATAGAAACTTTTTAGGCCCACTGGTTTTAACAATTTCATCAGGAAAGGATATCAAATGAAGACGGTCGATATCCCCAGACTTAAGCAAATAGTCGGGGAAAAAAACATAAAGATAGATCCGCTTGACCTGTATATTTACGGCTCAGACGCATCTGTTTACCATGCCGCACCATGGGTTATTGTCAGACCTGACAATACCGGTCAGGTTCAAAAAGTAATGGTCTATGCCAATGAAGCAAAAATACCGGTTGTCACCAGGGGCGGCGGTTCGGGCATGTGCGGACAGACAGTGTCGTCCAAGGGCGGCATTCTTCTGGACATGAAGAACATGAACCAAATACTTGAAATCAACATGCCCGATGTTTACTGCCGGGTGCAACCGGGTGTGGTGGATGATGATCTCAACGCAGCACTTAAACCTTACGGGGTTTTCTATCCCCCGACACCGGCCTCTTCACGTATCGCCACCATCGGCGGTGAAATCGGCAACAATGCCTCGGGAGTTCGTTCCGTAAAATACGGCGCTACCCGGGATGCTGTGCTGGGCATGAAAGTGGTGCTGGCCAATGGCGACCTGGTAACCCTGGGTTCCCATACCCGGGTGGAGGCGTCCGGTTACCAGCTTGAAAAACTCATTGTGGGTTCGGAAGGCACATTGGGTGTTGTGGTGGAAGCGACTATAAGTTTTGTACCCATCCCCGAATTCAGATGCCTGGGCGTTGCCAATTTTGACAGTCTCAGGGATGCCGGCAATGCCATCGCTGACATCATGGCCTCGGGCACCATCCCCTCCATGCTCGAGTTAGTGGATGACGTTGCAATCAAGGCAGTAAATAAAACCATGAACCTGGGCCTTAAGGAAGTGGCAGCCTCCCTGCTTTTTGAATCCGACGGAAAAGTTATGGAAGCCGTGGATTACGAAGTTAAAAAAATGGAAGAGATCTGCAAAAAGAACAACGGTGCCGACCTCTGGTACAGCTTTGATGCCAAAGAGCGCGAACAGATCTTCATGGGCCGTAAGAAATTATTCCCTGCCCTGTCACAATTTGACGCCAGTATGGCTTCCACATCCCTGGCTGACGACATGGCAGTACCCTACTCTAAAATGGCGGATATGGCCGCCAAAATCCATGAAGCAGCCGAAAAGAACGGCATCATTATGACGGCATATGGCCATTGCGGATCCGGGTGCATGCACACCAAAATCATGATGGACACCAGTAAGAAAAAGCAATGGGAGGGCGCCCAGAGAGCCATTGCCGAGATCTATGAATATGTAGATTCCGTCAACGGCACCACTTCTGCTGAACACGGTATCGGCATTTCCAAAGCCAAAGCCTTCAAGACAGAGAAGCACGATTCCTTGAAAATGATGGCTGCCATCAAAGCGGCTCTGGACCCCAACAACATTCTCAATCCAGGCAAACTGCAGCAGGCTCCGGATAACTGGGTCACGGCTACTAACCTTAGATATGCTGTCAACAGCTGATAAAGGATCACAGGGACTATTGTTATGCAGACAGAAAAAACAAAATTTAAAAATCTAGAAAAATGGGAAGGCATGCTATCCAAGTGCATTCGGTGCGGATACTGCTACGAGCACTGCCCCATGTTTAAATACACCCGGTGGGAATCCGATGCACCCAGGGGTAAAAACATTTTAGCCCACGGACTTTTGAGCGGCGAGGTTGAATTGACACAGGAAATTGCAGAAAAAACGTTCAGTTGCTTCTTCTGCAAACGGTGTGAAGCAGCCTGTTCGTCCGGGGTTAAAATAACGGACATTATGCTGGACCTCAGAAGGGATCTGGTCGAGCTGGGATACTATACTCCGGGTACCACATCGATTACCGACCCTTCCTGTGCCAGGTGCCTGCAGTGCGTCAGGGCCTGTCCCCACGATGCCAGAGAATTTATTGACGGTAAAGGTATTGTCGTGGATCCGGTAAAATGCAAGTCCTGCGGCATCTGTGTTGAAATCTGCCCCATTGAAGCGATAAGCATCCCATTATCATTCGGCACCGACAAAGAAGACCTGGGGAAGAGAGCTGCTGCGTTCCTCAACTCCCGTGAGTCTGCCAAGGTCATTATGTATGCCTGTAACTGGTCATACCATCCTGACATTCAGAACTCCAGATTGCCGGAATCGGAACTCGAAGAGAAGGAATATGAAATCCTGGTAAATCTGTGTGGCGGCCGCCTTGATCAAAATCTTTTATTGACCCCGTTCCTTAATCAGGCATGGGGCGTTCTGGTAGGCGTTTGTCCGGATGGGGAATGTAACCATAACGGCAATGAAGCAGCTAAAAAACGGGTACAAAGAATGAAGGAAACCCTTGAAACGCTTGATATAAATCCCGAAAGAATCCATCTGGTTCAGATCCCTAATGGCGACAAACAGTTGTGCCAGGCAGAAATTGATACCTTTATGGAAAAAATAAATCAAATGGGCCCAATACGCTAAACTTTATTAAGCCCACACATAGATGGTCTTTTCGTCCAATAATGAGCTGATGCTCTTCTTGGAATCTGCGGCGGATAAGAATCTTAATCCCCGGAATATTTAATATATGCCGAAGATTTTAATTTTTATCCGCCGTAAACGTAAACGCCCCCATTTATGAACAAAGAACGCAAATTAAAAGATGTCGAAATAAAAGCCAGGCAGATAGGTCATAGAGGGAATCCGAGACGAAATTATTAAAACAACTCCAGGAAGGAGAAAATAATGGCAAAAGTACTGATACCGTACGGTAAGGAAAAAATTGAAGTTGAAATTAATGATAATAACCTGCAAGGTGTATATTTTCCAAACGATGTTGAAAAAAGAGAGTTTGCTTCTGAATTTTCAAAAAATTTGGAAAACGCAAACTTTGCAGAGTTTATGGAAGGTGATGAGAGAGTCGTCTTCATCGTCAATGACGGAACTCGCCCTACGCCTACAGCAAAAGTACTTCGCGTAATTTATGATGATATCAAAGATAAAGATATCTATTTCATTATCGCGACCGGTGCCCATAGAGCCCCAAATGATGAAGAATATGAATACATTTTTGGAAAAGAGATCTATGAAGACCTGAAAGCAAAAGATAGAATATGGGCACATGATGCCAAAAATGATGAGATGGTATATTTAGGCAAATCTACAAACGGTACTGAGATGTATCTGAATAAAATTGTAGCAGAAGCTAAAAAAACTATCGTTATCGGTTCTGTGGAACCTCATTATTTTGCGGGATATACCGGTGGCAGAAAAGGCTTCTTACCTGGCGTAGCATCTTATGAGACAATAACGCAAAACCATAAATTAGCTTTAAATAAAAGTGCAAAGGCACTTGCATTAGATGGCAATCCCGTCCATGAAGATATGATGGATGCCATGAATGTATTAAAAGACATTCAAGTGTTTTCCATTATGACTATTTTAGATAAAGACCATAATGTATATGAAACCACATGTGGAGATCTTGTAGAAGCATTTTATGCTGCAATAGACAGTGCTAAAAAAGTGTTTTGTGTTGACATAGAAGAAAAAACTGACATTGTAATTTCTGTAGCGCCTTATCCTATGGATATAGACCTTTACCAGTCTCAAAAAGCGATAGACAATGGTAAACTTGCGCTTAAAGAGGGCGGCATATTAATATTTGTATCACAATGTAGAATGGGCATAGGCGGGAAAACTTTCTTTGACCTGATGGCGTCTTGTGATACCCCCCAAGAGGTTCTTGAGAAAATAAAAATCGAATATAAGTTAGGTTATCATAAAGCCGGTAAAATGGCTGAGATCAATACCTGGGCTCAGACTTGGGGCGTGACAGAACTACCGGAAGACGAGATCAAAGCCGTACACATTAAACCTTTTGAGAGTGTAGAAGCGGCTGTGGAAAAAGCCCTTGAAGAAAAAGGTAAAGATGCCAAAATAACAGTACTTCCATTGGGATCGCTTTCAGTACCGAACATATTAAAGAACTAAACGATCAGATATCCGCGACGCCAATGAGGTGAAAATCAATCGCCCGAAACGACGGTACGGATAAATAATAAAAAGTTAACTTTTAACAGCGGCGATGCAGACAGCACCGCCGCTGTTTTTTTTCTCCTGCCCTCCCCCGTGCCCCCACAATATACGAAAAACTGATAAAAGACCTTGTTGTTAAAGCCATTAAGGCTTATATAACAATCATAGACTGAGCAGATCTATCGACACCCAGACTCAACTCACAACAAAAATTGAATGATTCGCGCAAATTACACAAACTTTCTCATAAAATAATAGGGGGCAACCTTTCAGGAGGAAAACATGAGTCGTTTTTTATCTTTTTTTTTAATTCTAATTCTCGTCCTTGGAGGCTGCGCCTCTGACCAGCAGAACGCTATGACCTATATCCAGGAAGGAAAAGCGTATTTTGACAAGCAAGAATATGCCAAGGCTGAAATACAGCTGAAGAACGCAATAAGCCTGATACCGGATTCAGCAGAGGCGTACCATCTTCTGGCCCGCACCTACATGGAAGGAAAAAAAGCCCAGGAGGCTTTTAATGCATTTTTACGGCTGGAGGAACTGGAGCCGGACAATCTTGATACCAAACTCCAACTGGCCTCGTTCTATTTTCTGGCCAAAAAATGGTCTGACGCGGAAAAGAAAGTGGCACAGGTCCTTACTGCTGACCCGGACAACATCAAAGGACTCTATCTGAAAGCCGGAATCCTGGGCAGCAAAAAAGAAACATTGGAGACCCTGGCGGGTATTTATGAACGAATTCTTGCGCTGGATTCCGAACAGACCAGAGCCATGCTGGTCCTTGCAAGGATCTACCAGACCCAAAAGGATTCTGACAAAGCCGAAGCCATGCTGAAAAAAGCCCTGGCAACGGCGCCAGATGACTTAAACATCAACCAAGTTGTCTTCAGGTATTACCTGTCCCAAAAGGCCGATGACAAAGCTCGGGCTGTTCTTGACGATCTGGTGGACCAAAAACCGAAGGCGGTTGAACCCAGAATCATGCTGGCCAACTTCCAGGCCGGCCTAGATGAAAACAGTCAGGCAGAGCAATCCTTTTTAAAAGCGATTGAACTGGCCCCGGACAATCCTTTGCCCTACATGCTCATTGCCCGGTTCTACAATGCCAATGAACAGCCGGACAAGGCAGAAGAGTTTATCAAAAAAGCCCTGGCCATCCATCCGGAACATGCGGGCTTGAAAACCGCCTATGCCGACTTTTATTTCCGTCACCAGGAATATCAAAAATCTGAAGAAATGATTGATGAGGTATTGGCAACCCGGCCCGACTTTCCCCAGGCAAAAGTCCTCAAGGCAAAGCTTTTGACCTCCCGAAAAAAATTGACCCAGGCCAAGCAAGTTCTCTTGTCCCTGCTGGAAGAGGAGCCGGACTCAGCCCGATACAATTTTTTGATGGGATCTGTGCTCCTGGAAGACAAAAAAACAGATCAGGCCATGGCCTATATTGCCAAAACCCTGGAAAAGAACCCCTCTCATCTCAAAGCAAGAATCATCATGGCGGATATCTATTTCAAACAGGCCGACTATTTTCTGGCCGAGTCTGAAATTAACAAGGCATTAAACCTGAGACCTGAAAACTATGAGGCCCTTTTGCTGAAGGCAAACATTTACGCAGCCCAGCAGAAAACACAACAAGCCCAGGCTGTTTATGAGGCTTTAATCCAGGACCATCCCAAAAATCCGGCGGCACTGTTCAGGCTGGGCAATCTTTTTATGATGGACAAAAAACCGAACCAGGCATTGGCGGTCTATGACAAAGCCCTGGCCATTAACCCAAACCTTATGGATGTTTTCATCAACATAATCCGGCTGTACAGCGCCGAGAAAGAGTATCAGACTGCCCTTGACAGGTGTGATGCCCATCTTGAAGCCCTTCAGGACCCCTCGCCTGTTGTGGTCTCCATTATCCAGGGCATCAGGGGTAACCTTTTCATGGCCCTTGGGAATTCGGATGCTGCAAAGCAAGCCTTTGAACTGTCCATCCAGTCGAATCCCAAATATACTCAACCCTACCTTGCCCTGGCCAGGATATACCACCGGGAAGAAAATAATAAGAAAGAGCTTGAGATTTATCAAAGCCTGCTGGCCCAGCGCCCGGAACAGATCGAACCCCATTTCCAGCTTGGCCTTTTCTACGAAAAAAGGAACAAAAATGAACAGGCAAAGGCCCATTACGAAAAAGTACTTGAACTAAATCCGGAATACATTCCCGCCTTGAACAACCTGGCTTTTTTCTATGCCGAGCAAAACATAGAAATGAACAAAGCCCTGGATCTGGCCAGAAAGGCCAAGGAACTCAGCGGGGAAGTCCCGGCCATCATGGATACCCTGGGCTGGATCTACTACAAAAAAGAACTCTATGATTCTGCCATTCAAGAGTTCTCCAACTGCATTGAAAAAGAACCTGAAAACCCGATTTTCAACTTTCATATAGGCCTGGCCTACAACAAAAAGTGGGATTACATAAATGCTAAACGATACCTGAAAAAGGCGCTTGAGCTAAAGGAAGACTTTAAAGGGGCGGATGAGGCAAAAAAAATTCTTAAACAAATTTGAGTATGAGTGCACTCAATTCATCTATTATCTTTGTTACATTGAGTGCACTCGAAACAGCTTTAAATCTGCAAGACCTTCCCATTGGGGCAATCTTGGGCTTGGCCCTTCAATTTTGACCAGCGGTGGTTCTCTATCTGCCAATGCATTGATTTGCTCCCAAAGCGTGATATCACCCCAGTATTGCGGTGGCGTTTCCCGTGCGGAAACACCCTCGGTTGGAGCGTTTTGTGTGAGCCGGACACGGCATGTATTCTTAATAACAGCCATGGGCTGACTTGATCTATCAATACCAAAGCTCAACCCACAACGAAACATGAAAGTAAGTCACTAACCAATTGAAACTTTTATATAAAATGAGTAAAATCTAATGGATTTGCAAACATTTGGCAAGTCTTAGGCTCGGTCGGATGGAGGCAAAGGCTATATCGGTAGTGCAACGGTGTTTTGTGATTATTGTCACATCACTGAAACTCAGATCCTCTATACAGCCAAAACGATACCCTGCTGTTTTTGTTATTTATTTAGAGCTTAACTTTTGTTCAAATCCATAGCAACAATTGGGACAGGTATCTATCGGAAAAATCCTTACTTTTTGATATTTTTATATCATTAAAAATCAATGTCTCTACTAGGATGTCCGCCAGATTAAAAGACTTTCACGCATCGGTATGGGTCCCAAACAAAACCGTTTCACCTGGCCCTGCCCGACCCAGTCCCGCTTTATTTTCAGATTGGGTGACCGGCCGTCACCGTCATTGATCACCCGGGCCATTCCCTTCATGCCACGGATGGATTGCCTGCGGTATGAATCAAAGCAGTATATCCACTCGTCATCCATGTCCATGACCATAAGATAATGTTCATCACGGGGGGTCAAAAGGATATTACACAGCACCACCCCGCCCTCTGACAGACAGGATTCGATCTGCCCACCCGATTCCAGGGAGACCTGTTCTTTTTCCAGGAACTGTGTGGCAACGGAAAAAGACTTCCTACGGTAAGAATTAAGCCAGTTGCCCACCATACGTACGGCATATTTACTGGTACCGCCAAGACCGAATCGGGAGTCTTGTCCCACCGTATCAAGGCAATAAAGATAAAGATGCCGAAGAACCATAGGGGGGATTTCTTTACGGTGAAACAAAAAGGAAATGGCATTGGTAATGGCTGTGGGCACACAGTCATACTCAGAAATCTGGTAATGAAAGGGCGAATACATGAACACTTATCCTTTGGCTTTAAACTCAGCTTTATCCAGTCCCAGTTTTTTCATTTTGGCATACAGGCCCCTGGGATGAATGCCTGCAATTTTAGCGGTTTCTCCGATTTTACCTCGGGTTTTCTTGAGCACCATGGATAGATACAACGCTTCCACCTGATCATAAACGGCGTCCCGGATCTGGGGCAGGGCCATGGATTCCCATTCCCGGGGCAACGAAAGCGTCGAGTCACCATCGCCCACCCGGACGGGTTTGGCATTATGGAAAACCGACGGCAGCTCTTCCAGAGTCATCATATCTGACTTGCACAGCAGAACAGCCCGCTCAATAACGTTCATCAATTCACGGATATTGCCCGGCCAGTGGTAATTGCACAAAGCCTCCATGGCCGGCTGGGAAAATCGTTTGAGGTTTCTGCCGAATTTCTGCTGGTTCATGGTCAAAAAATGGTTGGTCAGTGAGGGGATATCCTCTTTACGCTTTCTCAAGGGGGGAAGCGTTAATGAAATAACCCCAAGCCGGTAATAAAGATCTTTTCGGAAGGTTCCCTTTTCAACCTCCTCTTCGAGGTCTT
This sequence comes from Desulfobacter hydrogenophilus, assembly GCF_004319545.1. Classification (NCBI taxonomy): domain Bacteria; kingdom Pseudomonadati; phylum Thermodesulfobacteriota; class Desulfobacteria; order Desulfobacterales; family Desulfobacteraceae; genus Desulfobacter; species Desulfobacter hydrogenophilus. Next base: position 2,480,670 of record NZ_CP036313.1, on the reverse strand, counting down.
TATTGGTGGCCGCAATCACCCGGACATCCACCCATACCGGTTTTTCACCACCCACCGGCGTAAATTCAAGTTCCTGCAGCACCCGAAGCAGCTTGGTCTGCATCTGCAGGGGCATCTCCCCAATTTCGTCTAGAAAAATAGTGCCGCCATGGGCAAGTTCAAATGCCCCCCGCCGGGAGCGCACGGCCCCGGTAAAGGCCCCCTGCTCATGTCCGAACAGTTCGCTTTCCATCAGCTGTTCCGGAATGGCTGCCATATTTATGGCAATGAAAGGACCTGTGGATCTATGGCTGTCTGCATGGATGGCCTTGGACAGATGTTCCTTGCCCACACCTGTCTCACCAAGCAGCAGTATGGTGGCGTCACTGGACACCACCTGCCGGGTTTCATCCAGAAACGCCTGCATATCCCGGCTGTTGGAGGTAAAATCGTTAAGCCGGGGCAGAAAGCGCCCCCGCCGGTCAAACCGTTCCGCATAATAGAACTGACGGCGGGATTCCAGTGTGGTTTCAAGGGCTTCAAAAAGACTGTCTATTGGGATACCCGAATAAAGCACTACATCAACACCGGCGGCCAGAAGATTGGCATGTTCTTCCGAGGACTCCCGATTATGCAGCACGACGGTCATGGGCGCTTCAGGCAATTCATTGAGCAGGGAAATACTTGATTCAACAGGCTTGGGAATTGTGGAGCTGCTGACAATAAACACGTCGGCGCAGCTTCTGGCAAGGGCCTGCCAGAAGAGGGTACTGGGCTTAAAAAACTGAAGCTGAACATCCTGTTCCGCCAGTCTGTTCGCAAGCTCGGTGCGTATCTTTGTCTCTTTAATGGCACATGCCAGGCGAATCAACATAAAAAGCTCGTTTTATTTCCGGTAAAATATTACTATTTTTCATAAGATGCTGAAGTATATATAAATTCTAAAAAACAAGCAACATACTTTTATAACCGATGTAAAATCTTGGCACACCATAATCATCCACATTACAAATCGGCTAAAAATTACCAATTTAACCATAAAATGCCACCATTTTTATATTTCAGCAAAAATTTTCCGAAAAACCCAGTATAAGAACTACATCACACACGATAACTATCTGAATTAATAGATATTATTTTTTTATAATAACACTGGCACACAGGTTGCTATACAAACATAAAATTCCACCCGGCCAAAACAGCCGGTCCAAAACCAAAGAGGAAAAAAGTCATGACCAAGGAAAAGATCAGCCGGAACAAAGGCAAGAGCCCAAAATTCAAAGAGAGCTACGACGAAGATTATGGCTGGGAAGATAAGCAGGAAGATCAGAAACGCCGAAAAAAAATGAACAAACAATCAAAACGCCCGACTGAAACCAGAGACAAATGGTAGACTACATTTAAAGGAAAAAACAATGACCGCTGCAAAAGTAATCAAACTTGAAACCGCCCCTGATGTATGGGGCATTGCCTCCGCAATCGACATCTACGACTGCGATCCTGAAAAAATCAGAGACGCAGAACTGATCAAACGCTTTGTTGTTGAGCTGTGTGACCTGATTGAAATGAAGCGCTTCGGCGAAACCCAGGTGGTCCATTTTGGAGAAGATGAAAAAGTTGCCGGATTTTCAATGGTCCAGCTCATTGAAACCTCGTTGATATCCGCACACTTTGCCAACCAGAGCAATGTCACCTATCTGGATGTGTTTTCATGCAAGGTCTACGACCCTGAAGTGGTCCGAGAATTTTCCCAAAACTATTTCGGTGGGAAAACATCCCGGCTTAACGTGACTTACCGGCATTAGGTGGGAGAACAATGAAAACCATTATCATTACAGATCCGGAACGTTGCCGGCAGGCCTGGGAAAAATACTGGCCAGTCCAGGACATATTTGATCTATGGGCCGTCAGACAATGTTTTAACACCGCATTCAAAAGACCTTTAAGCTTCCATCTTATCGAAGACAAGGGCCGGGTTGTGGGATTTCTTCCCTTAAGTATAGTCGAAGAAACCGGGGAATATGTATTTTTTCCCGGGGAAACCTGGAGAGGTAAAACCTGGCTGGAGCAAAACCGGATCATAGCCCAATCCCCGGAAGTGTTCAACGCATTGTGCGACTCGGTACCAGGTCCTTTAAACTTAAGATACCTGCGCCGGCACCCATTCATGGACGGCCTGACCCAGGCCCGGCCGGATGAAACCGGATACCTGTTTTACCCCCGGATTTATGATTTTTCCATGGATAATTTCTGGCTGACATTCCCGGGGAAAACCAGAAAAAAACTCAAGGCAGATGTAAAAAAAATTGAGGCGCGGCAACTCACCTGGCGATACAATCATCTGCCGGATCTATCTGAGATGTTCCGTTTGAACATGGCAGCATTTACATCGGATTCCTACTTCAGCGATGCACGGTTTTACCGGTCCTTTGAACGGTTTGCAGCGTATCTGAAGGATATGGGCATGCTCAGGGTCACCACAGCCATTGTGGAAGGAAAAATTGCGGCCGTGGATATGGGTGCCGTTTTCAATAATACCTACACGGTTGTGGCCGGGGGAACCCACTCGGAGTTTGCCGGTATTGCCAAGGTGATTAACCTGCACCACCTGGAATGGGCCTGCCACAACCGCATGGAAGCCGTGGATTTTCTGTGTGGCAGTTTCAACTGGAAAGAGCGGTTTCGCCTAAGCCCCAGACCGTCATATGAGATTCACACCCAGCCGGACACGGAGGTTTTCCATGGGAGCCATTATGGGCGAAAAGCAGTCTGAGCCTGACAAAAATCAGGTACTGGTGGTGGGTACCACATCTGACTACATTGAATGGATCAGAAAAATCCGTCCCGGACAGGCACTTTTTCTGACAGAACCCAAGGTTCGTGAAAAAGCTACCGAGCCCTGTCCGGACAATGGAGAAGAAATTTTATGCCCCATCTGCGATATTGACGCCGCAGTTCAGGCATTAAACCACCACAAAAAAATCTTCGGGGTTACCCTTTCCGGCATTGCCTGCTTTGACTGCGAATCCATGGAGACCACATCCATTCTCGCAGAAAAGATGGGCCTGCCCTATCCCGATATTGAGACAATCAGGAACAGCAGAGATAAATATATCTCAAAACAATTGTGGCGGCAATGTCAAATCCCTTGTCCCCAAACCTGCCCGGTCAACACCGAAATAGAGGTATTAAACTTTCTGGACCAGGTACCGGCGGGTATTGTACTCAAACCCTTCTGCGGTTCCGGCAGCGAACTTGTATTCAAATGCGTCACCCGAAGGCAGTGTGATACCGCATTCAATGCGGTAACAGACGGGCTTGCGGCACGAACCGGCAATCCATTGTTTAAACCCACGGATGCCGGCTCATTCCAGATGCTGGCCGAGGAATGGGTCGCAGGCCCTGAATTTTCCTGTGACTTTCTCATGGAAAAAGACCGGGCTGTTATCCTGCGCAAAACCCAGAAAATAAAAGTGGATAGCCGGCCCTTCGGTACCATTTCCGGGTATGCGATCTGCCCGGAAACCGATGATGATGAAAAAATGCCTTCAAATGAAAAACTTTCAAACCTGTTCCACAGGGCAGCCAGGACATTGGGCATTAAGACCGGCGTCTGCATGGTGGATTTTATCCTGCGACACAAAAACCCTGTGCTCATAGAGATGACCCCGCGACCCGGTGGAGACTGCCTGCCCTTTTTGCTCAAGGAGGCAGGCAACATCGATATAATTGGGTTGACCCTGGATGCGGCACAAGGCATTGCCTGGAAAAATGAAAAAACTGGTCACTATAGCCCCCTGGTGGCGTTTCGTATTCATGCCCGCAGAAATGGCGTATTAAAACGCATCAACACCGCTGCCGTGGAAAACGACAAACGGATAAAAAAAATACACCTGATTCATCCCCCGGGGCACAGGGTGACCATGCCGCCTCAGGACTATGATTCATGGCTTTTAGGGCACATGATTATAGAACCGCACAGGCACAGATTTTTCGAAACAGAGTGTCTTTTGCTTGCCAAACGTATCGACATTGAAATGGATTAGACTTAGAATGCTCACAGCCAATACACAGATAACAAGCACAACTCCCCTTCTGCCCAGGGAAAAACTAATTGAGTTTATAACCCCGTACTTAAAAAACAAGGGGGTGTACCTGGATATGGCCAAGGCGTTCGGGTCTCCTCTATATGTTCTGGAAACCGATATCCTGGCAAGAAAAGCAGCCCAGTTCAGGGCGGCATTCAGCCATCGTCTGCCGGAAACAGCCTTTTTTTACGCCATGAAAAGCAACAACCTGCCCCATCTTTCCGGGCATCTGCTCAAACACGGATTCGGGCTGGATGTGTCCAGCGGAATAGAACTGTCCGTAGCCCTGGAACTGGGCGCGTCATCCATTATGTTCAGCGGACCGGGCAAAACCATCCCAGAATTAGAACTTGCGGCCCGATACCCGGACCGGGTGGTGATTCTTCTGGACAGCATCGGAGAGGCAAAACGGCTGGCATCCGTGCTTGAAGAAAAGCAAACCCGCATGCCCGTTGGACTGCGGCTAAATAACAATCCCGAAGGCTTGTGGCGCAAATTCGGTGTGCTGCCGGAAAACCTGTTGTCTGCATTCAAAGAGATCCAGGCCCTTGACCTGCTGGATTTCCAGGGACTGCAGTTTCACTCGTCCTGGAATCTTAACCCGGACAGACAGACAGCGTTTATTAAAACACTGGGAGAAATTCTTTCCGTCATGCCAAAACAGTTCCTGGATGCGATCCAATTCATTGATATTGGCGGCGGCTACTGGCCAGCCCAAGGGGAGTGGCTTTTATCGAATGTGCCCCAGGACTATATTATTGACCCGGGGGTCCCCATTAATCTGTTTGCAAAAGAGCTGTCAAGTGCCATTAAAGAGCACATCCTGCCTTTGACCCAATGCCGGATCTGTTTTGAGCCGGGCCGCTGGATCTGCAATGACGCCATGCACATCCTCATCCAAGTGGTGGACTGCAAGGAAAAAAATCTGGTCATCACCGATGCCGGCGGCAACGCGGTGGGTTGGGAACGGTATGAAACCGATTACTGTCCGGTGCTCAATTTAACCCGGCCCAGCCTGTCCGAAAAAAAGTGCCATATTCTGGGTTCCCTTTGCACCCCTCATGATGTCTGGGGATATGCCTATTTCGGTTCGGCCATTAAAGAAAATGATATCCTCATGATTCCGGCCCAGGGGGCCTACACCTATAGCCTTCGCCAGCAATTCATCAAACCCATTCCCCGGGTAGCGGTCAAGGAAAGTAGCAACCAGTATTTTCTTCTTCCCGAATGTGATAGATAGTCGCTAATCTGATATAAAACACGGCCAAAGCATAAGCCAGGTAGTATTTCTTAAAAAAGCATTGCGGAAAAACAGCAGGATCTGATAATATCATTAAATATTTTGGGTCTTTTGGGTTAAATCATTCAAAATATCAAAAAGCCCAAAATGCTCCCATCACATTTCAAATGGCACATTTTTTTTAAAACTTATGACTTTTGAGTAATTCCAAAAAGGAGAAAAGATCATGACTGCCAAAATACTGATTCCCTTTGACGAAACTGAATGCGCCCAAAATACCGTTACCTATGTTGGGGAAAACCTGAACAAGGACGATGAGGTCACACTGTTTCATGTAGTGCCGAATACTGCGGCAGCCTGTGGGCTCAACAGCCCCAGTCTCACGCCCTATTTTGAAAAAGAACGCAATTCTTTCTGCCGGATGGAGGAAAAGCGCGAGAAAGTAATTCGGGACACCCTTGAAGCCGCAAGGAATAAATTAATCAATGCCGGATTTGCCAAAGATAAAGTTTATATAAAAACGCAGCCCCAAGGCAAAAAGATTTCCGATGACATTATACACGAGGCACAAAAAGGAAAATACAATACTGTTGCCATGGGACGAAGTTCGACTTCAGGTCTAAAAGAATTTTTTATTGGCAGCAACGCTTCACGGGTAATGCATACCTTGAACATCCCAGTGGTCATTGTTGACTAAGGCCCAAGTTCAAAATAACTTAATATGGGAGAGCGGACGTCCCCGCCCGCTCTCCCGAATATGGTAAAAGGAACAAGTTATTTAAGCCCCGTTCCTAATTTATTTTCTATCCGGCCAGATTGGTTTCTGCAAACTCCCAGTTGACCAGATGTTCCAGATATGTGTCGACATAGTCTGCTCTCCGGTTCTGATAATCCAGATAATATGCATGCTCCCATACATCAACGGTAAGAAGCGGAGTCAGCCCTTGGGCAATGGGTGTATCGGCGTTTGCCGTTTTAATTATTTTCAGCGCATCTCCGTCTTTGACCAGCCATGCCCATCCGCTGCCGAACTGGGAAAGCGCTGCAGATGCAAAGGCTTTTTTGAATTCATAGAAACTTCCGAAGTCCGCTTGAATTTTTTCGGCAATGATACCGGTAGGCTCACCGCCGCCACCCGGTTTCATGCTGTTCCAGTAGAACGTATGGTTAAAGACCTGGGCAGCATTATTAAAAATACCGGTCTCATCGGTGCTGCCGTAGGTTTTCTGAATAATTGCCTCGATGGTCATATCTGCGTAGGCGGATCCTTTAATCATCCCGTTCAATTTTTTTACATAACCGGCATGGTGCTTCCCGTAGTGAACGCGAATTGTTTTTTCAGAAAGATACGGTTCCAGGGCATCGGCTTTGTAGGGTAGAGACGCTTGGATTATCATGCCCCCCCCAAGGCCTTTACAGCTGACACCGGTCATCTGAAACAGTGCAAGAGCACCCGCACCGGCTGAAAGTTTTAAAAATTTTCTTCTGTCCATTTCACCCTCCTTTTTTAAGTTTTGAAACTGGTATTCCAACTCTTTTTGTGCTGTCTTTTCAGGTGTACTTTCCGGGAATGCTGCGCAGTGATTCTGCACAACGCAGTCAGTTTAGGCTCTCGGCTTTGGCCTTGTCAATGAAAACCTGCTGGGTTAACATTGGGCTTCGAACAATATGGATTTCAAGATGGGTATAGGAGCAATTTGGGAGAATAACTGAAAATCGATGAATGAATACACGCTCATACAGATTTCGGGGATACTGATCGCAGCCACCGCCTGTCAATGGCTGGCCTGGCGGGTGAAGATTCCGGGAATTGTTTTTCTTTTGATCACCGGCATCCTGGCCGGTCCCGTAATGGGACTTTTGAACCCCGAAAAGATGATGGGGGATCTTTTTTTCCCCTTTGTGTCCATGTCCGTGGCCCTGATTCTGTTTGAGGGTAGCCTGACCCTGGATTTTGCCCAGATCCGGGGTCTTCACATGGTGGTCCGGAACATGGTGTCCTTCGGTATGCTGATCACCTGGATCATCACAGCCCTGGCCGCCCGGTTGGGTTTGGGGTTGTCCTGGCATATCAGCGTGCTTCTGGGTGCCATCACATCCGTGAGCGGCCCCACCGTTATTGTACCCATGCTGCGCACGATCCGGCCCAACCATAACATCGCAAATATTCTCAGGTGGGAAGGCATCATTGTGGATCCCATCGGTGCGGCCATGGCGGTTCTGGCCTATGAATTCATCATATCTGGATCGGCCCAGCAGGCCATGGGCCATACCGTCCTGGTCTTTGTACGGCTGGTGGCCACGGGTACAGCCATTGGTGTGGTCTGCGGCTATGGGTTTGGTCTGGCCATACGCAAACACTGGATTCCAGAATTCATGCACAACCTGTTTGCCATCTCCCTGGTTCTGGGTGCGTTTGTGTTTTCCAATCATCTGCAGCATGAGGCGGGTCTGGTAACGGTCACCGTCATGGGTATCTGGCTGGCCAACATGAAGGATGTACCCATCGGTGACATTCTTGATTTCAAGGAACACATCAGTATTCTGCTGATCTCTGTCCTTTTTATTATGCTGGCCGCCCGGCTGAATATTGATGAGCTGATTGCCCTGGGCTGGGAAATGAGTTTTTTATTCATCGCCATTCAGTTTCTGGCCCGCCCCATGAACATCATGGTGTCCAGTATCGGTTCCCGCCTTACCTGGCCGGAACGGCACATGCTGGCCTGGATTGCCCCCCGGGGAATCGTGGCAGCAGCCATTTCAGCCTTGTTCGCCACACAGCTCCAGAAGGCAGGCTACCCGGATGCCGGTGTACTGGTACCCCTGACCTTTTTTATTATTATTTCCACGGTCATCGTGCAAAGTGTTACAGCACGTCCCATTGCCCTGTGGCTTAAGGTGGCCGAGCCCACTCCCAACGGCTTTGTCATTTTTGGGGCCAATCAACTAGCGCGTGCCATTGGCAAGGCCTTGATGGATCTTGGATTTCAGGTTCAGCTGGCCGATACCGGGTGGGATCAGGTGATGAAGGCCAAAAACGAGGGGCTGCCCACATATTTTGGCAATCCCGTGTCAGAACATGCGGACCGGCATATTCAGCTGGTGGGCATCCGGGGGGTGCTTGCCCTGTTTCCCCATGAAGCGGCCAACGTGGCGGTAGCCATTCACTATCGTCTGGAATTCGGGGCTGATGAAATTTATATTCTGCCTTCCAGGCCGGAAGAGAACAGGTCGACTGCAGACCGGATGTCCATCCAGACCCATGGAAAAATCCTGTTTGGCCAAACAGCCTCATACCCTGCTATGGCGACCGATATGGCCCGTGGGGGGCATATTATCACCACAAAACTGACGGAAAAATTCACACTGGCGCAATTCACACAGAAACATGGCCAAAAGGCTCTGCTATTATTTGCCGTGGATAAAACCAACCGACTTCACGTGTATGCCCATGACAGCCAGATTGTTCCCGAGCCAGGCTGGTCCCTGGTGTATATGCTAAAAAATGGTGAGAACAATCATTTAGGGACTGGGGAAGATAAACACAATATCGATCCTGTCCGTTTAAAGAAGGGATACAATGTCTGAAAATTTAAGTATCAGCTCTTGACAACAAAAAATCGATATGATTTAAAGGGTTGAATGCGTCAAGAAGGCGCATACGACAAATCGCTATTTAGTAAACATAAAGTAAACTAAAGCCAAGAAGGTAAACGTATCGAAATTTTCGATGCAACCACCCTTTTTGGCTTTTTTATTTTCTATCGAAGCCATTTTTACTGAAGATATTAATTTAATATAAAAACAGGAGAAGTCTATGAACAAAGGCAAAATAGCCATACAGGTCTTCCTCGTACTGACAATGTCATGGTCTTATGATGCCTTGGCGGGCAATGTAAAAAAAGATATCGAGGCCCCTGTTCATGAGGCTGTTGGAATTGAGCAGACAACCCAAGCCCGGGAAGTCAACTGGCGCACTGAAAAAGAAAAAAAGACATTGGAATTCGAAGCCATGGAAAAAGAAATGGCCATGGTCGAAAAAGAACGGAACACTGAGGCCGACCGAAGAACGGCCCTAATCTCAAACGTAAGCCGGAAAACAGAACAGATAGAGGACATTGCCGAAATCGAAGGGCAAATCTCTCCATTTCTTTGCGATTTATTAGACAAAATTAAAAAGTTAAACGCCCGTGATCTGCCTTTTTTACAGGAGGAGCGGCGAAAAAGGATTCAGGCCCTTGAAGAATTAAACGCCAATCCACAAGTCCCGGTGAGCGAAAAGTTCAGAAAGTTAATGGAGGCCCTTTTGGTGGAAACCGAATACGGAACAACTATTGAAGTCTACCAGCAAACGGTTTCCCTTTCAGGGGAAGAGACCTTGGTCAACATCTTCAGACTGGGCCGGCTGCGCCTTTTTTATCAGACCCTGGACAAACAGCAATGCGGATTCTTCAACCCTGCACAAAAGGTATGGGAACCCCTGGAAAACATCCATATTAAAACCATTCAGGCTGCCATAGACATGGGCTTAAAGCGCAAACCCGTTGAGATATTAAGCCTGCCTTTAGGAAGGATCGTGGTCCAATGAAAAGCAACTCCAAATATGCAATGATAGCTGCCGTACTGGGTGTCATGATGCTTTTTAGCCGGCCGGCATGGGCAAAGGATATGCGGGAAATTCGCATCGAAACCCGGAAAATTGAAGAATCCATGAAACAAAAGGCAGCGGCTGAACTATCTGCCGCCCAAAAGGCAGTAAGTGAAAGCCGTCGGCAGATTTTGGCGGACAGGTCCCGTCTGGACCGGGCCATTGCGGATTTAAAGCAACGGATTACAGTCGTTGATGTTGAACTCAAAGCCCTTAAATCTGAAAATGAAAACCTGACTGCACAAGACAACGAATTGACGGCGAAACTGGATGAAGCCCAGGGTACGATTCAGGAATTGTCCGGTGTCATCCGCATGAATGCCAAAGACATCCGTTCCCTCTTGGATGACGGCTTTCTAACCGGGGTGTACCGCCCCGATACCCAGTTTTTATCTACCATGACGAATAATTCCGTTATTCCCGGGATGGACCAAATCAAAACCATGGCCGATTTGCTTTTTGGCCGGATTGAGCAGGGCGGGTCTGTCTGCCTGGAAACCGGCACAATCGTCAACCGCGAAGGAAAAAGCCATGAAAGCCAAATCCTGATTATCGGCGCATTCACGGCGGCATACCAGACGGACGGGGAATCCGGATTTCTTAACTACGGCCATGGAGAGAAAAAACTGTATGCCCTGTCCAAACGGCCGCCCTCGGCCATGCAAAAACAACTTACCCGGTACATGGCCGGTAAAAGTGATGCCGTGCCCATGGACATTTCCAGGGGCGGGGCATTGAACCAGCTTGTTCACGACTTGAGCCTGATGGACCAGATTCCCAAAGGTGGTCCCATTGTCTGGCCCATTCTGGCCATTCTTGTATTGGGCGTGTTGATCACCCTGGAACGGATTTTTTTCCTTTTACGCCGAAAAATCAGCCTTGACACCGTGTGCAGCAAGATCGAGACCCAGGCCGAAAACCGCAACTGGGAGGCATGTACCGAAACCTGCGACCAGTATCGTAAAAATCCGGTTGTCCGGGTCATCCGCTCGGGGGTTGACAGCCGAAACCTTCCCAGGGAAGACATGGAAAATGCAGTCCAGGAAGCCATTCTCAAAGAGATACCGCCTATGGAACGGTTTCTATCCACCATGGGTATGCTGGCAGCCATTGCGCCTCTGTTGGGTCTGTTGGGAACCGTTACCGGCATGATCGATACCTTTCATGTCATCACCATGCACGGCACAGGCGATCCACGAATGATGTCCGGCGGCATTTCCGAGGCCTTGGTGACCACCATGCTGGGCCTGTCCGTCGCCATTCCAATTATGCTCTCACACACCCTTTTAAGCCGGGCCGTGGAAAACTGTGTGGGGATGATGGAGGAAAAGGCCATGGCACTGATCAATATTGTCCAAAAATTCAAGGTGTCCTGATGCTGGAATTTCTTCGGGAGAACCTTGAACTCATGACGGATCTGATCCGGGCCGGCGGCGTGGTCATGGTCCCCCTGGTCATCTTAAGTCTTGTCATGTGGCTGTTGATTATCGAACGGGCCTTTTTTTTCAGGCGGCTTTACAAAAAAAACATGAACAGCAGCACCGCCCTCTCCCTGGTTCGTGAGAACACCCTGCCTGACCCCAAAATGTACTGCGGAGCCGTCAGTCTTTTGGTCACGGAGTTCATTGGAAACCGCTCGGGTTCCCCCCAACTGGACCGCCACCTTCTGGATGCCGCAGTTGCCCGGATCAACCGACGGATGACCCGATCCCTGGCGTTGATCGGGGTGCTGGCAGCCATGGCACCGCTTATGGGACTGCTTGGCACCGTCACCGGTATGATCACCACCTTTGACGTTCTGGCCATATTCGGCACAGGCAATGCCAAAGCCATGGCCGGCGGTATCTCAGAATCCCTCATCACCACCCAAACAGGTCTTATTGTGGCCATTCCAGGACTTTACATGAAAGGTTTTTTGGACCGGCGAGCCGAACATTTAAGCCAACGCATCCAGCGGATGGGCTTATACCTGAAAAGGAATCTATAGGAAATCAAATCCATGTTAAACGTTTCATCAAGCAGAAAACATAAAAAAAGTGCGGTGGAGCTGAACATTGCCCCGCTTATTGATATGGTATTTATCCTGTTGATTTTTTTCCTTGTCACCACAAGTTTTGTCAAGGAAACCGGCATTGATGTCACCCGGCCTACAGCATCAACAGCAACAACTCAATCCAAAGCCACCATCCTCATTGCCGTGGACAGCCAGAACCGGGTCTTCATGGATCACCGGGGGATCGATATCCGGGCGGTCAGGGCCAATACTGAACGGGCCCTGGCCGAAAATCCCGACGGGGCCGTGGTGGTGGTGGCGGACCGGCAATCAGACACCGGCGTGGCCATCCAGGTCATGGACGGCTGCCGTCTGGCCGGGGCATCTAATGTATCTTTGGCTGCAGCACTTCCGGAGGGGCAATGAAAACCATGAAGAAGCCTCTTGGGCCGGCCGGTGGATGGCAGCCCTGGGCCGTGGCATTGGCCGGCACCCTGGCTCTGAATCTGTTGCTTTTTTCCGTTATTCCCAATCTGATGAAACCCCAGGAGGCTGTCCCGCTGGTGGGCCCGATGATTCAGCAGGTCCAGCTCACCCGGCTACGGCGCTCAATCATTGAACCGGAAAAGAAAAAAAAGACGCCTCCGCCCAAGGCTCAACCCAAAAAGCAATCGGTCAAACCCAGGATGAACCGGCAAATCACCAGATCTCTTTCCATGCCTTTTGAAATCAATCCCCGGTTGCCCCAGGGACCGACTACTATTGCCGTGCCCGAAGTGATGTCAACATCCCTGGACACCCTGTCTCTTGACACGCTTTTTGACACGGGAGACCTGGATCAACCCCTGACGGTGATTTCCAGGGTTCCGCCGGTTTACCCCTTCCGGGCCAAGGCCAAGGCCATTGAAGGCTGGGTATCTGTGGAATTCACGGTGAATGAACAGGGCCGTGTGGAGGACATAAAAATCCTGGATGCAGAACCTGAAAAAATATTTGATGACAGCGTGATGCATTGCGTTGCTGCCTGGCGATTCAAACCCGGCCGGGTCAACCGGGAGCTTGTAAAGACCCGGGCCAGAACACGCATCCGTTTTAAATTGAATTAAGGTGTTTCATGAATCCGATTTTAAAAACCGTCATCGTCATTCTGATTTTTACAGCCGGCAGCCTCACCCCGCTGGAAACAACGCTGGCCCAAGATGATCAAAAAATGCCCGTGTCTATTCAGCGTCTGCTCATTAAGGTCAGGGCAGCCATGGATAAAGATGATTATGCCGCCGCTGTCAAGCTCATCCAGGCGGACCAGACCAAATCCGAAAGCAATGCTCCGTGCAGCCATCCCACTGTCTGCCTGGCCCTGGGCAATTGCTTTTTGATGCAAAAAAAGATGACCTATGCCGAGTCGGCATATCTGACGGCCTTATCCCTGGACAAAAATTACCTGGATGCCCAGGTCAACCTGGCCAAGGTGTATACGGACACCAACCGGACCGCCAAGGCCGGCGAGGCATTTTGGGCCGCCTATCAACTATCTGACCCCCAAAATCCCAAATACCTGTACTACAGTGCAGTTATGGCGCTTACCGACGGAAAGACCCAGACCGCAATTTGCAGATTTGAGTCTTTATTTTCCACCCATCCGGACCAGGTCACCCGGCAATGGCGGGAAAACTATGCCAATGCCTTGGTAACGGCCCGGCAATGGAAAAAAGCCGCGCCTGTGATCAGGGATCTGATTGCCCAATCAAAGGGAGAATCCCGGATCAAATGGCAGGAGGCCCTGCTTCAGGTTTACCTGACCATTAACGAAACCGGCAAAGCCCTGGACCTTGCCGGTACCCTGAGCCGGCAGGCCCCGTCCGAAGCCAGGTGGTGGAAGGCCCTGGTCCACATCCGTCTGACCAGGGGGGAGTATGCCAACGCCTTTGAGGATCTGATTATCTACAGCTTTGTCACCCCGCTGACACGGCAGGAAAAAAAACTGTTTGCAGATCTAAGTTTACAGTTGAATATCCCTGCCCGGGCCGCCCGCATGTATGAAACCCTGATTACCGAATCGGCTGGAAAAAAGGTATCCCCAAATCACAACAGGCAGATGATAAACCGCCTGGTGTGTGCCTACCGGCAGATGGGCCGGGGAGACAAGGCCCTGGCAGTGCTCAACCGCCTTGATCCCCAGGCGGGCAATCCGGAGCTTTTGCTGCTCAAAGGAGATGTCCTGTACGAAACAAAAAATTATAAGGCTGCAGACAAGGCGTTCAGGACCGCAGCCCTAAAAAATTGTTCCCAAAAAGGACAGGCATGGCTGATGGCCGGGTATGCGGCCTGGCAGTATAACGATCTTACTGCCAGCCGCAGCGCGTTTGAACAGGCAGCGCAATTTAAACGCCAGCGCAAGGATGCCCTGGCTGCCATTGCACAACTCAAGAGAAACAGCCGGATGTAACGTTAACCTAATCAATTGACCAGCAATGTGCCGGACAACAAACAACCAAGGAGGCAGTGTTGAAAAATCACTTACTGAAAGGCTGCACGTTTGCAGCATCCCTGATGTTGATCCTCATTTGTATAAGCCCGTTGCAGGCAGATGAAAAAAAAGCCGAGAAAGACACGGCCAACTCAAAAGTTCAAGAAATAGAAGAGATGGTTGTGGAAGACGAGGCCCGGGCCCAGGGGTACAAAACAACACCGTCCCAGACCACCATTGAACTGGAAGATATCACATTCATCGGAGAGCCCACCTATATTTTAGATGCGATCAAAATCAATGCCATGGTGGATTTCAGAGGGGCATCAGACCTGGACCCCGGGGTGGACAGCGTTTATCTGAACGGGTTCAGCGCCAAACGGTTTGTTACGGCCATGGACGACGTGACCATTCAGAAAACCGGCGGCCGGAAGTCAAGTAACATTGTGGATTGGGCCCAACTGCCCGGATTTTTGCTGGAATCCGTTGAAATTCTCCCCGGCCCACATTCCGCCTTGTTCGATGCCAAAAGCATCGGCGGGGTCATTAACATGAAAACAAAGACCCCCAAGGCATACGATACCCGGGTGCCGGAGTTGACGTATACAACAGGATACCGGTCATATGATACCTTTTCCAATACAGCCGTAATCCAGGGTGGGGTGGAAAAATTTATTTACGATATTGCATACCAGAATTATATGACGGATGGGTATTTGCGCAACAATGAAACCGAAACCAACATCGGATTCGGCCGCCTGGGATTTATACTGCCGGGAGATGGATATATCACCTTTTCGGCCTCATTATCAGATATTGACCGGAATTCACCGGTCAACAATCCCGGTACGACAAAAGACGATGCAATAGACTTCGATTCCAGCTACCCCGAGGTAACGGGCAGTGTCTGGGATCCCTGGCAGAACCCGACCTGGGACAGCACTGCCGAGACGTACCGTTTCAACTACGCCCAGACCCTGGGCATCAATCGGCTCAGCGCCGGTGCTTATTACGGGGAAGAGACCCGTGACCGGGCCTATTTAGACTGGGTGGACAACAAAGATAAATCCAAAGGGACCGTACTAAGTTCCATGGAAACGGACTGGTGGCAGCAGGGCGGTAAAATCACAGACGAAATCAAATGGGCCGGGGGTGAAACCACCGTTGGTGTTGACTTTACCCAGCTTTTTGACGAGGGTGTGGACGACAGTAAAACAGAAAGAGTCCGCAAAAAAGGCGCTTTTGTCCAGCATAAATTCGGCATTATTCCCCATGTGGACATGACCTTGGGGCTGCGGTACGAGGATGTCAATACCTGGGTCAGCAACTGGTCCAACGGCAAGCCACACAATGCATATTACGACAAATATGTGAAGCGGGACTTTGACCAGATCATCCCAAAATCCATGACAACCTGGCATATGGACCATTTAGGCGCCTGCTTCCGGGACACCACCCTATCTGCCGGTATCAGTAAAATCTGGCACGCCCCGGACTACCACGGTGACTACAATCCCCAGGGACGGCCTGCCGGTATTACCCTGGAACCGGAACACGGGGTGGGATATGACCTGATTTTAAACCGCAGGCTCTGGGGCAATATTAACCTGAAAGCCGGATATGCGTTTTACGACATCAAGGATTTCATCGCCACCAACAGCAGCTATGCCAAGTATTCAAGCGCCGATGCCGGGGCGCTGCGGTACAGCGACTATAAAATCAACCTGGATGAAGTCTACCGTCATGGCACCACGCTTGAGCTGTCAGGCAATGTTACACCGGAACTCTCTTTTTATCTGAGCTGGGCCTGGCAAAAATTCGAAAACCAGGGAGATGAACCGGCCGGGGAAACCGAACTGGACCAACGGGCCGAGCACCAGGTCGGAATTGGATTGCGCTATGCCTTTAACGAGAAAGCAACCCTGATGCTGGATTACACCTACCAGAGCGATGAAACTACCGAGATCTCCGAAGAGATTGCCGATGATGTCTGGAATTTCCGCCAGGTGGATATCCCCGCCCACAGTGTGGTGGACATCGGTGTTGAGTACAAATGTTTTGAACAGCTTGGCTGGCTGAAAAACGGCACACTAAATGTCTACGTCAAAAACCTGCTGGACGAAGACTATTATGACAGCACAGGTTATCCCGCCACAGACCGGACGTTTGGTATTACATTCAGCATCAAAATTTAAAAAAGGAGACCTGTTATGGCAATACAAGCAAATTCCCGGACATTCTGGGAAGACCAGTGGCTGGATATCATTGGACGGTCCAGGTCTGAACAGCCGCCAAAAGCAGAGACGCCCGGCGCCTCCGCCATGGACAGATGGGATAACATGGCAAAGGATTTTGCCCAGAGAACCAGCGGGGAAAAAGCGTCTGCCAGGCGGGATGCCGCCCTTAAACAGCTTGTGGACAAAGGGATTGTAACCCCGGAAACCCGGGTCCTGGACATTGGCGCAGGCCCGGGTTCCTGGGCCCTGCCCATATCCAGAATCTGTGCCCATGTCACAGCCCTTGAACCTTCGGGCGGCATGATCGACATCATGTCTGAAAGGATTGAACAAGAAAAGGTCAACAACATCACCATTGTTCAGAAAACCTGGCAGGAAACAAATTTAGCCGAACAGGGATGGGAAAAGGCATTTGATCTGGTTTTTGCCTCCATGACGCCGGGCATTGACGGGCCTGACGCCGTTATGAAGCTGATGACAGCCTCCTGCCATGACTGTTATATGAGTGCCTTTTCCGGTCCCGGCATGAACCAGCAGTTTACACCCTTGTGGGAGACATTTTTCGACCGGCCCATGCCCCAGAGACACATGGATATCATTTATCCGTTTAACCTGGTCTATGCCATGGGATTTCGCCCGGACATCACCTTTTCCTGGTGGGACAAAGAGATCAACTGGGACAGGGATCATACCATTCGCCACATCACCCGGTTTTTCCAGCCCCATATGGAGATCACCCAGGAGGCGGAACAGATCATTTCCGACTACGTGGACACCCGGTGTGTTAACGGCGAATATGTGCCGGCCGCCCCGGTCTGCCGGGGTGTCATGACCTGGTCTGTTCACGAAGACCGCAGAACCACCCAGGGATGGCCCGATGGCATATAAACCGGCAAGGTATAAATTGCTGACGTATAAACGGCTCCAGTGCCTGGTTACTCTGGTTTTCTGCCTGTTTTTTCTGGTTCCGGCACCCAAGGCCGACACCTCGACCGGTTTCCGGTCCGCCCAGGTGGAGGTCATCCACCTGGGCGGCGGCGACTGGGGATACCCCACGCCCTACGCCCATTATCCCAGGGGCCCTGGGGGATTTAAAATGTGCCTGATCTTTGACAGTTTGCTGGAACGTGGCGATCAAGGGATTATCCCCTGGCTGGCCACATCCTGGCAGGTTGAAGAGCAGGGAAAGGCCTATATATTCACACTTCGCCAGGGGGTCAAGTGGCATGACGGAACCCCCATGACGCCTGAAGATGTGGCCTTTTCCCTGGATTACGCCACCCGCTTCCCCATGACCTGGTCCTATGTGTTTGACCGGATCAAGCAGGTTGAGATACTTGAAGACGGCCGGATCAAGGTGACCTTAAAGATGCCGACCGCATCAATGCTTTACAGCCTCGGCATCAGCCGTATCATTCCCAAACACATATGGGAAAAGGTGAACAACCCCAAAACGTTTACCAAACCCGAAGCGGTTATCGGCACAGGCCCATACCGGCTCACCGACTACGGCCGGGAACACGGCACCTATCGTTTTGAAGCGTTTAAGGATTTCTGGGGACCGGTTGTCCGGGTCAAACGGCTGGAGTTTATCCCGATGAGCGAGCCCATCCTGGCCTACCAGAAGCACGAGATAGACATAATCCACCTCGCCCCGGACCTTTTGCCCAGATTTCAAAACAATCCCGAACATAAGATCATGAAAAGTCCGGGATTCTGGGGATACCGGCTGCTGTTTAACCGGAACCTGCCGGGGCCGGCTCGCATGGTTCAGGTCCGCCAGGCCTTTGCCTATGCCATTGACCTTGACGAGCTCGTGGCCAAGGTGGCCAGGGGTGCGGCCCTGCCCGGACGGGCCGGAATTCTGCCGCCGGACCATGTCATGGCAGCCCAAAACGTAAGATCCTATGGTTTCAATCCCGAAAAGGCCGGCAAGCTTTTGGACCAGACTGGGTTTACCCTGACCCGGGGCACTATCCGGACAGGACCTGACGGCAAGCCCCTTGCCTTTGATCTTTTATGTGCCGGCGGCGAAGTCCGGATGGCTGAAATTTTAAAACAGCGTCTGGCTGCCGTGGGCGTGGAGATCCGTATCAAGAGCTGTAACGGGAAAACCCGGGACAGCCAGGTCAGAAATCAGAAGTACGACCTGGCCATCATTGGCCACGGCGGATGGGGAAATGATCCGGATTATCTGATTGCCCATTGTACGGGGGATATTAAGCAATCCAGCTCGCCCTCGGCGTCCGGCGGTTCAGGCTTGGCCTCACCGCCCCTGACACAGTTGCTGAAAGCCCAGCGTTCTCAAACCGATCCTGAAAAACGGCGGGAACTGGTTGTAAAAATCCAGCAGATGGCCGCAGAAGAGGTGCCTGAAATTCCACTGTTTTATACCACGGGGTACACCGTGTTCCGGCCGACCAAGTACGACGGATGGATGTTCATGTTTGACCATCACAGTTTGGTGCACGGCAAGCTTTCTTACCTAAATTGGAATGAACAACGCTGATATGAAAAGAGATAAAACCGCCGGAGCGGCATCCGGCCGGGTGGTTTCATACCTGGTGACGGTGTGGGTGATCATTACCCTGAATTTTCTTTTGCCGCGGATGATGCCTGGGGACCCTTTTGTTCATGTGTCCGGGGATGAAGGTGAGGATTTGCCAGAATTCACCGAGACCCAGAAGGCATATTATATGGAACAGTACGGGTTTGACGATCCCCTGCCTGTCCAATATGCCCGGTATCTGATAAAGCTTGCCCACGGGGACCTTGGGGCGTCGGTTTATTTCAACAGTTCCGTGGTAGGGATTTTGGCCCGGAGGCTGCCCTGGACCCTGGGCCTTGTGACCGCAGCCGTAGCACTTTCCACGATCATCGGCACATTCCTGGGCGTGGTGTCGGCAGCATTTCGCCACCAGTGGACCGACCGGCTTTTATTTGTCGGCCTGATCCTTATTTCCGAAATTCCGGCCTTTCTTATGGGGCTGGTGATCCTTTTTATCTTTGCCGCAGCCCTGGACCTTTTTCCCCTGTCCGGGGCCATGTCCCATTTCACTGGCCAGATGACGGTCATGGAAAAAACGGGCGACATTGCAAAACATGCGGCCCTGCCCGTGGCAACGCTGACCCTGGTCCGCCTGGGCGGCATTTACCTTCTGGCCAGAAACAGCCTTCTGACAGTGCTGGAAAAGGATTTCATGGTCACGGCCCGAGCCAAGGGGCTGACAAAAATCAGGATATTCTGGCGCCATGCCCTGCGCAACGCCCTGCTGCCCATTGTCACCCGGGTGTTTATGAGCCTTGGGGCGCTTGTGGGCGGGGCCATCCTGGTGGAAAACGTGTTCAACTATCCAGGACTTGGCAAGCTGCTGCGTGAATCGGTCATGGTCCAGGACTATCCTTTGATCCAGGGAATATTCCTTCTGGTGACCCTGGCGGTCCTGTCCGCCAATTTTATGGCAGACCTTGTTTACCGGCGGCTGGATCCCAGGGTAGGTAAAAAAGCCTCTGTCAAGAGGCAAAGGCTGGTGAAGGCATGAGTTTTACTTCCCTGTCAGCGCTTTTTTCCCGAATGACGCCTTCGGGCCGGGCCGGCGCATTTATTCTGGGTGCCATCATCTTCCTGGCCCTGGCCGCTCCCCTGGTCTGTTCCCATTCCCATCAGCAGATGTCAGGCCCGGCCCTGATCCCTCCAGGCCCGGAACACATTATGGGTACGGATGAACTGGGGGTGGACCTGTGGGCTCAGATCTGCCACGGGGCCAGAATCAGCCTGATTGTCGGGCTTGGCACAGCAGTGGCCGCAGGGCTGGGCGGCGGCATTGCGGGGATTGTGTCCGGATATGCCGGCGGGCTTACCGACATAATCATCATGCGCATGGTGGATGTTTTGCTGGTGCTGCCGGACCTGCCGGTAATGATTGTGCTGGCCGCCTTTTTCGGGCCCAGTCTGCTTTCCATTGTCCTGGTGCTGTCCTGTTTCTCCTGGGTTCACACGGCAAGAATTGTCCGGTCCAGGGTGCTGGCCTTGAAACAGCGGCAGTACATCCGGGCCGCCGAGTTGAACGGCGCATCTGCGTTTTACCTGATCCGCCGCCATTTTCTGCCCGAGGTGTTTCCGCTTGCCGCCGTGAGCATGATCCGGCTCACCGGCCGGGCCATTGTGGCCGAGGCAGGGCTCTCCTTTTTAGGATTAGGGGATCCCACCTCCGGATCCTGGGGCCTGATGCTTCACCATGCCACCTCTTTTCCAGGCATCTATTACACCCGGTTCTGGCAGTGGTGGCTGGTATTCCCCTGGCTTTCCCTGACCCTGATGGTGGTCAGTCTGGCCCTGGTCTCCCGGGACATGGAAAAAATTGCAGATCCCCGGCTGGGAAAAAGGAGTTGAGCATTGACCACTGAACCAATTCTGGAAATCAATGACCTGTGCCTGGAATACAGGCAGAACAGCATGGCAATCCCGGTCCTGGACCGGGTCAGCCTCTCCTTGGCCCCGGGTGGCACCCTGGGCCTGATCGGGGAATCCGGGTGCGGCAAGACCAGCCTTGCCATGGCAGTCATGGGCCTTGCCAAATCAGCCCGAATCACAGGAGATATCCGCTTCAACGGCGTTAATCTGACCGGGCTGAAAGAAAAAGCGCTTACGAAATTCCGCTGGAACCGCATTGCTCTGGTTTTCCAGAACAGCCAGGAGGTGTTTAACCCGGTCATTACGGTGGGTGAACAGGTGGCCGAAACCCTGATTCGGCATTTGGGCCTTGGCCGGGGTGCAGCCATTCAGCAAACCGCCAGACTCTTTGAACAGACCGGTCTGGACCCGGTCTGGCAAAGTGCTTATGCCCACCAGCTCTCCGGCGGCATGCGCCAGCGGGTACTTATTGCCATGGCCGTTGCCTGCAGTCCGGATTTGCTCATCGTGGACGAGCCCTTCACGGCCCTGGATGCAGCAGCCGCATCTGCCATGACGGATCTGATTCTTACACTCCAGCAGCACCTGGGGTTTGCCATGATTTTGATCTCCCACGCCATGCCGGCCATTGCCCGGATGACCAAAAATATTGTTACCCTGTACGCAGGCCAGGTTATTGAGACCGGCCCGACCCAGGCAGTGCTGGCCGACCCTTGCCACCCTTATACCCGGGGACTGATTAATGCCTGTCCTGAATTTTACGGCTACAAGGATCTTTGGGGAATTGCCGGCACCCCGCCATCCCCCGGCAGCGTTTCCGGCTGCCCCTTTTGTCCGCGCTGTGTCCAGCACGGCCCGGACTGCAGCTCCCGCCGGCCGGCCCTTATTGAGGCTGGAGAAAACAGGCTGGTAGCCTGCCATAAAGGCGGTATCACCACGGTGCTGGAGGCCCGGGGACTTGAAAAAACCTTTGACCTGAACGGCACTGCCGTCAGGGCGGTTCAGCAGGCGGATATCACGATTAAATTCGGAGAGGTCGTGGCGCTTGTGGGTCCTTCGGGCTCGGGAAAATCCACCCTGGCTCATCTGCTGGTGGCCCTGGAAATACCGGATAAAGGCCGGGTGATCTTCCAGGGAACACCCCTGACGGACAACCGTGCCACCTCGTGCATGCACGG
The DNA here is from genome assembly GCF_004319545.1 of Desulfobacter hydrogenophilus. Lineage (NCBI taxonomy): Bacteria > Pseudomonadati > Thermodesulfobacteriota > Desulfobacteria > Desulfobacterales > Desulfobacteraceae > Desulfobacter > Desulfobacter hydrogenophilus. Next base: position 2,458,426 of record NZ_CP036313.1, on the reverse strand, counting down.
CATGCAGCTGGTATTCCAGGACCCGGCCCAGGCAGTGAGCCCCAGGCTGACGGTCCTGGAGGCTGTCCGAGAACCTTTGGACATCATGGGATGGAAAACCCAACAGGACAGGGATGAAAAGGCCCTTGGCACCCTGCCCCTTGTACACCTGTCCCGGGATACGGGGTTTGTAAATCAGCCCTGCCATGCGTTAAGCGGGGGTCAGCGCCAGCGTGTCAGTGTGGCAAGAGCCCTGGTGACCGATCCTGTGCTTCTCATCGCCGATGAAATTACCGCCATGCTGGATCCGTCTGCTCAAGCCCATCTGCTGCGCATGCTTAAGGGCCTTCAGCATAAAAAAGGCTTTTCCATGCTGTTTATTTCCCACAATATTCACCTGACGCGAAAAATTGCCGACCGGGCCTATGTGCTTAACCAGGGAAAAATTGTGGCCAAAGGTGCCGGATATGAGGTGTTTGAATCAGCAGATCCATCTAAAGTTACATTTAAAATCCGGGATCATTTACATGATTCCGGCCAATCCATTGAAACATACACCCCCGGAACTCCCGGGGGACTCACCCCCCATTTACAGGAAAGGAAACATTCGCATGAAACGTTCTTTTGTCATCTTCGGTACAGTTCTGATCTTTGTTTTTACTGCAGCCCAGGGCTTTGCAGCAATGCCGTCCATTACCCCTGTGATCCAAAAGGCCATGACCTCCCTAAAGGTCACCAAAGCAGATCCGAATTTTCTGATACTGACCAACGCAACTGCTGTCATGACGGACGGAAAATCAAGCCTGCCCATTCTGGAACAGGTTCAGGAGACCACCGGGGCCATGGTGGGAAAGGGCAATCTACTCTTTTTCCAGCGGGTCCAGAATGCGCCTTTGCGCATCATGCTCTTCAAAAGATCAGACAGAAATGCCGTGATCATCAGCGCAGACCAATCAAAATGGGCCGTCGACACCCTTGATTTTGCTCTCAAAACTGTTTCAGACCCCAATTTCTGGAAGGATGCCAAGGATAAATACGCCGCTGGAAAAGATCTTTTCACCCTGGCCACTCTGGGAAATGCCTGGGCTGAAGGCGCACCCTACGATTTTCTGAAATCCGCTGAACTTCACAACCACATCTGCCCCGGCCTGACCTCGGGATATCTTATGGCCCATTTTATCCTGGAACACTATCCCCTGGAAAAAGGCCAGAGGTACACAATCATCAGCAGTCCGGTCTGGTGCAAAGAAGACGCCCTCCAGGTGGTCATGGACCAGACCCCGGGCAAAAGAGGTCTGGTGGTAAAACCCTTGTCCAAAGAACAGAAAGAAAAAATATCAATCCCCAATCCGGCAGGAATGGTCCTGATCTGGGATAAAAAGCAGAAAACAGGCAAAGGGGTTGCACTCAGCTTTGATTTTAACACGCTCAAAGGGCTCTATCCAGAGGATACGCCCAAGGCTGCGTCTATTCTGTATACCGCCCCATATCTGTCATCACCGGACAAATTTGTGTCTGCGTCAAAAGAATTTAATCTGGATGAAACCATGTTCAATGCCATATGCGAAGCCGGCAGCAACCCGTGGGAGGTGGCAGGCCTGACGACGCCTTGAATTTTATGTGATTGTGTTGCGATGTCCATGGTATGGCTTAATAGGAAGACACCGTCTTAAAAAACAACATCAGAAAATCATCCCTGATCCACCATCATGACACAAAGTTGCCTCAAAATATTTTTTTGACACAGATGTGCCACCGTTCCAAGCCCTGTTAACTCAAACAATAAATAATATTTTATTTTTAATTTAAATTAGTTATAATCAAATAATCATTTTAACCCTTATTTTTTATAATTTTGGCATTATTCTTGATGTATCCAATGCGTAAAACAGATTAACAAAGTTAATCACGCATTCGCTTTTAATCAATTATCAGCAAGAAAGGAAAAGGATGCTGGAACTTAAAAATATATATTTTACGGTACCCGATGAAGAGGCGGAAAATGGACACGCCGAAAAAACCATTCTTAACGGTATCAGCTTTACCTTTGAAAAAGGTAAGTTTTACGCCATTACCGGCCCCAACGGCAGCGGAAAGACCACTTTGGCCAAAACTATCATGGGGATTAACAAAAACACCCGTGGCAAGATCATATACAATGGCAAAGAGATCACGGACATGACCATCACCGATCGGGCCAGACAGGGGATCGCTTATGGATTTCAGCAATCCGCCCGGTTCAAGGGGGTGACGTTCAGGGATCTTCTGGCCATTGCCGCCGGCACCGATGACGAAGGAAAACTGATGGATATCATGGCCCGGGTGGGGTTCTGCTCCCTGGATTTTCTTGACAAGCCTGTGGATTCCAAACTTTCCGGTGGCGAGATAAAAAAGATCGAACTTGCCACCACCATTGCCCGGAATCCCGGTCTGGCCATTTATGATGAGCCGGACACGGGCATAGATCTTTGGACCATAGCTCCCATGGTTGATCTGATAAAACGGCAGATCACGGACTATGAGACAACAACCATTGTTGTCAGTCATAACAAGGCGTTTCTTGAAGCAGCAGACTGCCTTCTGCTTATAAAAGAAGGTCAGATTGCCTATACCGGTGATCTGAAAGGCGCCATGCCGCTGCTAGACGATTTAAGTGTTTGCGGATACACAGATCTATGTGAAGGAGAAATTGATGCTAAATGCTATAGATAAAAATTTGTTAAAGGCTGTAGCGGATCTGGATGGCATCCCCAAAGGCGCATTCAATATCCGAAAAAACGGAAAACTTTTATCACGTGAGGTGTCAGGCAATATCAATATTGAACCCAATGAAGATGGTACCGGGATTGTGGTAACCGTCAAACCGGGCGTAATCAATGAATCGGTACACATTCCGGTGATACTCAGCCAGGCTGGCCTCCATGACGTGGTGTACAACACCTTTATTATTGGGGAAGGCGCCGATGTCACCATCGTTGCCGGATGCGGCATCCATTGCGCAGGCAGTGGGAATGAAGGCCACGAAGGCATCCATGAATTCCGGGTGGGTAAAAACGCCACGATCCGCTACCAGGAAAAACACGTTGCCACCGGTGATGGAAAAGGCAAACGCAGCCTGAATCCCACCACCAAGGTATATTTGGACGAAAATGCCGTGGTGGAGATGGAACTGACCCAAATAGGCGGCGTAGACGAGGCAAGGCGGGTGAATGAAGCAGAACTGGGCCCAGGCAGTTCCCTTTTTGTAACCGAACGTATTTTGACGGAAGGACACCAGATAGCCATCTCGGAAAACAATATTATTCTCAAAGGTCATGACAGCAAGACAAACCTGGTATCCCGGTCCGTAATCAAAGAGAACTCCAAACAGGATTTCTACGCCAACGTGGAAGCAAGGGCCAAAAGCTTTGGCCATATTGAATGTGACGCCATCATTATGGACAACGGCGTGAATGAAACCGTACCGGCCCTGCGCGCCCTGCATCCGGACGCACAGTTGACCCATGAAGCGTCCATCGGAAAAATCGCCAACGATCAACTGATCAAACTGATGAGTTTAGGGCTCACTTACGATGAAGCCGTGGATAGAATCATCCGGGGTTTTCTAAAGTAATGGCCCGAGCCGGCCGGATCTTTTATTTCAGGTCCGGCCCCAACACAATGACAACCGAAATAGATCATCCTCAACAGAGTAGCTTGCGGAATGCCTGACCCATTTCACAGATGATAGTCAGATCATCGAATGGGAAGTTATTAATCAGAGTAAAAAGCGCTTTCCAACGCCAAAACGTCAATAAGTAGGTGGACAAAAATAATTCTTGTTTTATTATTGCTTTGCAATAAATCATTGTTGTTATTTTAATTTGCATAGCAAGGATATCAGATGAAACGTACGGGTAGAAAATTTGTTTCTCCAATTGAGCCATTGGCATTAAAATGGCTGTCACTTATTGAACTAAAGTTTCCTGTAAATTTATCGAGTTTTTTGCTATGCAACCATGCGTAGCAGGATTTTGACGAAAGATTTTTGTGGGGTTTGCGCTGGCACAGGGCAAACACTATAAAAATCAGAACTCAATGCCGCCTCCGCAATTATCCGCCGCACATCAGAAAATGCAAATCCGGCTCGTCCCCGAATTTTATATCTTCGATCGGGTGCATTTTCCAACCGGTCAGCATAGATCCATGTCAGCGTTGTGGACATCATGCAGAAGTTAAGGTGATTCAGTACGGCTTCCGAATTCCGAACTTGTGATTTTGAACTGCCAATCTCCTGCTTAATTTCTTTAAATCCTGATTCAATTTTCCAGCGCGCGCCATAATATTCTATAATTTGCTCAACCGAAAGCCTCATATCTGTGGTCATGAGGGCAACGTACCGTGTTTTTCGATAAACCCAGACAACCCGCACCCTACACTTCATCGTCTTCAGCATAACGGTTTGTGAATACGCCAGCACTTCCCTTTTTTTGCCGTAGAGAAAAACCCTATAACTCTGGGAGTTCTCCTTCAACCTCCCTGCACAATCATCCACAGAACCCAAACGTAGGCCATACTTTCGTGGACGGCCAGCCTTAGGTGTTCCTGTAGCGACAGGTGCAAAATCATACAGAATAATATTTGTTCGCATACGAGAAAGCAGGTGGAAAGAGCCTTCATTTCTACGATCCAACCTGGACCAGAGGCCATTGTTGCCAAACCAGCTATCTGTCACAATCAACACCGGTTGCTTATAGTAATTTCGAATATCCGTTATCATTGTGGCCGCCTGTGCCATTTTGTCTTCAAAATGAAGAACCTCTCCTTTCCGTGTGGCAGTCGCAGATTCTGCCTCAATGTCCTTTTTCATCATATAAAATCGAAAATCAAGAGGCAGGCAGGCCCATCTGGATTTTATTTTTTTCAATAATCCTACTGCCAGAATACACTGTGACCATGGATACGAACTTTGGTTAGACTTTGAGGCATGGTTGTGAAAATATGCGCAACCAAAAATTTTTTTTCCACTCTTTGGGTTTATGGAATCATCCAGTACTAGCAGAATTCGTTCTTTTACAGCTGGTGACGGAATCATTCCCCACATCGTATGCCATAGTCCTTTCCATGGTAATGTTGGGCTTGCCATGAAGGCATAAAAGCGCTGACTTTTCAGCTTTAAACCAAATAGAGTTTGCAGGGCACGTAACAGGTTAGAGGTGATTGATGATGTAAATGGAACCAACACAGCCAATAGCGTGTATACAAACCAGACCTTCCGTTTCTGTCCCTGAACAGTATTAGAAAATACAGCTTGCAGAGGTAATAGCAAATCACGTAATATAAACATGGTAGGTCGCTCCTTTTTTGGTATAATTTCAATTAATTAGCCAATTAAAATATACCATAGGAGCGCCTACCTTCCAAGATCTATTTATCGCTTATTTTAAATAAATTCAGTATGTTATTTCAACAAACCGTTTAAGTTTGGCATGAAAAATGAAACTCAATTTCCATGCCAACTGCATCTTGAGGCTTTCTCAAACCGATTCTAATTTTCAGGAAACTTCAGTTATTGAATTTTCGGATGAAGAGTCAAACCGTACTAAACTTAGGGCTCAAGCAATTCGATTGAGCAACTCTGGGTATAGTATCAATCAGAGTTCACAAATATGTTTGACTACTCAGGAAACAGTTTCGAAGTGGATCGATGGATGGGGAAAATATCAATTTGACTCTTTAATTGATAAACCACGTCCTGGAAGGACACCACTGATCCCTGGTGATAAACATGATGAAGTCATTGATATTGTAAAGAAAAATCCAAGACAACTTAAAAGTGCCATTACTGAAATAGAGGGAACGTTTGGTAAAAAAATCAGCGTAAAAACCCTGAAACGAATTATAAAAAAAAACTGCGTTGGTGTCGAGGACGGAAATCTCTCAAAAGCAAACGCAATGAGAACGAGTTCAGGGACGCGCAAAAGGAAATTGAAATCTTGAAAGATGAAGATAAGGCAAATATCATTGACTTGTATTATTTTGATGAATCTGGCTTTACCGGCGTGCCTGAGATTCCATATGCCTGGCAAGAGGCGGATGAGCAGCTTTTACTTCCGAGCGGAAAAACCTCAAGAATCAATGTGTTGGGTTTTTTGAATAAGCAAAATGACTTTTTCCCTTGCGTTTTTAATTGCTCGGTTACTTCAGATATTGTCGTGGCCTGCTTTGATGTTTTTTCACGTTCCATAACAAAAAGAACCATCGTTGTTCTGGACAATGCTCCAATACATCACAGCGCCATTTTTAAAGCTCAAGTTGGGACATGGGAAGAAAGAGGACTTTTTCTATACTTTATCCCCAAATATTCACCGGAGTTGAATCTGATTGAAATTTTATGGAAACATATCAAATACTTTTGGTTATCAACATCTGCTTATAAAGGATTTAAATTTTTGAAAGCTGAGTTGGATAATATATTGGCAAGTGTCGGTAAGGAATTTACAATTTCGTTTTCTTAACATAGATTTATTTTTGTCCATGTACTTACCTATCACAGCAGGTTTAAAGGCGGGTTGCACCGATTCAACGGTGTTGCTACAAAATCTTTACAAAATGATCTTGGACAGCGGCATTCACGTGGACAGCACCCAGACATATTACCAGAATCTTTTCTAAGTATTTCATATGACAATAAGCAATTGAATTACCTCAATTATTTATTGTGGGTTGAATATAGGTGTCAATAGACCGACTCAGCCCAGGGTTGTTCGTTAGAACAATTTCAACCATTAAAGGGAACATCGCTTTCTTAAACGTCATAAAAATGTAAAAATAAAAAATGCCGTTAAACAAAAAAAATAAATTTTTATGGTTTACTGGATTCTTTGCTCTGCTCATATTTATTTTCTTATTCTCTATTATGGCGATTTTCTGGATCAGGCTCACCCCCATAAACCAGAATTTTTTATCGGAAATAATAAAGGAAGACGCGATTTACTTTTTTATCAGTTTCCTTATCTTTTTTGAGGTCGTTGGGTTCACGATCTATACCGTGTTGAATCTTTTTTTTATTCCTTTGACAAAACTGCCTGATGAAATATCCGTAATGTCGACAGTTAATTCTTCCCACCGAATAAATATCGAAGGCGGAAAAGAGATTATAGCTATATCAAAAGCCATCAACCTTTTTGCAGATCATTACGAAACGCTGCAGAAAAATATAAAAGAAGAGATAAACAGAAAAAGAGCCGGACTCGAAATAGAAAAAAATATGCTCGCATCATTTTTCGACGAGCTTCCCCAAGGGATAATCGCGTGCAACACAGAAGGAGAGATAAATCTTTTCAACAAAAAAGCCAAAATCATAGAGGCTCAAAACCATACGATCGGAATCGGCAGATCTATTTTCGATATTATCGATAAAGATATAATAACGAATGCGCTTTATGAAATAAACGTAAAAAAGCCTAAAATACATGAAGCGGCATCTTCTTCTTTCATAACCCTAAGCCCCGGCAATGTTTTGATAAAGGCGGACATCTCGCCGATAACGGATCTGCGTGACAATTTTGCCGGTTTTATAGTCGTTTTTTATAACATAGGAAAAGACTTTGAGCTTTACGCAAAAATCGACAATATCTTCAAATGCACCGCAAACCAGATTCTTTCTTATCTTGATAAGATCAAAAAAACGAACATGGTAACGCCGGAGATTACCTCCATAGAAGAAAATTTGAAAAAAGCCGAACAAGACTATATCGAAAAAATAAAAGAGCGCCTGCCGTTTTTGGTGGTTTCAGACAGAGACATAATAACAACGGTTCAAAAAAAAGCCGGAGAAAAGCTTAACATATCGTTAAAGCCTGAGTTTCCATCTCATATAAACTGGATAAGAATCGAAACTTACTCTTTTATTGATGCTTTCTTATCCATCTTGACTATTCTAAAAAATAAGACGTTAAAAAGAACGTTTAACTGTACCCTTTCTAAAGAAGAAAATTTTCTGGCGATTTTTTTTCATATTCCGGATGCTGAAAAAAATTTAGATATTTTTAAAGATGAAAAAAAATTTTTAAAGCTGAAAGATTTTTTGAATTATCATGCGGCGCAAATCAGTTTAAGTTTTAATGAAAAAAGCGAAAAAGGAATAAAAATTTTGATGCCGCTTGCAGAGATGAAAGAGGCGGAAGGCTTGCGCAACATAGTGATTGGACGAGAGGCCTACGAGAGGCCGAATTTTTTCGATTTCGATCTTTTTACAAAGCGCAAATCCGATTCTAAATTAAATGAGATGCGTTTAAAAGATATAGTTTATACGGTTTTAGATACAGAAACAACCGGCTTAGATACCCAAAATGACGAGATAATTTCGATAGGCGCGGTCAGAATCGTAAACGGCAGAATTTTAACCGGAGAAAAATTCAACCAGCTTATAGACCCGAAAATGAATATTCCGCTGGAATCTGAAAAAATTCACGGCATAAATAATGAGATGGTTAAAGGAAAGCCGAATATAAAAGAAGTTCTGCCGCTTTTTTATCAATTTTCCAAAAATACGGTTTTGGTGGCGCATAATGCGGCATTCGACATGAAGATGTTTTCTATGAAAGAGGCCGAAACCGGAATAAAATTTGACAGCCCTCTTTTAGATACCCTCCTGCTGGCCTTAATAGTTTATCCCATGCACAAGAGACATGATATGGCAGCTATCGCTAGCTTTGCCGGAGTGAATATTGTGGGGCGCCACACGGCCATGGGGGATGCCTCGGCAACGGCCGAAATTTTTCTTAAACTTATTCCGCTTCTTGCTAAAAAAGGGATTCACACTTTAAATGACGCGGTTAAAGCCTCTAAAAATACTTTATACTCAAAACTGAAATATTAAAAAGTTCTCCGGTTCAAGGGCTCAGGTCTCTTTCGACCTTGTTCTGCGAGGCTGGGCTGAACCCGTCGTCACTACAAAATATCAATGCTAAAAACGCAAAGGGAATTGGATCTATGGTAAAAGAAAGGTGCCTATTTATTTAAACGATTCTACTATCTTTTGAATCTCTTTTTGCGCTGCCGTTGAAAAATCTTTCATCGTATTTTTTGCTTTAAACCAAACCAGTTTTGTTTGCGAAGCAAATCCGAGAATAAATGATTTTTCGGGTAAAACTTGGGTATCAGTATCTGACACTTGAAGTAAAAGAGAATTTTCATCCGCATAAAAAACAGTGTCGGATTTAATTAACTCTTTATAATCGCTGTTTATGGCTATTGTTAAAATCAGCTTATTCTCTTTGCTAAGGTCTTGATCCAAAATCTTTCCGATTTCTATGCCTTTTGAATAAATTTTAGTATTTTCAACATTGGGATTATCTTCAAATACAACGTAATAAAAATTTTTAGGCGAAAACATAGCGCAGTTTAAACAAAAAGTAAGTGCCAGCGTCAAAATAAAAATTGATTTTCTATACATGAGGACCCCTTGAATTGTTTTGTTGGACGAAAATTACAATCAATTGATAATTAGCTATCCTACAAAATCAAATTAAGAAAAACAACCAAAAACGAAGAAAGGCGCGTTGATTATGGATTAGGACCATTTTTGAAACTTTACACCAACATAAAAAGTCGGTATAGTTTTCTCCTTTTTCAGGCTAACAAAAGCGGTTTAGAACTGCAGCTAATTAACATACAGGACACAGGATGAATCCCAAGGAAATTCCCATTAAAGATCTTCTTCCCCACAGGGACCGAATGCTTCTTATTGAACAGATTCTTGAGGTGAACGAGTCTTTAACCGTTTCCAGTGCCGTGGTAGCGGATCACTGGCCCCTTGTCTGCGCGGGATCAGCAAGCCCCATTGTCATGGTGGAACTGGCTGCCCAGACCGCCGGGATCAACAACAGTATAAACCGCTTGCAGACCCGGGGGAAAGAAGACGGCACCATGGGATGGATTGCCGGTGTTAAATCCGCTGTTTTCCATATGGACAGTCTTCCCGTAGGGACAACCCTTATCACCCGGACCCAAAACAGCTTCTCCTTTGGAGATTTCAGGGAAGTTACCGGAACTATAACATTGGATAAAACCGTTGCCGCAGAAATCACGTTACAACTCGTGTCGGCATAAAGGCCGAACCGCTTAGAAGAATCATAAAACGATGAAATAATAATAAATCATACGTTAGGATAGTATTTCCATGTCCCAAAAAATAGATACAAAAACCGCCGTCATTACAGGTGCAAGCCGGGGAATCGGCCGGGCCATAGCCATTGAACTTGCAGGACAAGGGTATTATATCTTTATAAATTACCACTCGGACAAAGACGGTGCAGCCCAGACCCTTGAACAGGTCCAGGCTGCCGGTTCCCAAGGGGAGATCATGCAGTTCGATGTGACGGACAGGAAACAGTCCAAAGCTGCAATTGACAATATCGTGGGTCGAAGCGAGACCATTGATGTACTGGTAAACAATGCAGGGATTGTTGATGACGGCCTGTTCATCATGATGAAGGAAGACAGCTGGGACAAGGTGATCCGAACCAGCCTTGACGGCTTTTACAATATGACAAAACCGATCCTGAAAAGAATGGTTCGCCAGAAGCGTGGTGCTGTTGTCTCCATCGCATCGTTGTCCGGCCTGACTGGCAACCGGGGACAGGCCAATTACAGTGCGGCCAAAGCAGGACTCATCGGTGCCAGCCGCAGCATAGCATCCGAAGTGGCACGGCTTGGCATCCGAATCAATGTTGTGGCACCAGGGCTCATTGAAACCGATATGACCAAGGATTTGCCCATGACCAATATCAAAACCATGATTCCCATGGCGCGGGTGGGCCGACCCGAAGAGGTGGCGCGGGTGGTAAAATTTCTGTGTTCCGATGACGCATCCTACGTCACCGGCCAAGTGATCTCAGTCAACGGCGGCATGTTCTAATGTTCATGGTAAAAAAAATTTTCCTGGGAGCTGCTGCCACCGTCCTCATGGCGGCCATGGTTTCAGTCGGCGCAAACGCGACGTCCCTGGCGGATATCCAGAAGTCGGCCGGCAGCATCCGGTCAATCAATGCCGATTTTATCCAGGAAAAGCATATGAAAATCCTGGTAAAACCGCTGGTTTCCAAAGGGATTATCCGTTTTCAAAGCCCGGACGCATTAAGATTTGAATACCAGGAACCCATTAAAAACATCCTCATCATGCAGGGGAAAAGCGTTTCGCGCTATATACACAAGGACAACACCTTTGTCCGGGACAATGCGGCGGCCATGGGTGCCATGACGGTTGTCATGGATGAAATCAGCCAATGGCTGAAAGGAAATTTCAACACCAGCGTTTTTGATGCGACCATTGAAAATGCGCCGGAGCCCGGCAGAATCATCCTGGTGCCAAAGGACAAGGCCATGACCAATTTTATCCAGGACATCATTTTGATGCTGTCCGAACAGCCGGGCGTTTTTAAAGAGGTCATTATCCGCGAAAGCCAGGACTCTTACACCCGTCTTCGGTTTGATAAGGTGCAGCTCAATAAAGATATTAACCCAGACGTGTTTGCAGCCCCTAAATGAAACAAAAAACTACACGGGAATATCTCTTCGTATTTATTTTTTTGATTAGCGCAGGGTGCGCGGGTCTACCGCCTATTGTACCCCTGGACCATTCCCCTGCCCCGGATGAGCAAAGCCTTTCCCGCGAGTTGAACGTGCTGTTCCCAACCGAGCCGTTCCAGTTTGTCCACGCCATAGAGTTGGCCATGCCGGGCAGCCATTCGGCCATGCTCATGGGCGTTGTAAATATCCATCCCCGGCACCGCGCCATCCATTGTGTGATCATGACCCTGGAAGGACTGGTTCTCTTTGAAGCCAATCATACCAGTAAAGCGTTCACAATTCACCGGGGCATCCCCCCCTTTGACAGCCAATCCCTTGCCCGGGGTCTGATCTCGGATATTGAGCTTATTTTTTTCAGCCCCCGGGGCAGGCTTGACGCCTGGGGTAAGCTGAAAAATAAAAATACAATTTTGAGATTTTCAGAAGCTGACAGTAAAACAATAGATATTATTATTTCCCCGGACAGGAGTATTTGGACCCAGAACTTAAGAACCCACAACTATCGGATCAAACGCAGTATTAAGTATGTATTTCCTCACCCCCCAACAGCCACAAACAACCAGATCTCTGTTTTCCCAAAGTCTATAACCTTGACGGCGGCATTTCCATCACGATACACTTTAACCATGACCCTGACAGACGCAAATTTAATCCCTGATACCCAACCCCTGCGGTGACAATAAATGAAGCTGAAACTAATTTATCCCAAATGGACAAAACTTGACCGGCAGACCGAATTTCATCTGCCCCCCCATGGACCTGTTGTGTTTGCAGCAGCCCTGCCCGATTATATTGATGTCGAGTTTATCGATGAGAATGTCCAGACCATTGACTATGACGAACAGGTGGACGTGGTTGCGCTCTCCATGATGCTGACCATCCAGATCAATCGCGGCATTGCCATTGCAGAAAAATTTCGGGCCAAAGGTATTCCGGTCATTGCCGGGGGCATTGCCACTATGCTCCATGCAGAACAGATGACCGGCCAGGTGGATTCCGTATTTCTTGGAGAAGCAGAAGGCCGCATGGAAAAACTTTTTGACGACCTTGCAAAAAACCGCCTGGCACCCGTGTACGATTATCTGTCATCACAGCCGCCCATTGAAATGGTGGGGCCGGCCAGACGGGATATTCTTGAACGGGACCTGTACAACTACAAAGGGGTGCAGATGGTGGATCTGGTCCATGCCTCCCGGGGATGCCGGTTTAACTGCTACCCCTGCGCCGTGGCTTACCTTGGGGGACGCAAGTTCAGACCCAGACCCATTGACAAAACCATTGAAGAGCTGGCCGGCATTGACAACAACCGTCTATTCATCGTGGACAATTCCCTGGCCCAGGACAAGCAGTGGGAACTGGACCTTTTCCGGGAGATGATCCCATTAAAGAAAAAATGGTGCTGTCACCCCATTGAAAACGACCCCAAGGTGCTGGACCTGGCAGCCCAGGCAGGCGCCTGGTATGTTTACCAGGCCGTGTTCGACACTTCGGATTTAATCCGGGACAGAATCAAGCGCTACCATGACCACGGCATCGGTGTAGAAGGCACCATCCTTCTAGGCCTTGACCACCACACCGAAGACTCCATCAAAAAACTGATTGATTTTCTTTTGGAAATTGATCTGGATCTGGCGGAATTTACGGTTCTGACGCCCTTCCCCCATACCCGGGCATGGGACGAGCTGAACCGTCAAAATAGGATTCTATCCTATGACTGGGATGAGTATTCGGCGGACAAAGTGGTGTATCAGCCCAAAAACATGGCCCCGGAACGCCTCCAGAATCTGCTCCAGTATGCCTGGGATTCCTTTTACCAGGATGAACCCCAGAATATCAAAATGTACAAGCTGCTAAAAACGGTTATCCAGAAAGAAAAAGCGGACAACACCTATCGTCCCAGGAACCGGAACCTTGTGGGCTCCGCGTTTGGGCGGCCCGCAGGTCAACAAAGCTGATATCTGTTACAGGGAAACCAACGCAATCTTATGTAAACATATCCTGAAAATAAAATATATGATACCCGAACCATTTCCAGTAGGCTGGATATTCTTTAGGCTATGTTTCGCTGTTAATCAACAGCCTTCTTCACATTATTCAAAGGAGGAATAACAAGCAAGCTTGTTTATTTGCCGATGACGACTACTTGTTTTACCTTCAATGGCTTGAGGCGTATGCGTTAACCTCAAATTATATAGTCCACACTTACGTTTAGATGACAAATCATGTCCATCTGTTGCTGCCCCCTAAAAGTAGCAGCAGTGTAGGCGATTTGTAAAACACCTGGGGCAACGGTATGTTCAATATATCAACCGAACGTATAGAAAAACGGGAACGCTATGGGAAGGAAAATTTGGAATAAATTGTCAGCAAATCACGTTGTCCAAGGGTTGAAACCGGTGTCAGCGTCCATCCAAACAGGTGTTCATAAAAAGAGGCTGCCTGTTTTATCTCTGTTGTGAAAAGATCAAACCAGACAAATTTACCAATATGGTATGTTTGCAGGGTTTCAACATTCACAGGAGGGACGACCGCCATTGTCCCTGCACAGCCGGTCAGAACCTGCGGCCGTAAACAGCAGGCAGCCAGACAAAATCGAAAAAGCACTCTTTTCAAACACAAAATCATAAACATGCTCCTTAAGAACAGGGAACAGAGTTTCCTGAATAAAGGAAAGCCTGAATGGACAAAAAATAAATACGATTTTTTGAATTCACAAAGTACAGACGTCACCGTGATAATGCAAATTCTTTTCTGTAAAATTATTCAGGTCAAGTTCCTTTTAGCCAGAGTGTTTCCATCAACACATTGCTTCTATTCTTGAACTCTTGGTTTAATTAAGGTTATGTAAAATAGGTAAAATAGGATAAAACTAAACCTGAGATTGACCCATTTTGCATAAAACCCATAATTGTCGCTGACAAAGATGCCCTGCCAGTCCTGCTGAATTATAGTTTCTGAAAGGCAGCTTTTGAACGATTCTTGTGGATCATGAAATATGCAATTGGAAGAGAGAATGACCTCTTTATTAATCGGGACGGCGTAAACACAACATTAACAGGAGGTGATTATTTTCAATCACAAAAACAAGTTATATCCAGCCATCCTCGTGGTGATGGTTGCTGCTGCAGGAATCGGCATATACCTCTTGTTGGATCAAATGGGGATCAGATTCAAAGCCCCCATGAAACAAATCCAAAAACGCGGTGCGATCCGGATGATCACGGCCAATAATGCCACATCCTATTACACCTACCGGGATTCTCCCATGGGATTTGAGTATGATCTTGCAAAGGCGTTTGCAGATCATCTGGGGGTGGCGCTTGAAGTTATCGTACCGGAGTGGGACACAATGTTTGAAGTGCTTAATTCAGGACAGGGAGATTTCATCGCCGCGGGCATCACCAGAACAGAACCAAGGGAACAGATCGCTTTATTCTCCGATCCCTACATGTCTGTGCAACAAAAATTTATTCACCACAAACTAAAATTCGGCATAAAAGATACTGAGCAGCTGGCAGGTAAAACCATTCATATCCGAAAAGGCACCTCCTATCAGGAACGCTTAGAGGAACTCAAAGCATCCGGAATTGATCTGGATATTCAGCTGCTTGAAGATATGGCCACCGAGGAAATTATCAGAATGGTTTCTGAAAAAAAAATCACATTCACCATCGCGGATTCAAACATTGCACTTTTAAACCGCAGATACTACCCGGACATTAAAATCGGGATGCCCATACAGGAAGAAGAGTACCTGGGCTGGGCTGTAAAAAAAACAAATAAAGTGTTGCGGGACCAGATCAATGAGTTTCTTGAGATGGCCGAAGAAACCGGCACCCTGGGTAAAATATATGAGAAATATTATGGCAACTTGGAGATTTTTGACTATTTTGATTTAAAAAAATTTCATGAACGGATTAAAACACGGCTACCCCAATATAAAAAAATTATTAAAGCAGAATCTAAAGAATACGGATTTGACTGGCGGCTCATTGCAGCAATGGTCTACCAGGAATCCCATTTCAATGCCAGGGCCAAAAGCCATACCGGTGTCCGGGGGCTGATTGGTAAGATTCAAAAAGTGTAACGCGTACCCCGCAGTTTCATGACGAAATAATGTAACGGGCAGATATCCCGCCGCTATATCCCGCCAATCAAATAAAAAATCATACCCCGCCTATCCCGCCGATAGACCTCGCCGCTGCTTCTTTCAAAATTTGGTACATATAATCTCCCTGATTCAAATTTTGGAGAAGAAATAATGGCAAAGAATTCACGTGGAAGACGACCTTGCTCTATTTGCCGGAAATGGTTCACCCCTGATGTAAGACAAAAAGGGCGGCAGAAAACATGTCGTTCGGCTTGCCAAAAAGAGCTTCATCGAAGGCAATGTGAAAAGTGGAACAGGAAAAACAAAGCTGTTTGCAAAAACAATTATCTGGCAAAAAAACTTGAAGAAGCTGAGGAGCAACAAACATCTGGGAACCTTCCTTCGCTTTCATATCAAAAACAGACAAAACCTGTTTTGCCAATGGAAGTCATTATAGCAGAATACGGGATCAAGCCGGCAATTATCATTCAATATCTGGTTACCCAGGTTATCAGCCATAACAATGAAAAAATACAGGGATTCCCATAAAAGACCCTCTGGCATAAACGACTAATCGAGTATAGATTTTAAGATACATGATTGGAATAACTCATTGTAATATAAAGGGATATTAACAGACTAATCGAGTTTTGATTCTAAGAGACATCATGAGGATAACCAACTGATAATACAAGTAGATATCAACAGAATAATCTCTATCTCAGTTTAAGAGGCAACTGACAGGCGACTCTAACCGGTGATATAAAAAAGCACCTGAAATTTTAAAAATAAGGAGGTGTCTTGTGAAAAACAGATTTTCATCCCGGCAATTATTTGAACTGAGAAACAATATCCCTGTAGATGTGTTGATCAGGGACCATTTACAGATTCTATCCAAGATTAGAGATGGTTATTTTCGTTTTCTATGCCCTTTGTGCAATGAATTTCAAACCGCTGTAAATCCAGCCACGAACCTGGCCAGGTGCTTCAGATGCGAAAAAAATTTTAATACCATTGACCTTGTCATGAAAATCAAGGGCTATGGATTTAGGGATAGTGTCTTGTTTTTGAAACAAATAAATACTGTACCCCAGGTTCAGGCCGCAAAATTGACGGCCCTTGCCGCTATGGTCGGCAGGCCTATGCCGGGAGGGCAGTGAGTATGGAACGGCTGCTTGAGCTTGAAACCCTGATTGGTCGAAATCAAGAATGTTTTTACAAAATCGGCCAAGCCTTGAAAGAAATTCGTGAGAATCGTTTGTACAAGCAGGCTCTGTTTGAGTCATTTGAGGCATATACCAGGGCACGGTGGGATATGGGCAAAGCCCATGCTTACCGGCTGATTCGAGCCTATGAAGTAATTTACAACCTGTCTCCAATTGGAGACAAACTGCCGGCCAACGAATCCCAGATCCGCCCCCTTACTCAAATGGATTCCATAGAACAACGCCGTATCTGGAGGGCGATTATAAACAGTGGCATGGAACTGACCGCACGAAATATCAAAAAATTTATTGAGGACCAGAAAACGGCTCCGGTAAGTAAACCGGATCTGACAGATCGAATTACCCATGAATACATGGCTGTTGTAAAGGCAATGCTTGAACAGGTCCGTGTGGCTCAGCATGATCATTGGCAGAAGACCTCCCGCCAGGCAGCATTGTTGTGGCATCGGGTCATATACGAAAAGATTGTATCAAAGGGGGCAGATAATGGATGACCTGACTATTGATGACCGCTTTCATTTACTGCTGCACAAAAAAATCATGAATAAAACCGGATCTACCAAGAGACGGTCCAAAAAATATTACAAGGACCAGTACAAGAAAACCGGAATTATCCCGGCGCCCCTTTTACTGGTTGAAAAAGGAATTATGGAAGGCCGTAAGTGCAGCGGACGGCCCAGAGCAATAGATGAGCAAACCAAAAGACGGTTTATTGAGATGGTCAAGGCGTCATGCGACCCCTCATCCCAGGGATTCATTTTTATCACCCGGAAAGCCAGAACCATTAAAAATTATCATCACTGGCTTGAACAAGAGCTGGGCAGAACCATCAGTCTTCCGGCACTTCGGCGATGTGTCAAAAGGGAAAATCTCAAATTTTACCTGGAAAAAGAGGATAAGCAGGATCAGGTCCCGGTAATGCATGCCTTCAAGTCGGTGCCGGTATTTGCTTTGATCCAGGTTGACGGCTGTAAATTTCAATATTTAAGGATCAGAGATGAACACGGTAACTGGCAAAAACCACAGGTAATTGAAATATTTGATACCGCTTCCAGGAAAATGTTTATTCTGGACTTTTATTTTACCGAAAGCAGCCTGAACTCTGTGGATCTTTTTACCCGTTTTTTGTTGAGTACCCCTTTGCCTTTGCAAAAAATTGGTATCAGACCTGACCAGGCAAAAGGATTTTTAAATCTAAAACGCCCCATCAATGCCATTAACCTGAAGCATTCTACACCGCAAGGCTTCTATTTGGCACCGGATTTTTCAAAGGCGTATTCACCCAAAGATAAGGCACATCTAGAATCTTCACACCGGAGCCTGCACAATTTTGAAATACGTATTATCAAAGCCTTTGAGGACAGGATTGTGAAAACCGTTACCGAATATGACTTCAAGCGGGGAAGAAAGGAAAAAATTACTGTAACCCTTCTTGATATAAGCCTTCAGGAACTAAGGAGCAGCACTATGCTCAGCGAATATCGTAACGAACATAATCATACACAACATTATTTTACCGAAGACGGGGTGGTCAGTGCCTGGGTGCCGGCACAGAAATTTGATGATTTTTTATCAAACCAGGCAGATACCCTGAATTTTACCCCGGACCAGGTTCAGGAATATATGAAATACGGCTACAGGAAAATCAAAGCCACCGTATCCAAAACCAGGACCATCCGCCATGACAAGCGCGATTATTATGTGACCCGTGGTGCAGATAAGTTCAGCAAACATAAAAGCACACCGGTGAAAATATCCAAATACAAGGACAAGCTTTTTATTTTTGAGCAGGGTGAAGACGGTATACTGTTGGGCGAAGCCATTGCAAAAAAGCCGTTTGACAGACCGCCGGCACCAGAACCTTCGCCTGTGCCGCCTGATGAACTTGACACCATTATCGCTCTTTTAGAAAAGCACAATATGGCCGTTGACCGGCCTGTTTTAGTCGACGTTTTTCATAAGGGCCTCACCCTGGCCCGGGCGGAACAAGTGCTTGATCATAATCAATCAAGGTACGCGGATTACACAAAAAAGATAAACCAGCCGGATGACCGTAAAAATCAGGCCCTGTTCAATGCATTTATGCTTGATTGCCAAAAATCGTTAAATACGAACCATGTAGCCATTTATGCATCCCATGGAGACATAACATGAAAGAGGATTTTATCAGTGATAAACGAAGGGTCTCATACTTGGCTGCCACTTATAACCGGATCTACAGAGGCCAAAGCGTGCTCATGGAGGGTGATTTTGGTGCAGGAAAAACTCGGTTTTTAAAATTGCTGCATCCCAAAAAGCTCCATGCTGTATGGGTTGAGTCTCTGTTCAACATACATGAAACCCTGGCCGCGATACTTAAGGAATTAAATTATGAGGCCACCGCCACCTACCGCCGAACTCCCCAGTACCTGAAAATGATCTGTAATCTCTCCAATTGTTTTATCATTATAGATGAGGCCAATGACTTGGACACCCGGGTTTGGCCATATCTTAAACGGATTATTGATGCCGGGGTTCCCATCGTATTTGCAGGACTTCCGAATGTGAGAACTTATTTGAGCCGGAACCATCCTGATATACTCAGCCGGTTGAAAACCCTGATTTTGTATCCCATAGAGGTCGAGGACTTCATTGAAAAATACAAAGATATCCAGCAGGAAGCCGTTGAACAGATTTATATGTCCGTTAAGGGCGATATGCGCAAATTTAAAGAAATCTGTACAGACTGCCGGGACAGGGCAAAGGAGTTAAACCACCAATTTGTTGATATTAATCTTGCCCTGGAATTTATATCAGATCTCCCTCCTCAATAATCCTTACCACAACTTATCTGCATTAACAGGCCATCCTTGGTATAATCCGAGGTTGGCCTGCCTGTATTTTATCCTCATATGTTTTGACGCCGATTTCTGTTTGATTCATTTTTGAAAAACGCCAAACCACAGATCATTATTGAATTTTTCTTACGCCGTTACATTATTTTGTAACTCTGCTTTTATTGGTGTTTCGCTACAACAAGTTTAAATCAAAAACAAATTTGACATTTTTGTTAGAATCTTAAATCCATAATACCGTTACATTATTTGAATCTCATCAGCTGATGCAGGTGACGCTGGCCACGGCCAAACAGATGGGGATCAAAAACCGCCTGGATCCGAAACAGAGCGTGAAAGCCGGAGTCAAATTTTTCAACCTGATGCACAAACGGTTTGATGATATTCCAAACCCGCGACAAAAAAAGCGTTTTGCCCTCGCCGCTTATAACGTGGGATACGGCCATGTCAGAGATGCCCAGATAATTGCCCGGCAACAGGGCATGGATATCAATAAATGGGCATCCCTGAAAACAACCCTGCCACTTTTAAGCAAACGCAAATACTATAAAAAAACACGGTACGGATATGCCCGGGGACAGGAGCCGGTTCGTTATGTAGAAAGAATCCTAACGTATTACGATATCCTCAGACAAAAAGAAAAATAAACTGCCTCCCAGCCTTGCAAGCGTCCTTCAGCCGAATATGCAAAGCTCCGGGCATGCAACTGGTTGTACATAGCACGAACCGAATAGCAGCGTTCGTCCTCGAATACAGCGGTAAAGCCTATTGACCACGCTTACCGGACCTACCACGGCCTGTCAACAAAGGGGGGAAAATTTGCAAATCTAATGTGTTGACTTTATGGCCCATGCCATTTAAAGGGAAGGGTGGTAAAATTAGGCAGAGCTGCTAAGCCGACGGACACAGGACAGAAAAATGGAAATACCTAAGGCCCTTTTAGACCGGTTAAAGAAAAACGAAGAAATAGCCCGAAAATTCAACGAGATTGAAGTCAGCATCCTCTCTATCCTTGATTTCCATAATTTCTTTGACAGGCTCCTCACTGAAATATCGGATAAATTTTTCATCCCCCATATCTGGGTGGCTATGATTTCAGAAGGACGGCTGGCCCGGCAGTTGGAAGCCAACCACGATTCCCGGGAACTTGCCTCATCCATGGTCAATGTGTCCCAGCAGGTATTTTCATCCATCGTGAAAACATCAAAGCCCCTGCTGGCCAACACCGGTCTTTCAGCTTATAAAAAGATTATTCCACAAACCCTGGACCAGGATATCGGTTCCATCTCCATTGCCCCCATTTCCCTGGACGGCGAGATTGTGGGCAGTATCAATCAGGCAGATCCGGATCCCAAACGTTTTGAACCCGGTATCGACACTTCCCTTTTGGAACAGCTTGCCCTCAAGGTATCCCTGTGCCTGTCCAATGTCACGGCCCATGAACAACTTAAATATTTAGCCTTTCACGACCCCCTGACCGGTTTGCTGAACCGGGGAGTGATGAAACGGGTTCTGGAACGGGAATTTTCAAGGGCAAAACGCTACGGAACTGATCTATCCCTCATCTTTCTGGATCTGGACGATTTTAAAGCTATCAACGATACGGCAGGCCACGATATTGGCGACCGGGTCCTGTGTGCGGTGGCCGAAGCGCTGACCGTCCACCAGCGGCAGTCCGATATCGTGGCACGGTTTGCCGGAGATGAATTCATCGTCATCCTGCCATCAACCAATACCTCACAGGCAGAGTACTATCTCCACCGGGTCAAACATTACCTGGATACAACCCCGCTGAACGACGGGAAAAAGGATCATGTCATCCGGCTCAGCCACGGTATTTCAAATATCCTGGATGCCGGTATCAAAGATACCCGTGACATGCTTAAAATCGCGGACAAGCGCATGTATCAGGCTAAAGCCATGAAAAAAACGCCATCCCACCCGGCCACAAGGGCCACAAGCACGAAGGACCGCAGATTAAATAGATAGATCTTAAGCCCCGTTGCGGGGAAATTTCTTAAGAATCAGGCTGGTGTTAATGCCGCCAAAGGCAAAATTCTGGACAGCGGCACACTGGATTTCTGTTTCCATCAGACGGGGGGTATGGTGGATCATGGCGCAGCGGTCATCCACTTGATCCAGGTTGAGTGTGGGGACAATAAAGCCTTTTTCCATCATATACAGTGTGAGAATGGTTTCGATGACACCGCAGGCTGCAATGGTGTGTCCCATGTAACTTTTCAATCCGCTGACCCATGGTTTGTTTCCATAGACATTATTAATGGCCCGGGCCTCAATCACGTCCCCGATACGGGTAGCCGTGGCGTGGGCACTGATAAAATCAATCTGCTCCGCAGGGATCTGCGCATTTTCAAGGCCCATCTTAAGCACCTGGGTGACCCCGGCAAGATCAGGCATAATGAGGTTGCCGCCGTTATTATTGGTGGCGAACCCGATCACCTCCCCAAGAATTATCGCACCCCGTTTTCTGGCGGATTCAAAGTCCTCCAGCATGACCGCGCCGGCCCCCTCGCCCACCACCAGCCCGTCACGTTCCGCATCAAAGGGCCGGGGCGTTTTATGCGGGGTGTCATTATAATGGGTGGAACAGGCCAGCAGATTATCAAAGACAGCCACTGTGGTGGTATCGTACTCTTCGGAACCACCACAGATCATGGCGTCCTGAACGCCGAATTTAATCATTTCATAACCGAACCCGATGGACTGACTGCTGGTGGTGCAGGCGGATGGGGAACTGATGACCCGCCCTGTTATGCCAAACATCCGGGTAATGTTGACGGCGGTGGTATGGACCATTGATTTGAGATAATCGGCAGCCGAAAGGGAGAACATGTCAGTGGATTGTGCATTAAAGCAGGCCTGGTACACTTTTTTAAGCACAGCGGTGGAACCGTGGGAAGACCCAAAGGCAACCCCGGTTCTTCCCGAAGAAAGAAATGAGCTGTCAAGCCCGGACTGTTGAATGACGTCATCCACAACCCGGCAGGCCGCAAAAGAGACCGGCCCCATGGTTTTACGAAATTTTCTTGGAAAGTCGTAGGCCAGATCCTCGTCCACCGTGCCAAACACGCTGGTATTCAGCTGCTCAACCAGAAGTTCATCATCCCTGATGCGGCCAACACCGGATATGCCGCACTCAAGCTTTTTAAGAATATCCGCCTTGCTGCAGCCAATGGGTGTTATGGCTGAACATCCGGTTATGACAACGCGTCTTTCCATGAGTATTAAATCACCGTTTCAAAATTTTAATGCGTCAGGATATAACGTCCGACATCCAGGGGATCTTAAGGACCGCAGATTAAATAAGTTGGGCAGAAATAACGCCGAATTTTGGTTCATCTACAAGGCGCATTAAAGGTTGAATAGCAGGCCTATTGGACCTTTGATGCAACGAAGTAGATGGGCCAAAAGGCAAGCTATTTCGTTCAAGTTATTTAATCTGCGGTCCTAAGCCCTGTCCGCCATGGCCTTTTCAATAAAATCAACGATCTGTCTGACGGTGCGTATGGTCATGGCTGCCTCTTCCTCATCCCGGGTCAGTTTGGTTTTCATCAATGTCTCAATTTCCCGGAGTAACTCTATGGCATCAATACTGTCAAAGCCGTGGACCGCATTAAGGTCATCGTCAAGCCCGACATCGGACATTTCAAAACTGGTTTCAATAAAATCAATAATGGTGGTCTGTATTTCTTCTCGATCCATTCACCGTATCCTTTATCCTTCTGCTAATTCTTCGAACGCTTCTGCCGAATCCTGTGCCCTGTCTGCGCCCGACGCTTGTCCCCCAAAGCATATAGTCATTACCACAATTCATTGTGAATGAAAACAGTATCCATGGTGCTGCCAGGGTAATATCATGTAACTTGCCTGCAGTTTAATATCAATCTCGAAGGGCTCATACGGGTTATAGATAAAAATTTTTAGTTTCCTAAACCACAGGCTTGCGAAAAAGGTTCGTAGTATGCCCGCCAGGGCTTCGTCCAATCGCGGTGCTGACCGAAGTCAGCACCGCGATTCACGGCGGCGGAGCCGCCGTGAACGACTTAAATCTGAGGCTTGTCCGCAGCATTTGAATTGTTGAAGGATACAAGAAAAGGATTATTTTTCGAATATACTCCAATTGAGATCATAGCTTGCGCTTCTCCCCCCACCAGGCAATCGAACCAAAACCTTTTTTTGAACGAGGTCAGCCAATTCTCTTTGGGCAGTAGCACGACTGGTATGAGAGATACCCATATATTTTTTGTTTTTCAATCCACCGTCAAAACCATTTGGGCCGGCATCAAGCAGTCTGTTGATAACTTTTGTCTGCCTGTTATTTAGTAGCGTCTGGGCAAAAGTTTTCCAAAATCGTGCTTTAATCATTATTCTTTCCAAGAGTGAATTTGAATTTAAAATTGCCCGATTCATGCATTCAAGAAACCATATCAACCAGTTTGTTATTTCCAGATTCTCAATCTGAGTAGAATTCAGGATGTCGTAATACTCATTTCTTTCTGCCATAATCTGTGATGAAAGACTGTAAAAACGTTTTGGGCTATTTTCGTCACGAGCCAGCAGCATATCAGTTAACGTTCTTGCGATTCTGCCGTTCCCGTCATCAAACGGATGAATACTGATAAACCATAAATGCGCGAGAGCTGCTTTAAGTATCCCATCTGTTCTTGTTTTTTCATTTATCCAGGAAAAAAAACTTTTCATTTCGTTTTCAATCAAATGGGCGGGGGGGGCTTCGAAATGAACCGTTTGATTACCGATGGGGCCTGAAACAACTTGCATGGGCCCATCTTTGTCATCCCGCCATTGGGCCACATTGATTTGAATCATGCCTGAATATCCAGTAGGAAAAAGGGCGGCGTGCCAGGCAAAGAGCCTTTTCGACGTCAATTCCTGGTGATAGTTATTGGTTGCATCCATCAGGATTTGTACAAGTCCATCAGCTTTTTGATCCTGTACATATTTCAACCCGGCATCTGGAAGGCCAAGCTGGCGCCCCACAGAAGATCGGACAGCATCAGGATCTAATATTTCGCCTTCAATGGCTGACGTTTTCAAGGCTTCTTCCACAAGTACATCAACCCTGGCGGTTTGCTGGATATCAAAACCCAATTCCCTGATCTGAGCGATTAATGATCCTTGGTTGAACCGGACATCACCCAGTGGTTTGAGCAATGCATCACTCTCCCATGTAAAGTTCGGCCAGGCTTTATATTTCCAGATATATTTCATAAATTGAGTCAAATACACCCATTGATTAAATTACATCTTGAGTCATTTAATTAAATTTTTCGACTCACATATTGAGTTGATTATTGAGACTATTGGACTCAAAGTCAAGGGAGGAATTTTTATCCTTCTTTGATTTTCAGAGATTGATCATTACTTCGGCCACTTTGTGTTCATCTTTTCAGAACATGGAAAATAACGCTGGAATTACAATCGGTTGATAGTGCCATAAATCGGGTTTGCTCATGTCTGGCCTATCTTATAATCAACCCCGATTTTCACGACAGTCTATGGACATCGCTATCAAAAGATGGTGCATGTTTATTCTTGAAAACCGGTATCATGTCCCTGGAATACAAATGTCCGTTTCATCTTTTTCATAACTATTTGACCTCCCAAAACTAAATTTTTCTGCTTTTATTAAGATCAGAAACTATTCCGTAAGCGCTCTATAACCCCCATCTTCCATCGGTTCGCAAGCCGTGCGATAGTGGGCCATCTTTCAACAAACAGACGAAGAAGGAGGCTTACTACAGGCATGGAGAAAATTATCACCATCGCAAACAGGCAGGAATCACCAGCATCAGGGGATCCCCCTCGCCAATTTTACCAGAAACATCTGACTAACTGGAAGGGTACCGGCCTAAGTCAAGCCGAGTACTGTAGGCGGAACAGCTTGGTCCGCCACCGTTTCGGGTACTGGAAAAGGAAGCTTTTTAAAGAGGAAGGGCAAATAAAATTTGCCGAGCTCCCTGTGAGCCTCTCGGAACAAAGTGTCCCTTTTATCCGAGACAATGTATTTTCCACCCTTCGCCTCATGGTGGACTCCAGGTTCAGTCTGGAGATTCCGGATCAGTTTTCCCAGGACACCCTGACAAAAGTCCTGCAGGTTCTACAGATGCTGTAATGTTTTTGCCTTCGGACAACATAAAGGTTTACCTGGCACTGGGGTATACGGACATGCACAAATCCATTAACGGATTGTCCATTTTGGTCAGCGAGCATATGGAGTTGAACCCTTTCTCCGGCAACCTGTTCGTCTTTTGCAATCGCAGACAGAATATGATCAAGGTGCTGTATTGGGACAGAAATGGCTTTTGCTTATGGCATAAGAGACTGGAGAAGCATTCCTTCAAATGGCCGACCTCACAAAGGGAAATTATGGTAATTGAAAAACGGGAACTTTCCTGGTTGATGGACGGACTTTCCATCCACCAGGTCGAGGCTCATAAATCGCTGCAATACTCCGCACTTTATTAAAATTTTAGTTAAATTTTCAGTAAGTTATGCTATATTCCAGTCATGGTTTTAGAGGCTGAAAATACGATTGAGAATGTCATTAATTTACAAAAAATGGTTGATGATCTTCTTCAAAAAGAGAAAAGCTATAAATCAGAAATAAAAATCCTCAATGAACAGATAAAGTACCTCCAGGATCAACTTTTTGGACGTAAAAGCGAAAAGAAACCGGTCGAATCAAACCAGGTTCAGCTTTCCCTTTTTGAAATGCCGGAAGAAGAATTTCCCATCGGCGATCAGCTTGAAAAGGATGAGGAGATTGATATTCCGGCCCATAAAAGGAAAAAAAGGGGCCGACGTCCTATCCCAGACAACCTTCCTGTAATCGACGTCGTCCACGACATTGATGAAGCAGAGAAGGTGTGTGAATGTGGATGTCTCAAAGAACGTATCGGCGAAGAGACCTCGAAACAACTTGACATCATCCCTGCAAAAATCCAAGTCATTAAGCACATCCGCCCTAAATACGCCTGCAAGCATTGTGAAGGTGTTGAAAGTGAAGGCCCTACTGTGACCATCGCTCCCATGCCTGAGCAGGTTATTCCAAAATGCATAGGAACTTCCGGTCTCATCGCCTACGTTCTGGTGGCCAAGTTTGTAGATGCCCTTCCTTTTTACCGGCAGGAAAAGCAGTTCCTCAGGATCGGCGTGGAAATCAGCCGGGCAAGCATGTGTAACTGGGCCCGGAAAGTGGCCGAAAGCTGTGAGATCCTCCTCATGATGCTCAAAAATGAGATTCTATCAGGGCCGCTAATCAATATAGATGAAACACCAACCCAGGTTTTTAATAAACCGAATAAAAGTAACACCACCAAGTCCTACATGTGGGTATTCCGGGGCGGAATCCCGGAGCATTCCGGTATACTGTTTGAGTATCATCCGTCCAGGTATAGAGATGTGCCAGCCGCTTTTCTGAATGGCTATCAAGGGGTGGTCCAAACGGACGGCTATAGCGCCTATTCATTTCTTGATGCTGTGCAGGGTATTTTGCATATGGCATGCTGGACCCACGCACGTCGTAAGTTCATGGACGTGGTGAAAGCTGCCGGTAAACCAAAGGGTAAAAAGAAAACCGGTAAAGCCGGCAAGGCGCTGTCATACATCCGAAAGCTTTACAAGATTGAAAAAGATGCCAAATCGATCGGGCTTACCGGAGATGCCCTGCTTCAGGAACGTCAGGAAAAGGCTAAGCCTGTGCTTGATGAGTTCAAAAAATGGCTGGATGTCACTGTCGAGATAACGCCTCCCCAAAGCCTGCTTGGTAAAGCCGTCAACTATGCCTTGAATCAATGGCACCGGTTGGTCGTCTATGTGGATCTGGCCTATGTCACTTTGGACAACAATATGGCTGAGAATACTATCCGCCCCTTCGTGATCGGACGGAAGAACTGGCTTTTTTCTGTAACCCCTGAAGGTGCCGCTGCCAGTGCAGCCCTTTACAGCCTGATTGAAACCGCCAAAGCAAATGGTCTTGAACCATACTGGTATTTTCGTTACCTCCTGGAAAAACTCCCTGATGCTATGACCGAGGATGATTACAAAGCCTTGTTACCTCAATACCTCGACAAAACCAAACTTGCCGGTCCTCCTTCTATCTCATAACGAGCCGACCCAGACAAGGTGCGGTTCATTAAGCGCTTACACTATTCCAAAGAACTCATAAAGGATTCTGGTAAGCATGCTGCCACCTGTTAGTTCATCTTTGTTTATAGTTGCGAACCATAACATGAAGATCACCGGTTTTACCCGGTGCATTTTTTTATTGAAATAAGAAGCCCTATTCCATAAAACGCAATAAATAATACTCCGAGAATGAAAAGAGGTGTCATAGACCAGAGACTTACTTTTCCTTGATACACTATCTGCTCACCCTTTGTAAGGGCACTCTCTACATAACTTGCCATTTGTTTCTCCTTAGTTAATGAAGCGTTGTTGTAAAAAAATATTTATGATTTCCGGCTTAAATATGCCAAAAAAAATTAATTCAACTTAAATATTGACCGTAGCATCCTACTGTGTTGGACGATGCGGTGGATGAGTTATGCCCTATATATGGGAATTTCTAAAAAAATTCCCCAAAGGCAATTTAAAATTGGTGCTTTGAAACCAGGCGTATAAAAGTTTGTAAACCATTAAAATTATCTTCCTGATGATGTAGTCATCATTCGTACAGCGTTTGAGCTGAGGGGCCAGGCTTTTTAAACCCCAAAACTCCGATAAAAAGATAAACTTTCCTGAACCAGGAACTTCTGAAAAGGCCGCGCGGTAAGTCTGGTCCCTCTCCAGCGTTTGGTTCTGTGCTATTTTTTTTATCCGTCCGAAGTTAACTCCCATCTAATATCGCTAATATGATCCCACAACAACCTATAAAAAAAATAAAGCGGGATATGCCACCCTGACCATCGAATCTGTTTTTTATACGTTTCAATAGTTGGGTATTGAAATTGTCTAAAAATCTCCAAATAAAATTATAGACAGCTTGTGAATAATCGGCGGTTGGGTGGGGTCAGGCCATATTGGGGGTGGGTGGGGTTGGGGTGGTGGGTGGGGTCGGGCCATTAACACCCTGAAATTTCGGGGAATGCCCCCATTTATAGGCCTTTTTCGGTGCTATATCACTGTTTTTAGTGTCAAAATCAACGATATAGGGCATTGCCTCTTCCCGAAGCTGGAATCCACCATCCAAAGATTGAGTTTGTCTTCCCAATGCTTTTGAAGCAAGCCTCGTTTTTATATCAGCAACGAACTGCTTTTCACCTACAGCAATGCTCTGGCTCCAACGGGCTTCCCGTTTAATTTTATCTGTTTCCAAAGCATCATTTACTAAATTTCTATGCAAGTTCTGAAATGAAGTATAGGAGTCACAACCTGACAGGTCTGCAAGTTCTTCGTAATTGATAAGGATGAACTTACGGCGTGGAGACTGGATTTCATTATATCCGCCAAATGACCATTCCGTTGGATGAGATATTACGCCAGCGCGTACCATGTTTAAATCAATAGATACAAGACAACGTAATAGGTGCCTGCCTCTTTCAATGGCGACTGCATGATATCGATCTTCCCAATATGCTCCTTTTCGGTTTTTTCTTTGATTGTATTCTTGTGCAATACGACCGGCTGTCAATTGAACGGCTTTAGTTTCTAAACTCTTATTTTCTTGTTTTTTTGGCAAAAGAATTATGCAAACGGTTCATAAGCCTTTGCCAATTCAGGAATAATCACCATGGTTTTAACTTTCATCCCCATAGTGATTACTTGACTTCCCAAACGAGTCAAATAGTATTTATAAGTGTGGGCAACTTTTTTGATCATACCATGGGTATGCAATCTTTTTAAAATTCTTGAGACTTGGCTGCTGGAGTAGTTTTTAAGTTTACTTCGGAGATCTTTATTTTCAATTCTGGTGACACGATACGTAATTATTGCGCGTAATATTGTTTTTTACTTTTTTTCATTAAGAACAACGAAGCCTTTTGAGTTTTTTCTTTGCATTCACATAAACTATTTTTCCATCTCTCCACTCCGGTATTTCCAAGTCCAGATCTGCCGCTTTTTCAATTGCTTTGATTGCTGCCCTGCGCATTGCGTCAAGTGCCGGTTTTGAATTAGATTCATTTCTCATCGTTTTTCCTCCATGATCAAAGGCTGATCTCCGGAATTATCGAAGATAATCCAGTCATCGACGATTTGTTTATAATGCTTTTGGAAATTGTCCCAGCCTCTACGATACCTCCTGCTAATAACATTTTCCGGGACATTGTGTCCGCCCTGGGCAACCCGGAGTTTCACACGCCTCACAGCCAGTTCGGCATTGGGCAGATATAAAAAATATAATATAACTTCATAACCAACTTCCCGCCATTTATTAATACGATCAATGAAATTCAATCCACTATTTCAAAAAGGGCAAGACTACTACAAGCAATGAGAAGCGACGCGTTTATGAAGGGCAACTCCGAATCTCAACCTCTGGATTTTGATTCTTAGATGCGATTGCGATGATGGTGCCGCCCGGGATGATCCACAAGAAAGGGTTCAAAATGGTACCATTCATAGGGATGTTCACGCAGGGTCTTCTCCAGCATGCCAGCGTAGGCCCGGGCCGATTCGGCAACGGCACGATTGCGCTCCGCCCGTGACGGGCAATTGATACGGATGGGATCGGACAACATAAACCGATAGGTGCCGGGACCGGTGCGAAAGGTAAAAAAAACAAACAAAGGGGCTTTGGAGACCAGAGCAAAGACATGGGGGAACTCAGGAATCCGTGCGGTTTTGCCTAAAAATGGCACACTGACCGATCGTTGGTCCGGATGCCACAGTTTATCCCCGGTCAAAGAGACCACCCCGCCGGATTTCAGAAAGCGAATACCTTCCACAACGTCAAGGGGAGATCCTCCGGACGGTTCAACCGCGACAATGCGGATGCCTTTGTCATTGAGTTCCTGTTTCTGGACCGATTCTATCTGTTCTTTGGCCTTGGCCCCCATATAAAGGAGCAGTTTGAGATTCTTTCGCTTTTTTGCCATAAGGCTTGCGGCCACATCCCAATTGCCCATATGGGACATGAGGACGATGGCGCCGCGCCCCTTATCCAGCGCGTCTTCAAACCCCTGCCAGCCAGCGGAGGTGGAACGGATATTGTCCTGCCCAGGGGTCCTGAGACGGTCCATGAACACAGTGGTAAAATTCTGGTATTGGCGCCAGGCGCACTGCCAGTGAAACAGACGGCCTTTGCCGGGAAAAAGAGAGCTGTAAAACTTGGCGCTCACTGCCGCCTGGCGCGGAAACATGAAAAAATACCCCGCCGCAATGATCCGGGAGACCAGAGTAAAAATCCAGAGGCCAAACCAGCGGGACAGTACAATGAGCACTTGATAGGTCAATGCCTTCACAAAAAAGTCTCTTTAAACCAGACCAACGATACGCCGGAAGATCAAGCGGCTGAATGTGGCGCTGTTGCGTAAAAAATCAATAAAGGGATGAAAATGGGAAACCCTGTCCACCGGATACGCAACACGGATGGGCACCTCAATGACGGCAAGTTTATTCCTGTGGGCTTTAACAAGCACCTCCACCTCAAATTGATACCGCCTGGCCCGGGTTCTCAGGTTCAGGGTTTCGGGCAGCGGGTAGATGCGAAATCCACTCTGGGAATCCCGGATGCCGGGCCCGCCCGATGCCGTGATCCACAGGTTTGAAAACCGTCGGCCCATGCGGCTGGTCCATGGGACAGACGCATTTTCCATCTGTTTTCGATACCCAATTACCAATGCTTTTTTCCCTTTGGGGACAGCAGCAATCATGGCAAGGGCATCCGTGGGAAAATGCTGGCCGTCAGCATCCATGGTGATGGCAAAATCAGCCATTTCAGCTGCGACCCTGAATCCGGTCATCAGGGCAGCACCCTTACCAAGGTTCTGTTCATGGGTCATCACCCGGATACCCGGGATTCCTTGAAGACGTTGGGGGGTGATATCCGTGGAGCCGTCATCCACAACAATGACCGGAAATCCAAGCTTCACCGCCCCAAGCACCACAGCCTTGACCGTAATACCGTGGTTATACACAGGGATCACCACGGCAAAGCGATGCCCTGAATTTTTTCCGCACTCATTTGGCTTGGCTTCTGCCCCCACGTATATCCTCCTTGGTTTGGGATAATTGGATCAAAGTAAAAATTAATTTTACTGTGCCCCCCATTATCCGGTATACATCAACGATGGTAACCCTGCTCAATAAAATTTGTCAAACTCCGTTTGTCCGCACTGCCATTGAAGACAAAGCCGATTTAAGTGCTTTTCGTGAAAAGCCGTCCTTCAGGGTACTGGCCGGTGTGTTTGCCATTGCCTTCAGTTATGTTTTAGGATGGCCCATGGTGGGTCTGATGGGCATTATCTCCCTTAAAACGGGCAATCCCTGGTTCACCGTCATCGGCGGTCCTGGATTTTATGGTCTTTCCCACCTGGTGTTCATGGCCGGCATGGTCCTTTCCGGGGCCGAATATTCCATGATTTTCCTTCGCTGGCTGACAAGGGTCTCCATGGAATCCCTGATGCAAAAGTTCGGGACTTAGGAATGCGTCCCCAATAATTCAACCTGGGAGCGCGGGCGTCCCGCCCGCATTTTTACAATACTTTAGGACATGCAGGCGAGACGCCCGCGCTCCCGGATATAGCAAAATGGGCAAGTTATTTAAGACCCGTTCCTTAACACTGTCGAACCATTGTATTTTACTGTTCTGCCTCTTTTTTACCGGGAAACTGTGTCCAGACCCGGACGGTTTTCTCATCCACGCCAACGGGGATACCCTGGGCATTGGTGGCACAATGGCGGGTATAGCCCTTGCAGATTATCTGGTCATAGGTATGGCTCGTAATCACATAATCAAACTGAAGCTTAACCCGTTCCAGGGCGGCGGGCCGGGTATGAATCCACATAAGGTCATCATAAAACAAAGGCGCAAAATAGTTCAACTTGGTCTCAATGATGGGATAGATAAACCCACTTTTTTCAATTTCCCGGTAGGCGTAGGCAATATCCCGCATCAAAGCGGCCCGGCCTTGTTCAAAAAATCTTAAATAATTGGCATGGTAGACCACCTGGGAACGATCCGTGTCCGCATAAAGGGTTCTATGGCTGGTTCTGTGCCAGAAGAGTCCTGTGGTTTGATCCTTTACATAAGAGGCTTTTTCATCTGTAATTTCGGGTTTAAACGGTTTTGGTTTCATAATCTTACACCCCTTTAAAGACGATACAGCAGTTGGTTCCGCCAAACCCGTAGGCATTGGACAAAAGAAACGAGTGCGGGTGAGCTCTGAAGGTATCCGGCACAACATCCAGATCGTCAAAATCAGGGGCCGGGCAATGGTTAATGGTGGGAAGCACCATACCCATTTGCATAGCCTCAATGCTTAATGCGGCCTCAATGGCGGCTGCCGCCCCCAGGGTATGGCCGATCTGGGATTTGTTGGATGAGACGGGAATCTGTCCTAAATGGTGGCCGAACACCTGCCTTAAACAGTCGGCCTCTGACAGGTCTCCCTTGAAGGTGGAGGTGCCGTGGGCATTAATGTACTGGATATCCCGGGGGTCAATTTGCGCATCATCAATGGCCTGGTGCATGGCCCGGACAATGGTCTCAAGATTGGGGCTGGTAAAATGCAAAGCATCCGAAGTCCATCCCACACCGGCCACTTCGGCCCGGGGTTTAAGACCATGGGCCTTTGCCACCTCTTCTGCGGCCAGCACAACCACGCCACACCCTTCGGAGAGTACCATGCCCTTGCGGTCGCAACTGAACGGGCGGCTGGCCTGACCCGGATCCGCATAGGCCCGGTCTTCGGGAGTGATTTTTATGGTGGCCCCCATATTGGCAAACCCCTGGACAATCTCCGGCACCAGGGGCGTATCCACACCGCCGGCCAGCACAA
This sequence comes from Desulfobacter hydrogenophilus, assembly GCF_004319545.1. Classification (NCBI taxonomy): domain Bacteria; kingdom Pseudomonadati; phylum Thermodesulfobacteriota; class Desulfobacteria; order Desulfobacterales; family Desulfobacteraceae; genus Desulfobacter; species Desulfobacter hydrogenophilus. Next base: position 2,424,741 of record NZ_CP036313.1, on the reverse strand, counting down.
CATCCGCATCACCGTCCCGGATCATCCTGGCCCCCATGCCGATGGCATGATTGCCCGACGCACACGCCCCCTGGGGGGAAAACAAAGGACCCGTAAATCCCAGGTCAATACCGGCCTTGCTGGCCGGCATGTTGCCGCACAGGTTGGGCAAAAGATATGGACTGACCCGTAAAGGGCCTGCATTGGCATATTTCTCCGAAGCAATCCTGAAAGCATCCATACCGTTCAACGCCGAGCCGATCAGGCAGGCGGTCCGCCGACCGAGACCGGGTTCCATGACAATGCCTGCATTGGCCAAGGCCTCCCGGCACACAGCCACGGTCAACAGCACAAACGCCGCATTCCAGTTATGGGCCTCTTTTTTTTCAAACATCCCGCTTGCCACGGGATCCCAGTTCGGGATCTCTCCCACCACATTGCTTAAGCATTTCACCTCACACCGGGTGATCTTTCTGAAGCCTGATTTGCCGGCCACGGCATTTTCAAAGGTCCGGTCAAATGTGGCCCCCAACGGAGTGGCCGCCCCGTACCCCAAAACAAAAACCCGCCTGTTCATTGGTGCTTTCATGATCTTATCTCAATTGTTTCAACAATGTTGCAGTACAATGCAGGCATTGCATCCGCCAAATCCAAATGCATTTTTCAACACATACGACTGGTCCAGGCGTCTTGCATTGTCCGCCACGCAGTCAAACGCCATGTCAGGATCCGGGTCATAGTTAATGGTGGGGGGAATCTGCCCGTCAATCATCCCCTGGACGGCAAAAATGGTCTCAATGGCGCTGGATGCGCCCATGGCGTGGCCGATCATGGATTTATTGGCGGTCACCGGCGGAATATTTTTACCAAACACCGCCGACAGCGCATCATACTCCACCTTATCCCCCACCTGGGTGGCGGTGGCATGGGCATTGACACTGGAAACCGCTTGCGGATCAATGCCGGCATGCCCAAGGCTTAACTCCATGCACCGGGTTACCGTAGGCAAATGGGGCGCCACCACATGGTGGGCATCCGAGGTCATGCCCCACCCGGCAAGGGCCACCTGATAGGCCAAGCCCCAGGTCTGGGCAAACTCCCGGGCCGCCAGGATCACAGCCCCGGCCCCTTCGGAGACCACGAATCCCCGCCGGTTCCTGGAAAAGGGACGACTTGCCGCCCGGGCCGGGACATTTTCCCCGGGCTTTGGATAAAAAGTACCGTTCATGGTGGAAAACCCGGCAATGATGGCAGGCACCAGGGCAAAATCCACGGCACCGCAGATGACCACATCGCAAAGGCCCTGTTCAATAAATATGGCGCCGATGATCATGGATGTGGCCCCTGTGGCACAGGCTGAAATGGTGGCGGTGATGGGGCCTGTGGCACCGGTGAGGATGGAAACCTTTCCCCCCACCATGTTGATGCAGGCGTTGGGGTTGGTAAAGGGCTTGGGCAAGCGATTCTCTCGCACCAGCCTGCGATCCGCAGCCAATACGGCATCCACCCCACCCAGGGCGGAACTGTAAGTAATGGCGATTCTGGGAGCAATGTCAGGGGTAATCTCAATCCCGCTTCGCTCAATGGCCCGGGATGTGGTCAGCATGGCATGCTTGAAAATAGGCGAGGTCCACTTGGCCTGTTCCCGGGGTTTAAGAAAGGGATAGTCCAGATCATCAATGCTTTCCACTTCGCCTGCAATACGCACGGGAAAGTTATCATCCATGGGAAACCGGGTCAGCGGACCAATACCGCTGTCTCCTCTCAGCGCCTTTTCCCAGGCATCAGGAAACCGGGTTCCCAGGGCAGAAACCGCGTCATACCCCAGAATTACGGCCTGTCTGTTTGATGCGCCCAAGGAGATATCCTTTGTTTTTTGTTTAAAATTGTTCCGGCCTGTTCCATGAGCCCTGCCGTAGACACGTTTTCTTTATCATAATCCGGCTGGATCGTACCGGCAAGTTCAACGCTGATGGTGCCGGAAAAATCGGTATGAAATAAAAACCGGCCGGGTGTAAACAATTTGTCGGTATTACGAATCACCAGTACATTTATGGGGGATCTGCAAAGCCTTGCAATCTTAAACACACCACTGTGCAATGCCAGAACACCCTTTCCGGCATTGCGGTTCCGGGTACCTTCGGGAAACACAAAAAGGACACCGCCCGTTTCAAGAAAGGATGCAAGGGTCTTGATCTGTTTTACCATCAGGCCGGCCATCCGCCCCTTGGGCATGGACGGAATATAGCCTGCCGCCCTTAACACCCAGCCGAACACCGGTACCTTGAAAAAGGTGGCTTTCACAATGGTTTTATGGCGCCGGAACAACGCGATCATCATCAAAGGATCCAGATAGGAGACATGGTTGCAGACAATGATGCAGTTTTCAAGGCCTTTGACTTTGGGATCAATGTGCAGGCCAACGCCCGGCATCAGCAAACGAACCAGGATAAAAAACCCGTTGTAAAACAAAGAATTAAGACATTGGATGGCCGCTTCGCGTATGGGCGCACAAACAAAGGCGATCAGGTAAAACGGGGAAAAAAACAGAATAAATCCAAAAATAAAATAGCCCCAGAGCAGCAGTGTAATGACCAGATCCCGGAGAAAAGAGAGAAAAGCGAACCCCTTGGGTTTTGTTTCGTTCCCGGCGTTTGAAAATTGTGTTTCCATCAATTAAATTTCTTTAATACAAGAGCGGTATTCACCCCGCCAAAGGCAAAATTTTGGACCGATGCCGTGTTGATCTTCTCATCCAGCAACTGCCTTGTATGATTGATCATGGCACAGGATTCATCCACGGTATCAAGGTTAAGGGTGGCCGGGATAAACCCGTGCTTCATCATCATCAGAGTGATGATGGTCTCAATGGCGCCGCAAGCGGCAATGGTATGGCCCATGTAGCTTTTCAGGGCCGTCACCCGGGGCTTATCGCCATACACATCATAGATGGCTTTTGCCTCAATGGTGTCTCCCTGGCGGGTGGCTGTGGCATGGGCGCTGATGAAATCGACATCCTGGCTGGCGATTCCCGCATCGGCCAGGGCCAGGGACAAGGTCTGGGTAATTCCCGCCAGGTTGGGCAGAATCATGTCCCCGCCGTTATTATTGGAGGCAAATCCCACAACCTCGCCCAGAATATTTGCACCACGATGTTTGGCATGTTCCAGGGACTCCAGCACAAGGGCACCGGCGCCTTCGCCCACCACCAGACCGTCCCGCCGGCTGTCAAAGGGGCGCGGGGTAAGATGCGGGGTGTCATTAAACCGGACGGAGCAGGCCCGAAGATTGTCAAATACGGCCACGGTTGAGGTGTCGTACTCGTCGGCACCGCCGCATACCATGGCATCCTGCATGCCGAACCGGATGGTTTCGTATCCGAAACCAATGGACTGGCTGCTGGTGGTGCATGCCGTACACGGACTGATGACCCGGCCGCATATGCCGAACATCTTTGTGATATTAACGGCCGTGGTGTGGGCCATGGATTTTAAAAAATCGGCGGCATTGATGCCCGGACCGCCGTCTTTGCCGCCCTTAAAATAGGCTCTCATGATCTCGCGCTGGACCAAGGGGCTGCCATGGATGGAGCCAAAAGCCACCCCGACCCGTCCCGAGGTCAAAAATTCTTTGTCCAGGCCGGATTGTTCAATGGCCCGCCGGGCGGACTCGCAGGCAACAAAAGCCACCGGCCCCATGGTTTTTCGATGATTTCGTTCAAAGGGGTATGTCTTGGGATAATCAATCCTGCCATAGACACCGGACCGAATAAACCCGGACAAAAAACCGTCATCTTCAAGTTCTTTAACCCCGGAAATACCCTGGGTCAGATGCCGGATGATCTCATCGTCCGTATCCCCGATGGGGGAGATGACGCCATACCCTGTTATCACAACTCTGCGATTCATTTTTCCTCAGCCTTCGTCCATTTCAAACAAGGCTGTAACCGCAGCCCTGTCATACTTCCCGGAACGGGTCATGGGCATGTGATCGACAACCTTGATCCTCCGGGGATGGGCCACGGCCTCAAGCCTGCCGGAAAGAAATTGTCGAATATCCGCATGGGTGCAGTTCCCTTCGACAAGGGCACAGATATCAAAGGCCCTGCCCCGGGGAACGGACCGTGCCAGAACCAGGGCATCCCTGATACCGTCCATTGTCTTCAAAACCGCCCCGACCTGATCCAGATCCACCCGAATACCGGCAATTTTTACAACCGTATCTGATCTGCCAAGGATGGCAAAGGCGTTGCCAGAACATTGTTTCACCCTGTCCGGCACCAGATAGAAACCCAAATCATCCCGCACAATTTCAGGGGAAATAAAAGGGGAGCGGATCTTTAAAGTCTCTTCTGCAATATGGGTTTCAATAACGGTAAAAGGCGAAAAAAAGGTCTCGTCACGTCCCCGGCATCTAAAGGCAATGCCGCCAGTTTCGGTTGACCCGTAAACCTCCATGACGGAAACATTATTTCTCTGGCGAAAATCCCTTTCATCCGCCTCGTCCAGAACACCTGCCGAAGAAAAGGCCAGACGCAGATCATGGTCCGGGAAATCATGGCCTTTCAAGGCTCTGAAATGGGTCGGCACACTGACGAGAATGGTTGCCGCCGTATCCGTGACCAGATTGACAATCTCATGGGGAAAGCCGCAGGTTTGATCGGCCACCCTTGCGCCTGCCAGCAAAGGCGCAGCCACAGAAAACAGCAGACCATAGATATGATAGGGCGGCACCGTGGCAACCACCATGTCATCACAGGTGATGTCATGCACACCCACATGGAACAGGGCTTCACCCATGATATTTTCCACAGTCTTTGTCCATACGTTCGGTTTCCCGGTTGAGCCGCCGGTATAAAGTTTAAGCAGAGGCGCATCCGGATCAATGGCGACCTTTAAAGGTCTGGAATTGCGGCGCTGATCATCCGGAGTAACAACAAGTTCTGTAAAACGGTTGGGCAACGTCCTGCCCGGATCGGTCACCACCCATGTATATCCCGGATCACTGACCAGATCCATAAGCGCCCCGTCCGAGATGTCATGGGGCAGAATCAGTATGGGTCCGCCGGCCAGGGCAGCAATAATAGCGGAAGCGATGACAGCCCTGTCCGTGGTAAATATGGCAAGGTATCCCCTCTGGTCACGCGTTGCGGAACACCTGTCAAAAATGGTGTGGGCCATGGCATGGATATCTGCATAGGTGTACTGGCCGCAAAAAGGTCTGTCAGGCGCACCATTCCCTTTTAAAAGATCGGCCACGGCCTGTTCAGTCAAAAAATGAAATCCATTCGTTTTCATGAATCACTGACCCGGGCAAAAAAATTCAGATGCCGTCAGGAAATATTTCAAAATTTTATACACCCGTAAATTATCATTTTTACACGCAAGGCCACAATGAAAGGCCATGGTAGATAAGAGGCTGTGAACTGTCAAGGATAAATCAGGACGCCTTTGGCGCGATTTGCGCTTGTTGCATGTCCTGATGCATGATGGGGGCAAAAAGTGTTTTCCGATTCGTCGGGCTGCTGGGTTCCGGCCCTGGCCCACCGGGTCTTTGGCTGGGGTGATGCTTGTGGATTTTCCCCTTGCCTTTTAGCATTTCAGTGGCATATATTTGATAGTTTAAAGTTTGAGATGTTCAAGGGTATATTTTTACAAGTAAGGAAGGATGGTTACAGGGAGTGCCCATGAAAATTCTGCTGATCAATCCACCAAACTCCGGAAAGAGCATCCCTGAAGAACAATTCGGGATTACCTCCATAAAAGCGATCTTCAGAGGAGAGCCGCTGGCACTTGAGGTGCTTGCCGGCAACCTGTACGACCACGACGTTGAAATCCTTGACCTCAAAGTTGAACCGCCATCGGCACTCATGGAAACGGTTCACCGCTTTATGCCGGACATTGTGGGTATTACCGGTGTCACGTGTGAAGCCAATTCTTTGATCCGCATTGCCCAAAAGATCAAAACAGATCCCATGGGACAAAAAATTATCGTGGTGGCGGGGGGACACCATGCCTCCTGCGACCCGGGATATTTCAATATTGATGTCATTGATTATATTGTCTGCGGGATCGGCAAACAAAGTTTTCGACAGCTTGTTCAAACCCTTGAATCCGGCCAGGCCGTCAATCTGCAGGGGGTTGCCAAAACATCTCCGGGAAGCCCTCTGACCTTTGTCCCCCGCAAATTTACGTTTGAGGACCTGGTGGATGATCGGCCGCCCCGCTACGACCTTGTCAAGGCATATCGGGACACATATGTCATGGGGGGCATCGGCAAGGCAGGCTTTGTTGTAACGGCCTATGGGTGTGTCCATTCATGCGCGTTCTGCTCCATTCCAAATATAACAGATCGGTATCTGACCCACTCCATTGATTCATCAATCAATTGTTTTAAACAGCTTGAAGATGTTTCCCTGATACGATGCGTTGATGCCAATACGTTCGGCCATATATCCTTTGCAAAAAAATTTGCCTCGGCCATTATCAAATCCGGTGTTAAAAAGAAAATTGTGGCCGATGTCAGAGCAGACACGATTGTCAATCACCCGGATGTGATTGAATTGTGGCAAAAAGCGGGACTTGCCGCCGTGGTGATCGGATTTGAGGAAATTGATGATTCACGGCTGAACTATTTTAATAAAAAAAGTGATGTAAGTACCAACATAAAAGCGCTTCAATGGCTTAAAACCAGTGGGCTAAAGGTGATCGGTGATTTTATCGTCTCGCCGGATTACAGACATACTGATTTTGAAAGGCTTGAAACTTTTATCCAACAGCATGAGATAGAACTGCCGGTTCCCTCCATTTTGACCCCCATTCCCGGAACCCCTTTATTTAAAATGATGAAACACAAAATTGAAATCCGGGATCTGGCCTATTATACATTTTCCAATGCAGTAACAAAAACGGCCCTGAATAAAGAGGTGTTTTATTCTTTATACGCAGGTCTTTTTCAAAAATTTCATAAACATATCAACAAAACCCAATGAAACAGGAACAAACAGATGACCCAACCGGTGTATATTAATGACCTATCCGTTTTTCTGCCCAATCAGCCAGTATTAAACAGCCAGATTGAAGATGTCCTTGGCCGGATCAACGAGATCCCCTCCCTGACCAAGAAAAAAATGCTGGCCAATAACAAAATTGAGCAACGGTATTATGCCATTGACCCATCAACCGGTAAATTTACCCATAATAATGCCCAACTCACGGCCCGGGCAGTGCAACAGCTAAACCCCTACCCCGGCTTCACACCTGATGACATCCAGGTTTTAAGCTGCGGCACCACAAGTCCGGACGTGATCATGCCCGGGCATGGCATGATGGTGGCCGGAGAACTTGCGGCGGCACCCTGTGAAGTCGTCTCCACATCCGGTATCTGTCTGAGTGGGATGACCGCATTAAAATATGTCCAGATGTCCGTTGCAAGCGGTGCCTCAACAAATGGCGTCTGCACAGGGTCGGAGTTGTCCTCGTCTTTCATGCGGGCCAATTTTTTCAACCTGGGCGTGGATCCTGATGCCGATATCGCCAGTGCCCCCCTCCTTGCATTCAATGCCGACTTTCTTCGCTGGATGCTTTCCGACGGTGCCGGGGCGGCTTTTATTGCTGATACGCCGAATACCCAGGGAATTTCATTAAAAATTGAGTGGATTGACATGATCTCCTATGCCGGAGAACTTGCCACCTGCATGTATGCCGGGGGCAAGCAGAATAAAGACGGCTCCATTTCCGGATGGCGGGAGGCAAATTCCTGCAAAGAGGCCGTGAATGACAATCTGCTTGCCGTTAAACAGGACACCGGGTTGCTGAGCCGCCATATAGTGAAAACCATGGGACAAGCCCTTGGAAGTATTGCCGAAAAACGACATTTAGCGCCTGCAGAGGTGGACTGGTACCTGCCCCATTACTCATCACACTATTTCAGGGATAAATTTTATCAGGTCATGAAGGAGACCGGATTTGAGGTCCCCTATGATAAATGGTTTACCAACCTGCCCTATACGGGAAATGTGGGTTCAGCATCCATTTACATCATCATGGAAGAGCTATTCAAATCAGGAAGACTGAAAAAAGGGGAAAAACTGCTCTGCTTTATTCCTGAAAGCGGACGGTTTTCACATTGTTTTATGCTGCTGACTGTGGTGTAGAGAGACGACAGGCAACGGAAAACGGATAAAAAAAGGGTGTATCCCGACAGCATCACAGGCCGTCATAGATCCTTTTCCACCCGGTCCCGTCTAGACAATATCGTATCAGGATCAATTTCACCCAAATTGCTAAAAATATAATCCGGCTGATAAGGGAAACGGGTCATATTCTTTCGGGTGGTCACGCCTGTCAAAACGAGACAGGTTGTCATTCCCGATTCCAGGCCCCCAATAATATCGGTATCCATTCTATCACCGATCATAAAGCAATTGGCTGAATGAACGCCCATTTTTTTCCGGGCCCAGTACATCATTGTGGGATTGGGCTTCCCAAGAAAGTAAGGGGCGATTCCGGTCACTTTCTCGATTGGAGCAACCAAGGCACCGCAGGCAGGCACCGGCCCCCGAAGCGTAGGGCCGGTCAAATCCGGATTCGTTGCAATAAATTTTGCCCCTTCCCGGATTAAATGTGTGGCTTCAATTATTTTTTTATAATCATATGCCTCGGTTTCCGCAAGCACCACATAATCCGGATTTTCGGACGTAACCGTTATGTTATGTTTTTCAAACTCTTCAATAATTCCCTGCCCGCCGATAACATAAGCGGAACAACCCATTGGCTTCTGGGTTTTTAAAAAACTTGCCGTAGCCATGGCCGAAGTATAAAAATAATCCTCTGTTACATTGATGCCCATTTCAGAGAGACGACCCTTGAGCTGTTTGGCTGTATAATAAGAATTATTGGTCAAAAATAAAAACTTGAAATTTTTCTGTTTGAGGCGACACACAAAATCCGCAGCACCAGGAATCAGTTTTGATTTTGTGTAGATGACACCATCCATGTCAAGAATAAACGTTTTTTGGTATGTTCTGTTATCTGTGCGCATCATAATTCCATTTTTTTATATGAAAGTTCTAATAAGTTACTGAATTAATTTCATACTTTGTTGTGGGTTGAGCCTCGGTATTGATAAACCAAGCCAGCCCATGACTGTTATACAGTTATTAATTTTTCTTTTGACTTCAAAATTTCGGTTAAAGGTTTTCCCCAGTATTTAACCTCGATATTTAATTCTTCAAGAATATCTGTGACCCCAAGCTGATCTGAACATGCTTTGCATGCTGTGATAATTACCCCTTGCGATTGTGCCTCATTTATCAGCGCTTGAATGTCTTTATTTTCACTTACAAGTTTTGCCGGCGCACCCCAAATGATGATTGTTACTTTATCCCACCAGTTATTTTTTTTGGCATTAATTGCATACATAAACACCATTTTTTCTGAGGTCATTATATTATCATTCGTCCACAATATGTTTAATTCAGTAATTTCATTCATAATTGTATATCCGATTTATCTTTTTTGGGGATAGCGTTTCGGCTCTGCCAGGACTCGCCCGTCCCTAATTTAGTTCCCCTTGGCCGTGGATCAGAATCCACCCGTCCAGCCAGGGGTATACGGTTTCAGGGACAACCCAAGGCCGGACGGGGAGCTGAAGGAACGCTATTGGGGCAGATTCAGGACCACCCGGGCAATCCGGGCGGCAGCCTCTTTCGGGCTGCGGCAGGGGAGCATACCCGGAATATTCGGCGCCCCTGATAGGCCGAGCACCTTTTTTTCAAACTGCAGGCCAAAGGCAATCTCCGAAAGGGTGCCGTAGCTCCCGCCTATGGCCACAAGGCAAAGGGCGGCCCGGGTCAGGATTGCGTTTCTGGCCACGCCGATACCGGTGGCCAGCGGGATGGTGACATAGGGGTTGGCGGCACCGGGATTTTCATCGGGCAGCAGTCCCACACAGATTCCGCCGGCCTCGGCCGCCCCCTTGCAGGTAGCCTCCATAACCCCCTGGCGTCCGCCGCAGATCAGGGTCAGCCCCATCTGGGCAATGAGCGTTCCCAATGCCAACGCATCTGCAAGCTGTTCTTCCGACGCCTTTCGGCCGCCCAAAATTCCCACCGGGACCCGGCAACGGCCGCTTTGCTGCTGCAGCCGGGTGACCGCATCCGTTTCCGATACCGGGACAAGTTCCCCCGGAATGGTGTCAAGTTCGTCCCAGACCCGATTCGCCGGGGAAAAAATCCGCGCCGAGCGCAGATCAATAAGGTTGCTTTCTAAGTCAAAAGCCAGTGACATGAGAACACCTCCTGTAACGGTACATGTCGCAGGTCCCGAGTACCACAAAGGTCCAAGATCCCCTTTGTCCTGACATTAATTGTCACGTAAAAAATCAAGTAACGCGGAATTAAATGCGTCCGGTTGCTCAATGTTTACCATATGACCGGCAGCGGCCACCATGCAAAGTTGGGCGCCGGGAATTTGCTCGGCCATGCCCGTTGATTTTTCCGGCGGAATTGCCTTGTCTTCATGGGCGCCCATGATCAATGCGGGGATCTTCAACTGGGGCAGCAACGCCGATGAATCGCTCCGATCCCGAATCGCCTCCAGCCCCACAACCAAACCGGAGGGAGAAGCAGCCGCCATCCAGCCGCGCACCTCATCCACCAACTCAGGACGCTCAGCAACAGTCTGGTCAGCAAAAAGAAGCGGGGTAAAAGCAGTTGCCACCACATCCGGCCGACCGGCTTTAACCTCGGCGATCAGATGGTTGCGCTTGCCCCGGGCGGTTTCGTCGTCGGCATCAGCGCGGGTGACGATGAAACAGGCAGCGGAAAACCGTTCCGGATAACGGGCCAGCAAGTTGAGCATCACATACCCACCCATGGACATGCCGCCGACCACGGCTTTCTCGATACCGAGATGATCCAGCAGCACGATCAAATCATCGGCCAACAGATCCGTCGACCCGACCTCAGTGCCCGGTTCACTCTCCCCGAATCCCCTCAGATCAGGAACCACAGCCCGGAAACCGGCGGCAGCCAAAGCCTGCATCTGGGGCCGCCACATTTGACGGCAAAGGGGAAATCCGTGAATCAACAATACTGCGGGCCCCTCTCCTACTTCATCATAAGCCAATTGAATACCGTTAAGCTCCGTTTGCATATAACCTCCCGAATAAAATTAAGACCAACCAGTTTCACTCACCTGAAAAATATCCTACCAGCTCCCCCTCCGCACAACAAGCCCTTAAAAAAGACCGTTTTCATTGTTATCAGGCTTAATAACCAAATGGCTGCATAAAACGTCAACTTTCCCAAATGATGATTAAGAAAATGAACTTTGATTAAGGGTGTTATGCATTTATAAATAAAGTACGCGCTTATCATTTTGACCCTGTACAAGAAATTTATGAACTCAAGATTCCTCCGGGAAATCGGCTTGAGCAATTAAAAGGCGACAGGAAAAATCAATACAGTATCCGAATAAACCAACAATACCGTGTTTGTTTTATTTGGGAGGAGGGTCAGGCATATGAGATTGAAATTACAGATTATCACTGATAATGTTTCGAGGAGACTCCCCAAAAATCGTCCCCCAACGCATCCGGGAGAAATGCTTTTGGAAGAATTTGTCAAACCGCTTCATATCACCCAAACGGAACTTGCTCAAAAATTGGGCGTATCATATCCTCGTCTCAACGAAATTATTAAAGGTCGTCGATCAGTCCCCCCGGACACTGCGCTTAGATTGTCTCAAGTTTTAGGGATGCCCGCAGACTTCTGGCTTGGTTTGCAACAAAATTGGGATTTATGGCACGCAATGAATAGTCCAAAATCAATTGATATCAAAGAACTGAAACCACTCTCAATTAAGAAAGAAAATTGTGCTTAACATAACTGTTCCAGAATTTCGATGACGCTTAAATTGAATAGAAAACTGTCTTGACATTAGGGTCCACTTTATAGATGTCTGGTCAAAAGATCTTTATCTTTTTGGCACTTAAATGAAATAGATTAAAAAGATCGGAAGATAAAACAATGATCCATTAAACGCTTTTGGAGATAGTCTTCAAACAGTGAAGGGAAGTCTACATTTTCCCCTTGACAAAACTTATCATAGATGTCCCCCGAATTAGTAAAAAACGGAGGAGGCAGCGACCGTGCGCATTACTCGCTGGAAAACACTGAATGGCGCGCGGTGTCGGTGATGGCCACAACCGCCGGATGCTTAAGTATTCGCTCAACAGAAATCGCATAAAACCGTTCCTTGATATTGTCGCACCGGCCGATGATATCCACCTGGCACTGGGCTTTGACCTCTGATTCAATAATAGTAGGCCCCATGAACACACCGTCTCCGGCCTGCCCGAAGACTGTCAGCAGCGCATTGTCCTCAAATTCCGCCACCACCACCGGCCGAATGGATAAAGCGTCAAACCATTGATCGAGAGCCCCTCGGAGCCATGACATGGTCATGGGCATTACCATAGGAGCGTTATCCAGACAATTCGGGAATTTTTCAGACAGGCTTTGCGCCAGTTTTTTTTCGGCAAAAAAAGTGACGCCACATTCACCTAAAAAATGATTGTAGGTTTTCACGCTGGGACCACGTTGCGGCAATCCGTCGGAAATCACCAGATCAAGATTGTGCAGGGCAAGATCCGCCAGCAGATCTTTCTCCTTGCCTTCGTGGCAAGCCAGACGAACGGTTTTTTCCATACACAGGGCTGGTTCTATCAGCTTTCGGGCCATGAGCTTGGGCACCACATCCACGATCCCCACGTTCAGTGAAAGCGGGCCGACCACCGGTCGGTTGTGAATCTGATCCATCAATTCGCGCCCCAGGGGAAATATTTTATCGGCATATTGAAATACCAGCTGCCCCAGATCGGTGGCTTCCAGCTTTCGCCCCTGCCGGTTGAACAATTTCCCACCCAAAGATTCCTCCAGCTTGGTCAGCTGGGCACTGATGGTTGACTGCGCCAGTCTGAGCCGGATACTGGCTGCGGTAATGCTGCCTTCTCTCATAACTATCCAGAAATAGTAAAGATGATGATAATTAAGCCATTCCATACTCTGTTCGCTTTTTTCGAATAATAATCACTATATTATCTATTTGACCGAATCAACTGTGTTCTTTATTATTTATTTTTTTTTTACTGCTGAACCTTAAATCTATGGACACACTATCATGAAGCCGGCAAGAGGGTCTACGGTTTTGACGTGAAGATAATTCGGTTTGTCAACAACCGCTCAACCCAATAAAATAAAGGAAGTAACGTCTATGAAATATGCAATGAAATTGATGCTGATTACGGCCGGATTACTGGTGCTGCCGATCATGGTTTTTGCCCAGGCCGAGGCCTCCCATGCTGCGGCCTCCGGACTGACAGGCACCGCATACGGATATATTGCGGTAATCTTTTTTATCGTGGCCTATGCCCTGGTTCCCCTGGAAAATAATATCCATTTAAGAAAAAGTAAGCCCGTGCTGCTGGCTGCCGGCGCAATATGGGTTTTGGTGTCGCTGGCCTATACCAGTATTGGAGATACCCACACCGCCCATGATGCTATAAAGCACAGCCTTATTGAATATGCGGAACTGTTTTTATTCCTGCTGGCGGCCATGACGTACATTAACGCCATGGAAGAGCGCAATGTTTTCCAGCGTCTGCGGGCGATTCTGGTTTCCCGTGGCTTTTCTTTGAGGAAAATTTTCTGGATTACAGGGATTCTTGCCTTTATCATCTCCCCGATAGCAGACAATCTGACAACGGCATTGTTGATGGGAGCGGTGGCCATGGCTGTGGGCGGGAAAAACAAAGGATTCATCAGCCTTGCCTGCATCAATATCGTGGTGGCGGCCAATGCCGGCGGTGCGTTTTCGCCATTTGGAGATATTACCACCCTGATGGTCTGGCAGAAAGGTAAAATAGCTTTTTCCGAATTTTTTGCCATCTTCATCCCCTCACTTGTAAACTGGCTGGTGCCGGCCGTGGTCATGAGCCTGTTTGTGGACAAAGATGTTCCCGAGAGCATAGGCGAATCCGTCACCATGAAGTACGGGGCCTGGGTCATTATGGGACTATTTCTGGCGACCATTGTGACGGCAATCTGTTTCCACAATATGCTGCATTTGCCCCCGGCGGCCGGCATGATGCTGGGGCTTGGATATCTCGGGGTGTTTTCCTATCATATCAAGCGCCATGAGAACCAAAGTCATAAATACGACCCCATTCTCGGGGTCCGTGATACCAACTGCACCCCGTCATCTGACGTTATACCCTTTGATGTCATGAAAAAAATATCCAGGGCCGAATGGGACACCTTGTTGTTTTTCTATGGCATTATCCTTTGTGTGGGCGGACTGGCCCAGTTTGGATACCTTGCATTAGTCTCTAAATTTATGTACCTGGATCTCGGAGCCACCTGGGCCAACAGCCTTGTGGGTGTCCTGTCGGCCGTTTTGGATAATATTCCGGTGATGTTCGCAGTTCTCACCATGGATCCGTCCATGTCCCACGGCCACTGGCTTCTGGTCACCCTGACAGCCGGCACCGGCGGCAGTATGTTAGCCATCGGCTCTGCGGCCGGCGTGGCGCTAATGGGAGCGGCACGGGGCACTTACACCTTCGGGGGACACCTGAAATGGACCCCGGTAATCGCTGTGGGCTATGCCTTAAGTATAGTTTGCCATTTGTGGCTCAACAAGGCGATGATGTAAACAAAAAAAACAGCGACCATGGGCATTCAAATCGACCTATGGCCCTTAATGCCTATTTTCATAAATAGTGTCTGAACGAAAACCTGGAAATTTTGTCGACAGGTTGTTACGAAATTGATAATTTTTTCCAACGAAGAAATTGGGAAAATTAGCATTCAGTAACGGCCTGTCGAGTACAATGAGTTCATGACATTACAGGCGCTTGCTAATCTTTTTATTCTCTGTTATATCCTGCTTGAAAAAATTGCAGGAGCACGGTTTCATGCAGCACAAAAAGATTTTTTACGGCTGGACTATTGTTGCCGTGGCGTTTTTGATCGGCCTTACACAGGCCGGTGTATTCCAGAATGTCCTATCTATCTTCCTCAAACCCATGGCCGATGAGTTCGGATGGAATCGTTCCATCATCACCGGTTCCATTGCTGTGGGTTCCCTGGCCGGCGGAATCCTCTCCCCTCTGGTTGGTCCGTACCTGGATCACCATGGCCCACGAAAAGCGGCGTTCTGGGGCATTACCATCTTAAGCGCAGGTCTGATTGCACTGTCACAGCTATCTTCAGTTTGGCAACTGTACCTGTTTTTCGGAACCGGGCGGATGATTGCGTCCGGTCTGCTGGCGCTGGTGGTCACGGTGAGTGTCTCCAACTGGTTTATTGAAAAACGGGGAAGGGCCATGGGTATTTCCCAGCTGGGAAGCCGCATTGGCATCGCTTTTCTCCCGTTGCTGGTACAGCATATCATTATTTCCTATGGGTGGCGGACGGCCTGGGCCGTATTGGGAATTATTGTATTTACATGTTCGGCCCTGCCAAGTCTGATTTTTTTAAAACGAAGACCCGAAGACGTTGGATTGCTGCCCGATGGCAGAGCGCCGGAAGAAAGTTTAGCAACTGGGGTAGAAAGCCCGGATGAAAAAAGCCAGGCTTCCCGCTTTAACATAGAAGATGAACCCGTGTGGACCCGGAAAACCGCTGTTCGTACCACTGCATTCCGGCAACTGGTATGTGTCATGTGTGTGATTTATCTGGTCGGGGCCGGGTCTAATTTTCACCTGTTTCCGTTTATGACGGACCAGGGACTGCCGCCAACCATGGCCGTTTTGGTCATCACGGTTTTATCGGTTTGCGCCGCATTTGGCGGGGTGTTATTCGGTTTTCTGGCAGAACGGATCTCTGTTAAAAAACTCATGGGAGGGGTTCTGATCACCATCGGCATCCTCTTCTATTCGGTTTTTTGGGCCGTCAAGGAACCTGTGTGGATGTTTATCTTTGCCGTTGTGTACGGAACCATCCGGGGCGGTGTTCTGCCGTTAATATTTCTGCTTTGGACAGAATTTTACGGCAGAAGATCATCCGGAACCGTGCTGGGGATTGCCGGTCCTTTCCGGATGGCTGCAAACGCAGCCGGGCCTGTCTCAGCGGCGATCTGTTTTGACCTTTTCCATAACTACTGGATTCCCTTTTCAGTCTTCAGTGTTCTCCTGCTCATGGCCGGCTTTTTGTGCTTGGTCGCAAAACCTCCCGTCAGCCCCAAAGAACTTTAAGACCGCCCCCCCTTTTCCCGTATATAATCGGCAAGGGATTTAAGCGTTGCTAAAATGTCACGTGCCTGGTCCTGGGTGTCGATCCGGATACCATAGACATCCTGAACCATGACAACAATTTCAACGGCATCCAGGGAATCCAGCCCAAGCAGGGAGTCTGGTCCCACTATAGGGGCGTCCAGTGGAAAGTCATCCGGAATATCTTCCTGGACATTGCATAGTTCGACAATGGTTGTTAACAGCTCTTTTTCCAGCATTATATGTTACCTTATTTTTTGTATTTAAAAGAGAGATGGGAAACCCCTGAGGCCGCAATTCCAAACAAGATCAGATAACCTGCTTCGGGCAGCACATCTTTGATCTGTTTGCCCCGCAGAAGAATATCGTAGAATGCGTCCAGGGCCCATGCCAGGGGAGATAAGTTGCTGATTAACTGCATGGGGCCCGGCATCAGATAAACAGGTACGATGATACCGCCAAGCGCTGCGGCAATCACAATGGTTGTGGGACCAATGACAAGGGCCTGTTCATAGGAGCCTGCAAGTTGCCCCAGCATCATGCCGTAATTTGCAGCGGCCACCGCACATGCGGCAATAATAATGAACACGGCAAGCCATGGGCCGTCTACGACAAAGGCGGGCAGACCCAGCAGGGGAAAAAGAAATTTACCGATCAAAAAAACAAAGAAGAACTGAATCAGGCAGACACAGATGTAGGCGGCAATCTTTCCAAAAATAAATATAAATCCCGGGACGGGCATGGTTTTCAACCGGTCCAGGGTTTTATTTTCACGCTCCTGAATCATGCTTCCGGCAAGGGGGACACAGATGAAAAAGATGCCGAACAACGCCCAGGCCGGCACATTTTGCTGAACCGATGTCGGCATTTTAATGAATCCGAATTCCGTTGCCCAAGCCTCTTTAATATCAAACCACTGAGCAGGAGGTGAAGCATCCGGCGGCCTGTCTGTAGGAAAAACGGCTTGCCGAAGTTTGATCTCATACTCCAGGCATAAAAGCACCTTTGAGACGGCACTTAACACCGCAGCCCGGAATCCCCCCTGGACCGAAGGATCAAAATATACGGTGATCTGTCTGCCGTTGGTGCCGGGGGAACCGGTCTGCCCAAGGGCAAACAGCCGGGCTTGGTCAAAGGCAAAGTCTGTGCTGCCTTCGGGGATAATAATACTGAACTGGTACTGCCCTTTATTCACCAGGGCTTTTGCGCAGGTCTCGGTGTTACAGCCGACATCTTTACCCCTTACGGCGATAATATTGTCCGAGTCCTTTAAACCTTTAAAAATAATTTTCCCGATCTCATTTTTATCATTATCGAGGACCAAAACATGGGTGGTCGGGTTCAGCACTTTTTCCTGCACAAGACAGACAATGGTCACCAGCACAGCAGGCATGACAAACAACAGCACCAACCCCACCCGGTCCCGGATGAGCAAAAGCAGCTCTTTTTTTAATGTGGCAGCCAAAAATCCCATTAACAATTATTTCCCCGTGGTTTTCAAAAACAGCTCATTGAGGTTGCGGTATTTGCCGTTGCCGCTAATCAGCTCATCGGTGGCACCTTGGGCAAGGCAAATGCCCTTATCCATGATCAAAACCCGGGAACAGATTTTTTCGGCCTCTTCCATGTAATGGGTCGTATAAATCAGGGTGCTGCCCTTAAGGCTTAACTGCTGAACCCGGTCAAGCAATGCGTTGCGCGAATGAACATCCATTCCCACAGTGGGTTCATCCAGGAATATCAACGCCGGATCGTGCAGAATCCCGCAGGCAATATTAAACCTGCGTTGAATGCCCCCGGAACATTTTGTGATGAGCTGATCGGCAAACTCATTCAGGTCAAACAATGCCAGGGTTTCGGGAAGTTTTAAATCCAACTCTATTTTTTGGAGCCCAAATAACGTGCCGAAATAGCGCATGTTTTCCCGTCCGGTGAGTTTTGGAAACAAAGCGATTTCCTGGGGGATCAGACTGATAAGGGGCCTGACTTTAAACGGATGTTTCAAGGCGTCCACGCCGCAGATCCGCACGCTGCCCCGGGAGGGTTTTATCAAGGTGGACAAAATTGAGATGGTTGTGGTTTTCCCGGCACCGTTGGGCCCTAATAGTCCGAAAATCTCACCTTTTTCAACCCTTAAAGTCAGGTCGGTCAGGACATCTTTTTGGCCGCCCGGATAGCGTTTTCCCAGGCCTCTGACTTCAAGAACAGATTGGGAATCATCAGCCGGCAATGGACAAAAGTTCCTTAAAGGTACGGGTTTCGATATCAGCGCAGGTATTGAGGACCTGACGCATGGCCTGTACCGAGTCGTCCTGGGTTGCCCGGCCTTTACAATGCCTTGCAGCCTTGACGGCAAATCTGCGCCACAGATCTCCGGAAGCCGTCATCTGTTCAGCCATGGTGATCAGCCGCGGGTCATCCAATATCCCGGCGGCCTGCTGGAGAAACGCCGAATACATGAATCGAAACCCCCCGCCGCCGGTACCGATCTCCTCTTGCATCCGTATGAGTTGACCCAAAAGGAGCACGGTTTTTTCATTGCCGAATTTTTTGGGCCACCGCTCAACGCACTTTCCCAGAAAACGAATCCCCCGGGTGCCCAGAAACGGCACAGGCGTTTTCACCATGCTTTTTGCCGCACCCTTGAGCCCGGTCAATAGAGCGGGTTTGAAATCAATTTTTTCAGGGACCCTCGTAATCCGGTACATGCTGCCTTTGGGTGCAAGGGCTCCCTTTGCAAACCGGGCCAGGGCCAGGTCCTTTGCCGGGCACTCCACAACAGAAGGGAAAACCGGGTCACTGATGATATAGTTATCCCCCTCTTTGCCGATCACCACGATATTGTGCATGTTAAAATGGAATCTCAAGGCCGGGGGAAAATATGGAAGCCAGTACCCGCCGGTCCGGCAACCCACAGGATGTCCCTTGTCAAGCTCCCGATCCAGTGCATCCATGGCTGTGGGGACACTGGAAAATTTCTGCCATTTGACATCAATGCCCAAAGCGCGGGTCACACTTTTAAATATTTTGCCCACCGGGCACCGAAAGGTTGTCAACGGCAGTTCATTGACCTTGATAAACGGCAGATATCCAAAAAAGATACCCTGGCCCATGCCAAAGGCCAGGGCTTCTGAAAGCTGTTGATCACTGTCTTTTACGGCATCATTGATCAGGTTTGCAGTAACCCCGCATTCACAATGGGCAGACTGGGTATGTTTAAAATCAATTATCATCTTTAATCTTTATTTTTATCTTCATCTTAGGGAGAGGAGGGGCAATCCATGGCCGGCTTGTCCGGCAGCGACTTTAACTCATCCACGGATACATTGAATAATGCGGCGTATTTTTCCAGTACATTCACTTTAATTTTTTTGAATACAGCCGGTTTAAGATGCCGTTTAACCTGCCAGCGGTACAATCCCATATACTGGGCAAGAAGCCTGACATCCATCTGGTTGCACACCATATAAAACCCAATGGGACTGAGCTTTCCGTCAAGAATATCTTCACGGGCCTTGTCTATTTTCTTTTCAATGGCCTGCCATGCCTGTCTGTTGGCGACATTTTTGGGATCCCATCCAATACTTTGCGCCAGGCTGTAATTTCCGTTCTGATCCACGGCATAGCATATTTCTCGGCCATAATCGTCTAAAATACCGGGGTCTTGGGGGACGTCTTTGATTCTCATGACAGATAAAAACTTAGATTAAAAAATGGGTTAAAAAATAGTATATTAAAAGTTTGCTTACGACTTACACTGAATTAATCGTTAAAAACAAGCCTAATTTTACAATATGCTTCCATTGGTGTGCCTGAAATGATATTTCGGAAAGAAAATTTTCCAACAGGGTCGCGTCTGCAAATCACCATCCTGATAATAGGAGCTAAAGCATGTTGTTTTTCTGCCTGAAAACCGAATTTAACAAAATATCCTGCGGGAATCTGGGAATATAAACGATGACATCCGGCGCTTATATTGCTGCAATGGGAATTATCTCCGCTTTGGGAACAGGTACGGACAGCACCTATCAGGCCCTTAAAGGCGGCAAATCCGGTCTGGCTTCCGTGGATTTTTTTCAACTCAACCGTCCGAATTTTCCCAAGGTGGGTATGGTCCCCGGGACAATCAAAAATACGCTTCCCAGAACACACGCGCTTGCCCGGATCGCTGCCGGACAGATCATGGCGCAATGCAGCCGGGTCCCGGATGCCGTCGTCTTAGGCGCCACCACCGGGGGGATGCTGACCTGCGAATCCCTGCTCAAAGCCAAAGAAACCGATCCCAAACGGTTCCGATACCACGGTCTGGGCACGGTTGCAGAAGATCTTGCCGACCTGATGGGCTGCACCGGCCCTGCCATCACCGTGTCCACAGCCTGTTCTTCGGGAAATGCGGCCCTGACAATCGCTTTGGAGATGATCCGTTCCGGCCAGGCCGAAACCGTCCTGGCCGGAGGCGCGGACGCGCTGTGCCGGATGACCTGCTTTGGATTTCAGTCCCTGCAAGTGGTTGACCCGGCAGGGGCCCGTCCCTTTGACCAAAAACGTTCAGGCATGAGCGTTGCCGAAGGAGCAGGCCTGCTGCTGCTTGTCTCCCAAAGACCTGAAAATCCCGTGGCTGAACTGTCCGGCGGCGGCCTGTCCTGTGATGCATACCACGCCTCATCTCCGCACCCCGAGGGGAACGGCGCGTTTGATGCCATGGCAAAAGCCATGGATGACGCCGGCGTCACCCCCGAACAGATAGATTACATCAGCCTCCACGGTACAGGCACCCAGGCCAATGACAGGGCAGAGGCCATGGCCGTGAACCGGCTTTTTAACCCAGACAAACCGGCGGCATCGTCGGTAAAAGGCGCCACAGGCCATTCCATGGCCGCTGCCGGGGCCATCGAAGCTATCATTTCTGCCATTGCTGTATCCAAAGGTATCATTCCCGGCAATACCGGGTTCAGTACGCCGGATCCTGAACTGAATTTCATTCCCGTGCACCGCCCCATACAACAGCCCGTTCACCGGGTGTTGTCAAACACATTTGGATTTGGCGGGAATAATGCGGCCATTGTGATATCAAAAACAGAAAACCAGACATCCGGGACCTGCGCCCGGGAGGCAAAGAGGGTTCAAAAACCCCAAATGGGTCCCATGTCGGTTCTGGGTTACGCCTGTGTGACAGGTGCGGGCACCACGGCTGAAAGCCTGGGCGCATTTTACAAGGGGCAGTCCCTGGCAGGCATGATCGCGGACAAAACCCTGACAGACCTGCTCACCTTGAAAAAAGTGCGGCGGATGAAACGATTCTCCCGCCTGATGCTGGCCCTGGCGGTCCTGGCCGGAAAAGAGACACCCCCCGACATATCCCCGGCATCCATTATCGGCGGCACCGGATGGGGGTCGCTTTCGGAGACCTGGGACTTTCTTTCACGGCTTTTTGCAGGCAATGAAAAATCCTCCAGCCCCATCGATTTTGTGGGATCAGTTCACAACGCCGCCCTGGGCCATGTGGCCATGGAGCTTGGTGCAAAAGGGGCAAACATCACCACCACAGGCGGGGATGCCTCCTTTGAGCAGGCCCTTTGGACCGCCGGGATTCTGGGTAAAAAGGACCATACCCACATGATGGTCATGGGCGGGGATGAACACCATCCTGATCTGTCTTTCAGATTTGACATGTCCGTGGTCCCGGAAGGCACGGCGGCGGACGGCGGCGGTGCCCTGGTGCTGGCTCCGGGGGCGGTTCCCGGCAACCCCACCCTGACCCCCCGCCTTTTCATGAAAAATGACGACCGCCTTGAACCCAAAGAGACCCTGGCAGACCTTACCCGGGAACTGCCGGATTTCAATGACAGGTATGGTGCTGTCATGGCCGGTATTCCCAAGGCGCTTAACGCCCGGGGAAAGGCACTGGCTGATGCGTTGCCCAACGCGTTTTCGTCGTCCATACCCATCCTGGATTACCGCCGTCTTACCGGGCAATTTGCCACGGCCCCGGCTGTTGCAGCCGTGCTTGCCGTGGATGCGGTAAAAAACAACCGACTGCCTGACCCGAATTTTCCGGGACAATGCGTAGACCTTCAAGGCCGGGGGATACTCCTTTTAGGCCTTGGCCGGCACCTGACCGCCGTTGAGGTGATGCCTGGATGAAAGTGCTGCTGATTTCGGCCAATACCTTTATAGAACCCTACCCTGTCTATCCCCTTGGCCTGGATTATGTGACCGGCGCCATCGAAAAGGACCACACGGTTCTGATTGCCGACCTTAATCTTGAAAAAACCAAGGCAGACCTTCCCCGGCTTCTGGCCGATGAGGCGCCCGATGTCATCGGCATCTCCATCAGAAACATCGACAATACCGACAAAACCGACCCCAAAGGCTTTATCCACCGATACCAGGATCTTACCGCCACAATCAGGGCCCACTCGTTGGCACCCATTGTCCTTGGGGGCAGCGGTTTTTCCATATTCCCCAGTGAAATCATGGCGCTTTTGGATGCGGATTACGGCATTGCAGGGGAAGGAGAGCAACTGGCAGAACTTTTAAAAATGATAGAAAAAAAAATCTATCCGGACCGGGCAACGAGAACATCGGTGGCAGCCCAAACCATACCAGGACTCTTTGTCAGGGGCGAATCCGGCACAGGCAATCCGGGAAAGTCCCACACAATGAAACAACAATTTCCCCGGGCCTTTTCTCCCCAATCCCCCCATCTGAACTTTTACCTGACCCGGGGGGGGATGCTGAATCTGCAGACCAAACGGGGGTGTCCCTTTGCCTGTGTGTACTGCACCTATCCCCTGATTGAGGGCCGCAAAATGCGCCGTTTTGATCCCCAGGAGGTGGCAGACACGGCATTAACCCTGGAAAAAGCCGGCGCCAGGTACCTGTTCATCACGGACTCGGCCTTTAACGCAGATATCGACCACAGCCTGGCCGTGGCCCGGGCCTTTCAAAAACGAGGCGTATCCATTCCCTGGGGCGCCTATTTTGCCCCGGTCACACTGCCTGACGGCTATTTTGAAACGTTGAAACAGGCAGGGCTGGCCCATATAGAATTCGGCACGGAATCTTTATGCGATTCAGTACTTAAGGCATACGGCAAGACATTTTCCCAGGCCCAGGCAGTACAGACCCATCAGGCCGCCGTCCAGGCAGGGGTGCACGTTGCCCACTTCATACTTATGGGCGGCCCCGGAGAAACACCGGTAACCCTGGACCAGACCCTGGAAAGACTGACGACCTTAAAAAAAACAGCGATTTTCTTTTACCTTGGCATGCGCATCTATCCGGGCACGCCCTTGTATGATCTGGCAATCGGGTCCGGACAAATCAACGAACACCAATCCCTGCTTGATCCGGTGTTCTACCACAGTCCCGCCATTGAAACCGCATTGATCATGGAAAAGGTGCAGGCCATGGCAAAGGACCGAACCAACTGGGTCGTGGGCACCGGAGGCGATGCCACGTCCCGAATTTTAAACGCCATGTACAAGAAAGGATTATCAGGGCCTTTATGGGAGTTCCTGATTCGATAACCCTTATGAATTTCATTCTTTTTATTTTAATCAGCCTGATTCTGGTGTGGATTTCCCGGCATACCTTGAAAAATTATCGCAGCCATGGCTTTTACCGCTTTTTTGTTTTTGAAGGCATTGCCGCACTGCTCGCGTTGAATCAACCTTATTGGTTTAATGATCCATTTTCAATACGGCAAATGTTTTCCTGGGCACTGCTGATCTGTTCCATCGGTTTTGTCCTGTGCGCGGTGAAACTGCTTCGCGCCTTCGGTGGATACAGCCGCCGTGATGACATGCCAGAAAATTTCACTTTTGAGAATACGGCGCATCTGGTTGATACAGGCTTATACCGGTTTATTCGCCATCCCATGTACGCATCTTTGCTGCTTTTGAACTGGGGCGCGTTTTTAAAGCATATCACCCCCGTCACCCTATCAATCAGTGTGATAACAACATTATTCCTGATTGCAGTAGCCAAGGTGGAAGAAAAAGAAAACCACATATTTTTCGGGGAGGCCTACACCGAGTATTGCAGCAAATCAAAGATGTTCCTCCCGTTTCTATTTTAATGTCTGAACGAAAACCTGAAAATTTGCGCCCGCCTTGTCATCGGCAAAAATTACGGTTTTCGGCCCGGCACTATTTTAGCCTTGTCTATGACGCGTCATTTTATTATATAACTTACCTTTAAAAAACCAATACAGGCAAGGCAAGGAAGCTGTCTATGAAAACAGTTAGTTCTCTTCTGGATCAACAGTGGTATGCACGATATAAAGCAATTTCCAAGCTCAACATAAGAAGTTCCATCTATGATGTAACCAATCGATGTAACCTGCGCTGCAAGGGCTGTTTCTTCTTTTCATCCGGCGAACACGAGGCGGCCAAAGAGCAGATGGATATTTCAGAATGGGAAGCCTTTATTGATCGGGAAAAGGAGCGGGGCGTCAACCTTGCCATTCTCATCGGCGGAGAACCCACCCTCTGCCTGGATCGGGTCGAGGCGTTTTATAAACGCATGCCCACCTTTGTTGCCACAAACGGATTGATCAAAGTGCCCAGGGAGCGTTTTCCGGATATGATGGTGGGCATTTCGCTGTGGGGCAGCAGTGATGACGAAAAGACATTAAGGGGAAAGGATACCTTTGCCATATCCAGCCGCCACTATGAAGGCGACCCCCATGTGTACTATCTTTTGACCATTACCCCCAAACTGGTTGGAAATATTGAGCCCATCATCCAAAAAATCCGCAATGTCGGACTTAAAGTGCATATGCAGCTTCTTTCCAATGACGAAGGCGTGGACGGATTCAGCTGGACAGAACACGAGCTTGCTGCCGTGTGTCAGGAGATGGACGAATTATTGGACCGCTATCCTGACACGCTGGTCTCCTCAAAATACTATCACAAGATTATCACCACAGGCATCATGTTAGGCAGACCATTCGGGTGGGCGGAGTGTCCCTCGGTGACCCAGCCCCTGGACGACCGGAAAAACAATCCCAAACGGCTGACCAACTTCATCCGCTGGGCCTCGGACCTTAAAACCATGCACCGCTGCTGCACCTCTGAAACCCGGGACTGCAAAACCTGCAAGGACGGCGCAGCCCACATGAGTTGGGTCATGGTCAATAAACGGGCCCATATGAACAGTACCCAGGATCTGCAGAACTGGATAACCGTATATGAAATGTTCGCCAAGCTGTATCAGTTCATTCCATGGTAAAAAAAAACGAACATAAAAAGCCGGTCTACAAGCACTTCGAAACGGAACACAAAGTCCCGTTCCACGACATGGACCCCATGCATGTGATGTGGCACGGCAATTATTATAAATACTTTGATGTGACAAGATTCGACCTGTTTAAAGCAGCGGGCGTTGACCTGTATGAATATTCTTTTTCAAAACAGGTCAGTTTTCCGGTAAGCCGCTCATCCATCAAGCATATTGCGCCCCTAAAATTTCATGACGAATTTATCTGCAAAGCAACCGTGACAGAGGCTGAATACAAAATTGGCATAAATTTTGAAATCCGGCTTAAAGAAACGGGCCAGATCTGTGCCCGGGGGAAAAGCGAACAGGTGGCTGTGCGTGTGCCTGAAATGACGCTTTTGTTTAGAATCCCCGAGGATATAACCTCAGCGCTTCTGGTGTGACCTCATGCCCAAAGGCCCTTTTTCATGCACGGACACACAACAAATCATAAACGCCCTTGCCATTGGCTACGAAAGGATTGTGGCCTGGGCGGATTTGCTGGATCAGGTCAATGTCTTTCCAGTCCATGATTCAGATACCGGCAAAAACCTGAAAATCAGCCTGGCACCGTTTAAGCAAATTAATCCGGATAATGGCGCGGGCAACGGCCATTGCAAAACATCTTCGAAGAGCTCGTTTAACCGGCTTATTAACAAGCTGTCAATGTCAGCCATCGGCAATTCAGGTAATATTTCAGCAGCCTTTTTTTCGGGCTTTTTATCCCATCCATTACCCGCATCGTTGCCCAATGCCGCCAGGCAGGGCTTAAATATGGCCATGAACGCCGTGGCCGACCCCAGGCCCGGTACCATGCTGGACCTGTTTGAAAGTCAGGCCCGTTTTTTTGACCAATGGGCAGGTGACGGCCAAGGTCAGAAAGCATCCTTTGATACTGATGAACTGACCGGTGTGCTCAAACAAAGTGTGGCCCAAAGCATCACCCGGTTGCCCGCCCTGCAGAAAGCAGGCGTCGTGGATGCCGGGGCCTTAGGGATGTTCCTGTTTCTGGAAGGATTTTTCAAAGCCCTTGAGAACCGGCAGGATCAATGTATCCCGGTCATGGAAAGTTTCAAGGACCAGCTCTGTGTGTCGACCGGATACACCGATCCATCACCACCGGCCTTTTGTGTGGATTTACAGGTCCGGATGGATCAAAGCCGCGACACCCCGGACGCGTTGATTAAAACCCTTGGCGACAGTATCGTTACGACACAAACCAACCGGTCCCTGAAAATCCATGTGCACACCAGGGACAGGGACGTGCTTAAGCAGCGGGTGTCTGAAATAGGGTCTATTACGGCATGGGATGCCGAACCCATCATCACCCGGCCACAAAAGACACCGGCCCGGACAAACCCAGACACGGTGGGCATCATCACTGATGCGGCAGGCGCCATCACCCTTGACCGGGCCGCAGAACTTGGCATCACACTCATGGACAGTTTTATCGTGACCGATGACGGCGGGTGTCCTGAAACCCTGGCAGATCCGGCCCGAATCTATGCAGACATGACCCGGGGCAAACGGATCATGACCGCCCAGGCCTCGGTATTTCAGCGCCAGGAGACCTTCAGAAAAATGTTGGGGCAATACGACCGGGTACTTTACCTGTGTGTGGGATCCGTGTATACAGGCAATTATGACGTTGCCGTCCGGTGGGTTGCGGACAACGGGCTTTCAGAACGGATGCACGTTGTGGATACCGGTGCGGCATCCGGCAGGCTCGGGCTTATTGCCGAAACCGTTGCCCTGGCAGCCGGCACCCTGAAGGACCCGGCGGAACTGGAAGCCCATGCGTTAAAAATTATTGGGGCCTGCGACGAACTGCTTTTCCTCAACCAGCTTAAATACCTGGCCATGGGTGGCAGAATGTCCAGGACAGGCAGTGTGGCGGGGGATATGCTCAGCATCCGGCCCATCATCAGTCCCAGGGCAAACGGCGCCCAAAAACTTGCCACTGTCAGAAACAGTGACGGCCAGATCCGGTATGCCGTCAACCGGCTTGAACGTGAATTTGGAAAAACTGCGTCACCAAGGATACTTCTGGAATATTCCGACAACAGGGCATGGGTGGCGGCCTCGGTCATGCCCCAAATACGTCAGGCCTGTCCCCGGGCAAATATTTCCCTTGTCCCGTTGTCTTTGACCTCAGGGGTTCATATGGGGCCGGGCACCTGGGGAATGGCATTTTTACCCGGCGAATTGACCCAGGGGGACATAAATGAAGGCCTTTGCCACCAAAACGTTTTCCAAGGAGGGTCTGTTATGAAAGTGCTCCTATTGTCCATGCCCGATGTGGCCCCCCTGGTCATTCACCAGGAAGCGGTACATTTCCCCAATCTTGGTATTGCCAGCATCGGCGGTAATATCCATGAACGGCATGAGGTCAGAATCATTGACCTGATCCGGAAGCGCCGGTCCATCCGGGTCTATCTAACGAAACAGCTGACAAGGCTTGCGCCGGATATCGTTGGACTTTCAGCCATGTCCTGGCAATGGGACACCTGTTGCCGGATTATCCGGCTGATCAAACGTGTCCGGCCCAGTGCCAAAATTGTGGTCGGGGGATATCATGCCACCTTGATGACCCAGGAAATCACGAAATCCCCGGAAGGTAAACTGATTGATTTCATTGTCCAGGGTGAAGGAGAGACTGCGTTTAAACGGTTGGTGGAAGCTTTGGACGGTCGTGACGCGTTTCAGGACATCCCCTCCTTGACTTACAGGGATGGCGACGAATTTTTCACCAATCCCATGGGGGACCTGCAGGATCTATCCCAATTAAAACCGCCCATCCGGGACAAACGGCGGCTGACCTGGGGATACCATGTGATGAACATGAAGGCCGAGGTGCTGGAGACCTCAAGGGGGTGCACCCGTACCTGCAATTTTTGCAGCATGAAACACATGTACGGCCGCACCTTCAGGACCTATCCCATTGACAGGGTCATTGCCGACCTCGACGACATCTACTACAATAAAAAAACCCGGCTGGCCTTTATTGTGGATGACAACCTGGTTCTGGATACCAATAGAGTTATCCGGTTGTGTGATGCCATCATTCAGCGGGGATACAGGCGCCTGAAACTGGTGGTGCAGGCCGACAGCCTGACCATGGCCACCAATGAGGATATGATCCGGAAAATGGCCGAGGCAGGGTTTAAATCCGTATTTTTAGGCATTGAAAATGTCTCAAAAACAAACCTTGCCGCAGCAGGCAAAGGGAATATTGTGGAATATTCAAGAAAGGCCGTGGCATTGTGCCAGAAACACGGCCTGATGGTCATTGGCGGCCTGATCTTCGGATTTCCCGATGATGACGAGACCGCCATCATTGAAAATTACCAGTTTTTAAAAGACATTAATGCCGATGCCGCCTATTGCCAGATCCTGACCCCCTATCCCAAAACAGGCATGCGGGAGCAGCTGATGACCCAGGGACTGGTTACCAATACCCTGGATTTAAAAAAATATAACGGCCTATGGGCCAATGTCAAAACCCGTCACCTGAGTGCCGACAGGCTGCAATACCTGTTCTGGTATCACCGCCAGACAGTGCTGGGATGGTGGGACCCGTCGGCCAGGGCCAAGGGAACCGGAAAATTATGGACAGGCATCTGGACATATATGTTCAAACCAATACTGCAACAGCAGCATGCCAGGGTCCTTAAAAAAAAGGGGTGGGACGGCATTTATAAAGATGTGTTAAAAGAACAGGAAAAGATGAACACCTTTGAAGGCCTTTAAAACACGAAATAAATAATAAAACCCATAAAGCTGATTGTATTGGATGATATATGGAAAAGCTGATTTCAGAACTGAAGCAGAAAATTGTCGACACACTGGGACTGACGGATGTAACACCCGAAGATATCAACGAACAGGACCAGCTGATCGGCGGTCCTCTGGGACTTGATTCCATTGATGTCCTGGAGATGGTCATGATGCTGGAAAACGATTACGGGGTTGTCATTGACAATAAAGAGCTCGGAGAAACCGTATTTTCGACACTTGATACCCTGGCCCGGTATGTTAACGAACACGGTAAATTAGGCTCATGACCCCAGCCGCGGACATGGCTGATCCAAGCGATTCCGGGTATGAGCTCAATGAAATCAGTATGACCGAAGCATCGGTTATTACAGCCCAGTGCATCGTTAAATCCGGCTCACCCTGGTTTGACGGACATTTCCCGGACAATCCCATTGTTCCAGGCATTGCCCAAATGAACATGGTTTTTGACTTGATGCAGCAGACAATGGGACCAGGCCTGAAACTTGCCGGATTCAAGCGGGTCAGATTTAAACAGCTGATCAGACCGGACACTCCCATGTCAGTTTTGATAAAACCTGCGGGGAAGACCCCGAATCGCTTTGAATATCAACTTACGGCGGACCAAAAGATTGTCTGTACTGGATTTATTGATATTCATATTGACCATACTGTCAGGTCTCCGGAACAAGGCAATCGCATATAATTTCCCTGCAGCTTTATATCAATTTCGGACGGCTCATATGGATTATAAAGCCTTTATTGATGGAATTTTATTTTTAACATAGTCTGCAGTGTGAAATTTGAGCTGCCCCCCCCCCCCCCACACACAATGCTTCTGTTATTAAATGTTGATTATAGATCGGCTCGGGTAAACAATGATAGACATAGTCAAGAGCTCTTCTGGCCCAAAATAAAAGGGCATTTAACAGGCAGGGCATTAAATTGACGATTGCAATTTTTAACAGGGGGATGTTTAATCAATTCAATTGAATACACCGCATGGGTTTACACAAAAGCGAATAGCCGTTCAACGTGGTAGGGTGGGCATGCTTTTTGTGCCCACCGGTTGTCCATAAACTTGAACCCATCTGATTTGTTATTCAGGCACAGAATGTTATACATACAATGGTGGGCAACGCTGCGCCTTTGCCCACCCTACCTGGCTGTGATTATAGAAAAGGCCGGACTACCAGAAGTATTGTGGGCTCAAAATAAGCCATCCCGAATCTTAACTTTTGGCAAAAAGTTAAGATTCATCACAATAAGGGTATTTTGCCACAACGCCCAAAATACCCAGATACGGGCTCCCAGAGGCGATAAATTCGTGGAATTGAAAATCGACGGCTATGATGGTGCGGGAAGGTTTATGAAATCGCCCCGGATGAACGACTGGGTGGAGCGTGGATTTGATTCACCTGACGCTGGATAAAATAACACCCGCCAGCACTATCATTGAAAATTTCAAAAGACGTATCGCCCGGCTTTATGAGCAAGGTGCGGACTCAATCCGCATCGGACGATACGTTCAAAGATGGTTTCAGTGGTTGTATGGCGGTCTCGACATGTTGAAACTAAGCTTTGTTGAAATTCATTTTTCTTTTCAAACCTGCCAAACCGATAAGACCTGCCCCTAATAATAGAAAGGTACCTGGCTCTGGTGTTGGTGATGGTGCGGCGTTAGGACTCCAAACAGCCCACACCTGGCCGTACAATGTCGAAGTGTCGTATGTTTTTATATTAAAATTTATGCCTGTTGTGTCGTCGCTATAATTTCCATGGCTGTCTAAGTGCATATCTTTGTAATTAAGGGCATACGCAAAGTAAATGCCAAGTACTCCGTCTATATCTATATCATATGGAGTATAGACGTAAGCGTATCCGCTGTATGTGATTCCGTTAGTCAATTCAGGGTCCGAATCGAATCGTCCATTATCACCATCTAAAAATACCAGGTCTAATAGGGCTTGTGACGCTGCTAATGCCTCATCTTCTGTGGTGAAAGGGAATGTGTATTCCCCATTCACGATGTATAAATCCGCTGCTGACTCATCCTCAAACGTGACGTCATACGATACACCGTTAACCACGACGTCTGTAGCACCTAATAAGTTCCCATCTTCAATCACAAGAGTTGTCGAGAACGCTGAAGAACAAAACAATCCAACAAACAAAAATGAAATACAAATTGAACTCAATAATAATTTGAACCTGAACATTAACAACCCTCCTTCTTCTTAAAAAAAATCAGTTAAAAATAAAAAAGCAAGAAACTTTATTCTGGAAATATCACTATTATTTTATTTATTCCAGAAAAAAAAGTTAGTTCTTCGTTAAATTTAATATGCTATTAATTATTTATTAATAAAGGATTTTTTTTGAGTATTTATATTCATAGAAATTGCGTTTTTAGAGCATTACGCCTTCCGGACAATCAAGGTTTCGTCTAACCCGCATCTGCATCTATCAACTCATGCCCAACATTTGTGGAAATTCAAAAAAATAGAGCCAAGAAGACGCCCACCCTTCGTTCGCTTTGCTCACTTCGCCCCGATGCTTTGCATCGGCCTAAAAATGTCGCCCCTGCGGGGCGGCCTTATTTAGGGTATTGAGGACAATTAAGCGTAAATACACCCTAAGATAGTATTGATTAATGAAAATGTATTTTGAAATTTATTTTTGATGGTTTTCGGCTAAAGAAATAGTCTTTTTTTCTATACAAAAATAAACAGTAAATAAGGAGCGTTTATTTTAAACATGCACAAGTCGTTGTTTTTGTAAGGCAAAATTCCTTAGGGTGTATTTGCACACGAATGTCCGCAATACCCTTATTTATAGCGCTCTGCACTAAGCACCGGTATTTAAGGACTCCTAAGCCAATATTGAAACGGCGTTGACTACTTTTGTTATTGGTGACCTGGATCAAAAATCTGGAAGATCAAATCAAGGGTCTGAGGTGAAGACCACCCTTTGGCCAGGCTTCGTTTTTTAGGCTAATGAGCACAGTAGACTATCTGTAATTCAGTGTCATTAGATCTTTGGGAGCTGAAAAAATATAGATTCAGGGACCATTTTTTCTCTTGCAATCCGAATGAGTGTAAGGATATGCTCCAATAAAATATCAAGTTATAACCCCATAAAATACTAAACAACCACCGGCTTGAAGCCGGTGGTTGTTTAGCCCATAGCTAAAGGGTAAAGAGTATAATGACTGGCGGACAAAATAGAACGCAAATCAAAACAGGACAAACCGTTTCCATTGTATTAAAAAAAGACCAAAGAACAGGCGCTCTGACCCAAGGCGTCGTAAAAAACATTTTAACAAAATCGTCTTTTCATCCCCATGGTATAAAAGTCCGATTGGAAAATGGCCTTGTTGGCAGGGTTAAGGTTATTCACGGTTAAAAATTCAGATTCACCATGTATTTTAAAGTCACATATTCAACTATTTACAACTGGAAAGGTTCAGGGACCGAACAGGAACAAAACGATCCAAGCCTTATGGATTCGTTTTGTCATTTGATCATTGCTCACGAAGCAACGACCGAGGCCACCTGGATAATCCTAATCGATCAGGGCGAAGACGCAGGAGAACCAGCAACCAACTGTATTCAATACATTGTCCCAAGGATTTGTGAAAGAGTTAAATTGAAGATAGCCAACCTACGTGTTTTTGAAGTCTGGCCCTACCATCAAGGAGACCCCAGGCTGAAATATACAGAAGTTGTGATATCGGATATAAGTTTTGACGAGTACGGTGACCGAGTGCTTCGAAACTCCTGGAGGCCAACCGATGATCAGGATGCCAAGATCCTGGCTCAACTCATTGAGACGGTTGGTGATAAAGTCATCCAGGATGAAGTTTAATGAATTCCTCCAGCCGCCGGGACCGGGTTTGCAAAAAAAGAGAGTCCATTCACTTCTCAAAACCACTTATCCATAAAAATAAATACCCATTGAACTGGATCTTGTAGCCATCGGCAGGACAAAAAAATTTTAATATTGGTACAAAATGCCACATGCTACAGGGACAATGAAAAATGCAACAGGAAGAGGTAAACCAGGGGAACCTTTGAATAAAAGGCCCCCTTGATGATCTTATTTTACAAAAATATGAACATGAGATCCCAAAAGAGTTATGGGGCGTTATATTCGGGTATCGGTTATCTAAAATTCATAATCTTTCCTGCAAGACGCAAAATCAGAACATAGATTACTTAAACCGTGGCAATTCCCATCCTTTCCGGACACTTAGTGAGCGGACTGTAAAAATAACACCAGCGGCGATTAGAGCAGTAAAAGGTTCAGGCACGTTCAGGAATACAAAAAGAACAAAAAGAACACCACCAGCCAAACAAGCTGTAGCATATATTTCCTTATGAAAAATCAGAGGAATTTCATTACAAAGTACATCACGGATAATTCCACCCATAACGGCTGTTAAAATACCCATCATAACCGCAAGTGGGGGATGAATACCGACATGTACTCCCTTTTGAATACCAATGATTGTAAACACACTGATTCCGATCGTATCGAAAAAAAAAAGTGCTTTGGAAAACCGTAATATTGTTTTGGTAAATAAACACGTAAGCGAAACAGCAACGACAATAATGTAAAAATAAGCAGGGTCTTGAAGCCATGAAACTGGCGTGTTACCAATCATCATATCACGCGTAGTCCCCCCACCAATAGCAGTTACAAACCCGAGAAACAAAGCACCAAATAAATCAAATTTTTTTTCAGCAGCAGCGAGTCCTCCCGAAACTGCAAAAGCAAATGTTCCTAAATAATCAAATAATATGATTAATACGTCTGTCATGTTTAAACATTTAATAACTTAATATTTTTGTTTTTTCATTAAGAAGTTTATCCGCTATCAGTGAAGGCTTAGCAACCGAGACCCCATCTATCAAATTTGGAACGCTTTTTTCTGAGTTCGATAAATATAGTGGACACAGTTCTACATTGACATTATGTCGGATCAGATTTTTCAGCATCATCTGGGGAGATATATTTTGGGGCTTTAAGAATACCTCCGCAGAATCCTCGACAGCCAGTGAACCGGCGCTGCCACAAAGAAGCACATCCACAGTTGCTCCTTTTTTTATGGACTGGTCAGCCAGCACCATTGACATCAATTGTGTAACCGGATCATCCGTTGTCACGACTATAAGAAGATTTTTAGAGTTCCCGGAATCATATCCGCATGCAGAAACAAAAAGTAGACAGACAAAAGACAACAACACAATAATTTTACGCATTTTTCCATCCTTATTGGCTCAGACCATGATTAGGACCGCAGATTAAATAACTTGCCTTTTGGCCCATCTACTTCGTTGCATCAAAGGTCCAATAGGCCTGCTGTTCAACCTTTAATGCGCCTTGTAGATGAACCAAAATCCGGCGTTATTTCTGCCCAACTGATTTAATCTGCGGTCCTTAATGATCTTATTTTAAAAAATATTTTATTTATGATCCCAAGCAGGTGTTCGTCTGCCTGGGATCTTTTCCCCCAAGAATGCAAACCGCCGGGGTTACCCCAACAGCGTGTATGATAAAAGCGCCTATGAATAATATTTCATAAATTGAAGCCGGTCGTAAACAGCCGGATTTTGGGCTTCTGCCTGGCTCAGCTTCCCGCGGAAATCGTCCAGAGAGTTAAACCCGTGGGTTTCCATCCAGTTCCGGATATCCCGGATAACTGTTTTAAGGTATGGCGTTTTGTTTTTGTACAATGTCGACACCATCTGCACGGCTTGGGCTCCGGCCAGAAGATGCTTGATCACACCCTGTGCGTCATGCACCCCGGTGGATGCCGCCAGATCACATTTAACTCTTTGGGACATAATTGCCATCCATCTCAGGGAGATGGCGATATCCGAAGGGGAACTGAAAAGAAAGGAGGGTTTGACTTCAAGTTTGTCCGTATCAATATCCGGACTGAAAAACCGATTAAACAGGACAATACCCGAGATACCGGTTTCCGAAAGCCGCTGGATCATTCTTCCCAGGTTTGAAAAATAGTAGCTTATCTTCAGTGAAACCGGAATGGTGATTGTTTTCAAAAGTTTTTCAACAATCTGAAAATAGACTTTTTCCAATTCACTGCTTTCCCGTTCAAAATCAGTGGGCGCAAAAAACATGTTCAGTTCCAGGGCATCAGCCCCGGCATCGGCGATCTGTTTGGCAAAGGAGGCCCATTCATGGGAGTAGACACAGTTTACGCTGGCAATAACAGGCATACTCACGCCGGCCTTTGCCTCTTTGATCAGGTCCAGATATGCAGACAGTTTCTTCCCCCGGAGTTGCATGTCAAGGTAATCGAATTGTTCCAGGTTGTATCCGGTTGTAAGGGACACGTCTTTTATCATGTCATTGTACTCATAGGCGATTTCTTCTTCAAAAATGGATTTAAGTACGGCGGCACCCGCTCCGGCGTCTTCAATTCTTTTTAGTTTTTCCACAGAGTCGGTTAATCCGGAACTGCCTACAATAACAGGGCTTTCAAGGGTAAGACCCATATAGGTTGTTGAAATGTCCATAGTATTCATCCTTTTTTTGTTGTTGTAAAAAATGTTCAAAACTTAACTTTGTCTTCCCAGCATAATACACCTTTTCAGCATAATACATCTTCGGGCCTATATGCAATTTTCTTTTGATATGTTGTGTGATTTCTTCTCCCTTGACTCAGGCGGCAATTTCGTCCCCAACCTGTTTAGGACCGCAGATTAAATAACTTGAACGAAATAGCTTGCCTTTTAGCCCATCTACTTCGTTGCATCAAAGGTTCAATAGGCCTGCTATTCAACCTTTAATGCGCCTTGTAGATGAACCAAAATTCGGCGTTATTTCTGCCCAACTTATTTAATCTGCGGTCCTAATCAATATTGCGATAGTATTCAAAACATCGTTCCAGGATGGGTTGTCCTTAACGTTGCATAAAATAAGCACCATTGAATAGGACGACGCTTGCTATAATTATGTAAAACCATTTTTTAAGCAATTTTCAGGACCTCACCAAAAGTGAATTCCTGAAAATTGCTTAAAAAACTTGGAAACGCCTTATTGGCAATGCTCGTCGGCTCATTTACTAACTTTTTTATGCAACGCTGGGGTTGTGTCTCATCGCCTCGGCCCCAAATCATCTAAACGACAAATTTTTAAACAATCCAAATGGCCTTAATATAGGCGATACCCCGGGCCGGAAAAAAGGATCATCAGGGATAGCGGCTTTTCCCTGCCCACATGGCAGCGGCCCCGATAAATTACAATGCCGGGGGAACGCCCCATGGCAATCTTTGTGATAACCTCGTGACCTTTGACCGATCTATTTGTGATCTTATCTTTCTAAATATAACGGCCATGGCCGACCTGGTCTTTCACCAAGGTCAGACCACAAGAAATTATAAAATTAATTCAGCAAGTTATTAAAATTTTCTTATAAAAGATAAAGAACCCGGTCATTTTCGCCGGGCTTGTTCAACCACCGGATAAGATCGTGGTTCGTTATCTTTTTGGTTCAAATAGATTTTTTCAGATCTCTATAATAGTTTTCATGAGGGCCGAGTAAAATCAATTCAAGGTTTTCATCAACGATGCGATACGCTAAAAGATATTGAATCGTTTTAATTTTGAACTTGCTAACAAATATTCCCCGCAGCTCTCCTTTCTTCTCATCTCCAATACCCGGGTTCTCAATTATTGATTTGATCTGATCATCCAATATGGATTTTTCATTTTTATTGAGTTTCTTAACTTTTTTAGCAAAGGATCTTGACTGGAAAATTCGCATGTCAAATTATCCGAATTGGTATTCTGAGTATTCGCCTTGATCTAATTCTGCAACCCCAATTAAAATATTTTTGATAGCATTATAAGTGAGATCAGGGTTTTCTTCTGCGCACTTACCAATCCTCGCCCAATGTTCTATCTGTCCAGTGATTGATCGTTTGTCAACTTTGCTATAAATTTTAGCCTCAGTTACAAGATCACCGGACACTCTTACTGCTGTCGCCATGTTTCCTCCTTTGTGCAGGGTATAATTGCAATATAAAACAGAACATAGCATAATGCAACGCTCCTATTGCAAAATAAAAGGAGAGATCAAGTTGATCTGTAGTTTCCATTTATCTTTCGTATCCACTTATCTAACGGGATAACACCCGAAAAGTAAAAATAACCAGATCTGCATAAATGTTTAAAACATCAACAACGAAATTGTTAACACCATCTTAGAATGCATGCATTTTTTTTACATTTGCAACACAACATAGTTAGCCTGGCATTGATAATGTTTAAGGATTCCCAAACCAATTTTGAAGCGACATTGGCTACGTTTGTTATTGGTGACCAAAATCAAAAAATGGTAGATCAAATTAAAGGTCAACTACTGTTTAAAGGAAAAGCCCCTGGCCGATGTGACGGTGGTCCGTAAATTCAAATGGAAGGATGGTAAAGGTGAGTATGACGAGTTTAAGGGAAAATCTTATAATCTCAAATGTGAGATCACCGAGAAGGTCCGAAGGGTTAGTCCTAAGTTCAAAATAAAACCTTCCATATGGTTTACCTTTTCATCCGTCTTCTTCGTTGTGTCAATGGGTACATATATTTAATATGCTCCCATTGCCACGCCTTGAATACGAACGAAAATTCTAAACCATATTTTGGAATGTTTTATTCCGATCATGGGCCTTACCTGGAAGCGGGGTTTATCGGAACCAACTTCTGCTGGGAAATAAAGGAGTAGAACAGCCATACCTTGATGGCAGAAGCTGAACTGATTTGGTATTTTTATTCGTATTTGGCCCACACTGATGAGATAGATTAACGTATACATTTGGAATGCCAAAGCCCGGATTTGGCGGATTCGCAGTTGATCTAACCAGTCGGTTTGGTCCAGTCAATGTTCACCGAACCTACCATGTCACAGACCCGGTTCCCATTATACCGCTGTATCCGTTTGCCCATCCGCCGCGGCCCGGTTACGGCCATTTCAGGGGATCCAGCAATTCTGTCCTGTCTGCCGGTGCCCATGACATGGTCGAATATATCCGATCGGTCAAAAATAGAGATGAACCGCATTTTTACATGCGATTACCCTTGACCCCTGAATCCTGAAATGGATATCCTGCCAGGAATATGTTAAGAGACATTGAAAATTATATAAGGGAGAAAAATCAGAAAATGAACAACGTAAAAACCATTGACGATGTCATTATCAATGTGGCCCGGATTATCATCGAGGAACTCATGATCGAAGATGTAACGCCTGAAACCTTTGATCCAGAGATGGACCTTGTGGATGAAGTCGGGATTGACAGTATGGACCTTGCCACTGTAGCCTTGGTGATCCAGGATGAATACGGCATCCGCATTGACGAGGATGACTACCCCAAACTGACAAACATCCGGCTGATTGCCGAATACATCAACGATAAGCTATAAAAACCTTTTATGCAAAAACATTGGAAATTTTCAGATATTCTGTCCGATCCGGTAATTCGCAGCCGATGGCAGCGGGTAAAAAAATATTTTTTCCTGAGAGAATCCACCTATGACATGACCAACCGCTGCAATATCCGGTGTGAAGGCTGTTATTTTTTTGAAGGCGACAAACAGTTTGTCACCGAGAATAACGACGCTGACGCATGGCAGGACCTGATGGTCAAAGAAAAAGAGCGGGGCATCACCTTTGTTGTGCTGGCAGGGGCGGAACCCGCCCTGGTTCCCGAGCTTTTGCAAACCTGTTACCGGAACATTCCTTTGGGCGCCATCGCATCCAATGGGTTAAAATTCATACCCGAAAGCGTGGGCTACAGGATTCACATCTCCGTGTGGGGCAATGACCGGACAAGCCAGGCCGTTCGCAGGGCCGATCACATGCTTGAAAAACAGATTAAAAATTACAAAAACGACCCCAGAGCTGTGTTTGTCTATACCTTTACCAGCAGCAACATTGATGAAATACGGGATGTGGCGCCCATCCTTGCGGAAAACGGCTGCCCTTTTACCTTTAATATGTTTTCCGCGCCGGTGGGATACAACGGAGACCTGCGGCATACCCGACAGACACTGACAAAGACCCGGGATGTCATGCTGGAGATGCTTGAAACATATCCCGAGCATCTGCTCTTCTCGCACTATAACATCCTTGCCCATACCCATAGAATGGGCCTGCATGATCTGTTTCAATGTTCTTATCCGAGAATGAATCCCCATGAAGATGTGGGGTTAGGCAAAACATTCAGACAATACCGGGCCGATCTGACCTGGGACAGAAGTGCTGCATGCTGTGTTCCGGATACGGACTGTGCGGACTGCCGCCACTACGCTGCCGGCAGCGCCGTTGTCACGGCAAGACTTTTCAGACACGCCACTGATCCTGAAACCTTCAAAGCCTGGTTGGATTATGTGGATACCTATCTGGCCGTATGGGTGATGGGGTATGAAAAAGGGGAAAATCTAAGCCTAAAATTCGTAGAACCGCCAAGCAGAATCTGATATGGACAGATCCGTGACCCAGGTTCCGTTAACCATTGCCGTATATCCCCACTTTATGGACCATTGTTTTGCAGGCAAGGTGGTGTTTCCGGCTGTGGAGGCGTTGAAGGTCCTGGCCGGATCAATTAAGGAGCTCAATATTCTTACGTCTGCCTTTGTCCCGAGGTATATGACCGAGGTACGGTTTAATAAATTCCTTGTGCTTGAGCCCGATCAAAAAAACATTAAAGCACTGTGCAATATCCGCCGCACGGACGATACACGAATTTCGCTCTCCCTGGCCACCCGGTTTTCCACAAAACAAGGGGCCATAACACGAATCAAAGAACATTGCACGGTAACCTTTAGCGCGAAAACGCAAAAATCGCCCCCGGACCTGCCCCCAAACCTGTCTTCCGATCATGTGCATGAATGCAGCGAGTCCGTGTTTTCGGTGGACGTTGGTTCCATATACCGGGAACTGGTTCCATTCGGGCCGGCCTTTCACTCCATAAAAGATGAATTGCGGCTTTCAAGGTCCCACGCGTGTGCAACCCTCCAAGCCATGCCGGATGATCCCAATGATCCCTTTAAAACCGTATTGGGATCGGGATTTCCCCTGGATGGTGCATTTCATGCCGGATGTGTCTGGAGCCAGCGCTTTTTCGGCATTGTGGCCTTTCCAATTGGATTTGAAAAACGCGTTATTTACAAACCCACAGTTGAACATAAAAATTATACTGCCCGGGTTATCCCCCAATATCAAACCCAGGGGACCCTGGTATTTGACATATGGATTATGGATGACCAGGGAGAGCTTTGTGAAGCCGTGTCCGGGGTAATAATGCGGGACGTCAGCGGCGGGAGCATCACGCCTCCGAGATGGATTCGAAAGGGTATCCAATGATGTTCACCGCTTTATGCCTGATTGCCTATGCCGCAGGCTCATTAAACGCGTCCATCCTTGTGCTGAAGCTAAAAAAAAAAGATCCTCGGACCCTGTTCAGCAAAAATGCAGGAACCACCAATGTTTACAGAATACTGGGGCTGAAATGGGCCGGATTTGTTCTCATGACCGATGTGGGAAAGGCATTTTTAATTGCAGCAACGGCATCCCGGTTTCTATCTGCGCCCGCAGCCCTCTGGGTGGGATTTTTTCTGCTGCTTGGGAACCGGTTCCCATGTTTTCACGGGTTTAAGGGGGGAAAAGGCGTTGCCCATTTCATTGGCTTTTCCCTGTTTTTTACCCCTTTATTTACGGTGCTGTCCCTTGCCGGCTGGTGTGCCGGGTATCTTTTTTTCCGGCAGGCCTTTGCAGGCTCCTTGGTACTTGTGGCCATTCTCGTCATAGGCCTTGTCCGAACATCGGGCACCGATTTTATGGGCATTGCCGGGGTTCTTGCGTGCATGGGATGTATCATAATCAATCACCGTAACAACTTGCTTGCCCTTGTATCCAAAAATCCATGCATGGACATTTCAGAAAAAATGGATGACACGCCATGACACCGGCAACTGAAAATCCCTGGGCCTTTTTTGACAGGCTCTACTGCATCTCCCTTCGGGACCGTACCGACCGCCGGGAGCGGGCCAGAATTGAATTTTCGCACATGGGCATTGAGATGCGTGTGGAGTTTGTCCTGGTGGATAAAGATCACAACGATCCCTGCCGGGGAATCTTTGCATCCCATCTTCTGTGCATGAAAAAAGCCATTGATGCCGGCGCACGACAATGGGTTGTGTTTGAGGATGACGTGGTGTTTCACCGGTATGATCCACACATCTTAAAAGATGCCGTTACGCATCTGTCAAACGGCAGCACCTGGACCCTGCTCTTTTTTGGATGTCTGATCAAGGGCAGTTCAAAAACCGGCAATCCAAGGGTAAAAAGAATCAGGTATCAGGCGTTGGCCCATGCCTATGCCGTCAACCGCGCCTTCGGAGAAAAAATCTTAAGCCAACCCTGGTGCGGGGTACCCTATGACACGATGCTCAGAGAACTTAGTGACGACTATTTGGGCACAACGCCTTTTTTTGCCTTCCAGAGTAATGCAAAAACGGACAATGAGGCCTGCCTGGGTCTGGACAGATTCCGGCGCTGTTTTGGCGGTCTTGGACTCATTCAGTTGATGAACGAATTTTTTCATGCCCACCGCCTGTGGGTGATTCTCGGTCATTTAGCGGTTCTCACAGGGCTCGGAGTGTGTATATGGTAAATTCAAAAAAACAAGAAAAACAGCTGAACATCGGTCTTTTGATCATCACAATCCTTGCCGCGGCATTCATGCTCTTTGTCAGCTTCCAAAGGCTTCATGTTGAAACCGATATCACGGCATCGCTTCCGGCCCACAACCCGGTGATCCATGATGCCCTTTACTTTTTTGACCACCATCCCATCCAGGACCGGGTCGTTATCAGTGCAGGCCTTGGCACCCGGGATCCGGAACGGCTGGTAAAATTTGCCGCCATAGTGGAGGAAAAGCTTTGGGCTTCGGGCCTGTTCAGCAGTGTGGGCATGGACCACTACCAGGAGATCATGCCGGAACTGATGACTTTGGTGGTAAAGACCCTGCCCGTTCAATTCACCCGCACCCAGCTTGAGACCCAGGTTGCGCCTCGGCTCACACCGGGTGCCGTCCGGGAAACACTCTCACAGACCTATAGCCGCCTGCTGAGTCTTGATGAGATTGGCTCATCCGAATTCATAGCCGTTGACCCTTTAGGATTGAAAAACATTGTGCTGGCAAGACTGAAATCCCTGGCACCGGTTGATGATTTCAACATTTACAAGGGAAAACTTCTGTCCCGGGATTCACAGCACTGCCTGATCATGGCCACCCCCAAAGGCTCTGGCACGGACTCAAAATTTTCCACCCGGGCCATGGAGCTGATCCATACCATCCAGACCCAGGCCCAAATACAGTTTTCCCGGCCGGGTGAACATGCCGTCCTCACCTCAGTGGGGGCATTCAGAGCCGCCTATGACAATGAAAAAATTATCAAACACGATGTGCAGACCGCCATTCTCATTGCCACGGCAGCCATCATTCTTTTGCTGTGTCTGGCCTTTCCCCGGCCGTGGATCGGGCTTTTAGCCCTGGTTCCTGCCATGTTCGGCACCATTGCGGGCCTTTTTACATATTCCCTGTTATATGACAATATCTCTCTTATTGTCCTTGGATTTGGCGGGGCCATCATCTCCATCACCATAGACCACGGCATTACCTATCTGCTGTTCCTGGACCAGCCCCGGAAAACATCCGGCAGACAGGCATCCACGGAAGTGCGGGCCGTGGGTCTGATCGCCACCCTGACCACGGTATGCGCTTTCCTTTCTTTAGGGATGAGTGATTTTAAAATCCTTGAAGAGCTTGGGAAATTTACGGCCCTGGGCATGGGATTCTCCTTTGTCTTTATTCATTCTTTGTTCCCAAGAATCGTGCCTGTGCTTTACCCGGCAAAACCCCGGGCGCTTCCCCTGCAACGCCTGGTCAACGCCCTTATTATTCCCGGCAACGGCGGTGCCTGGTTTGCCCTGGCAGTGACACTGGTCCTGATGTGGTTTGCCTGGCCGGTCTTTCATGTGGATCTGTCTGCCATGAGTACGGTAAGCCGGGAAACCCGGGATGCGGATACAAAATTCTATGAGACCTGGGGCAAAGGGTTTACAGGTAAATCCCATCTCATGCTGACAGCCGACTCGGTCCCAGAACTTCAGGATTTAAGCGACCAGCTGGCAGACAGGGTCTCTGCCATCCAAACCCAAGGTATTCCGGCTTCGGGCACAACGCTTTCAATGATATTCCCGGGAAAAATCAAAAAACAGGAGAACCATGAGGCCTGGGTCCAATTCTGGAGCAAGGAACGGATCAGTGCCTTTACGCAGAATCTAAGCCGGGAAGCGGAACGGCTCGGTTTCACCCGGGACGCCTTTGACCCTTTTTTAAACCTGCTTGTCCCCACCGACCTGCCGGCCGGACCGGTGGTAATCCCCCAGGCCCTTTATCCCATAATGGGTATTTCCCAAGCCAGGGCAACCGGCGGCCACTGGGCATGGACCACAAGCGTTATGCGAAACCCCGATGTGGATGTAAAAAGTTTCTATGAGACGTTCAGCAAAGTTGCTACCGTGTTTGAACCCCAGTTGTTTTCCACCACCCTGGGCACCCTTTTGTACACAACCTTTGTCAAAATGTTTTTCATTATTGCAGGGGCGGTCTTGATCCTGTTGTTTATCTTTTTTCTGGATATCAAACTTACCATCATCACCATGCTGCCGGTCTTTTTTGCCTTTATCGGCACCCTGGGCACCATGAAGCTGTTAGGACATAACTTGGACATTCCCTCGCTGATGCTCTCCATCATTGTATTCGGCATCGGCATTGACTTCTCCCTGTTTTTTGTGCGCGCCTACCAGCGTTACCGTGACGAATCCCATCCATCGGTTGAACTGATCCGCCTGGCCGTTTTCATGGCAGGCATTTCCACCATGATCGGATTCGGGGTGATGTGCCTGGCCGAGCATTCGCTTTTGCAAAGTGCAGGCCTTGCTTCCCTTCTGG
Source organism: Desulfobacter hydrogenophilus (assembly GCF_004319545.1). Taxonomy (NCBI): domain Bacteria; kingdom Pseudomonadati; phylum Thermodesulfobacteriota; class Desulfobacteria; order Desulfobacterales; family Desulfobacteraceae; genus Desulfobacter; species Desulfobacter hydrogenophilus. The sequence continues at coordinate 2,380,402 of NZ_CP036313.1, read as the reverse complement.
GCATCGGCTTTTGCCTTGCAGGCGCGTTTTTGGTTCTGCCGCCCTTGTTGCGCCGGTATTTTATTTTATCAACTGCGAAATCAACGGTGTTCCAGAAACCGGGCACCTCTGTCGCATCCCGGATTCTTGCTAGATACCGCACGGCCGAGGCATATCCCAGAATGTTCGCCCGGTTTAAATTAAAACTGGACCCCATGTTCAGGGAGCTGCCCGACATCTTGACAGACAGAGATAACGTTTCCCGGATCATGGACATCGGCACAGGACTCGGGGTGCCGGCCTGCTTTCTTCTTGAACGGTTTCCCCAGGCCCGCATATTCGGCATAGAACCGGATCCCGAAAGCCGACGGATTGGTGCCATGGCTGTTTCAGAACGAGGACGGGTTGACCTGGGCAGCGCCCCGGATCTTCCCGCTGTTTCAGAACCTGTCCACTTAGCCCTGATGCTGGATATGGCCCATTTCTTAACACCTGATGAATTCAGACAAACCCTAGAAAAAATCAGGGCAGCGATAACTCCCGGCGGAACCCTTATTATCCGGGCGATTATTTCTCCTGCCGCAAAACCAACTCTTGTCTGGCACATTGAAGCCCTGAAGCTGAAATTAAAAGGGGTGGTTCCCCATTACCTGTCTGTGCAAGCCATCACAGACCTTATCAACGCGGCGGATTTCAGGATGGAATATACCAAAGTATCCGGTAACAATCCGGAAACCGTCTGGTTTGTCGCAAAGGTGTCCCCATGAATATCTGCACCAGTCACAACATAGGTTGTGCCGGAAACTTTGAATTTTCCAAACAAAAAATTAACCATGCCGTCGCCGGCGACAGGCTTCTTTCCATGGAGATTGAATTAAGCCTGCGGTGCAATTTTCGCTGCAGCTACTGTTATGTGCCTCATGATTCATATTTTGATAATGAACTCAGTCTTGACGAAATCTTTGGGATCATTTTGCAGGCCAAAGCACTTGGGGCCGGAAAAATCATCCTGTTAGGCGGCGAACCCAGCATCTACCCCCATATACAGAAGGTCATTAAATTCTTAAGACACCACAGTTTAGAAATAGAAATGTTTACCAACGGCACCGGCATTTCCCCTGATTTCGCCCGGGAACTTCGCGCAGCCAGGGTAAGGGTTGTCCTAAAAATGAATTCCTTTGATCAAGCCAGACAAGATGCGCTTGCAGGCAAAAAAGGGGCATTTAACATTATCCACAATGCCCTTGGCAACCTTAAAGCGGCTGGCTATCCCGCCAAAGATGCGTTCCTGGCCTTGAGCACCATTATCTGCCGCCAGAACCGGGATGAACTGACCAAGCTATGGACCTGGATCAGGGAGAACAACATGGTCCCCTATTTCGAAATCATTACCCCCCAGGGCCAGGCAAAAGACAATGCAGCTCTGGAACTTAACCCCCTGGAACTGAAAGCGGTGTTCGAAGAGATATGTGCCATTGACCGGGAACGCTACGGCATTGAATGGGACCCCCAGCCGCCGCTCATGGGCAACCAGTGCATGCGGCACCAGTTTTCCTGCACGGTCACCTCCATCGGCAATGTCCAACCCTGTGTGGGCATTACAAAATCCATAGGAAACATACGAAAAACCCGCCTTAAGGATATCCTGGACCATTCCCGGGAACTTCGCCTGCTGAAAAATCACAGGCAGACCATCAAAGGCTTCTGCCGCACCTGTGAAAAAAGTGACACCTGTTACGGGTGCCGGGGCGCAGCTTTCCAGGTTACCGGTGATCTCCTGGCGTCGGACCCCCTGTGCTGGCGAAACCCGGAAAACCTTAAACCTCAAAGTTTAACAGAGCTAGGCTCGGTTGATCCCAAATAAGCTGTCACACTTTGGTTGACAAAAAGCAAGAACCTATTCTAATATTCCACCATAATTTATATCAGCGAGTTCCTCAATAACAGGGGCTATGAAATATTTGGCCTGGATCAGACGGAATTTACCCCCGCGATGAAATCCGTGATGAGCCTGTTTCCATGGTCTGAATTTCGCAGACACAATAAAGAAATGGTGCAACAGCTCACTAAAGAATTTATCGTAAACTAAGGACCGTTTTTGGCTTATTTAATTGAAATAAAAGATATTATAGAGAATGCTGGGGCTTTGTTAACGCTGCCGGATATCTGTATGCAGATTAAACGACTCGTCGCAGATCCAGCGTCATCAATTGGTGATATTGCGGAGCTGATCTCGAAAGATCCGGCACTTACAGCAAGACTATTGAAAATAGTGAACAGTCCTCTCTACTATTTTCCGCGAAAAATTTCCTCCGTTTCTGAAGCAATTACCCTTATTGGCGCTTCTCAACTGTATAGTTTAGCACTGGCGACAACCGCTGCGACCATTATTCAAACAGTTGGGGGAAGTTATATTGAAATGAAAACCCTTTGGGAAAAGGCTGTCTACTCTGCGATCTTTGCCAAATCCATAAATCCGAACAAATCACAGGATAGTGAAAGTCTTTTTGTTGCAGGGCTACTGAGTAATATTGGGGCATTGGCCGTTGTGAAACATGCCCCGGATATTGCTTTAACAGCCATAGGGACTCCCAATAAAGGTCAATTCCCCTGGCAGCGGGAAAAAGAAGTTCTCGGGTTTACTGTGGCAGAGGTCAGCGGGGCATTACTCAAGTACTGGAACCTGCCTGATGAAATTGTCGTTCCTGTTGGCTACCAACACTTGCCTGACATCGGACACCCTTGTTTTTTTTCCTGCTGCATCCTCCATATTGCCACAAGGCTCGCCTCTGAGATAATTGATAAAGCGCAGGGACAAACTTTAAATTATCGAAAAGCCATACTGAAAGAACCTTTGGCGCTGCTGGGGATGAAAGATGAGGACATAGAAACAAAAGTATCAGAAGTAAATGGAATTGCACCGGAAATACTAAATCTTTTCACTATTCGAGGGTAACTTTACCTATGATGGATGAACTTATACTAAAAGAAGAAGACAGTATCCTGAAAAATGACGGCAGGGATTCACCATGGAAGATTCTGGTTGTGGATGATGAGAAAGGCGTTCATCAGGTAACAACACTGGCTCTCAAAAATTTCACTTTTGATAACAGGAAATTAAAATTGTTCCATGCCTATTCCGCCGCGCAGGCCCTCGAATATCTCGTGGAACATCCCAATATAGCCATCGTTTTACTTGATGTGGTCATGGAGTCTGAACATGCAGGATTAGGGCTGGTAAAAAAAATCCGGGAAGATCTCAGGAATATAACCACCCGGATTGTTTTAAGAACCGGCCAACCGGGGCAGGCGCCGGAGCGAGAGGTCATTCAGAATTATGATATCAACGACTACAAAACCAAGACCGAGCTTACCGCGAACAAGTTGTTTACCCTGATGTATGCAACGTTAAGATCCTACCGTGATATCATCACCCTGGAAAAAAGTCGAAAGGGACTGGAAAAACTCATTGTTGCTTCAAGAGGAATTTCATCAAGGGGGGCGCTGGTCGAATTTATACGCGTTACCGTTGAGCAGTTGACCAATCTTCTTAATATTGAAGAAACCACTATTTTTTCCTGCAAAGTCACAGGATATATCCTTTTAGACCAATATTTAGAGGTGTATTCTCCGGACAATCCTCTTGGATCGAGCTGCATTAATGTTACTGAATTACCAGATGGTAAACGAGATATAATTTTATCTGCAATTACAGAGCAAAAAAATATTTTCAAGAAAGACAGATTCGTTGTGTACTGTTCAAATAACAGTCAAATTATTCTCTTTTTTGCTCAGATAAATCAGGTCCTGTCTGGTCTTGATATTCGTCTGCTTAACATATTTACTGAGAACCTGATTGTAACGCTGGAAAACATTCAGCTCAATGAGACAATAACCGAAAGTCAGAAGGAAATGGTTTACCGGTTGGGTGAGGTTGTCGAATCCCGATCAAAGGAGACTGGAAACCATGTGAAGCGGATGGCACATTATTCAGAGTTGCTTGCCTTGCTGGTTGGGTTGGATAAAACCGAAGCAGAATTAATAAAGACAGCTTCGCCAATGCACGATATTGGTAAAATTGCAATTCCCGATGCAATTTTGACCAAACCGGGGAAATTGACTCCCGAAGAATGGAAAATTGTGAAAACGCATCCGAAACGGGGGTACGAAATACTCGAGCAATCTTCTCTGGTTGTGATGAGTATCAGTGCCATAATTGCCTTGACGCATCATGAAAAATGGGATGGCAGTGGTTACCCCAAAGGCCTGAAAGGTACGGATATCCATATTTATGGTCGAATAACCGCCATTGCCGATGTCTTTGATGCCCTGGGAAGTGAGCGTTGCTATAAGAAGGCTTGGCCCCTTGATAAAATCCTTTCACTCTTCAAAAAAGAGACGGGTAGACATTTTGATCCACTGTTAACAAATCTGTTTCTTGATAATCTGGATAAGTTTTTGGTGATCAGAGATAAATTTATTGATTAGGACCGCAGATTAAATAACTTGAGAGGTTAAGATGCCGGATACAATATCAAAAAAACCGCCGCTGATACTCACAATTGATGATGAAGAATTCATCCGCAATAGTTTCACGGATATTCTTGAAGATAGCGGATATGAGGTTATCCAGGCAGAGAATGGCCACATTGGTCTGAAGAAAATCCGGGAACATAAGCCTGACCTCATTCTGTGTGACCTGCAAATGCCTGAAATGAATGGACTTGAAGTGGTCCGCACAGTGAAGGAAGAATTTGAAAAAATTCCGATACTGATTGTTTCAGGCGCAGGGGTTTTAGATGATGCCATTGAAGCCGTTCGGTTAGGCGCCTGGGATTATCTGGTGAAGCCATTATTCAATCTGGATGTTCTGCTGCAGGCGGTTGAAAAAGCACTGGATCGAGCCAAACTCATTGCTGAGAATGAGGCATACCAAAAAAGTCTGGAAAAACAGACGGTCAAGCTTCAGCAAGAGATAGAAGAGAGAAAACGCACAGAGAAACAATTAGTGCAGTCAGAAAAAATGGCCGCTCTTGGAGATCTGGTAGCAGGCGTTGCCCATGAGATTAACACCCCTCTTGGGATTGGGGTAACCGGCATCTCATATCTGAATGATTCAACCAAAGCCTTTAAAAAACTATTCGCAGCCGGTGAAGCAACCAAAACTGATCTTAAAGCATTTATGGAAGATTGTGAAGAGGCCTGCCAGCTTACCCTTTCCAATCTCAACCGTGCGGCGAAACTGGTGGCGGGATTTAAACGGATTGCGGTTGACCAATCCAGTGATGAAAGACGAATTTTTAATATAAAACAGTATATTGATGAGATTTTATTCAGTCTCTATCCACGCATAAAAAAGACCAAACATACTATAAATGTGGATGCACCTGAAGATTTGGAGATGAACAGTTATCCTGGGGCATTCTCTCAGGTATTGACCAATCTTGTCATGAATTCTCTTCTCCACGGATTTGAAAATATAGAAAAGGGACAGATTACCATTACCGTTAAAAACGATGATCATTTAATCATTCTCCGCTATGAAGATAACGGGAAAGGTATGACACAAGAGCAGCAGAAAAAAATCTTTGATCCTTTTTTTACCACCAAACGCGGCTCCGGTGGTACCGGACTCGGGATGCACCTGGTATTTAACCTTGTCAGTAAAAAACTGAATGGAGAAATCCTTTGTACAAGTACAGTGGATAAGGGCACATTCTTTACCATCACCGTTCCCATGGGGGATGTAAAAAAATAGGCAAATCATGCGGAGTATTCTGCTTGGTTGAGTGGATATGTTTGCCAGGGAAACCAGAACAAAAATGCCGCCACCAGGCAATAGTTGCATAAAAAATTTATACCAGCGGCTCAAAATTATGGTAAAGATTTAGATTAAAAGCAATAATATATAAGATATCTATATATACCTCCAATACAGATTAATATTATCTTTTTGACAGAAAATTTCCTGTTTTTATAATAAAATGATGGAAATAAAGCGTTATCCAAAAATAAAGGTCCAAACCATCCTGGAAAAAGGAACCGCCGTTCAGAACGAAGACTTTTTAATAATCCAGGACAATATCCTGGGAGTCTTTGACGGAGCAACCAGCCTGAACAGCCAAAAATTTGACCAAAACCAAACCGGGGGAACCATTGCCTCCCACACGGCTGGCGCAGTATTTAAAAAGAACCATTTCCCCCTTAACCAACTGGCCTGTCAGGCCAACGATGCGATTATGGCACAGATGGTTTCCAACGGGGTGGACACCTCAAAAAAGGAAAATCTCTGGTGTACCAGTGCGGCGGTTGTACGACTCAAGGACCAGTCCCTGGAATGGATCCAGAGCGGAGATGCCGTAATCATTCTTATCTACGAGGACGGCAGTCACAGAGTTCTGGTGGACCGGAAAGACCATGACCATGAGACCCTGACGCTGTGGAAGAAACTGGTCCGCACCCATCTACCCGGGGCCGGAAAGACACATAGTTCTCCAAAACACGGTAACCAAACAGACCAGCAGCAGGTCATCGATCTCATGCGCGGTAAACTGGCCGGCCAGATCCGCAAGGTCCGTTCAGGCATGAACATCACCTATGGGGTGCTTAACGGCGAAAAAACAGCTGAAGAATTCCTGAATCAGGGAGAGGAAACCCTGGACCGGGTGGCCCATGTTCTGATTTTTACCGACGGTCTGTCCATCCCCCAGCCTGAACCGAAACCGCGCAAGGATTTCAACGACCTTATCAGGACCTATCTGAACCTGGGTCTGGAAGGACTGAAACAGATGATCCGCAGCCAGGAAGAAAAAGATCCCCATTGCCTGATCTGTCCCCGATTCAAGTGCCATGACGATATCGCAGCCATCGCTGTCCGATTTTAGAAAAAAGGATGCCTGTTACGGCTGTCTGGGTGCAGCCTTCAAGATCATTGGAGATCTCCCCGGTATCGGACCCTCTGTGCCCGCAAACTCGGATAACCTTAACCCAAAAGTCTAATCGTTCAAATCCATTCTGCAAAAGCATCGATAGGTTCCACCTGTTCCATAATCGGCTGCCCGATCAGTTCCGATAACGGCACCACAGAAAGCTTTTGGGTTTCAAGTCCATCCAATACACGCCCAAGTTCGATTAAAAACGAGGAGATAGCTGTATCATCCGGCACGCCAGGGCTTTCAGCCCAGGGTTTTGAATCGTGGAGCAAAATAATATCACCGGGTCGCACCCGGTTCAGAATTTTTGAAGCGATCCCGGCTATTCTGCGGTTTCCTTTATCCATGGCCCGGCAAGAAAAATTCACGGCATTCAGTCCAAGTTCTGCCAGAACAGGTCTCAATTTCGGATTGGTAATGCCTGCAGGGGGTCTGAAAACCAGGGGTCGGATGCCATGGGCCGCAAGAACCCTCTGGGTTTTATTAATCTCATCCTTGAGGCGCTGATATGATTTGAGCATAATCAAGGAATCATGTGAATAGGTATGGTTGCCAATGGTGTGACCTTGCTCCAGAATCCGGGCAATGAGATCCGGATGGCTGCGGGCATTTTTCCCTGTGACAAAAAACGTAGCCGGCATCTGGTACGATTTAAGTATTTCCAGAACAAAAGGGGTTGTCATACTGTCGGGACCATCGTCAAAGGAGAGAGAAACACTACGAACGTTACGCCCCCCCCGGCAGACAACAGGCAGAAAGAAACCGTAATCCGTGGCAAAAGGAGCCACCAGGCAGAGCAAAACAAATCCTGCCAGGGGAAGGGTACTCCATATTGGTCCCCACAAAACAAAAAAGGAACCTGCCAGAATAAACGCGGCAATGCCTGTTTTCTCTCCTGTGGTCAACGATCTTTTTGCAGGTATTTTCATTTGAACAACCTCAGGATAGTCTTTTCAACAACGAACTGACTACATGACTATAGCAGGCAGCATACCAGAGATCCAGGATATTCATCTTTGGAAATAAGGATCCGAAAAAAACGACGAGTTTTTTATAGATGGATATTAAGTACTTGACCTGAGACAGATTGCTGGTATGTGTAAAAAGAACGTGAACCCAAACAATAAGGACCACATGAAAATATCAGGCAGAAAAACTGGAAAACTGGCTTTTGAAATCAAGCAGGACAGCTACACTTACACCCTTGATGCCCCTGAAAGCGCTGGTGGTGAAGGCGCAGGACCATCGCCCAAAGGCCTTCTCTTAAGCGGCCTGATCGGATGCACCGGCATTGATGTGGCCATGATACTTGGCAAAATGAGGGTGGATACCCAGGATATAAAAATCACTGCAGAAACAGAACTGACAGACCAAGAACCTTCAATCTTTAAGGAAATTATCCTGTCTTACCACATCACCGGCAATGAAAAAGATACAAAAAAAATCAGACGGGCCGTTTCCCTTTCAATGGAGACCTACTGCGGGGTCTCTGCCATGCTGAAAAAAAACAGCCGCATTATCCCTAAAATTTACCTGAACGGTAAAGAGATTTAAGCCAAATATAATGAAACCTACAAGGTAAAAGCCTTTTGATTGTAAATCCTGATTTTGGTCCCAGGATTAGATTGACAACGGTTCTTACCGACACTTATTTTGAGCCGGATTTGCCGATTAAGAACAGATGCGGAAAATGTCATCTATGCAAAGACCATTGTCCGGCCGGCGCAATCATTGGCGCGAGTACCGACAGTCATTATTCAAGCAGATCAGAGGCGATTGATTTCAAAAAATGTCTATATCAAGTGCGTGATGTGTTTGGTAAAATTCCAAATACGGAACCACTTATCTGCGGTATTTGCATTAAAGTTTGTCCATGGGGGGATAAAACAAAAAAAAATCTAATTTATATTTATGAATGAAAGCATAAGTTGGTGATAGTAAGGACCGCAGATTAAATAAAACGATGGAAGCAACAATGCCGGATGTGTTGATCAAACGATATGAGTTGCAGTTTGAAAATATAAAAAGAATCTTTTGATTGTGAATTTAAAATTGTCCGACTTTATAATGAAATTTGTGCGAAAAGAATTTAATGAAAACTGGGCCAATGAATGTGAAAGAGGTTTTGTAAGGGTTGCAATTTCTTGTGTAGGGTGGGTTGATGAAAATCAAATTGAATTTTTATAAGAAAGTCTCAATAAGTTCTTGAATTACTTTCTTGTTTCGTTGTGGGCTGAGACTGGGCGCTGATAGACCAAGTCAGCCCATGGCTGTTATAAGAAAAATACATTCGCTTCAGTGATTCCCGGATCCAATCCAGGAATCCACAAACGAGTGGTTGAAATGGAATATCGCCCGATATCTATCCAAGTGATTACAAGGATAAAAGATATGCCCTATGAATCCAATTATCGCCTTCTTCTTCGCTAAGGTCTTGGAGTCCATCCCGTTGCATATGGATGAATTCCATAGAAAACTGTTTTATATAATCGTCAGCTTCAATACCTTTTTCTTTGCTAAGCTTTTCAAAAATTTTAATTTGAATACGATTTAATTTCATAGGCCAGTGTGATTGAATGGATGATGGATTATTCGCGGGAGGCTTTAAAGCGTCTGGCTTTGGCAATCAGAGAGGGTGCCCAACGGGTGGAACCAAGGGCATGGATGTGGGTATATGTGCCAAAGGTATTGTCTTTAAAAAATCCATCTTTTTTTTCGAGAATACCCTTCCCCCGGATCATTTTAAATGCCATCGCAGTATCCTCATAATCAATGGAAATCACCTTGGAGTATCTGAATTCATGACCGCGAAGCACTTCTCCTTTGGCATAAAAAGGATTTTCATTCACCACCTCAACTTCAGTGTATCCATGTCCCTGGGGCCTTTTGGAAAGCCCAAACCGTAAGGGCAGAATTCCGGTCATGGGGTAAACCACCTCATCAAGGCAGATGCTCTCACCAAGGAATATCAGGCCACCGCATTCAGCGTAAATGGGCAGACCTTTGCGCGACAGGACTTTTAAATTATCTCTAAAAGCCTGATTGGCAGATAGCTGGGTTGCATGGGTTTCAGGAAAGCCGCCTCCCATATAAATGGCGTCAACTTCGGGGATGTCGGTTTGGGATAAAGGACTGATGAATTTAACCCTGGCACCCAGATTTTCCAAGGCCTCAATATTATCCGGATAATAGAACTGAAATGCCGAATCCCGGACAACGCCAATGGTAACAGTATCGTTCTCCGTTATCGAATTTAGGTTTCCTGTCGTATTAATTTCCAGAACAGCATCTTGCTCCTGCCTGGCGTTGTCAACAACCGGCATACCCTGCCCCTTAAACGAAGTAACTAACCCGAACAATTTATCAATATCAATATTGTCCAAGGCCACCTGCCTGGCCCGAGTCAAAGACATATCACTTTCTCCGTGTTCTTCGGAAGTGACAAGCCCCATATGACGTTCGGGAAAAGCTTCCTGCGTAAGCTTTGGTAAAGCACCAAGAACCGGGATATTGCAAAACCGTTCAATATTTGCACGAACTTTTCCCTCATGGCGCTTTCCTGCCAGACGGTTGAGGATAACGCCGCAAATATTGATATCTGGATCAAACTGCATGCAACCCATGAGTACAGCAGCTATGGTCCGGGTGGATTTCGTGCAGTCCAGCACCAGTACCACCGGAAGATCCAACAATTTGGCAAGTTCACTTGTGGAAGTGGTCCCGTCAATATCAATGCCGTCGAAAAGGCCACGGTTGCCTTCGATCAAGGCAATATCACAAGGTTGAGAATGAGTAAGATAAGAGGCTTGTACGACCGACTGGGTGCACAGATAGGTATCAAGATTATAGCAGGGGCGACCGGCTGCCCGTGATAGCCAGCCGGCATCAATATAGTCAGGACCCTTTTTAAACGGGGCCACTGTTATATTCTGAGCAATCCACGCAGCAGTTATCCCGAGGGATATTATTGTCTTGCCTGAACCACCCCTGAGTCCAGCAATAACAACTCCAGGGATTTTTTCCCTACTGACGATCATGAATTAAGCTGCAATCTTTTTAATTTTCGCCTTCGGAAGAGTGCTGGATGCCGGCACCTTTAAGGCCATACATGGTGGTGGATCCGGAAGACCAGTACTCAAGAATCTCATCTTCAACCATTTTATTGACAACCTTTTTGATCATTCTGGGTTTGTCATCGGGAAAAATTTTGTAAAAATCTTTGATATAAAATTTGGATTTTGTTTTGGCCTTTTTGGTCAGCCACTCAACAACAGCTTTCCTTGCTTCTTCTGTATTATCGAGAAGGTCGCTCATGTCAGACTCCTTTTAGTTGAAAGGACGGAACCGGAGTACAACAAAAAGGCACCCCGGTCCATCCAATATAAATAACGAATAAATTCAGATTCCGGTTACTGAACTAGAATTTAAAGTTAGTGGTCTGGCGCCAGCTCATGTAGGCCTGCTGACGGAAGTCGTCAATCAAATGATGCGTGAAGTCAAGTTCACAAGCTGAAAAGAATTTTTCCCATCCAATTCTTTCTGCCCAGTCACCCAGACGTTCGTATTTGTTGGCGCCATTTGAATAGGCGTTAACAATCTTTTTGATGGCGTCGGTCATGGACGGCCAGCGAGGCATTTCGTTGGGCAGGAAGGCCACAACAACCTTGGAGAACTTAGGATCGGAAATACGGTTGGATACCTTACCACCAGCCATGAGAACAATACCGTCACCTTCGGTGTCAGCAAGTGGCATGGAAGGACACATGGTGTAGCAGTTACCACAATACATGCAACGTTCGTTTTTAACTTCAACTGATTTTACTTCAGTGCCATTAGCTAAAGTCTGTTTAGATGGTTTGATAGCTGCAGTCGGGCAGGCAGCAACGGCCAGTGGTATTTCGCAGACCTTGTCCAGGTATTCATGGTCAAGCATTGGCGGTTTTCTGTGATATCCGAGGATGGCAATATCAGAGCAATGAACCGCACCGCACATGTTCAGACAGCAAGCCATGGAAACACGAAGCTGAGCCGGCAGTCTCATCTGCTGAAAATCATCAAACAGGGTATCCATGGTAGCCTTTACGGTACCGGAAGCATCAGTAGCAGGGGTGTGGCAGTGGATCCAGCCCTGGGTGTGAACGATGTTGGTAACACCTGCACCGGTGCCGCCGATGGGAAATTTATTGGAACCACCAGCAAACTTTCTGGAAGCCAGATCGTTTTTCAAGGGTTCTACTTTATCCTTGGAGTCAACCATGAACTCAATATTGTTACGGGTGGTGAAACGTACATACCCGTCACAATGTTTGTCAGCAATGTCGCAAATTTCATTGATGTGCGAGGTGGACATCAGGCGGCAACCGCCGACCCTTACGGTATAGACTTCATCTCCGGAATCGCCGACATGAACCAGTACGCCGGGTTCCAGAATTTCATGATGAGACCATTTGCCTTTATTGTTTGCGATAACAGGAGGATAAAAGTCGTGATAGTCTTTAGGACCGATGTCGGTGATTCTGTTTTCCATCGGTTTGGCGGGATTATACCCTGTGGAAATAAATGCCATTATGATTCTCCCTTTTTATCTTAAGTGATGTTTTCTGTATTCGTCAACGTCACGTTCCCAGCCACCCGGAACTTCGTCTTCTTTCCAGAAGATGTAGGGGTTGGTTCTCGGGTAGGCAACATGCTGGGGCTGAGCTTCAATGCCGGTTACTTCCAGAAGTTTCTGGAAGCCCTGGCGCATGATCAGCTCACCAAGACGCTCGCGGTTCTTGCCTTCTTCCATCCACCAATCCCAGATATTTTCAATGATTTCGGTAATTGCTTCGTAATCATTATCGGCATTGACTTCAACAAAGGGAACCAGCAGGGAACCCATCTGGGCACCGTCGAGGATCGGTGCCTTGGCACCGCAGAGAATGGACAGACCGGTTTCTTTACCAATCTTCAGTGCTCTGGGCATTACGTTGATACAGTGCATGCAGCGGGTGCAGTGCTCAGTATTAATGGTCAATTTTTTGTTTTCAAACTTCATGCAGTGTGTGGGGCAAAGGTCAAGAACTTCTTTTTTAATGTCAAAGGGGCCCCAGTCTCTGCCTTTGTGTGCACCGGCATTTGCAGGATATGCAGGATCTTTTTCAACATATTTGTTAACTGCGTCCTGATCAATGCGGATGTCGTCCTTCCAGGTACCGATAAAAGACATATCGGAACGTGCGATGGAAGCAACACAGCAGTTGGGGCAGCCGTCAAATTTGAACTTAAACTTGTACGGGAATGCCGGACGATGCAGCTCATCCTGATATTCATTGGTCAGGAAATGGCAAAGCGCGCTGGTGTCGTAGCAGGAATATTCACATCTGGACTGTCCAAGACAGTCCGCAGGGGTTCTTAAGTTGGAACCGGAACCGCCCAAATCCTGTCCGAAGTCATGGGTCAGTGTCCAGAAGACTTCTTCCAACTGAGGAGTGGTGGTACCCAGCAAAATGATATCGCCGGTGGCGCCATGCATATTGGTCACACCGGAGCCCCTGAAGTCCCACAGTTCAGTCAGTTGTCTGAGATATTCAGTGCTGTAGTATTTACCGCAGGGTTGGTTTACACGCATGGTGTGGAAATGCTCAACACCGGGAAACAGTTTGGGCTGGTCACAATAACGACCGATAACGCCGCCGCCATAACCGAATACGCCAACGATCCCGCCGTGTTTCCAGTGGGTCCGCCCATGTTTGTAAGAAAGTTCTACAACGCCAAGAAGGTCGTCTACACAATCCTGAGGGATCTGGAATTCAACGCCTTTTTCATTCTTGGCTCTGACTTCTGCCTGCTGTTTCAGGTCAGAAACAAAGCTAGGCCACGGGCCGTTTTCCAGCTCGTCCAGGAAAGGAGTTTCATGCTTAGCCATTTACTTACCTCCGTTAAAAGTTGATTTACATGCAACAATGAAAAGAGTTTTCCAACTTTCCATTAATATTCTTTTTTCCTATCATTTCAAAACGTTAGTAAGAAATAAACGCTTTGAATTAGACATTATAAGCAAAATAACATAGCTGATATAGAATTTATATGTCCGTATGTCAATAAAAACCTGTCATCACAGGTGTGATTATGCGTCCCGGTGTTGGGCAAGTTCATCCAGCAGTGACGGGTTGACTTCGAAACCTAAATCCACGGCTATATCACAATGCTTGATGGCTTGTTTGTAATCTTTAAGTTCGAGATAGGCTACGGCCAGGTTATTATGGGCAATGGGGAATCTGGGCTCCACGGACAGAGCTTGAAGGTTGGCCTTGACCCCCTCTTCCACCAATCCTTTCATGAAGTAAGCCGTCCCCAGGGTGGTATAGGCCTGAACGAAATTTTTGTTGTGGATAATGGCTTTCTTTAAATTTTTAATTGCCTTGTCCACTTTCTCCTCATCTTCCTTGGCATTTTTGCCGTCCACCAGCTGCAGCAGAACAAAGCCCATATTTGCATAGCCTTCTGCAAAGCCGGCCCTGGCCTTGGTGGCTCGCTGATTGAACCGAAAACAACCCTCAATGTCCCCCCGTTGAAGGCAAAGCCCTCCAAGCTGGACATAGGCCTCTGCCAGGGTGGGGCTGCAGTCAATGGCGTCATGAAGCACGTTTTCCGCTTCCGCAAACTCCTGCTTACCAATCAGCGCAACAGCCAGGTTATAGTGGGTTGTGCCGCATTCGGCATTTTGGACCAGTGCTTGCCTAAGCCGTACGATCTGCTCGTCTGCATCTTGGGGCAGAGTTTTGGAATCGGCCATTTATGTCTCCTTTGGCTCTTTTATGACTTTATCATTGTGTTTATACAAAATTTTTATATAATAAATTTTTTTATTCGAGTGTCAAGCTCTTTCGGGGAAACCTAAAGCGCCTGCCCCTGTAAAGAGTAGACACAACGTTTTTTTGGGCAAATTGTTTTATCCGCGCTTGCAGCGCAAATAACCATCAGGAGTTTGAAAGTTATGGAACACGGATGCTACACAGCACTCATCACCCCGTTCACCCCGGCAGGAGATCTGGACCGGGACGGCCTGTCCGGGCTCATTGATTTCCAGATTGAAAACCAGATTACCGGAATTCTTGCCACCGGCACCACTGGTGAAAGCCCTACATTCAAATGGGAAGAACATAATCTGGTTATTGATCTGACTACCAAACAGACCAGGAACAAATGCAAGTGCATCGCCGGCACCGGTTCAAACAACACGAATGAAGCCTTAACCGGTACATCCCATGCAGCAGAACAGGGCGTGGACGGTGTGCTTCTGGTGGATCCTTACTACAATGGACCATCCTCCCTTGAAATCCGGCGGGAATATTACGAAGTGGTGGCAAAGGAAACTCCGGGCCTGGAAATTATTCCTTATATTATACCGGGACGTACCGGTGCACAGATGCTGCCACAGGATCTTGCCATACTTGCGGACAACTGTGCCAATGTAAAAAGTGTCAAGGAAGCCACCGGTAATATGGACAACATGAAGCTAACCAGA
The DNA here is from genome assembly GCF_004319545.1 of Desulfobacter hydrogenophilus. Classification (NCBI taxonomy): domain Bacteria; kingdom Pseudomonadati; phylum Thermodesulfobacteriota; class Desulfobacteria; order Desulfobacterales; family Desulfobacteraceae; genus Desulfobacter; species Desulfobacter hydrogenophilus. Next base: position 2,364,982 of record NZ_CP036313.1, on the reverse strand, counting down.
AAACTTTGCGGAGACAATTTCAATATCTTTTCCGGGGACGATGCCCTGGTCTGCCGGGTCATGGCAGAGGAAGAGATTCGGGCCTGCGGCGCCATTTCAGTCATGTCAAATATTGCACCGGCATCCATGACCCAAATGGTTGAACTGCTTAACCAGGGTAAAACCCAAGACGCCCTTGCCCTTCAGACCGCATTGTCGCCCTTGCTGGATCTTGTGGTCATCACCACCGAAGAGGAAAGTAAATACGGGCCTGTCAAATGCAGGGCCAGAAATCCGTTGCCCCTGAAAACCATGATGCAGATCCTTGGCATGCCGTGCGGCCCCTGCCGTCCGCCCTTGGGAAAAATAACCCAAAAAGGATTTGATCTGGCACTTTCTGCATTAAAAAAAGTACAGGCGGACAATCCTGAAATTCTTGCGCCGGCAGCCTCTTTCTTTAATCTGGACATTGACGCCCGCCTGAATGATTCGGCGGCCCATAAAAACCTATGGTATAACTATTAGTGTTTGAGGGAAATCCCGTATTGGGGCGTAAAGTTGCCCAGATGCAAGGCGCAGAAAAATTTGTAACCGAAGCAACCGTATGGTTGTAAGGATTGCAAATTTTTCTGCAACGACGCAGATGGGTGACTTTACGTTCAAACACTATTCAGCGGCTGTTGTGTCCCCGTTTTCATCTTTGGGATTAAACATCTCCTCTCCGGTTTGGAAAAAAGTATTTTTTAACCATTCAAATCCGAACTGAAGCAATTTAACATCATCATCTTTGATCTGGGCCACCCGTTCTTCCGGGATATTGTACCTGGTAAGAAAAGAGGATTCAAACACGAATCGTTTAAACTTATCGATATTATAGCATACCGTAAAAAACATCTGCTTAGCCTGTTCGGACAACTGCATGCTGGCCGGCAAAGATTTCTTACGGACCATGAGATCCAACCAGCCTTCATTGACCTCGTCACGCAGATCGACGCCCTGGTCTTCACGCCATTCCCCTACGGTCCATTCATCTTCTTCATCAAAGCCCTTACAATGGGGTTCCTTAATCATGAAAAAAAACTCATCTTTATCACCATCAGTCTGCTCCCCGGAATAACTCAAAGAACCTACGCCAAGGGGATAGTACCGGCAAGTGGTGGGACGGTCCTCATAAATCATGCATCCCTCCTTGTCCTGGACAAAAGGACAGGACCGACGCTCATCATCGAGGAGCTTGATGGTCACCACAGGCAGATCCGCTTTTTCAAGAAGATGGGGGGTAGTAAATATGGCCAGAAATTTTTCCGAATCCAAATCCAGTTTTTCTCGCATAGTTAAGATATCATAGGGGGTGAGCATGATATCAATCCCCCTGCAGCACTCGGTAAAACAAGAGACACCTTTATGGCATTTAAATTTAAACCGACTTTTAAGGCTAAGCTGCTCCGGCAGAATTTCCGCCTGGGCCTGTGTTTCATCTGTCTTATTTTCAGCGTTCATTAACTATTTCCTCATCAATTAATAACAAGCAATATAAAGGCAGATACCATACTGGAAATAGGCAATGATGTCAATCGGATAGCCGGGCCCACCCAGCGAACGACTCCGCAAACCCTGCAGGATTGTTCATTTTGGGATTGACACAAAGGCCTCTGCTAATCTAAAAATAAAGCAGTGCGCGACCGAAAACCGTAAATTTTGCCGATTACTTCGTTGGTCACAAAATGGGTTAAACATAAAAAATTTCAATTGAAACAAGCGTCCAAACATCAGAGCCTGTTTAAAAATCGAGGAATCGGCTGAAATCGCATGATATTTCACTTCGATAACCTATTGATAAACAGGCCCTCAACAAAATATTGGGGTCTATTCTGATGGACCTGCCCCGAGCATCAGGGGAAATTTCAGTATCAAGCATTCAAGGAGTCATTATGAAAGTAAAAAAAGCGGTATTACCGGTAGCAGGTCTCGGCACCCGGTTCATCCCGGCCACAAAAGCCATGGCCAAGGAAATGCTGACCGTGGTGGATAAACCCATTATCCAGTATGCTGTTGAAGAGGCGTTTGACGCCGGCGTTGAACAGATCATATTTGTCACGGGCCGGGGGAAAAAGGCTCTGGAAGACCACTTTGACCGCAGTTATGAATTAGAAACCATGCTCAAAGCCAAGGGAAAGACCGACCTGCTGCGGCAGGTCAATGAACTGGTCCCCGAAACCGGCACCATTGTCTACACCCGCCAGCATGATCCGCTGGGGCTTGGCCATGCCATCTGGTGCGCCAGGGACATTGTGGGGGACGAGCCCTTTGCCGTGCTTCTGGCCGACGATATGATCCAGACCCCGGATAAGCCTGTACTTTCTAAAATGGTGGAAAAATTTGAACGGTTCCGCGCCTCCATTGCCGCTGTCATGGAAGTGGAAAAGGATCAGACGGATAAATACGGCATTCTGGATGCAAGCCCTCTGGAAGAAGATATGGTAAAAATCAATGATATGGTGGAAAAACCCAAACCCGAAGACGCCCCGTCCAACCTGGCCATTGTGGGACGGTACATTCTTACCCCAAAAATCTGGGAATATCTTGGGAAAAAAAAGACTGGGGCCGGTGGAGAAATTCAGCTCACGGATGCCATGAAGGGACTTTTAACCGAACAGCCGATCTTTGGATATAAATTCAAGGGTACCCGGTTTGACTGCGGGGACAAGGTCGGATTTCAAATGGCCAATCTGTCATTTTCCCTTGAACGACCGGAAATGCGCGAGAAATTGCTTGATTTCATAAAGAAGATCAAGACAGAGGCGTAAAAAGCAAAAAAAGGACCTGATCCTCAAGTGCGTTTATATCGTGAATACAAAGACATCACCTTTTGTACATAGGTCTGGGTCTCTTCATAGGGCGGAATTTTCTTGTATTTGTCCACAGCCGAGGGGCCGGCGTTATAGGCAGCAAGCGCCAGGGCAAGTTTTTCATTATACCGAATGAGCATCCGCTTCAAATAACGGGTGCCCCCCATGATATTCTGGGACGGATCAAAGGGGTTTGAAATATTCAGGGAGGCATCGTTCCGGGGCATGATCTGCATAAGCCCCCGTGCCCCTTTGCTGGACACAGCCTTGGGGTTAAAACTGGACTCCGCATGGATTACGGCCTTGATCAATGCGTGGTCCACACCAAAGGCCCTGGCGGCTTTGAGAATAATATTATCGTAAATACTAGGCCCGGCCTTGAATCTTCTTGTCCGGGCCGGTAGTCCACCCCCCTTTTTTTCCTTGAGATAAAGGGTATAGCCTTCAGCCGTAGGCGTATTGGTAAAATGCACCACCCCATCGGCGTCAACATGCCGGTATATATCCCCCAGGGCTGTGCAGGGCCATATCAGACACAGACAAATGAAAAGAAAAAATGCCGCCCAAAGACGCGAAATATTTACAGTTCTATTTTTTCTTTTTGTCCTTTTCAACCCGCTCCCTGTAAGCTTTTAATGCAAGTTTCTCTGGAAACTTAGGGTTAGCCACGTATCGGCCGGTGTTTTCGAAAAATGTATTTACCAGATTTTCCAGAACGTCATCTTTTTCATGAGCCATGATCATATTACGTTTCAGCTGGTATCGATATTCAATGGGAGACCCTAATGTGCTTAAGATATCATCAAATTCACTATCAGACAACGGCTCAGAGGTGAACAATGACGTTTCCACAGGAATCTTCATTATTGCGGTCATAATCACGACCCAGGCATCTGCCCCGATTTTTCTTGAATCGTCAAAAACTTCAAGGCAGTGGCCATGGTCTAAATCCAGTTTTCTATAAGGTGTTCGTTTCATTTTCATTTTTTTTGATTTGTGCATTATTGTTAATATTTTAAGCAGAATTTAAAATAATTCCAACTGAATATCCTTGGATTTTGGTTTTTTAACCTGCTTTTTCCCCTTTTCATAACGGGCCAGTTTCTTTTCAATATCATCAATAAAACAGGTCCGGATTCTTTGCTGTTCCCGGCCGAATATGCGTCTTTTTCGTGCATATGTCAAATAGAGCATCTCCTTTGCCCGGGTCATGGCCACGTAGAAAAGGCGACGCTCTTCATCCGGGTCCTCCACGGTTTTCCCGTCCCGGGCAAAGGGAATCGTGCCGTTTTCGCATCCGGTAAGAAAAACAACTGGAAACTCAAGCCCCTTGGCCGCATGCATGGTCATCAAAGAGACCTTTTCAACGGATTTGTCCAGAAAATCTGGGTCCTGATCCAACCTTAGGTTGTCTATAAGCTCACCAGGAGAAGAATACCGGTCTGCCAGTGTCTTAAGCCGCTGCCATGCCGCTGCCAATTTTTCATCAGTTTGGCCCAGGGCCGTAATATCCAGCCAGCCACCCAAGGTATCAAGAAACGTTGACGTGTCCATGGGATTTGAAAGCGCTGCAATCCTGGGTAAAAATTGTGCAAATTGCTGCTGATCTGCGTTACTGCCACGGCCAAGAAAAATCCGCACCAGGGCCAACAGGTCTTTTATGCCTGCCATATCGATCCAGTGTTCCCGGTCTGCGGTCTGAAAAGGGATGCCAACCTTCTCAAAGGCCTGGGCAAAGGCCTGGGCCTGCTGCCGGGTACGATAGAGCACGGCAAAATCGGAAAAGGCATATTCCTTGTCCGTCCCGGAGTCCGGTCCCGTGCCCTTATCCATGGACAGAAAAGAGATCCCCCCCACCCCTTTTTCAATGATCTTTCCCACGGCAACCGCCTCGGCGCCTTCGCCGGCAGTTTCATTGATGGAAATCTTTTGTGTGCCGTCAAGGCTTGCATAAATTTTATGCCTCTCATTATCCTTGTCATCACCGGTACAAATCACCTGGAACGAGGCGTCCAGGATGGTCTGGGTGGACCGGTAATTTTGGCGCAGACGGATCTGTTCGCACCCGGGGAAATCCTGTTCAAACCGGTAGAAAAACCGGCTGTCCGAGCCCCTGAATCCGTAGATGGACTGATCGGGGTCACCAATCACAAAAATGTGACTGTCTTGTGAAAGAAGCTTCACCAGCTTATACTGGCCCAGGTTCAAATCCTGGTACTCATCCACAAAAATAAATTTATACTGTTGGCGTACCTGTTCGAGCAGGGCTGCATCCCTGGAAAAAAGCCTGAAACAGATAAAAATCAAATCTTCAAAATCTGCCAGGCCGCGTTCTTCAAGCATTTGGTCATAGGTTTTGTACACCTCGGGCCAAACCGGATCGAAATATTCAATGCCGTTGTTTGCCGCGTCCCCCTGCCCCTCATCACCAGGTTCCTTTAATTGCTGCTTTTGTCGACTGATCCAGGCATCCAGTTTTGACACGGTTCTTTTGAGCACCTTTTTTTCGCCCGTCACCGCTTTGACCGCCAGACCCAGCATTTCAAAACGCAGGTCATCCTCCATGAGGCCACGCTTGAAATCCGAATAACGCTTGAGCATTTTAAGACAGAACCCGTGAAAGGTGGCAGCTGTCACAAGGTGTCCGCCCTTTGAAATAAAGGATTCAATCCGGTCCGAAAGTTCGCCGGCCGCCTTATTTGTAAAGGTCAAAGCCAGGATGTTTTCAGGGATAGCCCGGTTTTCCCTGAGCAACCAGGCAATTCTGGCCGTAAGGGTACGGGTTTTTCCCGTGCCCGGCCCGGCCTGGATCACCACGGCCCTTGATTCGGATTTAACCGCCCTGTCCTGCTCGGGGTTCAGGCCGTCCAGGATATGTTTGGGGACAACGGGTGCCGGGAGTTCGTTTTTTTCAGATGCAGGTAATGCCACATCTTTGCTTTGGGGTTTTTTACGAATACGCGGTGCGCCGACCGTTTTTTTTGTTTTTTCACGGGGCGAAGAGCCGGCAAACAGACTTTTTTCTCCCTGGATGTCTTCCTTTTCTTCCCGGGTGAAGATATTGACCGTCCCATATTCACCGTCATACCCGGGGTCAATGTGAATCTCCCCGTCTCTCATTTTTTGTATGGCTTGGGCCAGTAAAGGCACACCGGCACGTTCAATGATTTCAGGTGAGAGCTGTGTGAGTATGGCAAGTTCCGGCCCCAGGGCAGTGACAGCCTTATCATAATGGGTTTTCACCTTTTTGGTATTGGGACCCACCCCAAAAATCTGGGACAAAATATCTGCCAGGGGCACCAAATAGGAATGGGGATGCCGGTTTTCAGGCTTAAACCCCATGGGCCTGTTGGCCAGTTCCCGGACCCGGTAAAGCACGCCCAGAGTCAGGGGTTTCCCGCATTCAGGGCAAATCCCGCCCAACGCTGCGGTTTCATCGGGATTGAGACACACTCCGCATTTGCGGTGGCCGTCATAGTGGTATTTTCCCTGGTGGGGATACATATCCAAGGTGCCTTTATATGCGTTAAGATCATGGGTTTCAAGGGCACGTCGCACCGCATCAAAGGCCAGATCCGTATTAAACACCGAAGCATTGCGGCCCAGAAATTTCGGGGAATGGGCATCGGAGTTGGATACCAGCCGGACCCTGTCCAGATCTTTCACCCGCCAGTTCATGGGCGGATCTGATGACAGGCCGGTTTCACAGGCAAATATGTGGGAACTTAAATCCCCAAAGCATTCCTCAATGGTGTCAAATCCGGATTTGGATCCGAACATGGAAAACCACGGGGTCCAGATATGGGCCGGGATAAAAAATCCCCGGTCGGATGTTTCCAGCATGATCTCCAGCAAATTCCTGGCATCCAGCCCCAGTATGGGCCGGCCGTCGGATTTGATGTTGCCGATGGCATCCAGACGGGCATTAAATTTCTTTGCCGTGTCCAGATCCGGCAGATAAATCAAATTATGATTTTTGCGAACCCTTGCGTCCTTTTTATATATATTGGAAATCTCAGACTGAAGGATAAAACGCACAGTTCCTTTGCACGAAGCCGGTACATCGGCGTCAATCTGTTTTGCAATCTCATCTTTCAATGCAAACAACCCTGGTTCAGCAGGCTCAAGCTTTGTTTCGATCTCCTGAATCCAGGCAGGATGGGTAAAATCCCCTGTACCTACCAGGGTAATGCCTTTGACCCGGGCACTATGGTAAATATGCTCCAGATCCAGATTTTTGGCTGTGGCCCGGGAATATTTTGAATGGATATGCAGATCTGCTATATATTTCATGGAACCTGTCCGTAGAAAATTAATTTAATGTCAGGCCATTATGTACATGATTTGCCCTTAATTTAAAACCTGAATTCTGATAAGTATCAGACGAGACAGGCAACCCACCCAAGCCAACTGGAGGCCAATGATGGACAACACCACAAAAGAACGAATCAAGGCCTGGACGCCTTTGGGACGCCCAACCTTACGCATTGCAGACACAGATCATCCCGAGCAAAAAACATTCGAAACCTTTGCCCGCCAATGGCAGGAGATATCGACATCCATATCCTGGATGGATAGCAGTCAACCTGCGGACCTGCCCGGTTTTTTCCTGACAAACAATATTCTATATTCCGCCCTGCCCCTGGAACGTGAACTGTCCCCTTTTTTAAAAGGCCTGAACGCCCTTGACCAACCGAATCCGGGCAATGGAATCCAAAAAACGTTGGACAATATCCAAGCGCCCTGCCGGCTGACCCTGTATATTGCCCTGCAATGCCCTCATTGCCCGGGGATGGTTGAACGACTCATCCCCCTTGCAGCGGCCTGTGAAAACATTCACCTTCACATCATTGACGGGTCCCTGTTCCCTGAAAAAGCCGAAAAAGACAAGGTGATGTCCGCCCCCTGCTTGATTCTGAATGATGATACCCGATGGACCGGGGCTGTGACAGAAGAAGAAATTTTGGACATGATCGTCAATAAAGAGAGCATGGATCTGGATACAAAGGCCCTGAAAACCATACTGGAGGATGGCCGGGCTGAGTGGATCACCGAGCGAATGCTCGCGTCCAAGCGCTTATTTAAAGGATTTTCCGGACTTCTTCTTCACGAAACCTGGTCTGTACGTTTAGGTGCCATGGTGGTGGTGGAAACCCTTGCCCAAGAGGCTCCAAACCTGTGCGCTGAGCTGGAAAAAATTTTAATGGATGCATTCACTACCAAAGATATCCCCGTTCAAGGAGACATTTTATACGCACTGGGAGAAATCGGCACCTCTGATACCCGGGACTGGATCACTGCCCATCAGGCCGTTCTGTCCCACGAAGATCTTAGGGATGCAGCAGATGATGCGATTCAATCTATTGAAGACAGATTTAGTCTCTAAAAAATAAAGCCAGAGAAACGCCCATGAAAATTGCCATCACCGCCCTTGGACAGAACCTTGATGCCCAGGTGAGCAACAAACCGGGAACGGCGTCACACCTGCTGGTGATGGACATGTTGTCTAAGGAACTGCAATGGTTTGAAGGGCCGATGAAATCCGGCCCGGGCACAGGTCTGCAGTTCATCACCATGGCCATTAACGAAAAATGCGATGCCTTTCTGACAGGCTGGTTAAATCCGGTGGGTCAGCGGCAGCTTGAGGCTCGGGGTATCACGGTGGTAACGGGCATGACCGGCAAGGCCGCGCAGGTCCTTGAACAATTTGAACGGGAGCATGTTGCAGATTCGGCGGCGCTCCCAAAGGAATCGTTGGGCACCTCCCTTTTGCCAAATGCCCGGGCGGTAACAAATGCCTGCCGCCAGGCCCTTACCCAGATCGGCAGCATGCTGCCGGTTATCGCAGGCGTCGTCTTTTTGACTGGCCTGCTGACCGCGTTTATTCCCCAGCGCATCCTGTCCGATTTTTTCTCAGGCAACACGCTTCAAGGTGTTTTCAAAGGTGCCTTGGTTGGAAGCTTGTTTACCGGGAATCCCGCCAACAGTTATGTCATTGGGAAAAGCCTGCTTGACCAGGGCATCGGCATCGGCGTGGTCATTGCCCTGATATGCGCCTGGGTAACGGTCGGGATTGTGCAACTGCCCGCAGAAAGTGCAGCCCTTGGCAAACGTTTTGCCGTGGCCCGAAATTTTCTGTGCTTCATTCTATCCATGGGGATCGCACTTGTTATGGTAGGGATTATGTAGTGATAATACATGTTACAATCAAACAGCCCAATAAAAAAACTTTCTAAATTTCTGTACTCTTTCAAGGTACTGTTTCTCCTTTTCGTGGTCGCCCTCTATCTTACGCTCTGGTGGATAATGCCTGAAAAAACAGCGGTGGCGTTTCAAATCAGCATTGATTTTTTCTACCGGCTGATCCTGCCGTTTTTCCTGGTGTTTTGTTTTATGGTCGCTTTAAATCTCTTCTTAACTCCGCCGCGGTTTGAAAAATTCACACAAAAGGGGACAGGGGTGAAGCAAACCCTTGTTGCCGCTATTGCCGGCATCTTGTCAACAGGTCCGATATTTGCCTGGTATCCGATTCTCAAGGAACTGCGGGAACGGGGCGCTGCGCCCTCGCTGATGGCCGTTTTTCTCGTCAACCGGGCAGTCAAACCCGCCCTTCTTCCGATGATGATCGCCCTGTTCGGCTGGCCCTTTGTTCTGCTTTTCACACTTTTGACCGTGGCAGCATCTTTCTGCGTCGGTTTCTGCATGAATCGCCTCTTCTCTTAAAAAATTATATTTACAAATAACGTTGCCATTCTTTATAACAGCCATGGGCTGACTTGGCCTATCAATACCGAGGCTCAACCCATAACGAAAGTTGAAAGAGCTTTTTAAGTTACAAATTTTTCATGTACAAACAAAGTTGAAACTTATAGGATTGATGTATGAGTGATGACAGACAACAGGTATTAAAAAATATTGCCGGGCTGTTTGAATCCCAGAATCTTGCGGTTCTCTCAACCCAGAAAGACAACCAGCCATATTCAAACCTTGTTGCATTTGCTTCAAGTTCTGATCTTAAATATTTTTATTTTTTAACCCCCAATACCACTCGAAAATACGAACATCTGACGGCAAATCCCAAAGTTTCTATTCTTGTCCATGACAGCCAAAATAAGGCCGATGATTTCTACAACGCCGTATCAGTTACGGGAACCGGTGTTTCAGAAGAGATTGATAAATCAATGGCACAAAAAGCACTTGATTTATACCTGAAAAAGCATCCGGACCTAAAAGACTTTTCCAGGGCACCGACCACTGCATTTATCCGCATCTCCATAAAACGGTATTTCATGGTCAACCGGTTTCAAAACGTCGTTGACGTCAAGCCATGAAAACAATTCTCACATTAGATGCGTTCTTAAATGAAATGGCGCTGATAGAAAACGAGGCGTCAGATAGCGGTTGACGGATACCTTGCCATCATCACCTGCCGGACTGAGGCTTTGTAGACAGCACTTCAACTAAAACTATCATTGTTTTTTTTGTATGAACGTTTGTGTAACCTACACGGATCTTTCAACTCTTGTTGTGGCGTAACCACGGCGGGAAATCAGGTCAGCCATGGCCGTTATTGAGTAAAACTCCAGGGAACGGATTCCGGCCAATTTTGAATTTGCAGTTTTTATTCTTATTGGGTATAGCCTGATAATATATCTCCCCATTCGCTTATTTTGAAATCAGAAAAGCCAATTTATAATCATGGGGAGTCATTATTTGCCTAAAAAAAGACAATCCTGAATAATTTTAGTTTTTAATTCTTATATGGTTTGTTTTTTGCATATAAAAATTATGATTTTGCATTCCAAATATGACATAATTTTTCTGAGCAAGAGTATTATAACACAATATATTGTGTGTAAAAATTAACAAAACACTAAAAAAAATAAGCGAATGGGGAGATATATATCTTTAAATCGACTTTGTATCTGCAAAGGTGGCTGCCATGGATTTAAAACAGCGAAACGACTTGAATATCGCCATTATTGGTTCCGGCATTTCCGGTATTTGTGCCGCATATATTCTCCAAAAACGGCACAAAGTGACTTTGTTTGAAAAAAATGATTATTTCGGAGGCCATACCCATACAGTTATCCTCCCCAACGGTCCTGATACAGGCACGCCTGTGGATACAGGTTTTATCGTACTCAATGAACGGACCTACCATAATTTTATAAAATTCTTGTCGCAGCTCGGCGTTAAAAAATGCAGGACCGATATGTCATTTTCCTACTTTTGTGAAAGCACAGGTCTGTGTTATGCCAGCCAAAATCTGAATTCGATATTTGCCCAGCGCGCCAACCTCCTTAAGCCTAAATTTTTCCGGTTTGTCTACGAAATGGTACACTTTCTTAAGATACTGAGAAAAGAATATCGTTCCAACGGCCTGCCGGACATCACATTATCTGAATATGCAAAACAAAAAGGCCTTCACCGTGAGGTCATTGACCAGTTCATCATCCCCATGGCAGCAGCCATATGGTCGGGCTCAGATTTTCAAATCAGCCGCTTTCCCATCCGAACCTTTGCCCAATTTTATGAAAACCACGGACTGTTAGACGTAAGCGGCCATCCGCCCTGGTATTTTGTCAAAGGCGGCAGCCATTCCTATGTCAATGCCTTCCTGAAATCATTCAAAGGCAGGGCTGTTAAAAACCGTGCCGTGGTTCGAATATCCCGTAAGCCAGACGGCATTACCTTGGATTTTAACGATGATACCCCCCAGGATTTTGATGCCGTTGTGGTCGCCACCCATGCCGATCAGGCCTTGAAGCTGCTTAAAACCCCAAGTGCCGGTGAAAAAAAAGTTTTAGGGGCCTGGTCTTATTCAAAAAATAAAACATTCCTGCATACGGATACAAGCGTCATGCCCCCCAGCAAAAGGGCCTGGGCCAGCTGGAACTATAGGCGTCATAAAAAAGCCAAGTCAGATGCCCCGGTGACGGTAAGCTATGACATGACCCACCTGCAGAGACTAAAAACACAGCAGCGATATTTTGTAACACTGAATCCACAAAACCCAATCCCCCCATCCCATGTAATCAAAGAACTTAATTATACCCATCCTCAATATTCTTTTGAAGCGTTTAGGTCTCAGGAAAAATTGCCAACCTTAAACGGGGAAAATAACACTTTTTTCTGCGGGGCATATTTCGGGTTTGGATTTCATGAAGATGGGGTTAAGTCCGCACTAAGTGTTGGAAAAAAATTCGGGGTGACCTTATGAAATCTCAAATTTTTACAGGAAAAATCAAACATCGTCGCTACTGGCCTGTAAACCATGATCTGTCCTATCCTGTGTACATGTATGCCTTTGATATTGATGAATTTTCACGTCTCAATCAACGATATCCCCTTTTTGGTTACAACAAATCCGCGGTCACATCCATTCATGACAGGGATTACCTTCAGCCCGGAAATCTTTCAATCAAGGAAAAACTATCTGAATTGCTCCGCCGCCATCAGATCAAACAGTCTGTTTCCAATATCACCATGATCACATCTGCCCGGTATTTTAATTATGTGTTTAACCCGGTCAGTTTTTATTACTGCTATACTAACGATCATGCACTTGCGGCAATCATTGCTGAAGTCAACAATACCTACGGGGAACGTCATCCCTATGTGCTCAAAGCCGCTACGCCGGGATCCGGCAAATGGATTGCAACATATCAAACCCCCAAAATATTCCACGTGTCCCCATTCAACAAAGTTGAAGGCATTTACCACTTTTATTTCTCAGATCCCAAAGACCAATTGGAAATTAAAATCGAGCTGTTCAATAATAACAAAAAAATATTGGCCGCAGAATTCAAGGGAACGGGTGTGCCTATGACCTCTGTCAATCATTTAAAAACAATATCGAAATACCCGTTTGCTCCCCACTTAAGTATTCCCAGAATATATGCCCATGCATTTAAGCTGTTTTTCAGGAAGAAACTAACCTTTAATGATAAACCGATTCCCCAAAGCCCCATGACAATGAAAAAACAAAAACCGGGGATTTTTGAAACCCTTTGTCAAAAACTTGTTTTCAAGGCACTGAAAAAAATCACCATCGGCGGCTTTAAGATTAAGATGCCGAATCAGGAGATTATCAATTTTGGCCATCCCGAAGATTCCCCGCCTGTGATCATGGAAATAAAGGACTTAAATTTCTTCCCAAGAATGATTTTGGACGGTGAGATCGGATTGGGTGAAGGATATATGCATTCTGAATGGGATACCCCGGACCTTTTGAAATTGTTAAAGATCTTAATTCAGAACCGGGATCATTTTTCAGACGGCAACCTGCTGCTTTCGTTTTTTACCCGGATAAAGGAAAAAACCGATCATGACAGTCGCATAAATTCAATAAAAAATACCCCGGAAAACATCCGGGCCCACTATGATTTGAGCAATGCCTTTTATGAACTTTTCCTGGATAATCAGATGATGTATTCATGCGGCATGTTCGAACAACCAGACGACTCCCTGGAAAAATCCCAGGAGCATAAAATGATGCGTATCCTGACCCAGGCAGATATCCGGGACACCCATCATATTCTTGAAATCGGATGCGGGTGGGGTGGTTTTGCGGTGTTTGCCGCCCAAAAAACCGGCTGTCATGTGACCGGCATTACAATCTCCAAAGCACAGTATGACAGGGCATGCCAACGCATAATTGATGAAGGGCTTGGAGACCGGATCACCATCAAGCTTCAGGACTACCGCCATATAACAGGCAAATTTGACCGGATTGTCTCCATAGAAATGGTCGAGGCTGTGGGGGCACAGTTTCTTTCCACATATTTCAAACGGGGGCAAGCTCTTCTAAAACCCGGCGGCAGGATGCTCTTTCAGTCCATCATAATCGAAGATAAACGATATAAGAACTATTGCAAAGAAAGGGACTGGATTCAAAAACATATTTTTCCGGGCGGTCATCTGCCATGCCTGAAAGTTCTTAAAGACACCATATCAGAACATACCGATTTTCATATATCCGATGTCCATCACATGGGCACCGACTATGCCACAACCCTGGCGCACTGGCGGGATCGCTTCCTGTCAAATAAGAATAATATCATCAGGTTGGGCTTTGACGAGACATTCTTCAGAAAATGGATGTATTATTTTTCCATATGTGAAGCGGGGTTTACCGTTGGTGGCATAGACGATATCCAAGTCAGCTTAACCCTTTGACAGAAAAGCGTTTAATTTTTCCCAGAGAATCTGCCTTTCCTGTGCTGATTCACAGGTCCCGGGAAAGATGACGGTTTCATGGGGACGCCTGTCTAACCAGAACAACCCTGTATATTGACCCGCCCGTTTTGAAGATGCCAGCCAAACAATGGTATCCGCACCTTGTTCCGGCGTTCTTAAAATCCTTTTCACCAGTTGATGGAATTCAGGCAGTGACCTTTCAATACCCGGGGTATCCACCCACCCGGGATGCATGGCATTTACCCGTATGCCATATTTTTTAAACTGCTCAGCCCAGATTTGGGTCAAAATGACCACACCCCTTTTCGCACGGGCATAGGCTTTGGCCCCGTTATACTGCCCCTGGCTGTTTTCAAGATCGTTTACCTCAATTTTCTGGGTATACATACCGCCGGATGATACATTGATAATTCTTGGAGATTTTGATGCGGCAAGGGCATCCTTTAAATACTGTGTCAACAAGAAGACGCCCAGAAGATCCGTCGCAAATGTCTGCTCCAATCCTTCTGGGGTGTTTTTGCGCTCATTAAACAATGCACCGGCATTGTTAATGAGAACATCAATGTTCTTTTTAGAAGCCTTAAGCGTTTCTGAGACCTCCCTTATGTCCTGCATCAGGCTTAAGTCTGCAATCAGAAAATCAATATGCGGGTTACCGGTCTTTTTAACAATTTCCTGCTGAACCTGTTCTGCCTTTATACGGTTCCGGGCGATAATGGTTAAAAAGGCTTTTTTTTCTGCAAGTTTAAATGCGGCCGCTTTCCCAATCCCGGAGGTGCCGCCTGTCAATACGATCTTTTTTCCGTATAGCACACCTTTTGGTTCTGACCAGAATCTTCTGCCCAACGCATACCCGAATCGGCTGAACAGGATCATTCCGGGGACAATTAAATGATCTGCAAGATAATCAGGCAGGCCAGCCCCTGATTTAAACCACATCGTTTTATTGGGCAGATCTTGGGTTCGGGAAAGTTTATGTTTTAGGCCTGCCATGGCGTTCTCACCTGTTTTTTTCATTATGGGAGACAAAATTTTCTCAATAACGTTACCAAACCGATGAAAGCGGATATCTGCCTGGTAGTCGATTTGTGTTCCAGTGACTGTTTTTGTAAAAACAATGGTATCCATTGCCGTGAAGGACTCGCCCACCCCGTTCAATACAACCCTGGAAAGGGGTGCATACTCAACAATCTCATATCTCATTTTCGGACGGAAAGGGCCAAACTTCAAAACAAGATCATATCGTGAACCAACGCCAATTTTTTTCTGATCTACCCTGAACGAAGAAATCACCCCTGGGTCCCAATCCTGAATATGACTGAAATCACTGGTATATCTATAGACATAACCCAAGGATCGTTCAACGAGAATGGACTCTTTTAATCTTATCATCAGGCCTCCTTTTGTTAATATTTATCCTATGAAATCAAATCTATTTTAAATAATCCACTTATCGTGGGACACTTAAAAACGATTATTCCTCAAGTGCCATTAACAAATCATCAACCTTTGGGTGGTCACCGGCTTTTTCCGATGAAAAAAAGTAGCGTACAGTACCTGAAGTATCTACGACAATCACGCCACCAAGCTGAAGTGTACTTCCCTGAATCGAACCCTGCCGATGGCCTTGTTTCAATGCAAACGCAGCCTTAAATACAGATCCGATACTCACAAATCCCTTCAGGCCGTTTGAAAACCCTAACGCTGAAAAAGCTTTTAGTGACGGATCAGAAAAGAGTAACCCGCGATATCCTGTTTTCTCCCGGAATTCCGTGAAGTGAACAGGATCACCCGACCCGATGACGACAAGATCTACCTTGTGTTTACTGAATCGCTCTGCGTTACAGGCAAGATCAGCAACCTGCTGACGGCAGAAGACTCATCCAAAATGTCTGACAAATACCAAAACCGCTGTTTTTTTTACGCCACAGTGTTGATATTTTAACCTGTTCTCTCTGCTCACTTAGAACAGTCAGTTCCCCAAGATTTTCAGTTGAAACATTTTCATATGCCATTTTTTAACCCCTTTCAGGAAATATTGAATTAACTCTTTGCACATAGCCTGAATTCAAAAAATATTTGGAACAGGTCAAGCCATGAATACCGGCTAATTATTACATCAATATAAGCTTTTTTTATCGATCGTTTCCAGATCGCAACATATGAAAGTGTAAAACAACAAAAGGCCCCAATTTTTTTTTAAAACTGAGGCCTTTCAAGTGTATTTGAGACTAAAAATTATGATTTTTTTTTAACCGCCGACGTTACCACCTTCAAGATCTCTCCAGGCCCTGTCAACACTGCTGCCGACTGTTCCGAATAAATCATCCAGTTCATTTTTCATCGGAGACCAGTCTGACGGGCATTCATTTTCCAGTTGATCAACGCGAGCCTGAGCAGTCGTTACCTCTTGTTCAAGCTGTCCTATGAGGGGTAAAACTTTTTCTTTTTCTGCAGAACCATAACTATCCGCAACCTTTTTCATCGCGTCTAATTTTTTTTTCCAAGCAGTAACTTCAGCCAGCATTGCTTTACAATAGTCTTTAACTTCCATCGGTTTCTCCTTTATAATTAAATTAATGAAATGATGAATTTAGACATGTAACCTTTTACAAAGACTAAATATATCATCATACAGGAACAAATCCGAACAGTCTTTGAATATCTGGACAGCAACTGACGAACATTTCATTTACTATCAACGCTTAATTAAGCATTTTAAAATGTATTTGAAAGTAAAGAATCCTGACCCAGAGGGCCAGGCTTTGGGTTAAGCCCTGAGGGCCAGGGTTTATATACCGGACTAAAAATGATGATTTTTTTTAACCGCCGACGTTACCACCTTCAAGATCTTTCCAGGCCCTGTCAACGCTACTGCCAATTGTTCCGAATAAATCATCCAGTTCATTTTTCATCGGAGACCAGTCTGACGGGCATTCGTTTTCCAGTTGATCAACGCGAGCCTGAGCAGTCGTTACCTCTTGTTCAAGCTGCCCTATAAGGGGTAAAACTTTTTCTTTTTCTGCAGAACCAAAACTATCTGCGAGCTTTTTCATCGCGTCTAATTTTTCTTTCCAAACAGTAACTTCAGCCAGCATTGCTTTACAATAGTCTTTAACTTCCATGATTTCTCCTTTAAAATTAAAGTAATAAAATGATAAGTTTAGACATGTAACCTTTTACAAAGACTAAATATATCATCATATAGGAACAAATCCGAACAGTCTTTGAATCTCTGGCAGCAACTGACAAAAAATTCATTTGCTATCAACGCTTAATTAAGCATTTTAAAATGTATCCTGAATTCCCGGCATAAAATTTGCCTAATCAGCCTTTGCCCTCTGATACATAAAAATCTGCTGAGGTTTGGCCTCTGCAAACCCTGACCTAAGATCATATTTGATGGTTTATTGGCTGGCAATCCTAGCTAATCCGTTTTTTTACTGAACTATACTCAATTCCCATGCTCAAATCACGCCAGATAGGAATAGTTCACCATTAGCGCTCTGCGCATAACTTTTCCAGCCCAAGTTTTCACCCAATAATGCGCTTATCCGGGAGAACAACGTAATCGGTGCAATACGTTCTCAGCCAATTGGGCGAATGGGTTAATCTTACCAAATGAAATGCTCCACCGCCTGCCACTATAAATTAAACGGCCGGCCATATACATTAAGTCCTGCATGACTGTTCTTAACCTCCTTCGTGAGACTGTTTTTCTACGGTTGACCGGAAGATTGTTCTCATCCTGTTCCTCAAGACTAATTTGGCCTATGATTCTAAGGGTGTTGTACGCCAAAAGAGCGAGATGGAGAATCAGGCTGTTGCTGCTAAAATGGCAGCTGGGGAACCGTTCTAACCCAATATCACTTTTAATTTCTGAGTGAAATTGTTCACTGGTTCCATGATCATGGTATAAATTAATGACCTCTTGGGGGCTCAGCCCGGTTATGGTAATCCAATAGGTCTCTACTTCGATTTTGGGAAAAAGCAGGGGTTCTCCTTTTTCTTCATATCGTTCAGTCACTTTGAAGACAATCGGACGTGGCAATGCATGCCCTTTGGGGTCAACAGTTGTTTGCCCGACCCACACACTTTTGTGTTTACAGCGAATCAATTTAACGTTTTCAGTATTCTGAGCCAGGATAAACCAGCCATCCAAAGATTCTTTACGTAAATTGCGCTTAACCAAGACATCAACACCTTCGTATTTTTTATTATTTCAAAATTATCCTGACTGTCATTTCCTGAATCAAGACGCATAAGAAGAGGTTCTTGGGTGATCTGCCTGGTTAATTTCAATATTTCTTGAATGAATGCCGGGGTGTTTTTTTGACAATGCTGACTGCCTTTTCTAAGCTCCACATTGATTAAATATCCTTCAGTTCCCAGATATCCGAACATCGGTGCATATCCATCACAACCTTTGTATGTCCTGAAACCCCCTCTTTTTTCGTTTTTGAATTGTCAAAGGGGCTGACATCCAGGTCTAAGGGAATATAATTGCCGACACTCGTCTGAACTGGTGAAATGGCGGGTGCTTTGCCTCGAATCATTTCAACTGAAGCTTCCTTGATAAGTTCATTGGCAGATTCCCCGATCAGGTCAATACGTTCACGCAAGGTTGATTGGGAAGGACAATTGCTGATTCCCATAGCTTGGGTAAAAAAAAATGGATCCTGCCTGAAAATTTCAATAGCGATGTAGTCTGGCTTACCAACACAAATAAGTCCTAACATGGACGAAAGGATCTCTCCATGAGAAATATTAGGATCAACACAATGTACATCCGGTAAATTTTTGAAGCGCTCAGCAAAATTAATGGACTTAAGCAATGCACCTACAGGGAGCAATCCGCTTTGACTGACAAGGTTTTCATTTCCATGTTTTACATTGATAGTGGTCGGCATCGGTCTTCACCTCCGAAGTGAATGTTTTTTAATGCCATTATATTAATTTTATATTAAAATTTCAATGTGTTATATTCAAAAAAGCAATCTTTATGCCGCTAACTCAGGTGTATTTGAAACTAAAAATTATATTTTTTAACCATCGATGTTACGATTCAAAATCTCCCCAGGCCTTATCAAAATCTCTCCAGGCCCTGTCAAGGTTAGTGCCGACGGTTCCGAATAAGTCATCCAGTTCTTTTTTCATCGGAGACCAGTCTGACGGGCATTCATTTTCCAGTTGATCAACACGAGCCTGAGCAGCCGCGACCTCTTGTTCAAGCTGGTCTATGAGTGGTAAAATTTTTTCTTTTTCTGCAGAAGCATATCTATCTGCAACCTTTTTCATCGCTTCTAATTTTTCTTTCCAAGCAGTAACTTCAGCCAACATCGCTTTACAATAGTCTTTGACTTCCATAATGTCTCCTCTACAATGTAAATTAATGAAATGATGAATTAGTCATATAACTTTTTACAAAAATAAATGGGGCATACTTCAATTCTAACTCAGTAGGTCTTGGAATCACTGGGCAGCAAAGGATCTGGATTCCATAAATTATATGATTATTTACTATACAATAGTATCAGAAAATTGCTATGGCAGCAAATGACGGTTGGAATCTTGAAAAGCCCCATCAATAATGACGTCCTACCTCGAACTTGAAACTGATAAAGTATGTGTTTTCCTTAAAGTTCACTCCAATATGTTCATTTTTAGCCTATCGACCTAAAATTTCAGGGAAAAATAGTTTGAAACCCCTTCCATATCCATGATAAAGTATGCGTAATTCGTTCACAATTACACATACTTTATCACGGAGGGGGAATGGATGAATATGACGTTCGGAAAAAGTTTAGGCAAGACAAAATTATGGCAATTGAAAAGCTGGCGCAATTACTCCAATGCTCTGCGATAACAGTGAGAAGAAGATTAAAAAAGTGGAAAACATTCACAAGCATAAATCAAAACGGTCGCTACTACACATTGCCCGAAATTCCTGAATTTGACGATAATGGATTATGGAAATATCAATTTGCTCTATTTTCCAAGCACGGCAATTTAAAACAAACAATTATTGAATTGGTAAAAGATCTGAAGCTGGGCTCAGTGCCGCTGATATTTCGAGCATTATTGAGATCCCTTCAAGTAGTTCCTATTTTTCACAAATCAAGCAATCCGACGAAATCAAACGAGAAAAACATCAGGGCCGGTTTGTTTATTTTTCAGCGGCACCCAACAAATATCAACTACAAAAAAAGGGGTGCAGAACGACACAAGACCGATGGTTGGCCCACTGATACCCAGGCAGTTAAAATTTTAGTACACATAATAAAAACCCAGGTATTGAAGTTGACCGGCTTGCCATTGAATCTGCTCTTCCGGGTGAGCGCTTTGACCCAGTTGTTGTTAAACAATTTTTGCAATTCCATGACCTTTTAAAAAAAACTTCGGATACAGAGCCATAAAATGTCTCACAGGGTATATCGACAAAATCACTGAAGGGATTTGTCCGCAGAATCTATTTCCGGAGGAGCCAACTATTTCCTTTTATCCGCAGGAGGTAGGCCAACGGGATTTGAAAGTGCTCAAAACCAGGAAGAAAAACGTTGTGACTTTGGATATCGGGGCATTTTGTGCAAAGGAAACAGTTTTGGTCAATCCAATTGATAACACGGTCCATCAAAGTCAACAGCTTCGTTCTTTGACCCCATATCGGTGCACGTATGGGTATGATGTGTTGGTTTTTGTCGGATATGGACTTTTTGTTCACTGTCTATCAGAACAGCAAATCATTGCACTGCTGTCAGATAGAAATATAACCATTTCTCAACGAGAGATTGGTTTCCTTGGTAAGAAATTTATTGCTTATCTGGCCATAGCCCATCAGCAGGCACAGCAACGATTAAATCAACTGATGTCACACAAAGGCGGCTATATTCTGCATATAGATGGCACTTGCGAAGGCGGCAGTCCTCATCTTTTTACCGGTATGGACGGCATTGCTCAAATAGTATTGGATAATATCAAATTGCCCTCGGAAAAAGCAGAATCCATCATCCCCTTTTTAGAAAGAATAAAAAGCAATACGGCAACCCGGTTGCTCTGGTCCATGATATGGGTAAAGGCATTTTATCGGCAGTAGAGGTTGTGTTCAAAGGTATTCCGGATTTCATCTGCCATTTCCATTTTTTAAGAGATATTGGAAAAGATTTATATGAAGCAGAATACGCTAAGATTAGAATCCGTTTAACAAAGCATAAAATCAGAACAGTGCTTCGGGCAAAAGCAAAGGCGCTGGACTCTCTCATGGGAAACGATACTCAACTTGGGACAGGGCTATTAGAGTGTATTGCTGAAAATCAGCCGAACACAATACCCGCAGAAAAACTGGCGATTGTGTCGTCATATGTCATGATCCATTGGGCTCTTGACACAACTGGCCAACTTGAGGGTTATGGTTTCCCATTTGATTGCCCGCACTTTATTTTTACCAGCGGCTAAAAGTCCTGTATAAAATGGTGGACACCTCTGGCTACAATCAATTCGATAAACATTTCTTCAATCTTTGGAAGCCTCTCAATAAAATCATCAATGACCAACAGTTGAGAAGCGCCGCTAAGCAAATTGAAAAAAAGATGGAAACCTTCAAACAACTCCGAACCGCCTTATCCATAACCGTTTCTGAAAATAAGAAAGGACTTAATGATGACGGCGATAATAATACCAATATAAAACGTATTGCTCAGAAAGTGAAAAGATTCAGGGCGCAAATAATGGCAGACCCGAAATTATCTCAAACAGACTCATATAAAAAAATGATCAAACAGATCGACACTTACTGGGAGAAACTTTTTGCCGATCCAATTACAATCGAAACATCCAATGGTCAGCAGGTTCACATCCAACCTCAACGCACAAACAATATTTTGGAACGATTTTTCCGGGAACTTAAACGTAGAAACCGGAAAAGAAGTGGAACAATATCATTAAATAAAAGGCTCAAAACCATGCTCACAGACACGCCGTTAATCAAGAATCTTGATAAAGCAGAATATATGGAAGCCATCCTTGATGGGAATGCTACTTTGGAGGAACGATTCGAAAAAATTGACTACAACATGGTTCTTGAAAAATTAAACGACGAACAAAAAACGTATGGAAAAATTAGCCCTGAAATGAAAAAAATAATTCAGCGGCCTGATTTGCCGAAAAAATTGGCATCCTTATTCGCTACTTAAGAGCAAGATCAATACCAACCGTCATTTGCTATCATAGGAAAATTGTAACCCTATTTTTAAAATTTCCGATTATCACAGACTTTAAATAGGTCAGGTTTATATGATCGTTCTACAAAGCAACTCAAAGCAATAAAAGTATAACTCCAGTATATAGCGCAGTAATTATCAATGTTTCAGGATTGCTTTCAGCAGGGCCGAGACTTGCCAGGCATTTAGAAATACATTACATTTATCTTGCTTCCAAGCACACGGGCCATGCCCGGCATACACAACACTCAACCCAACGGAGATTCTTATGAAATACTTAACTGAGCACAAATGTGTTCCCTGTGAAAAAGGTGGTCCTGTTGCGACAATAGATGAAATAAATGCCTACAAACCTCAAATTCCTGAATGGGATATCGTTGATAACAAAGGAATCCAGTCCCTAATGCGTGTGTTTCATTTTAAAAATTTCAAACAGGCTTTGGCCTTTGTCAACCAGGTGGGTGAATTGGCCGAAACCGAGTATCATCATCCCACCCTGATTCTGGACTGGGGACGAGTGGAAGTTTTATGGACAACCCATAAAATAAAAGGTCTACATAAAAATGATTTTTCCATGGCGGCCAAAACGGATACTCTATTCGAATCTTGATTCATCTGCAGATAAACACGATATCCATTCCATCAAATATCTCAAAAGCCGGGTGTGGGGAAGGGAAATGCCATGATCTGTCGCGTGATCGTGTAAGACAAAAAAAATTGAAAAGCGGATGGTTATTTTATATGCTGCCTTAAACAGACAAGCGATGTAACGGATCTTATGGTTTTCTAAAAATTGGTAAGGACATGCCATGCCCGAACACGAATTATTCGAACCAAACCCGAAGGACCAGTCCCACAGGCGGTTCAACCTTCTGACCGGGGAATGGGTCCTGGTCTCTCCTCACCGAACAGACCGACCCTGGACCGGACAGCAGGAAGAACCGAACAAAGGACAAGCCGTCCAGTATGATCCTGGATGTTATCTGTGCCCGGGCAACCAGCGGGCTTCGGGAAAAAGCAACCCAATGTACACCCAAACCTTTGTTTTCACCGATGACTTTCCTGCCCTGGGACCTGACACCGGTCTGGGAAAATACCCTTTGGACCCCCTGCTTCAGATAGCACCGGAATCAGGTCTGTGCCGGGTCATCTGTTATCATCCCCGGCATGACCTGACCATGGCACGCATGACCGAAGATCAGATCCGTACCGTAATTAATGTCTGGATTAATGAATTCAATACCCTGGGGCAGAAAAAGGATATCGCCTATATCCAGATTTTTGAAAACAAAGGGGACATAATGGGCTGTACCAACCCCCACCCCCACGGTCAAATCTGGGCCAACAGCGCCATTCCCAACAGACCGTTGAAGGAAGACTTTCGGCAGCAGTGCTACATGCAGGACCATGACCGTTGCCTGCTATGCGACTACCTTGAACGGGAACTCAAGGAAAGAAACCGCATTGTTTTTTCCAATGATTCCTTTGTATGCCTGGTGCCTTTCTGGGCGGCCTGGCCCTTTGAAACCATGATTCTTCCCCGGCGCCACATGGGGGCCATTAATTTTATGGATGAAAAAGAGAAAACGGATCTTTCCATCATTATCCGGCAGCTGGGTATCTGTTATGACAATTTGTTTGAAACCTCATTCCCCTATTCCATGGGGATTCACCAGCAACCCCTCATAAAAGGATCGGTCGGGACAAGTGCCATCTGGCATTTCCATTTTCACTATTATCCACCGCTTCTACACGCCAAAGGGAGAAAAAAACACATAGCGGGCTATGAGATGCTGGCCATGCCCCAGCGGGACATCACCCCTGAGAAAGCCGCCGACATGCTCAGATCACAACGCCGTATCCATTATCTTGAAACGCCGTTATCGTAACCCCATTAATTTTTTCTTGTTGATCTCCAAATTTGTGGTAACATCTTTTTAGGAGTTCACCCGAATCAGTCAAGGAATAAAGAGAGACATGACGGGATTTAACACCTATACAAAACTTTTTCAAAGCATTACCAACATTATAAAAGGCCAGGATCACACGATCACGCTGCTGCTTTCAGGCGTCGCTGCAGGCGGGCATATCCTGCTTGAAGATGCACCCGGTAACGGCAAAACCACCCTGGCCAAGGCTCTGGCGTTTTCCGCAGATGCAGATTTTAAAAGGATCCAGTTTACACCAGATCTTTTGCCGTCGGATATCTGCGGCGTCTCCATTTTTGATCCGTCAACACAGCAGTTCAGGCTTCATAAAGGCCCGGTCTTTACAAATATCCTTTTAGCCGATGAAATCAACCGGGCATCACCGAGAACCCAGTCTGCCCTGCTCGAAGCCATGGCAGAATCCCAGGTCAGCATTGACGGGGAAATTTTGAAACTGGACGATTTCTTTTTTGTCATCGCCACCCAGAACCCTGTGGAATCCAGGGGCACCTATCCATTGCCCGAGGCCCAGATGGACCGTTTTGCCCTGAAACTGTCCATGGGTTATGTGAGGCCCGACGACGAAGTGGCCATCCTGACAAACCAGGAGACAAAAGAGCCGGTGAATGCAGTTACCCCCTGTGTAACGACATCGGAAATCCTGGGCATGAAACAGGCAGTTGAGCATGTATTTATCAGCCAAGAGCTTAAATATTACATCGTCAGCCTTGTGGGGCAGACCCGGACCCATAAAGGCATCACCCTGGGCGCCGGGCACAGGGCCTCCATCACCCTGATGAAGACGGCCAAGGCTTATGCCCTTTTTTCAGGCAGTGATTTTGTCACTCCCGAACATATCCAGGAGCTGGCCATACCGGTGATGGCTCACCGCCTTGTTCTGGACCCGGAGTTTAGTTTCTCCGGGAACTCAAGCGCTGGCACCATTCACGATATTGTCAGATCCACCAAAGCGCCGGGGTAGCGGGTGAGAAAAACGTCAACAAAATGTCTTTACCACGCGTATGCCCGTTTTGCCAAATATGGTTTCTGGAAAAAAAATAAATTTTCCATGTCCGGCAGTTTTTTGATCTATGCCTTGATCCTGACCGCCTGTCTGGGTCTGGATACCTTTAGAAGCATGGTTTATCAGCTGTTTTCGCTGCTATTCTCGTTGTTTGCCGTTTCCGCCATCCTATCCTTTAAATCCCCAAAAGGACTCTTTGCGGAACGGATTTTGCCGGAATACGGCACCGCAGGCACCCCCGTCAGCTACACCATCTTTGTTGAAAACAGGACAAACCGTCCTAAAAAAGGATTTGAAATCCGGGAGCGATTCAGTAACACGACTCCCTCCCTGCAGGCCTTTGCCAATGCCAGGGAACCCCATGAGCATTTACGAAATCCCTGGGACAGAAAGCTTAAAATCCAGCGCTGGCAGTGGCTGACCCGCCAAAAACAAAACGCGGTGGTAACACGTCAACCGGTGCCGGCCGTTCCCCCGGAAAGCCGGGTTGCCGTCCGGGCGGAACTGACGCCTTTAAACCGGGGGTATATTTATTTAAACGGATTCACCTTCCTTAAAAAAGAACCATTAGGGTTCATGCGTGCCTTTTATCATACAACCAGTGAAGCCAGGCTCCTTGTTCTACCCAGACGCTATAATGTCCCGGCGCTAAACCTGCCCGGGTCCAGAAAACACCATACAGGCGGCATTGCCCTGACATCAAAGGTGGGCAACTCCGATGAATTCATCTCGTTAAGGGAGTACAGGCCAGGGGATCCCATGCGCCTGATCCATTGGAAAAGCCTTGCCAAAACAGGGAAATTGATTATCCGGGAAAACCGAGACGAACATTTTGTCAGACATGCCCTGATCCTGGACGCCCATGCACCGGAAGGCGCAACCCAGGCGTTTGAGGCGGCTGTAAGTATCGCCGCCTCCTATGTGGCAAACCTGGCCACGGGCGAGTCTTTGCTGGATCTTTTCTTTGCAGGCAACCGGGTCTATCATTACGCTTCGGGCAGGGGGCTTTCGGGCAACACAAAATTTTTAGAAATCCTTGCATTGATCCAACCCACAAAAACCAGCGCATTTGCACCGGTATCCCGATCCGTTCTCAAGTACAAACAGCGTTTAAGCGGCTGTATTTTAATACTCACCTGCCTGGACAATGAACGCTTGGACTTTCTCAACAGTTTGAAGACAAACGGCATCACCACAACCGTCTTTCTTGTGGCAGACGCAAATGCAGTCCCCCCCAGTGGTCCTGTTCACCTGGTTAATCCCAATAATATTGAGGCAAGTCTGAACAAGGCAGGCCAAATCCCATGAAAACCATCCCCCTGACCATGGCTGCGGCCCTTATTTTCTGGGGGCACCAGGCCGGATACCTGATCCCGGCCTGTTTCATGGGCGTTGTTATCGAGCTTGCCCGGGTCATAAAGGTACGATGGGAGCCCTCTTTAGACCAGGTGAATAAAATCAGCGACACCTGTACGGTGTGCCTTGCCGGTACCATTATCTATTTTGTTTCACTTGAAATCCAAACGGCTTTAGTGAACATATTGCGTTACCTGCCTGTTTTCGCCTTTCCTTTGATTGTTGTCCAGGAATACAGTACAATCGGGGACATTGATGTTCGTTCCCTCTATCTGTTCAAAAAAAAGATCATGGGGGAGACCAAAGCAGTCAGAATAAATCTAAGCCTTGCATTTATCATCATCTGCCTGATCTCTGTGGCGGCAGTAAATAACCGCTTGTTCCCATATTACCCCGTTGCTTTTGGCATCCTTGCGATTATATTTTTTTTCCAGCGAACCAGGGAGGCCGATATCCGGATATGGGTTGCAGCTGTCATTATTGCCGCAATCATGGGGTTTTTCCTGCAGACGGGCTTTCATCATGCCCAGAGGATCATGACCCGGCGGGCCTGGCACAGGATGCTGAACGACAGTGCCGATCCGCTCAGGGGAACAACGGCCCTGGGACGGGTTGGGCGGCTTAAGGTGTCCAACAGAATTATTTTCAGAGTCATCCCCCCTGAAACTGATGATGGGGGAGCCTATCTTCTAAAAGAAGCCGCGTATACGTTTCTATCTGGCAACATGTGGACCGCTGCGCAAAACAAATTTAAACCGGTAACACAATCAGAGAACAGCAATTTTATTACCGGCCTGCAACCCTTTTCAGACCATCGGGGACCTGGGAGACAACAGGCAGATCGCCCCGTGTCGTCGAAACCAACGCTAACCATCCTGACCCGGATGAAAAAGGCCAAAGGGGTTTTAAGATCTCCTGAAAAGATCCTTGAGATTGACTGCAGCGCTATTTCCGATGTCAAAACAAACGGACTGGGAACATTTGTGGTTGGTGACGCCCCGGGCTTTATAATCTATGATGTCCGGTATGGTGACCCCGGCACCCAAATCCGGCCACCGGGCAAACTGGACCTTCTCATCCCGGATCAGGAAAAGGCATTGTTCCAAAACCTGGCTGTTGAGCTCGGGCTTGGACCAAACAAACCGGTTCAAAAAATATTGCCCAAAATAAAAAAATATTTTTTTACAAATTTCAGCTACACCCTTGATCTTAAAGCCGGGAAGAAAACATCTCCCATCACGGAATTTATGACCAAAACCAAAACAGGGCACTGCGAATATTTTGCAACGGCTACGGTATTGCTTCTTCGCGCCGCCGGCATTCCCGCCAGATATGTATCCGGGTATATGGCCTTTGAGAAAAGCGTTTGGGGAGATAAAATCGTTGTGCGTAGAAAACATGCCCACGCCTGGACCGAAGTGTTTGTCAACGGCCGATGGACTTTTTTTGATACAACCCCGCCTTCTTGGACAGCTGAAGAAAAGAGCCATTTCATAAAAACCGCGATTCCCGATCTGTTTTCCCTGATGGGATACGGATTCGCCTTGCTTCGCTGGGGCAATCCGGAAACCAAAAAGAAACTGCTGTGGCTCCTGGTGCCCCTTGGAATACTGATCATCAGACGGTTACTCAGGAAAGATAAAAAAAGGAAGGAAAAAAGCCTCCGACACACACAGAACCATGATCCGTCTGGCTCCATGGCGGATACCCCTGACTTTTATATCCGAAAACTTGAAGAAAAACTTATCCGCTCGGGGTTTTCCAGAAAGCCCCCTGAAACCTATGAACAATTTTTCATTCGAATCAGAGAAAAGGCGTTTTCCCGGCAGGACATCCCATCCCTTGTAACCGTTATCAGCATTCACAAACAGCTTCGTTTTGGACCCGGTCCCATTTCCAGTCAGAAACAGAGACTGTTGAAGACTAAAATAAACCGGTTGGTCCAAAAATGCACCATTATCAACACAAAATCTGACCAAATAGAATAGACCGCATTGAGCCGCATGTAAAAACAAATTCACTATTGATGAAAAATCGACGATTAACACCAAATCATCCTTTACATTACATAACGGGTATTGAAATACGATAAAAATATTGAAATATCGCGATTAAAATATCACGGCAACAGACACATCCTCTCATAACAATCTGTAATTATGATAGATAAAACAAATGGCATGATTGATGCTGCATTACAATAGCGAACCAATCCAATTCCCTGTTTCCAAACAAAAGGAGATTCTCAATGAATAACAGCATCTTAAACAAAATAGCGAATAAGAAGGTCAATTTCCTTATATTTCTCCTTTTTTTTGTATCAATTTGTAGCGGGGTCTGTGCCGGGGCCAACACCAAGATAGCGGTAACCGACATCAGCACGGGATCCGATTGGTCCCTACCCGATTGGGTTCAGGCATCAAGCAGATCCGGTGGGCTCTATATGGATCGTAATCCGGATCGCTCTTTTATCTCCTTCAAAGGAATCACACTTTCCTGGGCAAATTTAAATCCTGCTAAAAACCAATATGATTTTTCTGACTTGAACGCGGCTTTGGAAATGGCAGAAAACGAAAATTATAAAATTATTATTCGGTTAAAATGCCATGTTGTGGGACGTAGAGATCAAAGTGGTGCAATGGATGCCGATTGTCCATATGTACCCCAATGGGTTCTGGATTTGCACTCACCGGCACAATTTGTTACCAGAGATACTTCTGACAGATATATCCGGGTTGCCGCGCCCTGGGACACAGGATTACAAAAAGAGCTTCTAACCTTTATCAAATTTTTGGGAAAACAAGGCTATCTGGCTGATGAACGAATCGCAGGGATTTATATCACAGGGCTATCCTCCTCATTGGGTGAGGAATTCTGGCTGCATCGTGACTACCTGCAAAATGCGTTAAATGCCGGCATGACTGAACCCTTGCTGTTGATGGCATATAAAAATAGAATTGACGCCTGGGTTGATGCTGCCGGTGAGAATGTACACAAGCTGATCTGGATAGGTTATGGTGGGATTCAAAGTTCTGGCTATGATGGAGACATGCTTAACGATTATGCCCTTGATATGGGCCTGGGATGGCGGCATGGCGGCCCTGATACGTACCATGACATTCTTCCGCCCGAAGTGGGTCAGACATATACAAATGGTTACATGGAAACTGACTGGTCCCACCCCCTGCGTGACGGCCAGCGGATATTTTTAGGCGAGGTGGAATTTATTTTCGAGCAGCCGGATGCTGAGCAAACTCATATGACTGAAAGTGCTATTATGCGTATGGCCCAGCTTGGAATGAATTACGCTTGGACGTCAGCCGATTTTTTAGAATATGCACCGCAGATGTTCGAGTGGTGGACACTGACTGCCGGTAAAGATCCTTGGGACAGCCCGGATGCTGCCTGCTGGCTTCGCCAGGATGCGATATATGTAAAAACCCATGCAAAGGTATACCCCATAAAAAACTTTGAACGATTTCTCTATCAGCGAGATGAAACAGGTGCGAAAACAGTACCGGCCCTGCCCGTCAACCGGGCAGAATTTTGGAATGATCCATCGGGACAAAACTTTGATTTCTCAGCCCGTGCCACAGATGTGCGCAATGGCAATGATAAAATGATTTTCAGTCTGGAATCCGGCTTTTTAAATACCTTGAATACACCTTTTACAATTAAAATAACCTATTTTGATAATAACGCCTCCCAATGGGTTTTAGAAGTGCCCACTGGCACGGGCTACCTGCAATCGTCAAGCATTATCGGAGAATCGGATGATACATTGAAAACAGTCACGTTTACAATGAATACCATTCCGGATAACACGAACTTAGACAATCATTGTGCTTTCCGCTTACGTGTTCTGAATGATCAGGATGTAACCATTAAATTCGCGCGTGTCATCAAATAACGGCCAGGGGCCGCCTTCATTCTTTTTGTGTTGGGGTTAAGACAGCCAATGCCCAAGATCCCGTTCCAGCAAAAGTGCCAGTCTGTGTATTTCCGGTTCAAATTGTTTTTTGAGTGTCGCTCGCGCGGCATCCGGCATTTCCACTTTTGTAATCAATTTTCTGGCAGCCATATGCTTAAGCTGCTGTCGCTTTCGCTTGGGAATCATTTTTTTCAACACACTTTTTAAAATATTCGGAGATATAATAAATTTTTTTAACAACTCACTTTTCGGTTTTCCTGAAGGATTATAAATCTGATTTGTATTCGGCGTATAATCCGGGTCAACACCTAAAAACAAAAATATTTCTTTGCAAATTTGACCTGCATCTTTTTTAAGGTCATCAAAAAGGAAGATTTTAACCCTGTCCTTCCCAAATTCATTTTGGTAGGCTTTAATTTGATCATGGTACATCCCAAATCCGATATAATCATAAAATGGCTGCCAGTTGTCGCCAAGTCGTTTTTTAATCGTGTCGGGATGAACCGCATCCTGAAATGGGGCAATATCTGAGCTGGTTCTGTTAAATGTCCAATACTGCGACCATGCCCGATCAATGGGGTTACGAAGGCTGATGATAAATTTAAGCCGGTTATATTGTCCTGGGTCCTGATAAACACGCTTAAAATTGCCGATGCTGGCTTCATGGGTATAAAGATATGATGGGGATGCATCTCCGCATTGTTGATTGTGGAATGCCGACCGGTATAATTGTGCGTATTCATCAATGTTGTCAATTATTCCAGGAAACTTGTCCGGGCTGTTAAACGACGGCCTGTTATTCATAAAGCTGAAAAACCAGGATTCTTTTTTATCCGGCATAAAAATTTGCGGATGCCCCTGCAGATAATAGTGCAATGATGTTGTTCCGCTTTTAGGCGCGCCTACGATAAAAAAATCAGGAAGATTGACGATTCCAAAATCATCTATACTGACTCTCATTCTATTCCTTTAAATTTATTTTAACTAAAGTATGAGGTTGAAAAATCCGAATCGCCCCGGCCGATGAAAAGATCCTGGGTAGATATATTTTCTATTTGATACCCGGCAGGATCAGCACAACCCAGAAGAAAATTTTTGCAGCGTCGCCCTTTAATAAAGAAAAAGGATTTCAACTCTTTTAATACCGGATCCTTATCATTTATCAGCAATGCTTCTACAACATTGGTGTCTTTTTGCAAAAACCAATGCAACGCCTGTTTTAGCAATACCCTAAAAATATGTGGCGTTTCAAGCGGGAACACCCAGTCAACCAGATAGCCTTTTATCTTGTCATTTTTTTTCTTCAGACTCGTCACCAGATAGCCTGCCAAACGGTTATTTTTTTTAGCCACCCATATTTGGTACTGATCCTGGGAACCTTGAAAACGCCATCGTAAATAATCCGGGCTGGCAATCAGCCGAAACGGATAGTCATCTTTGACGGCATCCCACAATTGTTCGATATCATCGGGGACCGTATCTGTCCGTTCAACCAATATGCCTTTTGACGATACAAACGCCATACGCGCGTTTACTATATTCTCAGTGACAAGACCTGCGGCGGCCCGGAGCCCTTCAGGAACCTTTATCAATTTTCCCGGGTTGAGGACAAGGGCAATCAATGGCCTGTTTACATCAATCAATAGATATTTTTTAAAAATTTTTCTAAATACAACATGAGAAACTTCATTGGTGAAACCGTACACCATTTTTTTTTGCGTAATCACCAAATCTCTCATAATATCCATTATCCACCCAAAGGCAACACCGCCCCGGTATTTCGGATCAGCCATAACATCAACCACTTGATAAGAAGAATGTACCTCCCCTTTCACCCGTACGCGTCGCACCCAAACCCCGGTAAAAGCGACAATCTTACCATCCGGTTCCGTCACAACATTTGCTATTGTTTTAAAAGGAGGCGCAATATATTTCCAGTGCCAGTAGGCATCATCTAATCGCGTTCCCCATACACGTTGGTAAAGATCGGACAATTCCGATCCGTCGTTTTCATGAAAAGGTCTTAAATTTAAGGACATATCTGTCATTTCTCAGCCTTTTGAAATGTGATCGCTCATATGGTGAATTAAACTCTTTGTAACTGAATTCATGCCCAACCTTGCAGACGTCATTCGATATTACCATTTAGATTTCCCCTTTCCTGTTAAGAAATGAAAAAATCCCATACCGGTTCCAATATTAAATGCAATGAAATATGATAAAAAGGACATTCCCTTGATGTTCAATACATTATGATAAGACAAAATCGACACCCCGTAAAAAAGGACCTGGCAGGCAAAAAGCCCTGCCCAGTAAAAGCCGGTGAATGCCAAAATAAAATTTGTTATGAAAAGAGTGATCAAAAGAAACGGGATCAACCTGCGGACAACTTTATGGCAAAACAACCCGACACCGTACCAGAAGGTGGTTTTCTGCATAAACAACTGCCGATTTTTCCAGATGGCGTTCAGCTCCCTGGTTACGATCCGCGACCGGCGATTCACTTCACCTGAAATTGTCTTGGAGGGTTTGGGTATAAAGGCAGACGTTTTAGGTAATCCCCCAAAGCAATAGCCCTGTTTTACAACGGACAGCAAGGTAAAGATATCATCACAGACATCCTCGGGAATAACAGGACGAAGATTCTTTCTAACGGCATACAGTTGACCGGAGCATGAGGTCACACTTCCCAGAACATCCATTTCAACCTTTTTTATATTTTTTTCAAACAGCCAATATTTTTTTTGGACAGACCCAATACCGCCTTTTGAATCATCTGATCTGTTAATTTCCACAGTCCCCGAACATCCCCCGACCTGGGTGTTCATCATTGACTGATTGATCATTGATATGACATCGGGGTCTAAAGTAGAATCCACATCGGAAATCACAATAATAGTGCCGGTTGATTTTTTCACTGCCTGGTTAAGAGCAAGATTCTTTCCCACCCATGTTCCGGTTTGATGATACCTTAAAGAAAAATCGCAAGATGCATCATTAATTATTCCCGGCAGTTCAGGAAGATCGCCATCTCCAGATACAAGAATTTCAAGCTTTTCAGGCGGGTAGTTCAGCATTGAACAGTTCACAAGTTTTTCCGGCAGCATGTGCACATCATTTTTATAAACCGGAATAATTAAAGTCATCCCAAGCATCCGGCTTGCAAGAGGCGTCACAGGATTTCTCTTTTTTTTAACAAACAGGCCGATCAATGCCAATATGATCGGATAGGCTGTTTGAATAAATATCAGGCCTGTCGCTGCAAAAAAAACTATCGCTGCTGCAATATACATTTAATGCCCTAAAAAATTTTTTTGTAAATACAATCGGGAATATGATGGCGGCGTTTGTTCATTATGGTTCCTAAGATAGTAGGATCCGCCTCCTTTAAGTGGTTTATTGCAGTAGAAACAACCTGCTGCCGGGTTTTTTCAGCTTCCACAACAATGAAAACGCCATCGAATAAATTTGTGTTGGTTAACGTTGCCAGAGAAGCCAGAATAGACGGCCCATCCACAAGGATGAGATCAAACTGTTCTTTGAGTTCTTCCATGGCCTTTGGAAAGACTTCTGACATGGTGCTGGAATCAACCTCATCGGAAGGTACGCGTCCAACAGGAATAAAAAACAGATTTGGATGCTCGTGGCTTGGGTACTTAAAACACCAGTCTGCAACATCGAATTTGTCGCTCTGATCGGAACCGTTTAGAGCCCAGCCTAGTTCTGGGTTATCCATTTTATTTGTTATTTCAGGATGCTGGATATTAAAATCAACAACCGCAATCCTTTTTTTAGTGCTGAAATTCTCCAGGCACATCTGGGCGGTTGTAAGACAGGTAAATGTCTTTCCTTCTCCAGGAACAGCAGAAAGAAAAAGAAATGCCTGTCCTGATTTCTCAAATATTTTCCGGTTAAGGATAAACTTTAAGGCTTCATTATCCACAAATATTCTCCTTATTGATCAATTTGAAATATGTGTTCTAATTTGACTGGAAATCGGAATGATAGTGATGCAATATAAAAATAAACCGCCCACACAACCCAGACCCAACCTTATAAGGGGCATAATCTCCCAGTTTTTCCATGGCAGTCCAAATAAAAATAAGAGCATTAAAAATGACGAAACCAGAATATTGATAACATACTTACCAGGTGGAAAACTCATTTTTAACCGTATCCATAGTAAGAAAAATATCATCCATGCCGTTATGGTAGAGGCAAGGGCCAATCCTTTGAGGCCCATCCCCAATAAAGCGAAATCAAGGACCAATGTCAAAGCGACGGTTAACATGCCAAACAAAAAAATCTCTTTTATATTTCTTTCCACGATAAAAACATTGCGCAGTCCGGCACTGCAGATGACAGCAGGGATCCCCATACAAAAATACTGAATGACTGCAACCGCCGACATGACCTGGGCGTCAGTAAAACGGCCGTATGTTGCCAGGATATGCACCAGATCGCCGGCAGCCCAGAAAAACAAGATGGAGATTGGAAGACCGATGATCATAAAAAAACTGAACATCTCCAGACGGAGAGAATCCATCTTATCAGTCTGTTTGGCGATTGAAGACAATTTGGGAAGATAAAGCGTGAAGAGGCTTGTTGACAGCAATATGGGAACCGACCGTGCAAGCCGCTCCGAAAGAAAGAGTATAGAGATACTCCCAGCACCCAGCAACGAGGCAAACCAACGATCTATCAACGCGCTCGTCCTGTTTAAAACCAAAGCAACCACAACAAGCGCGAAACCGGCCAAAATGAGTTTCAAATACGGCCATTTGAAATTGGGTTTTTTCATTGATAATAATGACCACCCGTTGGCGCGCCCTTTAAGATACAGCACAAAAAACTGGATGCACCCGGCCAGTATCAGACCCACGGCATACC
This sequence comes from Desulfobacter hydrogenophilus, assembly GCF_004319545.1. Classification (NCBI taxonomy): domain Bacteria; kingdom Pseudomonadati; phylum Thermodesulfobacteriota; class Desulfobacteria; order Desulfobacterales; family Desulfobacteraceae; genus Desulfobacter; species Desulfobacter hydrogenophilus. The sequence goes on along the minus strand of NZ_CP036313.1, from coordinate 2,329,607 downwards.
CGTAAACACCAAAGGCATAACCGGCCAAAAATAAAGATAAAAGCGCAGTCAACCGCCAGGCAAATAAAGGAATCTCGGGGAACAGAATCATTTTGTGATAATAAAAAATGGACATGCCGTGACCAAATATGCCAAAAAGAAGAAAAGAAGGGGCCAGAATTCTTAATAGATTCACAGCCGTAGCATACCCCGCACTACTCAACCCCGGTGCCATAAGTTTAGTAAGAATCGGTGCCATAAAGACCAAAACCATGGTGACAATCAACAACAGAGGCATCCACCAGCCTAAAAAATGAGGCTCAGGATCCAGGTCCGAATTCTGGTAGCTTTCCGTAAAAACCGGCACAAGAACCAGGGGAAGGCGTCTGGCAACCATTCGAATCATTTCTATGGGAAAAAACATGGCCACAAACAGGGCGTCCGTTGTTTCATTGGCGCCTAAAACGATCACCACAAAAAAGCTGATCAGAAACCCCGTCCCGGAATTAAGCGACTTTAATCCAACCAGAAAAAATGCACCTTTTAGAAAAGACATCTTATACAGCTTCTTTTCATTTGCAGTTTATCCAAGTTCAACCCATGTCACGGATGCAGGCGGTAACTTCACTGCAATTCCTTCAGTCGGCGTATCCTGCTTAGAAGGCTTTTGGCCTTTAAACCGGATCATTTTTTTTATCGAACCATAGGGCGCGGATATGGATGCGTTGATATCTTTGCTGCTTTTGTTAACCAATATCATTATCATTCCTTTTTCAGTTTTCACGGAAACGGCCTCAACCCCAGAATGATCCGTTTCGGTTTTAAAAATCTGACCCTTAGACAGGGCCTGGGAAAAAAGTTGTTGTATGACAGCCTGGGCTTTTGGCTTCCGGTCCGCTGTAAAAAGACCTTTTTTTCGAATGCCTTTATCAATGATCTTAAAATAATTAATCGCCTTTATTTTGCCGGTATTAATCACTTGAGTCAGAACGGATGCCCACCAGACAGCACCTTCCCACTCACAGAACAGCCTGCTTGTGACAAGCCCTCCCTGCCGGTTGGTGGCACCGATAATGATGGGTTCAATAACGTTATCGGAGTCATATTTTTTGACAAGGGCGTCTATCTTTTCGATGAGTGTTGTATACAGGAAAGTATCTTCCAGTTCACTTGCCCCGTAAACGTTAAAGACGATGTCATCCACGATGGGATCTGCTTGTTTCAAGGTCTGCTCTATCCATCGGGTATCTAAAAAATCCTGATTGGGCTGTTTATGCAGACTTAACCCGGTGGCAATTGCAGGGGCGCCGATCCGGCACGTTCGGGTCTTTGGATCTTTTTTTATTCTGCTGCCTGCTGTTTTTAATAAACCAAGATATTGTTCCAGTTTCAAAATTTTATTTGCTTCATTTAAAAACTGAATCACAAAACTGTCAGGATTCATTTCTCTTTCGGTCATCATGTTGCAAGCCGCGACCTGTGCCCATTCCCCCCATTCCAACGCCTGATTCGTTGGCGAAAGCGTTTTCAGCCAACCTGCGAACCGGTCCAGAACCACCAGTGAAAATTTTCCCGGCCGGGAAAAAAGGTGTTTTTGATCATTAAATCTGAACAAAGAAAGATTGGGGACATTGGGATCGGCATTGTCATTCACCCGTTCTTCGGATGTATGGGAGACAAATACTTTTTCTGCCTGGATACCATATTCCGCCATCTTTGTTTCCTGCCACCCGTTCTTCGGCCCAAAGAACCCGACAACGCCAAGCGTTGGCGCATTCAGTGTATGATTAGATACCTTGATGCTTACCGGTACAAAATCTGCTTCCTGGCCTGACAGCCACAACCTGCCTGATGTATTCTGAACACCTTCGGCAGTATTGCTGAAATATGAGGGGATTCCTTCGATCCAGAACCCGACGTTATCCGTAACAAGTGTACCCTTGGTTCCGATTTCAACTTTCCAGGTACCAGGTTCCGGAATATTGACATGGATTCGTTCAGGAAAAATGGGATTAAATGGGGGATTAAAATTTCCGGATCCTGCAGAACTCTTTATTTCGGAAAGATCAACACCACGGGATTTGAGCTTTTTAAGAAGCGATTGGGTGTCAACTTTGGGCAGTTCTTTATCTGAAACAATACGGCCATGGGGATCTGACAACTTTACACGGGCAGATTTGCCTTTATATGACCGATGATTGATCACATAAAAATCGAAACCGGATGTTTTGGCCGGTACTTGAAAGAAAAAAGGCATATCACTGAACTGCCTTTTAACGCCGGTAATTTCAACAGGGGGCTCAAAAACCATTTTTCCCTCGCTCAGGGAAACATGCCAAAGATAACTGGATTTTAAAATCAGAACGTAGTGGCCCGGCCCTTTATCGACATTCAAAGTGATGGCCCCCGAAGCCTTATGACCTAAAAAAACTTTTTTAATCAGCCGCCCATCAGGGCCTAAGAACAGAAGGGGTTCGTCCAGGCCATATTCCGGCTGGTACCGGACGGTCAACGTTTCATTGCGCCCTTCAGCAAAGATATGAAGCCGGCCCTGCCTCAATTCAGACATCTCCTGGGAGGCTGACCATGACGGATGCGGCAGAACCTGAAGAAGGAACAGTAAAATAACAGCCCAACAAAAAGATAAATGTGACCGTTTCAATATCAGTCCGTTTTCTTTAAACATAAAATGTATCATTTTATCCCTCCTATCAGGATATTATTAACCTATTCAAGGTAGCCCGCCTTTTCAGCAGTCTTTTTTACAGCCTGTTGAACAGCATCCAGTTCAGATGGAATAAGCATCTGCCGGTATTTGGTATTCATATTGCGGACATTGCCGATACAGTCAATATAACGTTTAACCGTCCGGCTGTAACCCAGACCGCACTTGCTGAGCAACGCCGTTATGGTATCAAAGGCAGAGGCCACAAAGTCTTCATATTTTATCTCTATGAATTGTTCCGGTAAAAGCGATTCACACTCCTGCCATGTCTGTTCAACCACCTTTGCCCATTGAATAGCTGCCAGGACACAGGCTGATTTATCAGCCGCCTCCCACGCCCGGATATCTTTTTGGGACAAACCGCTCCAGAACGGCCGTTCCCATCCCCCTTTTTGTTTCCAGTATGGCACCCTCATAAGAGAGGCCACAACAGCTCTTGGATCACGCATCACATGAACAAATACGGCATCCGGAAAGATTGTGGATAAAAAATTGATCCGGGGCGGACCTGTGAGTTTAACGATCAGCCTTGTTCTGTGCTGGTATTTGAGTATGGTATGGATATAATCCCGGACCTTTTGACAGGTATGCGCAGACGGCGTGCCCCCACCCAAAAAATCCCATGTAAAGTCATGGCCGCATAATTGTGTCCATAAAGTATAATCGCCTTCATCGCAGTAGGGCAAATATTTTCTCAACCGGGATGAAAGCATTTTATCCTGGCGTTTCTTGCCTCTAAGATACCAGCCGAAATGGGGTATGTGTGTGATACGGTTTAAAAAAGACAATTGGGGCAGTTGCCGGAACCGGTGGTTATAATTTGAAAGCCAGCCCAGATCGTCATGAAGGGACATGATTTCCGATATAACCGAAGTCCCGCTTCTGTCCATACCAATGACAAAAATCGGCCTGTCAATTGAATATTCCTTCAAAACCCGAATACCCCTGGTTCCTGATTAGCCACGTCCAATGTTTTGAAACAATTGTAAATATAAATCCTCATACTTTCCGGCGGTCTTTTTAATATCGTAGGCACTTAACACTTCGATACGGCCTTGCTGTGCTTTTTTCAACGCCCTGTCCGGATTATCAAGCACCGTTTCAATGGTGTCGGCCAAAACGTCAGGATTTGCCGGCGGCACCAGCCATCCTTTGTCCGGGGTCAAAAGCTCCGGTATCCCGCCCACAGCACTTGCAATAACAGGCAGCCCCGAAGCCATGGCTTCCAGCAGGCTGAGCGGCAGACCCTCATGGTGGGATGGAATAATAAAAAGATCCCCTGTTTTCATTAATGGCGCGATATCCCGGACATAGCCCAGAAAATCAATTTTATTGACAAGACCAAGCCTTTCTCTAAGTGATAAAAGCGCCCCTTTTTCAGGCCCGTCCCCGGCAAGCAGGCATCTGAAATGTCTTTTTTTCTTTGACAGCGAGTGCAATGCCTTTATCAGTACATCAAAGCCTTTTTCCTTGGATAAACGGCCGGCGGCCACAATGGTTGCCGGATCATTAAAGGCATCCCGTTCTGTGCAAAATCTTTCCACGTCAATACCGTTTTGGATCAAACGCATCCGGGTCGGTTTCCACCTCAATGTATCGTTCAAATGACGTATCACGCTGTGGGAGACAGCCGTATGACAACTGCTCAACGGATATAACAATATTTCAAAAAAGATCCGCTTAATTGCTTTTTGTTTGAATGTCATGCCGTGATGGGTTCGAATGACCCCTAACCGCCCATTGCCGATGGCTGCCAGTCGCCCGTAGAACCCGGCGGTAAAAAGATGGGTATGAAGAATGTCAATATTCTCCTGCCGGATTAACCGCCGAAGGGCCTTCCATCTTAACGGTTTAGGCCTAGCCGGGACCTGAAGCACATTAAAACCTTCTTGTTCAAGATGGTCTGCCAACCCACCGCCAAGCCAGGTGGCAACAATGGGTTCAAATCTTTTTCTATCCGTATTTTTAACCAGATTATAGATCATGATTTCGGCACCACCGAAATTCATATGGGGAGCCAGATGAAGAATGCGTATTTTATGCATTGTATTTTTCCATTAAGGAAATTATCCGTTCATGGCAGGTTTTCCGGTTATAATTGTCTTCAATAAATTTTCTGGCGGCTTCTCCATATTGGCGTCTCAAGCTTTCATCATCGTGCAATCTTTTTATTGCACCGGCCAAATCATCCGGCTTGCAGGGCTCAACCAGTAAGCCGGTTTGTTCATGGATCACAGCCTCAGGCACACCACTGACCCAGGTTGATACACAGGGCAGGCCGCAGGCCGATGCTTCAAGAATTACGTTGGGGATGCCGTCCCGGTCTCCATAGGGCCCGACTTCGCATGGCAAAACAAACACATGGGCATTTTGATACAATCCCACAATTTTGTCCTGGGTACACGGCCCCAGCCATTGAATATGATCATTAAGCCCCAAGTCATGGGAAAGCTTGTGGATTTTTTTCTCGGTATAGCCGGGAAGCGCCAAAAATTTGAGTCTAACCGGCACGCCGGCATCAATCAGAATACGAAGCGCACGCAAAAGAGTGGCAAACCCCTTCTGCCAGGTCATACGTCCGATGGAAAGAATCGTAAACGTTTCTTTAAAGGGCACATTTCCCGGTTTCATCAACGCCACATCAACACCGTGGGAATATACCTCAATTTTTGAATAATCAACATCCGGATAGGTTGATGCCAGATACCGTTTATTGTATTGGGTTGATGTTAGAAATAATCTGCAATGCTTGAGTATTTCATAAAGAAAACTATTAAACTTGTAAAGGTCATGGGCGTGCCCCGTACAGGTAAACGACTTGTTAAGCAGCCTGGATATAACAAAAGCCGTTGTTGCCGGCATATTTGCCCAGTGTCCATGCATGAACTCAATACCCTGTTTTTGCGCCACATAGGCCGCATGGACCATTTTAGGCCAGGCAACCAACGCCTTGAACATCTCTTTTTTCTTTGATGCATGCCCTGACATGACATATGTAAACAAATTTATGTACTGTCTGGGATTCTTGAAGAAAAAATAGAGCTGGGTTATAAGATACAGCCTGTAAACTGGGAAATAATGAACTTTTGTAATCCATTCAGGCACCGGCCCGCTATTTTTAAAAAACGCAAATACATGGTTTTCACGCCAAAGTTCCTTCATTGCAGAAATATCAGCCACAACAAAGGTTTCCGAAACAGATGGGAAGCGTGTAACAATATGAGCGATTGCTTTTTTCAAAAGATGTTACGCCTTTATCCCTTGTACTTGGCCCGGTCCGTCTAATTTTTCTTCACGATCGCCTTCATTATCCAGGGCCCGGGTCATGGATAATACCAGCCACAGGTATTTCGTCTCCTGCAAATGGAGGAATAAACCCATAACCAGCAGAGCTGTAAAAGAACACATTAAAGCCAGCCCAAAGTTAAAACGGCCTTGAAGTCTTTTATAAATGGCCCTTTGCCTCAAATAGGTACTGATCAGAAAACCGGCAAAAAAAGTAAACCCAATGATCCCGGACTCCGTGATGACGGTCAGATACATACTGTGAGCCATACGGGGGACACCGACCAGGACCGGGGCGTCCTGATATTTTGCCATCTGATGAAGAACGGGGAAATTACCAGGCCCGCATCCTAAAAGGGGATGGTCTTTCAGGATATTTGCGGCGACATTATAATAATTGGCCCGGCGTTGAACAGAAGAGTCAGACTGACGCTGCTCCGCAATAAACAAAGTTTCAAACCTGTCGACAATGGAATCGGGGGCAAACGGCAGAGCAGACAAAATCAATAAAAGCAGAACAACAATATGAGTAGGGGTTAAAAGCTTTCGGACCTTAAACAAAAGGAACATTAAAGAAATAATAAGCGTCAAATAAGCCGATCTGGAGTATGTCAACGCGATTCCGGTAAGTATAAGCCCCACCGAAATAATATAAAACAACCGGAATTTATCGTTTTCTTCCATTGAACAGACAATGGCCCATAACAGTGCAACAATCAAAAGGATGGAATATGCATTGGGATCAATGCCCGAGGCGCCTGTGATACGAACATCTTCGACGAGCACCCCGCCGACGCCCAGTTCTGAAAAAGGGTTATAACCGTCAATAGAAGCCTTTAATCCGAAAAGCACAGAAACGGCTGCACTGAAAATCACGGCCTTCCGGGTCCAGTCCGGCCATGAATTTTTTGCCAGAGCCCTGCTAAACAGATAATACATGGCCCACATGCTTATATATCGCCTCATGGTGTCAAGGGCCTGCAACTGGTTAACAGCGATCATCACCAGAATACAATTAAATAACGCATAAAAAAAAAGCCATTTGTCCATGGAATTCAATGGCATGTGGAATTCATCGCCAAGAAGCTTATCTCCCATGAAAAGAATAAAAACAAAAGGAAACAATATTTTAAACAGGGTTGTTGAATTATCTGCCCCGGGTATCACCGCAAAAACATCCATGGGAATAAGGCAGATCAAAAACAATAAAATGATTTGATACCCTTTGACCAGCTTGCGCAAAGGTAACACCAAAAGAACAAGAAAGGGAAGTGTTACTATAATGGTGGGCGGAGAACCCATTATGACATTCGTCAGGATAAGGCCTAAGCCCCCTGCAAAGCCTAATATGATTGATATCCAGAACATTCAGGCTTTTCCATACCTTAAAACAAGGGGATTGGTTATCCTTTGCAGTAAAAACAATACCGGCCAAAAAATATAGCAGCCTTTAAATGTCCACACTTCCAATAATACACGGGCAACGTCCAGGGCTGGATATCCTGTACCGACAATGGAAATCCTTTCAACTTGGGCGGGTGTTCCGCTGTTATTATGATGCCCGGGAGACCGGGTCGTACTCAAATACCCGGATTCCAAAGCCATTTTTTCAACAAAGGAGTTGGACTTGTCCCTGGGCCAGACAAGGTGCCGAACCGGTTTCCCCGTTAAGTTTTCCAGAATTTTCCGGCTTTGAACCAATTCATCTCTCCATCTTTTTTTTGCATGGTCTTGGGACTCTGTTATACCGACCTTTTGATTCGTTTTATTAAACTGCCTGACGATGTTGTCCAGTCTTTCATCCCAGTCAGACTGGTTAAAAAACCCCGGACGGCCTGCCTCATCAACCAGACGGGTTATTAATTTCGGATCAGGATAAAAAATTCTATCGGACAATGCCTCGCCAAGGGGGAATAAAGGATAGCCGAGCGGCAGATTAATTTCATGCCTGAACCATTCGGGCTTTAGTTCCGGATTGAGATAGCAGAAAAGCGTGTGGGGTGTATTTTGAGGCGTCACAAACCCGATAACCTGATCCGAAACAAATATATGATCATGGCTGGTTCCATGGCTTTGAATATCCACCAGGCTGCTTTCCTGAAGCGCCTTAATCTCTCCCGGTCCCAGATAGCCTTTCCAGCCCAGCTCGGAAGGTTTAGCATGAGGTATTCTTAAACGAAGTATTTCACATTTATCTATCCAGTCGGTAGAAACAAAGACGGTGGCTTTCATATTATATTTTTCCAGTACATGAAACGCCCCCACCCAATTGTCCAGATATCCGTCGTCAAAGGCGATGACTATTTTTTTTCCTGCCCTGCGGTTCCTGTTTTTACGGATGTTGTATAGGTCATCAAAAAAAATGCCTTTATACCCAAACTTTGATAACCATTTTATCTGTGCCGAAAACGTTTTAACCGATACAACAATACTGGGTTCCCGTATCCAGTCGCCATCATTGGAGATACTGTGAAAAACAATGACCGGAACACGATTCAAATCCCAGGCCTGGAGTGCGACAAGCCCAAACAGGGGTATCATTGCAATCTTGATCCATTGTGGTACCGGTAAAAAAAAGATGAGAGTACAGCCTAAAGCAAATAACACCCATCGAAATGTCCGTTCAAATCTGCGCCTGTTCAACTTCATTTTGATGGATTCCTGTTTTTCACAAATACCGCTGTTTTCAAGCCATAGACATGTCTATTTAGATAATGACTTAATTATTAAGCCCAGGCATGTCTTTTATGAGTCGATCCGAAGATTTTGTTTGAACACCATTTGTAGCGCTGCGGGGAATTTGCAAATCCGGCTTTTTAGCGTTTGCCAAGAAACTGGCAAGAACAGGGAGCCCAGTCACTTTTTCTATATTTTTGGGCAGTTTAAAAGAATCATCCATCATTTCTAATAAAACAGCCGCACAGATCCCCAGGAAAAGGCCGATAAAAAGAGACAAAATCAAAAGAACAACTCTTTTAGGGAAAAGCGGTTTAGCCGCCACATAAGGCGGGGTTAAAACGGCAACATTTGAAAAGGTCTCATTTCTGAGTTCAAGACTGATCCGGGTTTCATGATTTTTGGTTTCATATAAATTGGCATTTGCCTTTAAAACCGAGGCTTTTTCCTGCAGTATGGAAATTTCTGTTTCGGCTTTATCAATCTTAAGCAGTTGATCTATAATGACATTACGCTTTTGTTCCAGCAGATTTAAACGGTGTTTTTTTGAATCAATCTGCTGCTTGGCAGACAAAGTAAGCGTTTTCCTGATATTACCGGATAACGCTACAATTTCCTTGTCAATCCTTTTAAGATTTAAGCTATGTGCATCAAAATATTTTAAAGCAGCAGCACGTTCGGTAATTGCCCGTCCCAAACTTTCGCGCAGGTTACTTAGGGATTCGTTCGGGCCTTCCTGAAAAGATGCTGCCGGCAATAAGTCAACAATATTCATATGCTGTAACTGGTTTAAATAATTTTTCAAACCGGCAATATCGACTTCAAGGTTGCTGCTCTCCCCCCTTAACGCATTCGCTTCCTGCTGCAGTTCGACCATTTCCTGCTGAGAATTTACAACCCGTGATTTCTCTTTAACAGAAGAAAGCTGCCGGTTGAGCTGAACAAGTTCATTAAAATAGTTATCTGCCTGACGCTTAAAAAATTCCGGCGCACTGGTAGCCATCCACAGTTCTTCGCGGATGTTCATATAGGTGTCAAGATAAGTTTGCAATACATCCTTTAAAAAAGCTGGATTTGAATGCATCATTTCAACTTCAATTACATGGGATCCAATGACGGGTGTAACAACAACGGATTCATGAAGTTCATCAATCAGGGGCTCACTGATATCCGGTGTCTTTTCCGCTCCTAAAAGATTTTTTATTGTTTCCATCAATTGGCCAAAAAATTCTTTGATGATCGAATCATCAGGCAATGATAAACGAATCCAGCTGAAATATGCATCAGGATACTTTTCTTTGATTTTATAAAGCGCTTGGCTGGACAATTTAAGACTGTTTAGAAGCCGTTCTTCATCTGCAGCCATATCAGTAACCTGACTTTTAACCATATAGCCCTGCCCGGGCTGAATCATCTGTGCATCCTGTTCGCTGCCCCGCATGATGATTGAAAAATGGCCCACAAAAAGCGGGGGAAGGATGAAGGTGAACAACAGGGTAATTATCGCTGTGGCAATGGTTGTCAACACCAGCAGTTTCCACCTTAAAAAAATGATGATCAATATGTCCTGGAACCATTCTGAAACACTTGCTGAATTTTTATTTGGCATGTTATTGAAATCTCTTAATTGTTGAACTGAAACGGCGTTGATTGCCTGGGGTTAACATCAGCAATGAATTGCGTATCCTAAATATCAGTCATCCTCCAGGTCCCAACCTCTAATATTATAGCTAATACCCTTGAACATAAGCGTCTGGGAAACCAGCCCCATGATATGGGCAATACTTGAAAGATTGGATTTAGGAACATAAAGAATATCGCCGGGTTCAGCTATGTTAATCCCGCTTCCGTTGTCGTTCTTTAAAAAGTTCAGGTTTGCATGATAAGCGGTCATGACATTATCCTTAATGCGCAGATGAACGGCCTTGGAAGGGACGGAATCGTTAGTGGTACCGCCTGCCATTGCTAAAAGTTGAAGCGCTGTAATGGTCTCATTTGTTGTATAAATGCCCGGATTTCGGACCTCCCCTAAGACATAGTAATAACTGGAAGCCGGCGACTTCAGATTAATACTGACCTGAACATTGGTAAAATGCTGTTTATAGGCGCCATTAACATCTGCAGTGAATTTATTAAGAGTTTTACCCTCTGCTTGAATTTCGCCAATGCCTGACAAAGCAACTTTTCCATCTTTCCGAATCCTTATCGATTGCGTCTGTCCTGCACTTGATGAACTGGTCGCATTTTTAAGTTCTTGAACGTTTTTCCCATATTCCACCAACTCAAGGAATAATTCAGGTTCCCATAAAATACCCGCATATCCCTTCTTTATTGATTGGGTAGCTTCCTCTAAAGTTTTGCCCGCAATAGAGAAGCTGCCGATATACGGAAGAAAGATTTTACCGTCCGGTGTGACCGTTTGAGTCGTATTTAAATTTGGTAAAGAAGTATATTTTACAGAAATGGTATCGGAGATCTGAAGCCGGAATGCTTCCTGCTGAAACTGGCAGGCAAAATTATAGGAAATACTGATGACATCGCCAACATTCAACTTTCTTATTTTATTCTCTTCGGGCTGCACACCGTCTTCAGCATTCAAAGGCAAGATCTGAATATTTTCTAATGGGATTTGTGCCTTGCCGCTACAACCGAATAATCCAGCTAAAGAAGCAAACACAACGATAAATAAAACGAGTCTAATTTGCATATTTTTATCAAAACCTTCGAAGATAATTAATGATTGCTGAATATCTCATTTATCAGACTTATGTATTTCATTGATATAATTAATGTCAAGTCTAAAATCTCGCCGACATAAAACACAATTGGGCTAAACTTATTTTATTAGTCTTAAATAGTTATATAGCAAAAACACTTAATGCTTAGTAGGCGCCTTTATGATTGAAGACCACAAAAAAAGTTTTGAAAAGTATTTTTATATCAAGAAGAGGGCTTTGATTTTGGATGTAATAGTCATCTAGTAAAACACGATCACAAAAATCAACATCACCTCGTCCCATAACCTGCCAGTATCCGGTGATACCGGGAGGCACAACAAGTCTGCGAAGGTCTGATGGAGAATATACATCCGTATTAAATGAGGTTGGTCTTGGCCCAACCAGCCTCATCTCGCCTTTAACAACATTAATAAGATTAGGAATTTCATCAAGGCTGAATTTGCGCAAAATGCTGCCTAAGCCGGTCACCCTAGGATCGTTGGTTGCTTTAAAATCCGGCGAATCCGAACCATGTTGATTGAGGTGCATCACCCCATTTTTCAATTTATCAGCGCCGTTAACCATTGTTCTGAGCTTGATCATCTGAAACCGTCGTCCCAGATATCCTGTCCTTTCCTGACGAAAAAACACGGGACCGGGACTGTTAATTTTTATCAATACTGCAAGGAGACACAACAGTGGCGCGCTTACAAAAAGCAAAAATAAAGCGAGAAACAAATCAATAAATCGTTTTGTGTATGACAGTGCCCAGGGTCTTCCATTATCACTTTCGAGAAACCATCCTTCATGGGGTAACTCTTTGATATGTTTATTAATAAATGCCCTTGTTTGATTGGGGTGTCTTTTGTTGATAAAAAACATCTCTTTTTCAACAAACAGGCTACGGACTTTTACCCGTCTTGAATTTCTTCGAAAACACTTTTCTAACATAGTCGACCTCAAAACAAACATCTCAAACTCCTTTTTCAACCACCCGACTCAAATCAATCCAGTCAGAACCCCAACGAGGCACATTTTTTTAAAATCAATGAAACTCAATGATCTATTTTTATACGATTTGACGAAAAACTGGATCATCGAGTGAAACGTATCGGCATCAAATTCAACCACTATGGACTGAAAGTCCATAGAATGGCGGGCTAAAGCCCGTTGCGACTAAAAGTCGCTGATCTAAGGTGCCGCTGCGCGGATCCTTTTTATACGGCAACGGGAACTAAGGACCATGATTTGTAACGTGACTCCTTAATGCCTATAAAAATAATGCACTAAAAGTCTTGGACTAAAAGTTTTGGACTAAAGTCCATAGTTTTTAATAGCGACTGGGACAATAAAAATTTTCATGACTTCTGCAATGGAGGGTAAACTATTTTCATATTTTACCTTATATTTGACATTGCGATAACGAACTAAACCAAATAAGTCAACGCATATTATGCACCATAGCTTATAATTATTTGATTTTCATTAACCGGAATACCCCTAAAAAATTTAAATAGATAGCGGCATGACTGCCATAACAGTGTTGATTTACCCCATGAGATCCAATCCCAGAATTACGGGGGCCGGCCCGGGACCAACCCATTACCGGAACAGGCATTGACAATTTAGACCCAGGCTCTTAAGTTCAGTTATGAGCACTAACACACGGCCGGGCAGCGCCGTTTTAAAGGAGATAAAATGAAAGCAACCCACTATACGGATATCCAGGGCAAAGAAATGAACAACGACATGGTCAAACATGTCACAGGCCGGGTACTCATCGGTAAGGATGACGGGGCTCCCAATTTCTGCATGAGAAGATTTGACGTTGAACCCGGCGGCTATGCCCCCCGGCATACCCATGACTGGGAGCATGAAATTTATGTGGTTGAGGGCAAAGGAGAAGTGCTCCTGGGCGATCAGTGGCATACCATCTCCCAGGGCACCGCGGTTTATGTGCCCCCCAATGTTGACCACCAGATAAAAAACAGCTCGGATGGCCACCTTGCTTTCCTGTGCCTGGTGCCGTCGGCAGCCCCGGAGATGTAGATGAAAACGCCCAGGACCTGCGTCAGCTCCCAGGGGGAATTTGTGGTGGGAATCCACGAACCTAAATTTTCTGTGGATAATTTCAGGCAAAAGACCATTAAAGATGTGCTTGGCCGTCTGCCCGACGGCAGGCCTGTGGAGAACCTGACCAATTACCCCCAGGGGCAGGTTCGGGCAGAGGCGACGGATCGAATTTATGAAATCGCCAATGCGTTTCCCTTCCGGGGAAGTACCTTTATCAATTCGGCCTGGGCGGACCGCAAAGCGGAACGACCTGATACCATAGGGCTTCCCACCCGGCCGGATTGTTCCTTCACCGCTTGCATTGAACAGTGGCAAAAGGAAAAGGGCGTGCCAAAGGACCCTATGAACCAGATGCTTGAACGGCTTCCCCGCCCCCTGAAACTGGCCCTGGCCCAGGCATCCACGGACCCGGCGGACCTTTGTGCCCTTGCTGACCTTGCCTGCGACTTTGTGTATGATAACGGTAAGGGCCATCCGCCCACGGGGGTTGCCTTTAAAAAAAACGATCAAGGCAGGACCTTTCCGATCATCCATGACCATGATCTTTATGATGTACTGGGCAACAACCCAGCCCTGCCCGATGCTTACAAAGAGGTGATGGTGCTTAAACCCGGGATACAGGGAAACAGCCCCATTGTGGGAGAAAGTCTGGATGACACCCATGTTTTTGAATATATGCGGGCCAACTCATATATTCCCTGGGGCCATTATGCCGGCAACATGGCCAATGACCAAATCCGCTACCGGGCCAATGATCTGACCCCGTCTGACATGACAGGTATTCGACATCTTTATTATCAGCGCATCTATGTACGCCTTGCCCGGATGCTGGGCGTAACGCTGCCGGCAACAGGCAGGTCCCTGGCCGCAGATGAACTGGAGGCGCTGCGCATGGAGATCACTAAGGCCCTGGCCTCTAAGGACCACAAGCCATTGGACAATGATTCGCCCTTTTTCACAGGGGCGTTATGGGGATGGAATTTCGGATTCGGGTTTGCCCAGTCCGGCCATCGGCTGCATGCCTCCCACCAGATGATCCACCAGCAGAACGCCATGATCCCGGAAAGTGTCCTGGACAATCACGGCAACCCGTATCCCTGCTTTGCCTGCGGGGATCTTGTGGCCGACTTTATCCAGGATTACAAAGCAGCCCACAACACAGATTTTTTTACAGCCTTTATTAAGGCCATTGAAAACAACCAACGAACGGACATGAACCCAGACGGCCCCAACGCACTGGTGGTATGGGAAAATGAAAAGGTAATGCTGTTTGCCCCCAAGGCACAGGTCAGTGAATGGGAGCTGATGCTGATGACCAAGGCCCCCTGCCCCCATGTACTTTATGCTGATACTGCAACCCGCAATGCCCTGGACACCGGCCTCCGCATTGCCATCCAGACCCTGGAAACCTTAGGCGCACAAATGGTCACAAGCGTGGAATTTTCAGGCCGGTTTAACAGCCCGGTCACAGAGCAGCACCTTGTGTACTCGTTTATTCCGCGGCTGCCCTATGCCCCGGGTACTTTTTCCGAGGCTCAGATGCGTTTTATCTGTGGATGCTATCCAGAAGATTTTTCCTTTGCCTGCCGGAAGGTGCTATCGTCCTAATCGTCAAAAAAACAGCCATGGGGCCCTATATACATTATTTGACAAAAAGCATTCCCACATCCTAAAGGAAAAGCCTATGGTAAAACCTCTGAAGAGAATGCGGCCTGCGCAGTCATCCCAAAGGATCATTCGCTACACTCTGATGGCCTTGTTGATTTTTACCTGTAAGGGGGCCAATGCGTCAAACAAAATATCCCTGCAGTTGGCATGGAAGCATCAATTTCAGTTTGCCGGATACTATGCAGCGGTCCAGAAAGGTTATTACCACCGGGTCGGGCTTGACGTTTCCATCGTTGAAGGCGGTGTCGGCAAGTTTGCCAAAGAAGAGGTCCTCAGTGGTCGTGCCCAGTATGGTGTTGCCGGAGCCGAGCTACTATTGCACCGTAAAGACGGAGACCCTTTTGTCGTTCTTGCACCTATTTTTCAACATTCGCCCTCGGTTCTTTTAGTCAGGAAAAATTCGGGTATCATTAACATTCAGGGACTTATCGATAAAAAAGTCATGCTGCTTCCCGGGTATAAAGACGCCGATATACTGGCGGCCTTTTTGAACGAAGGGATATCGCCTGATAAATACCAGCGAATCGATCAATCCTATAACATTGAAGATCTTATAACAAAACAGATCGATGCCGTTAGTGCCTATGTAACTAACGAGCCCTGGCAAATGCGGCAAAAAGGCGTGATCCCGCTAATCATTTCTCCCATGGTCTACGGCGTGGATTTTTACAGCGATTGCCTGTTTACCTCAGAAAAGGAAATTAAACATCACCCCAAACGGGTGCAAAATTTTTTGCAAGCCTCACTGCTGGGTTGGGAATATGCCATGGACCATCCCCAAGAAATTATTGACTTACTTGTGAGACGGTACAAGGTAAATAAAACAAAAGCGCATCTTCAGTATGAAGCCCGGGAAATGAGAAAAATCATGATGCCCGACCTTGTTGAAATCGGACACATGAATCCGGGACGATGGCAGCACATCAAGCAAACATACGGAAAACTGGGATTGATTGATGCCAATTTTTCACTGGATGGATTTCTCTATAGCCCCCAACAAAAACCGGACTATAAACAGGTCAAACAAATTTTCTTTGGTGCACTGGGCGTCATTGCTTTATTTACCATTGGCAGCGGGATCTTATTTTTATTTAACCGAAAATTGGCAGCAGAGGTTAAAGAACGAAAACAGGCCCAAAAAGAGCTCGCAAGGCAAAAGGAAAAAGCTGAACAATATCTGCATGTGGCAATGGTTATGTTTGTAAGCCTTGATGTTGACGGTAAAGTCAATATGGTCAATGAGAAGGCCTGCGCCATATTGGAATGCAACAAAGAAGACATTATCGGCCAGGACTGGTTTGACATGTTTGTGCCTGAATCTGTGCAACATAATGTTCAAATTATGTTCAACAATATGATTAACGGCAATATCAGCGGCCCGGAGTATTTCGAAAATGAAGTCATTACCCAAAAAGGGGAAATAAAATACATTGCCTGGCATAATACCACGGTCAAGGATGTCCACGGGAACATTGTCGGCGTTCTTTGTTCCGGTGATGATCTTTCTGAAAAACGAGAGCTGCAGGATCAACTGATCCAGTCACAAAAAATGGAATCCATCGGCAGCCTTGCCGGTGGTATTGCCCATGAGTTCAACAATATACTTACAATCATTATCATTAATAATGAAATGAATATGCGTGAGCTGCCGGAATTAAGCCCGGCCCGGCGACGCGCAAAAAGAATCGAAGTAGCTGGAATACGGGGCAAAGATGTTGTGAAACAGCTTTTGACCTTCAGCAGGCAGGACAGCCCCACCCAACAGCTCACTGACATGAAATTGATAGTACAAGGGACCATGGAACTTATCCGCTCGTCAACGCCGGCGAATATTCAGATTCAACTGGCCATCGCAGAAAAAATTTATCCCATCTTTGGCAACGCGACGCAGATCAACCAGGTTATTATCAATTTGTGCAGCAATGCAATTGATGCAATGACCGATAAGGGAGGCGTTCTAACCGTAGAACTGCTTAACGAAATTGTAGAAGACAGTGTTGTCAGGCCCCAGCTCTCCTTAAAGCCGGGCAAATATGCAAAGTTAATTGTTAATGACAATGGCGTTGGCATGGACGAAAAGACGCGGGAACGGGTGTTTGAACCCTACTATACAACAAAACCAATGGGCAAGGGAACCGGCATAGGGTTAGCGGTTGTTCATGGGATTATCAAGAGACATAAAGGTTTTATAGATGTCCATAGTCAGTTGGACCAGGGAACAACGTTCACGCTTTTTTTCCCGGCCTATGAAGGAACCCAACCGGTGCAGGAGAACTAAGGAATGAGTCCGAAATAACTTAAGGCAAAATGGGCAAGTTATTTAAAATCCATTCCTAAGTAGTATTTAAACGGCTTGATTCAGGAGCCGTTTAAAACCAAAGCATAATCAAGCACCGGTTTTACGAATTCCGTCACTTCGTGAACGACCTGGTGAAATTCTTTTTCATAGGGGTCTTTGCCGCTGACAATATTCATTATGGTTCCCATATTAAATTGTCTCCTAATATTTAAAGAGAATATATTCCGCTTTTGAAAAAATGAACCGTAGCACCGACACAATCACCGACCACCTTTTGAATATATATCATTTTCTAATTTTACCATAGCTATGGAAGGCCATAAAAGCAAAAGTTTCGGTGATTTATGTTTGACACCTATATTGACAAGCCTGTCGGACGTGATAGGATGCCTAAAGTTTTCTTTAGCGCCTAACAGGATATAAACATTATGACCCAGCACACCGTGTTTCGCCCTTCAGGCCAGAGACGGGTAATTGTCATGTTTCTCCAACAAAGATCTGATACCAAGTAAAATCTGAAAGGAAATTATGGGGTCTGCCTTTGCTCTGGCATGTGCATTTTTCTGGGCCTTTGCCGTTATCCTGTTTAAAAAAGCAGGGGAGAGCTTTTCGCCCATTACCCTGAATATTTATAAAAGTGTTGTGGCCATGGCACTGATCGGCCTGACCATGCTCGTGATGGGCATCCCTTTTTTTCCCGATGTGGCACCGCGTGTATGGTGGATTCTTGTCCTGTCGGGATTATTCGGCATCACCCTGGCCGACATATTTTATTTCTTTGCCCTGAACCGCCTGGATGCCGGCATGGTGGCGGTGGTGGAATGCCTGTATCTGCCCGGCGTTCTCGGATTTTCCTATCTCCTTTTAGGAAAACGCATGGGTGTTTTGGGGATCATCGGCAGTGTTCTGGTCCTTTGTGCCATACTGGTGGGCGCTGTCCCCCTAAAGGATTTAAAACTTAGAAACATACGCAAAGGCCCAACGCTTTGGGGAATTTGCGCAGGACTCCTTGCCATGATGTTCATGGCGTTGGGCATTGTGATTGCCAAGGGTGTACTGGACCAGGCTGATGTATTCTGGGCCACCTTTATCAGGGTAACGGCCGGGTTAATCGGCCTTGTGCCCATTGTGCTGTGCCACCCGGGCCGAATGCGGTTTGCCCAAGAGCTTAAATTTTCAAAAGCCTGGCTCAAGGCCTTTCCGGCAACGGTAAGCGGCAACTATATTGCCCTGGTGCTCTGGGTGGCGGGGATGAAATACACCACCGCATCCAGGGCCGGCGTCCTAAACCAGATGTCCACCATCTTTCTTCTTATACTGGCTACGGTGTGGCTCAAGGAAGAAATGACGGCCCAACGGCTGGCCGCTATTTTATTAGCAATCGCCGGGGCTTATCTTGTAATTTTTAATTAGTGTTTGAACGAAAAGTCGGGCTTGATCATAAGATGGGGCACCCAGACGGAGACTTAATTTGTATTGTATATAACAAACTCAACTTTCGGTGATTAAAAATGATAGTGAATAAAAACACAACAAACTGATTTTATTATTTAAATTGACGAATTTCACTTTATATGATACGCTTTGTTTACCACTAAACAAACATTTCATACAAAGGAAATTCGCCAAAATGAATACTACCCTTACCAACGTAGAAAATCAAATGACAAATTCAGAACAAATCGGCGTACTCAATGATTATTTTACAAAATTCAAAATTGGTAAGTTATTGAATCAATCAGGAATCGTTAAAACCAAAGGAGCCTCACCGCTTGCCATTTTCACAGCCCTATTTAACTTGGCATTTCACAACAAGAATTTATACCAGGGCATTGTGAAAAATAAAAAAGTTGATGTCGATAAGGACGCCGCTTACAATTTTTTGAACTCTCCAACATATAACTGGCGGCGGTTTACCCTTCAGCTCTGCCGCCGAATTTATTTTATCATCAGAAAGCTCCTTGATGATTCTTCTGAAGAAGTTCTTATCTTCGACGATTCTACCTATAGCAGAAACCGTTCTAAAAAAGTCGAGCTTTTATCCCGGGTGTTTGATCATACAGATATGAAGTACATCAAAGGATTCCGGATGCTGACTCTTGGCTGGTCTGACGGTAACAGTTTTCTTGGACTTGATTTTGCCCTTTTATCATCTGTAGACAAAAAGAATCGATACAATGAAATAAATCCTGATATTGATAAAAGGACCTGCGGATATCATCGCCGCCAGGAAGCGGTTACAAAAACCACAGCCCATCTCGTACCGATGGTAAAAAGAGCCCTTGATATGGGTGTCCGGGCTAAGTATATTTTAATGGACAGTTGGTTTTCGATGCCGTCAGCAATCGCAAATTTGCGGGAATACATACACGTCATATGCATGCTGAAAGATCATCCAAAATGGCTTTATGAATATCAAGGCAAAAAGCTTAGGCTGTCCGAACTCTATGGAAAATTGAAGAAAAAACGAGGAAGAGCAAAAGTCAAAGCCCAAGCTATTGTTACTCTTTCCAACGGCAAGCAGGCAAAAATCATTTTTGTTCCCTGTGATAAAAAACGTGGCTGGCTTGCACTCCTGTCGACAGATTTGGCCCTTCCTAATGAAGAAATCATTCGTCTGTACGGCAAACGTTGGGATATAGAGGTCTTTTTCAAAATGTGCAAACAGCACTTAAAATTGGTGAAGGAAATACAAATTCGAAATTACGATGGCCTTGTGGGCCATACATCTCTGGTTATTGCCAGGTATAATATTCTCAGCCTTTATCAGCGGCAATGTATGGATCAGAGATCATTCGGGGAGCTCTTCAGGGCCTGTAACGATGAGATGACCAATTTGTCTTTTATGGTTTCTTTGGAGCGGATCATGCGTTTAGCTTTGGTAAATATTCGGCAATTATTTAATTTTACCGAGCGTATGGTTCAAGTGATGCTTGATCAGGTAATGGGCCAAGCTCTCAAGTATTTCGGTTTTTCAAGTAGGCCTGAGGAATTATTGGGGGTGTAAATTTACTCCTCCGAAAGTTGAGTAACAAACTGTAATGACAATTTTTATTTTTCCCCTAAAAAGGTTAAGACAAAATGGCCGACGTTATGACCAAATCCAAAACTTCTTTGCTCACTCTGAACAGAGACCCTGAGAAAATATTGGATCAGAGTATAAATATAATTTTTTTGAAATTTGATTAAAATTGCGAAATTCAAGGTTTAGTTGACTTCGATTTGTTGATGATTATTTTTTCCGGCAAGCGTTTGATTAGACAACAGGCTGAATTGGAAATTAATAAAGACGAATTGAGGAGATGTTATAATGAAAAGTAATAATTATTTTTTAACACTGGTGGCATTTTTCATGATGGTTTCAAGTGTAGCTGCCAACCAAGCACATGACTCGTCATGCAACAAAGGGAACTATCCAACTGCAGACGGGCATGGACAGCTTAACAAGCATTTCAAAGATATTGATATGAATGGTGATAACAGCGTAAGCTTCGATGAGTTCAAAAAGGTATTCCCTTCGGCTGAGCAAAAGGCATTTGATCACCTTGATAGTGATAAAAATAGTACCTTAAGTAATGAAGAATGGCGTCAATTTACAGAAATGCATAAAGGAATGGGAAAACATCATAAACAAAAATATCATACGAAGAAGCTTCCTGACCCTTCGAAATTTAACGCCCATTTTCCTGACATGGATAGTGACAATAATGATCGGGTAACTCTTGAAGAATTCAAAGCTGCTTTTCCAGAAGCATCAGAACATGAAGATGTGTTCAATGCGATTGATCTTGATGGAAAAGGTGATTTAGATCATGACGAGTGGCATGAGTTCAAAGCTGCGCATGGATCGAAGCATATCGATTAACAAAAACTTTTTTATCCATGGTTATGATATAGTGCCTGTTAAAACGGCACTCAAATGATTCCTATATCACAACCATGGATAAATCTTTCCCCATAAAATTGAGGACAAACACGTGGGCTACCTGTAAACAAATTCCATTCCTGGGGCAAACGCGCCCCAAAACTATTCCTTCCATGCATTGTCAAACAATTCCGGGCAACTTTTTGTCCAAACACGAATTTTCGTTCAGGCATTAATTGGTCAGCCGTGGAGCAGCTTGAACTGAACCAGAAATACCAGGATGCCTGCGATATAACCAAGAATTGCCAGTCCGCTGATTTTTTTTACATACCAAAAAAAGTTGATTTTCTCCAGGCCCATGGCAGCTACCCCGGCAGCCGAACCAATGATCAGCAATGAGCCGCCGGTTCCCGCGCAGAAAGCCAGGAAGGTCCACAGAAAATTGTCTGTGCCAAACTGATGGATATCATACATCCCCATGGACGCTGCCACCAAGGGTACATTGTCGATGATCGAACTGATCACACCGATCACTGCAACGATAATACTCTGTTCGCCAATGGCCTGATTAAGCCAGGCCGCCAGGGAAGGCAGGATATGTGAATCTTCCAGGGTTGACACCGCCAACAGGATACCGATGAAAAAGAGAATGGATGGCATATCGATTCTGGATAGGGCATGCACCATGGTCAGGGGCTGTTTTTCCTCGTCAGGCTTATTCCTGTGGACAAGCTCTCCGATCAGCCAGAGAACACCAAGCCCACACAAAATTCCCATAAAGGGCGGTAAATGGGTTATCTCTTTGAACACCGGCACCATGACCAACGAGCCTAATCCAACAGTGAACATCAAGTTACGTTCGAATTTTGTGCTAATTCCAGGACCAACCGACTCTGCCTTTTTCCCCACTATTTTTCCATGCAACATAAAACTGACAACAATCAACGGAATAATAAGATTGGCTACAGATGCCAGGAAAACAGATTTAATCACCCCCACGGAACTAATCTGCCCGCCGATCCAGAGCATGGTTGTGGTGACATCTCCAATGGGCGACCATGCCCCTCCGGCATTGGCGGCAATAACAATAATGCCTACAAAAATCAGCCGGTCATCATGATTGTCCAAAAGTTTTTTGGTCAATGACACCATAACAATGGTGGTGGTCAGGTTATCGAGCATGGCACTGAGAAAAAAAGTAACAATACCAATGAGCACAATCAAAACACTCTGGCTGGTGGTGGTAATCCGCGAAGTAATCACCTCAAAGCCGTCATGGGCATCAACCAGCTCAACAATGGTCATGGCACCGAGCAGAAAAAAGATGATCTGGGCAGTGGCTGCAAGATTTTCATTGAGTTGTTCCGTCACAAGATGATGATTGTCTGTGGCAACAGCGTAAATAGTCCACATAATGCCGGCGCCCAGCAGGGCAGAGGCTGACTTGTTTACCCTGAGCGGATGCTCAAAGGCGATGGCCAAATAGGCCAGAACAAAGACTACAATTAATAGCGTATGCATAACGCCTCCTTAAACGATAAAACACAAACGGCAAGGATAAGATCATAATTTCTTATTACAAGTAGGCTTAATGGAATTTAAGGCTTGCGGATGACAGCAACCTTGGCTTGGCCCGCCGCTGCCAGGTCCCCGGGGGCAATTTCAACAGTAACCGTATTCCTGCCGCTTCCGCAGAATACATGTGGCAGATCCATCAGGCTTTGATCGAGAATGACCGCCACATCCGAAGCCACAGGAAACGGTCCCACCCCGCCGATCTCAAACCCGAGACCTGCTTCCACCTCAGGGGCAGACACGGCCCGTATCAGCTTGCGGTTCACCCCAAAAATATCTGCCAGGTACTTGTAATGAATCCGGTCCGGAGCATTGACACCCGCAAGAATCCATGGACCGTCCTTGATTTTAAAAACGATCGTTTTGATCAGGTTGACAGCTAGGTGGGGCACGATCGCCTTGGCCTGGGCCACAGTGACCACTGGGTCGTGGTGGTGAAGCCGAAAAGTCACCTTGCTTTGGGTCAGAAGGGATTGAACCTTTTCAAATACCATTTTGCGTTTTACATCCCTCCCCCAAAAAAAATAGTTAGAGTAGAGCACAGATTCAGCAATTTTACCTTGTCCTACTTAGAATCGCAGATTAAATAAGTTGGGCAGAAATAACGCCGACGTTTACTTCATCTACAAGGCGCATTAAAGGTTGAATAGCAGGCCTATTTGGCCTTTGATGCAACGCAGTAGATGGGCCAAAAGGCAAGCTATCTCGTTCAAGTTATTTAATCTGCGGTCCTTATTAATCCACGCATTCTCAAACATAAGGCTGATATGCCTGAATCTTCTCATTCAATCGGCTCGATAGAAATTTGTTACCAGATTTTAATTCATCCAAGATCAGTTTAGCCTGGTCCAGATATTTTTTCCTTTTCTCTGTTGTCCAATAGGATGGTGGTGGCTGGAGGTTGGTCATTCTGTCAGCCAGTTTGACCATCCATATTTCTCTGGGTTGGCGTTTTATTCTTCTCAAGCTATCTGACATTTGATGTTGTTTTTCAATTTTTCATCTTTGGTCAGGGCAAAAACGCCATCTGCAAGATGGTGTCCGAACTCTGACAGCAGTCCCTTAAAATCGAACAGAAACAAAGGGTATTCGGGTTTTGTTTCCGGGTCAATAAATGTATTTAAAAAGTAGGCATTTTTCTCTACAATGCGCAGCCAATAATAAAATGAATAAAAGGAAACTTTATATGTTTAACTACCCCTTATACCTAAAACAACTGACGGCAGGAGAACCGGTCAACAACCCTTTTCTGGATTTTTTACAAATAAAGGCAGAAGCGGTTGAAAAAGGATATGCCCGGTTCAGCATGGAAATCCGGCCCGAATTTCTCCAGGGCGCCGGGATCATGCAGGGCGGTTTAGGCATTGCCTTATCCAGTGAAACCGCCGCCCATGCGGTGATGAGCACCCTGGCAACCGGCGAGAACCTGACAACCATTGAACTGAAAAACGACTTTCTTTCCATGGCGTCCAAAGGCCGCCTGACCGCCGAAGCCACTGTTTTCAAACGGGGTCGAACCCTTGTTTTTGTGGACTGCATCGTCAAAGATGACACAGGAAAAGATATTTCAAAAAGCAGTGCCACCCTGATGGTGATTCCGCCTAAGTCGGATTAGTGTTTGGACGAAGACTCACCCATCTGCGGCGTTGCAAAAAAAATTAAAAGCCTCACATAAATTAGTATGCTTCGTTTTAAATTTTTCTACGCCTTGCATATGGGCAACTTTTCATCCAAACAGGGGTTTCTATTCAAGCACGGATGAATGCTTAAATTAATAACATTGAGGTACGACCCAGGCCCATATCACTATTTGATTTCATAAAACAGATCTTTGTCGGCAAATTTTTTGGCGTTTCCGGCATAGTGGTTGGAAGAAATTTGCATCATCTGTGTGATTTCTTCTTTGTTTTCATAGGTCTTTTTCACCTTTCCAGGGGATCCGATGACAAGGGAGTATGGCGGAATAATTGTTTTTTCCAGCACCACCGCACCCGCCGCGACAACAGATCCGGTGCCGATGACGACCTGATTCATCACAGTGGCACCCATGCCGATCAGGCAGTCGTCTTCAATGGTACAGCCATGCAGACAGACCTGATGACCTACGGTGACGCCGTTACCCACCGTTAAGGGGATACCCTCATCCGCATGGCACATGGACAAATCCTGGATATTTGTCCGTTCACCAATGGTGATTGTGGCCGTATCCCCCCGGACAACCGTTTGAAACCAGACCGAGGCGTCCTGGGCGATATGCACATCACCAATAATTTGAGCCGTTGGCGCAATGAATACGGAATCATGAATTTTAGGATGGATATTTTTGAATGCGTATAAAGTCATCATCTCTCCTTGTAATCAATTTTATTGAATTTGTTATGTTCAGGGCTTATATTTCATAATTTACTAGGATAATACCTGCCGTTTCAAAAATACAACCCAGAAAAGGAAAAATTATGTCAAAAGAATACGATGTGGCGATTATCGGGGCGGGCACAGCCGGACTGACGGCCCAGGAAGAGGTTGTCAAACACACGGATAACTATGTGCTCATTGATGACGGCCCCCTGGGTACCACCTGTGCACGGGTGGGCTGCATGCCATCCAAGGCGTTGATTGCCGTGGCCGATGATTTCCACAAGTGCAGTTTTTTTGATGAATACGGTATTCTCGGCGCCAAGGGTCTGGTCCCGGATCATAAAAAAATCATGGCACGGGTCCGGTCCATGCGGGACGAATTTTCAGGCGGCGTGATCCAGGAGATGTCCGGATTCATGGATAAGGTGATCCGGAAAAGGGCCAGGTTTCTGGACGCCAACACCCTGGATTTAGGGGATGAAACCATCCGGGCCAAAAGCATCATCATTGCCACCGGATCAAAGCCCTATATACCTGAACCCTGGCTGCCATTTAAAGAATTTATAATTGATACGGACCAGTTCTTTGAACTGGAAACCCTGCCCCGGACCATGGCCGTGTTTGGGTTAGGCGTCATCGGCATTGAGTTGGGCCAGGCCCTGCATCGTATAGGCGTTCAAGTGACCGCCGTCAGCCGCCGTAAAACGGCAGGTGGTCTGACCGACCCCAAACTTGAAGAATATGCCTTTGAGCATTTTTCCAAAGAGATGCACATTGAACTTGGCACCGCTGAAATTTTTGGCAAAACCGAAACCGGTCTTGAAGTGGGCGCCGGCAGCAAACGCTGGACCGTGGACCGGGTGCTGATCGCCACAGGGAGACGGCCGATGCTCCATAATTTAAACCTTGAAAGCTTAAAACTTGACATGGATACCAAAGGGATGCCGGTCTTTGATTCTGAAACCCTGCAGATAGGGAATCTACCCGTGTTTCTGGCCGGGGATGTAAATGGCCTTAAACCCATTCTCCATGAAGCTGCCGATGACGGCACCATCGCTGGTTACAACGCCTGTGCCGGTACCATGGCCCGATTTAAAAAACGAATCCCTCTGCACATCACCTTTTCTTCGCCGGATATCGCCATTGCAGGACTGTCCCACAAGGCCCTGACGGAAAAAGGCATTGATTATGTGGTGGGCGAAGCGTCCTGGGAAGAACTTGGACGGGCCAGGATGATACTTGGCAAAGCTGCCGGGAGGGCCAGAATTTATGCAGATCCCCAAAAGGGACGACTGCTGGGTGCAGAAATCATGGCACCGGCCGGCGAACACATGGCCCATCTTCTAGCCTGGGCCATGGGAGCAAATCTGACGATCAAAGAAATTCTGGGCATGCCCTTTTACCACCCCGTGCCTGAGGAAGCACTTTTGGATGCATTTTTCCAGATCGCCGCACAGATCACAGAGCCGGTGCCCATGCCAATCCTGGAAAAAAGAAAGGACAGGCCCCATGGAAAAGAATAAAACAAATCCGGTCAACCGGTTTCTCTCAGATGCCCGGTCCAGGGCACACACCCACGATATTGATATGCTGGTTTTCGGCAACGAAGCCGCTGACCTGGATTCCGTGGCATCGGCCATTGGCCTCGCCTGGGTGCTGGAGAGCAGCAAAGAACCCTGTTCAGCCCTGCCTTTAATTCCCATTAAAAGAGACGATTTTCGCCTGAAAACAGAAAGCCGGTGGGTGCTCTCGCAAACAGGCATTGATGTGGCCAATCTTTTTTTCCTGGACGACGTCCAACCATTTGAGACACTTATCTCCCGGGTCAAAGCATTTGCTTTGGTGGACCATAACCGCCTGACAAATGGCTTCTCAAAATATGAAGAAAAAGTCAGGCTTATCCTGGATCACCATGAAGACTTGAAGCTGTACCCCAATGCCCTGCGCCGGATTGAACCGGTGGGGTCCTGTGCCACCCTGGTAGGCGAAGACCTGATCAATGATTGTGGCGGAGGCGCTGCAGGAGAAATCCCCCCAAGCCTGGCCGCCCTTTTATTAGGAACCATTCTGATCGACACCGTTAACCTTGACCCCAACGCCGGACGGGTGACCCCCAGGGACCATGCCGTGGCAAAGCACCTGAAGCTCATTGCCGGCCTGGACGCAGACAAATTTTACCAGGGCATCCGTGCAGCCAAATCAGACATCAGTGAAATGGACACAAGGGATTTGCTCAGGCGGGACTGCAAGACATTTCAATTCAACAAGGTAAGCTGCACCGTGGCATCGGTGCCTTTGGACCTTGAGCAATGGATGGTCAGGGACATGGATCTTGCCAAGGGCATTGAAACCTATGCAGGGGAAGTGCAGGCGGATATTTTGATGACTATGAACACCCAGCGCACCCCAAAATTTTCAAGGGGGATTGCAGTGTTCTGCAAATCCCCCATTCTTTTCACAACCATCTCCGCCATGCTGGCATTCAACCTTGACTTAGAAATAATCTCCCCGCCCCAAGGCTTTGAGGGCGGCGACGTTCATTTTTTCCGTCAGGGAAACCTGAGCCTGTCCAGAAAAAAGCTTGAGCCGATACTGGACCAGTATGTTTCAAAACTTAAACAACCGTATTGACCGGACCGGCACAACATACGTGAGAATAAAGGTGGCCCCTGGTCATTAGGACCACAGATGAATCAAGCCCTGGATATATATTTTCTGGTTTCGGTGTTGACCTTGACCATCTCTCCGTTTTCAAGATATTCAGGCACCTGGATTTCAACCCCGTTGGAAAGGGCGGCAGGTTTTGTCCGGGCCGTAGCACTGGCCCCTTTGATACCCGGAGCAGTTTGTGTAATCTCAAAAACAAGGGAGGCGGGAATTTCAACGGCCACCAGATTGCCGTCAATGAACATGCCCACAATATCTTCCATGCCGTCGGTGAGCCAGACCAATTCATCGTCAATGCTGTCTTGGGCAATCATATACTGACCATATTCCACAGTGTCCATGAACACATGCAGGTCCCCGTCCGGATAAAGGTACTGGACAGGTTTTCTTTGCAGGTCCACATCATCGAGCATATCATTGCCTTTGTATGAATTTTCATATTTCTGCCGGGTCTTGATACTGCTGAACCGGACCTTGTAAAGGGTAACGGCACCCCTTGCAGACGGGGTTCTTACATCAATATGTTTAACCAGATACGGTTCTCCGCTTATGTCCACCACCTGGCCCTTTTTTAAATCACATGCTTTTGGCATACTTGCCTCTCCTAAAATAAAACCTTCATTGCTTTTATAATAAATGCACTATTCTTCTTCCGACTGATGAAATACCACCAAAGAATCCGGATCACGATCCACTATTTTCCGGGCAACTTTAGCCGGAACGATTTCGTAGACACTATTCAGCGTAACAATAGCAAGCTGCCCCCGACCAAGTTTTTGGGTGATTTCATCGTTAACGTAGAGTTTTTTTATTTTCTTACCGACCTTGAAATAGTATGGATCTTCGTACTTTCTCAGGTCCAGGCGGTTCTCCTCTATTAATTGCTTGGCCTGGGCCAATCTCTGCTGTTTTTCTTTCTCCTGGTTGGACTGGCGGTTGAGTTCTCGGCTCCGTTTGGCCTGAGCTAACTGTGATTGACGGGTTTGATTAATTTCAGGCGTCTTTTTTTTGCCTTTATTTTTTTTCCGCTTAACCCGTTGCTCCTGGTTGACTTTGTTAGCCTGTTTTTTATCAGCTATCCCGGCTTTCAGGAGCTGATCCTGTAAAGACAATCCCATCTCTCCCCTCCCCTTGTAATTTTTTCCACAATAATATATCCAGCGACACAATATAGTTCAACCATAATTGACTTTGAATTACCGCCTCGGAGCATCTTAATGGGCAATTGGTAATTATATAATATAAAATCAGATAGTTATTTTTTTATATGGCATTACACCATTCGCAATACAATATCGTATTATTTAAAAATGATGGCAATTTTTATGTTAATGGTGTATTTGAAAACTTCATATTTTCATTGGCTTATAAGGATAATCCATAAGGGTGTGCCATAACGCATCATTTAAAAATCGTAACCGACTTAAATCAAGCAATAACACGACATTATTTCAAAAAAATGGCTTATTTTCTTTTAATACGTTTTAGAAAACAAACCATAGCTCTTAAAAAAAATCAAATGGCTGGAATCCCAGAAATTTTGGAGGATTAAATGACCCGAACAAATACAACCGACTGTAGCAGCCACACCAACGACAGCAATAACATTAAAAAATTGAAACGTGGTTTTGCCTACAAGCTTTTTTATCAGCAGGGGGTGTGGCCGCAAAACGCATCACTCAACGATTACTATCTTGCGGTGAGCTATACGGTGCGGGATAGAATGCAGCAAATGTTTCTCAATTCGATTCTATCCCTTCAGAAAAAGGAGAGTAAAATTGTCGGCTATCTGTCAGCCGAATTTTTGATGGGACCCCATCTGCACAACAATCTTATCAATCTGGGTCTGTATGATCAGGTCTCCCGGGCGGTTGAAGAGTGTGGCCTTGACATCAAACAGATCATCGACCATGAAGAGGAACCCGGCCTTGGCAACGGCGGTCTTGGCAGACTTGCTGCCTGTTATCTGGATTCCTTGGCAAGTCTTCAGATTCCAGCCATTGGCTATGGTATCCGTTATGAGTTTGGTATGTTCGATCAAGAGATTAAAAACGGATGGCAGAAAGAGCTGGGCGATCGCTGGCTGCAGCCCGGTAATCCCTGGGAGTTTAAAAAGGCGGATCTAACGGTGGAGGTTGGGGCCCGGGGGCATACGGAGCAGTACACGGATGACCATGGCAACCAGAGGGTTCGCTGGGTTCCGGGAGGAATGGTCAAGGGAATCCCCTACGACACACCGGTTCTGGGGTACCGGGTCAACAACGTAAACCTGCTCAGACTGTGGAGTGCCGAGGCCCCAAAAAGCTTTGACTTTGACGATTTTAATGTTGGTGACTATCAGGGTGCGGTGCATGAGAAAATCATGGCCGAAACCATTACCAAGGTCCTCTATCCCAATGACGAGCATTTCAGGGGAAAGGAGCTTCGTCTTTTTCAGCAATATTTCTTTGTCAGCTGTTCCATGCAGGACATGGTTCGTATCCATCTGTTTATGTTTCCAAACCTGGACAATTTCCCCGACAAATTTGCAGTACAGCTCAACGACACCCATCCGGCCATTGCCGTGCCTGAATTTATGCGGCTTTTGATCGATGTTCACCACTATAGTTGGGAGCGGGCATGGGATATAGTCACCCACACCTTTGCCTATACCAACCATACTCTTCTTCCAGAAGCCCTGGAGAAATGGCCGGTGGCCATGCTGGGCAGGGTGCTGCCCCGGCACCTGGAGATTATTTATGAAATCAACAGCCGATTCCTCGATCTTGTCCGTATTAAATACCCGGGTGACGTGGACGTGGTTCGGCGAATGTCCATCATTGATGAATCAGGAGAGCGTTATGTGCGCATGGCACACCTTGCCTGCATTGGCGGCTATGCAATCAACGGGGTGGCAGAACTCCACACAAGGCTATTAAAGAATCATACCCTAACTGATTTCCATCGTTTGTGGCCGGACAAACTTACCAATGTCACCAATGGGGTGACACCCCGCCGATGGATGGTACTCAGCAATCCGCGCCTTGCCCGATTGATCAGCTCAGCCATCGGCGATGGCTGGATCACCAATTTATATAAGCTCCGGGAGTTAGAACCGATGGTCGATGACCCGGTCTTCTGCGAAAAATGGCAGCAAGTCAAATTTGATAACAAGCAGGATATCTGCGCCATGTTCTCCTGTGCCTACGGCCCGATGTTTAATCCCTATGCCATGTTTGACGTCCAGGTTAAACGGATCCACGAGTATAAACGTCAGCATCTTAACCTCTTGCACATCGTCAACCTGTACCAACGCCTTAAAAACAATCCGAATCTTGATGTCCCGCCCAGAATCTTTATCTTCGGCGGTAAGGCTGCGCCGGGATATACCATGGCCAAGCTTATCATAAAGCTTATCAATTCGATTGCCGAGGTGGTCAACAGCGACCCCGACGTTAATACCCGCCTGCAGGTTCTGTTCATCCCCAACTTCAACGTGCAGATTGGCCATATGGTTTATCCCATGGCCGACTTGAGTGAGCAGATTTCTCTTGCCGGTAAAGAAGCTTCGGGCACGGGTAATATGAAGTTTTCCATGAATGGTGCCTTGACCATCGGAACCCTGGATGGGGCCAATGTGGAGATCCGGGAGGAGGTTGCCCCGGAAAATTTCTTCCTGTTTGGTATGGACGTTAACGAGGTACAGGAGTTAGGAACTGCCGGTTATGATCCCCAGACAATCTACAACCAAAACGAGGGGCTCAAAGCCGCAATCAATCTTATTGCTACGGGGCATTTCTCCCATGGCGATCGGGAGCTGTTCCGACCTCTGATTGATTCGTTGCTTTATCATGATCCGTATATGGTGCTTGCCGATTATCAATCCTATGTGGACTGCCAGCAGAAGGTGGGGGAGGTGTTCCAGGATACCAGGAGATGGACAAAAATGGCCATACTCAATGCCGCTCGAATGGGAAAATTTTCCTCGGATAGGTCCATTGCCGATTATTGCCGGAAAATTTGGAAGATCAAACCCTTCCCGGTTGAGCTCAAGCTGCAGCAATTGCCGGAGAATGGTTTTAAATTTCCCCAACGCGATAAAATTGTGCGCACCTGATTGTGAAGGAACTAAGGACCGCAGATAAAATAAGTTGGGCAGAAATAACGTCGAATTTTGGTTCATCTACAAGGCGCATCAAAGGTTGAATAGCAGGCCTATTTGGCCTTTGATGCAGCGAAGTAGCTGGGCCAAAAGGCAAGCTATTTCGTTCAAGTTATTTAATCTGCGGTCCTTAAGGGAGGGCTATACTTTATAATCCGTATGAGCTATTTGAAATTTAACATCAGACGACGGACGAGAAATTACATGCGATTGCCCTATGTGCTTGACTGTTATCTATTTTTTTGCGTTAATAACTCGTGTTTGAAGTAACACAAGGACCGTAAAATAAAATTTGCGGCCAAATACCAAATGAATTGAAGGAGTTTTTAATGGCAAAGGAAAAAGTGGTTCTGGCGTATTCGGGCGGACTGGATACGTCGGTTATCCTCAAATGGCTGCTGGAACAGGGCTATGAAGTATTTGCATACATGGCTGACATTGGCCAGGATGAAGATTTTCAGGCAGCAGAACAAAAAGCCCTTAAAATCGGTGCGTCAAAAGTGTTTATCGAAGATATGAAAAAGGAATTTGTCACCGATTATATATTCCCCGTTTTCAAGTCCAATACGGTTTACGAAGGCCGCTATCTTTTAGGTACAGCCATTGCCCGTCCCATCATTGCCAAAAAGCAGATTGAAATCGCAAAGGAAGTAGGTGCCCAATATGTGTCCCACGGCGCCACGGGTAAAGGAAACGACCAGGTGCGGTTTGAGCTCTCTTACTATGCCCTGAATCCGGCCATAAAAGTCATTGCACCGTGGAAAAATCCGGACTTTCTCAATGCCTTCCAGGGCCGTTCCGACCTTCTTGCCTATGCGGAAAAGCACGGGATTCAAACCAAGCAGACCGCAGCCAAGCCTTATAGCGAAGATGATAACCTGCTGCACATTTCCCATGAAGCAGGGATTCTTGAAGATCCCGGCGCAGTATGCGATGAAAGCATCTATTCCCGCACCGTATCTCCTGAAAAGGCCCCGGATACCCCCACACGCATCACCATTGAATTCAAAGACGGCATTCCGGTCAAAGTAAAAAATCTGGAAGACGGCACCGAAAAAACAGATGCCCTGGATTTATTTTTGTATCTGAACCAGTTGGGTGCCGAAAATGGTATAGGCCGTCTTGACATGGTGGAAAACCGGTTTGTAGGTATCAAATCCAGGGGTGTTTATGAGACACCGGGCGGTGCCATTCTGCACGAGGCACACAAGGACATTGAAGGTATTGCCATGGACCGTGAAGTCATGCGTCTTCGGGATATGCTGGCAGCCAAACTCGGTGAATTGGTTTACAACGGCTTCTGGTTCAGTCCTGAAATGGAATTTCTCATGGCAGCAATTGACAAAAGCCAGGAACTCATTGACGGCGAAGTAACCTTGAAACTATTTAAAGGGGTGGCCTACCCGATCTCCAGAACCTCACCATCGTCTCTGTACAACCAGGACCTGTCCTCCATGGACATCACCGGTGGCTACAACCAGGAAGATGCCGAAGGCTTCATCCGTGTCAACGCAATCCGCCTGATGGCCCACAGGGACATCACCCGTAGAAACTAAAAAATATTTTAAACTTTGGCATGGCGTCTTGCCGTGCCAAAGTTTTTGTTTTTTTCTTTATCCTGGAGCAGCTCAACGGCGAGGTCATTGGACTTGCCCATACGAACGCACGGCGTGGTCATACCCGTAATGAACGGCCATGACCTACCCGAAAACATTTATAATCACTATTCCAATATCAAGTGCCTGTTCTTGATAAAAAGATTCAAGGAGTCTCATGAGATATAATCATATATTCGGCCCGGTCCCTTCAAGGCGCCTCGGGCTTTCCCTGGGTGTGGATCTTGTCTGTCACAAAACCTGTACCCTGGATTGTATTTACTGCGAGTGCGGCCCAACCACCAACCTGACCCTTAAGCGAAAGGAATATGTTCCTTTTGACGAGGTCAAAGCAGAATTAACCCATTATTTTGAAAACCATCCTGACCCGGACTATGTTACCTTTTCAGGGTCTGGAGAGCCCACCTTAAGTCCGGACATCGGCAGGATCATTGATTTTATCAAAGAAAAAAAACCAAAAATCCGGGTGGCCGTACTGACCAATGCCACCTTGCTGTCCGACCCCGTCGTCAGAAAGGATCTAAACAGGGCCGATCTCGTCATGCCCTCCCTGGATGCTGTGATCCCCGAAACGTTTAAAAAAATCAACCGGCCTGCTGAACAAATTGATATCCATAAGGTTATCGACGGTCTCAAAACCTTTGCCGGGTCTTTCCAGGGGGAACTCTGGCTGGAGGTATTTATCCTGCCCGGAATCAATGATGCAAAAGAGGAACTTGAAACGTTAGGGGCAATCATCCGGGATATTAACCCTGCCCGGGTTCAGCTCAACACCCTGGACCGTCCCGGGGCCGTCGCAGGGCTTAAGCCCGCTTCAAAACAGGACCTTGACCGGGTGGCCGAAATTATTCATGCGGCCAATGTGGAGATCATTGCCCGTGTAAAGAACCTATCATCAGGGGATCATATCAGTGACGAGAAAATGGAAGCCATGGTTATGGAGACCATTCACCGCCGCCCCTGCACCGTGGATGACCTGACTGCGGCATTGAACCTTGAAAAGGGAAACCTTGAAATTTTGATGAAACGGTTAATCCTGGAGGATAAAGTTGAATCTGTCCAGCAAGAAAGAGGATTGTTTTACCAGACCATAAAAGAGCCCCTATGAAAAGACAGCCTCTTTTTAAAATGATCCCGGTGGTGTCTTCTATAATTTGCCACTGATGCATATAACAATTCTTTTAATCATTATTATTAATATTTTTTTAGATAATGCCCTATCCTGAAAAGTTAATTTTCTAAGTGCGGTATTGACCCTGAGTAAATTATTTTCGGGATGATTTGTATCTGCCTTTGATGCAACGAAGGATGGGCATATCTGACTTTTACCGTGATTTATATGAAAGTATTTGTAACCTACACCGATCTTTCAACATTCGTTGTGGACTTAGCCTGGATGCGATATACCAGGTCAACCCATGACTGTTATACCGATGAGCAGTGATACGCAAACATTGCTCATTTTTTCTTTTATCTTTTTCCGGAGTCTGGCCGGAACGTTACAATCTTCTGGGTAGTAAATCTGTCTGCCAACCACTTTTTAGATACGCAGCGCGGAATATTTAGATTCAAAGCTTGCCCTAACTAACTAAAAACGGATATAAACTAAATTAATCATTCATCGTATTTTTTCCAATTCAAAGATAGGGAGCTTGAATAATGTCCGTTGACGTTGACCAGAAGATGCTTGAAATGATGCAGGCGAAAAAAGTTTTTCTGAAAAAATACAAACGGGCCCAACAACTATTCAGTGACCTGGTTAAAAGTCAAAAGCGGCTATTTAATATAGACTCCCAGGAAAAAAAAAATGGCGAGGTGTCGGACAAAATTAATATTAAAGAAAGCGTCCATGCCATAGACGAAATCATGGAGATGCTCGTTGAGACAGATCGGTTGATTCTGAACAGTACAAAAGACTATTTTTCCACCGATGACTATCTTTTTCAACACTCTTTTGGTGTCTGCTATATCGGAACCATTGTATTGAAGCGTTTCAACGAAATTTTTTCCCGCTACATCAAAAAGATGCTCACGGCTAAATTTAAAGAAAATCTGAAACACTGTCAACAAGAAGATATGGCGCCGTTTTTTTACTACCCGCCTGAAGCCGTACGCACCATCTCCATGGGTTATCTCATCCACGATATGGGCAAAATAATGGTCCCTGACTCCCTGTTGAACAAAAAAAGCGGCTTGAACCGGATGGAACTTAGACAAATACAAAAACATGCCGGGGGGTACGGAACGCTTTTTTTGAAAATGAACGGCATTTACGACGTCTATGTGGAAAATATTATTAAATACCACCACGCAGCAATATATCCTAACGAAAAAAAAGCTTACCCTGTTTATCAATCCCCTTCAGACTTGCCGCCCTATGTTAAAATCTGCAAACTGGCGGATATATACAGTGCCATGACCCTAAAACGAAGTTACGGCGAAGCGGTGAATCCAACCAAAGTGGTCAATACTATTTTTCAGGACTATTCAGGACGTGATCCCATTTTACAGCTTATCCTCTATTCATTTGTCAAAGAAATCGGTACCTGTCCCGAGGGAAGCATTCTAACTTTGAAAAACGGCCAGTCAGTCTACGTGATAAACAGCGAGGGGCCTGAGGTTATCATATTTACCGATCAGGACGGCAACACGATTGAAACAGCGGATAAAATCATTAATCTGTCCAGCCCTGACAGCAAAAATCAAAATCTATTTATTGACGGTCAGCATCGTCCCAAGACGCCAATAGAAATGTTTGACCGGCTTCCCAAATATCTTAAAGAATTTCATTCGGAATAACGGGCATGGGCTGAGCTGGTCTATCAGCACCCAGGCTCAGCCCACAACGAAACAAGGAAGTAATTCAACAACCTATTGAGACATTCTTATAAACAAAATAGTAACTGGAGACTATGGTTGACGTTAACATTTTGGGCAAACCAAAGGATTAACTTCAATATTTGGATTAATTTTGGTCAACTTTCCAAGGCTCTTCCTCTTCATGGACGGATTTTTTAAAGCCGCGGATGGCTTTACCCATGCCGCCGCCGATTTCGGGTAACTTTCCCGCACCGAAAATAACCAGGATAATGACCAGAACAATCGCCAGCTCCGGGATACCAATTCCACCTAACATATTATTCAATCCTTTTTCATAGGGGGGGTCAAACCGCATCCGTATTATATTTAATAAGCACAGGCAGAGCCCTTGATACTGATAGCTCTGCCTGCAAACCCATATAAAAGCTACATGCTGTTAATTAAACTTATGCAAGTTTTTTTCTGGCACCGGCGGCCCAAGCACCCATACCGACAAACAGCAGCAAAATCGAAGAAGGCTCAGGTACTGCACTGGCAGTTATATTGTCAAACTGATAGTATTCCGCTCCAAAAGAAACGGAAACAAGATTTGAAAAAGCCTCTCCCAAAGTAATCGTTTGAAGCCCTTCGAGCCCGTCAGTCGTCACGTCATAGGTATATATTGTGTTGTCGGCATAGAAAGCTTCAAAGGTTATGGTCATAGCTGAATAGGAGCCATCATCGTTGGAATAGATTTTAGCCAAATCAATGGAAGTTAGGTCAAACATGGAACCATCCGTCGCCGTCAGGATAGTAGTGGTGTAACTGTCATTCATCAAAGTTTCGGAACCGGAATAGTAATAATAACTTTCATCAGCAGAAGCTATAGCATAAAAATAGGCTGTCCCGTCATCACCAAGCTCAGCAGTCAGAGTGAACCCATTTTCGGTATAGGGGCTTGAGACCTCGCCTTCCAATCCAGTAAAGTCAATTACAGTAGCATTTGCAAGGGGGGAAAGTATGAACATACACATCAGCATACTGATCATCATCATAATATTCTTCATTTTTTTATCTCCTGAAATAAAAAACAAACCCATAAAATTAAACAAGTTTAGCTACAAAATCACTTTCATGATTCAGCACAGCCCAGACAGTTTTTGAACTAGGGTCTACCCCATAGGTCCCCAGTTCATAACCGGATTTCCATGGACCTCTTTTAAAGATTTTGGTGCCGCCTTCATTAAGTTCCACGGCATTAACCCAGGCATCATTTTCATCTCTGGCGGCAATGCAGAAGCCCCCCCTCATAAGTTTGGACCCACGAATTTTTCTGGGATTATAGGAAATGGAAAGGGTGTAGGTGTCGGTGACCTGGCTTTCATCCCCGTTGGGCAGATTTCCGGTCAGTTCTTCATCATATAGACTCAGGTTGTCAACAAGTCCCCACAGGGTAAAAAGATCGGAGGCGGCATCGTCCACCAGGCCGCCGTCTACCCACCCCGTGTTCACTGTCTTGGTCAAGGCGCGACCCACAAGGTCTGTTTCATCGTTGCTGTTGGTTCCGCTAAGAATTTTTGCCGTGGTATCGTTATACCTGTCAACGATGCCAGTATAGCTTTGACCCTGGGCAATTTCAAATCTCAATCCGTTCAGGCTGTAGCCGAAACGCTCCCTAAGGTAAAATGTTTGTTGGGTGTAACTACGCAGGCTAACTGATGCATAATCCTCACCCGTACTTGAAGCATAAAAATCAACGGTCACCCGGGGACCGTCCACAGTAAAAATATAATACCCGATGGTGTACAATTCCTCCTGGAGCATGGTTTCCCGGCCATCGTCCCCGGATCGCGGCGTGTAAAACTTGTAG
This sequence comes from Desulfobacter hydrogenophilus, assembly GCF_004319545.1. NCBI lineage: Bacteria > Pseudomonadati > Thermodesulfobacteriota > Desulfobacteria > Desulfobacterales > Desulfobacteraceae > Desulfobacter > Desulfobacter hydrogenophilus. Next base: position 2,291,294 of record NZ_CP036313.1, on the reverse strand, counting down.
GAATTAGAGGAAGTGATGAGTTGCTGCACCTTGTAGTCTCCGCTATCGTCTGATACCAGGGATCTATGGTGCATGTGATCATGGCCGCCGATGCAGCAGGCCACATTGTTGGTATCCAGGCTTTCAATAAATTCGTCCCTTGAGTTGGCATTGGCGGTCAAGTCGTTACCAAACAAATTGTCTTTATGGTTGCCGCCAATAAGATTTTTGTGCGCCAGCACAAATGCGTGATAGTCATCAGGTCTTGAACTGACCATTTCATCCACCCACGCCACCTGGTCCACCACATTGTCGGAGAGACTTGTACCGGTCCCGTTCAAACGGGTAAACTGATCAATCATAACGCAACGGACATTCTCATAGTCAAAAGAATAGCTCAGGCCTTTAAGCCCCTCAATGTCGGACTGAACAAAATTGGTGGCCCCGTTCACATTATCTCCGCTGTTCTGGGTCTGGGGCCAAAGCGCCACAAACTCTTCGGCGGCGGCCTGGCTGGGTTCATGGTTGCCGCGCAGCGGGAAAAATCCAATACCCTCGTTATAAAGGACTTCGCAGTGTGCCGCACGGGTTACCAGATTGTGTGAGCCATCCTCGGAATAATCATAACTATCCTTGTCCACCAAATCCCCGACCTGAATGACAAACTTACAGTTATGCTCAATGAACTGCTGATTCAGGGCATCAATTATGCCGGTGGCGCAGGTATTTTCTCCTCCGGACGCTTCAGCATCGCTTTTCCACTGGGTGTCGGACATGACGCCAAAACACCAGGCATCTCCGGAAATGGCCGCAGAGGCTTTACCCAGACGAAAAAAGGGCATATTCAGAGTGGACAGGCCAAGACCTACCAGCCCTGCACCACTGTATTTTAAGAATCGTCTTCTATCCATGGTCTTTTTCATAAACAGTCTCCTAAGCTCCTAACATGATATGATTATACATACGCAATCACCGTGTCTGATGAGACTTCTTTATACGTTGGGAATGTTAAATAATTATGTCTTTTTGTTTAGTCTCTTATTTAATTGATTCCCGATTCCCGATGGGTAAAAATTCCTGTTACGTCATATTAGGAGACTCTAACTTTAACCGCCGGAACAAAAAACGGGTCTGAGTGATGTCATCCTTTGGCAAGGATTAAGGCAAGAACACCAAAAAGCCCATGGAGATTAAGGACACATCCTTTTTGTCGGGAGTATGATGATCCATACCCGAGGAGGATGATTCCCTCTATGATAAAAAATACCTACCCCCGGAAAAAACGAATTTGTTTTCCCCCTGAAACATCAGCAATGGGATGATCCGGAAGATATGTCATTGAAACGATTTTGTAATACCATCTGTTTTTTATATGACAATAGGAAGTTTGTTACAACTAAAAAATAATGATTGACATAAAATACGAAATTGCCTATAAATTTAGCCGTGACTAACTAATACTATCCGCTAAATCAAATAAGCATATTTAAGATAATATTATCAATTCAACGAACGATGGATGCCCCGCTTGTTATTTATGTTTCCGCAAAGAAAAGACAAATCTTACTGCAAACATAATGAAAGGAGAAAAAAATTGGAGAATAATTTCACCATGAAAACCCATAAACAGGATAAAGACCTTCATATCGATATGAAAGGCACATTTGACGGGGCATCCGCTTTTGCCCTGATCCATGAACTTGGAAATAAAATTTACGATAAAAATAATAGCATTTATGTGGAAACCAAAGACATCTCAAAAGTTTATCCTTTCGGCAGAGCGATTTTGGCTTCTAATCTGCCTAAAGCATGCAGAAAATGCGTTTATTTCAGCGGTGCCATGGCTGACCGGATTGCCCCTGAGGGGTGCGCCAGAGGGAACGGGAATCTTCATCAGGGTTGCCATAAATGCACCGGAAACTGCGAAAACTGCCCATGCAAAAAATCAAGCACACTCAACTCTCAAACTGAGCGTATATCAGCGTATAAAAAATAGTATCGTCCTTAGGACCGCAGATTAAAGCAACTCGGGCGGGAAGGCAACAACCTGTTCAATATCCGGAGCATCGCAAAACAGCATGACCAGACGGTCCATGCCAAGGGCGATGCCAGCAGCGGGCGGCATCAAGGCAAGGTCAGATAAAAACTTTTCAGGCAGCGGCAGTTTTGCCTTACCGTGGCGGATGCGTAGCTCATTTTCCATTTTAAACCGTGTTCTCTGAAGTTCATGGTCGGTCAGTTCTGTAAATCCGTTGGCCAGTTCAATACCGGCAACATACATCTCAAATCTTTGGGCCGTATCCGGTTTTTCAGGATGAATCGCAGAAAGACTGGCCATGGATATGGGGTAATCATAGAGGAAACAGGGACGGGATATGCCCAAATGGGGTTCAATGTCAAAACTGATAATCTCATCAAAGCGCCCGGTATCAATGGCCTGGTTCAAAGAGACATCGTAAAAGCGCTCAAAGGCCCCGGCAACCGTCATCCGTTCAAAGGCGTTTGTTAGGTCCAGGGAAGTACCCTGATAGACCAGGCGTTCCGGTGTTCCCAAGCCTTGTGCAATATGGCGCAAAAGACCCTGGCACTGATCCATGAGGTCTTCATAGGTCTGATTCACGGCGTACCACTCAAGCAGTGTCAGTTCCGGCAAATGCCGCTGACCGCGCTCTCCCTGGCGAAAGCATTTGCAGATTTGAAAAATTTTGTCTGCGCCCCGGGCCAAAAGCCGTTTCATACATAGCTCCGGTGAGGCTTGCAGATATGCGCCCTGGGATGTCACCGGATCGATGTGGGCTTCGGGAATGATCGATGGGCACCGAAGCGGGGTTTCCACCTCCATAAAATCCATGGAACGGAAAAAATCCCTTGTCAATTCCATGACAAGGGATCTTTTTTTTAAATTATCCAGCAACGGGGAACAGGTCATCTTGTTTACGAAAAGGGCCTACTGCTTAACCTCATACAGATCCGTTGTCCGATCCTGGAGATAGATACGCTGGTATTTGGTATTATCTGCCCGATCATAAAATTCATAGCCTTGCTCCCGGCAAGCTTTGCAGGCATTGATGGGGATATGAACGCCCAAAATATGATTTCCCGGCGTAGCCTTGGAATCCACCTCAAAACTGCCGCCGCAATCCCTGCATACCCGAACTTTTTCTTTCTGGCGCTCAAAAATATTGTCCGTGTCATAAAAGACTTCTCGGTGGCGAGTCATAATCTGTCCGGGTTCGCCGGCGGCTTCTCTCAGTTCATACCGTTGATCCCAGTAGGTCATAATCTGGTCGCAGGTCGTTTTGATTTTATCCGTAATACTCACCGACTGCTTGAGTCTTTCCGGATCGTAATTGGGTTCCACCACGCCGGAATAATCGATACCTGCCATGGCAAGGATAATGCCCAAATTGACATAAGGCAGGGCGCCTTCAATGGCATATCCTCCTTCAAGAACCGCAATGTCCGGCTTAAGCATGGAGGTCAGACGCGCATACCCCTGGGCCGAAAAATTCATATTGGTCAAAGGGTCTGTATAGTGGTTGTCCTGGCCGGCGGAATTGACCACAAGATCAGGTTTAAATGCCTCAATGACCGGCAGCACACAATTTTCAATAACATAGAGATACCCTTCGTTGGAAGTACCCGGGGGAAGCGGAATATTCAAATTGGATCCCTTGGCATTGGGGCCACCCAGGTCACTGGGAAAGCCTGTGCCAGGATACATGGTCCGGCCGTCCTGATGCAGCGAAATAAACAGCACATCAGGATCATGCCAGAAAATATCATTGGTGCCGTCACCGTGGTGGCAGTCCGTATCAATGACGGCAATACGCTTGACACCATACTGGGAACGAATATATTCCACCATGATCGCTTCAATATTGATATGGCAGAATCCCCGGCCCCCGTGGGTCACCCGCATGGAATGATGTCCCGGAGGTCTGACCAGGGCAAAGCCGTTTTTTACCTCGTTTAACATAACAGCATTGGCAATGGCCTTGGCTCCGCCTGCAGATATCAAATGGGATTCGGTTGTAACGGCCTGTTCATCAGGTACACAGAAATGGGCTCTTTGTATATCCTTGGGCGTTACAATTTCAGGCTTGTACTCTATAATTTCGGGTACATCAAAAACCCCTTCTTCGGTGACCTGGTCCTGGGTATACAAAAGCCGCTCTTCCCTTTCAGGATGGGTGGGGTCAATGGCCCAGTCAAATGCAGGAAAAAAGACCAGCCCGGTTTTATGCGGTGCGTTTAACATGGCATCCCCTTTAATTTTCCAGCGCCTGCTGGTTAAGCATCGATTCATACCCATGTATCAGGCCGGGTTTAAGCTGAATTTTAGTCCGAAGAATTTTTCCCTTGGGGGAAAAGTTGCGCACAATGTTAAACTCCTGGAATTCCACCACTTCCACCTCGTTGAGAGTATCAGGATCAGCACCTGCATTTTCGGCCTTGCCCTTAAGCAGGCTATAAGCAGTCTCCACCAGATCATCCTTAGAAAAGGATTTGGAAATAGGCTCAGCAAAATCCTCTTCATGGGCGGTGACAACGCCTTGCTCTGTGTCGGCATTCACCGTAACCTCGCAGGTGGTTCTGGCAAGGGCTGCACCAATGGCGTTTGCCACTGAAGCATAGGGGACCGCAATGGTCTCAAGCTGATACATATCCTGAATTTTCTCGGCAAAGAACCTTGCCGGCCCGCCCATGAGCAGAATCGTGTCCGGACTGAACTTGTACCCTTCAAGAAAATCATGGACCGTATAAACGGGCTTGGCATTCAACGTGTCTATCATCTCAAAGGTTTTTTTCAAAATGATGTTGCAACAAATTTTAAATATGTGTTCCGCAGCCTCTTTTTCTGCCATACCCAGCTGATCTGCAATGGACTTTATACCCTGCCGGGCCTGATCCTGGTCCCCCTCTTCCATGAGCCCTAAAACCACCAGAGCGTCCGTGGGCGTGGGGACAGATCCGCCAAAGGCCATGGCCGGCCCCATACGGTCCGGTCCCACAGTGAGCTTGCCTTCGTCATTGACTCTTAAGGCCGAGTCGCCGCCAATGCCTTTGGAATCCGTTCGCAGAGACCGAATCAGGCTTTTATATCCCCCACGCTGGATGCCCACGGGCTCAAGCAATGGGGTTTTATCCACCAGAAATGCAATATCCGTGGTGGTACCGCCGATATCAAGGACAACGGCATCCTGGCCGTCAGGGGCATAGGGAATAGCCCCCATGATACTGGCCGCAGGCCCTGATAAAACGGTCTGGGCCGGAAAATCCATTGATGCTTCCAATGTCATGGTGCCGCCGTCAGCTTTGAGAATCTGAATGGGTACGGTAAGCCCCATTTCCTCAAGGGATTGTTTAACAGCCTGGAAAAATTCTTTATGCAGAGGATATACAGCCGCGTTCATGTGGGTGGTGGCAATGCGCCGGGGAAAATTCAAATTACCGGAGACATGATGACCCAAAAAGATATGCTTAAACTGCTTGTTTAATGTCCGTTTGATTAAAATTTCATGGGAAGGATTTCTGACACAGAATTTACTGACAACCCCAACATATTCAATGCCCGCCTTTTGGAGTTTTTCACCCACAATCTGAATTTCCATCTCATTGATCGGCTCTATTTCCCGGCCACGGTGGTTGATGGAACCACCCACGGCATAATAGTGTTCGCCGGTCCTGAAATTTTCAGGATCTATGCCCGGCCCGGCTGAAACAATCATACCCACCGGTGTCACGGTCTGCTGGACAATGGCATTGGTCGTCAGGGTAGTGGAGATAACAACCCGCTCAATGCATGCCGGATCAACGCCCTCAAGAATCAAAGTAAAACCTGAAAGAACGCTTTTAAACAAATTGTCCGGCTGGGTGGGCACCTTTACATATTTTTGAACACCTTTTTGGCTGAGAAAAACAACGTCTGTATTTGTGCCACCAACATCTAGTCCTAAAATCATGGCGTCTTCCTTGGCATAAAGATTTTGCGCCGAAATATACGGTATTCAAGAAGCTTGTCAGAAATTGATTGGCTTGTCAATGAAGTTTTAGCCCCTTGAAATATGAAATTATTTAATTTATGTTCCATAAACAATGTTTAGATTTCTAAATCTTTTTTAACTAGCAGGAGACCGTATTGGCCGTTATTGAATGGAAAAAACAAGATATGGTAGCAATCGTTTCAATGTGTAACGCTGCCAACAGGATGAATAAAATTTTTGCGCAGGATTTTAATCGATGTCTTGACCAGGTCGAGGCCGATGCGCAAGTGAAATCAATGATCCTTACCGCCTTGGATGAAAAAAACTTTTCCCAGGGTGTTGATGTGGAATGGATCGGTGAAAAATTAGCGATTAACCAAAGGCAGGATGTCATTGACTTCATGTATGAAATGAACAATGTATTCAAACGTCTGCTGCTTTTTCCCGTACCTGTAATCGCTGCGATCAACGGTCATGCCTTCGGCAACGGCGCCATTTTAAGCTGTGCCTGCGATTTCAGGTTCATGAGAAAAGACAAAGGATTCTTTTGTTTTCCCGAAGTGGATCTCGGCATTCCCTTTCTGCCCGGCATGATCGCTTTAGTACGCAGGGCGGTACCCGAACACATGTTCAATCATATGCTGCTGTCCGGCCAGCGGATAACCGCAGTGGATCTTGAGCGCGCCAATGTGCTTGTCAAAGCCTGTGAAAACCAGGAAGATATGATGAAAGAAACCATGGGATTTGCCGCAGGATTCGACAAAAAGCGCGGTATTTTCCGGGAACTGAAAAAGAGGGTTCATAAAGACGTACTCCAAATAATGGATGAACAAGACCCCGAATTTATTGATGTGCTCAATTTGTTTGTCACCGAAGAATAATCAGACCTGTTCCTTTAAGAAGTGAATAAATTTTTCACATATGGGAGATCGGGTTCTCTTCCGGGACAGGGTTAGATAAAAATGCCTGGACAGGTCAAGGTCTTCAACGCTCAGGGCATGCAGTCGCCCCCGGGCCAGCTCCTCGGTTACCGCAATGGTGGAGAGAATAGAAATACCCACATTATTGAGAATGCCCTGAATAACTGAAACGGAATTTCCCATGGTCACTGCAGGCTCAAGTCGGGATACGTCAATCCCCGCCTTGTCCATGCTCGCGATAACGGTTTCCCAGGTACCTGATCCCTGTTCCCTGGCAATAAATGGCTGGGACAGCAACGCCTTGCAGGTCACACTGTCCCTATCCGCCCATTCATGACCGGAGGGCACGACAAGTTTCATTTCATCTTCAATCAATTTCTCCTGGACAATGTCGGGATCATTGATTTTTGCACCCACCACACCCAGTTCCAGTTCACCATCTTTGACAGCCCGGGTAATCTGGCCGGTATCCCCGACCGTCATGTGGATGGATACATCCGGAAAAGCGATTTTAAACGCCCCCATCATCCTGGGAAGGATATACCCGGCCGGAATGGTTGACCCGCCAATGATCAGCTGTCCTTTGGTATGCCCTAAAAAATCCAGCATGGCGGACTGGGTTTCCTGTTTCAGCGCCAGCATCCGTTTGGCATAGTCATAGAGGATCTCCCCGGCCCGGGTAGGCTCGGTCACCTTGCCCAGCCTGTCCAGCAGGCGGCATTGAAAATGTGCTTCCAATTCCTTGATATGGGTGGACACTGTGGGCTGGGATAAATGAATCTGTTCTGACGCTCTGGAAAAACTTTTCTTCTCAACCACGGAAACAAAAATATGAAGCTGCCACAAGTCCACGTTTATATATCCTTAATCTTTTAATGGTTATCAGGTCACGGTCCGGGCAAATTTCTCCTTTACCCTGCGGTCCACGGATTTGGGAACCATATCGGAGATGTCTCCGCCATACCGGGCGACCTCCTTAATGATGGACGATGAGGTAAAAATCCAACTCAATCCTGTCATAAGAAAGACCGACTGGACCTCCCTATTGAGTTTTCTATTCATCAGCGCCATCTGAAATTCACTTTCAAAATCAGACAATGCCCGCATACCCCGGATAATAGCCACAGCATTTTTCATTCGGGCATATTCCACAAGAAGCCCATCAAAGGTCTCCACCTCAATCCTTGCGGAGTCCAGCTCGACCGATGGGTCTCCAAAACATTCCTTGATTATGGAGATGCGCTCCTCGGGGGAAAACAACGGTGTTTTTTTAGACGAATTGTACAGCACCCCCACGATCACATGGTCAAAAATCTCCTGGGCGCGTCTGATGACATCAAGATGTCCGTTTGTCAAGGGATCAAAGGACCCGGGGTAAATAGCAATTGTCCGTTTTCGGGTAATCATACGCATCCTTGTCGTCTGTGGCGGATTTCCGCAAAAATGTAAGAGTTGTCCTTGAGTATTTTTTTTCCAGGTATTTGTCAAGGCTGTTTACGGAATAGTCAAGGCTTTCTTTGACAGACTGTTCCACAATGATAATTGCCCCGGGTGCAAGGAGCTCAAAAAACCCTGGTTTTCCAAGCACCTGCCCCGGATATCCTTTATTGTAAGGAGGATCCATGAAAATCAGATCAAAGGATTGATGGAATACCGGTAAAGACGCGTTGATAAGATCGTGACAAAGAATCCGGGCATGATCCGCCATCCGGCACAATTCAATATTGCGTTTGATCACATCGCAGGAAGACCGGGCGGCATCCAGAAACACCGCAGACTGCGCCCCACGACTCAAGGATTCAAGCCCCAAGGCCCCGGTACCGGCAAACATATCAAGCACCCTTTTTTTTCGGATACCGGGGCCAAGAATATTAAACAAGGCCTCTCTGACCCGGTCCGAGGTGGGCCGGATATCCTTTCCCTGAATCTGAACCAATTTTCTGCCCCGACAGGCACCACTGATAATACGCATCAGCTTTCAGATATTTTTTTTTTGACAAAGTTCAGGCTTGCCCCCATCTGTTTGGCCGCTGTCTGGAGATCCCCGTTCATCTGATCCACCCTGAAACGGATAAATTCCGTTTCAAAAGCTGCTCTTGCCCGATCCAGTTTTTTCATATTAAAAATTCGGTTACGCACATCACCCTTTTCGGGTGATGTTTTGATGTCAGGGTTATAGGGTGAAGGGATATCATCTTTTCCAATAACGTCACTTTCCACCATAATGGACAAGCGCTCCATCAAATTCTTAAGTTCCCTGACATTTCCCTTCCAATGCCATTGTTTTAAAATTTCAAGAGCCTCTTTGGACAGCGTTTTTTTAGATGCCAATGATTTCTCAGCCAGGTGACTTAAAAAAAAATCCACCAGTATAGGAATATCGTCGATCCTTTCCCTTAAGGCCGGAACATGAATCGGTATGACATTAAGCCTGAAAAACAGGTCCTCCCTGAACCGGCCTTCTTTGATTTCCGCGTCAAGATCTTTATTGGATGAAGTGATCACACGCACATCCATGTGCAAGGTACGGCTGGAACCAATGCGCTGGAAGGTTTTGGATTCTAGGGCCCGCAGCATTTTGGCCTGGGTACTGATACTCATATCCCCTATTTCATCCAGAAACAGGGTCCCACTTGCAGCCAATTCAAATTTGCCTCGATTTTTTGCTGTGGCCCCTTCAAAAGCCCCTTTCTCATGGCCGAACAGTTCGGATTCCAGATGTTCTTCGGGTATAGCCGCGCAATTGATAATGATAAAAGGACCTTCGGGACGTTTACTGAACTGGTGAATGGTGCGGGCCACCATCTCCTTGCCCGTGCCATTTTCACCCGTAATCAAAATAGAGGACTCTGTCGGCGCTGCGACCATAATTTCGCCGTAAAGTTTCTGGACTGCCGGACTTGTGCCGGTAATGGAATTTTTTTCAATGGTTTTTTTACGAAGGTATCGGTTCTCTTCCTCAAGTTTTCTGAAATTCAACGCATTGTTGATGGCAAGTATAACCTTGTCAATGGATAAAGGTTTTTCCAAAAAATCAAAGGCACCGGATTTAGTGGCTTCCACGGCAGATTCAATGGACCCGTGGCCTGTGATCATGACCACCGGCAGACTGGGGTGATGCTGTTTGATCTCCTTTAGGGTGTCAATGCCGTCCATACCGGGCATCCAGATGTCCAGCAGCACAATATCCGGGGAATCGGAGTCAATTTTTTTTAGGGCTTCGTATCCGTTAAATGCATGAATAACTTCGAATCCGTCATCGGAAAGAATCCCTTCCAAAGAATCAATAATGGTGGATTCGTCATCAACAATCAAGACTGCCGGGTACATAGTCTTAAATCCTTTCTATCTATAGTGTTTGGATGGCTCGTTAGCGTAGCGCATGTTCCTATAGGAGCCCTCCAAACACGGTTTTTTGTTCAAATATTATCTGCCGGGTCCCAATTTTCGGCATTAGGCCTCCTCGGCAGGCAGTTCAATGATAAACTTGGCACCGTTGGGCTGGTTGTCCTGGACCCGAATCACGCCGTTATGATCTGAAATAATGGAGTTTACAATGGCAAGCCCAAGTCCCATGCCCGTTTTCTTGGTGGAAAAATAGGGTTCAAACAGTTTGGTCTTTTCCTTGTCTGAAATACCTTTGCCATTGTCTGCTATTTCAATACGTACGATTTTAAGAATGGGATCATAGGAGAGATCAATCACAATGGTGCCTTTTTTGTTTATGGCGTAAACCGCATTGTCAACAAGATTGATAAAGGCCTGCTTCATATGCTGATGGTCCAGCTTCAAGGTAGGAATATCATCCTTGAACCGGGTCTGGATATCCACCTGCTCCAACCCTTCCTTATACAGGGCAACGGTTTCAAGAATAATATTCTCAATGCGGGCCGAAGTAAAATTGGTATCGGGAAATTTGGCAAAGGCGGCAAACTGGTTTACCAGGTTCCGGATCAGGTCAACATGCTCCACAATGGTATCGGCACATCCGGTGAAAACCTCATCATCAATGATCTTGCCGTATTTACGTTTAAGTCGCTGGGCAGATAACTTAATGGGGGTTAACGGATTTTTCACCTCATGGGCAATGCGGCGGGCCACCTCCCGCCAGGCAACTAATCGCTGGGCTTTTTCAAGTTCGGTTACATCATCGAACACCAGTACAGCTCCCAGATTTTGGCCGGTATCATCCTTGAGCGCGGTATAATTCAATGAAAAATGCTTGGGAACACCGGCCACGGAGGCAGATACAGGAATATTGAAATGGGTGCCCCCCTGCTCTGCCTGTTCACATATCTTATTGGCCAAAGACAGGTATTCTTCCGTCAAGACTTTCCTGAAATTTTTATTAAGAATATCATGGCTGCTAACATCCAGCATAGACTCAGCAGCTTTGTTCATGGTGGTGATCGTTCCCTCATTGTCCATGGACACGACACCGGCAAAAATATTTTTCAAAACGATCTCGATGTACTGGCGACTTTTTTCCAGCTCGACATTTTGCTGTTTGAGCATGCTTTCGGACAGGGCGATCTGCCGGCGGCCTTCGGCCAGCTGGCGGGTCATGGAGTTAAAACTTTTAATCAGGGTACCGATCTCATCATCGGTCTTAAAATCAATCTGATAGGCCATGTCACCGTCTATGATCCGCTGGGTGCCCTCGGCAAATTTCATAATAGGAATGGTGATGGACTTGGCTATCTGGAATCCAAACCACACCGCACAAAACACAACAAGGAGTGCCACAATGGACAAAGCAATGTAGTAAGAAATCTGGGCCGGCCTCTTTGTCAATTTGAGCTGGTGATACTCCTCCACGCCTTTGAGAATGGCTTTTAAATTCTCAGACAGGTCCGGGGTCATCAGGGTCGTGATCACAATAAATCCGGTAGCCGTGTTCGGCGATAGATCAAAGGGAATGGTGCATACGGTGCGTAAAAATTCCCCTTGGTCCATGGTCTGGTAGACGGTGTGACTGGCGCGGCCATTCGGGAGGCCCATTAATTCCGTGGTGGTCAGCAGCCCAAAGTGCATATTCTCCAGCTTGCTGGCTAAAGAGAGGCTTACCCGCTGGGCACCCGGAGTATAAATTTCTACGGCATGACAGTTAAAAGCCCGCTGGATTACTTGGGTATACCGGCTGAGTTTTTTCTGATTTTCAGGCTTAAGCAGATCCCGGGAATGAATCTGAAACGCGCCCCTTTTGGCAACAAAGGCGTTTTTTTCCTCAATATAATCATACAGGGTCTGCCCCACGGCCAGAGATGCGTCCAGGGTCTGCTCCACAGGGGCATTGAACCAGAAGGCGATAGAGGTGGAGATAAACTGGATGGAGAAGAAAAAAAGCACGGTGGTCGGCAAAAGGGCCAGCACAACAAAAGCAACGGTCAGGCGGGTTTTTATTTTGGAACCCAGGATGTTGTTTTTTCTCTCATAGTAGAGTTTGGCAAGATTCCTGAAAACCAGCAGCAGAAGGGTAAGCAATAACAACAGGTTGATGTTTATCAAAATGAACATCAGCACGGTGGATGACAGGGGAAGTCCCGTATCAAAGGGTGTGACGCGGGTTTCAAGGACTGTCAGAACCCCGACGGCCAGCAGAAGGCATAGAATGGCAACGCCTTCTCTTTTTCGTCCGGACCGTTTTCGTCTTGTGTCTTGCAGTGTCTGGGTCATAAATTTTATGCCTGCCCGACTGATGGTTAATACGTGAAATTAATCACATACCAGTCAGTTTCAAAATCCCAGTAAGAGACAAAAAATAAAACATAGTGCAACGACAGGGGCAACGTGACTTTTTCAAGTTCGGCCTTGATCCTGATCTGGTATTTATCTCCTTTTACCAGCCGGTTAAGGGGCACCACCTTTAAGTTGTCAATTTCGGTCATCCAGGTCTTTGCCTCATCAAAGGATTTTGTGATCAACGCAGGAGCATCCTTCCACTGGCAGACAACCGTGTATTCCTGTTTCATGGAATTGTATTTTATGGTTGCACGGGTTTTGATCTCAACAATTTTCTTGTCAAACAGACTGCTTGATGTTTTGAACAAGGTTACATAGAACGTAAACGAGGTGAAAATGCCATTTTCAATAGCCAGGGTATTCTTTTCATTAAAGGCATTTTCCACCTTAAAATAAGTAAACAGATCATCCCGGGTGTTGGCCAGTTTGATATGGGAGAGAACCGCATCGTCATAGGCAAGCGCGCTATCCGGGACAATAAAAAGAATGCCTGTGATAGAAAAAACAACTGCACACAAAAATTTTGTAACCGCACCTCTAATTTTCATCGGCATTAAATTCTGATCAGCGCTTTGCAGGGCCCGTTTCCCAAGCCTGCTTTTCATCAAGAAATTTTTTTATAAACAGATGGTTCAGGTGATGCCCGGATTTATGGGTGATAATATGCCCCTGGATGGGCATTCCCAGAAGAGAAAAATCCCCAAGGCAGTCCAGCAGCTTGTGCCGGACAAATTCATCGGGATACCGCAGTCCGTCCTTATTCAAAATTTTATCATTATCAATCACAATGGCGTTGTCAAGGCTTCCGCCTTTGCCAAGGCTGAATCGTTTCAACAGTTCAATATCTTTCACAAACCCAAAGGTCCGGGCCCCGCAGATCTCCTGCTCAAAGTTATGCTTTGCCCTGTCATAGACAATTTTTTGCAGACCGATCAGCGGATGATTGAAATCAATGGTGCAGGAAATTTTGAAGCAGGGTTCGGGTTCCACCCTGACCCATTTATCTGCCTGGACAATTTCTATGGGTTCATTCACAATAAAAAGGTGTTTAGGCCTATCTTGCTCCACCACGCCCACGTTGGTTATCGCCCGGGTAAATGCCCTGGCTGATCCGTCCATGATGGGAATCTCATAATCGTCCACCTCCACCAGGGCATTGTCAATGCCAAGGCCTGAAAAACTTGCCATCAAATGCTCAATGGTGGAAACAATGGCACCATTATCCCCGATAACCGTGGCAAGGCTGGTATCCACCACCAGTTTGAAAAGAGCCGGAATATCCGGAGTTCCGGGCAAATCAATACGCCGAAATTTAATCCCGTGGTTTTCCTCGGCCGGCCTGATGGTCAAGTTTGTCTTTTTACCCGAATGGACCCCCGTTCCCGAAAGGGTCACCTTTCCGGCGATGGTTTGCTGATTATAAAAACTATTCATTATCCGTTCCAAATTGTCTGAATGCGATAAAACGTGGTATATATAGCTGATTTGAAAATACAAAGCAAAACAAATGAAAAAAATATTAGATTTGCAAGTCTTTTCTGATAATTAAATATAATATCAACAAATTAAGTTCCATTTTTTCTCTTAATTTAGATTTTTTTAAAACGGTGCCTTTATTATGATAGCAAAAATGAAATCCTGTGCCGTAAACGGATTTGAGGCCATTATTGTCGATGTTGAAGTAGACATCACACTGGGGTTGCCGGTATTCAATATGGTGGGACTGGCTGAGACTGCGGTCCGGGAAAGCCGGGACAGAGTCCGGTCTGCTCTGCAGAATGCCGGATACACCTTCCCCATGGACAGAGTGGTGGTGAACCTGGCGCCTGCAGATTTCAAAAAAGAGGGTACAGGCCTGGACCTTCCCGTGGCGTTGGGAATTCTTTGTGCCCAGGGTTTATTCCAGGCATCTTCAGCGGCATCCTGGCTGTTTGCCGGGGAATTGTCCCTGGACGGGTATCTGCGGCCGGTTAAGGCCGCACTGCCTTTTGCCCTGGCTGCCCGGGACAATGGATTCAAAGGCATTATCCTGCCCAAAGAAAACGGTGCGCAAGCCTCGCTTGTTAAAGATATTAAAGTCCTGGCCCCGAGCCATCTGGCCCAGGTGGTGGATTTTTTGGCTGAAAAGGCAAACCTTACGCCCCTGGAACCGGACTTGTCCATGCTTCTGGAGACCGGTGGTGCCGATCGAGAAAACGATTTCTCCCATGTCCGGGGCCAGACCCATGTAAAACGGGCCATGGAAGTGGCGGCAGCAGGGCATCATCATATCCTGCTCAACGGTCCGGCAGGATCCGGAAAAAGCCTGATGGCAAAATGCCTGCCGGGGATCATGCCGGAACCGTCCTTTGAAGAGGCCATGGAAATCGCCAAGGTTTATTCGGTGGCCGGGGTCTCCCGGGAACCGGGTCAGCCTTTGGGCGCACGGCCTTTCAGGTCCCCCCACCATTCCATTTCCGATGCCGGACTTGTAGGCGGCGGCACAGTGCCTAAACCCGGGGAAATTACGCTGTCCCATAACGGCGTACTGTTTCTGGATGAATTACCTGAATTCCGGCGCAGTGTGCTGGAGGTTCTGCGCCAGCCTATAGAAGAAGGCGTCATCACTATAGCCCGGGCCAACGCCAAGGCCACTTACCCATGCCGGTTTATGCTGGCAGGTGCCATGAACCCCTGCCCCTGCGGCAATCTCACCAATCCGGACAGGGAATGCACCTGCACCCCGGCAAAAATTGAGCAGTACAAAAACAAAATCTCAGGCCCGCTCATGGACAGAATGGACATCCTTGTGGAGGTTCCCCGGTTATCATTTAATGAAATGACGGCAGACGGGCACCGGGAATCTTCCGAATGCATCCGGAAACGGGTGGAAAAGGCCCGGGACATCCAGGCCCACCGATTTAAAAAAGCCGGGATAACATGTTTTTCCAATGCAGACATGGGCCCAAAGCTTTTGCAGCGATTTTGTCCCCTGGATGCCCAAAGCCGCCGGGTGGTTGAACAGGCCATGAAACAATTTAACCTGTCTGGCCGGGCCTATGCCTCCATATTAAAACTTGCCAGAACCATCGCGGATCTGGCAGATGCCCCCGATATACGCAAACCCCATGTTCTTGAGGCGGTTCAGTACAAACGCCTGGACCAGGCCCGGGATGACTTTAGCTGATGCATGTTTCCAACATGCTACTATTGTTTCTCACTACCGATAAAACGATAGACTAAAGCGCCAAGCAGAGCGCCAATGATCGGGGCTAACCAGAAAAGCCAAAGCTGTGCAATCGCCCAGTCGCCGGCAAAAAGAGCTACGCCGGTGCTACGCGCAGGATTTACGGAAGTATTTGTTACCGGGATGCTGATTAAATGGATGAGCGTCAGGCATAAGCCAATTGCAATGGGTGCGAAACCTTGCGGTGCTCGTTGATCGGTAGCGCCAAGAATAACGACAAGAAACATCATGGTCATCACCACTTCAGTTATCAGTGCGGCCAGCAAACTATACCCACCCGGTGAATGGGCGCCGTAGCCGTTTGACGCAAAACCTGCGGAAAGGTCAAACCCCGCCTTACCACTGGCAATCAGATACAGAACCCCACCTGCTGTTATGCCGCCCAGGACTTGCGCAATAATGTAGGGCGGCAGCTCTTTTGCCGGGAAACGGCCGCCTGCCCAGAGACCAAACGAAACCGCGGGATTCAAATGACAGCCGGATATGTGTCCGATGGCAAAGGCCATCGTAAGGACGGTGAGACCAAATGCCAGTGCGACACCAAGCAGTCCTATACCAACATCCGGGAAAGCAGCCGCTAAAACGGCACTACCACAGCCGCCGAGAACCAACCAGAATGTTCCAAAAAACTCGGCACCATACTTGTTCATACATTTCTCCTTTTACTTGTTGATTACGATGTCCGCAAACATCTGCGGCGTGTCCACAGCATGTTTTTGTGTACACCCGGCATGGGCGTGAATTTATGGGGTACAAATCCCATATATGAGAATCCTGCTGATATACATAGCATTATCAAAAGTCTTCGTCGGCGGCAAGAGCATTTCCGTGAAGAAAACTCTTGGGATGGTAATATGCCGCCCGACTGTAAAAGTGCATTATGCCTGAAGTTGATCAGAGCATATTCCGAGTTCGGGGACATCGATCATTCCGGGTGGCGGCATAGTGGTAAATTTGCCAACAAATTTTTATAAAACCCAACATTTCAATTCTTTTTAAAAAAGGAAGTAAAAAAAAATGAGCTTTTTGGGGTAAAAAATGTTTTATTTATAATCTCTTTTGATTCTTACTTGTCCAGTTTGGGCAGAGGCAATTTTTATAGGTAGTTAGAGACACAGGCAAAATAGTCGATCATCTATTTTATATATGAGATGGTATGAACAAAATATATACAGGAGAATAAGTATGAAAGTTGTTGGATTTAATGGCAGCCCTAATAAAAAGGGAAATACAGCTTGTTCACTGAACATGGTTTTTGAAGAACTGGAAAATGCCGGAATTGAAACGGAGATGATCCAGGTCGGAAAAAAAAAGATACAGGGATGCACTGCCTGTCACGATTGTGTAAAAAAACAAAATGAAGCATGTTCCTTTGATGACGATCCGGTTAATGAATGGATTCAGAAGATCAAGGCAGCCGACGGCATTTTGCTTGGTTCGCCTGTTCATTTTTCCGGTGTTGCAGGGACAATGAAATCCTTCCTTGACAGAGCGTTTTTCGTTGCTTCGGTTAACGGCGGCCTGTTCCGGAACAAGGTCGGCGCCGCTGTTGCAGCTGTCCGGCGATCAGGCGGAATTTCAACAGTTGATTCCCTTAATCATTATATCAATTACTCCGAAATGGTCATGCCCTCTTCAAATTACTGGAATGTGGCACATGGTCTTGCCCCAGGGGAAATGAGGCAGGATGGAGAAGGTAAACAAATCATGGCGGTTTTAGGTAAAAATATGGCATGGATCATGAAAATTATCGAACACGGAAAAGTACAATTCCCTGCCCCTGAACCGGTTACCAAAACCATGACCAATTTTATCAGGTAATTTAATCTGCGGTCCTTAGAGCTTGTTTGATAATTAGGGGATCGAAGCGAAATCTAATGAAAATAAGAGCCAATTTTCACAAATTTTCTGTTAATAGCCGGACTATTGACATAAAATTTGGAGGAATTGGGGCCATTTTCATTAGATTGCAGCCGATTCATCAATTACCAAACAAGCTCTTAGGGCTCGGAAAAAATAAATGTCACAGGTTTTTCGCCTAAAATACGGATAAAAAAGCACGCAAAAGTGGGGAGTTATTTTTTCCGAGCCCCTAAAAAGTTTTTCCATTCGGGCTATACAATGGAAACCGGCAGAAGAATAATAAAATTAGCACCCTGCCCGGGCCTGGATTCCACTCTCATCTCACCATTATGATTTTCCGCGATGATAAAATAGGAAACACTGAGACCCAAACCAGTGCCTAAGCCTATCGGTTTGGTGGTATAAAAAGGTTCAAAAATCCGTTTCTGTTCATGCTCATCCATACCTGGGCCATTATCCCTGATTTCCATGCAAACCATCCCCCTGGTCCGATCCAGACTTGTGCGGATGGTAAACGCAGGGTTTTCAACTCCGGCAGTGTGCATGGCCTGAGCCCCGTTTCTAAAAATATTTAATAAGACCTGTTGAATTTTAGCCGACTCACAAGGAACCAGGGGGAGGTCCGGATCATATTCCCTTTTTATTTTAATTTTTTTAAAATCGTAATTCTTTTTTAAATCATAGTCTGTTGTCGCAAGTTCAAGAGTTTTGTCAAGGAGCTGCCCTATATCATGAGATGAAACCACAGCATCGCTTTTTCGGGCAAAACTGAGCATATTGGATACAATCTCGGCAATCCTTTTACCCGATTCCCTTATAGCCGTCAGCATTCTGGAAATTCCCCTGGCATCCATAAAAGCCTCAATGATTTCCATGCTGGTGCCAAGCTCAAGAGCTGCTTTTTCATTGGCCGGGATTCTTGGTTGGGCACGCAGGCGTTTACCCATAACCTCAGCGGTCTGAATCATCCCGGCCAGAGGGTTGTTGATTTCATGGGCCATGCCGGCAGCAAGGCCGCCCACAGAAAGCATTTTTTCATTCTGGACCATGATTTCTTCCATTCGTTTTCGATCTGTAATATCCAGCAACACGCCATGATAATGGGTTATTTCTCCGACCTGATTTCTTTTAATATAGGTCCGGTCGTCCACCCACCGGATGCTTCCGTTTTTAGTAAACAGGCGGTAGGGATGGTGAATAAAGGCGTCACAGTTCTTATCCCGGCTGTAATCCACAGTTTCCAGCATTACCCTTTCCAGGTCTTCGGGATGGATCAGCCGTTCATATTGAATTGTGCCGGACAGCAGTTCATGAGCCTGATAACCCAAAACCGTTTCAATATTATCCGTCACAAATTCAACGGGCCAGCCGGTTTCATTTTTCCATATAAAAGCAACCATTGGGCTGTTGTTGATAATTTTATAAGCTTCATCCCTTGCTTTTTCCGCCTGCTTTATCTGGTCAATATCCGAATGGGTTCCGATAAACCGGACCGGGGCACCGTCTTTATCCCGGGCAGCAATTTTCCCTTTGGAACGAATCCAGAAATAACGGCCGCTTTTACGCCGGAACCTGAATTCCTGATCAAAAAAATCTTGGTCTCCCAGGATATAATCATTGATGGCTTTTTTAACCACTGTGACATCATCGGGATGAATCCTTTTTTCCCATTCCTGCAACAAGTATGGAAATTCACGGGGCGCATACCCGGCCATGGTGTAATACCGGTCATCATAAAAAATTTCACGTTCATCCAGATGCCAGTCCCAGACACCATCATTGGCCGCATACAATGCCAGGTTTAGTCTTTCCTCCTGTTTTTTGGTCAGATCATGCTGATCTGCCAGCCTGGAAAACACTCTGGAAATAAGGATACCGGCGGCCAGAATAATCATAATAATCAAAAAGCGCATAAGAACTTTCTGGGGATTATGAATCGGGAATACGGCTTCTGAAAATGATATGAATCCCTCTATAACATAGTATTGGAAAAGAATATCCCCTCCCCAGAGGAGCAATACAAAGCCTATGGTTACCATGAGAATATTGCTGCTGACCCTGTGCTGAACAATTTCGGTCATCCCCAAAGTGCGTCTCACAACAGGGAGACGAGAACAGATATATCCGGCCAGTACCAGCAAAACCAGGATAAAAACCCACACCAGCGAGAGTAAAACAGGAGAAGCACCGACGATGATATTGGACAGCCAGTAATTTTTATATCTGTTAAACCTTGAATCAGGATCCTGTTTTTCAGCACCGATATAGCGGGTTATAGGAGCCAGCAAGTCTTTGGGATCACCTTCGGCAGCAGCGACATACAGGGAAAAAGGATTAAAAACAACAGCCTGATCTATTTTTTGGGCCTGTTCCCGGTTGACAAAAAGGATGGCAAGCCGTTCCCCGACAGCCCCATCAAATTCCCCTGATAACAGACCGTTGAGAAGCTCAGCATAGCCTTGGACTTCAACAAATTCGCAATGAATTCTCAAATCATTCATCATTTTTTTGAATACGGCATTAAACAAGGAGGCCCTCACCTGGCCGACCCGTTTCCCTTCAAGGTCCGCCAATGTCCTGACCGTCCCCCTGTGAAGGGTGTATAAACACCCCCATGTCTCGAAAAAGGCACTCTCTGTAAAATCCATTTTACTGTCCCGCATCGGCGTATAACCGATGGGAACAATAAGATCGACTTCACCTGACATGACCCTTTCCAGGGTCTGGCGAAGATTTCCTTTTATAAATTCAAGCGCCCAGTTCTGCTCTATGGCAACATCGTTTAAAAAATCAACCGCCAGACCCTTGGCCTCTTTTCCCTCTGTTGTAAAAATAATGGGAGTTTTTTCAAAATACCCGACACGGATATTTTTTTTTGCGTGGGCGTTCATACCCGGACAGAATAAAACAAGAAGAAAGAATATCGGCAATATGAAACCAGGAGTGGAATAAATTTTGGTAGCTCTATTCAAGCAGATACTCCTTACCTCTTACCCGTTTCTACCTCATACCCGAGATCGTCCAGGTAATAGAAGGAACTATGAGGGATATATTTTTCATCGTCAATAATCAGAAGACGAAACGGCTCAAGCATCGTTTCCAGCCTCCTTAGTCTCTCTTATCTCCGGAGAAGGCAGGATCAGAGGAAGGCGGATAATAAAATTCGCCCCTTTGCCCGGTGCGGAAGATACCCCCATTGTGCCCCTGTGATTTTCCGTAATAATAAAATAAGATACGGACAGGCCTAGGCCGGTACCCACTCCGGGGGGCTTGGTGGTAAAAAAGGGTTCGAATATCCGTTTCCGGACCTCCCGGGTCATGCCCGGGCCGTTGTCCTGAATCTCCATTCTCAGCATGCCGGGGTCAACCTCCGTTGAAATCCTCAGAATAAAGCAGGGCTGGTTACCACCGGCGTCCACCATAGCCTGGGCCCCGTTTCTCAGGATATTCAAAATTACCTGTTGTACTTTCGCCCCTTCACAGGGAATCATGGGCAGATTCTTTTCATATTCCTTGACAATTTTAATGGTTTTAAAATCATACTGCTTTTTAAGATCATAATCCGTAGCAGCCAACTCCAGAATACTGTCCATGAGTTTTCCGGGATCGTGGGAAGAAACAATTGTATCGGATTTCCTGGCAAAACTGAGCATGTTATCCACAATGTCGGCCACCCGGGCCCCGGATTCATTGATGGCCTCAAGCATTCTGAAAATGCCCCGCTTTTCCATAAATGCCCGGACCTGTTCCGTACAGATGCCGATGTCGGATGCCGCCCGTTTATTTGCCGCCATGTCGATATCCTCAAGTCGGACTTTCATCACATTGGCGGTCTGTATAATCCCGGCCAGGGGGTTGTTGATCTCGTGGGCCATTCCCGCAGCCAGTCCACCCAGGGAAAGCATTTTTTCAGACTGGACCATCATCTCTTCCATCCTGATCTGATCGGTGATATCGTCCACACGGACCACCGCCCCCTCCACTCCGTTGGCCACCAGGGGAAATACGGTGATATCCTCATAACAGACCCGATTGTCCTGCATCCGGACCTGCTTCTTACTCACCTTCTCCCTGCGGGTGGCAATGGCTTCCCTTACCTGGTCCATCCTGGGAGCCAACCGGGGATAGACCTTTTCCAGGGGGTGATCCAGGACCTCTTCGGTAAGAAATCCCGAGACCTGTTCCGCCCTTCTGTTCCACAGGGTAATATTCCCTGCCGGATCCACACCGATGAGTACCGAAGGCATAGAATCCAGGATGGACTGGAGCCGTGCCTGACTCTCCCTGAGATCTGCCGTACGTTCTTTAACCCGCGCTTCCAGGGTTTTCTTTGCAAGATACAAATTTAAGAAAAACCAGAGACCGGCAAATAGCAGTATCTGGCATATGATCACATAAAAATAGATAAAAGCGGCCCGGTTCTGCCAGTCCACCTCTATGCGGCCGATGGTCCGGCTCTGGTACCTGACCGGTTCTTCCAGTTCAACCACCGGCAGCACCCCGACCCGTGCCAGCAGACGATCTGGAAACGAAGGAGTCGGACCCTTAACCGCGGCATATTCTTTTTGTGAATCGTCAATAACCTGCACCGTCCTGTAGCTGTGAGACCGGGCAGACAGTATCAGATAAGCAATTGGGGGCGGCTCGTACCGCCACAGGGACTCTGCAATGACAAGGGCATCATCCCTGAGCCGCTCTTGTGCATGTTTAAAAACAATATCCTGATACCAGGTAAAAAACCATAAAAACCCCGTGATAAACAAAGCCAGCAGCAGCACAAATACCAGCCGGATATGATCTTCAATTAAAAGCACCATATGTTCAATATCAATTCAGAATAAAAGTCATCAGAATGAGGTTATGCCGTAGGCCCCAAGTATATCTGTCATGGTGCCGTCACCGGCCATATCGTTTATGGTCCGGTTAAACCGCTTAAGGATACGGGTATAGCCCGACCCATTATGAATCATGAGATGAAAAGGCATTGATTCAAGGGTAATCCCGGTGTCAATAATTTTGTCCGTCACCCCGGCTTTTTCCATGCCCAGCCGGGCCCCTGGCGGCCATTCAATCACCAAATCCCCCCTTCTGGCGGCCAGCATTTTCCAGACATTGTGGACTTCGCTGGTTTCCCAGGAGGGAATACCCAGGCTTGAGATGTGTTTGTTATGCCACCCGTTGCCGCTGTATGTTACCACGCAGTATCCCATGGCCTTAATATCCCGAACTGATCCGATAGTCCGGATCCGGTCCAGGTCCGGATGTCCCGCATAAGTGAACAGGGTCATTTTCTTAATATAAAAAGGATCTTCATGGGTCTGACAATAGGTGAGCCGTTCCGGTGTGGGAACGGTTACCATTGCATCGTATCTGCCGGCCCGCACCTCCTCCTGGCACCGCTTCCAGGGCATCGGTCGCCAGTGGACGGCGACCCCTATGCGCTTATCCAGAGCCTCTGAAATAATTTCGTAAAAGAAACCGGTCATTTTGCCGTCACCTTTCTGGATAAAAAAAGGATAAAAATTAGGATAAGCAATGGTTAGACCGGCATGGGCCATGACAATGCCGGGAAATACCAACACAAAAACAATGCCGATAATACCTGACAATTTTCTCATAATATTCTCTTGCCCGGGCGATTTTTATTATAGAACGTGTAAAAATTATCATACGGGGATTCAAATCTCATGTAAAGCCTATAACCGGTTTTTCCCATAGCTAATTGATTATTACAGGCGAAAGCATGAAAACGTGGCCGCGATTAACGATAATATCATTATCAACTATTGCAAATTCATCTCCATAGCTGATGTCACAGTGGTCATGTTCGTACTCATCTGCTCCACCGCACTGGCCACCGAATTTGTTTGAACAGAGGTCTGTTCCGACCCGGATGCCATGACTGTGGATAGATCCGTAAGTGCTTTTGACGATTTCATAGTCAGTCATAATTTTTTTTTCGTACATAGAGACCTGATACTTATCCTCTTTTACCAGCCAATTGGGGGATTTCACCTTCAGATTATCGATTATCGTTAATGGATTTATTTTTTATATGGCGATTGTCCTGCTGTTCCCAATGGTTTACATTTACCAATCAGATCTTATTATAAACCGGTATGATTACTTTGTACTCGACAAAATTTACAGATTTTCGTTCGGGAACTACTTTGGGGAATTAGAAGATGATAAAAAAAGACATATTTAACCATGATGTAAAAGCCCAGTTCCAGGCCTCGGCCAAAGACCGGCTGTATCGTTTTTTAATGGCGGATGATCAGATCAAAGGGGTAGTGGTACATGCCACCCGGATGGTCAAGGAGATGCAGGCAAACCATGATCTGGGGCCTTTGGAAACGCTGGTTCTCGGCCAGGCATACATTGCCGCTGTCCTGATGAGCGCTCCCCTGAAAGGCCGGGACCGGATTGCAATGAAGATTCAGTGTTCCGGTCCCATAAAGGGCCTTGATGTGGAGGCCAATGCCTTTGGGGAGATCCGCGGATATTTAAAGTCCAACCCCATTGAAGTAGAAAATCCGGAAAAAATCAAGTGGTTGTCCACTCTTTACGGGGCGGGGTTTTTGTCAGTGACCAGATACATAGAAGATACAAACCGCCCCTATACCGGCCAAATTGCCCTGGTCCACGGCTCCATTGCCGAAGATCTGGCTGAATACTTTCTGACCTCGGAACAGATTCCTTCCGGCTTTAGCCTGAGCGTGGCCTTTGATGAAAATGAAAACATTACCGGTGCCGGTGGTATATTTCTACAGGCGCTGCCGGGTGCCCAACCCGACAACGTTGCCCGGGCCGAAACCATGATCCGGAAAATCGACGATTTAGGCCACCGTTTTGCCCAAAATCAGACACCGGAATTCATCATTGAGACCGGTTTTTCTGACCTGTCACCGCGGTTTCTGGACAGTTCCCGTGTGGAATTTTACTGCCGGTGCACAAAGGATCGAATGGCAGACCACCTTAAAAACCTACCCAAAGAAGACCATACCGATATCCTGGCAAACGGTCCGTTTCCATTGGAACTTCGATGCCATCACTGTAATTCCGTCTACCGGTTCAGCCAGAAGGAGTTAACCGGCATTCTTAGGACGGCAGATTAAAGGACTTGTTGTGCGGCAAGAAATTCCAGATGCTCCAAAAGCGATTGTTCCAGTCTGGTAATCAAATCTGATGAAGGAATACCACTTAACAGGACAGGAATAACTTCCAGATCCAGGATAGCAACTGCTGCTGCAGGGAAATTTAAATCATAAACCATCCCGGCCTGAAAAACCCTCATGTTATTGAGTGTGGTTACGTAGCTCAAATGGTTTTGCCGGGTTTTAAGAAGGGCCTGGGCAGCCATTATAGGTATTTTGCCGTCATCGTGCAGATTATAGGTAAGAAAATCGTGGCTTGAATCCGGATTCAGATAATGATCTTTCATTACATTAAAAATATCAATCTTGTCCGCATCCCTGAGCAGGCGGGCCAAAAGGCTTAAATCATTCCCGAACTTCCCGGAAAGCCGGGGACGATTATGCAAGGCCACTGCCCGCAAAATCAACTGCTTGTCTGTGGCGGATAAATGGGAAAGAATGTTGCTTTTCACTATTTCCCGACACCCTAAAGCTGCATGATTTTTGGAACTGGCATCGGAATAGGTATGAAAAACCGCAAACTGAGGGAATCGCCCCATATCATGAACCATGGCAGCAGCACAAGCCCGGGCAGTTTTCGGGCCGTCAAGATCAAGGGATGCGCAAAGCATTTTCATGGCTCTGCAAACCCGGGCAGTGTGTTCCCGTTTAAGCTCAAATGGGTAGGAATCTTTGGCCCTGTCCACAAAGGGCTTGGTATACGCGTAAAACTGTTTTTCTATTTTTAAAAAATCATCGTGGGTCATCATGAATCGGATTTCCGAAAATAATGGTAATTTTTAGAAGGTTACCGGCCTAAACGACAGCCTCTTTTCTGACAAACAGCATCATGAGAATGCAGCCAAGGATAAAAAAAACAAAAGCTGCAATCACCGGATCATCTTGGGTTGGAAGGACATTGATATTGGTCTGGACTGCCACATTTTCTATACAGATGACTTCCCCGGCCTGTTTCACATACTGTTGCGCCATGAACATGATCTGTTTAAAGGGCCATAAAGCGTATAACGAGCCGACCATTAACCCGCCTAAAAAACCCATGGTGGCATTATAGTACCGAAAAAGGACAAAGCTCACCAGCCGGGCAAACAAAAGGCCGCCAAAAAGGACCCCCAGACCGAATATCCCCAAAAAAATAAATGTCTCCAAATGAAAAAACTTTAATTCGGAAATAGCTGAAATAACATCAAAATAGGCACCCATTAAAATCAGTACAAGGGAGCCGCTGACCCCCGGCAGCACCGTCGCGGAAATGGCAAGGGCACCGCAAAGTGCAATATAAAGATAGTCCCCGGAAGAATAACCTTGGACCGTTGAAACCATTTTTCCCGATTCAGGAACAGCCCCCCCCTGACCTGCAGCAGAAATGGCTTGGACCTGAAAGACCCGGGCAAGATGATCGGACTTCATTTTGATTTTATCATAGGGATTAACCATGGCTGATACCCACACAGTAATGCCGATACCGGCCAGAAGGCAAAGCACGGCCCTGATATCAAAACGCTTAAGCATCTTTACCGGAATAATGATAGAAACCAGAATCAGTCCAAAAAAAAGAGAATAGGTGACACAAAAATGGTGTAGCAAAAGATACTTCATCAGACTGGACAGAGCAAAAATGGCTACGGCGGTCCCGGCCGCAAGTTTAAACAGGAAAAAAAAACCGGTTTCCCTGGAAAATGTATAAACATTTTTAATTCCCTGGACCGGTTGCCTGAAACAGGAACGGACAAGTTCAAGGCACTTGATGACAAAGGATTTATTGATCTGGTTTAAAATTGAAAATACCCGTTCATATATCCCGAAAACCAGCAGAAAGGTCCCACCGGAAACTCCGGGGATGATATTGGCAACGCCCAGGCAAAACCCCATGAGCAAATCTTTTATGGTTGCCGAAGTAGCAGAAGAAGAAAAGGACATAAAAATTTACCTCTATACAGAATTTATTACGCTGGCCACCCGTGTTCACCGATTAGCTTAACAAAACGGCAGCCGCCCAGATTAATAGTCCTGATGCCGGTGCTGGTCTTTTCAATACGTAAAAGCTCCTGGGAATGCAGCCCCCCCACAGGCATGATCAGTCGCCCCCCCTCTATAAGCTGGTTCACTAAAGGTTCGGGAACCTGATTTCCCCCGGCCGTAACAATGATGGCGTCAAAGGGACTTTCGGCTTTCCAGCCCTGGGTGCCGTCGGAATAGCGGGTTACGATATTATGATATTTCAGGCGGTCAAACAGTTTCCGGGTCTGCAGATATAGGGTATTGTTCCGTTCAATGGTATACACCCTGTAAACAATACGGGACAGCACAGCAGCCTGGTAACCGGAACCCGTACCGATCTCAAGGACACGTTCCTGGCCTGTTAGGCTAAGGCCCTGCGTCATTTCAGCGATAATAAAAGGCTGAGAAATGGTCTGGCCCTCACCGATGGGAAGCGGAAAATCCCCATAGGCACTGTCTACCAGGGCTTCACTGACAAAAAGATGGCGAGGCACCTGGGTCATGGCCTGGATCACCAGGGGGTCGCTAATTCCCCTGGCAATAATCTGTTTTTCCACCATATCCCTGCGCCAGCGCGAAAATTTTGTGGGTTCGTCGGTCATGGCCTTTTAATACCAGCAACTGCCGGGGCCGTCAAGCATTAGAAAACGGGTTTAAAGCCCGTAATCAAGGCTGTTGTGGTAATTAGCCGTCTTTCATCTTTCCCTTGCATTTGAACGTCAGTAAAAGTAAATAAAATGCCATGGATAAAACTTCAAAAATGAAGATGACCGTATTTATTGCAGTCCTGTTTTTTATACTCGGCACGACCGGGTACATGGCCATTGAAGGCTGGGGGCTTTTAGATGCCGCCTATATGACGGCCATTACCCTGAGTACGGTTGGTTTTCTTGAAGTCCACGATCTGTCCGACGGCGGGAGGTTGTTCACCATTTTTCTGATATTTACAGGCGTAGGGTACTTTTTGTATCTAGGCGGCGTTTTTATTAGTTCGGTGGTGGATGGTGAAATTAAAAGCATGCTGGGGAGACAGCGTTTGAACAGCAAAATAAAAAAAATGAACGATCATTACATTATCTGCGGCTACGGTCGCATTGGTAGAGTTCTGTGCAAATTCGTGGCCGAAGATACCCAGGATATAGTTGTCGTGGAACAAAGTGAAGAACTCAAAGATTTCCTGGAAAAGGATAAAATTCACTATATCATCGGAGATGCCGGAAACGAAGAAGTGCTGGAAAAAGCCGGGATAAAACGGGCAAGGGCACTGGTGGCAGTCCTTGCAACGGATACGGCAAATGTGTTCCTGGTACTCACAGCCAGACAACTCAATCCTGACATCTATATTATGGCCCGGGCAGCAAGCCCCATGGTGAAAAAAAAGTTCTATGCGGCCGGTGCCAACCAGGTGGAATCCCCCTATGATATCGGTGGGGTTTCCATGGCGTTGAAACTGTTGCGTCCTACGGTTTCCAGTTTTCTGGATACAGCATTGTCCCGGGAAAGCGATGCCATACAGATTGAAGAAGCGTTTGTACCGGAAACATCGGATTATGTAGGAAAAGCACTTAAGAATTCAGGTATTCGGCAAAATTACAACCTGATCATCATCGCAATCAAAGAGAAATCAGGCCACATGGTGTTTGCGCCCCATTTTGAAACCATTATCCACCCCCGCGACACACTGATTGTCATGGGAAAAACAGAAGATCTGAAGGCATTCAGGTATGCGCTTGGTAATATTTAGTGCCCGACCGAAAACCGTAAATTTTGCCGATTACTTCGTTGGGAGAGAATTTTAATCCTCGGAATATTCAATATATGCCGACGATTAAAATTCCTATCCGCCTTGTACTCGACAAAATTTCCAGGTTTTTGCTCAGACGCCATTTAAGGCCCATGATCGGAATAAAACATTCCAAATAGATTACTATATTTTGTAAATTACCCGGGTATCGGTAATAATGATATCCACCGTATATTTTCTTGATTCCATCTGAATCTGGTCAACAATCTGCTCTTCATAAGCCAAAGCTACCTTACGGCAGGTTTCTGGTAATTTTGTAATCAGCTTTGAATAATAGTTGTTCCCGAACCCCATGCGCCCACCCTTATCATCAAAGGCCAGGCCCGGGATAATGGCAATATCCACATCATCCAGGGCTATTTTCTTGCACCGCTCCGGATTGGGCTCAAGCATGTCATGGGCATTCGACACCAGGTCCTTGTCAAAATGACTGATCTTGTACAAAAGGAAAGTATTCTTAACATCCGTAAATACCGGTAGAATAATACTTTTCTCGATTTCCATGGCTTTTCGGATGATGTTTTCAGTAGGAATTTCCTTACTTCCGGGCGGATACAGGAACACCTGATGGGATTCTAAAAAGTTGGCAAATTCAAACAATTTATTTTCAATAATATTGTATTTTTCTTCAATTTGTTCCGGGGACAAGGCGTTCATACGCTCAGCCACCTGGCTTAAGACACTATTCTTACCGCTTTTAGCTTCGTCCATAATCGCATTCCTTAGATTATTACACAGTAAATTTTTGAGAAATATTATACACTGTCAGACAATTGTCAACCGGCAATAATCATTGACTGTTTACATAGCCCGTGTTATCTGAATATAATTGTAAAAATATTATAACCAGCCACCTTTCAACCCTATAATCATGCAGGACAAAAATCAAAAATGCTTGATCTAAAATTGATTAAAAACGACCTGGATACTGTTGTCCAGGGCATGAAAAAACGTCGGGCAAACATTGATTTTTCCCCATTTCTTGAAAATGAGGAAAAAAGAAAAGCTCTTTTAGTTGATATTGAAGAATTACGCCATCTAAGAAATACTGTTTCTGATGAAATAGCCAAGATGAAGAAATCCGGCCAGGACGCCCAGCCAAGCATAGATAAAATGAAAGGCGTTTCTGAGCAGATCAAGGGAATGGACAAAACACTCAATGAAATAGAAGCCTCAATTAAAGCGTTCCTTATTCATATTCCCAACCTGCCCCATGACGATGTCCCAATGGGAAAGGATGACACTGAGAATCGGCATGAAAAGACATGGGGTTCCCCCCGGTCTTTTGATTTTCAGATCAAGGATCATGCTGACATCGCCGAAGGATTGGGCATTCTCGATCTTAAGTGTGCAGCAAAACTTGCCGGTTCCCGATTTCCTTTGTATTTAGGCGCAGGCGCACGCCTGGAACGGGCTTTAATCAACTTCATGCTGGATATTCACATCACAGAGCATGGGTATAAAGAAGTTCTACCGCCGTTTATCGTAAATAAGGAAACCATGACTGGCACAGGCCAGTTGCCTAAATTTGAAGAAGATCTCTTTAAAATTGAGGGCTGGGATTACTACCTGATTCCCACGTCAGAAGTGCCCATGACCAACATCCCGGCCGGAGAGATCCTGGATGAATCCAAGCTGCCCATGAAATTCACGGCATTTACCCCCTGTTTCAGGTCCGAAGCAGGCTCCTACGGCAAAGACACCAAAGGACTGATCCGTCAGCACCAGTTCAACAAGGTGGAAATGGTGAAAATCACCGCTCCGGAGACTTCATTTGATGAGCTTGAATCATTGTTGGCCAATGCGGAGGACATTCTCCAGCGCCTGGAACTGCCCTACCAGGTGGTCACGTTGTGTACCGGCGACCTGGGATTTTCCGCCACAAAAACCTATGACATTGAAGTGTGGATGCCCGGCCAGGATAAATACAGAGAGATATCCTCATGCTCAAACTGCCTTGATTTCCAGGCCAGACGGGCAAACATCCGATTCAAACGGGAAAACGCCAAAAAACCTGAGTTCTGCCACACCCTGAACGGGTCCGGACTGGCCGTGGGCAGGACCTTTGCAGCAATTCTTGAAAACTATCAAATGGAAGACGGAACCGTCAACGTGCCCAAGGCACTGGTACCGTACATGGGAGGCTTAGAAGTAATTGAACACGAATCTTGATCTGTTTCCAGAAGATATCAGACCCCATATCATCCCCTCGCCCAAGGGAGATATGTACTATAAATGCCTTGGCTGCGGTGCCGAATACGGCATTGAAGAACTTTTATACGTATGCCCGGCGTGCAACCAGGTATTGCTGATCCATGACCGGAACAAAGACCGGCTCAAGGCCATTCCAGGCGAAACCTGGCAAAGAATCTTTGATTACCGCAAAATGCTTAAGATCCCGGCCCTTAAAGGGATTTACCGGTACCACGAATTCATCGGCCCCAGCATCCCCCTTGAGTCCATCATCTATCTGGGTGAAGGGCACACGCCAATGATAGAAGCCAACACCGTGCTCCAGGAAAAAACCGGGTTAAAGTTCTATTACAAAAACGACGGGCAGAACCCTTCAGCCTCATTTAAGGACAGGGGAATGGCCTCTGCCCTGTCCAGCATAAAATATCTTATTGACCAGGGTTTGGTATCCAAGGTGATCTCGGTATGCGCCTCCACCGGTGACACCTCGGCATCGGCAGCCCTTTATGCCTCCTATCTGGGATCTCAAGTAAAATCTGCCGTACTTTTGCCCCATAAAAAGGTCACATCCGCCCAACTGGCTCAACCCTTGGGAAGCGGTGCCAGGGTGTTTGAAATTCCAGGGGTTTTTGACGACTGCATGAAAGTTGTGGAGCACCTGTCCTCAAGCTATCCTGTAGCGCTGCTCAATTCTAAAAATGCCTGGCGGATACTGGGACAAGAATCCTACTCCTATGAGATTGCCCAGGACTTTGACTGGGATATGGATAAAAAAGTGGTCATGGTGCCCATTGGCAATGCCGGTAATATTTCAGCGGTCATGAACGGGTTCTTAAAATTTTACAACATCGGCATCATCAATAAACTGCCAAAGATCATCGGAGTTCAGTCCGAACATGCAGATCCGGTATACAAATACTATCTTGAACCCGATGAGAGCAAGCGTGAATTTACGCCGGTCCAGACCCAGCCAAGTGTAGCCCAGGCAGCCATGATCGGAAATCCCGTATCCATGCCACGGGTGATTCAGATTGCCCGGGAATATGATGCGGCCAGCGGCCATAAAAATGTTTTTGTGGTCCAGGTAAAAGAACAGCAGATCATGGACTGGCAGCTTACGGCCAACCAGAACGGGCATATCACCTGCACCCAGGGTGGCGAGTGTCTTGCAGGGATGGTCCAGGCAAAGGCATTAAATATCGTGGATGAGAACGAAACCGTGATTCTGGATGCCACGGCACATGCCATTAAATTCTCCGGTTTCCAGGACCTCTATTTTAAGGGTGAACTCTCTGACGCTTACGGTATTTCATCTGACAGCCAGTTTATTAATTTACCGGATTTTGTTTCGCCCGATGACCCTGAATTGATTCCGTCCCAGGAAAAACCCCTTGGGTCATCCCAGTTCCAGGAATTCGTAAAGGATGTATCAAAAAAAATCGCCATCCGTTTAGGGCTTTAATTTATGTTTTTTTCCCGGGCCATCATAATAAGACGTGTTGTTATCCCGGTGATACTGGTTTTTTTCACCCCTTGCGCCTCTTTTTCAGCACCGGGGGTGAAAACCAGTTTTAAAAAATATTCCCTTTTCACCTACGATGATGGGAGTTACCTGTGCGAACCTTACCTGGTCAAAAAAGATGAATGGCTGTATAAAATTCTTCGTCAGAAAGGAGAAATATCCGCGTCGGATTTCCCACTGTTTTTAAAAATATTTAAAACCATTAATCCGAAAATCGGCAATATTGATACCATTTCCCCCGGCAGCCGGATTATGATTCCACTTAAACAAGTGGATGAAAACACCTACAAACAGAACAGCAACGGCACTGTGGAAGTACCGATGCTGGCGTTCTCCACGCAGATTACACCCAGCACCGTATCCCGACACACCCACAAACACGAGGTTAAATCCGGGGACACCATGTCTGAACTGCTTTCCAAAGAATTTCTAACATCCAGGGGCAATGTATCCAAGGTAGGAGAGCAAGCCGTGCTTCACCTCAATCCGGACATTAAGGACATCAACTATATCTATCAGGGGACAAGCCTCGTAATCCCGGATCCTTCAATTCTTTCCCAGCCCTGGTTTAACAATTTGATTGCCATGGGAAAAAAAGATACGCCACCTGAAGAAAAACCAACTATCCCCCATACGTCAAAACCTATTTCCATGGCGGAGTTGGCGCATCTAAAACGCTACACCCAGCTTATCCAGGGTCGCCTCATGCACCAGGGGACATTATTTTTCCCGTCCGGCAGCCAAGGCAGCAAGCCCCAATCCATCGACTTGTCAATAACACCAGTCATCAGTGACGAAACCGGGAAAAAAACCGTGCTGCTTGGCCCCGATGCCACTGAAGCGTCCATGGATCCTGATCTTGTTGCTGCCATGAAAGCCTATTGGAAGAATCTGGAATTTAAAAAATTCAGTGAAGTTCTTAGTGCCAATGTAGTGTCCAACACACAAACCATGAAGGATGTGCCCAAATCCCAGGAATCATTAATCAATTTACTTCTGACTGGCACACCCTACGTCTATAAACCCCAGGTCTTTTTTCCCGTATCTTTCAACAAAGTAGAGATGACTGTCCCCTTGGGCAGGATCACTCATGATCACACCCCTGATATTTTAATCAATTCGGGAGGCGTTTACGGCAGCGCCCTTGACGCTTTAAAAAATAAGGGATACCGAATTCTCGATCTGCCTTTGGATCTCACCTTTGAAGATATATGTATCCGCCTTTTCTCCCGGCTTGGGTATCAGGTATGGAAAGACCCGGCATTCAATGTAGCCCGGAAAGTGAAAAATATCCCGGGTGTTTACGCTGAAAAAGGGATGGAAAAACTTTTTTTGACTAGGACGCCTCTTTTCAAAAGTGCGACAACCTTTCTGAAAAATGAAAAAATTGATGTGATTATACTTAGATAAGGAGCCGGCCCAATGAAAATAAAAATAAAACCGTTTATCCTGGTTTGCCTCTGTGCCGTCATGGCATCCTGCGCCTCAACGGTACAGACCCAGAAACAAAATAAAATCGCCCAGGCTATTAAAAAAGAAGGCGATGTGTTCCAGACCCAGGGAAACTACACGGCGGCATTGAATAAACTGCTTGAAGCAGAAAAAATGGCGCCGGATGACCCATATATTCAAAACAGCCTGGGATTAGCCTATATGGGGAAAGAAAGGGATGATATGGGCATAACGGCCTTTAACAAAGCCCTGTCACTCAAGCCTGATTACACCGAGGCCCTAAACAATCTTGGTGTAGCCTACCTTAGGGATGATAAACCGAATATTGCCATAAAGACATTCAACATGGTTCTTGAAGATATCACCTACCCCACGCCCCATTACCCATTAGCCAATATCGGGTGGGCACAGCTGGCACAGAACAACTACCCTGTTGCCCAGAAATATTTTCTTAAAGCATTACGGGAAGTGCCCGGCTTTATTCCAGCTATCCATGGTCTTGCCCAGCTATACATACGAACCGGCCAGACAGACAGGGCCATAAAGTATCTGGATAAAAATATAAGAAGATCCCCGGACACTGTCATATTCCATAAGGACCTTGCCCAGACGTATGAAACATGCGGCCGAGCCCGACAGGCCATCAAAGCCTGGCAGGTGGTCAAGCAGTTGGCCCCTGAAAATTCAAATCTTTACCACGAGGCTGAACAGCGCCTCTTCGAACTGCAGTAAAAGCCAATGCACTCTTACTCCTTGTCAAATGGCTGATATCGTCCAGGGGCGATGATTCCCTCAGGGTCCAATACCGATTTTATCTCTTTTGTTATCTCCCAGAAGGTCTGGGATCGGTCTGCCAGTTTTTTCATGGTATGGATATTGGTTCGGTACGGCACATATCCCTGGGACATGATAAGGCTAAAAAAAGCATCATAACATTCCTGTGCCCGTATGCATTCCTCTGGATTATCCTTATCATAGGCAATGGTAATGACGCTGACCATGGCTCGCTCCGTTATCAGTGACACCGTGATCAAGGGCTCGAAAGCGTATTTTTCAAACACCGGATTCACCAATTGAATCAAACGCTCTGCCGTCGCCCCGGTCATGGGCATAATCGGGGCGATCCACATCATGCCGGCATTAAAATCAAGGGGATCAGCTATGGCTCCAGAATTCACCGCCGTTTTGACCCGCCACAGCGTACCAAACAAAAATGCATCTGTGGGCTCGCCCTTGAGTAGTCCGTACACCTTGTCCAAAGATTTAGACATGGTTTTCAGGTCAGGAAACAGGGAAAACCGATCAAACAGACTTGATAGGCGGTTTATGACACTCAGGGTCCGGTCTCCGATAAACCGAATGCGCCCCAGCGGTTTCAGCGCTTTTTTCAACGCCTTCCGCGTCATCCGCACCTGCGCCCGACTGCCATAGATGGCCCCACTGACATTCCAGGCACCGAATCCGCCTTTTTTGCAGAACTGCTCGCGCAAATCATCGCTCAACGGTGTCTTATTCTCGGCCTTTTCCCAAGGGTATTGATTGAATGAAGAAAAAACCCTCAAATCATTGCCGATATGAATCAAGCTTTGAACCTGTCCACTCAACTTCAGCGGACGCAATGCATCCACCACTGCAGCCAGATCCCCCTCCCGGGGTAGGGCACAGTAAAACATATTCAGGCATTCCGGCGCAGGCATTAACCAAATCCCAAGCCGGGTTACGACACCGAAGTTGGACTGGGTAAACAACCCATCCATATACGGCCCAATACCATATTTAAATACATAGGTGGCCTGGGCATTATCATAGTGCCCATACCCTGTTTTTAGAGTCCGCCCGTCCCCCAGAACCACCTCCATGCCGCAGGAGTGCATAAAATGATCTCCGTAAGGCGTGTGCCCGAACCCCCGTTCCAAAGTGTTGCCCAAAATACTGGCATCAGGTCCCGATCCGCTGCAGTCCAGCCACAGGGGAAAATCATTTTCTTTTAAATAAGATACGAGCTGAATCTGAGTCACCCCGGGCTCGATCACGGCATATGCCAGGGTCTCATCCACATGGATAATCCGGTTCATCCGGGACAGATCCAGGATCACCTGTCCATCCCTCACAGCACAGGCCGAGCCGTAGCCCCAGTTACATCCCCGGCTCACGGGATAAATACCGACACGATATTCTTTCGCCGTTTTTATAATATCCGTTACTTCACTGCTGTTTAGAGGTTTTAAAACAGCTGCAGGCGTCGTACTCTTGGGCAGTGTGGCCCGGGAATACCGATGAATCGTCGGCTCATCGGTAAATACAAACTCATCACCAACAATATCTTTAAATTTCTGTATGGGAATCATAATAATGAATGCGCCCAGTTTTTAAAATGTTTCCCAGCGGCCACCATACTGAACTGGAATACTCAAAGAGCTATTGAACAATATGCCTTTTCTGCTCAAGCTGGACAATGGAAGGCGTCAGGAAAATAAGCAGTTCATTTCGATCGTCAGCCTTGGCTTTTGAGCCAAAAAGATAGCCAAGCCCAGGAACGCCTGCCAGAAAAGGGATACCATCGCTGTCCTGGCTTTGGGTCGTTTTGACCACACCGCCGATAACAACCGTATCGTTATTATTGACCAAAAGCTCTGTTTCCGCCTCATTGGTCGCCAGGGTAGGGGCGCCATCGGGACTGTAGCCGGCAATGTCATTTTTGGTCAGACGAACGGTCATGGAAATTCTGTTGTCCGGTGTAACATGGGGCGTTACTTCCAGCAACAGGTCAATGTCTTTATATGACACAGACGGATTGCCAGCCTCATCCATCACCGAATAGGCATATTCCTCCCCCTGCTTGATCATGGCCTTTTTGTTGTCCAGAGTCAGAATTCTTGGAGAGGATACGATCCTGACATCGCCCTGTTCCTCGGAAGCTTCAAGCTGTGCATTCAGTGCGCTGACAGAAGACCCAAACAGCCCAAAAAAGGAAAAATCACCGGAGATCCCAACGCTTGATCCGTTAACAGACACCGAGTAATCATCCACAAAGCCCGATGTCACATCAGGCGCATTGGACAGATTCCAGTTAATCCCGAAACTCCTGGAAAACTCCTTGGTTACCTCAACCACCTTGGCTTCAATCATGATCTGGGGCGTCACCTTATCCAGGCGGAAGATCAACTCATTGGCCTGGGTGATCTTGGCCTGGGTATCGGTAATGATCAGCATATTTGTACGGGTATCCACTGAAATCTTACCCCGATCCGGGGTCAAGATTTGGGATACATGGGGCTCTATATCAGCCTTTGCATCTGAATAATTGACAGGGATATATTCGGTGACAAGGGGTTCTAAGGCTTTTTTCTGATCTTCGGATTTTTGCCGGGCAGCAATGGATTCCTGGCGTTCGTTTTCCTCCCTGGCAAGGGTTGCCGTAGTGGCAATGCGGATAACATTGCCCTCCATTTTTTTACCAAGGCTGTTCATTTTCAAAATAAGATCAAGGATCTGGTCCCAGGGCACCGGGTCCTGAAGGCTTAATGTCACCTTGCCTTCCACATCCTTATCAATGGCAAAGTTTTTGCCACTCACACTTTTCAATATCCTGAAAACATTTTTAATATCTGTTTCATAAAAATCCAGTTTGATTTTCTCACCGGTGTACCTGACCGAGGCAGGATTTAACAAAGGATCCCGGTCCATGGAACTTCCCTCTCCTTGAAGCGTTGACGCCCCCTGCTCCGGCTCTTTAAATTCCGCATTTAATTTTTGTTCGGCGCTCAGACTTACTTTGGCTTTATCAAATTCAGGCGGAGATAGCGTAGATGCTTCAAAAGTCAGATGAATACCCTTGGTGGTTTGAACCACTTGGAACGGCACTTTTTCCCTAATCTTGATATCCACCAGTGTATCATTGGGATTTTCTGGATTTGGCTGGGGCATGACCTGTTCCACGGCAGAATTAAAATACCGGGTCATAAGAGGCCGTTGATGATGTAGGGGTACCATTGTATTATACAAAATCAGTCCAAGGGAATCATTGCGGTTCTGAATTGTTTCGTATCGAACCGGATGATCCGTTAAAATCTGAATATCAGACTGACCAAAATCATTGTTATCAAATTCAATATGGGTCAGATGGGCTGTTGTTCCAGGAATAGGAACATCTTCGGGCAGCACCGCAGGCGCTTTCAAACCCTGTCCGGGTTCATATATAACAGGGTCTGACCCAGCCGTCTGTTGATAAGAGTCCCGACTGCCCTTGAGAATGATACCTAAACGGCCCGGTTTTTCCTCCACAATGTACGGCAGATCTGCCTTGAGCAGAATATCCACCTTGACGGTCGTCTGAGCCTCGTCAACAAATCCCACCTTTATACCGCTGACACGGGGGTCGGAAAAGGGTCCGGCATCCACACCGGGGGCAAGACGGACATTGGACAGATAGACGCTCACGGCAAAGGGGAAAACCTGCTTAATGGACGTATAATCATTCAAACCTGGGGAACCCTGTATCCATACCTCAAACGCATCTGCTTCCGGGTTAACCCATATTTTATCAACCGTTTTGGGCAAAGACGCAGAATCGTCCTGTGACGCCCGGCTTTCCTGCACCTTGGCTGTACTCGCTGGTGCTGCAGTTTCTTGGGTTACGCACCCTGCCGTAAAGGAAAGCAGCAGAACCGACATGATAAGACCTGTCCCATAATGTCTGACAGCAGACCGATAATTAACCATCATCTTATTCCCCATCCTCGCTTTTATGAAATTTAATCTCCTCATACCGCTTACGGTGTTTTCCCTGATAATCTTTTACATTTTCTTCAATTTTAATGCCCTTATTATTAATGGAAGTAACTCTCCCGCCATTTGGCCCGATATAAGTACCAATGGAGACCTCATACCCTTTACCGGTAGCCTCCTCCACCATGGCAATAGTCCGGCTCTGCATTTCAACAACCGCTACCAGCTTAACCTGGCTTAATTCCAGTCTCTCCAGGGGTGTCAATATTCTCTTAGGTTTTGGATCCTCAGATGAACCAGACCCTGCAAACGCGTTCTTTTCAGCAATCAAAGGAATAAACGGATCCACGCGACCCTTGCTGTCATATTTTTCCATGGGTCTAGAAATACCGGCTTTTTTTAAACCGACTGCACCATTACTGTCGTCGCCAGCTTGTCTGTCATTAACTGAATTTTGAGCTGATTTCAAATCAGGTACCGATGCCTGTTTTTTCCCGGCATCCCCTGGAATATCCGTTTGTGTTGCCGACGGATTTGATTTGGAAATAGATTTGGAAATCACCTGGGGCGGCTTTGTCAATTTTGGAGATGGGGCTTGCTCCTCATTACAAGCGGATACGAACAAGAATGAGACCCCCAAGCCGACCACACAACATATTTTAATTAATTTTTCCATATCCGACACCCTCTACCCCCTTTTGCGTCTCTTTTTGCCCTTCTTACCTGTATTCTCATCTTCTTTGGGCTCAACAAACATGTATGTAACGGCAACGCATTTCATCTGGATTTTATTTCTGTCGGCCGCATCTTTTCCTGACATCCGGTCCATATTAATGGCCGATATATTAACAACACGATTGAGTCCTGCGACCCGGTAAAAAAATTCGGCTATCTGGTGGTAACGACCCGCAATCGTCATGGAAAATGGAATTTCTGTATAAAACTTATTATTTACCATGTTCTGGGGTGCAAACAACTGGACCTCAAGCCCGGCATCCCTTC
Organism: Desulfobacter hydrogenophilus; assembly: GCF_004319545.1. Lineage (NCBI taxonomy): Bacteria > Pseudomonadati > Thermodesulfobacteriota > Desulfobacteria > Desulfobacterales > Desulfobacteraceae > Desulfobacter > Desulfobacter hydrogenophilus. The sequence continues at coordinate 2,251,718 of NZ_CP036313.1, read as the reverse complement.
CTGCCTTGGATATTTCATCCAGCAAAGATGGCAGTTCTCTTTTATCCGGCAGGGCCGTCATGGCAATGTTGAACTGTTCCTGGGCTTGGGCCATCTGGGCTTCCACTTTTTCAAGGGCAGCGGCTTTGATCTTGTACGTTGACAAAAGATTCTTCTGATTTTCCAAATTTTGCCTGGCGGCCGTAAGGCTATCAAGCTTTGGGCCAAGCAAGAGGAAATAAAACCCGGCACCAATTAAACCCAATGTGCCAAAACAGATAAGCAGACGCTGGACTTTGGTTAATGCACCTATTTTTTCAAACAGGGCATCCATCTGTCCACTTTTTTTCACATTGCTATCTTTCTTTTTCCCGGCCATTATTTTTTCCCTTTTTTGGACTTCCCATCCTTATCAGTCTGTTCGGGCGGTGTCTTTGTGCAGAATATTTCAAATTCCTTTAACCGAAGATTATCGTCAAACACCTTTGTTTGTGAGCGCTTTAAGTCTACTGCCCCAAACATCTTAAAACTTTCAAGCTTTCTCATAAATTCCGCAATGGTCGTATTATCAAAGGCAATCCCTTTTAAAGAAACGGTTTTGGCATCTGCGGAAACACTAGACAACCACATTTTTGTTTCTACAAGCCGTTGCGCCAACTGTTCTAATAAAATCTGCTGCTCATCTTTTCTTTTTTTTAAATTATCAACGATGGTCAGCTTATCCTCCAGAATCGCCAAATTTTTCTTAATCTGGGAAACTTTATCTGCCTTCTTCTTATACTTAAGGCTTTCGGCCTTTATCTGGGTAACCTCATTCCGTGTTCGGCTAATTTCATGGTTCAGTGTAAAGAACACCCAACCCAATGCCAAAAGAATAAAAACAAGGGAAAGAAAGAATACGGACACCTGGCGGCGGATATTCTCCTTTTTCCTGGCAAGCCTGAACGGCAACAGATTGATTCGTATCATTTGTCATCCACCCGTCTCATGGCAAGCCCCAGGGCAATGGGGGCAAGAAGCTGGTACGCTTCCAGTTCGCCAAGTTCTTTTGAATCGCTGACCAGTCCGGCAAAGGGATTAATCTTTGAGACTGCGACCTTCAGCTCACTATTCAATTTCTCAGCCAGCAGGTCTATGAAACCACCCCCGCCGCTGACAACAATATTTTCCACCCCGGCATTTCCGGGGCTGGACTCAAAGGTATAAACCACCTCACAGATATCTGAACACCAGTTGCTGACAACCATTTCATAAAGGTCGCCCAACGCCTGTTCGAATTCCGGATAATCGACCTCACCCATGATGATCTGTAAAGCCTTTTCCCGGTCAATCTCAAGTCGTTCACAGACAGCAGCGACAAGCTGGTCGCATCCGTTGGTCATGTCCCGCATCATCATGGAATTTTTATTCTGAAGTATATTCAAACTTGTTTTGGACGCCCCAACATCAAGCAGCAGGGTTATCCGTTCATGATCAACATCGGGTAGGATTTCATAAACATTTTGAAGTGCAAACGCATCCACATCAATGATAACGGGATTAAGGCCAGCCATATGGATCAGCTCAACATATTCATCCACCAGGTCCTGCCTTACCGCGACAAGAAGCACATTCATCTGTTCCACAGAATGCTCACTGTCACCCAGGATTTGGTAATCGATATTGACATCATCTATATCGTAAGGGATATATTGCTCGGCTTCAGCCCGGATATTTCTATGCAGTTCCTCATCAGGCACCTTCGATGTGCTGATGGTTTTGATTACCACGGAATTGCCGCCGGTGGAAAGCGCCACATTTTTTTCCTTAATCTTCTGCGACTGAAATAAGGAGCGAATAATTTCAGCAACCCCCTCCATATCGATAATCCGGCCGTCCTGAATCATGCCGTCGGGGACTTTTGCGATGCCGAATTTATGAAGCGTACTGCCTTTCTTGCTCATTTTCAGTTCGGCCACTTTGATGAAAGCAGCCCCAATGTCTATACCTACAAGGTGATCTTTTTTCCCGAATATCATACGCATCTATCCTAAATTTTGGCTGTCGCAAAGGGTCTGAACTTAAGAATGCAAATAATAATTATTGATATCCTAATTAATATGACTATATATTTGATACGAAATGAACGCAAAGTCAAGCAGAATCAAACTGTTTAACAGGTTGAATAGCAAATAAAAAAAGTATTTGTCAAATTAAAACTCCCCCAAAAATATGAATTTTTTTTTCATAACAGAAATATAAAAAACGGATTAATGTGAAAAAAAAACAACAGAAAGAACCCGGCAATTCCGGCACCCGACCGTTTGTCCTCGTCAAGGCCTTCACTGTCTCAAGTCTTATTGTTATGCTGACGGCAACCATTGTTATTGCAGCGTTAAATGCCCACTGGGTAAGAAAAATACTCCTTGAAAAAAGTAAAGAATATAACCGACTCCTAGTGGAAAATCTGAACCACCAAATATTTTTAAGATTTGTATGGCCTGTGGTTTTCAAACATGGAGAGATAAAATTGCGGGAACCTGATCAGTATCAACTTCTTGACACGGTTGTTAAAAGTACCCTGCACAGTTTCCATGTGGAAATGGTCAATATATACGCAACGGACAATATTATTGCCTACAGCCTGGATAAAGCTCAGATCGGCAAAGAGAATGTTGGTGGGGTCCATTATGAAAAAGCCATGAAAAAAAAGGTGACCTCCAAGCTCGTTCAGCAGGGCAACTGGATTGAACTAACATTCTGGTTCCCCCAAGAGACAAAAATTATCACCTTTGCCCCTTTGATGCAGGAGGTCCAACTCACCCGGGAAAAGGACAGGATGGTAATCGGCGTTATTGAAATTATCAGGGATGTCTCTGACGATTATCAGGAGGTATTTAAACTCCAGGGATTAATTGTCGTCAGTTGCGCCATAATCATGGGCATTCTTTTTCTTATTCTTAGGTTTGTGGTGAAACATGGAGAAAATATTATTGAGCGAAGGGCTGAAGAACGGCTCAAGCTGGAAGAAAAACTGCGTCAGGCAGAGCACCTGTCCGCGATCGGTGAAATGACCGCCGGTGTATCACACGAAATTCGCAACCCTTTAGGTATTATAAAAAGCTCTGCGCAGCTGATGAAAAAGAAGATGGCCAAATGGGACCCATCCAGCAGTATTCCGGGAATCATTGTTGAAGAATCCACCCGTTTAGACCGCATCATTACAGATTTCCTTGATTTTGCAAAACCTAAAATCGCAGATTTAAGACCCTGCTGCCTGGAAGACATCATAGAAAAAAACATCGCTTTTTTAGCGTCCTCAGAGGAGCATAAAGATATCAAGATTATCCGGAAATACCAGGGCTGTCCTCCAGATATTCTTGGTGATCCTGCCATGCTCTATCAGGCATTTTTAAATATTTTTCTAAATGCATTTCAGGCCATGGGCCAGGAGAATGGAAGCATCACCATTGCCACATGGCATGAGTCCGGGTTTGTCCATGCCAGCTTTTCAGATACAGGCCCGGGCATTGACGAAGATGTGCTGAAAAAAATCTGGACGCCCTTTTTCACCACCAAGGAAATGGGAACCGGTTTAGGCCTTGGTATCATTAAAAACATCATTCAGGCGCACCAGGGGGAAATCAACATAACCAACGCTGAACCCTGCGGAACCAGAGTGGAGATACGCCTGCCCGCAGCGCCGCAAAATATCCAGGAGTTCTAATGGAAAATATATTGATTGTAGATGATGAAAAACACTACCCAATGATTATAGGGGAAGTTCTGTCCGAAGAAGGATATACCCCGTTCACCGCATCAAGCGGGATGGAGGCACTGGATATTCTTAAGACCCAGCCTATTGACCTGGTCTTATCCGATGTCAAGATGCCAGGCATGTCCGGCATTGACCTTTTGGAAAAGGCCAAACAGATAAAACCGGATCTTCCGGTGATCATCATGACAGCATTCGGCAGTGTGGAAAAAGCGGTGGAAGCCATGCACAAAGGCGCATATACCTTTATTTTAAAACCGTTTGAAAATGACGCCCTCATTGCTCACATTGCCAAAGCCCTGTCCATGTCCAAAATTATCCAGGAGAACACGCTTCTTAAGGGCGCAATCCAGTCCCGGTACCAGTTTGACAACATCATCGGGAAAAGCAAGCTCATGCAGGGGCTGTACGAAATCATTAAAAAGGTCGCCCCGACTAGTGCCTCGGTGCTGGTTGAAGGTGAAAGCGGCACCGGTAAGGAGCTTGTGGCCAAATCGATTCATTATAACAGCATGCGCAAGGATCACCTCCTGGTTGCAGTGAACTGTTCTGCGTTTGCCCAGTCTCTTTTAGAAAGTGAACTTTTCGGACATGAAAAAGGGGCATTCACAGGGGCGGCGGGGTTGAAAAAAGGTCGGTTTGAAATGGCGGATAAAGGCACGCTTTTTCTGGATGAAATCGGAGAACTTCCAATGCCGCTCCAGGTAAAACTGTTACGGGTGCTCCAGGAACGAACTGTGGAGCGGGTTGGCGGGACTGTAAGCCTGCCTGTGGATTTCAGACTCATTGCCGCCACCAACAAAATACTGGAAGACGAAGTTAAAAAAGGTAATTTCAGGGAAGATCTGTACTATCGTCTCAACGTGGTCAAAGCCAACATCCCTCCTTTGCGTGACAGGATAGAGGACATTCCTTTACTTATAAATCATTTCATAAAGAAATACACCCAGGGCCCGGAGACTGCCGGCGTTGTCACCGGTATTGACAAAGAAGCAGTCCAGCGGCTGTGTGACTATGAGTGGAAAGGCAATGTCAGGGAACTGGAAAACGTCATTGAAAGGGCTGTCATCCTGGCTCCGGGCAACATGATCACGGTTTCAGACCTCCCGTCCCAAATCCGAAACCCCAAATCCGGCACACTTCAACTTGACGGCATCCCCGATGGCGTAGGCCTTTCTGAAACCCTTGCCGCAGTAGAAAAAAGAATGATTTTGCGAGCAATGAAGATATCCGGCAATGTCCAAACCAAAGCAGCAAAGATTCTTGGCATCGGAAAAAGTGGTTTGAACCAGAAACTAAAAAAATTCAATCTGGACAAGGAGTTAAAGCTGGATAATAAATAATGTCAGATCATGGTTCAAAATTTTGAACTCTGGGAAAGATCATTACTTCGGCCGTACGCTCTCTTTTCGGAAAAATGGAACATCTAAAGTTCAAATTTTTGAACGCATTCATGCCATAACCGCAGAAGCAGTTATCTAATGTTTCAAAATAAAATAAATATATAGTTTATTTTCAGTAAATTACAAATTAATATGAAAAACTTATGATTAAATGGCAGGACAATTGCATTTAACATTTTCACTAACCAAGGTTAGTTTTTCATCTTTTTTTCCTTTTCTAAAAAAGGCTGCCCCGCCCAGGCAGCCTTTTTTAGTTTGTGTCTAATGTCTGACCGAAAACCCAGTGTTTGAAAGACTCGAGAAAGAAGCGCATGCGCACAAAATTGCCCAGATGCAACGCCGCAGATGAGTGATTTTTTGTTCAAATGCTATTTATGGATCCGGGCCTGGGCTATGGCTTTATAAATGGAAGATCCCGGGCTTTCGGCAATTTTTTTATACATCTGATGACCGGCATCGGTATCATTGAGTTTTTCATAAATCAGCGCCAGGGCAAACCGGGCATCATCCTTTAAAAGATTGGAGGCGCCCTTTTCCACCCGCAAATAATATGATTTCCCCTGTTCCAGCTCATTTTTTAATTCGCAGATGGTTCCCATGGTACAAAGCAAAAAATTCTTGACGCCGGCCTTATTCCCCACGGTTGACAGTGCCTGGGAATACAGATCAAATGCTTGATCATAGACCTTGGCATCAAAACATATTTTCCCAAAATCAATCAGCGCCATGCGCCCGGCACTAGTGTTTGGATATTCATCAAAAAGCGTTTGAAAATCATCCTTAACCGCATCATATCCTTTCTGGGCATCCTGGTCCTGGGAATATTGTTCTTCATATTTTTCATAGGCGTTGGCAGCCAGTTCAGATGCCTTAATTTCAGACTGTTTAAAACTGAACATAATCGCAGAAAAAACAACTACCACCCCAACCAGCGCACCGGCCGATATCATCAACAATTTTTTGTGGGCAGAGGCCCATTGAACGAACTTGGTGGATCCCACCTGAAATGGATCCATCTGCGCCAGTTCCTTTTTACGCTCATTTGATACGCCTTGATTTGCCATAAAAGTTCTACCTTATAAAATTTAATTATTCACCTGAGCTACCACACCAATTTTTTAAAAATCCAGCCAACTTCGCCGTCCGTATGCTCAATATTAATCCAGTCGCCTTTACGACCGAGCACTTTGAAAGGTACCCCCCTCTCCACTCTGAGGACAATATCACCTGATGTATCCGGTTTTGAGCGGATATTGCATTTTGATTTTATTGAAATCACAGTATCCGTTTTCCCCAGCAGAGTTTTATGAATCCAAGCCGTATCCCCCTCAAAATCTTTTACTTCATACCAGTCCTTTTTTTTATTGATCACCAGGAAAGGGTGATATTTTTCCACCTGCCACAGCACCTTATATTTGGTTCCCGAACCGTTTCTCAGATTGGCAACAGAGGACCTCACCGATAGCCGTTCCGAGGCCAACGCCATGCCTGCACATAAAAAAATAAAAAGACAACAAACTAAAATTATTAAACTATAATTTTTTTTTACACGATACATAAACATCTCCGGTCGACTTTGGTTTCAATCACATCGTACTCGGTATATCAGAAAATCACCTTGGCATGCAAAAAAAATTACGGCGTGATGTTCTCCACAAAAATTTTCGACGCATCTTTTTCTGATAGAGAAAACCGATGCCCCCGCACCATGACCTCAATGGACTTTGATAACGGGCTGTTATTGATTACCTGGACAAGAACGCCCGGGTGAAACCCCATTTTTCCCAGTCGCCGCCGCGAAAAGTGTCCACCGTTCACCCGGGCAATACTACCCTGTTTTCCCGGTGCCATCCGAATAATTGGCAGGGACTCACTAAAAAACGGTAGGAACTGTCCCCCAGTGCCGTCATCGGATACCCCCTCGGATCTTTTTTCGGGGCGAACCCATATTTTAGAAGCCATCCCTGCACACAGAATCAAGCGGTTGCAATCTGATGCAATGACAATCTGCCCCCCCATGGCGCTGGAAATAATTTCAACAAAGATACCTGTCCGAAGCCCCATGGAAGCAAACCGCATCTGCATTTTCCTGCCGGCAGCCACATTGACGATCTCTACCTTTTCTCCAATTCTTGCCTTGGACAAGGGTATTAAATCATCACGTTGCGCCATGCACTGACCACAAAGGCCATAAATTTCCATTTTATGTTGAAGCATAAAAAAGCCATATTCAGCAGCCAGTTTTTCCTGAAGATGTTCTAAAGCGTCATCATTGAACTCAATAATTGCACCACATTGGGTACAGACCATATGATCATGATGCACCCCGAGCTGACGGTGTTCGTATAGAAGGGTTTCATCCCGGTCAAACACCACCTGACTGGCAAATCCGAACCGGCACAGCTGATCCATGCACTGCTGCAGAAATTCATTATCCACCCCCAGGCCATCCTGCCTTACCTGATCGGCAATCTGGGCGAGACTTACGTGGCCTTCCAATTTTAAAAAAGAGTCGAGTATCTGAAACCGCTCCTCAAAGCGATCTAATCCCCGCCGGCCAAAAAGGCGACGGAACTGCTCTTTTTCCTGCTGATCCCGGTCCGGCATATTTTTAAACTCCTCTTTAAAACCCCATGGTTCAACCCGGAACCATACCCGAATTAAGCCTTTCATAAAAGATATATAAATAATATAGGTCTAATACCTTGTCAATATAGCTATTTATCCAAACCCACCGTCGAATATCGTTTGACACCGGTTGTCAGCTTCTTTTAGAATAAAAGAACTTTTTTCTTAGACCTAACCCCGCTCAAAAAAACAGCAAGGAGGCGACCATGGGAACCAACAACCTGATTTACCTTGAAGTGCTGGAATGGTTTGACGAAACTGGACAGGAACTGGTTCACCGTCTGCCGGAAAAAGGCTCCGGCGAAATCAAATTTGGGGCCCAACTCATCGTCCGGGAAAGTCAAGCCGCTGTCTTCTTCTACCAGGGAAAGGCGGTTGGTGCCTTTGGTCCCGGACGGCACACCTTAAAAACCGCAAACATCCCCATTCTGACAAAAATCGCAAGCCTTCCCTGGGCCATGGAGAGCCCGCTGAAAGCAGAAGTTTTTTTTGCCAATTTAAAAACCTTTACCAATCTGAAATGGGGGACCCGGGATCCGGTGGCATTCAAGGACAAGGACCTTGGCCTGGTAAGGCTCAGAGCCTTTGGTGTCTTTAACTTAAAAATTGTTCAGCCGGTTCTGTTCATCAACACCCTGGCCGGTACCCAGGGCATTTATACAAGTGCCGATATCAGCGATTACCTCAACCAGGTGGTGGTGTCCAGGTTCAACGACTATATTGGAGAGAAGGTCTCCTCCCTTTTTGATTTGCCGGAGCATTACGATGAACTGGGAAAGGGCCTTACCCAAAGGCTGCGCGAGGATTTCAGCGCATTCGGACTTGCTCTGACCCATCTTTACATCAATGCCATCACACCACCCCCTGAGGTCCAGCAGGCCATTGATGACAAAAGTCGGTTAGAGCTATTCAACGATATGAATAAACTGATGCAGATGAAAACCGCCATGGCCATGGAAAAAATTGCTGAAAGCCCACAGGGCATTGCCTCGGACGGCGCCCAGGCAGGCATAGGGTTAGGCCTTGGCATGATGCTGCCCGGCATGTTTTCCCAACAGATGCTGGCCCCGGCAGAACAGCCGGCAGACCAGACCCCGCAAACCACAGCCTGCCCGGAGTGCCAAAATCAAATCCCCCTGGACGCAAAATTCTGTCCCCAGTGCGGTCACCAGCAGGTGATCTTTGCCCGGTGCCAATATTGTGGCAAAAACATCACACCCAGCACAAAATTCTGCCCCAGATGCGGAAAACGAGTGGTGGAAAAGACAAAAGAAAAAATATGCAGTAATTGCGGCGCAAAGAATCTGCCGGAGTCTATTTTCTGCAACCAGTGCGGAGAAAAATATTAGCTACGCGGTCCAACATCAATGCCCCCAGTGCGGCGCCCCGGCCACTTTAATGGAGGAAACCCGGTTCTTTGTGTGCGAATTCTGCCGGGTCCGGTCCTGTATTTCCCAGAAAGGATTTCCCAGATACTATCTGCCCTGCTCCCCCAAGGTGCCCCAGGATGCACAGCTGATATACCTCCCCTATTGGCGTTTCAAAGGCGTGCGTTACATGTGTACCGCATCCAGTATAACACCCAGATTTACGGATATCTCCACCCTGGCTGTGGCAGATATGCCGCCCCAGGTTCCATTCTCCCTGGGGCTAAGATCCCAGGCCATGCCCATGAAGCTGATCAGGCCTGATACCAAAGGAAAATTTTTTCGACCCTTGCCCTCGGCAATGGTATTAAAGGGCAAAACATTGGGTTTAAAACAGACAACGCGCACGTTTCAAGAGGATATCGGCGAAACCTTCAGTCTTATTTATTCTCCTTTTTACATCAGACAGCAGCATCTTGTGGATGGGGTTACCAATCAGGCGTTGCCCATAAAAAAATCGATTACCCCGGATATATTCGATCTTGATCGGGTCCGGCCCGGTGTTGAGACTTATTTCATTGCCGGCATTTGCCCGGGCTGCGGGGCGGATCTTGAGGGCAGTGGCGATTCACTGGTCCTGGTATGCCGGAACTGCGATTCCCTGTGGCGGGCCAGGGAAAAAAAACTTGCAAAAATCAAATTCAGTACCGCAGCTCCTGCCCACAAAGATGACATCATGTTACCGTTCTGGCGGATCAGCGCCAATATATCGTCCATCAACCTGTCCAGCCATGCGGATCTGGCCCGGATGGCAAACCTGCCACTGGCAATTCCCCGGGAATGGGAAAAAAAACCTGTGTATTTCTGGAGTCCGGCATTTAAGGTCCGCCCCAACATTTTTTTACGGCTGCTGGGTCAACTGACGTCAGCCCAGTTGGAACCACCCCTGTCCCAAACCGTTGAAGACAATTTGTACCAGCCCGTAAATCTGCCCGCTTCCGAGGCCATCCAGACCATTCGCATTACCATGGCCTCCCTGCTGAAACCCAGAAAAGAAATTCTTGAAATTTTATCCAGGATTGAGGTCACGCCCCAAAACGTATCCTTGATTTTTCTGCCCTTTAAATCCTCTCTTCATGATATTATCCACCCGGATTTAGGCATTGGTATTAATAAAAAAGCCCTGGCGTTGTCCGACAACCTGTAACATTCCTTTTGCCGATATTGCACAAACAGGCCGTGGTTGATACAACGCCCCAAAAACCGCAAGCAATGGCATGAAAACAAGATAAAAATAAAGGACAGGCACAGCCGTTTTTAATGACACAATTAAATTTTGAAACAAGAGTAACACCCACCGTCAACACGGCTGAAGACCTGGCCCGATATCTGCTCAGGCCGCTTGCCATAGGCAATAGAACTATTTCCAGCCGAATGGTGCTTGCCCCCATGGCAGGACTGGGGCACATCGCGTTCAGGCAGCTTGTGACCCAATTCTCAGGATTCGGCCTGCTGTTCACGGGAATGTGCTCGGCCAAAGCCGTTCCCCATGAAAACCCCGGAAAATCCCATATATTTTCCTGGCGGCCCGAGGAACTGGACCACACAGTATGCCAGATATTTGGAGCCGAACCTGAAATCATGGCCCGGGCTGCCCGGCGCATTGAAGCCGAAGGATTCTTCGGGGTGGATTTGAATTTCGGGTGTTCCGTTGCCGCCATCTGCAAAAAAGGATGTGGGGCCGCGCTCTTAAAAACACCGGATAAGGCCGTTAACATTGTATCCGCAGTCAGAAAGGCTGTATCATGCCCGCTTTTTGTTAAATTCCGAACCGGATGGCAGGATGATCCTAACTTTCCGGTGACCATGGCTCGGGCCTTTGAAAATGCCGGGGCTGATGCCCTAACCTTTCATCCCCGGGTCGCCCCGGACAGACGAAGCCGAAGACCTAGGTGGGAACTAATCGGCAAAGTCCGCAACGCTGTCACCATTCCCGTGTTTGGCAACGGGAACCTGTTTGCCCCCGAACACGGGATCAAAATGATCCGGGAAACCGGCTGCCAGGGGCTCTCCATCGGTAGAATGGCCGTGGCCCAGCCATGGATTTTTGCCCAGTGGACAAAGGGATTTAAACCGGAACCATCAATTTATATGGACACCGCTTTGGACATGGCAGGGCTGTTGAGCTGCCATTATGAAGACCATTTTGCCCTGAAGATGTTTAAAAAATTTGCCCCGTATTTCTGCGCCAATTTCAAATTCTCCAACGCTATTTTAAAATCCCTGATACGCGCTGAAAATATGAACGAACTTTGCAAGAACATACGACATCTTCTGGACCCGCCGCCCCAGACATTGAGCCTGCCCAATATCAATCTGTTCATTTGACACGCTTATCTTTACCAGATATATGCATGGATAAAAAATGGATAAAAAAGATTTGTTTAAAAAAATAACAGCGATTGCCGTCGGAATTTTAATTATCGGCTGTGCAGGCTCGCCCCAACCGAAACCGACACAAACGGTTACAGGAAAATGGCATGGCCAAGGCATCAATGCAGACGGCAATAGAGCGGACTGGCCCCAATTTGCCCCGCAATACAATACCAGCGAAACAAACACAAAACTGTGGATCAGCAATAATGCCGACCAGATTTGCCTGCTGGCTGAAGTAAAAAATCCTGGGATAGCCCGACAGTTGACCCAGGACGGTTTGATCCTGTCCGTGGAAACAGGAGAAAAAGATGCCAGGCCTTTTTCAATCCAACTTAAAGGCCATACGCCATTCAGTCCCCGTGGCAAATTTCCTGCCCCCATGCCGGGTGTAAAGCTGCCGGATACTCTGATTGTGACCTACCCTTTCTCTTCCGGCCCCGTGACCATGTCCATGAAGGAGGCCCGGACCACAGGCATAGCCATTGGCCTGGCAGATGCAGACCACCACACCCTTATTTTTGAAGCGGTGATCAGCCTTGATACATTTTTTTTTGACATACCCCGGATAGCAGGTACTGTTATAAGCATCGCTCTGTCAGCCAAAGGTCGATCTTTTGCCATGAAACGGCGGGGAAGTCCAGGCACAAACAAAGAGGAACGGCCCAAAGGAGTGCCGCCTGGAGGAAGGATGCCCGACCAGGGGACTTCCGCCTCCAACCACGACCCAAGCAAACCCGATGACATAAAACAGACAAACGCACCGGATAAATCCTTCAGGGCCGCCGTTAAAATTATACTGGCCGGCCCTTCAAAAGAAACCCCGATACCGAGGTAAACAATGACACTGGACCTGACACGGTTTAAATGCCTGGGTTGCGGAGCCTGCTGCAGACAAAGCGGCTACGTCCGCCTGGATGAAAAAGAACCGGATATCATTGCCCATTTCCTGAATATGAATGTCCGGGATTTTATAGAGACCTTCACTTGCCTGACCCGGGACCGCAACGGGCTTTCAATCATTGATGCCCCTGACGGATCCTGTATCTTCCTGGATAGCAATGGGTGCCGCATCAATCCTGTCAAACCTGCCCAGTGCCGGGACTTTCCTGTCAAATGGCGGTTTTCGGGTTTTGAACAAATTTGTGAATGGGCACGAAAAAACGGTTCATCTTCCCAATAGCCGTATTGAGAATCTATATATTTACGCCAATAAGCATCAGGGCTGGCTATTTGACTTAGTACTCATTCAAGTTTTAAATTAATTGAATTTATCACATAGGCACAGCCAATAAATTGCCCATAGAAGGAGAACTTAAAATAGCATGGTAAAAGAACTTGACTGCAGGACAATGGATTGTCCGGCACCTGTACTGGAAACAAAGAAATGCCTTGAAAACGAAGCATTGTCGCAAATCCGGGTGTTGGTGGACAATGACGCCGCCGTCGAAAACGTCAGCCGGTTTTTAACCTATGCCGGTTTTGAGGTCAGCGTGGAATCTGACGGAACCATTTCTGTTGTGGAAGGCGCCCGGGATCAGGCCGCTGCGGTTAAGCTTGCTTCCGGGCCGGCCGCACGGTCAGGCTCTGACACCGAATCATCGACAGAGAACAGCCCGGTAAAAATCATGGTAATGGCCGCCTCCAACAAATTTGGCGTTGGGGATGATGACTTAGGCGCAAAGCTGATGATCAATTTCATCAAAACCCTTAAGGAGATGGGCAAAGATCTATGGCGCCTGGTTTTTGTCAACCATGGCGTCACCCTTGCCACGGTTGATTCTGCAGTGCTTGATGAACTGCACGAACTTGAAGCATCAGGTGTCACCATTCTTGTATGCGGAACCTGCCTGACCCACCTGGATCTGATGAAGAAAAAAGCCATTGGCCAGACCACCAATATGCTGGATATTGTGACAGCCATGCAGCTGGCCGACAAAGTCATCAATCTGTAGGGGATCAATTTTTGGTTACAAAAAACTCGTCAATGATGTGATCGGTTTTTAGTCGATTGCCGTAAGCTTGGGCACTTTTCTGATCCGTGAACTCAGATACGTGGACCAGATACCAGGTTTTGCCCCCACCGTCCGTCACCTTCATGGTGGCCTTGAGTCCCTTTTGGGCAAGGGTTGCCATATATCTGTCGGCATGGGCCTTTTTATGGTAGGCAGCAACCTGGATGGTAAACGGTTTTGTAATCACAATATTTATCTGCCGGGCCGGCTGCTCTGCTGTTTTAAACATATGGGAAAGCGTACCCCATACAAAAAAAATCAGCCAGACGCCCAAGCAGGCAATCATGACGCCCCGCACCCGACCCCACCATTTTTCCCGGGCCTGTATCAGATTTAAAACAGCGTATTTGGCTTTTCCGGTTCTATCTGCGATAAAAGAGCCACCGCCAGCCGCTTTTCTGCCGATTCCGGACAACAGGGCTAACAGGGCTGACACCCGGCCGGAAGTTTGCTGCCCGGTATAAATATCGTCTTCCGGCCGCCACCCTGCGGGACCATCTTCAAATGCCTGGTCAGTCAGATCGACAAACGGCCCGCGACCCTCTTGATCCCCAGGTATAAAGATTGTCGAATCAACCCTTTCATCTCCAAGGGTACCCAACCCCGGTTCTATCATTTCCGGTTCCGGTTCCGGCGTATCCAGGCGTTCAGACATCATATCCCGTATCATTTCAGCCCGAACCTTATCCTGTTGTGATGCATTGTTGCCTTCGCCTGTCATGTCAATCATATCCAAAAAGGATCGGTACAGGCGCCTGGCTGAAAAATCCATCCGACCCTGATCCAAAAACACATCCACTACTATCCGGCAAAGCTCAGGATCTGCATACCAACTATCTGCCAATACCGTCAATATGGACTGGGTGAATGTTCCGGCGACATCCTGATCCTGGATGCGTTCAAGCCAGAACCGGGCAAGGCTCTTGTCCTTGGGATTTTGTGCCAGCCAGGCACTGGCGGCACCCTGGATTTCACGACGTCGGCTCCCCGATGCCAGGTAAAACCGTGCCAGGGAAGAAATGAGCATGGGCTCTGCCCGCCGCGCAGCCAAAGGCGATATCCAGGCACTGTCATAGATCCGGACGGCACGGATAAACTTTTTTTCAGCCCGGGTTGCAATACCGGAACGTTCCCACAACTGCGCGTCCCGAACCAACCCCTTGATGCGCCAAAGCCCGGCAACATCCATGAATATACCCAGTCCCAGCCCACAAAACAGATACATCAAGGCAATGAATACCGAAGCCGGCATGTCCGAAAGCCATCCGGACAACCGGGGAAATAAAACAAACCCTGAAGGCAGAACCATCAGGGTTGTCAGCCAGAACCGGACACTGATATGTCGGACAATGCGTACCATCTTAATCCCCCCGGCAGGGTTCCTGGCCCTTTTTCAACGCCACACGAATGGTACCGGCCGGTTCCGGAACCGACGGTGAAGAACCCGCTTCGTCAGCCATATTCTGTCTGGAATCGGCCAGGCATCCCGTGGTCGCTCCCACTATCTCATACCGGATACCCGGAGGAATTAAAAAATCACGCTCCGGCTCACCTTTCATAGCCCGGATCATGAAATCCGTCCAGATCGGCACGGCCCCGCGCGCCCCGGTAATCCCTCTGCGATTTTTATCTGTAAGTCTTTTCTTCTTGTCATACCCGGTCCATACGGATACGCAAAAAGACGGAGTAAACCCCGTGAACCAGGCATCATTATAATTATCCGTGGTGCCGGTTTTTCCGGCTGCCGGACGCTTGAATCCCAAACGCCTCACCCCCCTGCCCGATCCGGAATCCACAACGCCTTCCATCATGTCCACCACCTGGAAAGCCGTTGCCGCATCCAATACCCTGCGATCCTTAACAATATGCTCAAAAAGTACCCGACCCCTCGCATCCTCAACCCGCCAGAACAAAAAGGGTTGATGATAAATGCCTAAGCCCGCCAATGTGGAAAACCCGGATGCCATATCCATGACGCTGACATCAGACGTACCAAGGGCGACTGAATATACGGGTTTTAACGGACTTTTCACACCACAGGCTTGGGCCACGTCCACCACGGCAGCAGATCCCACATCTACCACCAGCTGAGCTGCAATGCTGTTCACCGAATGGATCAGGGCCTGCTTAAGAATCATGGGACCCCTGTATCTTTTCTCAAAATTCTGGGGGTACCAGTCAGGCGCCCCTTTAATGGGAATGGCCACAGGCCTGTCCTGGAACACGCTGGCCGGGTGCAGTTTTCTATCCCTGAAAGCGGCATAGTATAAAAAAGGTTTAAAGCCGCTGCCGGCCTGGCGCCTACTATTCACAGCCCGGTTGAATTCACTGGTATAATAATCCCTACCCCCCACCATGGCCTTAACCGCTCCGCTGGCGGTATCAATCGCCACCAATGCGGCCTGGGGTTTTTCTTTCACCCCTTTATCCAGCCCCATAAGTTTATCAAGCCGGGCCATTCCGTCCATCACCGCAGTACGGGCATCGGCCTGGAGTCTTGAATCCATAGTCGCGTATACCTTAATACCGCCATGATACACCACATCCTCGCCGTACATGTTTACAAGTTTTTGAATCAGGGCATCCAGAAAATAACTGCCGGTACGGGCATCTTTGCGGCCATGGTGCAGTTTCGGGCGGATGGCATTGGTTTTGCCTGCCTCATCTGCCGTGATAAACCCGGCCGCCACCATGCGGTTTAACACCACCCGCCGGCGGGCAAGGGCCTTATCATAATACCGGAAAGGATTGTACTGGGTGGGAGATTTGGGAAGACCCGCGAGCAGTGCCGCTTCAGCCAGGGTCAAATCCTGGGCGGGTTTATCAAAATACACGCGGGCCGCCCGCTCAATGCCCTGGGCCCCGGCCCCGAAATGAATCTGATTGATATAGGCCTCAAGGATCTGCTTTTTAGTATTGGCCTGCTCAATCTGAAATGCCACCAGCATCTCTTTAAATTTACGCTGCCAGGTCTGTTTAAAACTGAAAAACAGATTCTTGGCCAGCTGCTGGGTAATGGTTGAGGCGCCTTGGATACGGCCGGGCTCAAACAGGGTGATATACAAGGCTTTGAAGGTACGAAGCTTATTTACACCATGGTGTTCAAAAAACCTGTGGTCCTCGGTGGCCACAATGGCATTAAGAAAATCTACAGATACCATATCCAGGGAAACGGAGGTCTTTTCTCCAAGGGCAATGAGCACCTGGCCGTCTGCGGCATAGATCAGACTCTGGGGGGTTTCAATAATACGACTTAAAGGCGAGGGCAATTTAGGCAGGTCCTGGGAAATATGAAAAACAATCAAGCAGCCTGCTGCTGCTGCGAGAGCAACCGCAAGAAGCCCAGTATAAAACAGCAGCCGCATCAGGGAAACCAGCCATGAAAACAGCCGCATCAGCCTTCTCCCTTCAGCACCAGGATCAACTGCCAGACCGCCCACTCCCGGGCTTTAACCTCCACCACCCG
Organism: Desulfobacter hydrogenophilus; assembly: GCF_004319545.1. NCBI lineage: Bacteria > Pseudomonadati > Thermodesulfobacteriota > Desulfobacteria > Desulfobacterales > Desulfobacteraceae > Desulfobacter > Desulfobacter hydrogenophilus. The sequence goes on along the minus strand of NZ_CP036313.1, from coordinate 2,234,673 downwards.
GGATTCACCCAGGTGCCGGAACTCAAATCCAAGGTAGATAAAACCGTCCTGGGCGGAATTTCCCACCCCCACACGCCCAAGGGCACCTTTTTCAGATAAAAGATCTTCCGTATCCAGAATCAGATCGGATCGCATGTCCCCAGGCAACCTTGCCACGGCGTTAAAGAAAATGGAGACCGGATAAATTCTGCCAAAAAATTCAGGGGAATTATCCAGGGTTCCCGGAATCACGGATCGGCTGCCGTTGTTGCCCAGGGTTTGGACATCCAGATCCACCTGCTGCACAACCCGATTCTGGGTATCAATGAAAAAAATTTTCATGCCGCCCAGGCGGCCTTCGCAAAAAATCCGATCAGTGGCACCGCCGTTGAGCAGCCACACCAGGCGCACCGGATCAACCACATTCCTGCGGCGATAGGCAGGTAACGCCAGATACAGTTCCCGAAACCGATCCTTATCCAGGGTCGCCCACTCCCCAGGCCCCAACTTGGCCGAAAGATCTGCAAAGGACTCCGCTGTCCGAACCATTCGCCCGGCGCTTTCCCGGGCAAGCGCCATCTGGTCCAATGATTGCATCGCATTGACCATATGCCGTCCCGCATCCCAGATCGCACCGTTTTCAGGGCGGGTGTCATTGGTGGAAGAAAGATAATTGCCCACCAGACGTTCGCACCAGTCAAAACGAAATTCAGAGACAACAATAATACAGGAAACCGTAAGAATGACCAAATTTAGAACAGAGCAACTCCGTTTGAGCCACTCTCCCGGGGTCCATGGTCCATGCCAGTTTTGCGCGCTCAGATTCATCACAGAAGAAAAAAATCTTAGGCTTTTCCGACAGCTTTCATTGAATCGTTGAACACAGCATACATCTGTTCATGTTCAGACAGGGCCACGGCCAAAACATTATTCACCAGGGAGGCATCTTCCTGCTCAAGATCTTGGGATTTTATCACATAGTTTGCGCTCAAATCCAAGGCGGTCACGGCATCGCCGGTCTCAAGCCCCGGCCCAAGCAGGACAAGACAAATCTTGCGGCGAAGGAATATATCCATATTATTTATGTACGTAGCGATGACTTTATCAGTATCAAAGGCATCATCTATCACCACCAGCGGATAAACAGAATATTCAAGATATTTCAAGGCCTGGGCCGGCGTTTCAGACACATGAACCTTCAATCCCGCATTTTTCAGTCCAGCCAGAATCCGGTTGCGGCCAAGACTCGGTGCGATGCAGACCAGCGCCTGTTTCGATCCACCGGTCTGAAACTTAGGAATATCCGGAACCATGCCGGCTGTATTCTGCTCAAAACCACCACCCCCGGGATTGCCAGCCGACGCCTTGACTGAGACAGAGGCTGCGCATTGGGGACATTTAAATGAAAAATCCTTATCTTTTGGAATCTTATCATCGGGCAGATTTGCATTACTGCCGCATTTTGGGCAAGCAATCTTCATAATGAGTCATCCTCCTCTCCCCCATAACCGCGGTCAATCTCAAGGGACTGAATGCCACTAGTGGATTCACCCCTGGCGCTTTTAATCCGGTCGAGCCCCCTGCCCACAATATCCTTGCGTGACGCATAGGCCATGGCCGTATTTTCATCTATCTTTCCCCCTTCATACAAATTTACAATAAATTCGTCAAAGGAAATCATCCCCTGGGGTTTACCGGCAACAATAATGTCATTATAAGTCTTGCCTTCAGACTCCCCGTTTAAAATGGTATCCTTAACCCGTAAGTTGGTGGCCATGATTTCAAAGGCGGCCACGCGTCCCCCGCCCACCTTGGGCAAAAGGCGCTGGGCCACCACCCACCGAACAGTGTCGGCCAGACGAATGCGAATTTGTGTTTCCTCTTCCGTGGAGAACATCCCCAGCAGTCGGTTGATGGTCTGCCCGGCATCCACGGTGTGCAGGGTCGAGACCACCAGATGGCCGGTCTCGGCAGCGGCCAGTCCGATCTCAACTGTTTCCCGATCACGCATTTCTCCCACCAGAATTACTTTGGGGGCCTGGCGCAAAGCGGCCCGCAGGCCCGAGGCAAAGGTGTCAAAATCCATACCCAGTTCCCGCTGGTTAAAGGTAGAACGTTTCTGGGTATGCTGGTACTCTATGGGATCTTCCAGAGTAATGACATGCACGGATTTGGTCTTATTGATCTTATCTAAAAGTGCGGCAAGTGAGGTGGATTTACCAGACCCTGTGGAACCTGTAACAAAAATGATGCCGTTCTTCTCTTCGGCCATTTTATGAAAACTTTCCGGCAGATTGAGTTTTTCAATGGAAGGGATGGTGGTTTCAAGTTTTCTTAATACAATGGCGTATTTGCCTGACCTGGAAAAAATATTTACCCTGAATCTTGCCTTGGTACTCAGCTGATAGGATAAATCACAACTGCCTTCCCGCAGCAAAGTTTCAAGCTGTTTTCTGTCATTATTAATAAGATTTAGGGCCAGAACCTCGGTTTGAAACGGCGTCAGAATACTAAATCCCGGACCCAGATCAACGGCCAAAAGCTGTCCTGAACTTTCCACCTGAAGGGGTTTTCCCGGCGTAATATTTAAGTCCGACACATTATCATGGGAATCCAGCATTTTGGTAAGTATATAATCAAGCTGCTGTTTTTTCATGCCTTACTCCTATTTATTGGGCAAAACCTGTGATCATGCTTCGGTGAAATCCGCAGGCGGATGTTTAAGAAACGGCCGGAACAGTGATTTGTTATTTGCCTTTGAATAGGCATCCGCGGGACTAATTTTTCCCTGTTTGTAAAGCGCCATGATGGCATCGTCCAGAAGCTGCATCCCGAACTGCTTGCCGGTCTGGATCATAGAAGGGATCTGATGGGTTTTGGATTCGCGGATGAGATTTCTGACTGCAGGGGTTGCCACAAGGATTTCCAATGCGGCACACCGACCCTTTTTGTCAACCCGTTTAAACAGCACCTGGGCCACAATGGCACGAAGGCCGTCTGACAGTGTGGATCGAATCTGGGCCTGTTCCGTGCTGGGAAAAACTTCAACAAGCCTGTCCACGGTTTTGTGGGCACTGGATGTATGCAGGGTACCAAATACCAGGTGACCTGTGGAAGCAGCTTCAACAGCCAGGGAAATGGTTTCAAGATCCCGAAGCTCACCCACCAGGATAATATCCGGATCCTCACGCAGGGCGCCGCGAAGTGCCGCGGAAAACGTTTTGGTATGGGTCCCCACTTCTCTGTGATTCACAATACAGCCCTGGCTTTTGTGAACAAACTCGATGGGATCTTCCACGGTAATAATATGGTCTTTTCTGTTTCTGTTGGCCTGGTCAATGATGGCAGCAAGGGTGGTTGATTTACCGGAACCGGTGGGTCCTGTCACCAGTACAAGCCCCCTGGGCAAGTCTGCCAGTTTCGAAATCACCGCCGGTAAACCCAGCGCTTCGGCAGTCAGGATATTCGATGGAATTTCGCGGAATACGGCGGCTATGCCGTTTTTCTGCATGAAATAATTGGCCCTGTAACGGGCAAGACCGGGAATTTCATACCCGAAATCAACATCCCCGGTCTCTTCAAATTCCTTAATTTTTTCCTGGGAGGTGATTTCATAAAGCATTCCGCGCAGCTTATCATTGGTCAGTTTATCGTATTTGATTCGCTCAATGTCGCCGTGAAGTCTTAACGCAGGCTGCTGACCCGCAGTCAGGTGCAGATCGGATGCTCCCTGGTCATGCATAAGCTTAAAAAATGCATCGATTTCAGCCATTTCTTCCCCTTTTATGTTGTCGTTGGCCCCTGGAATTGAGAATATTGAAAACGCCTGTCCACAACGCAACACAGCCCGATACGACAAGGGCGTGTCACTAAAGGTGACATATAAAATTCAAATTAACACATTGAATTACTTTTATTTTTCTTTTCGGTGCGGGTTAAGCCAAATCGTTGATAAACCAGGTCAACCCATGGCTCTTTATATGAAAGGAATCAGGCCCGACGGATAAATTTCAGGGCCGTGTCTGATTCGTCGGCCGCTTTGTTTTCTTCTTTGGTCATCTCGAGCAATTTTGAGTGCGACTCAAGCACCGAACTGATCTGCATTTCAAGCTGGATACGCTGGCGTTTAAGTTCAGTAATATCGCTGTGCAACTGTGAAAGACGTTTATGTGCCCGGTTCAGGATTTTCTCAGCCTCAACTTCTGCGTTGGCAATGGTTATCTGGGCCGATTTTTCCGCGTTATCCTTCATTTGATCCAGTACTTTCTGGGACTGAATCATGGCATTTTTCATTGATTCTTCGCGTTTTCTATAACCCTGGTTTTCCAAATTCTGCCGGTGATTTTCCTGCCTTAGCTTTTCCAGGGCAATTTCCTGGGATTCAAGTTCCCTTGCCACTTCTCCAAGAAAGGCATCCACTTCCTGTACATCAAACCCTCTGAAGCGGGTGGAAAATTCTTTTTGTTTAATCACCAGTGGTGTAACACCCATTAATAAACTCCCTTTATGGTTATCACATCGAACGGGATAGACCAATGAGACTCTTTACAACAAAATTTTGAAGAAAAATAATAACTAAAAATACAACTATCGGGGACAAATCCATACCCCCGAAGGTCACGGGAAGATATTTGCGGATCTGGTAAAACACCGGTTCCGTTGCCTTGCGAAGGAATCGAACAATGGGATTGTACGGATCCGGATTCACCCAAGACAGCACGGCCGAGGCAATAACGATCCACATATAAATATTTAAAGCATAGTCAAGAACAATGGCAACAGCCATGAAGAAATTAGACAATAACAGCATTCTACATCACCCTGGTTCAGGTTATTTTTTATTAAACTTTGTTACCGTGAAACAATTGAAAAGTCAAGTTTTTTTGACTTTTTCTCTACATTATCGCAGTTTAGAAGACTGTTCAGCTATACTCAAGGGTATTTAAAAATAAGAATCAGACCCGTACCATTCCACAAAACTAAATTTTACTTCCCAAAAAACGGTGTGTCTGTTAAAAAAGCATTAATCATTAAATCTGATTCCGAGCCCTATATATTTACCTTTAGAGAGTTATGTTTAAATCATTTTGAAACAATTATTCAGCTTCATAAAAACACTTTTTACCGGAAAACCCCAAAAACAAGATGTTAGCGCCACTATTCCGGAACCCCGGACACTCGAACCGGCTACACCAGCCCCTGACAGGGACGCTGGAACGGTTAAAAAGCCCCGCCCAAGACCCCGAAAACCGCGTTGGACCATAGAGAATTTCCAGGTCGCCCCCCAGGAGGGGAAAACCCGGTTCCATGATTTTGAGCTTACCACAGGGCTGATGCATGCCATCTGTGACCTTAACTTTAAATACTGCACAGATATCCAGGCCCAGCTTCTTCCCCACACCCTTGACGGTCGGGATGCCACGGCCAAGGCCCAGACCGGCACAGGCAAAAGCGCCACCTTTATAATTACCTTGATTAATCGGTTTGTCCGCACATCCGTCAAGCGGGAAAAAAAATACCCCAGGGCCCTGATCCTTGCCCCCACAAGGGAGCTGGTGTACCAGATTGAGAAGGACTTTAAGGGACTTGCCAAATATTCCCATCTTCGGATTGTCCCGGTTTTTGGTGGCACAGATTATCAAAAGCAACAGACCCTTCTCACGGACAAACCCGTGGACGTCATAGCAGCAACCCCTGGACGTCTTCTGGACTTTATCTCAAAAAAACTGATTGATCTGTCCCGAGTTGAAATTGTTGTCATTGACGAAGCAGACCGAATGTTGGACATGGGATTTATTCCGGATGTCCGCCGCCTGATTTACATGACACCCCACAAGGACAAACGCCAGACCCTGTTTTTTTCCGCCACCCTCACAGAAGATGTGCTCCGCCTGGCCGAATCCTGGACCCGGGATGCCGTGCGCATTGAAATTGACCCTGAACAAGCCGCTGCAAATTCCATCACCCAGATTGTCTATCTGACCACGGAAAAGGATAGGTTTAAAAATGTCTGCAACCTATTAATCAGTGAAAAACTTGAGCGGGTTATCATCTTTGTCAACCGTAAGGATACCGCTCGGTATCTGTCGGAAGAGTTATCCAGGTACGGCCTGAACGCAGGAGTCCTGTCCGGGGACGTGGCCCAGGACAAACGATTCAAGGTGCTCAACCAATTTAAAACCGGGACTCTCAATTTTCTGGTGGCAACAGATGTGGCAGCTCGGGGACTTCATATTGAAAACATCAGCCATGTAGTCAACTATGATCTGCCCATCGAACCCGAGCATTACATCCATCGAATCGGACGCACCGGCAGAGCAGGCGCCACCGGCACCTCAGTAAGTTTTGCCGATGAAATGAGTTCATTTCAAATCCCAAAAATTGAAGAGGTTCTTGGTCACAAGGTCAGCTGCGAATATCCGACAGCGGCCCTGGAGGCAGACCTGCCAAAACCGGCCCCACGTCCTTCAAAAAAAACGTCTAAACAAAATCAAACAAAACGTCCCAATCAGGGCAAAAAGCCTTACAAAAGACGAAGACCGCCTTCAAAAAAAGTGACAAACAAGAAACCATGACCTGGGTCTCGGTTGACACTCAACCACGTTCAATGTAAAGATAATCTAAATAATTAATTATAGTGTCTGTCCATAAACAAGGAGTAACACCGATATATGTTTGGTTTAGGAATGCCGGAAATTTTGCTGATTCTGGCCATTGCCCTTATAGTCATAGGCCCGCAGAAACTGCCGGAAGTGGCAAAAATGCTTGGCAAAGCCATGGGGGAATTCAAGCGATCTGCCCAGGATCTGAAAGATTCCATTGATATAGAAACCACGGTAAAAGAAGCCAAGCCGAAGCCTGTTAAAACAAAACTCAAGGATGCTATCAAGGATATAGGTACAGAAGATCCCAAACCACTGCAGACTTCTGATAAATCGGAGACACCGGACAAGGCGCATGGCCTGAAAGCCAAGACACCCCCTGAATCGACACAGGATAGCCCGGATGCAGACACCCCGTCCCCGGCTTCACCCGAAACAGAAACACCCACCCCGAAAGAATAAACCCATCAGGTATCCGACATGAGCGACCAGGAAGAGAAAAGCCCTTTTACCGAGCACTTGGGCGAATTGCGAGACCGCCTGATTCACGCCTTTATTGCGGTGGGTTTAGGTTTTGTTGCGGCCTATTTTTTCAAGGAACAGCTGTTTGACATTCTCACGGCACCCCTGGTAACCGCCATGGCAAAAAGCGGCAATGCAACATTAATTTTTACAGGATTGCCCGAAGCCTTTTTCACCTATCTTAAAGTGGCGCTGCTGGCAGGCATTATCCTTGCCACCCCGGTACTGTTTTATGAATTCTGGATGTTCATTTCTCCGGGGCTGTACCGGGATGAAAAAAAATATATGCTGCCCATAATCATTCTATCACTTATTTTCTTTATTGCCGGGGCCTCATTCGGGTATTTTATTGTTTTTCCATACGGATTCGAATTTTTCCTAGGCTTTACCACGGAAACCATCCAGGCCATGCCTTCCATGAAGGAGTACCTTTCATTTGCATCCAAAATGCTTCTGGCTTTTGGGTTTGTTTTTGAGCTGCCCCTTGTCCTGACCTTTTTGGCCCGCATGGGTATAGTGACCCCCGCTTTTTTAAAGAAAAACAGGAAATATGCCCTGCTTCTGTTTTTTGTGGGCGCAGCAATCATTACCCCACCGGATGTGGTTACCCAGATCATGATGGCCATGCCACTGATTCTTTTGTATGAAATCGGTATTCTCGGCGCAAAAATTTTCGGCAAAAAGTCTAAGTTAGACGACGAAAATAATGATGAAGAGGAACAGGAAGAGGAAATCCATGAATTTGATGAAGATTCGGAAACAGATGATATAGACAGTAAATTATAGAAGAATTAACAAGGCCTGACTGTTTAGGCATCAGCAATTGCACATCACCTGCTTGCATGCAGTCTGATGCCATCTTAAAAGATTCTAATCGAAATGTTTAAATAGACTACCTATTCACAACAACGAATATGCTGACGGATAAACCGCAGATGGTCATGGTCAGCTGATAAAAAACCCCAAAAAAGCCAGTCGTTTTTTAACTTTAGAAAAATCGGATGTCTTAACGAGAATATGGTGGTTTTCTGCACGGAAAACGTATTTTTTCAGTATATTGTCCCTTGTCAAAAGCGTCAGAAGTTCCCTGTCGGGTTTTACCCTGAAAACAGACATGGCCGGCACCTGTTCAAGGGGATTCATCCGTGCCAGGACCTCCTTGAAAAAAATTTCCCAGATGGGGGGCGGTTCTGCAATAATATTGTCCCTGAAAAATTGTATCTTGTTTTCAACATCCTTATGGGTACTGCAATCTTTTAAAAAAGACTGGTAACTGACCATATAGCTTGAATTGGTGACTTGTTGACCCAGAGCCTCCAATGCCATCTGCTTGACAGGATCATTCCCGTATATTGAGAGCATGGTCTTGTGTTCATCAATCTCAATCTCGGCTGATTGGGTTACGATATCATGGGTAAAACGCGTTTTTCTGCCGATAACATAACTTCCAAACTCGGTTAATCTCACATATTTTAATCCATCATAAATGCTGAGCCAGGATTTGTTGTATTGCCTGAAAATATTGTTTTCAGGCGTCGAATAACCCAGTTCCACAAGCCCTAAGGCACCCATAAGAAACATCATGGCCTTGATATAGGGAAGGGTCAGAATGTCGATGGTTGGAAGCTTTTGGAGATATATGTTGTCACGGCGGGTGTAATGGGGCAAATTTCTGGTAATGTAAAGGCTGGTGAATTCATAGGCCTTTGAAAAAGGATTGAAATCAATGCCGTCATAAAATGCCGTCATCGCAAGGTCGCGGGTGGCAATCCATTTTTTTTCAGGTAAAAGATTGAGGACTTTTTTGAAATTTTTGCGCATGTTTTTTTCAGCATCGTTTGAATCAAAGTCTTCCATCTGACGCTTGACATGGGCAAACATACTGCGACTGCTATGACCCGTGAATCCTTCGAAGGAAAAGTATTGATTGATTCTTGTCTTTAAAAAGCCCGTCGGGTCTTCCAGTTCCTTTGCTTTCCATGGGGGCATACAGTTGAAAAAATCGGCAAGAAGTTTTGTTTTTAAATATTTGAGTTCATTGACGTCATCAATGTAAAATTCATCAATCCCGCAGGCATTGGTCATTTTTTTCAAAGATCCCTTAAGGACCTCTTTGCCATTTTTAGTAAACTTGAGATTGCCTTGGGCAATAAAGCTTAAAATGGGGGGCAATTGCCGAAAAATGCCCTGGTCATCTTCATGCATCCATTCAACCTTGCCCTTGATATCAACCAAAGGGACAAGGCGGGCAAACGCTGGTGGGGGCAGGCGTTTTTTGATGAAAGGCCGCAAAGGGTAACTAATAGATATGAAATGGGTATCATGACGGTAATATGCATAATTTTTTGTCACTTTGAACATAAAATAGGCCGGATCTTTTTTCACTGACTCATGCAAAGGCGTTTTTTTATCTGCAACCGTGTCTGCGGGCAAATCCTTATCCATGAGTTGAACAAGCTTTTGCTCCGCTATACAGCTTTCGCATTCTTCACACTCCCACGCCATGATATAAATCAAAGCGACAACGTCTTCGGGCAATTTTTCCAGAATGGTATTAAACAAAAAATCATTGGATACGGCAGCGGCAAGCAGTCTGACACAAGAATCTTCGGTGTTTTCTTTAAGCGCTGCCAGTTCTTTTGCTGCATAGTTTTTTTCTGTATCTTTGTTTTTGTCCAAAAGGTCGGGGAGATGGCTTAAATAAAGGGTGTAAACTTGATTCTGCATTGGAAAGTCGCAGTAGCAACGGATGTCCATTTCCATTTTATTGTAGGCGGCGACCTGTTTTTTTATAGTCCTGGCTCTCTCAATCATCCCGGCTTCTTCTTCCCGCCAGATATACGGCTTTGGGTTATAAGCTGTCTCACGGTTGTACTGTATCCTCTCGAAGACTTCCCTGACCAGAGCGTTTTTATCATAACGCAATTGGGCACACAGTTTTTTTGCCCAGCCCTTTTTATTATCCCGGATGGAGCCTGCCACATGGCTTCTTACATTCGGACTTGGATCATTAGCCATTTGTCCAATAAACTGAATAATTTTAGGGGATTCTGATTTTTTATCACAGCACAGCTTGACCATATTCGCCTTTTGCTGCCATGAACCAAATTTTTTAGTGCTCAGAACGGTTTCGAACATTTTTTCACTGTCTTCAAAGAAAACACATGCTTCATAGGCCTTTTGCCGGGTATACCAGGCCAGGGGGTGGTCTGAATCAAACCCCAGATTGTCAATCAAAAGTTCTGCCATGTCTTCCATGCTTTGGAAGTTTCTGAAATGGATTAACGCCAAAAGACGGTCTCTCATGGCACCTGAAGAAGAGAGAGAAAGGGAAAAACGTTCCCGGCTCCAGTGGCTAATATCTTCCCTTATAAGTTCGATTTCCAACGCTTTTAAAAAGCAGTCCTTGCATGCGGGGTGTTCCGCGGCATAAAAGTTTGCACCTTTTCCACAAACAGGACATCTTTTATGGCCTATGGTCCAGGGTTTCATTGTATTTATTTGATCAAGAAGCATAGTCATTATTCTCCCAGCAACAGATCAATATCTTCTTCTTCCATCTGTTTGATAGAGGCGTTGTCACTGGAAATAAGGGAATCAAACAATTCTTTTTTCTTTTCCTGGAGCATGAGGATCTTCTCTTCAATGGTGTTTCGGGCAATGAGGCGGTAACTGAACACGGTATTTTTCTGGCCCATTCTGTGGGCCCGGTCAATGGCTTGGTTTTCCGCGGCAAGATTCCACCAGGGATCAAATAAAAATACATATTCGGCTGCCGTCAGGTTCAGGCCCAGCCCCCCGGTTTTCAGGGTCATCAACAGGGCTTGGCAGGTATCATCCTGCTGAAACTGTTCCACAATATGGTTTCGATCCCGGGTGGCCCCGGTCATGACCAGATGATGGATGCCGGCCTCTTCCATATCCTGGGAAACGCATTCTAAAGAGTGCAGATAATTGGCAAACACCAGCACTTTGTGCTTGCCGGCCACGGCATCCGCCACATGATCCATGAGAATTTCCCGTTTCGGGGAGATGATTTTATTGTCACTCTTAATCTCAGGGATAGAGGCAATCTGGCGAAGTTCCCCCATGGCCTGGAGGATAAAAAGCTTGGATTTTTTCAATCCCTTAGCCTGAATTTCCTCTTGAATGGCCCTTTTGTACATCAGCCGTCTCTGGTGGTAGAGTGCGGCCTGTTTCCGGCTCATGTCCACATGGAGAACCTGCTCCATCTTATCAGGAAGGTCTTTTAACACCTGTGTTTTAAGCCGGCGCAGGACAAAGGGGTATATCTTTTTTTTCAGTTCCTTTGCCACGGCCTTATTATCATTTTTCTGGATGGGATTCAGGTAATTTTTTGAAAAATCGGTAAAGGTGCCGAACATGGCTGGATTTAAAAACCGGAACAGGGCATAGAGTTCGCTCATATTGTTTTCTATGGGTGTGCCGCTCAAGGCAAACCGGTGGTCGGTCTGTAAAAGCATCACCGCCCTGGATGTTTTTGAATTGGGATTCTTGATATTCTGGGACTCATCCAGAACAACCATATGAAAGTGTTCTTCTTTTAATTGTTCAATATCGTTTCTCACCATGGCGTAGGTGGTTAAAATGATATTTTGGGAACCCATTGTTTTTATGTCCCGGGTCTGGCCATAGTAAAGGCCGGATGTCAATTTTGGCGCAAACCGTTTAAGTTCGCTTTCCCAGTTAAACAAGAGGGTCTTGGGCATTACGATCAAGGTTGGATGTTTTTGCTCTGGATAGATTGACGCCAGAAGCGCAATGGTCTGAATGGTTTTTCCAAGCCCCATGTCGTCGGCAAGACAACCGCCTAATTTGTGCTTGTAAAGATAGGAAAGCCATCTGAACCCCTGTTTCTGGTATCCCCGGAGAGTCGCATTGACGGCGGGCATCCGTGTTCTGGAGTCTTTTAATTGGTTGAATCCCAGAAAAATCTTTCTGGACTGGTTAAAGGTTTCTTTGGCGATTTTTTCGCCAATGAGTTCTTCCACCAAAGGAAGATCAAAAAAAGAAACCTTTATTCCGGATTTTTGTTTTTTGAAAATCCGGGTCAACGTTTCCATATAATCGGGATTGATAACGGCGCTTGAACCATCGTTCAGCCGCACATATGCGTTTTTTTGATATTGTTTTAAGACATCGTTGATTGTAAATGTTTCCCCGTCAAGGGTGAGGTTTGCCTCACCCTCAAGAAAATCAATGCCGTGGGAAAGGTGCAGATTCAGTTTGGGCTGCACATATTTCACCTTGTAGGATGCAAGTTTATCAGCCCCCAGAATTGTGTACCGTGACAACAGGGAGGAAAGTTCCAGGGTAATAAATCGTCGTGCCAGGGCCGATTCGATGACCATAAAATTGTCCTGGGCATAGATGGCCTTATCCTGTTTCAGGTTTCGGGCATGGCGTTTTAAGGTTTTTTGGATGTCATGGAAACAGGCGGAAATATCCCCGTGAACCAGGGGACTGATGACGATATTTTTTTCCATCTCGTTGATTGATACAATTTGATCCATGTCAAAATTGTCAAAAAAATCCGGTGAAAATCCGGGATAGGTGGCTGAGACCCTCAGATGCAGGGATTGATCCTGGGAGACATTTTCAAATATCAGGGCAGGCCGGGTTGTTTTAGGTTCCCCTTTAATGACGGTATATCCGGAATAAGAGACTTCCACATTGGTGAAATTAGAAAAAAAAAGGGTCAGGTATTGTTCCAGAAGATCAAAACTTAAAACGGTTTCAAACAAAGAAAGGGAATCATAATTTTTGCCAAGGGGCTTAACCCTGTAGATGGTATTACCGGCAAGCATGTGGGTCTGGGTTACCGGGACCAGGGAGGGGAGCTGTTTGGGGCCGTGCCACAGCGCCATTGAGGTCTCAAGGTTGTTGTCCTGCGCCTCTTGATCTTTCCTTTGCACGATGGAGAGCCTGACCCGGGCATCCCCCGGGGCCAGCTGTATCTTTTCGCCCTTGGCATCCACAAAGCAGTCCGAAGAAAGAAGCAGGGAGAGCAGATAATCTTTACCGTTGAGATAGAATTGATTGTCAGATGGCTGCTCATCCCAGTCAATGTTGAAAGCCTCCTGTTCCCGAAGCCTGGCAATCTCTTTTAAAACGCTTCGCTCAAGGCCTGAATAGAATTCATAGCCTGGATTCACCTCTTTACCGGAGCCGTCAACAATGGTAAGACAGATCCCCCGGTCAGTGGGAACCATCTTAAAAGCCAAAGTGGACGGAACCTTTAGATTGCCAGTGGTCCGATTTGTTTTTCGTAAGACCTTAAACAGGGTGTCGATGTCTTGAACCATTCGATATTCTGTATCCCTTAAAATTATAATTCCGGGGGTAATTCCATGTATATTTAATTCCGGATTTTAAACAAATTCACGGCCGGCCTGGATAACAGCACCCATGGCGACACACAGATCCGGGTCAATTTCCTGATGGGGAAAATGCCGAATCTATCTTAATTATCATATTCTTTCATATAACAACACAAAGACTGCTGACAGCGTCTTAAAAATCAAATTTTAGCTACAAATTCAAGGCTTAAACCAGTGATTGGCAATCTTGTTTGGTATTGACTTTGCCTAGGGCTTGGGTGTAAAAAGTGGAAATGAATTATAAGGATATAATCGGCTATACAGCCGTAAAAGCACTATAGTTTTAACTTTATAAAGGAGAAAAGAGGTTATGAGTAAAAAATTATTTACCCTCCTGTTGGCTGCAGGAATTGCTGTGTTTTTCACTGCCTCCGGAATTCAGGCAGGGACCGATGTAGAAGACGTCATTACAATGAAAAGCAAACTTTTAGATGCCAAGCGCAAAAAAGGGCCGGATGCAAAAAAACCATCTAAACTGGTTGAATTCACCCATAAAAAACATCATGAAGAGTACAAACTATCCTGCGGCGACTGCCATCACGACAAAGACGGCAAACCCCTTGCCGATCTTAAAGCAGGCGACAATGTCCAGAAATGTGAAGAGTGCCACACCCGCGCCAAAGCCAAAACAGCAGACAAAACCTTCCAGGGTAAAAATAAGAAAAAACCCATTGACATCATGCACCTTGAATCAGCCATTCATGAAAACTGCATAGGCTGCCACAAGGAACAAGGCCTGAAAGTCGGCACCAAGTGCAACGACTGCCATAAAAAAATGTAATTATTCCGAAGTAGCGCATCTACTCAGCGCTTAGCGGCATATATTTAGAAGGGGGAGACTGAATAGTCTCCCCCTTTTTGCGTTTCACATTACCAGGAAATTGCGATTCTTCTAAATCCCCCGAATATCAATGGGTAAAACATCATCCCACACATCCCAGACTTGGATCCTGAACCACAATGGTTCGCCTTCTGCGTTTTTTCTTCACCTGGCACATCAGGGTTTTATACACGGGAAACCCGGAAATGGGATCAAACTGCTCAAGGTCGGTGAGTACATTGACATTGGCTTTTCGCCAGGATTCCGGGCCTAAAGGCCCGCCGCCGCCCACCGGCGCATAGACAAACCCTCTCATAATATTTTCCGATACATCGGCCCGCATCTCCACAAACCCCCGGGCCGTTTTCACCACCACCGTATCGCCGGTTTCAATTTTTCGATCTGCGGCATCCTCGGGATTCATCTGGACCATGGGATTCGGATATTTTTCAATAAAATCAGGCACGGCCCGCAGACAGGATTTCATGTCCGGCTTAAAAGGACCCGTACCTAGAACCAAAGGGAACCGATTGGCCAGCAAAGGACGACTGACAGGGGTTTCAAAGGACTCTTCATATTTTGGCAGTCCGTCGTACCCCATCTGCTCAAGCAGGGTGGATTTAATCTCAAATTTGCCGGACGGGGTTTCAAAGCCCGGCTTTCCATCTTTTCGCAAACCTCCTGTTTCCCATTTCCGATAGGCCATGGGGTCAGCGGATTTGCGCACCGTCAGCCGGACATCCTGTTCCATATCCGCCCGGGTAATGCCGGTATCTTTTAAGACCAGGTCCAGCAGCTCTGCCTCATTGGCAGGAAACTTTTCGGCATACCCAAGTTTCCGGGCCAGTTCCGTTAAAATGGTAAAGCAGGGTTTGCTGTCCCCCACCGGATCAATCATTTTTTCCCGCAACCGGACAGCATTGCCGTAAAAGCAATAGGATGACTGCTCAAAGGCGGTGGTGGCCGGCAGCACAATATCCGCCCAGGCCGCATCCCGGGTAAGCTGCAGATCAATGGAAACCTGAAAATCCAGGGCATCAAACGCCTTTTGCCATAAAATGGGGTTGGGCCAGGCAGTGAGGATGGATGCGCCAAGGATAAACAAACCGTGAATTTTGTAAGGGTCACCCTCTAAAATGGATTTCGGCAGACGGCTGGCATGGGGCTCGCCTCCGCAGAAATGGGCATACACCGGAAAATGGCCTGCACCGATGGATGTATCAAACCCAGGGCTTGCAATCTGGTGATCTTTGCTCAGGTGGATCTGGTTCTCCCGGGGGACAA
The DNA here is from genome assembly GCF_004319545.1 of Desulfobacter hydrogenophilus. Lineage (NCBI taxonomy): Bacteria > Pseudomonadati > Thermodesulfobacteriota > Desulfobacteria > Desulfobacterales > Desulfobacteraceae > Desulfobacter > Desulfobacter hydrogenophilus. Next base: position 2,219,065 of record NZ_CP036313.1, on the reverse strand, counting down.
AACAGCGGCCCCCTTCAACGTCCAGCTGCCCGGCCAGGGCCCAGAGTACCATAACAGCCCGGATGTTCTGAACACCGGATTTGGTATATTCCAAACCAGTATACATCACATAGCTTGCGCCTTCGGCATCGGCAATTTCTTCGGCCAGCTCCATAATCAGGTCCTGGGGCACGCCGGTGATGCCGGCAACGGTTTCAGGGGTAAATGCCTTGACATATTCGGCAAACTCTTCATACCCTAACGTCCATTCCTGTACAAAGGACTGATCAATTAAATTTTCCCGGATCAGAATATGGCACAGGCCCAGGGCAAGGGCCCCGTCCGAACCGGGCCGGATGGGCACCCACAGACTGTCCGGCAGCTTGGCAGATGCGGTTTGCCTGGGATCAATGACAATGATCCGTGCCCCTTCATGGGCGGCCCGGACCAGGCGTCCAAACAGGGCCGGGGGCGTGGATGTGGATGGATCTGTGCCCCAGACAAAAATAAGATCTGAATTGTCCACATCGGAAAACATGTCCGTGTGCAGACAACCATATGTTAACTGGGGCGCCAGCACACCAAGGGAGGTGTAACAGGGTGCACCCACCCCGAAGGCATTGGGCGATCCATAGGGGAACAAAATACTTGGGGCAAGGTAGATCTGGGAACCGCCAAGCTGGAATGCATCTTTAAAGGCCCGTTCGTAGGAGCCTGTACCGGCGTAGAACCCCAGGGCCTGGGGCCCGTATTCCGATTTAATGGCCGCCATTTTTTCAGCGATAATGTCAAAGGCTTCTTCCCAGGAGATGGGTTCGAAATCCAGTTTCCCTTTGGGCCCTTTTCGTTTCAGAGGCTGTCTGATACGTGCATCCGAATAGATAATCTGTTTTGCACTGGCAGCCATGGGGCAAAGCACTTCGCCCATGGGCGCCTCAGGGTCCGGGGTGAGCCAGTCGATTTTGCCGTCATCATCAAAATGGACGATGACACCGCATCCGGGGCTGTGGAAACATAAGCCGCAAATCCCTGGTTTCTGTTCTGCCAAAATAGACACCTCTCTATATTGTTTTTTTATGAAAGTTATAGCAAGCCGTTATGTGGCTTTCATGTTTTGTTGTGGATTATGTATAGGTATTGATAGTCCAGATCAGCCCATGGCTGTTCTTTCAGCGACAACAAACTGGGAGGTAATATGCTCCCACAGATTTCGGGTTTTCCTGATTTTCCACAACACCTGCCCTTTATCCTGAATCCTAAAGCCCGGAGAGAACACAGATTTCGAATCCTGGAGCAGTCTACAAATATTATCCATGCCAAACCCTTTGAAAGAACCTTCGTTGGTGCCCCCAAGCCAGCGATCAGGGTTGTTGACATTTTCATCCCAGGAAAAGGGGTCGGAAAAAAGGATTTTTGCATCTGTTTCATCCATAACCCGGTTAGCTTCGGCCAAATGCAACAATGGGTCCGGCACCTTTTCAAGGATGTTTACGGAACTTACCGTGGCAAAGCGCCGGGACCGAAAAGGCAATGCCATGGCATCGGCAACAATAAATTCAGCCTGGTCAAAGCCAAAGGCGGGATCCAGGTCACAGGCCCGTTTTTCAGTGATCTGCCCCTCCATGATCAGATCAAATGCCAGCTGTTTTTTGGCGGCAAGTTCGCGGGCAGCCCGGACAAAGGAGATAGAAGTATCAAGGCCCACAGCCCGGTCATGGGTTCGGGTCATCTCAAAGGTAAGTCGCCCCACGGAACACCCGATATCAAGGGCCCAGCCAGACCGTTGGGAACCAAAGGCCCGGGCCCATTTCTGATAGGCGTCCGTGGCATCCGGGCCGTTGAAAAACTCTGAATAATGGCTCCATAAATAGGATGAGAGCATGGAAAAAGAGTTGTATCCCGTTGCATCCTGAATCATAGGCAGGGTCTGTTCAGGGACCACCACGGCAATCCCCTCGTGGATTTCATACTCCTGTTTGCATTGGGGGCAGACCAGGCGCCCCTCAATAATGTCACCATCCGTCTCAGTGTAGATATCAAAATTGAGTACGATATCACTGTCCAGGCATTGCGGGCATATAAGCTCTTCAATCAGCCATTTTTTCATATTGACTCCTCTTTCATACCAATACCCGTTTAATCATATGCGCGGAACCAATTACAATTCGTATTGATTATGATAGGTATAGGCAGGATTATCAGCGAAATAATTTGATCTATAGATTTTTTTCAAAAAGCGTCTGCATCAACCATACAGGGATCAGATATACCACCCGCACCCTTTAGAATCAACACCTTGAGATTCCTCATTTCAAACAGTACATATTGATAAAGACAACAAAGTAAGTCAAGATTTAAAATGTCATCACAATAAGCTTGACAAACATATAATATATATGAAAAAAAAAGCGGCACACAATCACAATTTAATAAATGTCCCGGCTGAATTCGAAAAAATGTTCTTTTACCCGCCATGAAAATTTTAGAACTCTTTTTCAAAAGAATCTTTTTCAGACAGATTTTTTTAAAAAACCGAGAATCAGCTCCGTAGATAGTGTCAACGGCCACAAAACAATACCCAAGGAATATATACACCTATGAAATACGGAAAATACCTGTTTCACATCAAACTGACCCGGGACGCTGTTCTGCCCGCGTACAAAGGATCCACATTCAGAGGGCTTTTGGGTCATGCGTTGAAACGAACCGTGTGTGCGCTTAAAAACCAAACCTGTACCACCTGTATTTTAAGGCAAAACTGCACCTATTCCCTGATATTTGAAACCGCACATGCCCTGCCGGCACCGGAAAACGGTAAGATATCCGCCCCACCGCACCCCATGATCCTGGAACCGCCTTTAACGGAAAAAAGAGACTTCGCTGCCGGTGAAACACTGATATGCGGCATGGTCCTTTTCGGAGACCTGAACCGGCACCTGCCCTATTTTGTCTATGCCTTTGACCAGATGGGCCGCATTGGCCTGGGTAAAAGACTGAACGGCAACCGGGCTGGGTTTACCCTGGAATCCGTCACCTTTGGCGATAAAACGGTTTACTCAAAAAAAGACGGCCGGGTGACAATACCGGATGTTTTACCAACGCTTAACCTGACCCCGGATCAAAACAAAATCCCGGACCATGTCACATTGAAACTGCAAACCCCGTTCAGGATCAGCACGAAAACCGGCCAGAAACCCGACCTGCCCTTTGACCTTTTAATGCGTTCCCTGATCCGCCGGTGTACCGCCCTGTTCAACACATACGGGGATGGCGAACCAGCCCTTAACTACCCGGAACTGGTGAAAAAAGCCTGCCGGGTGCGCCTGACAGACAACCGTCTGGCCTGGTTTGACTGGCAGCGCTACTCCTCGCGCCAGGAGACGAAAATGTATATGGGCGGCCTCCTCGGACAAGTGGCCTACCAGGGTGACCTTGGACCTTTTCTGCCGTTTCTGCGCATGGCTGAAACCGTTCATGCCGGGAAAAATACAGCCTTTGGGCTGGGGCAGATTTCATTGAAGGCACAAGCATAATGAAAAAAAGGGGACGGATTCAAATGTATAGAAAAAAAGTTACAGCTTCCCGGAAAATGTTTCTGGTGTTTAACCACTTGCTCACCCTGGAGCAGGAGACCCAGGCCAAAGATGTTTGGGGAGTTACATCCATCATAACGCTTCCTCCGGGACTAAAAAAAATATGGGAGCAGATTCCGGCGGATCTGGATGATATTTCAGACATCATTCTTCCGGTTGAGCAGTGGCTTGAAAAGGAAGCGGATAAAAATGATGTCGTCCTGGTGCAGGGGGATTTCGGGGCCACCTGGCATCTGGTTAATTTTGCACTGAGGGCGCAGTTAATCCCAGTCTACTCCGTGACCCAAAGAGATGCCCTGGAGGATGTGCAGCCGGACGGCAGCATCAAAACCACACATGTTTTCAAACACAGGCGGTTTCGATTGTACGATCGGCCATAAAAGTCAAAACATAGTATGGTATGACTTTTTAGAAACAGGGAGTGAAAATGGATAAGAAAGATACTGAGCCTTGGGGTTCACCAGACGACTATGGTTTATTTACCAAAAACAACAAGGAAATTAAAAAAAATCTGTAAAGGTGAATTATGGCAAGGAAATTAACAACTGACGAGTCGATAATTGACCCGGATTTCACAATGTCCAGGGATAGGTTCATAAAACACGAATATGAACTCGAACTGCTGACACCGATGGCCGGGGGCGGGACAAAAAGTTGGGTCCCGGATTTTGAAAATCCAGTCCGCACTCAGTCCATTAAAGGGCAGCTTCGGTTCTGGTGGCGCACCATGCAAAATGAAGTAAATTCAGCTGAATTTAAAACAAGGGAGGATAGTCTGTGGGGAAGCACCCAAGAAGCCTCAACAGTGCGTTTGAGTGTTAATTTAACTCGAAAGCCAACCATCAAACGAATACCCTGGGGAGGGAACAATGATAAATACCTTCAATATGATAATGCCCAGGTACCGGGATATGTGCTTTTTCCTTTCCAGAACACTTTCAATCCCGGTGACGACTGTGATCTGATTGGCGATCTCAATTTCATATTTAAAGTGACATGCTTTCGGGAACATGAAACCGAAGTTTGCAATTCAATAAAGCTGTGGATTCTCTTTGGCGGCCTTGGGGCGCGTACCCGCAGGGGATGTGGCTCCTTATACTGCAAAGGAATCGCCGAACAATTTCAGACCACAGGTGACATTGACCAATTTGTAAAAAATTTGACAGAAAATCAGAAAGAGAACTTAAGTACCAGTCCTTACCCCAGACTTTCCGGTGCTCGTTTTAAAGCTATCACCACTGATAATAATGACGCTGCCAAGGAATGGTGTGCATACCTGAACAGATATGGAGCCTTTCGCCAGAAACCAGGTATTGGGCGTCGGCCAGGAGGTAATCGACCTGGAAGAAGTTACTGGCCGGAGCCGGATGCCATTCGACTCATTACCGGGCAACATGATTCCAATCACGATCCTATACATCCTGCCGACAAATGGTTTCCCAGAGGAGCCTATGGTTTACCGATTTTGACCGAATTTAAAAGTGGCAGCGGCGATCCTGCTGGTAAGTATACCCTTTTACCAGCAGGAGAAACACAGGAGCGCTGGCCGTCGCCGGTCATCCTGAAAGTGACAAAATTGGGGGACGGCAACATCGCCCGTCTTTGTCTCATTTTAAATGATAAAGGTCCCCAAGCCCTACAGCTTGAAGGCCCGGCTAAGGGCACTTACACCCTGGCACCTGGAGAACGTCCTCTTGACTATACCGACAAGGAAATGTTGGAGAATACAAACATCCTTCAGAGCAAAGAAAATCCCTATGACGGGCTTTTACGCTATCTGAAAATGACGAAGGTGGCATAATGAGTAAATATCTTATCAATATTGCCGTCGGTCCGGTTCAGGAGTTCATTGCCTCTGCAAGAAAGTTAAAGGATCTGTGGTACGGTTCCCATTTACTTTCAGAACTGTCAAAGTCCGTGGCTGCCGTCCTTTATGATCAGGGCTGTGAGCTAATTTTTCCCGCTGTTGATGACAAAGCACTGCTTCAACCCAATTCACAGTTGAATGTGGCCAACAAAATATTCGCGGTAAGTCCTGAAGGCAGCGATCCTGCTTCACTTACGGCCCAAGCCCGAGACGCCTTTATCGGCCATTGGGAAAAAATATGCAGGGAGGCGGCATTAAAAGCGCCCAGTCTGAACCAGGAATTGTTCAATAAACAAATTGATGACTTTGGCGAGTTTTTTGCCGCCTGGGTGCCCTATGAAGAAAAGGAATACAAAAAGTGCCGTTCCCTTGTGGAGGCAAAACTTGGCGGCAGAAAGTCCCTTCGGGCTTTTAAGGCGCCGGCCTGGGATGGAACAGGCCTTGCAAAATCCAGCCTGGACGGCATCAGAGAGGCTGTGCTTACAGGCGTAAAAGCGAAGGATAAACGCAGTTTCCAACTAAAAAAAGGGGAACACCTTGATGTCTTGGGTGTGGTCAAACGGTTCGGACCTTGGAATAATGCTGACCGCCCTCATTTTGATAATATGGCCCAGGTGGCAGCCCGGCCCTATTTGGCAGGGCTTCAAAAAGCAGCGATAAAAGACAAAAATATTGCAGAACTGATTCCGAATATGGAAATGGTGAAAAATCTTTATCCCGACTTTCCAGAAGGCAGCCCCCTTGCGGATCCTCCGTTATGGGAGGGTTGGCCCAAAGGATTATCCAGCGACCTTCTTCACCCGGCAGTCTTGGAAGAGGAAAAAAAACTCATTGAATCAGACAGGCAAAAAGCCTGGGCTGCACTTGAAAAAACATTGAAAAAACTGTGGACAGCGACCAGCCAGCCATCACCATACGCCTGCCTGCTCCTTGGCGACGGGGACAACATGGGCAAAACCTTAGATGCCATCTCAACTGCTGATGGACATCGGGCATTTTCTGCTTCTCTTGAAAGTTTTGCCGCAGGTGTTCAAGACATAGCTAAAAGCTATGACGGACGAATTGTTTATTCCGGTGGCGATGATGTCATGGCCTATGCACCGCTTGACAGTGCCCTGAACTGCGCTGAAGCGTTTAATAATCTGTTTTTAAAGATTATGGAAAAGGTTGGCAATGCGTTGAAAATCGCCCCGCCCACATTTTCTTTAGGCATGGTCATTGTTCATCAGCGAACGCCACTGGCAGATGCCCTGGCCCTGGCCCGCCAGGCAGAACATACCGCTAAAAATATCGGAGGAAAAAACTGTCTTGCCGTCATTCAGGATAAACGCAGCGGTTCTCCTTTGAGCATCCACGGGCCTTGGCAAGGGATATCCGGTCTGCCTGTAAGACTTAAACGCTACCAGGAAGCCATCATTGCAGAGAGGCTGCCCAGCACCCTGGGATATCAGCTACGCCGGATTGCGGATCAATGCGGTCCCACGCTGGCATGGCAAAACACCACGGAACCCGCAAACCCCGCCTGCGCCGAGGCGTTGCGGATAATCGGCCGTAAACGAGACCGATCCACAAAACAGCTTTGTTCTGATGATGCGGCCTTCATTATTCAAGGAGAAAAGGATCTGCGGCATATTTCAGATGAGCTTGTCATTGCACTTCAACTGGCCAGGGCAAAAAAACTGGCCGATGCTCACTGGTCAAAAAAGGAGATGAATTGATGAATTTCACCATAACAAGCAGCGATCCTCTCATTTTTCGTGACGGCCGCCCCTTTGGCGAGCAAGGCCATGTTCACGGCGGAGCTCTGCGTTGGCCCTGGCCGTCCACGGTCAGTGGATTGATCCGAACACGCGTCGGCGAGCAACGGGCTAAAGACTATTTCACCGGTCCTGACCGCCTCAAGAATATTGAAATGATCCGACAGGTTCGCAACTGTTGCCTGCCGTTATGGCGAAAAGAGTTCGACCAGGACTGGCAACCCCTTTTCCCAGCTCCGGCAGACGCCTTTTGTTTTCAAGGAGAAGATCAGAATACAAATGATTTGAATATTATTCCTTTTTCCTATCAGGCAGCTGACCAGATGGGTGGAACAGATCTTAACTTATCAAACTGGATGATTCCGACCCGGGAGGTGAATTCAAAACCAGCTAAAAACAAACCGGATCTTTGGTTTAAGGATACATTTTTGTATTGGCTGGAACACGGCAAACTTAAGCAACGCCTCTGGCAGCCTGAAAATTTAGGGCTTGGCTGGCCCCAGCTGGAATTGCGTATTCATACCGCCATTTCTGCTCATACCGGCACCGCAGATCACGGCCGCCTGTTTTCCTCCCAGGGTATACGGCTGGAAAGTGGCGGCATAGAAGAAACGCCGGGATACTTTGCCATGGGCATACAGGTAAAAGGTATAGAGAGTAATGATCATCTGGAAGGTTCCTGCCATTTGGGCGGAGAGAGACGAGTCGCAGCGATCGAAAAAACCCAGCCGTTTTTACCACCTTGCCCGGCCTGGCTGAACAATAAAAAATATTTGCGTCTGATTCTGGCAAGTCCGGGTAAATTCGGAGGATGGGTACCGGATTGGCTGATACCCGATGAAAAGGCAGAATTTAAAACTCACCCAGGAAGCGGTATCGAGGTCCGGTTGCGCAGTGCCCATGTGGAGCGGTGGCAGGCCGTGAGTGGCTGGGATTTTGAAAAACATGGGCCTAAGGCTTTTTCTAAGCTGGTACCAGCCGGCAGTGTCTACATTATTGAACTCAAAGAGAGCAGCAAGTCCCAAATACTTGCCGAAAAATCATGGGGAAAATCTCTGAATGATGATCCAGACGGATTCGGTTTAACTTTTATCGGCAATATTTCATTTTAAGGAGAATATTATGACTCCCCATTCGCTTATTTTTTTTAGTGTTTTGTTAATTTTTACACACAATATATTGTGTTATAATACTCTTGCTCAGAAAAATTATGTCATATTTGGAATGCAAAATCATAATTTTTATATGCAAAAAACAAACCATATAAGAATTAAAAACTAAAATTATTCAGGATTGTCTTTTTTTAGGCAAATAATGACTCCCCATGATTATAAATTGGCTTTTCTGATTTCAAAATAAGCGAATGGGGAGTTATGAAACAAAGAATATACACCATTCTTACACGATCTGGACTGCATTGCGGCATCGGGCAGGGCCTTTCTGATATTGATCTGCCAACAGCAAAAGAGTCTGTCACCGGATTCCCCTTTATTCCCGGATCATCCTTGAAAGGTGTACTCAGGGACAGGTTCGATGACGGCAGCACTAACTTCCGGGCTGCCTTTGGACCTGACCCTGAAAATGCCAGTGATTACGCCAGCGCTTTAAGCTTTTCTGATGCCCGGCTGGTCTGCCTTCCGGTTCGGTCATGGTTTGGCACGTTTGCATACATGACTTGCCCCACGGCACTTGGTATTTGCCGTCAGCTCCTTGGGCAGACTGAGAATAGCAACCTGCCCTCCATACCTTCGTTAAGTAGAATTCATGAAAGCTATCAGGTGGCCATAGCGTCTGAAAGCGTGCTGACGCCGCCCAATCATAATGATGCCGCACAGATTCTGCTGGAAGATTTAGATTTAACCGTGGCCGGAGCGGAGCAGGATAAGGCAACTGCCTGGGCTGGTTTGCTTGCAACGTTGTTTTACCCAGAAGATCAGGAGGCACAGTCATCTTTTAAGAAACGATTTGCCGTGGTTGACGATGATGTCATGGCATTTCTGTGTGAAACCGGACTTCCTGTGGCCGCACATAATGCCATTGGCGAAAATGGAATTGTCAAGACTGGCGCCCTTTGGTACGAAGAATATGTCCCTGCTGAAACATTTTTTGCAGGTGCCATTTATGCTTGCCCCCCTAAGCTTCCCAAAACAAATGAAGACGCGCCCAGCACGGACCAGGATTTGCTTGATTGTTTCTGCGCAAGCCCCATCCATACACAGGTTGGTGGTAGTGCAACTACAGGACGTGGCTTGATTACCATCAGTTTTTCCGGCATGGAGGATTAATATGCAGACCAATGACCAGCGATATTCTAATGAGGTCTTCCAGACGGTTCAGGCCATGGTGGAAGACCAGCAGGCGGGAAAGTATAAGACCATTTGTAAAAAAGCAGGAAGTCTTGTGCGAAATTTAGGACTTATGCAAGCACTGGCATTCATGAAAGCCCGGGGGCAAAGGGATAGCGAGGTTCACCACCACACCTTGCTTGATCATCTACGCACCGAACTGATTAACCTTGGCTGCATTCCGGCAGGCACAACCGACCTGCCGGACCATATCCGAACGGTTTCCTTATCCAGCTACATGATACACACCCGTCAGGTACTGCTGCTGTTAAACTGGCATAAGCGATTGGCTGACACATTGATTTCACAGGAGGAATAACAATGATCCCGGCAATCCGTGAAGATGTTCGTCGGATTAGTGAAGCAGGCTACGGCATACCCCAGGGACAGTTTGACAATAAGTCTTTGATGTTTAACCGGCTTTGCAAAAAAATTGATGAACCACGACTTAAGGAAACCAAAGCGAAAAAGGATGCTTTGCTGGGTCTGGAGTCAGGGTATACCGAAGGATGTCGGCAGCTTTACAGGCTGGCATTAAACAATTGGCGCGCATTTCTATCCGGCCAGCAGGATGTAATCCTGTTTGAGATGCGCAATATAAGTCCGCTGATTGTGGGTAAAGGGGATCAGAACGTTCATGAGTTTGGTATGACATTCCAGCCGCCCTGGGCCACACCGGTTATCCCGGGATCTGCAGTTAAAGGCGTTGTCTCCACATTTGCCCATGAAGCCGCAGACCAAAATTGGAGCAAATCCTTTAGCCCGGAGTCATATTCCGGCGCATATAGTCTTGTGATGTTCGGAGGTGCCAATGAACAGGGAAATCAATTTGCCGGTGCGGTTGATTTCCTGGACGCCTGGTGGATACCGGATACCCGAACGCCTTTTGCTGAGGATATCATTAGTGCTCATAACCGATCCTGGTATCAGGCCGACGATAAGCATGCCCTGGACAACTGGCCGGATGGGATGGATAACCCGGTGCCATTTCCTTTTGCAACCATCAAGCCCGGGCAACGGTTTCTGTTTGCTGTACGCGGTCCTGGTATATGGGCCGAGCTCGCCAAAAAGATAATTGTTGAAGCAGGCGTCCAAAACGGATTTGGCGCCAAAACTCGGGCTGGTTACGGTCTGTTTGAGTATCTTCCTGCGGATGAGGAAGTTGCTGCAGATATTTCGGATATGTCAGATGATCAGCTGTTGGATGTATATAAAGAAAAAGGAAACTCGGCCGCTCCGATTCTCCAGGATGCGTTTCGCAAAAAAGCAAACCAGATTAACTATTCAAAAGCTCTTGAGCCGTTATTAAAAAAATATTGCCCTGGGATGGTAATGCGGAACAAGCTGGAACAAGGTTCATTAAAAAATTTAAAGCAGGTAAAAAACATTTATGATCAGCACAAAAGCGCCTTTGATTTAGAACCAATTAAAACAAGCAATTCAGATATTCAAAAAATTTTCAACATCTGCATGCGATTTGAAAATGAGCTTAAAAAAATGCCGCCAGAGGCCTGGGTATGGCAGTTTGCTCCAAGCGCGAAAGATTTTCTTGAAGGAAAAGACGCTGACCAATTGAATGATTTTATCGAAAATTATGATCAGGCTCATCCGGCTGTGAAAGATTTTCGTCCGGCCATAGAGGAACTGGAGTTGGAGGAGGAGGAAAAAGAACTGCTTCTCATGGCCATTGATGAGAAAATTGAAAAAATGACGTAACAGTTTCTAACAAAAAGAGGAAAACAGGCATGGGAAAAATATTTATCAGTTTTCTTGGAACCAATAATTATAAATACTGCAATTATTATTTTAACGATAATGAATCAGATGCTGTTAAAAACGTACGATTCGTTCAGGAAGCCTTGCTGAAAAGGCATTGTTCAGCTTGGGGGAAAGATGACCGTGCCCTGATTTTTCTGACACCCGAGGCGGAGACACGCAACTGGCAGGAAAACGATATCAAAGGAAAGCGCGTATACGGCCTTGACCATCACCTGTCGCAATTAGGACTTTCTCTTTCCATAGAACCCATAAAAGATATTCCCATGGGTTACAATGAATCTCAGATATGGCAACTGTTTGATCTGATCATTGGGGAAATCAATGAAGGGGATGAAATCCACCTTGACATTACCCACGGATTTCGTTCCCTGCCCATGCTTGGTCTGGTACTGGTCAATTATCTGAAAGTGACCAAAGAAATCAGCGTTGGAGGAATTTATTACGGGGCTTTTGAAAAGTTGGGGCCAGGCTATGAAATAGAAAACATTCCAATAGAAGAAAGGAATGCACCGATTCTGAACCTGACTTCTTTTCATATTTTGCAGGACTGGGTTATGGGGGCTGACAATTTTATCAACTACGGCATTACCGGCAAAATTGAACAGGCAATTTCAGAAGAGATTAAACCCGTTTTGAAAGAAACACGAGGCCAGGATCCTAAAGCCGCAGCGCTAAAAAAATTTAACAATCAACTAAAAAAAATTCCAGCCGATTTCCAAACTGTCAGGGGAAAAGAAATAATTGAAGGCACCGACATCCAGAATTTAAAAGAGCAAATAAAAAATATTAAACAGTATGAACAAAAAGCCCCACTAAGAAACATTCTGGATAAAATCAGCGGTAAACTGGCAGGCTTTAAAGAAAATAGTGTTGAAAACGGTTTTGCAGGTGTTCAATGGTGCATTGATCACGGTATGATCCAGCAGGGGGTAACCCTGTTGCAGGAAAACACAATCACCTGGGTACAGACAGCATTAAAACGAAACTACACCGGCCCGCTTAACCTTGGGGATTATAGAGATAAGGATATGAGAGCGCTTGTTTCCCAATCTTTTACAATTCTGGGGAATAGGATAATAAAAAAAAAGTGGATAAAACCTTCAAAAAAGTATCCTGATGATGCAACGTATATTCAAAATTTTATTAAAAAAACAGGGTTACTCAGCGCTTACGCTAGTCTGTCCGAGTATCGAAACGATATCAATCATGGTGGGGTCACCATAAAAAAGAATAAAGATGGATGTATCCTGAAAACGCCTTTTAAGAGCCATGAATTCAAGCAAGTTCTGGAAAAAAGATACCAGGAACTGATGGAAAAAATAACAACCTATGAATCGACCCGGCAGGAAGGCATATAAAAAACTTATGAAAACAACTTTCTTAACAGTGCCGTTTAATCCGGACATGAAATTTGTTTCTGAAGTTTAAAATAGAAGCATCAGAATGTTATGTTCTATAGAAAGGAGCACTGCGACATGGATAAACGAAAATACATTCTATCTCCCTGCGGAACAAGTTTTTTAACCAACCATGTAAAGGACAAGGAACAAGCGAATCTGATCCGTAAGTATGCCAATGAAAAAAAACAGGAAGATATCCCTAAAATTTATAGGGACATATTATCCTCAATAATTCACGCCGTCTCAAACAAAATTAAAGATACCGAGGATACGCTGGCTGCAGAGATGTCGGCTGAACTCAACGGTATCATGAAGATATACGGCGGTATTTTTCCGAAGGCAAATGATTATCATTTACTGCTCAGCACTGATACCTGGCTTGGCGAACAGACAGCTAAACTTGTAGAAACGTGGCTTAAAAATCGAGATCCGGCAATGGATATTTATGTCCTCCGGCAGCCGGACCTCCAAACCGAGGACATGATGGCCTTTCAGCTGGCTCTGTCCGACCTTGTGAAAAAATTTCACAAGGATCTGCCGGATTACTCCAGATCCGGATATAAAATCATATTCAATCTCACCGGGGGCTTTAAGGGGGTGCAGGGTTTTCTCCAAAGCATTGCCAATTTTTACGCAGATGAAACAGTCTACATATTTCAATCATCTTCAGAACTTATGCGGATCCCACGGCTGCCGGTAAAAATGGATGCTGTAGGTGTTGTGGCAGACCATCTTGAATTTTTCCGTAATCTTGCCATGGAGATCCCGGGCCCTGTACCGAAGGATATACCGGAAACGCTGATGCTTTCCATTGACGGTGAAACGTCGTTATCGCCCTGGGGAGAATTATTGTGGGTTGAGGCCAGAGACCAATTATACCCTAAAAGGATCTGGCCTTCTCCCAAACCGAAAAAAATAAAATACGGAAAAGCATTTCTAAAAAGTGCTGACGGCATTGAACCGGACCGGTGCAAGCAAATAAATGAACGAATTGATCAGTTAAACAGATACTTACTTGATAAAAAACACAATCTAAAATCACTGGATTTCAAGCAGCTTGCGGGATCGTCCATGGCCCCGTCAACCCATGAAATAGACGCATGGGCAGATAGTGATGCAAGACGAATCTTTCTGCATAAAGATGGGAACGGCTGTTATATTCTTGATAAACTCGGCAAGGGGCTTGGTCATTAAATGTTTTTCCTGGTCTGCTTTGATATTGTTGACAACCGGTTCCGGTACAGGGTAGTGAAAATCCTGAAAGGATACGGAACCCGGGTCCAGAAATCCGCGTTTGAATGCGCCAACATGAACGAATACAAATTCACGTCATATGCAACTTTTAATATCTGGTTTCTGTAATTTCAATGAGTTATTTTTTCGGTATTACGGATGCTGAAAAATCAGAATCAATGATTTCAGAGGATTGGAAAAAATTGCACATCGCATAAATTCATGAAAATGCAGTCTGACCTTGGGGAGGTTATTGACCATGGGGAGGATACTATCGGGTGTGCACTGGCTTAAACCGGTAGCCCCTTTGTTTTTTGACAATTTGTTTGCAGGATTATCCTTAGTCTTGAGATTCAGTCCCGGTAACAGGATACGGCGTGGAAAAAAATTTAACATACTGAAAATGTGGGATAAATTAGTATTGAGCCTGGGGATAAGAGGTGGGCAGTTTCCCCGTATCAATTGGCGAACTTTTTCTTCGAGATTGTTTTTACGTTAACCTATTGATATTAAATTATAATATCGCATTTGTGACAAAAACCGGCCTGGTTAAAAAGTTCGCCAACTGCTGTTTCCTTTTCAAGGTCACAGGAGTTGGCGAATATTTGCTTTTGGGTGATTTGTAAAATCTTATAATATCAAATGGTTAAAATTTTGGAAAATAGTCGATTTTCGAAAATGGCCAAATCAGGCAGAATCAGAAAGCAGTTGGCGAACATTTAGAATTATATTTTTTACCGTAAAATCAAATAGATAACAAGAAAACGAGGCTAAAAACACAAAAACTTAAGCCTTGTCAAACACCGATTGACGAACTTTTTGCCGGATGTTAATATGCACCAATCTTCAACAGGTTATAAATTTACAGGATCTTTAAAAATATTTTTATATAACAATATTAAACTATTAGAAAGATTGCCTCGATTAGAGAGGATTAAGACTTAACCGCAATAACGGACATGGGCCGAAAGCCCACAACATTAGAAAGATTGCCTCGATTAGAGAGGATTAAGACAAGCATAGAGATATTTGGGTGGTGGAGGTGTAACTGTAAATTAGAAAGATTGCCTCGATTAGAGAGGATTAAGACATTTTTGTATATTTGTATTTCAAGTCTCCGATCCTGCCAATATTAGAAAGATTGCCTCGATTAGAGAGGATTAAGACGATATGCATCGCTGAATTTCTTGCTGGTAAGATGGGTCATTAGAAAGATTGCCTCGATTAGAGAGGATTAAGACAGTGTTTAACTCGATGATCCAGTTTTTAAAAATTGACATGAGACCTCGCTGGCAGTTATTATCCCCATGCTAACAGAATGCTTTGTATTTTAATGATGGGGCGGATTGATAATTCCCCCAAGAATTTAGATTCATGTGCTTTTGAGAATCGTTTGCCTTTACAAAATGCTCTTTTAAAAATACCGAGATCTGCTTGAAATGGGATTCTGGGTCATCACTATGAATGATTTGTTCGACAAAGGATAAGATGCAGTCAACTTTGACGGTGTCACATAGGCTGCCAACAGTTCTTGCGTGCAGTTTGTTATTTATCGAGGCCACCTGGTCAGGATGAAGCAGGAGACAATGATCAACCAACAGACTCAGGGTCAAACTTCTGTAAGACCCGTCTTCATCAGGTTGTTTGGTCAAATTTCCCCAGCCTTCATTCGTCTTATGGTCTTGAATAAAAACCTCTACTAACCATCTGAGTGTAAATGCGTCTATGATATCAGGATATCGCCAGGTCAGATCCGAAGCGGCAAGATACCGATAGTCCTTTTCTCCAATGTATTTTATTGCAATGACAAATCTTTTTTTCTTATGAGCACACACATGTATTCTGGCACTTTTAATGAGTACAACAACCTCTTTACCTCCACGTACATGTATGGTCTTTTGAATTGGTTGAATATTTTTAAAATATGTTTCAACTGATTTTTTATCGCTCTTGAGTAAAATATTTTGATTGTACCTTATTTGGCTGATAACTTGGGCGTTTCCTGCAATTTTAGACGCTTCATCCATGAACTCAGCATTCCCATATAAGGCATCTGCAACAATCGCTTCTATTTTTATTTCCGGGTGTTTCTCTACAAATATTTTTAAAAGAGCCTTGGCAATCATTGGAATGGTAGGATATTCTTCTGAGCGCACCGGTTTTTTTGGGCGTTCTGATTTTGGTACGCCAGCCTTTTTTAATCTTTTATCCTCCTTGGTCCATTCGCTGATTTTTGGATCAGGAATATGAAAGGCGTAGCCAATTGGAAAGCTGAGTTTTGGTGTTATCAACACCAAAAATACTAAGCCTTGCCCCATGCAAAAACCACCCGTTGATTTGTCTTTTATTTTGTGGACTCCAAAAATTTTTGTTGTGCATTTACTACGCTTTTTATCGGAATCATCAATACTGACAACACCTTTGGTAATGCCATATACTTTGAAAATAATTTTAAGGCTGAGATGAAACAGATGCTCCCAAGCAATTTTAGAATGGCGAAACATCCAGGAAAGAGCTGTAGTTTTATACAATCCCACACTGATACGTGAAAAAGCAGCCCAATTGATGCTGCTGGTCAAGATGATTCCAGTGATGCAGAAACCCAGCCAGAATTTTTGTGATTTGCTTAAGGTCATTCCTGGGGATGACTGTGTTAATTCAGTATTCAGTGAATCAGTATACTTTTCAACAAACGGCAACAGCTTATTTATTAACACATCCGCCTCATTCCTTATTTTCATAAATGAGGTGTTATACTGCAATTGAACTATTGTATTCAAATAACATTTATTTTACTCTGCTCATTGAAGGCTGGCCAACCGATGAGTGAGATATCAGTTTGGAAAATTGGTATTATAGCATCGACTTGACCAGCCTTTGCATTTTTCAATACTGATTACCTGGTCTTCCCTCAAAAAAACTGGATCATCGAGTTTAACCAGTTAATGTCAGCGGTGATTAAATACTCAATTAGAAAGATTGCCTCGATTAGAGAGGATTAAGACTGTGTTTGGTAGTTCGTGAAAGGCGCATTCTCATGCCCCCTATTAGAAAGATTGCCTCGATTAGAGAGGATTAAGACTGTTTCCTAAAGATGAAACGCCGATCATTTCTTCTTCTTATTAGAAAGATTGCCTCGATTAGAGAGGATTAAGACATCCACCAAGTGAGTAATCTTTCGAACTAGATGGATTATTAGAAAGATTGCCTCGATTAGAGAGGATTAAGACGCATTTTGAGGTCTCCGTCCCTTGCCATAACGACCATATTAGAAAGATTGCCTCGATTAGAGAGGATTAAGACAATAAATGACTGCATTTTTTTGAACAATGCTCCAGCCCTATTAGAAAGATTGCCTCGATTAGAGAGGATGAAACCCGTGTGGTTCAAGACTGTCTATCTCAGCAGTTGTAGATAACGTCCTTGCCCGGGGTGCCGATAGGTGCATTCCTCAACAGCCCTGTTTGCGCAGGTCACGAAAGGCTGAACAAAGCTTTTCAATTAAAAAACGGGGCTTAAATAATTTGCCCATTTTGCTATATCCGGGAGCGCGGGCGTCCCGCCCGCATGGCCGCAAGTATTATAAAGATGCGGGCGGGACGCCCGCGCTCCCAGGTTCAATTATTTCGGACTCATTCCTAAGGCTGTTCAACTCCTTTTTATCCTGTCCCCCCTGAAATATTATTTGCTTAGGCTGTATATTTCACCCGCCTTTTAAATTTTTTTAAAAAAAGACAATTCACTCCGTATAGAAATAACAGTGGATACCATCAATCATTTAAATATTTATTTCACGGATACAAAATGCATACACCATCCTCAAAACAGCTTGTGGTGGTCGCCTATGACATCAGCAGCAACAAAAGACGCAATACCCTTGTTAAGCTGCTCAGGGGATATGGTGTCCGTGTCAACTATTCGGTTTTTGAATGCCGTATCGGGAAAGCCGGGCTATCCGCTTTGAAGATGAGGATTGATGAGATTCAAATAATGTAACGGTATTATGGATTTAAGATTCTAACAAAAATGTCAAATTTGTTTTTGATTTAAACTTGTTGTAGCGAAACACCAATAAAAGCAGAGTTACAAAATAATGTAACGGCGTAAGAAAAATTCAATAATGATCTGTGGTTTGGCGTTTTTCAAAAATGAATCAAACAGAAATCGGCGTCAAAACATATGAGGATAAAATACAGGCAGGCCAACCTCGGATTATACCAAGGATGGCCTGTTAATGCAGATAAGTTGTGGTAAGGATTATTGAGGAGGGAGATCTGATATAAATTCCAGGGCAAGATTAATATCAACAAATTGGTGGTTTAACTCCTTTGCCCTGTCCCGGCAGTCTGTACAGATTTCTTTAAATTTGCGCATATCGCCCTTAACGGACATATAAATCTGTTCAACGGCTTCCTGCTGGATATCTTTGTATTTTTCAATGAAGTCCTCGACCTCTATGGGATACAAAATCAGGGTTTTCAACCGGCTGAGTATATCAGGATGGTTCCGGCTCAAATAAGTTCTCACATTCGGAAGTCCTGCAAATACGATGGGAACCCCGGCATCAATAATCCGTTTAAGATATGGCCAAACCCGGGTGTCCAAGTCATTGGCCTCATCTATAATGATAAAACAATTGGAGAGATTACAGATCATTTTCAGGTACTGGGGAGTTCGGCGGTAGGTGGCGGTGGCCTCATAATTTAATTCCTTAAGTATCGCGGCCAGGGTTTCATGTATGTTGAACAGAGACTCAACCCATACAGCATGGAGCTTTTTGGGATGCAGCAATTTTAAAAACCGAGTTTTTCCTGCACCAAAATCACCCTCCATGAGCACGCTTTGGCCTCTGTAGATCCGGTTATAAGTGGCAGCCAAGTATGAGACCCTTCGTTTATCACTGATAAAATCCTCTTTCATGTTATGTCTCCATGGGATGCATAAATGGCTACATGGTTCGTATTTAACGATTTTTGGCAATCAAGCATAAATGCATTGAACAGGGCCTGATTTTTACGGTCATCCGGCTGGTTTATCTTTTTTGTGTAATCCGCGTACCTTGATTGATTATGATCAAGCACTTGTTCCGCCCGGGCCAGGGTGAGGCCCTTATGAAAAACGTCGACTAAAACAGGCCGGTCAACGGCCATATTGTGCTTTTCTAAAAGAGCGATAATGGTGTCAAGTTCATCAGGCGGCACAGGCGAAGGTTCTGGTGCCGGCGGTCTGTCAAACGGCTTTTTTGCAATGGCTTCGCCCAACAGTATACCGTCTTCACCCTGCTCAAAAATAAAAAGCTTGTCCTTGTATTTGGATATTTTCACCGGTGTGCTTTTATGTTTGCTGAACTTATCTGCACCACGGGTCACATAATAATCGCGCTTGTCATGGCGGATGGTCCTGGTTTTGGATACGGTGGCTTTGATTTTCCTGTAGCCGTATTTCATATATTCCTGAACCTGGTCCGGGGTAAAATTCAGGGTATCTGCCTGGTTTGATAAAAAATCATCAAATTTCTGTGCCGGCACCCAGGCACTGACCACCCCGTCTTCGGTAAAATAATGTTGTGTATGATTATGTTCGTTACGATATTCGCTGAGCATAGTGCTGCTCCTTAGTTCCTGAAGGCTTATATCAAGAAGGGTTACAGTAATTTTTTCCTTTCTTCCCCGCTTGAAGTCATATTCGGTAACGGTTTTCACAATCCTGTCCTCAAAGGCTTTGATAATACGTATTTCAAAATTGTGCAGGCTCCGGTGTGAAGATTCTAGATGTGCCTTATCTTTGGGTGAATACGCCTTTGAAAAATCCGGTGCCAAATAGAAGCCTTGCGGTGTAGAATGCTTCAGGTTAATGGCATTGATGGGGCGTTTTAGATTTAAAAATCCTTTTGCCTGGTCAGGTCTGATACCAATTTTTTGCAAAGGCAAAGGGGTACTCAACAAAAAACGGGTAAAAAGATCCACAGAGTTCAGGCTGCTTTCGGTAAAATAAAAGTCCAGAATAAACATTTTCCTGGAAGCGGTATCAAATATTTCAATTACCTGTGGTTTTTGCCAGTTACCGTGTTCATCTCTGATCCTTAAATATTGAAATTTACAGCCGTCAACCTGGATCAAAGCAAATACCGGCACCGACTTGAAGGCATGCATTACCGGGACCTGATCCTGCTTATCCTCTTTTTCCAGGTAAAATTTGAGATTTTCCCTTTTGACACATCGCCGAAGTGCCGGAAGACTGATGGTTCTGCCCAGCTCTTGTTCAAGCCAGTGATGATAATTTTTAATGGTTCTGGCTTTCCGGGTGATAAAAATGAATCCCTGGGATGAGGGGTCGCATGACGCCTTGACCATCTCAATAAACCGTCTTTTGGTTTGCTCATCTATTGCTCTGGGCCGTCCGCTGCACTTACGGCCTTCCATAATTCCTTTTTCAACCAGTAAAAGGGGCGCCGGGATAATTCCGGTTTTCTTGTACTGGTCCTTGTAATATTTTTTGGACCGTCTCTTGGTAGATCCGGTTTTATTCATGATTTTTTTGTGCAGCAGTAAATGAAAGCGGTCATCAATAGTCAGGTCATCCATTATCTGCCCCCTTTGATACAATCTTTTCGTATATGACCCGATGCCACAACAATGCTGCCTGGCGGGAGGTCTTCTGCCAATGATCATGCTGAGCCACACGGACCTGTTCAAGCATTGCCTTTACAACAGCCATGTATTCATGGGTAATTCGATCTGTCAGATCCGGTTTACTTACCGGAGCCGTTTTCTGGTCCTCAATAAATTTTTTGATATTTCGTGCGGTCAGTTCCATGCCACTGTTTATAATCGCCCTCCAGATACGGCGTTGTTCTATGGAATCCATTTGAGTAAGGGGGCGGATCTGGGATTCGTTGGCCGGCAGTTTGTCTCCAATTGGAGACAGGTTGTAAATTACTTCATAGGCTCGAATCAGCCGGTAAGCATGGGCTTTGCCCATATCCCACCGTGCCCTGGTATATGCCTCAAATGACTCAAACAGAGCCTGCTTGTACAAACGATTCTCACGAATTTCTTTCAAGGCTTGGCCGATTTTGTAAAAACATTCTTGATTTCGACCAATCAGGGTTTCAAGCTCAAGCAGCCGTTCCATACTCACTGCCCTCCCGGCATAGGCCTGCCGACCATAGCGGCAAGGGCCGTCAATTTTGCGGCCTGAACCTGGGGTACAGTATTTATTTGTTTCAAAAACAAGACACTATCCCTAAATCCATAGCCCTTGATTTTCATGACAAGGTCAATGGTATTAAAATTTTTTTCGCATCTGAAGCACCTGGCCAGGTTCGTGGCTGGATTTACAGCGGTTTGAAATTCATTGCACAAAGGGCATAGAAAACGAAAATAACCATCTCTAATCTTGGATAGAATCTGTAAATGGTCCCTGATCAACACATCTACAGGGATATTGTTTCTCAGTTCAAATAATTGCCGGGATGAAAATCTGTTTTTCACAAGACACCTCCTTATTTTTAAAATTTCAGGTGCTTTTTTATATCACCGGTTAGAGTCGCCTGTCAGTTGCCTCTTAAACTGAGATAGAGATTATTCTGTTGATATCTACTTGTATTATCAGTTGGTTATCCTCATGATGTCTCTTAGAATCAAAACTCGATTAGTCTGTTAATATCCCTTTATATTACAATGAGTTATTCCAATCATGTATCTTAAAATCTATACTCGATTAGTCGTTTATGCCAGAGGGTCTTTTATGGGAATCCCTGTATTTTTTCATTGTTATGGCTGATAACCTGGGTAACCAGATATTGAATGATAATTGCCGGCTTGATCCCGTATTCTGCTATAATGACTTCCATTGGCAAAACAGGTTTTGTCTGTTTTTGATATGAAAGCGAAGGAAGGTTCCCAGATGTTTGTTGCTCCTCAGCTTCTTCAAGTTTTTTTGCCAGATAATTGTTTTTGCAAACAGCTTTGTTTTTCCTGTTCCACTTTTCACATTGCCTTCGATGAAGCTCTTTTTGGCAAGCCGAACGACATGTTTTCTGCCGCCCTTTTTGTCTTACATCAGGGGTGAACCATTTCCGGCAAATAGAGCAAGGTCGTCTTCCACGTGAATTCTTTGCCATTATTTCTTCTCCAAAATTTGAATCAGGGAGATTATATGTACCAAATTTTGAAAGAAGCAGCGGCGAGGTCTATCGGCGGGATAGGCGGGGTATGATTTTTTATTTGATTGGCGGGATATAGCGGCGGGATATCTGCCCGTTACATTATTTCGTCATGAAACTGCGGGGTACGCGTTACACTTTTTGAATCTTACCAGAGGATTGAAAAAATCATTAATCCAAAACAGGACTCTGTACTCTTTTATCTGCTTTGCGGAAAATGTGCCGACAGAAGGGAACAAAGCGGACTTAAAAAGGGAAACTACAACAGTATCGTCTGATAGGGGGGATTACAACATATGACGGCTTCCATTCTTGATGCCTTTCTGGATGAATCCAACCTGCTCAATGCCTTCCGCCGGGTCAGGCAAAAAGGCTCCCGGGGCGGCATAGATAACGTGTCTGTTGATGCATTTGAAAAGGACCTTAAAAAGAACCTTCGTCGCCTCCGGCAAGATATTATAGAGGGCGGATATACCCCTGAACCGGTTGCGGAAATCCGGACCCCGAAATTTAATGAAAAAAAAGAGTGGCGTCATCTTGGGTTACCCACGGTTGCCGATAAAATTATACAAAAAGCACTGCTTACGGTTGTGGAACCCCTGGCGGAAAAACTGTTTCTGGACACCAGCTATGCCTATCGAAAAGACAAAGGGCATTACCGGGCCATCCGGCGGGTGGAGCATAATCTCAACGCCGGGAAACGCCAGTGGGTCGTGCGACAGGATGTTGATGATTTTTTTGACCGGTTGAATCACGACCATCTTATTTCATTATTCAGTGACCTGGTGGGCCATGAGAAAACCCTGGTGACCCTGGTGGCGCTCTGGTGCCGTTCCGGCATTATCGCCAAAGGGGGAAAATGGAAGGATGTTGAAGCCGGTGTCCGGCAGGGACAGGTCATCTCACCGCTGCTGGCCAATCTTTATCTTCATGAACTTGATGTTTTTGTTAAAGAAAACCAGTGGGGGTGGGTTCGATATGCTGATGATTATATTCTGCAATGCGCGAGCAAAGATCAGGCCCTGGAAGCGGATTTGGCAGTCAAAGATTATCTTTCCCGCAAATTGTCACTGCAGCTCAATGAGAATAAGTCACCCGTGGCAAGTCTTGAACAAGGGTTTGATTTCCTTGGCATCCATTTTAAAGGAACCACCAGGAGCATCAGCGAAAAAAAGCGGAATAGAATAAACAGCAAACTCGGCTTCCTGCTCTCCCCGAAAAGCAGCCTTAGCCTGGATGAGGTCTTTGTCCGTCTTGGTCAGGCCGTTAAAGGCTGGCAGTTTCATTATGGGTTCCTCGGTTCCGGGGAACAGTTTCAATTCATTGAACAAAAGATCATTACTTTACTTGGCTGGCTTGTACAGTGCCGGATAAAACAGGGAAAATGGCCCCGGAAACCACCGCCTCATCTGCGGCTTCCCTTGCCCGCATCACAGTTTCTTCTTTCCGAAAAAGAAAAAAAGAAACAATTACTGGCCATCTGGGAAGAGGGTCAGGCTGCGCTGAAATCAGAAAAACCCATCCAGCAGGCAGATCAGAAAGCAGGTGTTAAAAGAAGACAGTTTAAGCGGAAGCAAGCTGCCGGCGGGGAGCTTTTTATCCTCAGTCCGGGCCATTTTGTCGGTATTCAGTCCAATCGTATCGTTGTCCGGCAGAAACAGAAAATCGTTTCCGAAATACCGGTTTCGGAACTGAAAGGCATTACCGTTGCTGAACAGGGGCTCTCAGTTTCAACCAATGTACTGCACCATTGCGCGGTAAAGGATATCCCATTTCATATCATTGACGGTTTTGGCAACATAACGGCTGTTTTACAGCATCCGGCAGGTGCCAGGGCGGAAATTGTTCAAAAACAGGTGGCTCTCAGGGATGATAAACAAGGCTTGCACCTGGCCCGGATGTTCATTTTAGGGAAAACCAAAAATCAACTGGCGCTGCTGAAGTCATACGGAAAGTATAAAAAAAGGAATAATGGGTACAAAGAGGCCTTTGAAAAGGAAAAGGAACAACTGGAGCAGCTGACCAATAAAATTAATTCGCTGAATACGGACAAAGAGCCCGGACGTTTCAGAAACGGGCTTATGGGACTGGAGGGAAATTTTGCATCCAAATACTGGCACCTTATCTCTTATGTCCTTCCCGGGAATTTTGAATTTGCAGGCCGCAAAAGAAAAGGAGCCGGGGATCCGGTCAATTCACTGCTCAATTATGGATATGGTATTCTTTATTCCCAGGCATTATATGCTGTTGTTAAAGCCGGGCTCAATCCCACGGCAGGTTTTCTGCATTCGTACCAGCCGGGTAAACCTGTTCTGATCTATGATCTGATTGAAGAGTTCCGGGCGCCTGTTGTGGACCGGACAGTTATCAGCATGCTGAACAGGGGCGGGAAAATTGAACAACAAAAAGACGGTTTTTTGACCAAAGCGTGCTGTAAAAAGTTGGCGGGGGCCACCATGACCCGGCTGGGTACGGAGGTGGTTCATAAAGGCCGTAAAGATACCCTGCAAAATATTCTGTTTCAACAGGCCGTGACACTCCGGGAGTACCTGCATGGTAAGAAAAAATATAAACCATACCTTAGTCGCTGGTAAATGTGCTTTTCTCAAAAAACATAGCTCTAACCATTTGAAAATAAATAACAAAATGACTATTTGAATAGAAGGCTGTTTCCCGATTCAATTGGCGAACTTTTTTGAAAGACGCGTTGTAGCGATAACCCATTGATATTAAATAGCAATGACATATCCATGCTAAAAACCAGCCTGTTTAAAAAGTTCGCCAACTGCCATCTTCCTTTCAATGTCACAGGAGTTGGCGAATATTTGATTTTTGGGTGTCTGAGAAAATTCATAATATCAGTGGGTTAAGAATCTAAAAAATAGCCGATTTTCGAAAATGGCGGAACCCGGCAAAATCCGGCAGCGGTTGGCGAACATTTCAGATTGCATTTTTTGATGTAAAATCAATTATATAACATAAAAATGAGGCCAAAAATGCAAGAACTTAAGCCCTGTCAGACACTGATTGACGAACTTTTTGCCAGATGTTAATATGTACCGTTTTTCAACAGGTTATAAATTTACAGGATCTTTGAAAATGTTTTTATTCAACGATATTAAAGGCTTAGAAAGACTGCCTCGATTAGAGAGGATTAAGACTTTTTTTAAACTATCTTTTTTTTCTGCGGGCTACGCCAGCAACTTAGAAAGACTGCCTCGATTAGAGAGGATTAAGACACTTGGGAGGCAGAAAGACAAACTGCACCCAATTCCATCTCTTAGAAAGACTGCCTCGATTAGAGAGGATTAAGACTGTCCAGGGCGACGGCGGAAAGATTATTGTTAAATAAACTTAGAAAGACTGCCTCGATTAGAGAGGATTAAGACTTGAATTGGAGCTCTAAAATTTTAATCTCCTTGTCCACTTAGAAAGACTGCCTCGATTAGAGAGGATTAAGACCTCATCGGAAAATTCCCGGGTCTCCCTAGGAATACCACTTAGAAAGACTGCCTCGATTAGAGAGGATTAAGACGTAAACTCTTGTGCGTCTGTTATGATCAATGCGATCATCTTAGAAAGACTGCCTCGATTAGAGAGGATTAAGACTCTACAAGGGTGTAAGTGATTTTGTTTCCTCTGCACGACTTAGAAAGACTGCCTCGATTAGAGAGGATTAAGACATTTTGACATATTGACAGCCAAGGGTGTGCTCCACTTAGAAAGACTGCCTCGATTAGAGAGGATTAAGACAAAGTAGGAAGGCTTCCAACAAAACTTGTCAAAAATACTTAGAAAGACTGCCTCGATTAGAGAGGATTAAGACCATCCAAACAAGAGTCCCATTCCAGCACCTATTACCGTTGACTTCTTAGAAAGACTGCCTCGATTAGAGAGGATTAAGACCCACTTAACAATAAAGAGCTTAGTAGCGCAAACACAATCCTTAGAAAGACTGCCTCGATTAGAGAGGATTAAGACCTTCCTGATCCTCACTGTGATTAGCATACCAGGGATCCTTAGAAAGACTGCCTCGATTAGAGAGGATTAAGACAAACTTTTCAGCACGCTTATTAACTTCATCAACATAAGCGCTTAGGAAAATCGCCTGGTATTAGCCTTACAGTATTTCATAAGTCTCCAATGGAAAATCTCGTTACACTATTTGAATGTGATCACGTGTTATGGAATTTAAAAAAAAGTTGCCCGGGTTGTGAAAACAGTAGGAATGATGGTATAGAAAATTTCGTTATATTTTCAGCTATTTTTTAAAAACACCTCGTCCGGATCCGTATCTGATATCAGGATGAGGATTGCAGAATCGGGCTTTTTTTTATGGTTGTATGATGAATTCATAATTATTCAGATTTGAGGTAACCGTGGCATTTCATTTTTCAATTAAAAAATCCACCAAAGCGTTTATAGATGACTGGTATACCAACTATTATCCAAACCAGGACGGGGAGCGGGATGCAGAAGCGTTTGTCCTAGATAATAAGTTTTCAGGCCACACCCCGAATCAGTATAGATACAAAAAAGCATTTGAGCAGGGCATAGAAAGCATCTGCAATCATTTTATTGCCAGTGAGGAGGCAATCAACAAGGATTATAATCAGATTAAGTCCGGACTGCTTCCTGTGAAGAAAGAGTATTTCAGGTTAAGGCAGAAATTAGGTGACCGGGATCCTGAAATTTTAATGAATAAAACAGGCCTGGCTATCTTTCTGGCCAGCTTCTTTATCATGGCTTCCATTGTTGATGCCTATCTTTTTACGCCGATTTTCCAAATTATTTTTTTTAAAATCGCTTCGGGATGCCTCCTGGGTTTCTTTGGGACGGCCATCGGGTATTTTGGCGGCAGATTTCAGCGCCACTACGGCGTAAGACACATAAATATGGTGTATACCGGGATCGTTTTTATCCTCTACTCCTGTGTTATTTTTCTGATACTGGACAGTTGGGATTTTGCCAGCGAGGCCGTTATTTTGGGCCTGTGCAATTATATCCTGCTGCTTCTGGTGCTTATTTTAACACATCTGGCATACGATGTTGAACCTGACTATCCGCAGTTGTTTCAAAAATACAGAAA
Organism: Desulfobacter hydrogenophilus; assembly: GCF_004319545.1. NCBI lineage: Bacteria > Pseudomonadati > Thermodesulfobacteriota > Desulfobacteria > Desulfobacterales > Desulfobacteraceae > Desulfobacter > Desulfobacter hydrogenophilus. The sequence continues at coordinate 2,191,856 of NZ_CP036313.1, read as the reverse complement.
GCTGAGCGATGAAATCACTCAATTGAGGTGTCAGCATATTGAAAACTTAAATTTATGCAATCAGGTCCAGCATGAATTAAAAGCTGCTGCCGAACAAATGGATATAACCTATATTGAGCATTTTAATAAAAAATCCAGGGAAAAAGGCATTCTCAAACCCCAGTCATTTGAGATTAAACAACTGGTCTTGAAAAATCTGGATGAGATCATTCACTGCCAGGAGAGCAGCACAGACTTCTGAAAAACGTTATGAAAGGATTTACAATGGGCTTTTTAAATCGCGAGAAAACGTCTCCGGTGAAATATAAGGCAAATGGCAAATATGCTCTCTGCCGAAATATAAAAATACCTGAAAAGGAGTTCAAAAGAGCAAAACTCGCAGGTACTGAGGACGCTCAGAAAAAGAAAATTCCCGTTCAGCAGACCAAGGCCTCCCAGTATGAAAAAGAGACGCAGCACTTCTGGGAACGGCGGATTCAGTCTCAGGTCGATTATCACGCAGAAAGAATCCGTCAGTGGCGAAATATGATTGATCCAGTGTTAGACGAGTTCCACAGGACAAAGGACGATTTTTCCCAGCGCCTTAAAAACCGCAATTATATGGTTCCCCACGTTCAGTGGAACAAACTGACATACTTTATCGTTATGTTTGTTATTATAATGGTGGAGGTGCCGATCAACTATTCGGTATTTCAGGCATTTGGGGATGAATATACCTATTTTACCTACCTGCTTGCATTTGGTCTCTCCTTTTTTTTAAGTATGCTGGCCCACTTCATTGGCGGATGGATAAAATCGGAAGGGGTAAAATTCAGGTCCCTGGGGCTGATTTTGCTGGTGATTGTCCTTCTGGCTCTAATCGCCTGGATTCGACTTAAATTTTTCACCGGGGATGAAGAGGCACTGATACTGGAGTATTTCAAAGAAGGGGTGGAGATTGATCTGGTGGTTCTTTTCTTTTTTATTTTTAATACCATTTTGTTTACGGTATCAATCATAAGTTCTTACATGAGCCATTATTCAGATCCAGACTTTAAACAGTCTGAAAAGGATTATAAACAGGGGAAGATGAAGTTGAATAACATTTTTTCAGCCTGGCGCCAGGAAGTCAATGAATTAGAGCGGGTGATTGATTTTTGCCAATCGGCGTTTAAAGAGTTAAGAGCGGTGTATATAGACGCTTATGAAAAGGAAGGTGCGCCAAAACCCATGTGTTTTAAAGAGACCATCGGGGTTGATCTCGACAGAATGCCCAATGACTTCGTGCAGCGGCTGAATGCGATGAGAACCCGATTCACTCAGGAAAAAAGTGAGATTATCGATGCGCTGAAACCGGTTCGCCCTGAAAGCACATTAAAGGAGGCGTCAGATGCTAAATAAACAAGCTCTTTTCACTGCACTCATTGTTTTACTGGTCGTTTCAGGGGTATCCCGTCAGTGTTTTGCAGAAGATGATGACAGGGTCGGCCGACATCTGATTATGATTGTTGATTATTCAGGCAGTGTGGGGGAGAACCTGCCTAAATACTGGGAGGCTGTAACCCTGGTGACCGGTTGCAGAAGCCCTGGGATAAAAGTTAAGAAAAAAGACCTGTGCAAAAAAATAACCGGGGATGAGCAGATCACCATATTCAAAATAACAGGGCAGAGCAGCCGGAAACCGGATATTATTGCAGATATGTATTTCAGAAAAAAGGGGACCTGGGAGTCAAAATTAAAATACGATAAAGAGGTAAGAAAAAGCAAACTGGCGTTTAAGGAACAGATTGCCAGAGCATTCAGCGGTGCTGCAAAAGCAAATAATACTGAAATCATCGCTGCTATCCGGTTATCAAAGCTATACTTTGATGATGTCAATGCAAAACAAAAAAAGCTGATTATCCTTTCCGATATGATTGAAGAATCAGAATTTTTTAATTTCCAGAAAAAGAAAGTGCTGCCCGGAAAAATCATTGAAACAGAGAAAAAAGGCAGTCGTCTGCCGGATTTAAACGGGATTAACGTATATGTTTCCGGGGCCTATGCCGGGACCCAGAAAAAATATGATGAAGTAAAAAATTTCTGGGAAACATATTTTAATGAAGCCGGGGCGGTATTGAAATGCTACAGGCCCCAAATGATCACTTTTGATTAACTTTTTATTGGGTTTATATGCCTAAAACTGCTGCAAATTTAGAAGATGCCATTATTCTTGCTGCCCGCGCCCATAAAGGGCAGGTGGATAAAGCCGGAGAACCGTATATCCTGCATCCCTTACATGTCATGCTGTGCATGAAAACCAATACGGAACGAATTGTCGCGGTCCTCCATGATGTCATGGAAGATACAGACTACAGTGATATTGATTTAATTGCCCTGGGTTTTTCCCCGAATATCGTGGAAGCGCTTAAATGTCTGAGCAAAAGTGATGCAGAATCTTATTTCGATTATATCGACAGAGTAAAAACCAACAAAAATGCAAAGCGTGTAAAGATTGCTGATTTGACCCACAATATGGACATGGGCCGCATTCCAGAGCCCACCCGGGAAGATCTGGCAAGAAAAGAAAAATATATAGCGGCATTAAAGCAGATCAATGCGTAATTTACAAAAGGTTCAAGAATGGCTGACGCCCTTTGCAGCCGGCATGTAAGGGCCCTAAGGAGCCAATAAGTGGAAGACCTGAAACAGACCCTGGCGTTGATGGATGAAGCCGGTTCCTGCGGCTTTGACATTACCAGAGCCCTGCTTAAAAAGTTTGATTTCCAAAAGGGTTTTTTCCAGGAATTAAAAAAAGATATTGATATCAGCAGGCTTGCGCTTTCAAAAGCATTGGGAACCATTACGGGAATCTTAAAAAATTTTGAAAATGAAAAAAACTATTCTGTTTTTGAAAAAACCACTCAGTCCAGAGTAAAAAACCATCACTCCATTTTTTCCAAACTTATCAGAAAAGAATTTACAGATGCGCGGGCCTATAAACAGTTTGATGATTTGTCCGGCTTCAGAATTATCGTTAAATATATTTCCGATGCCTATGAAATACTGAACCGGATCAATTCATCCCCCCAGGGCAGTTGCATTGTTAAAAAAATTAAAGATAAAATCGCCACACCCAATGATGACGGCTACCGGGCCATTCATGTCATTTTAGAAGTTCCTGTTGAAAATATCGGCTTCAAACCCAGGGTTGAGGTCCAGATCCGGACCGGGTTTCAAAATGCCTGGGCCACAAAAACCCATGAATTGACCTATAAGAACGATCATATTCTTGAACAGTTTACCGCAGAGTTCAAGGCCTTCAGCGATCTTTTATATGAAGCGGACAATAAATGTGTTGAACTGAAACAAAAAATTTTAAAGGAGGTGGAAGATTAAGATTCTCTATTCCTTTGTAAATGTCGGTGGGCTGGCTGATACACCCGACAACCCTTTGAAAAAAAATCAGATATATCTGGATGTCGGAAATAAAATTCAGACAGGGATACTGGACCACCATCAGGTTCAGACCGGCCCCAAACAATATAAATGTGCGGCCCAGATTGTCGTGGACCAGCCCAATCTTATCCTTGGTGCTGTGGAGATCAATCCATACAAGAAAAGCCTGCCGGTGAATATTGTTTTGCACAGGAATCCGGATTTTGACTGCTGTGCGTCTGCTTATCTGGCATCTGAGTTGATTAAAAACGGGGAATTGCCGGAAGGGGCTGAACTGCTGGCAGACTATACCGCCCAGGTGGACGCCGGCTTTAAAATGCTTGATCCTGGTCAGATGAAAACGCCGTTTGTGGCCTTGCTTTCTTTATCAAATTATATCTCAAGAATTCGCCCTAAAACCGGCGATCATAACAGCTCTGTTCTAGGCGAGGGCATGAATATAATGAAAATACTGACCCAGAGCCTGGTTCGGGGGACAGATCCTGATTCCTCGCAGTCTTTGGACTGGACGCAAGAGCCCCTGTCTACTTTATTCAGTCTTGTCAGAAAAGATTATGCCCAGTACAGGAAAAATTTTCAGCGCACGTCAGCGACAGCCTTTGAGGTATTGTCCCTGCCTCTTTTTAAACGGGGTATGAGTGGTATCGGCATGGCCGACGCGTTATTTATAAAAGATTACAATAGTATGCTGTTCAAATACTGGGCCAGAAGCGATAAGGAACATAGCCCCGGCGGAAACGGTTTTATCATGACCCTGGCAACAAAAAACGATATCACAATAATCGCCACAGATCCCAATACAGAATATTTTTTACCCTATCTGGGCCAGGTGCTTGAAAAGGAAGAGGTGTATACCAGGCTTGAAAAAGAGGGAAAAGACAGCAGAATTTATGGTCCCCAGGGGAACATGAAAAAAATCCGGTTCCACTATAATAATGATCCCTGGTATGACGGCCGAGGGCATGATTTCACCATTATTCAGAATCCTTCCTGCGGGACCGTTCTGTCCCATGAAAGAATCGTTGCCATCACAAAGGATCTGTATTGTGACCCCAGGTTGAATCATGCATGTTCTTAAAAAAGACTTTGTTAAAAAAATCTGATTATCAACAAATTTTTTAAAATCTGAAATTCACTTCCGTATACATTCACAGGGCTAAAGAGACGTTTCTTAATTTAGGAACGGGTCTTAGATAACTTGCTCATTTTACTATATCCGGGAGCGCGGGTGTCCCGCCCGCATGTCCGCAAGTATTGTAAAGTGTAACTCGATCATCAAGTTTTTAGGTAATTTGTTTAAATTCAAGGCGGAAACAATTTTTAACCGGAGGAATATACAACATATTTTGAGGATTAAAAATTGTTCCCAACGCCGAAGTTGGGCAAATTAACAAAAACTTGATCATCGAGTGTAAAGATGCGGGCGAGACGCCCGCGCTCCCAGGTTAAGTTATTTCGAACTCATTCCTTAGCGTGGAATCAAAAAGAAAGGAGACGCAATGCAGACACTTTGGATGTTCATACCGGAAGAGGCCTATATCCTTGTTATAGTCGGCGCAGGATTTGCCCTGATGCTTGGCCTGATAAGCGGGGCAAAGGCATGGTCCATAGTGGTTACAGTCTGTCTTATTCTCGTCCTTGCACCTTTCATCGGCACGATTATAGAGATGCTGCCGTTCTGGGCATTTCTGCTTCTGTGTGTGTGGATGGTGATCACTACCTGCAAGATTTTAATGGGAGGCCGGATATTTGAACGGGTTGCCAGCAAGATTATTTTTGAACTGGTGGTTCTGCCCTTTAGAATAGTAGGGCGAATATTCGGGTTTGGAAGAAAACGATAGCCGGAAATAACAGCCATGGGCTGACCTATTCTATCGACACCCAGACTCAACCCACAATGAAATATAAAAGTAATTCAATAGGTTATTGTTACTTTTATATAAAAATTCAACGCTACACTCAGTATAATGGGTAATGATTTCGATTCTCCCCCCTCATAGTTTTTCCTGATCAATAACACTTTTTTTAAAATTTGCGAAAACCATCTCCGTATCTGTTGTCATATGGCGGATATTATTTCAGAAAGCTGTAACGCGCAAATCAGAAAAGCCCGGCATCAGACTTGATGTGCCGGAGTATCTATCAAAGCATTCAGATCTGCTAAATTTCTAAAAATATAAGAGGAAGGGGTGTTTATGACCGGACAACAGCGTTTTTTCCGTATTCTCATCGTGGAAGATAATCTTGAGCGGGTCAATTTGATTAAAGCATGGCTGCCTGCGGATGCAAGGCCTGTGGTCGTTACCAGTGCAGGCAAGGCCATTGGTTTAATCCGGCGGGACAAAGGCCATGTATATGCCGGAATAATGCTGGATCATGATCTTCAGGAACATACGGTTAACGATGTCGATCAACTCTTAAACGGGATGAGTGTGGTGGACACCCTGATCCACTATATCCCCAATGATGTTCCTATACTGGTTCATTCCGTCAACCTGACACGGGGGCCTGCCATGGTGAACAAGTTAAGAAAATTTAATTACTGGGTCACCCGGATTCCCATGGATGAGCTTACGCAGGAACAATGTGTCGAATGGATTGATGAGGTAAGGGAACTCTGGGAAGATTTTCAGCCATAATTCGCAATATTTTTTTTAAATTTGCAAAAACCATCTCCGTATATCTTGGTAACGGCAGATACATCCCCGGGGACCTGGAAATCTTAAATGAAAGGACGGCGAAATGGGAACAGACTACCACAAAAAAGGGCAGAAGGATCAAAAGAAAAGCAGGAAAGATGGCTTTATAAATATCATCATATCCGGAGGTTCAAGTCCTCATTATAGGCCCCCAACGGATAAAAGCGGCAGGAAAGGATATCAGGACGGCTGGAACAACGCAAAAAAGAATGGGTAAAGACGATAGATGAGGCCATCAGGCAATGGCATATGGACTAAGGAATGAGTCCGAAAAAACTTAACCTGGGAGCGCAAGCGTCTCGCCCGCATCTTTACAATACTTGCGGACATGCAGGCGGGACGCCCGCGCTCCCGGATATAGCAAAATGGGCAAGTTATTTAAGACCCGTTCCTAAAAAAAGGAGAATCATGAACCGCACGGTACTATATTTAATTTTTTTTATGCTTTTGGACGCCGGTTTGTATCACTCATCCTGTGATGCATTTTTATTTCATGCCACCCGGAAAGCGGCTGCCAGAAAAATAATGCAGAAAGGCTTCAGCAAGGCCAGAATGAAAAGTGCCGCCAGATTTGGCAAGGGGGTGTATTTAGCCCCCAAAAAGACAACTGCCAGGATTGAATCAAAAACTTCCGGTGCCGTACTCAAGTTCAAAGAGAGCAAGTATTTGAAACGCAACACCATCAACATGAAGAACCCCGCTCCGGCTAAAATCAGAAAGCAGGTGACATACAAGGATTTGAGGGGAACCGTAAAGAATAATGTTATTGGTCCCAAATTAGGAAAAAAAATGGGCGCGGCTGCTGCAAAAAAAGGAAAGGCGATAAAGTACCGGTCAGTGAAGTCCAGGAATGAATCCTGTGTCTTCATCCCTGCCGGGGTGTATGAAAAACATCCGAAAATTATAAAGCCCCAAAACAGGTTAGGTAACTAACCTGAAACCATCAAAAGATAACAGACTGATCATGACCTCTTTTCCAAATCTCAATGACCCTGCGGGCAACCGCCTGGAAATTGTGCCGATGCTGAATCATATAAAAGCTTGGCAAAAGCCGGTTTGGCTTTATTGTGGCAGCGTTTCTGGTCAACATGATTGTCAGCCGGTTTAAACTGACTGCCATAAAACGAGCTGCAAATACATCTTTCACAAGGAGAGAAAATGGCTCTGATATTATTTGACAACCATGTCGCATACTTGATAGTGAGTTGGTTAACCATGTATCAGTTTGGTTACAATCGCCCATGCCAGGGAAGCGTTAAATCCTGCGGCATCGGAATTATGTTTTTTGGCCGGAGCAAGACAGGGAGGCTTTTTGGTCAGGGAAGGTCAGGGTTTCCTGAACGGACAAACGGTTGATTCATATATGCCGGGAAATTATCTCAATGAGAATAAAGGAACATATTCATGTCTGAAACATCATCCAAACTTACTTTTGATTCCATCTGGGGGAAACAGCGCCGAACCATGACGGCTGATACCGACCTTGAACTGGTTCTGGTGGACGGGGCCCGGTTGCCTCTGTCCCTTTGGCGCAAACATTTCTTTTTTAAAGGCGGATTAAACCTGACACTGAAGACTTTGACAAGAGGAATTTTTCCCGCCAAGGCCAACCCGAAAGGCACACATCCCATTGTTGCCCTGAATCCAGTGGCAGGCGGCATAGGCTTTTCCGTGTGTCCGTGTTCCTCGTCCGGTTACAGACACAAAACATGGGTGGATAAAGGCACTTCTCTTTTTTACACAGGGCATATCATGGAAAAAACAACGTATTTTGTTGATCACATTCGGTTTAATATTCCGGCATCAGAGGCTGTGAAGCTCCGGTTCAAGGGGGAAATTCCGGTAAATGCCATACAAGCCATTGATTGATAAAGGAAAAAGAATGGGGAATAACGATTTGATAAGCCTGTTCCAGGCCTGGCTTGAAATACCCGAGGTAAAGGCATTCATTGACAAGCTGATTGTTTCCGTACACCAGAAAATGAAAATGTCTAAGCTGCCTCTTTCCGGGCTGTCTCCGGAGACGATTGATCCGGATGACATTAGGCAGGAGTTGATGGCGTTTCTGCTGGAAGACAAATGCATGATGAGCGATCTGGTCAACAGACGCCCCGGGGCAATGGCGAAAATCAGGCAGTTTCTGTGGCAACGGCTAATTGATAAGTCCAGAGAAAAAGAGGGAAATCAGGATATCCATAAAGATACCTGGCGGTTATTTTACCGCCATATCCTTGCCGTCCTTGGCGATTCCGGCGACTTTTTTAAGACAAAAGCACCCCCGAAAAAAACTTTATTATCCATGTCAGAGGAAATACCAGGGACTTTTGTGATGGGTGAGGATCTCTTGTCTATTGAGTTTCCCGGTCAGATGACAACGATTTTTGAGCAATTGAATACAAAAAAAAATATTTTATCCCTTGCGCGATATTTCTGGGGGGCTGCCGCCGGCTTAGCGGACGATCCTGCTGTCCGGATTGATATTCTGGACTTCATGACCTGGACTTCCCAGCATGTTGTCCTGCGGTTCCAGACTGAATCCCATCCTGTTTCGGGCGGTGATGTGACGCTGAATAATCCTGTTAAAAATGCGCCTGGTCATGAAGATACCTGGGATAAATTTAAAAAAAGTATGATTTCTACCTGGGCCTGCAATTTTTATAACTTTCTTGGGGATGAGGATGAGGAACGGGACAGAAAATTGTTTTTTTATTATGAATGCAAAGATTTTACTCATAAAGAGGTTGCAAAGCTTATGGATAAGGAATCCCACCATTCCTATCGGCGGGGCCTGATCCGGGAAAAACTTAAAACTTTCCTTCGGGCACTGAACTGGGTGTCACCCGAGTATGATGCTGACGGACAGGATCCTGGAGATTTTAAAACTTTTCTTTTCCACCTGTGCCGGAAATTAAGCTCCGAAATAGGGTTTCAGGAAGCATCTTAATAACAGCCATGGGCTTACCTGGTCTATCAACACCCAGGCGCTCAACCCACAACAAAACATGAAAGTAATTTAGCAACTTATTGGGACTTTCATATAAAAGGAAAATCCTATGTATACTAGAAACCAGGCATTGGCTCTGGCAAAACAATTAAGAACCTGCCCGCCGTTACAGGTAAAAAATGATCCTCAGTATTCAAAAGAGATCAAGCGTCATCTGGATATTTGCCCCTTTTGCGCCACAGAATTGAAGAATGAAAAAGAGGCGTTTGAACAGTTATCATCAAGTCTGGGAGCAAAAATCCCATTGGATCAGGAGAACCCGGCTATCTGCCCCGGTCAGGTGCGGGCGCTGACTCCAGGAATAGCCTGCTGGCGGAATGATTTCTTTTACAGTCCGCCTGAAGTGGTTGTCCTGAAAGAGGAGACCAATAGCACCGGGACTGTACTGGTGGCCCAGACCTGGCAGGATCTCGCGCTGGCCGGTCCGGGAGACCTTGTCCTGCCCGAGAAAATGTACAAAGGCGGGCTGTTCATTGAAACCTGGAATGTTTATACCCTGGCAAAAGAGTTTCTGGGGACCTGCTTTGAAACTCTGGATACTGACGTGGTTGAAAGCGTACTGAAAATGAATCACTCCCCGGAATATCTGCCCCAATGGGCACGGAAAACCATGCCGTTAAAAGAGGATGATCCCAGGCTTTATTTCAGACAGATTGAGATGGAAACCGGGTATACCTTTGCTTCCATGGCGGCCATGCAGCTTATAGCACTGGCTGAAAAGACACCAATCCCTGTCACTCTTGAAAAGATGCAACAGCAACTTAAGGAATGGTTTACCGGAATTTCCTGGGACTGGATTCCAGAAAGCAAAGAAGAGTGCATGGCTGTTTTGCAGTTTCCTGCACATGCCCTGCCCATGACGTCTTCTGAAAAAGGGGTTTTAGGCAAAGACAACAAGACATTGACGGCAACATATTTTTCCTTTAACAGGGCCGGGATGCAGGAGGTCCGGCCGGTTGTGTGTCAGATCATTCATACGGATAGTACATCGTCATCCTTTTCAGTGAGTGGTGTTATCCGGGGGCTTCCCAAAGATATCTGCCAGGATGACTTTCAATGTTATATAAAAGATGCATCAAAAAAAATATTGATGGCATGCAACTGGATCTGGGAAAAAGACACGGAGAGGTTCATTGCAATATTTGAGCGGCCCCTTTCTTCGTCCGAAAGTCTGGCTCTTTTTATTGTTCATTATGAGGAGAATCCACCGGCATGACATTTAACACCATCAGCCATATGGCGTTTACAGCAAAGAATTGCGTCCCCCATTTTCAGTCAATGATGTTGGAGATGGCATGTCAACCCTGGCATGACACAGGACCGGATGAATTTGCCGGAACCTTTGGTGAAATTGAATCGTTTATCAATGATCCGGTTCTGAAAAAACTGTTCCATTACAGCCTCTGGGGACAGCTTTTAATTGACCCCGCCCCTCCGGTCTGGGCTGAAGATTTTTTGGTCCAGCATACCCTGCCTGATCCTATTTTGGGTATGGACTATAAGCTATTAATGCAAGGGGACTGGATCAGGATTCCGGTGCTGACCGCAGGCAACGATACTGCACGGGTGGCCTGGTTTATTGCCGGGCTTGTGCCCCGGAAAAACCAGGGGCTTTTTATTCCTGAATGGGCGAAGCAGATCATGGATGAAAAATTCCGGGAATCAGCAGTCACTGCGGAACAGATGGCCCGGCACTGTAGCCCGGACCCTACGGACAGACGGTTTGTTCTTTATCCCATGGCACCGGACAATGGGTGGCTTCAGTTCCAGGACGGATCCGCGGCCCTGGCCTTTGGACTTGGATTTAAAAGTCTGGCACATAAACAACCGCTGTCCCGGGAATTGATTGCCACAGGTTGTCTGGATCATTCAGAAAAGGTGATGCCTGTGGGACATATTGATCTGAAAATCCAGGCGGCCAGGAAAAATGAAAATGGATTCAAATGCATAATCCTTCCGGCAGACGGGAGTCCCGGGCCGGGGCATGATGCCGGGGACTTGGTCCCGGTCAATGATTTTGCTGAAACCTGGACCATGGCATCGCTTTACTCCGGACGGCAGGACAACCTGCTTTTTATTTTTTCCCGGGCCCTTCAAAATCCAGCTGCATTTATCAGCAGAATGGACAGCATGCCCGGAGAATGGATTGACCGGGAAACCACCCTTGTTCAAAAGCTTTTAACACAGGTGTTTGGTGACAGTGTGCTGTTTGATCAGTTTACCCGGAAATTTCTCGTAATGGTGAGTGATTTCCAGCTTAATAGAGCATCTGCTCTGGTCAGACAGGCCCCGGAAAATCTGCCGGAATCGTCACCAATGGCCTGCTTAAGATGGATTGCGGCCAATTTAAGCCTGGCAAATCATCAGGGCGATGTCCAAACGGCTGAAAAATGGGAAGTCCGGGGAATGGCACTGACAGATAGGGTTATGGAACTGGATATGAACCTGGTAACGGACTTTTTTAATCATGCCCTGGTGGCGGCCCATAACCGGTATAAATTTTATATAGAGTTGCTGCCAACCCTGGCCCGGCTGATTGAATTCCTTGAGAAACGTCACAGCATGCAGCAGGAATTTGGCTGCCGGGTAGACCTGTCCCTGGGAAGATTATATGGCACTCTGGTTCAAAACGCAGCATTCTATGGATCTGGCTTTATTCAGAAAACTGAGCTGTTATCCGGGAAAGCAAGGCAGGCTTTGGGAGAAAATACATCTCCGGAGTTTAAGCCTGAATGGATGCGCCAATATTGTTACTTGGCGCTGGCGCGTCTGGATGCAGGGGATATGGATGGCGCTTTATCCTGTCTTAAAATATACCTTGAAGTTCAGGAGTTGGAAACGGTTCCGGAACAACTGTCTAACTTAACCCAATGGCAGATTTCCCTGCTCTGCCGGTTTTTGGCAAAATCTGCCCCTGAGGATTTTAACGCACTTTATTCTGCCCTGGTGACCCATCTCCCCAATGTATGGCAGCAGGACCATCCCTGGCAACTCGCCTGTTTTAATTTGGCCCGGGCCGCGGTACTGCAGAAAGACCAAGAAATGGCGAAAAGACTTTTCGAGAAGAGCCTGGATATCTGTCTTAAGTCTTCTTTGGGACCGACAATTGAAGTCATGGCGCTTAAACCCCTGGCCTTTATGGAGGATCTGATCCCGGGGCATGTGTTTGAGCCTCGCCTTCTGGAATGTGAAACACAGATCAGGCAGGCATCACTCCAGTTAAATAAGGAGCATTTTTCTTTTCTTCATGACCGCTCTTTTCACCAGGGCCTGGCCTATGTCAGAAAAAATCATGGTAGAATTTTTTCGTTTTCCTATGCGTAACATCCTGTCTACCGGGTCAGCTAAAAAACTGTTGAATGCGATAATGGCTCCTCAGTATTTACAGGAGGTGATATTTTTGCACAGCAGTGGGCGAACAAACAGCAGGGCAAATCCGGCTATGTTCCGGTCAAGCGAACGATTACCCCACAAGATCTGGAAGATCATTTCAAGGGAACATCTTCATTTCGCAGGACCATCCAGACCCAGGCCCGGGCGTTTTCAGACTGTCTTCTGGATCCTGGAAAGCCTTACCGGCCCATGACATTTTGAATGAGCATCTGCTCTTTGATAATTGTCCGAACCCCAAAAAATCGGAACAAAATGGAAGTTGCACTCCATATTTGCACCATTTTTAAATTCCATAAGCAAATGGATGAATTTTTCAGAATCGTCTGGTACAATTGCCTGAATTTTTCTTCACCATTTAACCGCAATAACGGACATGGGCCGAAAGCCCACAACAAACAATGAAACTAAAAGAACCAGAAATACAGGGTAAAACCAGGCGCCGCAGGCGCTTCATCCTCTTGTTTCTTGGCTCTTGTTTCTATTTTCATGCAAACGGACACGCATATGGACGCCTATTCAAATATTGTCAGAAAAGTACTTAACCAGGGCCAGGTCAAGGAAAACCGCACCGGCGTGAACACCATTGCCATTGCCGGGGCCATGTTTGAACATGACATGGCCCAAGGATTTCCATTGCTGACCACCAAATATGTGCCCTTTTCCCTTGTGGCCCAAGAACTGGAATTTTTTATCAAAGGCATCACCGATAAAAACTGGCTGCGGGACAGAAACAACCACATCTGGGATGAATGGTGCTCGCCGGCGAAGATCGCCTACGGGCATGATGATAAGACCAGGAAAAGGATGATGGCCGAACGGGAACTTGGCCCCATTTACGGGTTCCAGTGGCGGCATTTTGGCGGTGGATATCAGGCCTGGGACAAGGCTCCGGTTCCGGCCGGGGTAGATCAGCTTAAAAACCTGGTGGACACCCTGAAAACCAATCCCGATGACCGGCGGATGATCGTATCGGCCTGGAACCCCATAGATCTGGGTCAGATGGCCCTGCCGCCCTGCCACTACGGTTTTCAGGTCACAGTCATCAACGGACGGCTTAATCTGCTGTGGAACCAGAGATCCGTGGATACAGCCCTGGGGCTGCCCTTTAACATTGCAAGCTATGGACTTCTTCTGACGCTTCTGGCCCTGGAATCAGGTTTTAAACCGGGCACCCTTGTGGGCTTTCTGGGGGACACCCATATTTATGAAAACCATGTGCAGGGACTGACCCAACAGCTTGAAAGAAAACCCTTTGACCTGCCTGGTATAGAAACCACTTCTTTTAGCTCTATTTTTGACTGGCAGTACAAGGACACGGTTTTAACGGACTACCAGCACCACCCGGCCATCCGGTTTGAAATTGCTGTTTAAACAAAGAAAAGCCCTGCAGGCTTTAAAGTCCGCAGGGCTTTTTTGTTACATACCGGAAAAACTGACCACCGGCAATCTGCTTATGGTAGTTTAGAGTTCTTCAATAGCTTCCTGGAGTTCAGGCATAAAATCAAGAATATCTTCCACGATACCCACATCAGCAACCTGGAAAATCGGTGCTTTGGGATTTTTGTTCACAGCAACGATAAAGGGATTGCCCTTGATGCCGCCCATGTGCTGGAAGGAACCGGAAATACCCATGGCCATGTAAACTTTGGGTTTAACGGTCTGGCCGGAGGTACCCACCTGACGGGATTTTTCAAGCCATTTGGCGTCAACAATGGGACGAGAGCAGGAAACCACCGCACCCATGGCGTCAGCCAGTTCCTGGGCAACTTCAATATTGTCTTCATCTTCAATACCACGGCCAATGGAAACCAGAACGTCGGATTTGGTGATATCAACATCGCCAACTTCCGCCTCAACCACTTCCAGGAAGGTTCTTTTGGCCGAAAGGTCACCGGCATCACCGGATTTGTCAACCACGGCACCGGAAGCCCCCCCGTCAACCGGAGCAAATGCGCCCGGACGGATGGTGATAACAGCGCCCGCAGCCGCATTGCAGGTCACATGGGTGGACACAGCACCGCCCAGTTCCTGGCGGATAAGTTTCAGGGTAGTACCGTCCATGCCTTCAAAATCCACAACATCAGCCACATAGGCGGAATCCAGTTTGATGGACAGGCCAGGAGCCAAATCCATGCCGAATGTATCATGGGGCACCAGCACAATGGCGTCAGCCGGAATGATATTGGTCAGAGCTTTTCTCACGATCTCGGCATTGGGATAGGCCAGGGCGGTATTGTCAATCTTAATGACTTCAGCATAAACCTTGGTCAGTTCGTTTGCGACCTTTTCAAGGTCTGCACCGGAACCTGAGACAACAGCAGTGACGGATGCACCAGCATCAATCTTTTTTGCAGCACCCGGGAATTCAAACGCCACATCTCCGGCCACCCCGTTTTTAAATGGAACATATGCAAAAATCTGTGTCATGATCAAAGACCTCCTTTGGCTTTCAGCTTCTCAATCAGTTTTTCAATAATTTCATCGGTGGAGCCTTCAAGCATTTCAGCACCGTCGCCCAGATCAGGTACAAAATAATCCACGCGTTTGATCTTTGCACCGGCTTCTCCCACGCTGCCGGCATCCACACCAAGATCACCGGCACCTTTTACAGGAATCTCAACACTGGCCACCTTACGGATACCGCGGATACCGACATAACGGGGTTCATTGATACCGGTCTGAATGGAAAGCACGCAGGGCAACTCAATTTCGTTCATTTCCTGGTTGCCGCCTTCGATTTCCCGGCCCACTTTAATTTTTCCGTCAGCGGGTTCAATCTTGTTCACCAGAGAAGCATAGGGGTAATCCAGCATCGCCGCAAGCATGCCGCCAACCTGACCCGCGCCTTCATCGGCCTGGGCTCCGGTAAGAATCAGGTCGTACTTGCCTTTTTCAACTTCAGCTTTGAGAATGGCGGCAATACCTCTGCCGTCCGATCCGTCAAAGGCGTCGTCGGAAAGAAGAACGCCGTTATTGGCACCCATGGCCATCTCACGCCGCAGGACTTCTTCAGCCTCATCATCACCCACAGTTACAACAGTTATGCTGCCGCCCAGATTATCCACGATCTGAATGGCTTCTTCAACGGCATAGTTGTCCCACTCGTTCACGGAATAAACCAGATCATCACGATCCAGATCATTTCCTTCGGAATTGAGTTCAAATTCGTTCTCAGCAGTATCTGGAACGCGTTTGACGCACACCAAAATTTCCATTATTTCCTCCTTAAGCTTATTTTTTTGAATCTGCCGGGCGTATTAAACCAAACCCGGCAGATAATGATTAGCTAAATGTTTGGACAGTACCCCATATTCGACTATTTGGGACTGCGTAGCATACTAATGCTATGTGAGCAGGCCAAAATAGGTGAAGATGGGGTGCTGAACGAATATTTACAAATGTTCCTCAATGAGTTGCGTAAAATCAAGGGCTTCCATCTCGCCTTCTTTTCCGGCCACCTTAATGGCATCCTGGATATTTACCAGACAGAAAGGACAGGCCGTGACAATCACATTGGCGCCGGCTTCGGCTGCCATATTCACCCTGAGAACCCCCATGCGGGTCTCTTCTTCAGGTTCATAAAACAGCATCAGACCACCGCCGCCGCAGCAGAAGGACCGGTCACGGCTCTTTTCCAATTCCACCCGGGTCAGGCCGGCAATGGCATCCATAGCCTGTCTTGGGGATTCATAAATACTGTTGTGGCGACCCAGATAACAGGGATCATGATACACATATACTTTATCCCGATCTTTGCACGGTTTCATGGTCAGCGCACCGGATTCAATCTTTTCAGCGACAATTTCACTGATATGTTTGACAGGGGGCAGGCCTGTATAGTCTTTTTTCAACGCATTCAGGGCATGGGGGTCGGCCGTGACAATCTGTTTGACACCGGATGCAAGAATGGCTTCGGTATTCTGGGCTTTGAGCTCCTGGTAAAGCATCTCTTCACCAAACCGGACGACCTCGTTGCCGCTGTCTTTTTCGTCCTTGCCCAGGATGCCGAAGTCCACGCCGGCCTTTTCAAGGATGATGGCGGTCCTGCGGGCAATGTCCTGGATATTGTCGTCATAGGAAGTAATACTGTCTACAAAGTACAGGGTATCGGCGCTGTCTTTGCCCAGATCCTTGACCGTATGGGTTTCGGCAAAGTTCTTTTCCTTAGCCCAGTCTGCGCGTTTCTTCTCCATTTTACCATAGGGGTTGCCGCGTTTTTCAAGGGCTTTAAGGGGTTTTTGCAGGGACTGGGGCACCATGCCCTCATCTACCATACCACGACGCAGGTCAACTATCTTATCAATATATTCAATCCCCAGGGGGCATTCCTGCTCACAGGCACCGCAGGTGGTGCAGGACCAGATTTCATCCTCTGTATAAATATCCTCCACCAGAAGTTTGTCGGATTTATAAATCACACCGGACTTAATGGGATAGTTCTTAAAAATAAGATCCCTGGCCTTGATGCTGATGAACCGCGGGGACAAAGGACGGCCGGCTGCATTGGCCGGACACTGGTCGGAACAGCGGCCGCAGTCTGCACAGGAGTAGAAATCAAGCATGTGCTTCCAGGTGAAATCCTCAAGGTGTTTAACGCCGAAGGAGTCAAGGTTGTCCAGTTCCTCATCGGAAACACCGTATTTAACCGGTTTGATATTGCCTTTTTTCACCCGCATGAAAAAGACGTTGAAAATAGAGGTGATGACGTGAAAATGTTTTCCCAAAGGCAAAAAGCACAGAAAAAAGAAGAAGGTAAAATCATGCACATAATACATAATGATATGCAGGCCCTGGAGGAATTCCAAGGATACAACACTAAGTATCTTTGAAAAAAACCAGGCCAGCGAAAAAATTGCCGGGAAATGGGCTTCACCAAGGGCCTGATAGTTGTAGGCGACAGCAGATGCGTCAAACATGCTTTCTGAAATCATCAGGGTGGCGATGAGGCCCAGAACAAAAACCGCTTCTGCCGTATGGTCATGACCATACTTTTCAGGCACGGCATAGCGGGCCGGTTTGATGATGGCCCGGCGGTAGGCCGCGATAATACAGGCCACAAGAACGGCGGTGGCTGCGTAATCTTTAATGAAATTGTAAACAGCACCAAGGCTGCCGTCGAACCCGGGCAGCACAAATCCGTCAAACACACCGATGATGACAAGGCTGGTGGAGCGGATGGAAAGGATTAAAAAACCGGCAAATATAATGATGTGCAGTATTCCTGCCCGCATATATCTAGGCTGGCGGATCTGTCCCAACCAGACAACGATTAGGTTTTTAATCCGTTCCGGAATATTGTTAAAGCGATAGTCCGGATTGGCGCGGACCAGAGGAGCGATTCTCCGGGCTATGATGTAGGTAAAAAGCCCGACACCAATTACCGGCAAAAAAAATGAAAAAATCACTGTTGGAAAAAAGCCGAACAACAAATAGTTTGCCGGAGCAATGATCATAGACATACTTGACTTACCTCCATATTATATTTAAATCGTGAATTCAGGCTCAGTGTGCTTTAATAGACATCTACTTTGGCGTCAAGAAAAAAGCATAAAATTGAGTTCAACGTAACTTTCCCTCCCCAAAAATATCTGGAAGGGAAAAAACAGTGTTGGTTCCTGCTTGGCGGGGTTTAGTTTTAGCCCCCCCGGACGCCCGTCATATAAAGGTCCACCAGCGGATCTGCCATGCTCCCAAGATCATAGCGGCCATGGGCATTGACCCAGGTGGAAATGACACCCTCCACAGCCCCGAGGATAAACCGTTTCACAAGCCCGACAAAAAGATCCTGACGCATGCTACCCTCAATCTGACCTTGCTCGATAATATCGGATAACAGATCAAGGTACATCTTTGAAATATTCTTAACCTGAGACTCAATATCCCGTAGATATCTCACTTCTGATTGAAAAATAATTGCCATGTTTCTATCACTTTGAAATTCCTCAAGATGACAGCGGATCAAATTTCTCAGCTTGCTTTCCGCATTTGTGCCTTTGGCCACGGCAACATTCATTTTTTCGAACACCACATCTGTTTTAAAGCTCAGGTACTGATAAAGGATATCGTCCTTGTTCTTGAAATAAAGGTATAAAGTGCCGTCCGCCACCCCAGCCCTGGCAGCAATCTGTGAAATGGTGGCTTTGTAAAAACCATGTTCCGCAAACACTGCTCCGGCACTGTTTAAAATTTTATGATATTTCTCGGACTTACTTTTCTGCAAATATATTCATCCTTCTCTTACCTAAATGAACAACGGATCATCTATCTGACAATAAATTTGTGCAAACTAACTACAGATCCATACAAATGTCAAGCCTTGCAAAAACTTTCAAAATAGAAGCCATTATATCAATATATCTAATAGCTTAATAACATTAACACATGCAGATTTTATCATACCCGGACCACTCAGTTTTATTATCTCCACCCCCAAAAGCCATGAACACTCATTCATTCATTTAAAAATTGCCTTCACTTCTTTTATTGAACTTGATTTTAGGTTATTTTAATGTAAAAAGTTTATGATTCCTAACCATTCTTTACATACAAGATATTACTTACATACGGGAGGATTTCATCATGACCTATTCACAATCCGAAGAATACCGCAAACTGCTCGATTACGGCAGACCCCCCAATGTGAAAAAATGCTTTCCCAGCTCAAAAGCATTAATTGTCAGCGGTAAATATATTGACCGCGCCATGCTGGCCAAAGGCGGCTGCATGACCATTGCGGCGAACGGCAGAAACGCTTTTGTCATCAAAGGGACCCTTGCCGCAGCACAACGTGCCAATGCTGCAGTTATCATCGAGATTGCCCGCTCCGAGGGTGGTACCGGGGCCTATTGCGCCACCAGCCTTTGGAACATTGCAAGACAGACCGACGCGTATATGAATGAAATGGGTATAACCATTCCCGTGGCTATCCATGCAGACCATTTCGGAATTAAAAAACCAGAAGAGGTTGAACCTGCAAAAACCGAAATCCGGTCTTTATTTGATACCGGGATCACCTCTATTGCCATTGACGCATCCCACATGCCCGATGACCAGAATCTTTTGGCCAATATTGAATTAAATCCGTATGTGCCTGAGTGGGCAGGTCTTGAAACTGAAGTGGGTGAAATAAAAGGAGAACAGGGGATTTCAACCGCCGAAGAAGCCCTGTTTCTGATCCAGGGGCTCAATGCCCACAGCATTTTCCCGGACTGGATTGCCCTGAACAACGGCACCACCCACGGCATTGAACAAAGCGATTCAGGCATCAATGTCGAGTTGACGGCACAAATCCATAACTGCCTATCCCCTTACGGAATTTCCGGAGCCCAGCACGGTACATCAGGAAACAATTCCGACCGGTTGCGCCAGATTGCCAAGAACACAAGAACCACAAAAGCCAATGTTGCCACGGCCCTTCAGATGATCTCCTGGGGGGTAAAGGTTAATGATTTCGGCAATGCCATCATGGATGAGTCTGGCAATTTTATCAAAGAGCCTGGTAAAGGTGTTTCCCAGGCCACGTGGGAAAAAATGTGTACTGTTGCCGCAGCCAATGACTGGCAAAAAGGGAATTTTAAAAAACTGAACCTTCCCTTTGAAAATATTCTGACAGCCCAGGATGCGCCGGTTCGGGAGCGAATGGTCAAAAACGTTGAAAATTTTGTATTTACGCTGCTCACCGACGTGTTTAACGCGACAGATACAGCGGACCTGGTAAAAAAACAAATTTTTGAGACCCAGTCACACATGGCTGGCTTCAAAGCGAAAAAAATTGAACAAAAAGATGAATGGACCCGGGAACAAATTATTGAAAAGGCCTCCCATATCACGATGGAAAAAGGTCCTGAAGGGAATTTTGATGATTAAAAATTTTTTCTAAAGTTTTAATTTTACCAAGCCGATACTGGGTTTAAGGAGAAAATTAAAATGCAGATACCTTCATACCAAATACAAAATGTCTTGAAAGTCTACTCAAGGCAATTCAGCCAAGGCAAACTGCTGGGGAAAAATAAATTCAGCGATGCCAACAAGGTTTCTGCAGACAGTGTCAACATCTCATCGGAAGGCAAGCGTCAGGCCATTATAGATAGGGTTGCAAGCAACATTGTTGATAAAATTATCACCGAAGGCCCCAATGAAAACGAAAAAGATGAGGCCCATATCACCAATCAAATTGAAAAAGAGCTGGGGAAAAAAATTGATTTTACCCAAGGGAGAAATCAATTCACTTATAGCTCGGTTGATGAAAATAATAATAAGGTTGTCCAGACCTTGTCCGTGGAGGATTCTAAATTCATTGTAGAACGGATGACGGAACTGGCACGCCAGGTGGCTGATTCCAACATGGAATCCCAGGAGGGTGTTTAATATGAAAATTAATTCCACACCGCAGTATATCAATCAAAGTTACGCTGCCAATAATGCCAACACGACCGCTAAAACTTCGGCGGAGCAAGGCAAACAATCTGAAGAGCCCCTCTCTGACAGCATTAATTTGTCCAGCACCACCAGGGATCTCCAGAAAATTTCGGCCGCATCTGCCGAAGAACCCAAAGACAGAGCCCAGATGGTTGAAGCCCTCAAACAACAGGTTCAGTCCAATCTATACACAGTGAATGCCGAGCAGGTTGCGGAAAAAATGATCGGCTCCATTATGAACGAAGTGGGTTAACCAGGCGGCATTTTTTTCCCTCCTGCCTGACGCATCAATGTCTTCAGGCAGGAGTTTTTTTATCCTCAACGCGATAACATTTTGATTTTTATATTAAATTCAAACACAACCGAATCATTGGAAATTCAAATTAGTCGGCACACTTTTTGCTTTATTCTTCCTTAATAAAAAAGGAGGACAATATGACCAATATTAACAATATCCAAAACATTACCCAAATAATAAATGGTCAATCAACTAAAGTATCCCAGGCCAGAGGACAGGCACAGGGATTTGAATCATTGCTCAGTTCCGCACAGGAAGAAATAGAGGCGGCCAAGGAAGGGACACAGACCAGTGAATTGGGTGAAATCTCTGCGCCGGCTTTTGACATTCAAACCGTATCTTCCATTGTTACGAATAAAACCGACAAGCTGCTGACCGGCCTGGAAAGCTATTCATCCCAGCTCAATGATACCAGTTTCACTTTAAAGGATATTGAGCCTGTGCTTAAAGGGCTGGATGAAGACGCCACATCTTTATTGGAAGAAGCACTGTCTCTTGGAGAAGATGATCAGGAACTCATAGATATTGCCACCAGTACGGCTATTACTGCAAAAACAGAATATCTAAAATTCCAGAGAGGTGACTACCTGTAAGGACCGCAGATTAAATAAGAGGCTATAGACATCATTTTTTTCTTTGTGCACAAACCTGTTTGGCTGCCTGCCAGTACGTCTCCTTTTCTCCGGGAGACATCTGCTTTAAATCAAGGCCTTTTTTTTCAATGGCAGCTTCCATGGTCCTGAATCGTTCCTCAAATTTTGAAGTGGACCGGTAAAGTGCTGTTTCCGGATGAAAACCGGCAAATCTTGCCACATTCACAAGGGAAAAAAGGATATCTCCAAATTCAAGTATGGCATCATCCTGGTCCATGGAGAGTGCTGCCTCAAATTCATGTATTTCTGAAACTGCGGTATCCAGAACCTGCCCTAAGTTTTCCCACTCAAATCCGGCCTTAACTGCAGATTTAGAAACTTTCAAAGCCCGCAGCAGCCCCGGCATTCCGCCAGGCACATTGTCAAGGGCAGAGCGTCTTTCAGAAGTGCCCGAACCGATTTTCTCTCCAGCCTTAATCGCCTCCCATTGTTTATTTAATTCATCTTCGGATGTAATCCGGCTGTCTGCGTAAACATGGGGATGGCGACGAATCATTTTCTCAGCCACGGCATTAACCACCCGGTTAAAGGGAAATCTGCCGGAGTCGGCATAAATTTCCATAATAAAAAGGACCTGGAAAAGAACGTCTCCAAGCTCCTCTACAATATTATCCTCATCATCTTTGACGATGGCTTCTTCCAGTTCATATAGCTCTTCGGCAAGACACCTCCACATGGTGGACGGGGTCTGCTTCCTGTCCCAGGCACATCCGTTCTGCCCCCGAAGCCTTCGGATAATCTCAAGCAGGGGAGTTATTGTTTCCACGTTTGTTTTAATCCTTCCAACTCTTTACTGAAATCCATTTTGATATTCCGGGAGATAAACAGGGTCAGAGCATCAGCAACCTGGGCCAGATAGGGTGCAGTGCGGGACGCTGCCATATGATTACTGCCGTTGGGTGCAAAGCTTGTGATTATTATAAAAAGGACGGTTGTAATAAGTATACCTTTGGCAGCCCCGAAGATAACACCGAATGTTCTGTTCACCCAGCCTAAAAATACAATTTTCAGCAATTTGTGGATCAGGGCGGCCACAAGCCCCACAGCAATGAGAATTAGACAGAACAATAGAAAAAAGCAGACCAGTTTTTGAATCTGCGGTGATGAAATCCATGAATTAATATAGGGAATCAACTGGGGATAATAGGTGTTGGCTCCGTAGAAACCGGCCACAACCCCCACGATGCCGGAAATTTCCCGAACCAAGCCTCTAAAGCCCCCCCGGATAAGGCAAAACCCAATAATAATCAATACGCAAAGGTCAAAAAAATTCATATGTTCCCTTAATTTGATTATAATTTTAAATGCACAAACAGATAACAGCAGGATAACTTGCCAGTCAAGATTTTTATTGACCTTTAAACCAATAAAATGCACCCTATAGCCCATGAAAAATCTTGAGTTTCAGAACATTACCCTTGCCCAGAAACTCTTTGGGACACACAATACCAACCTGGAAAAAATTGCCCGGGCCTTTGATGTTAAAATAAACTCAAGGGGGGGAGCAATTTCAGTCAGTGGTGCAGAAAAAAAAGCAGATAAGGTGATTGATCTGGTCGGCCAACTTTATGACCTTCTGGAAGAAAAAATACGATTGACACCTGCTGTTGTGGATGCCGCCATTAATGCGGTTCAACAGGGTGGGGCCACCCCCTTGAAAAAAATTTTTACCACCACAATAGTGGTAACGGCCAAGAACAAGCCGATTACACCCCGGACCCCAACCCAGCTGACATACACCGAGGCCATAAAATCCAATGACATCCTTTTCGGTATCGGCCCGGCCGGCACCGGAAAAACCTACCTTGCCATGGCCATGGCCGTTGCAGCGTTTACAAAAGGTGATGTAAAAAAAATCATTCTCACCCGTCCTGCGGTGGAAGCTGGAGAGGCATTGGGTTTTCTTCCGGGTGACCTGGCTGAAAAAATAAATCCATATTTACGGCCTCTGTATGATGCCCTTTATGATATGCTTGATTTTGAAAAAGCCAGAGCTTATATTGAGCAGGAAACGATTGAGATTGCACCCATTGCATTTATGAGGGGCAGAACCCTAAACGATGCATTTATCATTCTGGACGAGGCCCAGAACACCACCTCCCAACAGATGAAAATGTTTTTAACCCGAATTGGATATGGTTCAAAAGCCATTATTACAGGTGATGTTACCCAGACAGACCTGCCCGGAGGGAAAAAATCGGGGCTGGTGGAAGCCAGAAAGCTGCTTGCCCGGATAAAGGGGATCTCATTTATAGAATTCTCAAAGGAAGATGTTGTCAGGCACCGTCTGGTGTCCGACATCATAGACGCGTATGAAAAAAGCAAATAACCAGGGATGGTTTAAGCAGGTCGGGCAAGTCCTGTCATCCACCCCGTATCTCCCGCCGGTGATGTTTCTTCTGGTAGTAACTCTGTTCACCCTGGCCCAGACCTTTGACCACACCACTGAATCATATGCATATAAAATAGGTGATGTGGCTGGCAGGGACATTAAAGCGCCCAAAAATTTTTTTATAGAAGACAAGGCCACCAACCTGGCCAAAATGAATTATGCCAAGACATCGACCAAAACGGTATATGATTTTGATGCCGACCTGTTGAAAAATATAACCACCGACATTGCAGCGGCCATGCATTTCGGACAAGAGATGTTCCAATCCCAGGAAAATGCACTGGAAAATAGCCCCCCCGGATCTCCGGCTCCCGCATTTTCCATGGCCCTGGCATTCAAGCCCCAATTTGAAAAAAAACTGGGCATAAAAATCTCCAAAGGTGCGTTCCAGATCCTGTTCAATGAAAAATTTTCCGAAGAGGTTACGGGATATCTTACCGCCATTATAGGTACTATTCTGACCAACGGCGTCGTAAGCAATAAAGAGATTCTTTTGGCCGAAGAAGAAAAAGGAATCATCCTTAAAACCATTCACTCCCACGAGGAACGCGTCATTACCGACCTCAAGGTGTTTTACGGACCAGACCAGGCCAAGACCATGGTAAGGGTTGTGGGCCAGCCTCTCCTGAAAAACGCCAACTACAGCTTGGCCAATCTGGTTGTGGATATCTGCCAGCGACTTTTACGGCCCAATATCACCTTGAATAAAAATGAAACGGAAAAGCGCATCCGGGAAGCCCAGACACACATCAAACCCACCCTTTACCAGATCAAGGCAGGCGAAATGATCATTCGGGAAGGGGAGCGGGTTGATGAACTCAAACTGGTCAAACTCAACGCCCTAAGCGAACAGGTCGAGGATAAAGATGTTATCATGACCATTACCGGCATCTGCATGTTTACCAGCCTTTTGCTTCTTGTGGTTTATTTTCTTTACCTCAAAGATCATCCAAGGCTTGGCCGGGATATGAATAAACACATGACCTTTCTTGTCCTGGGCCTTTTGCTTTATATCGGATTTACCGAGCTTGCCGTGTACATTGCCCACGCCTCAAATCCGGAAATGTCCGGTAAAATCGCCTCAAGAGCAATATATATGGTGGTTCCCTTGCCGGCTGCGGCCATGATCACCTGCATTTTCCTGGGGTTCGACATTGCCCTGTATTTTTCTATAGTGCTCTGCAGTTTATGTACCATCTCCTTTGGCTGCGAGTTCCAGGTCTTTTTGTTCTTTTTTCTGTCCAGTGTCACAGCGGCCTACTGGATCAAGGAAAGAAAAGAACGTCACCATTTCATTGTGGCAGGATTCAAACTGGCGTTGTTCAATGCATGCCTTGCCATTGCCCTTGGGTTTTTCATGCCCTCCCAGGCACTGCCATGGGGAATATTACTTAAACAGGTGACAATGGCCGTAGGCGGCGGTGTATTTGCGGCCATTCTTACCGTGGGATTCACACCGTTAATCGAAGTTCTGTTCAATTATACGACGGCTGCAAAACTACTGGAATTTTCAAATCTGGACCAGCCCCTGATCAAAAAATTAATGATCGAGGCTCCGGGCACATACAATCACAGTGTTATTGTAGCAACCCTTGCCGAAGCAGCCGCATCCGCCATCCATGCAGACAGTCTCAAGGCCAAGGTCATGGCATATTACCATGACATCGGCAAACTGGACAAAACCATGTATTTCATTGAAAATCAATCTGACGGGCGGAATCGCCATGACAAACTTTCCCCGTCCATGTCCGCATTGATTCTCATCGGCCATGTTAAAAAAGGCGTGGAAATGGCCAAAAAATACAAACTGGGCAATGAAATTGTGGAAGGCATTATCCAGCACCATGGTACATCCCTGATAAAATATTTTTATAACAAAAGCAAGAACGCCGGAAATGAAAACATTAATGAAGATGATTTCAGATACCCGGGTCCCAAACCCCAGACAAGGGAGGCGGGTATTGTCATGCTCGCAGATGTGGTAGAAGCTGCAACCCGGGCACTTGAGCGCCCTACCCCATCCAGAATCAAGGGCCGGGTAAAAGAGCTGATCAATGATATATTTGCCGACGGTCAGCTCGAAGAGTGCGAAATGACGCTGAAAGATCTGCACCAAATCGCCAAAAGTTTTAATAACATTTTAACCTCTATTTACCACAGCCGCATTGAGTACACTGACAAGCCCCAGGATAAAAAGCAGGACAAGAAGAATGGAAAACCTAAAGATACTGATAGACAACCACCAAGAGGAGAGGCTGCCAACAACGCCTCTGCACAAAAAGACCGAACAGATCTTAAGCGCCTTGGGTTGTGATAACCACGAAATCTCCATTGTGATTACGGATGATGCCCAGGTCAGGGATCTGAACCGGACATACCGGGGCAAAGACGCCCCCACCAATGTGCTTTCCTTTCCCATGCAGGAGGGAGAATTTTCAGATATTACCCCGGGACTTCTCGGAGATGTGGTGATCTCTCTTGATACGGCCCAGACCGAGGCACTATCCGCAGGAATTTCCACGGATGAACGGATGTCTCAATTATTGATACACGGCATTCTTCACTTGATTGGGTTTGACCATGAATTGGGTGAAAGCCAGGCCCGGGAAATGGAAGAAAAAAGTCTTGAACTTCTCCGGCTCATAGAAAAGAATCTCGATCTGACTGCATTCTGAAAAAGTTAATTCCTGAACGAAAGGAGATCAAAATGGCTGAGTTAGCAGTAAATGTAGACCATGTGGCAACCCTGCGCCAGGCAAGAGGCGCCAAACACCCGGAACCGGTTCAAG
Organism: Desulfobacter hydrogenophilus; assembly: GCF_004319545.1. Taxonomy (NCBI): domain Bacteria; kingdom Pseudomonadati; phylum Thermodesulfobacteriota; class Desulfobacteria; order Desulfobacterales; family Desulfobacteraceae; genus Desulfobacter; species Desulfobacter hydrogenophilus. The sequence continues at coordinate 2,164,793 of NZ_CP036313.1, read as the reverse complement.
CCGCCCTGGCCGCAGAAACCGCCGGGGCAGATGCCATTGTGGTACATCTGCGGGAAGACCGCCGCCACATCCAGGAACGCGATGTCCGGCTGATTTCCCAGACAATAAAAACCCGGTTGATACTTGAAATGGCAGCCACCAGTGAAATGCTGGGCATTGCCCTGGACATAAAACCCGAAACCGTCACCCTGGTACCTGAAAAAAGAGAGGAGATTACCACCGAAGGCGGACTTGATGTGATTACCCATATGGAACACATTCGCCAGGCCGTAATCACCCTGAAAAATGCCGGAATCAAGGTTTGCATTTTTATTGATCCTGATCTGGATCAGATCAAAATGGCCCACAAAATTGATGCCGATTCCATTGAAATTCATACCGGCGCATTCTGCGATGCCAAAACCTCGTATGACCGGGAAAGAGAATACACAAGGATTGTGGATGCGGCAAAAATCGGTGTCAAACTGAAGCTGGGCGTTCATGCCGGACACGGCATCTGTTACCAATCAATCAAAGAATTCAAGGGATTGTCTGAAATCACAGAATACAGCATCGGACATGCCATCATCTCAAAGGCTGTCATGACAGGTATGGACACGGCAGTCAGGGATATGGCGCAATTAATTAAAGAGCTGTGATTTACGTTTGTTCCATCGAGCTGGTATCGTCGTTTTCGGCAATATTATTTTAAAGCATTTAAAATATCTACAAATACCGAAGAACTATGCTCCCAGTGAATAAATTTTCAAAAATACACCCGATCAAAATGTACCAGGAAACGCTTCTCATCATAAATGATGAGATCTCCATCAGGGAAAGCCTGTTGATTTATTCGAGGATAAGGGATACCGGTTTTTTACGACGGAAGACGGGCATATGGGCCTGGATCTATTTTTCCGGGAAAAAGAGGATGTGGTCATCACAGATCTGCTCATGCCTGTCATGGACGACCTGGAGGTCATGCACACCATCCATGAATCTGACCCGGATCAGCCCAGGATCGTGATTTCAGGCACCGGTAAAAAACAAGATGTCATCCAGGCCCTTCAGATGGGTGCCAAGGATTATATTTCCAAACCCATAATTGGCTGAACATCGTTATTATCATGGCCCGGACGAAAGCTTAGCGTAGAAACCCTGCCGACTTTGCCGCCCGGCTCACACCGCATTCATTGTTAGAGCCCGAAGATAGAAACTTATTTTTCAGGACATCCGGGCTGTTATCCATCAAGAACCCCTGCCCGGCCCAGTGCAAAAGGTCTGCGTCATTGTAATCGTTCCCCACGGCGGTCACCATTTCCCGACGAATACCAAGATGTCGGGCCAGCCATTGGGACGACGCACTTTTGCTGACCCCGGCAGGAAACACCTCTATCCACAAAGATTGATGGTCCAATGGAGAAGTCGCAGGAATTACGCTGAATCCGGACAGTTCACAGCGAAGCGTATCCAGCGTCTCCCAGGAAAATCCACCGGGCACAATGGCAAGTACCTCAGTGGACTGGTCATAAATCGTGGTTCCCATCCCAAGGGGCGTAGCAAAATTCGCATACATTGCCATCCGCCGGTGAAAATCAAAATTACAATCGGATGTGGATTTAAACAAAAAGTATGAGGTATCGGGAATGGCTTTGTGGATCATATAATCAAAGCCAAAACGATCAAAACAGGCGGTAATTTCCAAGACTCCGTCTTTAGGGATGGAACAGGAACGGATCAATTGATTCCCAGGCCAGACCATGATGCCGGCACCTGTTGAAAAAATCAAATAATCCAGGGGCAAATCTTCCGGATCAAGCCCCATATGCTTAAGGGCGCGCCGGAAGGAATAAAGGCTGCGCCCTGTGGCAATAACCGTAATGACACCGGCAGACCTTAATCCGGCCAGGGTATCCAGATCCTGGCCACGGATACGCCTGTGATCCGTGAGCAGGGTGCCGTCAAAATCGGTGATAAACATTGCTGACATATTAAAAGCACAGGAGAGCGACCCTATTTCTTTTTCTCCAGTGCTGCGCGAAGGATGCTTTCCATAGACCCGAAGGAAGAACCACTCTTGGCACTTTTTGCAAACTGCTTCCAGTTGCCTAAAGATTTCTGATCCGGGGGGGCAAGGGTCATACGCCGGTTATCCTCATCTACCTCTTGAACCAGGACCGGTACAGTATCCCCGGGTTTCAGTGCCTCAATTTTCCCGGCATTGGCGGACTGGCGCAGGTTTGACATAGGCATCAGGCCTGTAATGCCGGGTTCCACACGGATGAACAGCCCAAAGCCTTCCTTTTTCTCCAGGATGCCTTCTACGACACTACCCACGGGATATTTTGCCAGAACACCGGTCCAGGGATCGCCTGCCGCATCTTTTATGCTCAGAGAGATCCGCTTACTGTCCATGTCAATGCCCTTGATCATCACCTGAATAATCTCACCGACGCTAACCTCGTCCTCGGGACGCAGCACCCTTTTCACATGGCTCATTTCAGATATATGGACCAGACCGTCAATACCCGGGGCAATCTCCACAAAAGCCCCGAAAGAGGTTAGCCGGACCACTTTACCGCTGACCTGGTCTCCGGTACTAAACGTGGTATCGATATTATCCCAGGGGTTTCCCGAGGTCTGTTTAACGGACAGGGAAATTTTAGGGGAGTCGGAAAGTGGTTTTTCAATCTTTAGAACCTTGACAGGCAGAACATCATCCACCCGCACCACTTCTTCGGGCTTTTCCACCCTGGACCAGCTCAATTCGGAAATATGGGCCATGCCTTCCACGCCGGGGGCAAGTTCAATAAAGGCGCCATAGGACATCAGCTTAATCACTTTGCCTTGGACCGTATCCCCTTCGGCCAATTCTTTCATGAATGCGGTACGTTCTTCCCTGATCTGCTCGTTGAGCAGCTCCCTGCGGGAGACGACAATATTCCGGCCTTTTTCCTCATACCGGGTAATCAGAAAATGGTGAGTCTGGCCCTCGTAATCTTCGGGGGTTTCCACATATTTGACATCAATCTGGCTCACCGGACAAAACGCCCTTTTACCCAGGACATCTACTGAGAAACCGCCTTTGACAACGCCGGTCACCCGACCTTCAACAGGGGCATGCCCGTGATAGGCATCCTCAATCATGGCAGCCATTCCGGCCCCGGAAACCGCCTTGGACAAAATCACTTCGCTTTCGCTCAAGGAAACCACATACAGTTTGAGGATATCACCCACTGAATACTGAAATTCACCATTTTCATCCAGCAGCTCGGACTTATCTATCACACCGTCGGACCTTGTCCCCGTGTCCAAATAAACTGAATTTTCTCCGATGGAAATGATCTGCCCTTCCACCATATCCCCGGGCTTGAATTCCCGGCCGATTTTTGAATCATAGGCATCAAGCATCTGTTCAAAGCTCATTTCATCGATGCCTTGGTCAATGCCCTGGTCAGTATTCTGAGTGTTGTCGTCCTCAAACCTATCGTTCATTTTCTTCTCCCGGCCCGCTGACGGGTCCGTTGCTAAGTAGATTTTCGCCAAAAATTTGGATCATAATACAATCATTAAATTTTGTCGAAACAAAACACTATCTAATAAAACAGCTGAGCATAAATGTCCACTCCGAGATGCAAGACAATCAGGGCAGTCAAAGGTTAATCACCAATACCTTTTATTTTTTAATTTACCACGAAGTTCGAGAAGAACACGAAGTTTCAGACGCTGATATCTTCGCGTTTTTAATGACAAAAAACAAAAAGATAAATTAATTACAGCTTATTCAGACCTAAAGTTTCCTGTAAATTTATCGAGTTTTTTGCTATGCAACCATGCGTAGCAGGATTTTGACGAAAGATTTTTGTGGGGTTTGCGCTGGCACAGGGCAAACACTATAAAAATCAGAACTCAATGCCGCCTCCGCAATTATCCGCCGCACATCAGAAAATGCAAATCCGGCTCGTCCCCGAATTTTATATCTTCGATCGGGTGCATTTTCCAACCGGTCAGCATAGATCCATGTCAGCGTTGTGGACATCATGCAGAAGTTAAGGTGATTCAGTACGGCTTCCGAATTCCGAACTTGTGATTTTGAACTGCCAATCTCCTGCTTAATTTCTTTAAATCCTGATTCAATTTTCCAGCGCGCGCCATAATATTCTATAATTTGCTCAACCGAAAGCCTCATATCTGTGGTCATGAGGGCAACGTACCGTGTTTTTCGATAAACCCAGACAACCCGCACCCTACACTTCATCGTCTTCAGCATAACGGTTTGTGAATACGCCAGCACTTCCCTTTTTTTGCCGTAGAGAAAAACCCTATAACTCTGGGAGTTCTCCTTCAACCTCCCTGCACAATCATCCACAGAACCCAAACGTAGGCCATACTTTCGTGGACGGCCAGCCTTAGGTGTTCCTGTAGCGACAGGTGCAAAATCATACAGAATAATATTTGTTCGCATACGAGAAAGCAGGTGGAAAGAGCCTTCATTTCTACGATCCAACCTGGACCAGAGGCCATTGTTGCCAAACCAGCTATCTGTCACAATCAACACCGGTTGCTTATAGTAATTTCGAATATCCGTTATCATTGTGGCCGCCTGTGCCATTTTGTCTTCAAAATGAAGAACCTCTCCTTTCCGTGTGGCAGTCGCAGATTCTGCCTCAATGTCCTTTTTCATCATATAAAATCGAAAATCAAGAGGCAGGCAGGCCCATCTGGATTTTATTTTTTTCAATAATCCTACTGCCAGAATACACTGTGACCATGGATACGAACTTTGGTTAGACTTTGAGGCATGGTTGTGAAAATATGCGCAACCAAAAATTTTTTTTCCACTCTTTGGGTTTATGGAATCATCCAGTACTAGCAGAATTCGTTCTTTTACAGCTGGTGACGGAATCATTCCCCACATCGTATGCCATAGTCCTTTCCATGGTAATGTTGGGCTTGCCATGAAGGCATAAAAGCGCTGACTTTTCAGCTTTAAACCAAATAGAGTTTGCAGGGCACGTAACAGGTTAGAGGTGATTGATGATGTAAATGGAACCAACACAGCCAATAGCGTGTATACAAACCAGACCTTCCGTTTCTGTCCCTGAACAGTATTAGAAAATACAGCTTGCAGAGGTAATAGCAAATCACGTAATATAAACATGGTAGGTCGCTCCTTTTTTGGTATAATTTCAATTAATTAGCCAATTAAAATATACCATAGGAGCGCCTACCTTCCAAGATCTATTTATCGCTTATTTTAAATAAATTCAGTATGTTATTTCAACAAACCGTTTAAGTTTGGCATGAAAAATGAAACTCAATTTCCATGCCAACTGCATCTTGAGGCTTTCTCAAACCGATTCTAATTTTCAGGAAACTTCAGTTCAGACAACACCTGGAGCAAATTCTCTGCCATTGCCGGCGTAATGCCGGGAAGCGAGGCAAGCGTCTCCGGCGACTGTTTTCGGATATTATCAATACCTTTAAAGGTGGTGAGCAGCAGCTTCTTTTTTTTAGGTCCAATACCGGCGATACCGTCAAGGACGGACAGTTTTCCCCGTTTTTCCCTGCGGGAGCGCTGGAAGGTAATGGCAGATCTGTGGGCCTCGTCCCGAATCTGCTCTAGAAGAAAAAGCGCCTTGGCAGACTGGGCCGTATTCAACGGATTGGACCGCCCGGGCAGGTAGACCTTATCTGCTTTCTCGCCCTTGTCCGCATCCTTTTTGGCCAGGCCTGCCAGGGTAAACATCCCTTCCAGCCCCAATTCCATAACTACACTCACGGCCATGGACAACTGCCCTTTTCCTCCGTCCACCACCAGCAAATCCGGCAGGGGCATATCTTCCCGATCGTGCCGGAATCGGCGAGAAAGAACATGGGTCATATAGGCATAGTCATCCTGGTGGTCAATATCCTTTATAATAAATTTACGGTAAGCATTTTTATCAGGCCTGCCGCCGGAGAATACCACCATCGCTGCGACGGGATCTTTTCCCTGGAGATTGGAGTTGTCAAAACACTCCATACGTTCGGGCGGCCGGTCCATACCCAGAAGGTGCTGAAGCATGGTAAGCCCTGCCCGGGCCTCCTCCTCCCTGGATAAAATTTTTTCAAGCTCTGCCTTTGCGTTAAGCCGGGCCATGTCCCCAAGCCGTTTCTTTTCTCCGCGAATCGGAGAATGAAAATGAACCCGGTGATCAGCCACTTCATTGAGCCGGGCTTCGGCCCGGTCCATGTCATCAGATGGATGGCTGAACAGAACGAATCCCGGAATCTGAGCGGCTTTCTCATAATACTGGGTCACAAAGGCGGCCAAAACCTCATCCGGGTCCTTAAATCCCAGGTCCAAAGGGTAATAGGTCGTGTTTATCAGATGTCCGGACCTTACCTGCATCACGGTCACCACAGCCCGATCCCGCTTCCAGGCAAGTCCGAGCACATCCCGGTCCTGTCCGTCCGCACACACCACCACCTGGCGCTCCATGATCCGTTCCACGGCAAAGATGGTATCCCGGGCCTGGGCGGCCTTTTCAAAAGCCTGGGCAGCTGAATATTCCGCCATCTCAAGGCGCAGTTTTTTGATCACCTCCCGGGTCCGCCCCCTAAGAAACAAAACTGCATCCTTAACCCTGGCCTGATATTCCACGGGGTCCACCTCATTGCAGCAAAGCCCCAGGCATGCCTTGATCTGATAATTCAGACAGGGCCGGGACCGATTTTTAAACTGGGCGTCCCGGCACTTTCGAAGTTTAAAAATCCGCTGGATCTGCTTTAACGTTTGGTTCACACTCTTGGAGGAAGAATACGGCCCGAAATACAAGGCTTTATCCTTCTCAATGCGTCGTACCCGCTGGATGGAAGGATAGGGCTCATTCATGTCAATGCGCAGCAATGGATAGTTTTTGCCGTCTTTAAGAAGAACATTATATTTAGGGGATTCTTTTTTGATCAGGTTGGATTCCAGGATAAAGGCCTCCTGATCGGACTGGGTGACGACCAGATCAAAATCAGCCACCAGGGCCAGAAGCGCTGCGGTCTTGGGCTCAGGCTGATCCTTTCTTACAAAATATGAGGCCAGCCGCTTTTTTAAATCCTTGGCCTTGCCCACATAAAGAATCTTTCCCTTTTTGTCCCGCATGAGATAAACCCCGGGGGCATGGGGAGCCTGGTCGTATTTTTCTTTTATTTTCTCAGAAATCATGGCTGGGCTGTTTTAATTTTTAATTTTATATCCAGAACCGGCGTCCCATTGACCGCATCCAGCCCTTTAACAAACAACGTCGTACCCTTGATATCCAAAAGCGTTACATCCTGTATTCCGATCCTTGACAGTCTGTCCGGGGTCCGGGAGGCAAATACCCCGACCTGTTTGCCGTCAATACCCCGCTTAAAGCATGTCTTAACCGAACGGGATTTATGCAGATAGTAAACAATTGTGATCATAGGTTCCTGTTCAAGCCCCAACATAAAACGCTTTTGGGACGGTAACAGCTCAATTTTAGAAACCGCGCCACTGCCTTTTCTTCCAAATGGTGTTTCATCCCTTTCAAAATTGTTGTTTATAGTTCCAATAGGGTAGATCGTGACAGGTAACGTTTCCCCAAAAAGACATTTCCGGCACACCAGCCGGTCGTCGATGCTAAATAGATCTTCACGGTTGCAGCTAGCATTGCACTCAGAACAGTCGTTTATCTTATCGGTTTTTGATTTGATATTGATATCTTTTTCCTTTTTAATATTCATTAAACATTGCATTCAAAATTTTTCATCCTGGGGGGGACAGGAATATCTGAAACCCTTTAGTGTCAACCTTCTTTTCTGCATAATCCTGGTGCCATCTCAAAGGGACAGGCATTTTTTCATAGAGCATTTTTCTTTCAGCCTCTAATAACCGGCGTGGCTTTCCCATGAAGTCAGCTGCACTAAAAACCCGGTGCCCGGATTCTGATGAGAGGCTGTCCAGCCACTGCAGTCCTTCAAGGCTTCGCATCAAGTGATGGTCAAGAATCAGTGTATTCACCGAATCAGCGAGCCGTACCGCGTTATGCCAGGCCCGGTTACGCAGCCTTGAACTGAGTTGCTCAAGGTATAGCGGCGGACCGCCGACCAGCAGTATATCTGGTTGCCACCCAAGCACAAGATCAACGGTATCGTTATCAAGAAGCTGAATGTCCGACGTGTGCACAAACACAATGTCATCCTCAATCCGGGTCATGATAACACTTTCGTTGCGCTCTGTTTTCTCTCCATGGGGAACGGGCGCAGAAAACCGTAACAGACCGGCCTTCGTGGTCCAATCCTGCCATCGGGCATCCAGCCTTTCTTTGAGGGCTGAAAATCTTTTCTGTTCCTTGGCAGTTAAAAAATCAGGTGCTTTTGTCCAGATCGGTACACCGGGATTCAAATTTGACACCAGGGAGGCATCTAACTGATAGGGATTTGCATCCACCAGCGGAACATGGTCCCCATGAAAATGGCTGAAAACAATGTCTGTGGCAACGCCCCAGGCCTGTATGATTTTTTTACGAATTACTTCGCCCACCGCAACTTGAGCCGGGTGCGGCGCCTGACGCTTACGAAGGAATCCCAGGGCAATCCCGGGATCAATAAGAATCTTTTGTTCGCCAACTGTCACAAAACAGCATAGCCCGCGTACACCTAATGATTCGGCTCCGATAATATCTATATTCATGATGTGTGGTTCTGCATCCTTATATCCTTAAAAAATTCATACCACCATTCCAAATGGTTCGCAAAGATTTTTGTTCAATTTCATACGTTGATAAATGATCCCCAAGAACTATTTAAGATCAGTATTTAACTGCCGGTCAATGACATGCAACTTCTCTGGATTCAATAGATCCAGGGGTTGCTGCTCAGGTTGAAAACCTGTATCCTTTACGGCTGTATACGTTCCACTAATTTTAATGACTGACATCAATTCCAAGGAGGCGCCATGAAAACCCCGACCAATAGATCTGTTTCATCAGGAACGTATATTATAAGCCAGGCCAGGCGCGTTAATCTTAACCCGAGCCTTTTGTATGAGGCTGTCATTGATCTGTCTTCGGAAGGATTGATCACCGCAAACTGCATTAACCGGGCTGCCGGTCTCCTGCTTTATGACCTGGGTCTGCCGCCCTATTTTTTTCAAACCATTACCAAGGACTTTTTAAAACGGATTCTCTCCGCCATCGCCATAAGTCTTCGGGTCAAAGGCGATGGTGTGGACTTGTTTCCCTGGGTGGCGGACGTTGATTTCGGCTTAACCGAAACCAGTCAGGCCCAGCGGGTGCGCATTGCCACTGCCGAAACCCGGCAGGCCATGGAAAGCATACTGGACAGTCAACTGGTCGGGCATCGCAGGGAATACTATTTTAACCCACAAAAAAAATACTACACCTATGTATTCCGTTCTGAAACCATACTGAATATGCCCGAAGAAACGCTATCAGGATCGCGTTTCCTTTTCGATCTGGACAAGGACTATGACCAGACCCCCCGGTTGACCCGCAACCGGTATGAGATGTTTCTTGAAACCGTGGAAAACGAAGTAACCCCGGTGATCGCGGTGTACCCCTTAGCTGATATTTCCGAAACCCTGTTCATGTTTAACTCCGATTTTGAAAAACCCCAGATGGAGGTTCTGCGCAGATTGTTCGCCGACCATGGTCTGATCATCACCCGGGCATACTGGGAGCCCTACCGCACCAAAGCAGGGGTCCCTTCATCCATCTGCTCTGTCTATGTTACAGGTGACCTGTCAGGCACCCTGGAAAAGCTGATTATCGATGATCTGCAGGCATTTTTAAGTTTCAGCATTTCAGCAATTACCCGGCTTTACGTGGATGGCCGCTTAAACTTCAGGCAGATGCTCTTTGCCGGAAACGCTGTGGATTTCACCCATATGTTCATTTACAAGGAACGGGGCAATCACAGTGACAAAGAGATCATGGACAGCCTGGAAAATGCTGATCACAAGGCCGCCTTTGCCGCCAGAATTCACGAGTCCAATAAGTCTACCTATGTGTACCGCGAAATCATGGATACTGTCTTCGCCCACCCGGACCTGATCAAGGTTTTGTTTAAACTCTTTGATGACCGGTTCAACCCGGCAGGCCTGTGTGATTGTGACGGGGATAAACTGGACAAGGCCCGGTCTGATTTTGAGCAGACCCTGTCTGTCAGATTCATGGATTCTCCCATGGGACAGGATATTTTTTCTTTCATGTTCAAATTTATCAGTGCCACCTTAAAGACCAATTTTTATAAACCCGAGAAGCGCTCCTTTGCATTCAGAATGGACCATCGGATTCTGGATCCCCTGGTATTTGATCAGTTTGTATTTGGTGTTTTTTATGTCAACGGCCATTATGCCAGCGGCACTCACCTTCGGGCCGCCGACATTGCCAGGGGCGGACTTCGCATGATCCGGGTAACACCGGCCAACCACGCCATGGAACTGGATAATGCCGTGCTGCTCAATTATGCCCTGGGCCCCAAGGCCCAGCGCCTGAAACACAAGGATATCTGCGAAAGTGGATCCAAGGGCGTGGTGGTACCCCATTCTTTATATGCCACCTACAGCATGCAGGCCCTGTATGATTACACCGACGGAATCATGGATCTGATGCTACCCGATGCCGATGTGGTGGACCTCTATAAAAAACCGGAAATGATCTTCTTTGGCCCGGACGAAGGTACCGCGCCGTTGATGGACAAGGTGGCCCTGCGGGCAAAAGAAAGAGGATACGCCCACTGGCGCACCATAACCACAGGTAAAAGCTCTGGCATCCCCCACGACACTTACGGAATTCTGGACAATGACGATCTGTTCGGATTGCTGGCCCATGACGGGGAAACGGAACTTGCCATTAACGGCAAAACCGAAATTATTACCCCGGACATGGAGGAAATCTGGCAGCGTATCGGCAACAGGATCACAGTCAGCGGCATGACCACCACATCGGTCATGGGGGCGTTTCGCACCATGGTCCAGCACTACGGGGCCAAAGAAGAGGACCTGAACCTGATGATGACCGGCGGCCCGGACGGAGATCTCGGCGCCAATGAGATCCAGTGCTACAGGGGGAGAATCTGCCTGATCATTGACGGCGGCTCCATTTTATTTGACCCGGAAGGGCTTAACAGACAGGCATTGACACAAATTGCATTCATGCGCCACACCACCCCCCGGATGAACTCTCTGGGGTTCCCGATGGAAAAGCTTGGCCCCAGGGGGTTTATAGTGCCACTGAAAGGCAAGAACATAACCCTGCCCGACGGCACCCGGGTGGCAGAGGGGGCTATATTTCACAGAAATTTTTTGACAGATCCGGCCAACCGTAAATATATTGAACAGGCAAATATCCAGGCCTTCATCCCCTGCGGCGGGTTTAAGGATACCATCAACCGGGGCAATGTCCGGGCATTTACCGAAAACTTTGCCCAGTTAAAATATATTGTGGAAGGGGCCAATGTCTTTTTTGACGATCCTGCCCGGCGATTTATTGCTTCATTCACGGGCATCAAACAGATCAAAGACAGCTCCGCCAACAAGGGCGGGGTGTTTTCATCTGCCGTGGCCGAGGTGCTCACCGCCTTTTTACTGGAAGATGATTATGAAAAACGCCTTTTGGACCATGTGGATACCCGCTGGGCGTTAATCCGGGATATTATGGATCTTGTCGCCACCTATGCAAAAGCTGAAATTGCCATGCTTATCCGTATCCATGAATCAGATCCCAGCGTACCTTTATTTGTGCTGTCCGAAAAGACCAGTGAACAGATTTTTACGTTCCAGACTGTGGTGGCCGATCACATTGACGAAATTACGACCAATGAAGATCTTTTGTGGGAAGTGCTGAAGGCCTATATCCCCAAAGTGATGTGGAAAAGCATGGGAAAAAATTCAATTTTACAGGTTCTGAATGCAGAAAAGCTTAAAGCTTACCGAAATGCAATAATTACCAAAAAAATTGCTTCCATGGCCTTTTATCGCCATGGTACAGATTGGGAAGCATACATTCAAAAGGCGACCGACGACTTTACTGGAGCCATTGCCGACCTTTTCACAGGCAAAAAATAATCACCCTTAAGGCGCAGGGGATTAAAAATATCAGGCAGGGTGGAAACGCATTCTCAATATTATGGATTAACACGCCTTCCAATTTATCGGAAGAGGATTACCGGCTGAATCTGCCATATTTGAGAATGCGTTTCCACGGCCCTCTTCCTTAACTTTAAAAAGGAAGGCTCAATCTGCCTTGACACCTTCGGTGAGTACAAGGGCGACCAGACAGGTTTTACAAATACCTTCACACATACTGTCAAAATAGGGCAAGGAACCGTGCTGTGCAAAGATGGTCCCGGGGCCGTTGTCGAATTTGTATCCGTCTATTCTTTTTAAATTTCGTTCAATCCGCATATCGAAACTCCACCCCTTTTCAACCAGAATCTCCATTATACCCCAGGCCTGGGTGAGATATTCCTCATCCCTCAACCCTCCAAGTTTGACATTAAAATTTTTTTCCACGAGATCCAGGAGAGGCGCTTCCTCCAAAACCAATATGGTATCTCTATCCATGCTATTTATCTCCTAATATTAATTTATTACTACGTCCCCAATGCAAAATTTCCATTCGTGGCATTTCTGATTTAATCTATTTCATCAGGTTCCAATTCATACCGGCACTGCTGCTACTTTTAGGGGTCAGCAACAGATGGACATGATTTGTCATCAAAGCGTAAGCGTGGATTAGACAACCCGAGGTTAATGCATATTCCTCAAGCCATTGAAGATAAAACAAGTAGTCATCATCGGCAAAAAAACAAGCCTGCTTGTTATTCCCCCTTTGAACAATATGAAGAGGGATGTTGGAAACTACTATTCTCGGACGTCTTGGCATAATGCCAATTTATACTGGTTTGAAAGAAGATACAATTAGAAAATCGTGGTCTGTCCCCCAATTGAGATTCCGATTCTTTTTTGGCGAACCACAGCCATTTCTGGATGGAAACCAGGTATCATAAATCGCTGATTGAGCGACCTTTGAACTGGCTCATATAAAGTCTGGAATAAAATCCTTTCTTAGCGAGCAGTTCAATATGAGTGCCCTGTTCAACGATTTCCCCTTTATCTATAACGATAACGTTGTCCGCACCTCGAATCGTACTTAGCCTATGGGCGATAACAAAACTGGTCCTCCCTTCCATAAGCTTAAGCAGTGCTGTCTGGATATTGATCTCTGTTCTTGTATCCACACTGCTTGTGGCTTCATCGAGGATCAAAATAGAGGGATCAGCCAATATTGCGCGCGCTATGGATAAGAGCTGACGCTGCCCATGGCTGAGGTTGCTCCCTTTCTCAGCCAGCGGTGTCTCGTAATTCTTAGGAAGACGATTAATGAAGCTGCTAGCACCTGACAGTTCAGCAGCGGCAATGACCTCCTCATCAGTTGCCTCTAATTTTCCATACCTGATGTTTTCCATCACTGTATCGGAAAAAAGAAAAGTCTCCTGTAACACGATCCCCAACTGGCGTCTCAGGCTGTTCTTTTGAATCTGATCGATACGTTGTCCATCAACATAGATGTTTCCTGATTCTATGTCATAGAAACGTGTAAGCAGATTTATGATCGTAGTTTTTCCCGCACCAGTGGGTCCAACAAGTGCTATGGTTTCTCCTGGAGAAGCATGTAGAGAGATATCCTTTAATACAGGATTCCCTTTCTCATAGGCAAATGTGACATGTTCAAAAATAACATCTCCCCTGATATTTGTTAATGGCTGAGCATCAGGGATATCAACTATCTCCGGCTCCTCGCCCATAACTTCAAATACGCGCTCCGCACCTGCTAAAGCTGACTGTATGCTGTTGTACATTGCTGAGATCTGGGTGACTGGCCGAAAGAACTGTCTTGAATAACTAAGAAATACGGCAACACTTCCCACGGTTAAACTACCTTTCAGGGCAAAATAACCGCCTGCGCATGCAACCATGGCAAAATTCATATTGTTCAGGAATCCGAATATAGGTCCGAATACTGTCATATATGTCTGAGCCTTGACCGCACTATCTCTGTAATCCAGATTGAGCCTGTCAAAGGACTGAATCACGTCATGTTCCTTGCAATAGGCCTTGACCACTCTTTGTCCAACCACTGTTTCTTCTATCACCCCGTTTAATATTCCCAATGACTGCTGCTGCATGCGATACCCCTTTCTGGTCCTTGCAGCTATCCATTTTGTGAGCAGAAATACAAAAGGCATAACAGAGATTGTCACCAACGCCATCTTCATATCCATCATGAACATCACAACAGTGACACTCGCAATCATCAGAACTCCGGCAATAAACTGTGCGGCCCCTTCATTCAAGACATTGCTGATATTTTCCACATCATTTGAAAACCGGCTTAAAAGGTTTCCATGGGAACTTTGATCAAAGAATCTGAGAGATAGAGTTTGCAGATGACTGAAAAGATCCTTCCTGAGATGCCTGACAGTATCCTGCGAAACTTCAGCCATTATTAAAGACTGCACAAGGGTGATTCCTGAACCCATGATATACGCCAGAATCATTATGCATACGATAAATGCAAGGCCTCTGAGATTGCCAGTAGCAATATACTTGTCTATAGCCACACCCATCAGGTATGGTCCAAGCAGCTCAAAACCCGTTGCTGCGGCTACAAGGAAAACTACCAGCAACAGCTTCCTTCCCTGTGAACTGAGATATCCCCATAAACGAACCATTACGCTTCGTTTGTCCTTTGCCCTTTCAGCGCTGGCAAGTATCTTGCCGCCCTTTTCGCCTGCTCCTCCAAAGGGTACCCGTTTCTTTTGATCTTCCGATATAGGGACGTTCATGCACTATCTATCCTTTTCCAAGCTGTGAATCATATATCTCTCTGTAAATAGGGCTTGTTTGTAAAAGGGTATCATGGTTCCCCCCTGCGGCTATCATTCCGTTATCAAGCACAATAATCCTGTCAGCATTCAGAATGGTACTTACCCTCTGGGCGACTATAAAACTTGTCCTTCTTTTTTTAAGTCCGGACAGTGCATCCTGAATATGTCCCTCTGTTTCTACGTCAACAGCGCTTGTGCTGTCATCCAGGATCAGTATGGCGGGATCTATGAGCAGAGCTCTTGCAATGGCGATCCTCTGTTTCTGACCACCTGAAAGGTTTACACCGCGCTGTCCGACCAGGCTGTCATAGCCCGCAGGAAAGAGGGTAATAAAACCATGGGCCTGGGCGGCACAGGCAGCTGTTATCACATCATCATCGGCTGCATCCGGCCTTCCATATCTTATGTTATCCTGGATAGTCCCTGAAAAAAGAAGCGCATTCTGCATGGAAATACCAATGTTTTTTCTGAGAGCTTCTATGGGGAAATCCCTGATATCAACATTGTCAAGGGTGATCCTCCCTTCAGTAACATCATAAAAACGGGGAATAAGGTTAATCAGGCTGGTCTTTCCCGATCCAGTGGCACCCACAACAGCTATTGTCTCTCCCGGCTCAGCAGTAAAACTGATGTTTTTCAGGATCGGTGTATGGGATGTTTTTCCAAAATTATAGCTGAATGAAACATTCTCAAAACACAAACGGCCGCGAGGGTTCAAAGCCATAACAGGCTTTGGTGCTTCCTGTATTTCCGGGCTGCTCTCAAACACTTCATCTATCCTTTTTGCAGAGGCCGAAGCCCTTGAGATACGCATGAGAAGCATCCCAACCATCATAATGGACATGAGCGCCTGCATCAGGTAATTGACAAATGCAATAAGCTGCCCAAGCATCATACTGCCCGTGTTTATCTTTAAACCACCGAACCATATGGCACAGACGATACCCATATTCACAACCAGCATCATAAAGGGTCGTGACAGCGCTCCGACTTTATTGGCTTTTATACTCTGGTTAGTGAGATAGTCATTGATCTTTCCGAACTTTGTTTTTTCATAATCCATTCTGACAAAAGACTTGACCAGCCGCATGCCTGAAAAATTCTCAACAATGACTGTGTTGAGTCTATCCAGCCCCTCCTGAACACCCGTAAAAATCCTTATGGTCCGTTTGACCACAAAGATTAGAAAGATAACAATTATTGGGCCTAGTAAAAAGAATATCATGGCAAGGCTCGGACTCGTAATGAATGCCATGACCACACTGCCTATAAGTGTCATGCCGCCCCTTATCATGATATGGATAGAAAAAAATATAGCTTCCTGGACCTGGGTAACGTCGTTCGTAAGGCGAATAACCAACTGCCCTGTTTCAAGTCTGTCCAGATTTCCAAAAGAGAGGCCCTGTATCTTCTTGAAAAGAGCGCTCCTTATGTCCGAACCCGTAAACATTGCGGCCCTTATTGCAAAAACAGCGCCGCCTATACCACCTATCATTCCGATAAAGGTCAGTGATGACATTAAAATTCCTGAGCGGATAACAACAGAAAGATCAGAATTTGCAACTCCTGTATCAATGATATGCTGCATAATTTTGGGCAGCATAAGCTCTGTAATCACTTCTATGATCATTAACAGCGGAGCTGCCAGTGCGAGCATCCAATAGGGGCGAAGGAACCGAATTAATCTTTTAAAGATATCCATATTTTCTTTTATTATTCAAGGTTCATTAAAATAGGAAGGGTATACGCTATGTTTTTCAGCCAATCGCGGTGCTGACCGGCGCTGTGCACCGATCAAGCAAACGATAGTTTAATTGGTCGGTGGCAGTGACCGGTCCAGTACCTTGTTCAGGCGCCAGAGGCGACTGGACAAGGTACTGAACGAAGTCAGTACCGCGCTTCACGGCGGCGGATCCGCCGTAAACCATTGAAATATGAGCTTTATCCGTCAGCATTTCACTTATTGGAATTGTAGGAGTTCAAAGGGTCACCGAGCGAAGTAGAGTTTACTTGGCAAACATTTCTTGCAGAATATCTAAGACTTTATTTTGAGATTTGCTGTCGATTGAACCGAGTTTTTTAATAAGCCTTCTTTTATCAATTGTTCGAATTTGATCAAGGACGACTTGGCCTTTCTTGTCTTGAAAAGAAGACATGACCCTTGTTGGGTAATTTCGTCCTTTAGTTGTCATCGGGGCAACAATTACTGTGCTTATATTTAGATTCATTTCATTTGGAGAAACGATTAAACAGGGCCGAGTCTTTTTGATTTCATGACCGATGGTTGGATCAAAATTTATCAAATAAACTTGAAACCGTTTTATTTCCATTCCCACTCACTCTCATCCCATTCAGTTGCGGAAATATTTTCTGAATCTAATAGTTGGTCATCGCCATTTTTAGCCATTTTTTTGAAGGCAGAATCCCAATTATGTCGAGAGGATTTTATGGCCCTGACAATAAGTTGATTGTTTTGGACTAAAAATTCCACTTCTCCTTCAAATCCGCATTGGGCGATTATCGGTTTTGGAATTCGGATGCCTTGTGAATTGCCAATTTTAATTAGTGATGCTTTCATATTTGGTACCCTATATTGAGTTTTTATATATACATTGTAATTACAATACGGGGAGGGGTCAAGCGTTAATCCAAGCCGTTGTTCTTGCCATAAAGAGTCTACGTTCATGGCCACCGTTTTAAACCGGGACACCCCGCAGAAGAAGGATCTTGTGGGATGTCCTATTTTTATAGACTTACGTGCTGGAAAACTCGGATCAACCGGTTCAAACTGTCCCGCATTATGTCGGTAGCCGCTGTTTCTGACAGCTTCTTGTCAATAAACTTTTCAAGTTTTCCCGTTTTTCGGATTAATGGGCTAAAATTTCGCGTCCCCGGCAAGTTATTACGAACCCGATGACGCCTGGATGGATACGATTCCCCTTCATATTGTAACTTGCTGTCAATGAGTAGAACAAAATTTCCCATTTTTGCATCTTGAATATCCAGCTAAACAGCTTCCTTCCTCTAATGCTGGAAAACCGTGAAAAATAGTGCTGTGAATTTTGATTAGAATGAGCCATCTTTATGAATTCCATTTTTACTTGTCGGGAATATAATGGCATGAAAAATAATTATTATCTATGAATTATGATTCATAAAATCAATATTTTAAAGGATTTACCAGCTTAAAACGGTAGCCCAATTTGCACTGATTTAAAAGAAGATAAGTACCAAGATAAAAATATTTCCCAGTTTAATGGCTTGTTTGAAATCGAAAAAACTCTGAGAGGAGAATAGGGCTTTATTTTCATCCACCTACTTACGATTAGAAAATAGTGGTTTGTCCCAAATTCCGATTCCCTCAGAGAACCATTTTCAGGGAGCCAGCCACGGATTTGGAGTACGACCACCGTTACCTTCAGCCTTTTTAACCCGGATTTTATTACTGCCAATAATTTTGTTATTCAGATTTTTCATTGCCGCTTTTGCTTCACCTGGCTTTGGCATTTCAATGAAAGCAAAACCTTTAGACTTACCACTTTCAAGGTCGAATACCACATTGCAATATTGGACGGCACCGAATTCTTGGAATCGAACTTTTAGTTCATCTTCTGTGGTTAGCCGATCAAGGTTACGTACTATTAATTTCATATTTATTCCAGTTGGAGTTTATTTATAAAAAACAAGCTTGGTACTTCGGGGATGGTAATTCGGAGGACGCGACATAAAACTATCGTTATTTTCTTGGCCCTTTTGGGTTAGTTTTTTTAGTACCCGACCGGTTTTTGCTTCAAGCTGACTGATAAAACGATTGTCGCCAAGGGGACGCCGGTTCTCTCATGCTTTGGTAGTGCATCCCTTTCATTCGGTTCAACCTTAAGATTTATAAAATCATCCCACTGATCGACATACGCCAATAAGGGATTTACGTTAATAAGAGGGTCCTTAACAAGGTTTAGATGTGCCCGGCAAACTCCACGGATATTCTTCCGCTTTTTTAACCAATCCTGCTCGAAATAGGGTTTTGTTCGATATACCTGGCAGCGGCAACCAGGTGATGCTCATCCATAATAAAAGAAGCAAACTGTCCCTGCCAGAAATGCCCCTGCCAGTCTTCCCTGAAATTTACCATCCTTGCATATCTTCTATGGGCTTCACCTATGTCGGAGGCAAGTCCGTCCGAAGTTGAAGGAACTGCAATCAGGTGGGTATGATTGGGCATCAGACAGTAACTCCAAATTTTTACATTGAAATGTCTGCATCATTCAGTCATTAGATCAATGTAGAATTGATAATCTTACCATACCGGGACTTATTGCAAATTATACTTGTACTGTCAATATTTTTGTATCGTGTCCCTCGAATTCTGAATATAAAAAGAGCTGAAGACATCGGCTGAATCAGTGCTCTACTCTACCCTATTTTATGGGAAGATTGTTTTTCGTCATTGGAAGTAAGGCGGCTTATGCGGACTGCGTGGTTCGTAAAGGTCATATGTTTTAAAAAATATTTAGAGGGAGATCAATCCAAAAAAATTGCAATTTATCAAGGAAAAAGCAAAAATGCTTTTTCCTTGATAAAAGATATTTTTCATTAATAGGGGTGAAATTCTCGAATTTGATACAAAGGCTTTTTAGTCTCGTTATCTATTTCCGTGAAGGACTTATGGTAGTCGGTGACTTTAAACAATCCCATAAACTGATTACAAAGGGGATATCCTGCTTCGATCCAACCTACGATGCCGTCTTTATACCACCAGACATTGGTGTAACCATATTGTGCGAGGCGCTCCCCTACGTAAGCGCCTCGTTTGTGTGTCCTGCACCACAACACGATTTTGGCGTCTTTATTTTTTATTTTTTTGGGAAACGTGTACATATGACCGGCATGGATATGGTCCGTCCCGACAATGTGAGCGGCATAAAATTCAGGATGCGTCCGGAGATCAACCAAATAGGCATCTTCCTGTCCAGCCATAACCTTATCGTAAAGCGCTTTGAATTGCTGAACATTTAGCTGATGTTCCACAGGAAAAGTTTTCGTCGCCTTTTCCCAGGCCTTTTTCTCATTTGCTTGAAGCATTACTGAATCGTCAGCAACAGCTGGACTGCCAGTAACAGCTGAACTCTTAGAAACAGCAAGACGGTTCCCAACAGCACAACCGGCCGCAGTTAGAGTAAAAGCTACAACAAACACAAAAATAAAACCTTTTTTCATGATTCTACCTTCTTTTGGGTGTTTAGTAAAAATATGCTAAAATTCTATGCCAAGGAATAAGGTATTGTTTTTCATGACTTAATATATCTCAGGAATCAGCTTGTATGTCAAGTTTTTACAAAATAGGGGCCATCTATTTTTATCAATTTTTTGTCTTCGGTCTGCCAGATTTACCCGGAAAAGTACGCCTGACTACCATTATGCTGATTTCATCCTGAAATCGTTTGGCCCCCAATGCAAGATTTCCATTTAGGGCTTTTCTGATGGGTGTGTCCCACCTTTTACATTTTTGCAAAAAACAGATCAATTTTAAAATACCCAGAATGCCTTCAAAAAGAACGTATTTTCATGAAAAATGGTTGCTATTCCTACCCTCAAGAGTAAAAAAACGATCAAATTTTCATAAAATTCGATTTGGGCTTAATTTTGAGCCTGCTTTGTCAAATCAAATAATCATCCTATGTAAAAGGTGGGACACACCCTTTCTGATTTGATCTATTTCATCAGGTTCCAATTCATACCGGAATAATTCCCTATAACAGCCACGGGCTGACTTGCTCTATCGCCACCCAGGCCCAGCCCACAACGAAAGCTGAAAGATCTTTGTCACTTACATAGACTTTCATATAAAATTGATTTCAAAGCCATGACTATTTTGTCACTGATCATGGCTGGGCTGTTTTGATCTTTTTCAATTCCCGGATCTTGTCCCGATATTGTGCAGCCTGCTCGAATTCCAGGGTTTCTGCCGCTTCATTCATTTTTGCCTCAAGGTCTCTGATCACATCGTCCAGATTTAACTCATCCGCATCGTAGGCTTTGAGTTCCTCGTTTACGGCCGCTTCAACCGAATTGGCATTCATGTCGGCCATGGTGTAATCAAAAGCGCTTATCTTTTTGCTGATGGTGGCAGGAGTAATGCCGTGGGCCTGGTTATAAGCCTCCTGGATCTTGCGGCGGCGGCGGGTTTCAGACAGGGCGTGCTTCATGGAGCCGGTCTCTTTTTCCGCATACATGATGACCCGACCATTGGCATTACGGGCTGCCCGGCCAAAAATCTGAATAAACGAGCGAAAGGAACGCAAAAAACCTTCCTTGTCCGCATCAAGAATGGCCACCAGGGTAACTTCCGGGATATCCAGGCCTTCGCGTAATAGATTAATGCCAATGAGCACATCAAACAGGCCTCGCCTCAGGTCCTGAATAATATCAATACGCTCCACCGTGCCGATGTCCGAATGCAAATATTTTACTTTGATACCCAGGTCCGAATAGTAATCGGTAAGGTCCTCTGACATGCGTTTGGTCAGTGTGGTCACCAACACCCGTTCCTGGGCCTCCACCCGTTTGAGGATCTCCTGGTACAGGTCATCAACCTGCATTCTGGCATCCCGGATCTCCACCGGGGGGTCAAGCAAGCCCGTGGGCCTGACAATCTGCTCTGCCACCCGGACCCCTGCCTTTTCCAGTTCATAATCCCCAGGGGTAGCAGACACAAAAATGGTCCGGGGCACCAGGCCCTTGAACTCCTCAAATTTCAACGGCCGGTTATCCACGGCAGAGGGCAAACGGAACCCGTGCTTGACAAGGGTCTCCTTTCTCGACCGGTCCGCCTTGTACATGGCCCCAAGCTGGCTAACCGAAATATGGCTTTCATCAAAAAAGAGCAGGAAATCCTGATCAATATAATCCAGAAGCGTGGGCGGTGGCTGGCCCGGTGCACGACCGGTCAGGTGTCGGGAATAGTTTTCAATACCATTGCAATACCCGATCTCCTCCAGCATCTCAAGATCGTACCGGGTGCGTTCTTCCAGGCGCTGGGCCTCCACCAGCATATTCTGGTCATTCAAAAAAGCCAGACGTTCCTTAAGTTCTATCACAATACGTTCCACTGCCTGTTTCCGGGTCTTTTTATTGGTGACGTAATGGGAGGCAGGATAGATGGCCATCTGGTCAAATTGTTTGATCACCGTACCTTTCAGGGCATCAATCTCACTGATCTCTTCAATAGTATCACCGAAAAAATCAATTCGCACGGCCTTGTTTTCCTCGTAGGCCGGGAATATCTCCAGCCGGTCACCCCGGACCCGGAAGGTGCCCCGGTGGAAATCCACATCATTGCGGGTGTACTGGATATCCACAAATTTACGGATCACATCCTCCCGTGAAATTTCCATATCCCTGTCCAGGGTCACCCGCAGATCCAGGTACTCCTCGGGCGCACCCAGACCGTAAATGCAGGAGACCGATGCCACCACGATCACATCCTTTCGGGCCAGCACGCTCCGGGTGGCCGAGTGCCGCATTTTATCGATCAGTTCATTGATGGAAGAATCTTTCTGGATATAGGTATCCGAGGACGGGATATAGGCTTCTGGCTGATAATAATCATAATAGGAGACAAAATACTCCACGCAATTATCAGGGAACAGCATCTTAAACTCATTGTAAAGCTGGGCTGCCAGGGTCTTGTTAGGCGCAATGATCAGGCTTGGCTTTTCCACCTGGCTGATGATGCTGGCCATGGTAAAGGTCTTGCCCGACCCGGTCACCCCCAAAAGCACCTGGTATTTTTCATCCGCCTTTACCCCCCGGACCAGATAGTCAATGGCCTTTGGCTGATCCCCGGCCGGGCCATAGGGAGACACCAGATTGAACAGTCCCATATATTTTTCCTGTACTTTCCTTTGGTCTGGATAGATACTTATTAATTAATATTTGAACAAAATAACATACAGGAGATACAAACCCCATGGAAGAAAAAAAAGAAACCGTTGCCGTGGTCGGTGCAAGTCCGTTGAAGGACAGATATTCCAACAAGGCCCAGACCATGCTGGAAGAGTACGGCCACAGCCCCGTACCCGTAGCACCCAAACATGAAACCATTGAAGGCAAAACCGTTTATCATTCGCTTTCCGATATCCCCCAAGCCATTGACACGGTGACCATGTATCTGGGCCCGGCCCGCCAGGACAAAGTGATCGACCAGATTCTGGACCTCAAACCCCAACGGGTGATCTTCAACCCCGGCACGGAAAACCCCCAGGCCTATGAAAAACTCAAATCCGCCGGAATCAAGGTCCAGGAAGCCTGCACCCTGGTTCTGTTGAAAACCAACCAATACATGAAACCCTTTAATCCTTAATATGAATATGATATTTAGTGTTTAGACTAAAAGTCACCCATCTGCGGCGTTGCAGCAAAAGTGATCATCCTCACAACCATGAGGTTGCTCCGGTTACAAATTTTTCTGCGCCTTGCACCTGGGCAACTTGTAGTCTAAACACAGGGTTTTTGTCTAGACACTACTTAAAATTTTATGCAACCCATCTGGAAAGAAGAATAAATGGATACACAAACCGCCAAAGGGCATTTTATTGAAAACATTATCAAAGAAGATCTTGCCGAAAATAAAAACAATGGTCGCGTGGTCACGCGCTTTCCGCCGGAACCCAACGGATTTCTGCACATCGGCCACGCCAAATCCATCTGCCTGAATTTTAAAATGGCCCAGCAATTTAACGGGACGTGCAACCTGCGGTTTGATGACTCCAACCCGGCCAAGGAAAAACAGATTTACATTGATTCCATCAAGTCAACCGTCAAATGGCTGGGGTTTGACTACAATACGCCTTTCCATGCATCAGACTATTTTGATGCCCTTCATGATTTTGCCGTTGAACTGATCAAAAATGGCAAAGCCTATGTATGCAGTCTGTCCGCCGATGAAATGAAAGAACTCCGCGGGACCCTCACCGAGCCAGGCAAAGACTCTCCGCACAGAGACAGAAGTGTGGAGGAAAACCTGGATCTGTTCCGGCGGATGAAGGCCGGCGAATTTGATGAAGGCACGCACACCCTGCGGGCCAAGATCGACATGACCTCCCCCAACATCAACATGAGGGATCCGGTCATCTACAGGGTCAAAAAAGCACCCCACCCCCGCACCGGGGACAAGTGGTGCATTTACCCCATGTACGACTTCACCCACTGCATCTCCGATGCCCTGGAAGGAATCACCCACTCCCTGTGCAGTCTTGAATTTGAGGATCACCGGCCGCTGTACGACTGGATTCTGGATAACATAACCATACCCTGCCATCCCCAACAGATCGAATTTGCCCGAATGAATATCAACTATACGGTGCTAAGCAAAAGAAAACTGCAGCGCCTGGTCAGCGAAGGCCTGGTCACCGGATGGGACGACCCCAGACTTCCCACCCTGGAAGGCCTACGTCGCAGGGGATATACCCCGGCTGCCATTCGTAATTTCTGTGATGCGATCGGGGTATCCAAAAAAGAGAGCCGCATTGACATGGGCCTGCTTGAATCCTGCCTCAGGGACGACCTCAACGAAAATTCTCCCCGGGTCATGGGGGTTACCCGGCCTTTGAAAGTCACCCTGGAAAATTATCCAGAGGGACAGACCGAAATCCTGGAGGCCATGAATCATCCCCAGAAACCGGAAGCCGGCAAACGAGGGGTCAGTTTCTCCAAGCATCTCTATGTTGAACAGGATGATTTCATGGAAGATCCCCCAAAAAAATTCTTCCGCCTGGGACCGGGCCGGGAAGTGCGCCTGCGGGCCGCCTACCTGATCACCTGCAAAGAGATCATTAAAAATGAGGCCGGGGAAGTGATTGAACTGATCTGCACCTATGACCCGGAAACCCGCGGCGGCACTGCCCCGGACGGCAGAAAGGTCAAGGGTACCATCCACTGGGTAAATGCCCAGGACTGCATAGATGCACAGGTCCGGCTTTATGACAGGCTTTTCAAGGATGAAAACCCGGAAAAAGACGGCCAGGATTTTGTGGAAAACATCAATCCGGATTCCCTTGAAATTCTGGAACACGCCAAATTGGAAAGAAACCTTGAAAAGGCGGAACCTGAGGCGGTTTATCAGTTTGAACGGCTGGGCTACTTCTGCTTGGACTCAAAAGAGAGCACACCGGAAAAACCGGTTTTCAATCGCACTGTCACGCTTAGGGATACCTGGGCAAAGATGGCAAGAAAATAACCGAACAAATCTCTTAATAGAAAAGCCCGGCATGGAGAAAACCTGATCTTCCATGCCGGGCTTTTTTTATTATGGTTTTGACGCCGGACGACAGTCTTGCGGTTTCTTATTCAATGCGCCAGGTTGTGCCCTGGGGCCCATCCTCCAGCACAATTTTCATTGCCTGGAGCTGGTCCCGGACCTCATCGGCCCGGGCAAAATCTTTAGACTTCCGGGCAGCAGTCCGCTCGGCAACAAGCGCATCAATCATGGCAGGGTCCACATCCTGGTCGGCCATGGCCCTATCCTTTTTGGCTGCAAAATAGTCAGGAGCGGACATCATAAAAACACCCAGTATTTTTGAAGCGAACCTGATATCCGCATAAATACCGGCCAGTATTTTTCTGTTATTTTCCCCGGGTGCGTCATTGGCCTTATCCAGCAGTTTATTACCCTTCTTAACCGCATCAAATACTTCGGCCATGGCTTTTGCTGAATTGAAATCATCGTTCAACGCCTCAACAATATCCCCCCACAAAGGACCATGCCACCCCCCGGCAGTTTCCGGGGTAATACCGGCCTTGTCCAGACGTTCCAGGAAAGCATAAATACGGTCAAGGCCTACGGACACCTCACGCATACTGTTTTCGCTGTAATCAATGGGGGATCGGTAATGCTTGGACAACAGGAACATGCGAATTACTTCGGGACTGTAATCGGCCAGCACCGCCTTGATCATGGTAAAGTTTCCCAGAGACTTGGACATCTTCTCATTATTAATGTCCACAAATCCATTGTGTATCCAGTATTTGACAAAGGGCACGCCAAAGGAAGCCTCACTCTGGGCAATCTCGTTCTCATGATGGGGAAAAATCAGATCCTTGCCCCCGCCATGGATATCAATACTTTCACCAAGGTATTCGTAACTCATGGCCGAACATTCAATGTGCCAGCCGGGCCGGCCCTTTCCCCAGGGGCTGTCCCAGGAGGGTTCTCCAGGTTTGGCCGGTTTCCACAAGGTGAAATCCATGGGACTTCTCTTTTTCTCGTCCACGGCAATCCGGGCACCCGCCTGCATATCATCGGGGTTACGGTGGGACAGTTTTCCATATTCACTGAAAGATGAAATGGAAAAATAGACGTCCCCACCTTCCACATGGTAGGCCTTACCCGAATCGATCAGACGCTGGACAAAACGGATAATATGATCAATGTGCTCGGTGGCTTTAGGCGCGATAGTTGGTCGAAGCACATTGAGCGCGTCCATTTCATTGTGAAATTCATCGATATATTTTGTGGTGATGGCAGTGCAGGAGTCGCCGGTCTCATTGGATTTTTTGATAATCTTATCGTCCACGTCCGTAAAATTGCGCACATAGGTCACCTCATACCCAAGCTGCATCAGCCACCGGTACACCATGTCAAACACCACCACGGATCTGGCATGGCCAATATGGCTGGTGTCATATACGGTGGGACCACACACGTACATACCGACCTTATTGGCTGTAATTGGAACAAATTCTTCTTTCTTCCCGCTCAGGGTATTATAAATCCTTAAACTCATTGCTTTCTATCCTGTATCTTAACTTTCATTTCTATACAGCAGCACCGTGGCCTGGGCTGCAATGCCCTGTTTTCTACCGATAAATCCCAAATGTTCGGTGGTGGTGGCCTTAATGTTCACACAGTCCGAAGACAATTCAAGAACCCGGGCAATACAGGCGGTCATGGCCTTTTTATGGGGACTCATCTTCGGGGCCTGGGCAAAAATGGTGCAGTCCAAATTGGCGACCATAAATCCTTTATCCTTAATTTTTTCTTTGCATATATGCAAAAACCGGGTAGAGTCCATCCCTTTATATGCCGAATCCGTATCCGGAAAATGTTCCCCGATGTCTCCCAAGCCCGCAGCACCTAAAAGGGCGTCACAAACGGCATGAAGCAACACATCTGCGTCTGAATGTCCTTTCAGGCCCATGGGATGGTCGATCTCTACCCCGCCAATAATCAGCCTGGGCCCGGCCACCAATTCATGGACATCGGTTCCTGTACCTACCCTTATCTGCATTTAAAATTAAATCTCCTTTGCACCAAATTAGCTCGTTAATATATGCATCCTGACCCTAAAAGTCAAAAATCCAATTTAAAAACCAAACTATCTGTATGTGCAGATCTATTTTTTTGAAAACGTCTTGGCAGATGCGCCCTGCATACCCACCAATCGGGCAATGAGGACAGCCAGGTAAATCTGGCCGAATATGGCCTCCATGCTCGCCAGGGTCTGGGATTTATCGTTAACGGGGGACAAATCTCCATATCCCAATGTGGACAAGGTTACCATGGAAAAATACTTTAAAAGCCCCGGATTGTCGCGGATGGTTTCGTGGGAAATGGAAAACGACCCCGGATATGCAAGTTCCAGCATCAGATATAATTTGGCAAAGAGCATGGCCGAAAATAGATAAACCACCAAGGCTGCCGAGACCACGTCCCGGATCACGACGGGTGATCGAAAAATAAACAGAATAATAAGCAGGGATATGTAGAATAGGAACATGGCCTGGAGAAAGGCAGAGGCCATGAGCATATGTTCTTCAAGAGTGTAAAAATATGCCAGCCAGACAAAAAACAAACAAGGTAGCATCAAGGCGATGGAAGCTGCCTGGGATAATTTCTTATCACCTGCCACGGAAAGCCCGGCCGTTAGCATAATCAATGAGAACGTTATGTTAAAAAACAATTCAGGATGAGCAGACTGTGAAAAAAACGGGGCGGCAATGACATTGAGGAGTACAATGCATAAAAGGATGGTGTATTTATTTTGTATGAAAACGCGCAGCATCTTTATTAATCAACTCATTTTCATTTAGAGTCTGTTCAGAAATAAAAATGTCCGGGATTAAAGTTCCGGACATTTTTATGTAGTGTTTCTTTTTTACTCAAAGGTGACCGGGGTATAATCCTTGGGCAGATGGGCTGTTCCCAGGGTGCAGGGCAGGCCCGAGGCCTGGGAGATATTGGCCGCGATCTTTTCAATGTCCGGACAGAATCCGCCGTTGGTTTTATCCCAGCCATCTTGGGTTTTGGACGCAAATGTACAGGTGCACAAATGGATAGCCTGGGCCCCTTTTGACTTAAGAATTTTTGCCAGGTCCGCCACATTGTCCCCGGGACACCGACAGGTAAAAACGCCTGCCGGCATGCAGGCATCATAACCGGCAAACCCCTGGGTGGTTTCGATCATTGTTTTAAAACAATTGGTCAAAGGACATCTGGTTTCATTTTTTTCGCACCGGATAATCCCTACTTTTGTCATACACACCTCCTGTTATCCATCAAAAATTAACTGGTGCCCATCCAGAAATAACCTTTTTGCCCAATTGTGAGCAGAACTCTTCTTCGAACCTTGGTTGGATGAAAATTTTAAACCTCGGAATATGTTGTATATCCTGTGGTTAAAATTCTCATTTACCTTGAACTTGAACAAAAATTCTTATTTCTGGACGGACACTAACTGATCTGAAATCCTAACGCCGTCCGCCCATGCCACCGCCGCCTCCGCCGCCCATGCCTCGGCCGCCTCCGCCGCCCATACCTCGGCCTCCGCCGCCACCCATGCCTCGGCCACCGCCGCCCATGCCTCGGCCTGAACCCATGCCGGGGGTCCGGGAATTTGGGTCTGCCATGGGTCTTTGGGGGGCAGTTCCCGAATTCATGCCTGACTTTTCTTCAGCAGTGGCCTGGGTAACATTTGTCAATTCATTATTTTTCAGCCGGGTCACGGCCTGGGCCGCGGTGCCTGCCTGCCCCGGATACACATCCACACCGGCGGAGTTAAAAACCTCCATGGCATTGGGACCGCAACTGCCGGTTAAAACGGCCTGGACACCTTTGGAGATCACAAAGGAGGCGGTCTGGATACCGGCGCCTCCGCCCAGGTTCATGCTTTCATTGGCAAAGCTCTCATAAGCCATGGTATCTGTATCAACGATCAAAAGGAAATCACACCTGCCAAACCTTGGATTTATCTCAGCATCCAGATTCTGGCCGTATGCACTGATTGCGACTTTCATAAACGCTCCTTAAACATAAAGGGTTGAAAGATTGCTGCACCAGCAAATAATAGCAAGATCCGGACCATTTTTTATACCTTATATTTTCAATTGGTTATATTTTGCTTATCCTTCCAGCGGCAGTAAAACAAAAACTATAGGTCGCACAATTGCGACAGGTCATCATTACAATGGACATTGACCAGATCAAACCGCCTGGTCGGCGTATTCCAGAATCCGCCAAATTAATTTATCCTTAACTTCCGTTTTTGCTATTTGCCCTCTATAATGACCCAATGATTAAAATGCCACATAGCAACGAAATACTTATATTCACAGATCTTGACGGCACACTTCTGGACCACGACACCTATGGTTTTGAACCGGCAATGCCGGCAATGGCCATGCTTGCCCAAAAAAAGATCCCCGTCATCCTCAATTCCAGCAAAACCCTGGTTGAAATACTTAAAATTCGAAGCACCCTTGGCAATTGTCACCCTTTTATTGCGGAAAACGGCTCTGTGGTGGCTGTGCCGGTACAGACATTCCCCGGCCTTGCCCGCAAAGATCCTTTATTTCAAGCCCAATCCGGATTTCTGGTCAAACGTCTTGGGGGCGACAGGAAAGCTATTTTAGACATATTAAACCGTTTGCGACAGACACATGGTTTTTCCTTTGAAGGCTTTGCCGATATGGACCCCGCCCGGCTTTCACAGGTAACAGGGCTGACTGAAGACCAGGCCATACAGGCCGGACAGCGCCTGAGTACCGAGCCCGTTCTCTGGCAGGACACCCCCGAACAGTGGGAGGCGTTTGCCGGGCATCTTGCAGATGCCGACCTTGGCTGGGTCCAGGGGGGGCGGTTTATTTCCATATCGCGGCCCTTTGATAAAAAGGACGGCGTGGCCTGCCTGCTGGATCTGTATACCACAAGTACGGGCAGCACCCCTTTCACCATTGGCCTTGGGGACAGCCCCAATGACCAGGCCATGCTGGATATGATGAACATTGCGGTGGTGATTTGTTCAGCCCGTTGTGATCAAATTACCTTAAACCGGCCACAAACCATTATCCGCACCACGGCCAGGGGCCCCGAAGGGTGGCAAGAGGCCATGGACATCATTTTCAAAACATCAAGGAGGCATTAAAACATGGGCGATTTTCATCAAAACGGTATTATCACCATATTACACAACCTCTCCCGGCAACCGGCAGAAGAACTGGAATCCCAGCTCAATGAATTCTCAAAAAAACGGCCCCTGGGCCTGGTGCTGCCCTCTCTTTTTTCCGAGCTTGAGGGGCCTGCCCTGGCCCATATTGTGGATGAACTTGCCAAGGTCACCTATCTGGATCAAATTGTTATCGGTCTGGACCGGGCCACGGAAGATCAGTATCGGCATGCGTTAAAATTTTTTTCCCGCCTGCCCCAGCACCACCGTATCCTCTGGAACGACGGGCCACGGTTGCGGGCCATTGATAAAAAACTGGCAACAATGGAGCTTTCACCCACGGAACCTGGCAAGGGCAGAAACGTCTGGTATTGTTTCGGATATGTGCTGGCGTCAGGCATGGTGGATGCCGTGGCATTGCACGACTGCGACATTTTAACCTATGAGCGGTCCCTTCTGGCCCGGCTGATCTATCCTGTGGCCCATCCCGACTTTACCTATAAATTCTGCAAGGGCTATTATGCGCGCTTTGCCGAGTCCAAGGTCAATGGCCGGGTGAGCCGGCTTTTGGTATCGCCTTTGTTATCCGCTTTGAAAAAAATCTGTTCATCATCCGAGTCCCTGGATTATCTGGAAAGTTTCAGGTATCCCCTGGCCGGAGAATTTTCCATGGACACCGATGTGCTTGAAGATCTACGCATGCCAACGGACTGGGGGCTTGAGGTGGGTATTTTGTACGAGATGAAACGAAATTACAGTCTTAACCGAATCTGCCAGGTGGACATTGCCGACACCTATGATCACAAGCACCAACCATTAAGTCTTAACGATGTGGATGTAGGTCTTTCCAAAATGAGCATTGACATTGCCAAGGCTATCTTTAAAAAACTGGCCACAGAAGGTGAGGTTTTTACCTCTGAAACCTTCCGGACCATTAAGGCCACCTATTACCGCCAGGCCCTGGATTTTGTGGAGATCTACCACAATGATGCATTAATGAACGGGCTGAACCTGGACCGCCACAAGGAAGAAAAGGCCGTGGAACTGTTTGCTGAAAATATCCTGGCCGCCGGGAATAATTTCCTTGAAGAGCCTAACATAACGCCGTTTATCCCGGCCTGGAACCGGATTAAATCCGCTTTTACCGACATTATGGATGAATTAAAAGACGCGGTTGAAAAAGACTATGAACAATACCACCCTTAAGGCACCGGCCTGTCTGCTTGACAAGGTCAGGACCCACCTTGAAATCATTTATCCCGGACAGGATACAGACAAACTGACCCAAAAGGCCATTTCCCTTTTTGAACCCATTCATGAATCCCTGGATGATAGCTGTGCTTCAGCCACCCATCTGTGGTCCGAAAAGGACATTGCTCTGCTCACCTACGGCAATTCCCTTGTGGAAGAAGAGAACCGGCCCCTAAGAACCCTTGACCGATTTCTGAAAAAATTTACCAATAACCGGTTCTCCATTGTCCATATCCTGCCTTTTTTTCCCTATTCCTCGGATGACGGGTTTGCGGTGATGGATTATTACACGGTGAACCCGAGCCTGGGGGATTGGGAAGACATACGCAAGATTTCCGAACGCTGCAGGCTTATGTCTGATCTTGTGGTCAATCATACCTCATCCCGGAGCTGGTGGTTTGAAAATTTCAAAAAAGGTGTCCACCCGGGAAAGGATTATTATGTGACTGTGGACCCGCAAAGTGATCTGTCCCAGGTGATACGGCCCCGGACAACGCCTCTGCTGCGGGAAGTGGCCACACCGGACGGCCCCCGGCACGTCTGGTGCACCTTCGGACATGACCAGGTGGACCTGAATTTTAAAAACCCGGACGTCCTCATGGAATTTTTATCCATTATCCGCCATTACCTGGATAATGGGGTACAGATATTCCGGCTAGACGCCGTAGCGTTTCTGTGGAAAGAAGTTTGCACCACATGTCTGCACCTGGGCCAGACCCATAAAATTATTAAACTCATGCGCATCCTAATCCAGGCCCACAACCCCAGGGCCATCATTATCACGGAAACCAATGTGCCGGCCCGGGAAAATCTATCCTATTTCGGCATAGGCGACGAAGCCCAGGTGATTTACAATTTTCCGTTGCCCCCATTTTTGCTCAACACCATGGTCACAGGCAACAGCAAAGGAATTACAGACTGGCTGAAAACCATGCCCGACACCATGGAAAATACAACCTGCCTGAACTTTATCGCCTCCCACGACGGCATTGGGTTGCGGCCGGTGGAAGACTATTTTTCCCGCCAGGAGAAGACACAACTCATTGATCTGATGAAGGCATTTGGAGGCAAAATTTCTACCCGGGCGCTCAATGACCACAAGGACAATCCTTACGAGATTAATATCAGCCTGTGGGATGCCATGAAAGGAACGGTTCATTGCCGGGAGAATCATTACCAAATCGAACGGTTTATCTGTGCCCACACCATCATGCTGGGTCTCAAGGGCATCCCGGCCATTTATATCCACAGCCTGCTGGGCACGGAAAATGATTATGAACGCAGGGAAAATCTGCAGTCCAACCGGGCCGTCAACCGTCATATCTGGAACTACCCGGATCTGTGTGCAAAGCTGGTCAACCCCGACGACCACCACCACCAGGTATTCTTTGCCCTTTGCGCCCTTGTGGACAAACGGAAACAGCAACCGGCCTTTCACCCGGATGCCGGGCAGATCACCTTTAACATAAACCGAAAAATTGTGGCATTCCAACGCAGAGCGGCTGAAGCCGGCAAAACCCAAGGCCTGTTCTGCATTCACAACATCACAGACCAGGCTGTCACCATTCCCCGAAAAGACCTGCCCGAACAGTGGCAACGGGCAGGTGTGGATCTGATATCAGAAAAGACTGTACAGCTTGATACGGGGCTATCTCTTGCCCCTTACCAATCCATGTGGATCACAGTGACATAACCCCCAACACCTTAGACAGGATAATTGAATGACGCCCAGTGACATCTCCGGTTTCTCAAGGCTGGATCTGAATTTATGGAAAGAATACCTGGATATTGCACAGGAGTTCTGGCTACCCCAAAGTCTTAAAAGCCGAACACGTTTTATTGTGCTGCTGTGTCTTTTGATGGCCTTTGTGGCATCTATTCTTTTTTTGTTCGTTACCGTCACCACAACGGCCACCCACGCCTTTGCGCCTGAGTTTGTCACCCAAAACGCGCCGGGGCTGATGGACTGGATCCAGGGTATTATCCACTCAAAACTAATCTGGATGTTGGCTGCCGGATTTATTATTCCGGCCCTGGTCTTTTCCCTCTATTCAAAAAAGCTAAAAGGGTTCTTTTTACCCTGGGGCATTCTTGGAATTCTTCTTTTACTCTCATTCACGGTGTCAGGGCTGAATGTCATCATAAGCTATGTAGGTCGTTTTTTCCAAACCGCCCTTGCCCAGAAGGACCAGCCCACATTCTGGCGGTTTCTCTACGTATATGCCTCGGTGTTTGTGATCGGCACCCCCATTGTGGTGATTTACTCATACATCAGAAAAAAACTGGGGCTGTTCTGGCGGGAGTGGATCACCACCGGTTTCATTGACAGTTATCTTAAAAACCGGGCCTACTATGCCCTGACCACCAGCAAGGAGATTGACAACCCGGATCAGCGGCTGGCCGAAGATTTAAAAGAGTTCACGGTCACCAGTTTAAATTTTCTGCTGATTATCTTGGGCGCCGTGATTGATCTTGTGGCCTTTACCGGCATTTTGTGGTCCATTTCCAGGCTTTTGTCCGGCATCCTTTTCGTGTATGCTTTCTGCGGCACCCTGATCACCATATTTATCGGCAAACGCCTGGTGGGGCTCAATTACAACCAGCTGCGCAAGGAAGCCGATTTCAGGTACGGCCTGATCCACATCCGGGATAATGCCGAATCCATTGCCTTTTACCAGGGAGAAAAAGGAGAAAAGGAACAAATCTCCAAGCGGTTCAAGGCGGTGCTGAAAAATTTTAATTTTCTCATTGGTTGGCAGCGGAACCTTGATTTTTTCACCACCGGTTACAATTACCTGGTCATTATCCTGCCGGCCATGATTGTGGCCCCCATGTACTTTGCAGGCAAGGTGGAGTTCGGCGAAATTTCCCAGGCATCATTTGCCTTTGGGCAGGTATTGGGCGCCTTTTCCATTATTGTCCAGTATTTTGACAGTATCAGCGCCTTTGCCGCCGGTATCAACCGTGTATCCACGTTTAAGAACCGGCTCTTTACGGCGTCCGGATCCAAAACGTCGGAAAACGGCTCGGGGTGGACCCGAATTCAACGTGTTGCCAAAGAAACCATCCGGGTGCAAAATCTCACCCTGCAAACCCCTGATTATAAACGCACCCTGATCCAAAACCTGAGCCTTGACCTTGACAAGGGCACAAATATCCTGATCATGGGTCATTCCGGTGCCGGTAAAAGTTCTCTGCTGCGGGGCATCGCAGGGCTCTGGGCTTCTGGCTCCGGCACCATTGAACATCCCCCGGCGGACAAGGTCATGTTCCTGCCCCAGAAACCGTATATGGTGCTGGGCAGCCTGCGGGAACAGCTCCAGTACCCCAGCGGCACCCCTTTGGACGATGACCGAATCAAGGCGGTCATGGAGAAGGTAAATCTCACGGACCTGTACCAGAAAATGCAGCGTGCAGCCGGGGACAACTCTTTTATGGATGCGGAAAATAATTGGGAAGAGGTGCTTTCCCAGGGCGAACAGCAACGCCTGGCTTTTGCAAGGCTGTTGACCACAAAACCTGAGTTCGCCATTCTGGATGAAGCCACCTCTGCTCTGGACGTAGACAATGAAAAGGCGTTGTACAATACTTTGTCACAACTGGATATCACCTACATCAGCGTGGGCCACCGCCCCACTCTGAAGGCCTATCACGATAAAATCCTATTCATAGAGGGTGACGGCGGATGGGATATCCGGGAGACGATAGTCCAATAACAGCCATAAACTGGCCTGGTTTATCAACACCCAGACTCAACCCACAACAAAACATAAAAATAATATAGCTACTTAATTAAGAAAGGCTATTGTTGATATAGCCATACTGACTATTTTTTTAGTTCAGCTTTAAATTCTTCGATGTTGTGGATGCTGTGGCTAAGAAAGGGACACCATATCGTCTATATGCGGGATCCAGGGGAAAGAATATGCCTTATTAAGAACACGTTTTATCATATCAGACCCATAATATCTTTTAGTCTCCTTGTCCCCTTCCGACGACAGGTCGATGGGGGTTGCTCCGGACTCAAAAAAGAAGTGGTACAGATTTTTTTCTTTTGGCTTTTTGGCATAAACTTTTTTAAATCTTCGGCGAGCCGTTTTCAAATTTAACCGAAGGGCTACGGCTGGGTTATTGTTTACATAGGAAAAGGAGGGAATCTGTCCGATCTTCTCAAATAAAAGGATATCTTCGTAAATTTTTAAATATTTGGGATGAGTCGTAATTAATAAGTCATCCGCACGAATGGTGTTAATCGCATACGACACGAGCATACGGTTGCCAAGCATGGGAATATTTTTATTTCCTTTCCGATATAAGGGATCTGATGCCAGACAACCGACTTCAACAAGGCGTCGATCCTGGTTTCTTAACACGTCCACCTGCTGTTTAAATCCTGTATCCATGGGAAGGCCTTGTTCATTATCTGGAAATATACTGGCCGTATATATAGGCGTATTTTCAGCCTGATTATCTGTCAAGCACGCCATAAACACCCTGGATTCAGGATCGGAGTGGTGCGGAATAATTCTCAATGGGATAGAGGACGGCTGAATAAACCCAGCGTCTACATAAACATCATGTAGTAACTTAAAACAGGACATATAATCTTCGACGCTGGATGCCTCACAAAAAGAGACGTTCTCCAAGTTGGTTCGAAAATCAGGAAGGGCACCACGGATGATTCTTTTTCTGAAGTTCATCGGCAGATAAGGCACAAACGAGTTCAATAGTATACTTGATAGGTTCATAACTTTCTCTTTTTTAATAATAGCGTTGATAGGTTCATAACTTCAGCATGATGTTTGCAATTCTAATACCAAACAAAAAAAAACTCAAAACCCTTGGTAGGAAATCTTTTCAGCAGATTTAGCTATAAACATCTTTCTTTTAAAAAAAAAGAAAGTTACGAAACTTACACCATAAGTTACAAAAAATGCACGTTAGAGGAATAGAACAGCCGCCGAAGAACAAAAAGTTGAGGCCTGGGAAAAATGAATATTAGATCGACATTAGTCATGCCGCAAAACAGATCAATCCAGGGTCACCGGGGTGAAAAAAATGTCGTTTCAATGGATACGCCGGGGCTACCCTGTAGGAGATAGGGCACCGGTTAAGGCGTGAGTTCTGCTATGATTATGATGGCACATTGCCAAAAGTTATTGTATAACAGCCATGGGCTGGCTTGGTCTGTCAACACCCAGACTCAACCCACAAGAAACCATGAAAGTAATTTAACAAATTTATTGGGACTTTCATATAAAAAAAATCTGTCATGAACAATATTAAACGTTGCGGCTGGGTGACCAGTGACCCTTTATATATCCGTTACCATGATACGGAATGGGGGGTGCCGGTTCACGATGACCGAAAAATTTTTGAATTTCTCATTCTGGAAGGGGCTCAGGCAGGGTTATCCTGGCTGACGATTCTCAAACGCCGCCAGGGATATTTCAATGCTTTTTGTGAGTTTGACCCTGGAAAGGTAGCCCGGTTCAGTGAGGCCGATATTCAAAAGCGGCTGCAAGACCCCGGCATCATCAGAAATAAACTTAAGGTCCGGTCTGCGGTTACCAATGCCCAGGCATTCTTAAAGATTCAGGAAGAGTTCGGTTCCTTTGACGCCTATGCCTGGCGGTTTGTGGACGGGGAACCCATCACCAACCACTATACCAGCCAAGACCAGGTTCCGGCTACGTCCAGTCAGTCCGACGCATTTTCAAAAGACTTATATAAGCGTGGGTTTAAATTTACCGGGTCCACCATCATCTATGCCCACATGCAGGCCACGGGCATGGTGAACGATCACCTGGTGTTCTGCTTCAGATATAAAGAGGTAATGGCCTGAAAAAGGATTGCAAATCATGATCATTGTCACCACCAAACAGATGCAGCAGATGGATAAAAACACCATTGAGACCTTTGGCATTCCAGGCCGGGTACTCATGGAAAATGCAGGCCGGGGTGCCCTGGAAATGCTTTCCGACCACTTTGACCTTGAAGGTGCCAGGGTGGCCGTGGTGGCGGGCCGGGGCAACAACGGCGGAGACGGGTTTGTGATCGGACGCTACCTCATGGAGATGGGGGTAAGCGTCAGCTTTTTTCTTTTGTCCACCCGGGACCGGATCCAGGGTGATGCCAGGGCCAATATGGATCTGGTACTGAATCTTCTGGCCGAACATTCCCTGTCACAATTTATTGAAATCCCCGACAAAGAGTCCCTGGAAGCGGTAGCCGAAATCCTGCCGGACCATGATCTGTTTGTGGATGCTATTTTCGGCACAGGGCTTAATTCAGATGTCCGGGGCATTTACCGTAATGTTATTGAACTGATCAATGATTCAGGCAAATCGGTTTTCAGCGTGGACATCCCTTCGGGAATCAATGCAGATACAGGCGCCGTGTGCGGGGTGGCCATCCAGGCTGATGCCACAGCCACCTTTGCCTTTGCCAAGACAGGGCACATTCTGTACCCGGGCAATTTTCACACCGGTGATCTGGAGGTGATAGACATCGGCATTCCGGGCCACATTGCAAAAGCACAGGCTCCCGATATTTTTCTGCCTGAAACCCATGACATTGCAGGTCTGATACCGACCAGGGATTTCAATGCCCACAAGGGCAGTTCGGGTCATCTGCTGGTACTGGCCGGCTCGCCGGGCAAAACCGGGGCTGCGGCATTGTGCGCCAACGCTGCCATGCGAACCGGTGCAGGCCTTGTGACTTTAGGCGTTCCTGAAAATCTCATGCCGGTCATCGAACCCATGGTCATCGAACCCATGACAACCGCGCTTGCCCAGACCCTTTCCGGCGGTCTGGATGCCGCAGCCTTAGATGACATTATTGCACTTTTGGCAGACAAAGCCGCTTTGGCCATAGGACCCGGCATGGGTACGGATCCCGGCACCCGGGAACTGATCAAAAGCATTATGTCCATTGCATCCATACCTATGGTCATTGACGCCGACGCCCTGAACTGCATTGCAAAGAATCCTGACATTCTGGACACGGTCAAGGCCCCGGTGATCCTTACCCCCCACCCCGGTGAAATGGCCCGTCTTACAGGAAAAACCACTGCGGATATCCAACGAAACCGAATGGCAACCGCCCGGAACTTTGCAGAAAAATTCAAGGTTATCCTGGTACTCAAAGGGGCCCAAACCCTTGTGGCCTGCCCGGACGGGACTGTATTTATCTGCCCCACGGGCAACCCCGGCATGGCCTGCGGCGGCATGGGTGATGTCCTCACCGGCATAATCGCCGCATTCCTGGCCCAGAACCTGCCCCCTGAATCCGCTGCCCTTGCAGGCGTTTATATTCACGGGCTGTGCGGGGATCTTCTGGCCGAAGACCACGCTTTCGGGTTTTCGGCATCAGATATGGTGGCGGGCATTCCCCAAGCTTTAAACACACTGTTATCATGAAAGAAATCATATCCCAAAGCCCGG
Organism: Desulfobacter hydrogenophilus; assembly: GCF_004319545.1. Lineage (NCBI taxonomy): Bacteria > Pseudomonadati > Thermodesulfobacteriota > Desulfobacteria > Desulfobacterales > Desulfobacteraceae > Desulfobacter > Desulfobacter hydrogenophilus. The sequence continues at coordinate 2,125,765 of NZ_CP036313.1, read as the reverse complement.
AACAGACCCAGGAAATAGCCAGACGCTTAGGCCGGTATATCCGGGAACAACACCTAAGTTGCGCCATGGCTCTGACAGGGGATCTTGGCTGCGGCAAGACCTGTTTTGTCCAGGGCCTTGCCAGGGGGCTGGACGTGGAGGACGGGTACTATATCACCAGCCCCACCTTTACCATCATGAACGAATATCCGGCAGGAAAAATGCGTCTTTTCCACCTGGACCTGTACCGGCTTTCAGACCCAGACGAGCTGGATTATATCGGTATTCAGGATCAGGTGGGACAGGACAGCGTCACCGTGGTGGAATGGCCCGATCTTCTCATTGAAACCGGATTTATATTTGATCTTCACATTCATTTTGAATTTGATACCAACTTTAATAGGAAAATAACATTTTCCTCATCTGGACAAGCCGGAGCAAATCTGTTAAGCAATCTATCCTTAATGAATAATGCCTGAACGGAAATTCGTGTTTGGGCACAAATTTGCCCAGATGCAAGGCGCAAAAAAATTTGAAACCGGAGCAACCTCATGGTTGTGAGGATTGCAAGTTTTTCTGCAACGTCGCAGGTGGGTGCCTTTGTGCCCAAACACTAAATATATTAATAAAAGCTAAAATTTTGGGAGCTGAAATGGCGTTACGGGTGCAAAAATTTGGCGGCACATCTGTGGCAGATATCGAAAGGATCTCCAAAGTAGCCGATCGGGTACAAAAGGCCCATGAAAATAAAGACCAGATGGTGGTGGTGCTTTCGGCTATGGCAGGCGTGACAAATAGTCTGATCAGCCTTGCCGGACAGGCCTCTAAAGCCCCGGATAAACGGGAATTAGACGTGCTGTTGGCAACCGGTGAGCAGACCACGGCGGCCTTAATGGCCATGATGCTCAAATCAAGGGGACTTAAAGCTAAATCCTTCTTAGGTTTCCAGGCCGGCATCCATACCGATCATATGTCAGGCAAGGCCAGAATCCGGGATATCGACAGCCAGAACCTGCGTGATGCCCTGGATGAGGGAAATATTGTCGTGGTGGCAGGATTCCAGGGTGCGGACGACCACGGAGACATTACAACCCTGGGCCGAGGCGGGTCCGACACCTCAGCCGTTGCCATTGCCGCATCGCTCAAAGCCGATGTCTGTGAAATTTTCACTGACGTGGACGGGGTATACACAACCGACCCAAGGATCTGTCCCAAAGCCAGGAAAATCAGCAGAATTTCCTATGACGAAATGCTTGAAATGGCCATTCTGGGAGCAAAGGTCCTCCAGATCAGGTCTGTGGAATTTGCAAAAAAATATAATGTGCCCGTACATGTCCGGTCATCATTCAATGAGGAGGAAGGAACCATGGTTGTCAACGAAAGTAAAGATATGGAAAGCCCGGTGGTGTCAGGCGTCACCTGTGACATGAATGAAGCAAGAATTACGTTCAAGCGCGTCCCTGATCAGCCCGGCATCTCAGCCAAAGTTTTCGGTGCCCTTGCCGAAGCCGGTATCTCCGTGGATATGATCATCCAGAACTCCCGCACCGGTGGCGAAACAGACTTGACCTTTACCGTGACCATGGACGATTTTGAGCGGGCAACGGAAATTTCCGAAAAAGTGGCGGATCAAATCCATGCCGGCGAAATAAAAACCGCCACAGAGATTGCTAAAATATCAGTCATCGGTATAGGGATGAAAAGCCATTCCGGCGTGGCTGCGGTGATGTTCAAGGCCTTGGCCGAAGAAAACATTAACATCCGCATGATTTCAACCTCTGAAATCCGTATTTCATGCGTGATTTTGTCCAAATATGCCGAACTAGCCGTCAGGACCCTACATACAGCCTTTGGTTTAGATAATGATTGAACGGCTCGTTAAGGACCGCAGATTAAATAATTAAAAGCTATTTCTTTTCGCTATTTTTCCAATGCCGGTCTGTCAGGCGGCCCTACACGGCAGAGCCGGACAGACCGGCTTCAATTTCCTCGGCCACTTTTTCAGCAGCCCGGGCCGGATCATCGGCATTCCGGATGGGTCGGCCAATGACAATATAATCAGAACCCGCCTGCACAGCCTTAGCCGGGGTAACAATCCGTTTCTGGTCATCCCCGGGTGTCAGGTGCCATTGGGGCCGAATCCCCGGCGTAACAGTCAGACACCCGTTACCGAATTGCGCTTTCAACATGGCGGTTTCCTGCCCTGAGCACACGACACCGGCACATCCGGCATCCAGGGCCATGCGGGCCCGCAGCAGCACCAGCTTTTCCGGGGCATTGACATATTCATCCTTAAATCCCTGGGCACGGACCGTATCTGCGTCATTGTCCGTAAGCAGGGTAACAGCAAGCACTTTGGTCTTTCCGGCATTTTCAACGGCTGCCCCAAGCATTTTTTGTGAGGAAGCACCGTGTACTGTTACCAGATCCACTTCGAGGTCCGCCACCCGGGCCATGGCCCGGCCAACCGTTGCGGAGATATCATGCAGTTTCAAATCCAAAAAAATACCCGCACTGGACATTTTTCTAACCATCTCCACCACAGCCGGACCCTGGCGGATAAATAGTTCAAGGCCGATTTTAAACATACCCACCCGACCGTCAAGCTGACGGATATGCGATTGTGCCGCCTCCATGGAGGAAAAATCCAGAGGAAAAATAATATATTCTTTTGCTGTTTTCTGCATAAGCGCCCTTTGTAATCTTAGAGTTGACACAAATAAAAGTTGTGCAGATCTTACCACAAAAGGCTTTTTTCTGCCTTTAAAAAAATACGGACAAAAAACTTGTAACCATCGTTAATGTCTATCCGGAAATAAAAATTTTTGTTGATTCTTTAAAAATTTTTATGGTAATTAAGACCGTTATCCTTGCCTTCCGGTGACTAAATTTTATATGATACCGATGTAAAGTAATATTAACAGCCATGGGCTGACTTGGTCTATCAATACCGAGGTTCAACCCACAACAAAGCATGAAAGTAATTCAGTAACTTATTGGAACTTTCATATAAACGGCCAGAGGCCGTCTTAAACGTTCGTCAGCGTGCCCACGACAAAGTATGAAAAAATTCAGGTCGTTGGTGGTTCTTTCATAATAAAAACAGAAGGGAACGCAATGCTAAAAGAGTTATATCCTGATTCCCTGGAAGCATCCGGAAGATATCTTCGAATAATTCTTAAAGAGATCTCCGAACTTAAACTTCCGTATACCCCAATTGCCTATTCTGTGTGGTATGAGTATGCCTCGGGCCGGAATCCTGAATTGCACAAGGAAATCCAGGCAGCCCGAAAAAAAAAGGAACCCATAAACTATCAAACAGTACTTAAATGGTTCAGGCGCTACGTTTTCGACAGGCCATTGCTTGTGACCAAAGAACACACGATAAAAGCGGAAAACCTTCTTACCGGAATGACCTTTCGCCTTACCGAAGCTGAAAACCGTATGGGCCAACAAGGAGACCAGCTCAAAGCCCATATCGAAAACTTGAACAGTGCGTCAAGCGAACCGGATATCAAAAACATTTGCCGGGATATTCTTTTGGAAACCCAGCGGATCATTGACGGCAATACCGACCTTAAAAGCAATGTTCACAAGACCATCAGCGAACTTGATGCACTAACGCTGGAACTTAAAAGCCTGAGAGAAGCGGCAAAAACGGATATGCTCACAGGGCTTCTCAACCGCCGCGGTTTTGAGGATGCCATTGCAAAACCCATAAAAGAGGCCCAGGAGAAGGCCGAACCCTTAACTCTCATTATCGCAGACCTCGACCGGTTTAAACGAATAAATGATAACTATGGCCATCTTACCGGGGATAATGTACTTAAACTGCTATCCAGACTTTTACGGAAACACATCAAAGGGAAGGATATTGCCGGCAGATTCGGCGGCGAAGAATTTATCATGGCATTGCCCGAAACCAAAATAAACGGCGGCGTTGCCCTGGCCGAACAAATCCGCACCAGCCTTGAAAAGATGAAATGGCAGTCCAAAAGCTCAGGCAAAGATATCGGCACCATCACCCTCTCTTTAGGGGTCGCCCAGTTCATTCCCGGCGAAAACTTGAACGCTCTGATTGCACGGGCGGACAAGGCCCTTTATGCAGCCAAGGAAAACGGTCGTAACCGCACCGGCACGCACAATGGCAAAGGGGTTCTCATTCCTTGAAAAACGACAAGTACACCCTGACCATGCTGGTTGAAAATGACCCCGGGGTGACGGCCAGAATCACAGGGCTGTTCGCCAGTAGAGGCTATAACATTGAAACCATCTGCGGTGCGCCCACGGCAAACCCCAAAATGTCGAGAATCACCATCACCACCCACCCACGCCCGGAAACTTTAGAGCAATGCATAAAGCAGATCAAACGTGTGGTAAACGTCATAAAGCTTAGGGACATGACCGGCGAAAAGGCAGTAAAAAGGGAAATGGCCCTGATCTGCGTCAAGGCTCAGCCTAAAAACCAGGATGAAATTAGATCCCTGATCCACGCATTCAACGGCACCACGATGGATGAAGGTCGCCGGCACTTTATTTTCGAAGTGTGCGGCGATGAGGACACCATTGACGTTCTTCTTGAAAAGCTGTCACCTTTTGGCATCAAAAAACTTGCCCGGTCCGGTGTGTTAGCACTTTACCGGGAAGCCTGACGCAAAGAAGGACAAGCCCAGAATGCTTTGTGATCTCTTCATGGCCCCGCCCTCAGATTAGATTAGGGTTGAATCCTCTAGTCAATTAATGATATTAATTTTATTTTAACAAAAAAAAGCATCTGTATCTTTAATCTAATGAAACATATACAAAACGAGTACATTCCCACAAGCCACTTGAGGGTGGGAAAAAAATCACCTCAAAAATTCCAGGCGATCCTTGGGACCTGCCTGGGGCTGGCACTGTATGACCAAAAGCGGAAAGCCGGAGGGCTGATTCATATCCTTTTACCCTCCCCGTTAGGCAATGCAGAGTTTCAACCTGAATCCCCGGGAAAATATGCGTCTTCCGGCATTCCGATGCTGATCAATAAACTTAGACGCATGGGATGTACCACACAAGACCTGAAGGCCACCATTGCAGGCGGTGCCCTGGTCGGGCCTGTTTCCAGCCTGGACCTGGGCCTGGACATCGGAGGCAAATCTGCAGAAATTGCCCACCGTATACTAAAAGAACAGGGCATTGAAATCCTCAAGTCTGAAACCGGCGGCTTTTTCGCCTGCACCCTTAAACTGGATATGATGACCGGTGAAACGAAAATTGTGCCGGTCTGGGAAACAACCTCTGCCCCGGACGCCATTGCACCGATTTCGGGTCCTGAAGCCATCATGGCCACCATTGAAAATCTCCAACCTATCCCCCAGACCGCGCTAAAAATTTTTAGGATGTTCAACCAGGACGGCTACAGTATTGAGGATATTACCCAGGAGCTGGCCCAGGACCAAGTACTGTCTGCCCGGACATTGCAAATGTGCAATTCCGTTCTTTTTTCGAGCACCATAAAAATTGATACGCTCAAGGATGCGGTGATAATGCTTGGCAAGGAGAGGCTGGCCAAAAGTGTAATAACAACAGCCATTGAAAGCTATTTCGAACAAACCGGCCCATCAGGCTATTCCCTGTGCAAGGGAGGGCTTTTTTTTCATGCTGTCGGTGTGGCCTGCCTTTCAGAACGGCTGGCAAAGGAGATCGGGATAGCTCATCCCTGGCTGGCGTATACGGCAGGCCTGCTGCATGATATCGGCAAGGTCGTTCTGGACCAACAAATATCAGACCGGTTACCGTTTTTTTTTCGTACCTTGGGGAATGACAAACAAAATATCATTCAAGCCGAAGAAAAAGTATTAGGCTTCAACCATTGCCGGGCAGGCGTGATCCTGGCGGAAAAATGGGGCTTTTCAGACGCACTGACCGAAGTCATCCGCTGCCACCATACCCCAGGAGACGCCACAGCCCACTCACAGCTGGTGGAGATTGTATATATAGCGGACCGGCTCATGGAAAAATTTTTCACAGGTTTTAATATCGATAAAATAGATGCCCTGCACCTGGAACCCATCATAAATAAAATGGATCTGGATGGTGCATCCCTGGCCCGATGCATCGAGGACATGCCCTTGGATATACTGATACAGGAACCGCCTAATGGAACAGCCAATACCTGATAAGCATTTACAATTAAAATCCCTGCCCGGTGTAGATCATATTTTGGCCCTTGCCGAAACCGATGACCGATTTACAGGTATGCCCCGCCGCCTCGTACTTGAATCTGTACGAAGGTCCATTGACAATACCCGCAAACAAATACTTGAAAACAGGCCGGCAATCATCACCGATGAAGCGATAATAAAGCAGGCAGCCCTGCTTGCCGGCCAAAAAATGAAAAACCGGCTAAACCCGTTGATCAACGCCACCGGCGTGGTCCTGCACACCAATCTTGGAAGGGCTCTGCTCTGCCGGGATGCCTTGGATAATATCATGGCGGTCTCATCCTCGTATTCCAATCTTGAGCTCAATCTTGCAACGGGCAAGCGCGGCATCCGCTACGCGGCAATCGAAGAGCTGATCTGCGAATTGACAGGCGCCCAAGCAGCCATGGCCGTAAACAACAACGCCGGTGCCGTACTGCTGGCCTTAAATACCCTTGCCCAAGGACGCCAGGTCATTGTTTCCAGAGGAGAACTTGTGGAGATCGGCGGCTCCTTCAGGGTACCGGACGTAATGATAAAAAGCGGGTGTATTTTAAAGGAAGTGGGGACCACCAACCGCACCCACCCCCATGATTACACGAATGCCATCACCGAAGAAACAGGACTTTTACTCAAGGTTCATACCTCCAATTATAAAATTGAGGGCTTCACCACATCAGTTTCGCTCAAGGAATTGGTGGGCATTGGAAAGTCCCATGACATTCCGGTGATGGAAGACTTAGGCTCGGGCACGCTGATTGATTTCAGCGCATTCGGACTGCCTTCCGAACCCCCGGTTTTTGAACAGGTGGCCTCGGGGGCGGACGTGGTCACTTTTAGCGGAGACAAGCTTTTAGGCGGTCCCCAGTCCGGCATCATTGTCGGCACAAAACAATACCTGGACCAAATCAAGGCAAACCCGCTGACCCGGGCCCTGCGCATTGACAAGATGACCCTGGCAGGTTTGGAAGCGACACTCAAGCTCTACCGGGACACCCTGGTAGCTGTTGAAAAAATCCCCACCTTAAGAATGCTGACGTTGTCCTATGAACAAATCTGTCGGGATGCCGACATTCTGTTCTCTCTAATCACAGAAGCCGTGGGAAACCAGGCAGAATTTGCCCTGGCAGATATGACGTCCAGACCGGGCGGCGGTTCCTATCCCGGACTAACCCTGCCCACCCGGTGCCTGATCATCCGGCCCAAAACCATGTCCGTAACAACCTTGGACAAAAAACTGCGAGCCTTTGATCCGGCCGTGATGGGACGCATTGAAGACGATTGGTTCATCATTGATCCCAGAACACTTCAACCCGGACAGGACAAGATCCTTGCCAACATCTTAAAAAACCTGATAGATTAACCATGATGCTGAAATTCATTGCAAAAGATATCCAGTTTTTAAAAACAACCGGGCATACCCCGGCGCTTACCCCCCCGGATATTTACTATTCGGACCTGCTCACGCAGCCGTCCAAGGAATTCGAAATTTTTGCCCGGCGTATCGCCGATACCTGCGCAGCCCAAAAAACATTTACCACGGCGGCCATACAGATTGACCCGGCAACGCCGGAAGATGCCATTGATAAAGCAAATGATATTTTCCACGCCTGCTTTCATTCAGTGCTGGATGAAAATAGAGGCATCTGGGAATGCCTGGACCCGTTCACTGCCATCTTCGTATTTTGGGATTACCAAACTGCAGCCCAGGGTAAAAAACTGCTTGACCTGCTCAATGAAAAAATTGCCCAGGCCCTGAATACCGAACTGATCATGGGATCAATTGCCTTCCCCGTTCATAATTTCCCGGTTGAAGAGATGGCGGGATGCGCGCTCAAAGCCCTGGATCATGCAGCTTTTTTCGGCCCCGGACATGCGATTGAATTTGACGGTGTGTCCCTGAATATCTGTGGAGACAGGCTATTCCAGCTCAACGATATTGACGCGGCCATCACTGAATACGAAAAAGGGCTCTCCATTGCCCCGGCCAATATCAACCTGCTCAACAGTTTGGGGGTGGCCTTCGGGGTGGACGGTTTCCTAGACAAGGCTATGGAATTCTTTGAAAAGGCCCGTCACATAAATCCCGAAGAGGTGATGGTCATCCACAACATCGCCCTAATCCACCGGTTCAACGATAAAAATGATTCCGCCATCGCCTACCTTAAAAAAGCCCATGGCATCAATCCTGATATATTTGAAATTGAACTGCTTCTGGGTCATCTTCTGTTCAAGGAACAAAAATTTGACCCAGCTATAAGCCACTTGGATGCAGCTATCCGGGTCAAACCCGAATCCGGCACAGCGTTTAGAATCAAAGGCCAGATCCTTCTGGAAAGGGCAGAGGCCGCAAGTGCAGCAGCCCAGTTCAACCAAGCCGTAAAACTCAATCCCAATGATCCCGAGGCGTTATCCGGCTATGCCCGGGCCATGGCGTTACAGAAAAAAAACCTATCCATTGCGTTAAGCTTTGCAAAAAAAAGCCTGGACCTGAACCCTGAAAATGAACAATACAGACAAAATCTTGAAGAAATTCAAAATATCCACGACCGGATTGAAGAAACAGATCAGAACAGTTCCATCAAATCAGCCTGATACCCTTCAATACCTGTGCTAATTTTTAAGGGAAAGGTACTTAAAACAAAAGGAAACAAATGAAAGAGCTGATCCGGCAGACTGTTCAGGATGCCATTAAAACCAAGCAAAAATTTTTTGCAACCCATGAGGATCTCATTGAAAGATGCGCCCGACAAATAGCAGACACCCTTGACGCCGGCGGGAAACTGCTGCTTTTCGGCAATGGCGGGTCTGCGGCAGACTGCCAGCACATTGCGGCAGAATTTGTCAACCGATTTCAGATGGAACGTAAACCATTACCCGCCATTGCTCTGACCTGCGACACCTCAATTATCACCAGTATCGGCAACGACTACTCCTTTGAGCAAATTTTTTCAAAACAGGTCCAGGCCCTAGGACACAAAAATGATATGGCCATTGGGATCTCAACTTCGGGCAACTCTGCTAATGTGATCCGGGCTGCAGCCGTGGCAAAGGATCAGGGGTTGACCGTGGTGGGATTTTCCGGGGCCGGAGGAAAGCTGAAAGAGATCAGTGATATGGCCTTTTGTGTGGACAGTCCTGTAACAGCCCGCATCCAGGAGGTTCATATCACTATAGGTCATATTCTTTGCGATCTTGCCGAAAGGATGCTGTTCCATGACCAATAAAAATGGGGCCGGGCAGCCCCCCCTAGATTGCTCAAAACCGGACCACCCAAAACTGGACTACTCAAAACTTTGTACCTATTCCATTAAGGATAGAAAAAGCCTGGTATCCCGGAATGATTTTGCCGAACCCTGGACAAAGGGCGCAGGCCTTGGGACTTTTTTTGACCGGTTGCCCGCCATTCTTGCGGGCAAAGATATCCGGCATGTGGTTGACGCCATTGCAGGTGCCGCCCAGAAAAATCGCCACGTCTGCTTCGGCATGGGCGGGCATGTGGTCAAAACCGGCATGGCACCCATCCTGATTGATCTCATGGAAAAAGGCGTGATCACCCATCTGGCCATGAACGGATCCTGCATCATTCATGATTTTGAGGTGGCATTCACGGGCCGCACCAGTGAAGATGTCGCCGAAAGTCTGGCTTCGGGCAGCTTCGGCATGGCCAAAGAGACCTCGGAACTGCTCAACCAGGCCATTTCCAGGGCCCATGAGCAGAAAATAGGATTGGGCCGTGCCGTGGGGCAGCTGATCGAAGATCTAAACCTGCCCTTTAAGTATTCAAGCCTGACCGCTGCGGGTGCACGCCTGGATTTGCCCGTAACTGTCCACGTGGCCATTGGTACGGACATCATCCATATGCACCCGGGCTTTGACGGCGCGGCCTGTGGTGAGGCAACCCTTCATGATTTCAAGACCCTTGCATCAACCCTGGCAGACCTTGAACATGGCGTATTCATCAATGCAGGCTCAGCTGTCATTCTTCCTGAAGTATTTTTAAAAGCCCTGACCCTGGTCAGAAACCTGGGCCATAAGGTGAATGATTTCACCACGGTAAATCTGGATTTTATCCGGCATTACCGCCCCATGACCAATGTGGTCAACCGCCCCACCCAGGGCCGGGGCAAAGGGTATGCTATTGTCGGGCATCATGAAATACTGATTCCCCTGATCGCTGCAGGCGTAATTGAAGCCTTGTAAGACTTAGAACCATCTTATTAACTTAGAACCATCTTATTAACATGGTCCCACCAACTATCAATGCAACCCCGGCAAGACGGGGCCAGTTAACCGGCTGGATCGGCATGCCGAACAGACCGAAATGATCCATAATCACAGCCATGGTCAGTTGCCCCGCCACCACTAGGCCAAAGGTCAGAGCGGTTCCCAGCCTTGGCGCAAGCACGATGGTCGCAGTCACATAAAAGGCGCCTAAAAGCCCGGCCAGCCAAAGACTCCAATGGACACCGGAAACGGTGCGGATTGCGGCAAAATCCATTCTACCGATCAAAGCATAGGATAAAAGACCTGCCGTACCCACGGCAAATGATATAAGTGCCGCATAAAAGGGATCGTGCAATGCTTTTCCGATCTTTGCATTCATTCCGGCCTGCACTGGCGCCAGCATACCCGCAGCAAAGGCAAAAACCAGCAGCAATATGAATTTCATTAAAATAAATTCCTTATCAATAAAATCGCAGTATAGCGTTTTGTTTTTCGGGATACCACCGTATTTTAAATACCCTTGGCTTTTCCAGCTTGACATTTTAACCAAATCCTGAAAAATTCTATCCATTAAGACAAAAATTTTGTTACTGATAAAATGACACTTTAAATGTGAATCACCATCTCATCAGAAGCACTTTTCAATGACCACCCCCAAAAAACTGATCCGATCCATATTAAAAGCCCACGAACAGGATTTGCTCTCCGTAGTGCGCAAAATTCATGAAACACCGGAACTTTCCGAAAAAGAGACCTGGGCATGTGCCTGGCAGGCAGACCTGCTGAACACCTGGGGGTTTTCTGTGGAAACAGGCTATAAAGGTCTTGCCACGGCTTTTAATGCAACAGCAGGCCAAAACGGACCCCATATCTGCTTTATGTCTGAATACGATGCCCTGCCCGGCATAGGGCACGGGTGCGGTCATAACCTGATTGCCGGCGTGGCATTGGGGGGCGGCGTGGTGCTGAAAAATCTTTTGGCCCATCACCATTTATCCGGCAGGGTTACGGTGATGGGCACCCCTGCCGAAGAACAGCGGGGCGCCAAAATTGATTTGATCAAGGCCGGGGCGCTAAAAAATGTGGACCTGGTACTCATGGCTCACCCGTCGGATGATGCCACCGCACCTTATGCCGGAGAGTCCGGTATCAGACAGTTCATGGTATCGTATACGGGAAAAACGGCACATGCAGCGGATTGTCCGGAAAAAGGAGTCAACGCCCTGGACGCCGTGCGACTTCTGTTCAACGGTGTGGATGCCTGGCGCCAACAGCTCACTGAGACCAGTCGGGTCCATGGCGTGATCCGTGACGGAGGGCAGGCCCCCAACATTATCCCGGATTTTTCCCGGGCCGAATTCTATTTACGCGATTTTGATCTTAAATTTCTTGATCAGATGCAAATCCGGTTTGAGAATATTGCCAAAGGCGCTGCACTTATGACCGATACAATGCTGACGTTTTCGGAAATACCCAACCCTTATAAACCCGGCATTCCCAATGATCCGATCAACCAGCTCTTTTTCTCGCTTGCCCGGGATGCCGGGATGCAGCCCAAATGGGCGAGGCCGTCCCGGGGGTCCTCGGATTTTGGAGATGTCACCTATGAAGTACCGGCCATGCACGCCTATTTTAATATTACCCAAAACAATCCCGGTATTATTATTCACTCCAGGGAATTTGCCCAGGCTGCAGCAACGGACTTTGCATTTTCACAGATGAAAAAAACCGCCCGGATTCTTGCCCAAATTGCCTGGCAATTTCTGACTGAACAGGATTTTAGACAAAAAATTCAGAAGGCTTTTCCCTTTTCCCGATAAACAGCAGCCCCCGCCCTGACCGTTACAGACCTTCATAAACGGTTCGGCAGTAATGCAAATTATTGCATCATGACCTTGAAAAACAAGCCTCATAGCCTTATATTAGTGTGTTATTTTTAATTGTAAACCAATAAAAAGGGGCGGAAGAATGCCGATTTATGAATATACCTGCAACGCCTGCGGTAAAAATTTTGAAACCCTGGTAATGGGCAGTGATACACCGACATGCCCGGCATGCAGCAGCGAAGACCTGGCACGAATGATGTCAAAATGCGGATTTGTATCCAAATCCACAGGCCCCGGTGGCCAGACCCAGACAACCACATCAGCGGGCAGCTCCTCCTGTTCCGGCTGCACGTCAACAAATTGCAGCTCCTGCAGCAGTAACAGTAGCAGCCTAACGATCGGGTGAACATGAAATCAAATATATGCATCGGCACCCGGGGTAGCACATTAGCCCTGTGGCAGGCCAACCATGTAAAACAAAGCATTGAAAAAGCATTTCCCGCTATCCGTGTTGATATAAAAATTATCAAAACCACAGGAGACCGGATAACGGACCGGCCCCTTGCCATGGTGGGGGGTAAAGGTCTTTTTGTTAAAGAAATTGAAACGGCGCTTATAGAAGGCAGTATTGACCTTGCCGTTCACTCCATGAAGGATATGCCGGGCGAACTGCCCGAGGGCCTGGTGATCGGGGCCATACCGGAACGGGCCAATCCCTTTGATGTGCTCATATCTGCCCAGGGAACGCTTTTCAAAAATTATCCACAAGGTGCCGTCATCGGCACGTCCAGCCTTCGCCGGGGCTCCCAGCTTAAACATATGCGCCCGGATCTTGAAATCAAATCTATACGGGGCAATCTGAATACCCGGCTTAAAAAGCTTAAATCCGGCGAATATGCGGCAATTGTTTTAGCGGCTGCCGGGCTTGAACGTTTGGGACAGGGCAGTGAGATCACCGAATACCTGACTGAAACAGACATGGTGCCTGCTGTTGGCCAGGGTGCGCTTTGCATTGAAACCAGGGAAAATGATCCGGACATGGCAGATGTTTTATCCACCCTGGACCATGATCCCACACGCATCTGTGTAACCGGAGAACGGGCATTTCTCAAAGAAATTGAAGGTAGCTGCCATATTCCTGTGGCCTGTTTCGGCAAAATCCGGGACAGCAGGATTTTGCTTACTGCGGTGGTGGCATCGGAAGACGGCGAGTCCTTCATTAAAGAAACCATTGAATCAACACCTGAACAGGTGGTCGAAAAAGGCCGGGAACTGGCAAAGCTTGTTCTTGATAAAGGCGGACAACGCATATTGGAGGCACTTAATATCCCATGACACAATCCAGGGGCAAGGTTTATCTGATTGGTGCAGGCCCGGGAGACCCAGGGCTCATCACCGTAAAGGCAAAAGAGTGCATACAGGCTGCGGATGTGGTGGTTTACGATTACCTGGCATCCCCCTTTCTGCTTAATTATGCGGGCAAAGACGCTGAAATTATCTACGTTGGGAAAAAAGGCGGAGACCACACCCTGACCCAGGATAAAATCAACCTGCTGCTGGTGGACAAAGCCAGGGAAGGCAAAAACGTGGCCCGTCTCAAGGGCGGCGATCCCTTTGTTTTCGGCCGCGGCGGGGAAGAGGCCCAGGAGCTGTTGTCCTATGGCATCCGCTATGAGGTGATTCCCGGTGTCACGTCTGCCGTGGCTGCCCCGGCCTATGCCGGGATCCCGGTGACCCACAGGGACCATACCTCCTTTGTCTCCTTTATTACCGGTCACGAACGCCCCGATAAAAAAGAGTCCCGGATGCAATGGGACATATTTGCAAAGTCCGACGCCACCCTTGTCTTTCTAATGGGGGTCAAAAATCTTTCCAATATCGTAACCAAACTAATGGAACACGGCAAACCGTCGGACACACCTGTGGCCCTGGTGCGCTGGGGCACCACCACCCGGCAGCAGACGGTAACCGGTACCCTTACCACCATCGTTGATGCGGTTAAAAAAGCAGAGCTGAAATCCCCGGCCATTATTGTTGTGGGGCATGTGGTCTCCTTACGGGATGAACTGGCCTGGTTTGACCAAACGCCCCTGTTCGGGAAAAAAATTGTGATTACCCGGGCCCGGGCCCAGGCATCCGGCCTTGTGGCCGAGCTTAACCGCCTTGGTGCCCAGTGCATAGAGATCCCCACCATTAAAATTGTACCACCTGAGAATAAAAAGGCGTTAGAAGCGGCTATTGATCACCTGGACCTGTATGATTGGCTGGTCCTTACCTCGGTGAACGGCGTAAAATTTTTCTTTGACACCCTTTTTAAAAAAGGAAAAGATGTCCGTGCGCTGGGACATCTTAAATTTGCCTGCATTGGCCCTGTGACCAAAGAACGCCTGGCAGACTATGGCATTATTTCCGATATTCTGCCCGAAACATATCAGGCGGAATCTGTTGTGGATGCATTTTCAAGCCTGGATATGACCGGCAAAAAAATATTGCTACCCCGGGCGAAAAAGGCGCGCAGCATCCTGCCCGAACAACTGACCCTCATGGGCGCCATGGTGGATGAGGTAACCGCGTATGAAACCCGGTTGGCAGATGAGGGAAAAGATCTGCTTGTTGATATGCTCAAGGCAGGGGATATTGATGCAGTGACCTTTACATCGTCTTCCACGGTAACTAATTTTTTGACCCTGCTTGAAGGGCAAAACGCCCCTGCCCTGCTTGAAGGAGTTCTCCTTGCCAGTATCGGCCCCATCACTTCGGATACCATCCGGGCCAAAGGACTTAAACCGGATATTGAAGCGGACGCTTTTACCATTGACGGCCTGATTGAAGCATTGCTCAAACATTACGAAAATGCCTTGTCCGGTGTTTTAAAAAAATAAAGTGTATACCATGATTGCCGGAACCAGAAACATCAATTATTTGAGAATCTCCGTTACGGATCGGTGTAATTTCAGGTGCAGGTATTGTGTACCTGCAGGACCGTTCAAGGTCATTGAGCATGAAAGTATTGCCCGGTATGAAGAGATATTAAGGATTGTGGGCATCGGCTGTGACATGGGGATCACCAAAGTTCGAATCACCGGCGGAGAACCTTTTGTCAGAAAGGGTATTTTCTCCTTTCTCCACCAGTTATGCCGCATTTCCCAATTAAAAGACATCTCCATTACCACCAACGGTTCCCGCCTAAACCGGGATAAGATAAAAGAGTTGATGGATATGGGTATCCAAAGGCTCAATTTCAGCCTGGATACCCTGGTGCCGGGAAAATTTATCCAAATTACCCAGCGGGACCGGTTCCAAAGGGTATGGGACAGTATCATGGCAGCTCACGATTTGGGCATGTCACCCATAAAAATCAACACTGTGGCCTTAAAAGGATTCAATGATGATGAAATCCAGGCCATTGCCGGACTGACCCGGGAATATCCCTTCCATGTTCGGTTCATTGAATACATGCCCATGGGAAATACGGATTTAGGTGCAGGCCGGCAGATCCTGACCCGGGACATTAAAAATCTTATCATTGACGCCCATGGGTCGTTTACGAGCGTCCCTAAAAGGGCAAATGACGGCCCGGCAAAGCTGTATAAACTGGCCGGGGCATCTGGAATTTTAGGGTTCATCACACCGGTCAGTTCTCATTTCTGCAGTGAATGTAACAGGTTGCGCCTGACTTCCCGGGGGACCCTTCGCCCCTGCCTGCTGAGCAACAATGAAACTGATATTCTCACCCCCCTGCGCAACGGTGCCGACGATGAAGCGTTGAAACAAATTATGGTAACAGCCTTGAAGGACAAGCCGTTACACCATAATTTAGAGAAAAGAACTGCCCGGGATATGCCGTTAAATCATATGACCTCCATCGGCGGATAATGCCCGCCCGTGCGTTTATTTTTTTAATTTTTCTATAAGTTTTTTTAATTTTTGGTGTCTATACTGTTAAACAGGCTGACTTTTGGCCTGGAATTAACCAACCAAGAAGGACACCATGAAAAAACACATCGCCCTTGCAGCTGCAGCCGTATTCATAACAAGTTTATTTGCCGGATTTGCCCAGGCAGGGTCCGGCAAGTATGACCGCCGCAGCCATCATCTCCCTATCCATCACCATCACAAAAACAATGTTCTTGAAGGCATAGTTATCGGTGCAGGTGCCCTTATCCTGGGAACAGCCATTGCCCAGAGCCTGAACAGACCCCGTCAACCGGTTCGGGTTCATGCGGTCCCTGTATATCCACGGTCATATCCTCCGGAGAGTTACCATTCTGCAAGACCAGACGGTCACTGGGAAATCGAAAGAAGTTAGGTGGCGTCGATATATGAAACCCGATGGAATCCCTCCCATTATGATGCCCAGGGCAGATGGATCCAGGGCAGACATAAACAAGTTCTTGTTGCAAATGGATACTGGAAAAAAGAAAAGATGTCGATCGGACATACGGTCACATATTAATGGAAATTGATTCCCTGATCCAATAAATACGGTCAGGTATAAACATTGAGCGGTCTACTAAATATGTGATGCCT
This sequence comes from Desulfobacter hydrogenophilus, assembly GCF_004319545.1. Classification (NCBI taxonomy): domain Bacteria; kingdom Pseudomonadati; phylum Thermodesulfobacteriota; class Desulfobacteria; order Desulfobacterales; family Desulfobacteraceae; genus Desulfobacter; species Desulfobacter hydrogenophilus. Next base: position 2,109,021 of record NZ_CP036313.1, on the reverse strand, counting down.
CTGGTAAAAAGGAATGACGTTGCCCCGGGATTCTAAAGAGTCAAAAAAAGGACCTGCCCCAGGCAGTCCTCCAGAACAAAGAACAGCGCCCCCTGTGGACGAAGAAAATCTTATCCGAAGGCTGAAACAGGGTCAGCAGTGGAGCTGCAATGTTCTGGTGGATTTATACCAGGAGCGCCTGCTGAAACTCGCCAGGGGCATTACCTTGGATAACGAAGAGAGCAGGGAAATTGTTCAGGACGTTTTTTTCACTGCCATCAAAAAAATTGACACGTTCAGGGGGGAATCCGGGCTGTGGGCCTGGTTAAGAAAAATGACGGTCAATGCCTGCCTTAACTGGAAACACAAATGGAAACGGCGTTTCCGATGGCACCACATACCCATTGAAACACAGACCATAATTCCGGCGCAGCGCAGTGAAACACAGAAAGACACACCGGAAACCCTTTTGCAGAAAAAACAAGAATAAAGGGCAGTGGCCGATGCAGTGGTACGGCTGCCGGAAGATGTAAGAACCGCATTTGTTTTGTGTACATTTGAAGGACTCTCTTATCAAACGATTGCGCAAGTAATTGGAATCAAAAAAGGAACCGTCAGTTCACGGGTATTCAGGGCAAGGCAGATAACCAGCTGGTCCGTGGAAAAAACTTTAAAAGACCAATAAAATAGAGCTGAATGGAAACCCGTGTTTGGATGCAAAGTTGCCCAGGTGCAAGGCGCATAAAATTTTTAAACCGGAGCAACCTTATGGTCGTGAGGATTTTGAAATCTTATGCAATGCCGGAAATGGATGACTTTGCGTCCAAACATTAAATAAAAGGAAAAATTTACCATGACCTGCCATGAGTTTTCCAAAGAATTTATCTCAAGATTTATGGATAATGATCTCGAAGCAGAGGATCACAATGCTTTTAGCCGCCATAAAGTCCAATGCCCTGACTGTTGCGCAACAAAAACACATTTCAGACAAGCTGGAATGATATTTGAGAGGCAGGCAGACGCCATGGCCGGACAATTGTTGAAAAATACGCATAGAATCTTTATAAAAACAGAAGCGCCGGGCCATAACTCGGGTATTTATAGGATAATAAAACACAAATCCCGGAGAACACAGGCCGTGCTTGGAATGTTAAGTCTCGCTGTGGTGGCTGTAATCATCTCTCTGGCGGCCCCTTGGCACCAGGGGCAGAGGCAACCGCCAGTACCCGGCCCCTCAGCAGTGGTAAATTCTGTTGATGCCTATGGATCCTCTGTTGTGATCATAGAAACGGTAAAAAACCCACCATACAATTATCTGGTTTTCTGAAACCTGAAAGAAAGGAAAAAGATGATTACAGCTCCCTCATTACACACTTGGTTCAAAGGTGCCATTGCCGGTTTCTTTCTCATGACGGCACGTTATGGACTGGTATTGGCGGGCCTGGTTTATCAGACCCAGGTGAGGGGCGTCAGTGCGGATAACGGACCAGATCGAATAGATCCCGGTATCCAGGACATGATCAAAGAGATCGGCCCTGTTTTCAAGTATACCCGGTTCAGACTGCTCAGTGACAGAACCATGTTATTAACTCAGGGTCAAAAAAAGGTAATGCCCTTACCCGGGGGGCAGGCTCCTGTCCATCACCCCCAGGGGCATGCAGAACACGCGTATTCAATATCACCTGCGGGTGGATACCGCAGAATCGCCGATATTTGAAACGAATGTAGGTCTTAATAATAATACCAGCATTACCATTGGCGGGCCGAGAGTCAAAAACGGCGTGATGCTGATAAACATACAGGGACGCACCCACTAAGCCTGTATCCTCTCTTGCCTTCAGCAACTTTCAAAGGCTTGTCAATTTCAGCAAATGCCAATTAAATGGGAATAAAACACATTATCACGGCCTATCATTCTCTTTTAGGTGCGGAAAGTTTTTCTTTTCCCTTTTTTATGGCTTTTTACCCAAGTTTATATTAGACTTTTTTCATAATGCGATAATTCACTCGAAGGGACTTTTACGGTCATTGATCTCATTACCCAAAATTCGGAATCTTAAACTCAGAAACAAACTGCTGATTTCCTTTGTCATCATTTTTGCGCCGTTAATTCTTATATCCAAAGCACTGATATTCATTCTAAGTCAGAAACTGGATGAAATATCAACCCCCTTAAGCACATTTTACACATTAATCACCATGGATATTTTATTTTTTCTTCCGTTATTTGTGGGCTTGGCCTGTCTGTTATCACGATCCGTCACACAACCGCTGAAAAAATTTACACATATTCTGGACAACAGTAAAAAATCTGACTACAGCATTCGTTTGAACTATAATACCAAAGATGAGGTTGGAAACTTTGCCCGGCATTTCGATGCGTTCATGACCCATATAGAAAAATATCATGATCAACAAAAGGACAAAGATCAAAAAATAATTGAGGCACAGGATGCCCTTAAAGCAGCCGAAAAAGAACGTCGAAAGCTTCTGAACAAATTACAAAAAGCACAGAGAATGGAAGCAATCGGCACCCTCGCAGGAGGGATGGCCCATGATTTCAATAATATTCTGTCCAGTATTTACGGTTATGCCCAACTGGCCCAATTGAGTGTGGATAACCCACAAAAACTGAACCATCACATGAATCAAATCCTTAAAGGAGCCCAGCGTGCAGCTGACCTTGTTAAACAGATCCTGACATTCAGCCGTAAGATGGAGAACGAAAAGAGTGCGTTAAAACTGCACCTTGTGGTGAAAGAAGCCCTTAAGCTTCTCAGGTCTTCCATACCCACCACCATTGAGATAGTAAATCGGGTGGAAGCTACAGACATGGTGAATGCTGATCCCACCCAAATGCATCAAATGATTATAAATCTGTGCACAAACGCCTATAACGCCATGATGACATCCGGTGGAACTTTGACGGTGAGCCTACACACAGTTGATCAAATTCAGCCTGAACATCAGAGCAAAGACTTCTCTCGCCCCGGGCCATTTTTAAAACTGATGGTTGAAAATACCGGCCACGGTATGAATCAGGAAACCATGGGAAAGACATTTGAACCCTATTTTACCCCCCCCAAAAAGGGCCTGGGTACAGGCTTAGGGCTCGCTCTGGTCAGGACCATTATCGAAGACCATAAAGGCCTTTTTTACATTAAAAGTATTGCAGGATACGGGACAACATCATTTTTTGTTTATCTGCCGGTTGTAACGAACAATGATTCATCAGCAAACAGTTTTGCAGGAATTGATGCATCCCTGAAATCAGGTAAAGAGACTATCATGATAGTGGATGACGACCCGGACATTCTGTCTTTGATTGAAGAACTGCTTAACAAGTTCGGTTATTCGGCCCACCCGTTTAATAACGGGGAAAGTGCCCTGAATGCCTACCAGGAGGGCAAAATAAACTTTGATATGGTAATTGCCGATATGACCATGCCCCGTATGACTGGTATTGCTCTGGCTGAAGCCATATTATCTAAAAATAAGAATATGCCTATCATTTTATGCTCCGGCTATAATGAAACCATCACTCGGTCCGAGGTTAAAGCGATCGGTGTTCAGGCCTTTCTTGACAAACCAATGGATACAGATCAGTTGCTTAACACCATGAGAAGATTGTTTGATAAATAAAAAAGCTTTGACAGAAAGACTCACTGTCAAAGCTTTTTAAAATTTAACGAAAATCAAAAAGGGCATGCTTTTAAACCATACCCTTTTGTGCGTCTTAATTAATCGGTGATCAACTCAATCTGAACCATCGGAGCAACATCCCCTTTCCTTGGTCCTAACTTGATAATTCGAGTGTATCCACCCTGCCTTGAATTAAACTTCTCTGCTACCTCTTCAAAAAGGCCATGCACAACATCTTTTTCACGGATTACCGCCAACGCCTGACGCCTGGCATGAAGATCCCCACGTTTGGCTAGGGTAATCATTTTATCGGCAATTTTACGAAGACCTTTGGCTTTAGCCTCAGTGGTTTTGATGCTGCTGTGTTTGAACAGAGAAGTTACCATGTTCCTAAACATCGCCTTTCTATGGGCGGAGGTTCTGTTCAGCTTTAATACGGATTTTCTATGCTTCATGGTATTTATTCTCCTTCCTGAGTATTCACATCTTCCGGCGGTTCGATCCCTTCAAGGTCCATCCCCAAAGACAGTTCCATTGAATTGAGCACTTCTTTGATTTCATTGAGTGATTTTCGGCCGAAATTTTTTGTCTTGAGCATTTCGCTGTCGGTTTTCTGAACCAGCTGGTAAATGGTATGGATTCTAGCATTTTTCAGACAGTTTGAACTGCGAACGGAGAGCTCGAGCTCATCCACGGAACGGTAAATATTTTCATTGAATCCCTTTTCACCCTCGTCGGTTTTATATTCTGATTCATCAGGTTCAAGCTCTTCATCAAAATTTATAAATGGATTCATCTGTTCTTTAAGTATCTTTGCACCGTAGGCAACAGCATCGTCGGGTGTAACACTACCGTCGGTCCAAACTTCAAAGGTCAGTTTGTCATAGTCGGTTTTCTGACCGATACGAGATGTGCCCACCACATATTTTACTCTCTTAATGGGGGAAAACGCTGAATCAATGGGGATGGTACCGATGGGGGCATCGTCGTCTTTATTTGCCGATGACAACGCGTATCCCTTGCCTGTTTTCACAACCATGACAATATTAAGTTTTCCATTTTTATTTACCGTGGCAATATGCTGCTCCGGGTTAAGAATCGTCACCCGACCGTCCGGACTGACGATATCCGCACCAGTAACATCGGCCTCGCCAGTGACATTTAGGGTCAATATCTTTTCTTCTGGATCGTCCACTTTGAGCTTTAATTCTTTCAGATTTAGAATGATCTCGGAGACATCCTCTCTAATATCTGATATAACGCTGTATTCGTGAAGTGCATCATCGAATTTCACGGAGACTATGGCGGCGCCATAAATGGATGATAAAATAATTCGCCGAAGCGAGTTACCAATGGTGATGCCGTATCCCCTTTCAAGGGGTTCACACACAAACTTGCCATAGGTGGAAGTTGTGGTAACATCAAGCTTTTCCGGCTTGATCATCTCTCGCCAGTTAACATATGCAAGATTTTCAGATGACATTTAAATCTCCTGAATAGATAATTTGGTAGATCATGTATATGATAAACCTATTTTGAATAAAGCTCGACGATCAACTGTTCCTGGATCGGTAGTGAAATATCTTCCCTACCGGGAAAGCCTTTAATTTCACCTTTAAAACTGTCTTTATTAATCTCAAGCCACTGGGGAATACCACGCCTTACAATGGCGTCCAAAGAATCTATAATGGCCTGGATAGTTCTACTTTTTTCGCAAAGTTCAATAACATCCCCTTTTTTAACCTGATAGGATGGAATATTAACTTTTTTTCCATTTACAGTAAAATGATTGTGGCGAACAAAATGACGACCCTGATTTCTAGAATTCACGAACCCAAGCCTGAATACAGTATTATCTAACCGAGTTTCTAATAATGTCAACAAATTAATACCAGTAATACCTTTTTGCCGGTCTGCTCTTTTGAAAGTATTTCTAAACTGTTTCTCAGATACACCATAAATGCGTTTAACTTTTTGTTTTTCCCGAAGCTGCATGCCGTAATCTGATTGTTTAACTCTTTTCTGACCGTGTTCACCAGGGGGGAACCCTCTTCTGTCAAAACTGCATTTGTCAGAAAAACAACGATCCCCTTTTAGAAAAAGCTTCATATTTTCACGTCTGCACTGTCTGCAGACAGAACCTCTATATCTTGCCAAGTTTCCTCCTTTATCGATTGTGATAAAGTTTACACATTAAAATTTTTTTGGAATATTCACTTTAATCTATCTCAAATGAATTAGATCTCGCTCCAGTTTGGACAAAAACGTGCCCAGATGCAAGGCGCATAAAAATTTGTAACCTTAAGCAATCCGGAAGCTTGTAAGGATTACTAATTTTAATGCAACACCACAAGAAGGTGAGTATTCTTTAAAACACTTACACGCGTCTTCTTTTGGGTGGACGGCAACCGTTATGCGGTACCGGGGTAACATCCTTGATCATGGAAATATTGAATCCAAGTGCATGCAGGGCCCGAAGTGCAGATTCTCTTCCTGGACCAGGGCCTTTAACATATACCCCGATGTTTTTCATACCATGTTCCATTGCTTTAGCTCCTGCATCTTCTGCAACCAGTTTGGCCGCAAAAGGGGTGGATTTTCTGGAGCCTTTGAACCCCTGCATACCCGCGGATGACCAGGAAATGGTATTGCCGTTTTCATCGGCAATAGTGACAATGGTATTATTAAAGGTAGATTGAATATGCACTATGCCGGTTGATATATTTTTTTTAACCCGCTTTTTGGCAACGACCTTTTTAGACTTTTTCGCCATAATTGTTATCCCTTTTAATTAAGTCCTATTTTTTCTTCTTCACGGCCGCGCGTTTGGGACCTTTTCTGGTTCTGGCGTTGGTACTTGTCCGCTGCCCGTGGCAAGGCAGCCCTTTACGATGACGCAGCCCCCTGTAACATCCTAGATCCATCAACCGTTTAATATTCATGGACACTTCAGAACGCAGTTCACCTTCAACTTTGAACTCGGCATCAATAACTTTCCTGATTTCATTTGCCTGTTCTTCAGTCAGATCGTTTGCCTTAATTGTAGGCTCAATGCCCGTTTTTTCAAGTATATGCATAGATCTGCTGCGCCCGATACCATAGATATAGGTTAAAGCGATCCACGCATGCTTATCTCTTGGTAAGTCAACTCCAGCTATACGTGCCAAATTTTTCTATCCTCCTATCCTTGACGCTGTTTATGGCGCTTGTTGACACAAATGACTCTGATGACACCACGCCGTTTAATAACTTTGCAGTTCCTACAGATTTTTTTTACGGATGCTCTGACTTTCATCTAACCGCTCCTCATCTCATTATTCCAAATGTATACTTCATTTTTATTATTCACCTGTCGGTATTATTTATACCGGTAGGTAATTCTGCCACGGCTTAGGTCATAGGGGGAAATTTCCACAGTCACCCTGTCGCCGGGAAGTATTTTTATAAAATGCATTCTCATTTTCCCGGAAATATGTGCCAGTAGAACATGCTTGTTTTCCAATTCAACCTTGAACATGGCATTGGGAAGTGTTTCAAGAACTTTACCGTCTACTTTAATGGGCTCTTCTTTGGCCATAACTAAATTCTTCTCCTTTGTGGTGCCATATTAGGACCGGCTTTTGATCCGTTTATTTCCCGAGCGTCCCAAAAAACCATCATAATTGCTGGTAATCAAATGAGACTCTATCTGGGAAATAGTATCAATAGCAACACCAACAACAATCAACAGCGCTGTCCCGCCGAAATAAAAAGGTACGTTAAACTTATTCATCAATACGGTGGGTATTACACAGACCACTGAGACATAAGCTGCACCGCCTACAGTAATTCTTGTTAGCACTTTATCAATATATTCAGCTGTCCGTTTTCCCGGTCGAATGCCCGGGATGTACCCGCCGTTCTTTTTCATATTTTCGGCCACATCTTCAGGGTTAAACTGAACTGCAGTATAAAAAAAGCAGAAGAAGACGATAAAACCAATATATAACAGGTAATACCAGATCGTTCCCGGGCTGAACATGCCGGCCACAGTCTGCATCATAGGCAGATTGATAAACTGGGCCAGCGTCGTGGGAAACATAATGATGGAAGATGCAAAAATAGGCGGAATAACCCCCGCTGTATTGATTTTAAGCGGAAGATGCGAGGTCTGTCCGCCATACATTTTTCTACCGACCACCCGTTTGGCATAATGAACCGGGATTCTGCGTTGAGCCAATTCCATAAAAATAATGGCAGCAATCACAGCGACCATTAATACAACCAGAATGATGGTTGAAAACAGCCCCATCTCACCAGTGCTCAATAGCCGTCCCATCTTAATACCTGCTGACGGCATATTGGCGACAATACCGGCAAAAATAATCAAAGAAATACCATTACCGATCCCTCTTTCAGTAATCTGTTCACCAAGCCACATGATAAATGCAGTTCCCGCCGTCAAGGTGATAATAGTGATCAGTCTGAATCCCCACCCAGGATATGGTACAATGGGAATACCGGCAGGCGATGTCATGGATTCAAGACCAACAGCAATCCCAAAACCTTGTATGGCACTTAAAACAACCGTACCATACCGAGTTAACTGGGTTTTCTTTTTACGACCGGCATCCCCTTCTTTTTTGAGTTGTTCAAGATAGGGAACGACCACGGTCATCAATTCCAGAATAATAGAAGCGCTAATATAAGGCATAATCCCTAAAGCAAAGATGGAAAGCCGCTCCAGCGCACCGCCAGAAAACATATTGAACATGGAAAATAACGTGCCTGAAGCCGATGCAAAAAATGATTCCAGCGCTGCCCCGTCAATACCGGGCGTCGGGACATGCACCCCAACCCTGTAAACAAAAAGCAAAGCAAGCGTTATCAATATCTTACGTTTTAGCTCAGGCAGTTTGAGCATATTCTGGTAGCTGTTCTGGATCATTGGAACTCTTCCTTATACCTTTACGCTTATTCTACGCTGCCACCGGCAGTTTCAATTTTTTCTTTAGCACTCTGGGAAACCAAAATATTTTTCAGGACAAATTTCTTGGTTACCTCACCATTTCCAAGCAGTTTAACACCATCCACAGCCCCTTTGACTAGACCGGCTTCCCTGAGGACTACCTCGGTTATTTGAGTACCATCATCAAACCGCTCAAGATCTTTAACATTGAGAACCGCATTATGGGTTTTAAACATATAGTTTTTAAAACCGCGTTTGGGCAGTCGCCTGTAAATAGGCATCTGACCACCTTCAAAACCAGGACGAACAGACCCACCGGAACGTGCCTTAAGGCCCTTATGCCCTCTAGTGGAGGTTTTACCCATACCTGAACCGGGGCCACGCCCTACTCTTTTTCTATTTTTTCTGCTACCGGGAGCAGGAGCCAGATCATGTAATTGCATCCTAAACCTCCTCTACTTTCACCAGGTGTGAAACCTTTTCCACCTGCCCCATGATCACAGGGGTATTATCGTGCTCCACAGTGTGATGCATCCGCTTAATGCCCAGGGAGCGAATAATCCGTCCATGCTTTGCAGGACGACCGATGGCGCTTCTTATTTGTGTAATCTTAATTCTATCAGCCATTGTTCGCCTCTTTATATTTCTTCAGGGTTAAGGCCGCGTCTTTTGGCAACTTCCTCCTTGGTACACAAGGACTGGAGGCCTGCCATGGTGGCTCTTACAATGTTCTGTGTGTTATGGGAACCAATACACTTGGTCAAAATATCAGTTACCCCAGCGGCTTCAAGGACCGCACGAATTCCTCCGCCGGCAATCAGCCCAGTGCCGGGAGAAGCCGGTTTAAGAAGAACCCGTCCTGATCCGGCGTGGCCCAAAACCTCAAAGGGAACCGTGCCATTCAGAATAGCAACTTTTTTCATATTTCGTTTGGCTTTATCCATTCCCTTTCTAATGGCTTCAGGAACTTCTTTGGCCTTTCCCAGTCCATATCCCACGCTGCCTTCACCATCACCTACCACAACCAGGGCAGTGAAGGTAAAATTCCGGCCACCTTTAACGACCTTCGCAACACGGTTAATTCTGACGACCTTATCTATCAGACCTGTATCTTCCATCTGCTGTTGTTGTCTTGCCAAGGGGTGTTCCTCCTTAATTAGAATTCAAGACCGGCTTCCCGGGCCCCGTCTGAAAGTGCTTTTACGCGTCCGTGAAAAAGGAACCCATTCCGGTCAAAAACAACCTTTCTAATTCCTTTATCCATTGCCCTTTTGCCGATAAGGTTGCCGACTGCTTTTGCAACATCCTTCTTTTTTCCCTCAACCGGCGTATCTTTGTACTCTTTGTCAAGGGTTGACGCTGCAACCAGCGTTGTGCTGTTTGTGTCGTCTATAATCTGGGCATAAATATGCTTGGCTGTTCTGAAAACGCTAAGTCGGGGACGTTCCTGATTACCAAATATATTTTTTCTAATCCGTTTTTTTCTTTTAAGCCGTGCAAGCAGCCTTGGTGATGTATTTGCCATAATCTATATTCCCCACCTTTTAATCTTTACCAGCAGTCTTACCTGCTTTTCTGATAATTCTTTCGTCAGCATACATAATGCCTTTGCCTTTATAAGGCTCGGGAGGTCTAATAGCTCTGATATTTGCTGCAGCCTGCCCCAAAAGCTCTTTATCAATGCTGGTAAGGGTAACTTCGACGTTTTTGTCCACCGCTGCAGTTACACCATCAGGAAGGGCAAAATCCACAGGGTTTGAATACCCGACAGATAACACCAAATTTTTTCCTTTAGTCTCAGCCCGATAACCAATGCCGGAAAGTATCAGTTTCTTCTCATAACCTTGGGTGACACCATGTACCATATTAAAGATAAGAGACCTGAAAAGCCCCTGTAACGCCATTTTTTTCTTATCTGAGGTGTCGGTAGACACACTCAACACCTGGTTATCAATTACAATATTAACTGCCGGATGCAGCTTGCGGTCAAGACTGCCTTTAGGCCCTTTGACATTGATGATATCGCCATCAAGGGTGATCTGAACCTTATCTGGAAGCTGAACCGGCTTTTTTCCTATTCTAGACATCTTATAGCTCCTGTCTTACCAAACGTTACAAAGAATTTCACCGCCGACCTTTGCTTCTTTTGCCTGCTTGTCGGTCATCAACCCCTTAGAAGTGGAAATGATGGAAATACCTAAGCCATTTAATACCGGCTTGATATTTTTTGATTTAGCGTACACCCTGCAAGAGGGTTTGCTGACACGCTGTATACCAAAAATAGTTGGTTCGCCTTCTGAAACATATTTCAGGGCCACCCGAAGAACCCCCTGGGTCTCGTTTTCAAGAAATTTATAATCTTTGATATACCCTTGTTCCTTCAGCACCCGCACCATTTCAAGTTTAATCTTTGATCCGGGGATATCCACCTTGGACAGACCGGCCTTACCACCATTTCTGATTATGGTCAGCATGTCTGCAATGGGATCACTAGTTGCCATTTGAAAATCTCCTTAAATACGCTGATATTTAAATAATCGTTAGAATCTGAATACACTACCAAGAAGACTTGGTTACACCCGGCAGTTTACCCTGTGAGGCAAGCGTTCTAAAACAGATTCTGCAAATACCAGCTTTTCTAATAAATGCACGTGGTCTACCGCATAAAGGGCACCTATTATAAGCCCGTACACCAAATTTGGGTTTTCTTTGTGCCTTTGCGATTAAAGCTTTTTTAGCCAAACGATCTTCCTCCTTAGGTCCTTAGTTTTTAAAGGGCATTCCCATCAATTTAAGAAATGATTTCCCTTCTTCATCGGTTTGGGCTGTGGTGACAACCGTTACATTGAGGCCCTTGATAGCGTCAGTCTTATCATAATCAATTTCTGGAAAAATGATGTGCTCAGTGATACCTAAGCTGTAATTGCCACGGCCATCAAATGCTTTTCCTGAAATTCCTCTAAAATCCCTTACACGGGGAAGTGCGATGTTGATTAGTCTATCAAGAAAGTCATACATCTTTTCCCGTCTAAGCGTCACTTTGCAGCCAATGGGAAGATCCGCCCGCAATTTAAAATTTGCAATGGGTTTTTTTGCGCGCGTAATTACGGCTTTCTGTCCTGCAATCAACCCCAGCTCTTGGGCTGCTGTTTCAACTATTTTCGGGTTTCTGACCGCCTCGCCAAGCCCCATATTCAGTACAATTTTGTCCAACTTCGGTACTTGACACTGATTGGTGTATTTAAACTCATCCGTCAGTGCGGGAACCACTTCGTTGGTATACTTTTCCTTAAGCGTAGTCATTTATTTTCTCCGGCTTTAGGTGTTATGAGTCTATCTGCTGATTACATTTTTTACAGACTCTTACCCGTTTTCCATCTTCAAGCTGCTTGATTCCGATACGGGTCGGTTTTATACAGGAATTACACATCAGCATAAGATTGGAAACGTCCATGGGCATCGCTTTCTCAACAATGCCCCCCTGGGGGTTTTCCTGGGAAGGACGCTGATGAACTTTGACCATGTTGATATTTTCAACAACAATTCTGTTCGTCTTTTTGGCAACTTTAAGCACCTTGCCAATCTTACCTTTGTCCTTGCCGGTCAACACTTTAACTTTATCGTCTTTTTTTATTCTTATTTTCATGACTTATTTTGTTCTCCCTGGCCTTGGATCAAAGTACGTCGGGCGCAAGAGAAATAATCTTCATAAAACGCCTTGCACGAAGTTCTCTTGCTACTGGTCCGAAAATACGGGTTCCCACCGGCTCGTTATTCTTGTTAATCACAACAGCGGAATTATCATCAAAACGGATGGATGATCCGTCAGGCCGGGAGATCTCTTTTTTGGTTCTGACAATAACTGCCCTGACTACATCTCCCTTGCTGACCTTTGAATTGGGAATAGCCTCTTTTACGGAAACAACGATAACATCTCCGATAGTGGCGTATCTTCTTTTAGAACCACCGAGCACCTTAATGCAATACAGTTCCTTGGCGCCTGAATTGTCAGCGACTGTCAGTCTGCTTTCACTTTGAATCATTATTCAACTCCTTAGACACTAGACCGCTTTTTTAACAATTTCAGTCACCCGAAACCGTTTTAATTTACTCAGCGGTCTGGTTTCGATAATTTTGACTTCGTCACCAATTCTACATTCATTTGGCTCATCATGGGCGTGATATTTTTTGTAACGTTTGATATATTTTTTATACACCTTATGCTGTACAAATCTTTCAACCCTGACCACCACGGACTTATCCATTTTGTCAGACACGATCAGACCAATCAGCTCTTTTTTATTTTTTTTTGTAGTTTCCATATCAGTACTCGTTAGTTAGCTAATTTTGACATTCATTTCTTTGGAAATCGTGTAAAGTCTGGCGATATCTTTTCTTACACTGGACAGATTGGCTGTATTCGCGAGCTGACCTACATTGTGCTGGAAACGAAGGTTAAACAGTTCTTTTTTAAGCTCAACGATTTTATCTTTAATCTGGCCTGCATCCATGTCCTTGATTTCACTGGCCTTTAACATTATTTACTCCTTTCCACAAAACGGGTTTTCACGGAAAGTTTTCTGGCAGCCAGCTTTAACGCCTCTTTGGCCAATTCTCTGTCAACACCTTCCATCTCATAGAGAATTTTGCCCGGTTTCACCCGTGCCACCCAAGCATCCGTTGCACCTTTACCTTTACCCATTCTGACTTCAGCCGGCTTTTTGGTAACGGGATGATCAGGGAAGAAACGAATCCAGGTTTTGCCCTGCCGTTTTGCCTTTCTGGTCATCGCGACCCTGGCTGCCTCAATCTGTCTTGCATTTACATACCCGCATTCCACAGCCTGGAGCCCATAGTCTCCAAAACTCAATGTATTGCCTCGAGTAGGCATTCCTTTGGTTCTACCGCGGAATTGTTTCCGGTATTTGATATTTCTAGGACTCAGCATTTGCTAATTTCTCCTTATTGCCTTTAATTAGTTGCCAGAGTCTGTTCACCGGGGTTTATAACTTCCCCTTTGAATATGAACACCTTAATACCAATGGTCCCATAAGTGGTCTTGGCTTCAATGAATCCGTAATCTACATCAGCTCTAAGCGTATGCAAAGGGATTCGGCCTTCCTTATACCATTCGGTTCTGGCCATTTCAGCACCGCCCAAACGACCGGCGCAGATAATTTTAATACCTTTTGCCCCGAATCTCATGGCAGAGGAAACGCTTCTTTTCATTGCCCTTCTAAAGGCGATGCGTTTTTCAAGCTGGCTTGCAATATTTTCCGCCACCAACTGTGCATCGGTTTCAGGTCTTCTGACCTCTTTAATATCAATCAAAACTTCAGGATTAAGCATTTTTTCAAGCTCATTTTTCAGCAGCGCAATTTCTGCACCTTTTTTGCCGATAATGATACCGGGTCTTGCTGCAAAAACTCGGAGCCTGATCTGTTTGGAAAACCGCTCAATCTCAATCTTGGAAATACCGGCGTGGTATAGTTTCTTTTTCAAGTATTTTCTGACTTTGAAATCTTCTTCGACAAAGTTCGCATACTCTTTATCAGCGTACCACCGGGAATCCCAAGTCCTGATGATGCCTAACCTTAATCCGGTAGGATTTACTTTCTGGCCCAAGCCTTTCCCTCCTTGTTTAGACGGTTTCTTCTACAACCACTGTTAAATGACTGGTTCTTTTTAGAATACGGGCAGCTCTTCCCCTTGCCCGCGGCCTGAACCGCTTCATGGATGGTCCATGATCAACAATCACATTTTTCACTACCAGCTTATCAACATCCATCTCATCGTTATGCTCGGCGTTGGCAATGGCAGACTGTAGGGTTTTATACATAATCCCTGCTGCCTTTAAAGGCATGAACTTTAATAATATCAACGCCTGTTCGGCATTTTTACCTTTGATCTCGCTGATGGGCAGCCGAAGCTTAAACGGTGAGATTCTTGCATATCGTGTAGTCGCTTTAACTTCCATATCTTAAATTTCCTCTAAATCCTAGCAGATTACCGTTTGGATTTTTTATCTGCGGCATGACCCCAATAAGTCCTTGTAGGTGAAAATTCACCAAGTTTATGCCCCACCATGTTTTCCGATACAAACACAGGAATAAATTTTTTCCCGTTATGAACAGCAAAAGTGTTGCCGACCATTTCAGGTAAAACAGTGGAACGGCGCGACCAGGTTTTGATTACTTTATTGCTACTGGACTTTTGGGCTTCAAGAACTTTTTTAAGAAGCTCCGATGCGATATAGGGTCCTTTTTTTAATGATCTTGGCATAATTTATCACCTATTTCCTTTTAGCCCTTCTTTTAACAATATACTGATCTGTTCTGACACTCTTACGGGTTCTTTTACCCTTGGCAGGTACACCCCAGGGAGAACATGGCTGACGCCCGCCTGAAGAACGGCCTTCACCACCGCCCATAGGATGATCCACAGGGTTCATTGCCACACCACGAACAGAAGGTCGTTTTCCCATCCATCTAGTACGCCCTGCTTTACCGATACTTACGTCGCCGTGTTTCTCATTCCCAACACGCCCAACAGTGGCTTTGCATTTAAGATGGATCATGCGAACTTCACCAGACGGAAGCAAAATCTGAGCATAAGTACCTTCTTTAGCCATCAGACGTGCAAATCCGCCGGCACTTCTAACAATCTGCCCACCCTTATTCTGCTTCAATTCAATATTATGAATTCTGGTACCAGTGGGGATATTCTCTAACGGCAAACAGTTGCCTGGTTTAATATCTGCATCGGAACCTGTTTCAAGGATGTCACCGACCTTAATATCAAGGGGGGCCAAAATATATCTTTTTTCTCCGTCCGCGTAGGCCAACAGGGCAATTCTGGCTGATCTATTCGGGTCATATTCAATTGCAGAAACCTTGGCTGGGATTCCGTCTTTGTCCCGCTTAAAATCGATGATACGATACTTCTTTTTAGCACCACCGCCTCTGTGTTTAGCGGTGATTCGTCCGTAGGAATTCCGGCCGGACCGTTTATTGATATTTTTAGTCAGCCTGCGTTCAGGACGATCTTTTGTAATTTCTTCAAAAGAAAGATGCTCCTGAGCGCGTCTTCCCGGAGATGTCGGCTTGCTCTTAACTATTGTTGACATATTAATACCTCTTTACACACCTTCAAAAAAATCAATTCGTTGTCCGGGCATCAAAGTGACAACGGCTTTTTTCCAGTCCATTTTTTTGCCGATAATTTTGCCACGCTGTTTTATTTTACCTTTGACCTGTATGGTTCTGACCTGCTTTACCTGTGTATTGAACGCTTTCTCAACAGCGGCTTTAATTTCAACTCTGTTGGCATCCTTGGCAACTTTAAATGTCACCTGGTTAAACAGTTCTCTTTGAAGGGTGGATTTTTCTGTAACTACAGGTCCACGGAGGATGTCATATTCAATCATCTTAGCTCAGCCTCCCCTTGATGTTCTCAATACTGGATTCAACCAGCAGAAGATTTTTAAACTTTAAAATGTCGTAAACATTGAGACCTTCAGTCTTAATCACTTTAACATCCGGGATATTCCTAGAGGACAGAGTAAGTTTCGTATCGTCGGTATCCGAAACGATGAGAAGATCATCAAGATTCAGTGCTGAAAGTACTTTTGCCAATGCCTTTGTTTTAATTTCTTCGAGTTCAAGCGCATCAATAACAAAAAGTTGACTATCAGAAACCTTCGCACTTAAAGCCATTTTAAGGGCAAGTTTTCTTACTTTCTTAGGCACTTTTATTTCATAGGACCTTGGGCTGGGACCAAAGATAACACCACCACCTTTACGCAAAGGAGATTTTACGCTACCGGCCCGGGCATTACCGGTTCCTTTCTGCCTGAATAATTTTTTTGTAGAACCTGAAATCATACCCCTGGTCTTAGACGCAGCAGTCCCTACCCGTTTTGAAACGAGTTGGGACCGAACGACTTCGTGAAGAACACTTGTTTTAACCGGTATGCTGAAAATTTCGTCAGGCAGCTCGACTTCAGACACTTTAGCACCTGTACTGTTTAATACCTCTACAGCAGCCATTATTCTTCCTCTTCAATTTTGATCGACTATGCATCACTGCGAAATAATTGCAATACCCATAGCCGCTATTCGTCTATTTAATTAGACTGATGCTCTGCCGCATTCTCTAAATTTGCTCATTGACACGGCATCAAAAACTGTTTTATTTTTTTACATCAGCTTTGCGCACTTCAACAACACTTGTCTTACAACCTGGAACAGCGCCTTTTACAAGAATGAGGTTATCATCGTGCTTAATATCTACAATTGTTAAATTTTTAACCGTAACTTTATCTACGCCCATGTGGCCAGGTAATTTTTTTCCCTTGATTACCTTTGCCGGCCATGCAGAGTTACCGATTGAGCCTGGTTTTCTATGATTTCGGCAACCGTGAGTTTCCGGCCCTCTGGAAAACCCATGACGCTTGATAGTTCCCTGGAAGCCACGACCTTTTGAAGTACCGATCACAGTCACTTTATCACCAATTGAAAATACATCAACGCCGATAGTAGCACCGACTTCAACTTCTTCAACTGAATCTTCTCTAAATTCCCTTAAAACTCGAAAGCCTTTATCCGATGCTTTTTTTAAATGTCCTGCAATGGGTTTGTTTATGCGCCCAACCGGCTTCTCATCAAACCCGAGCTGCAAAGCTGCATACCCGTCAGTTTTTTCTGTTTTTATCTGGGTTACAACACAGGGCCCAACCTGCAGCACTGTAACAGGAACGAGCTGTCCATCGGAGGCAAACACATTGGTCATCCCGATTTTTTTTCCTAACAATCCACTCATCATAACAAATATGTTCCTGTCATTGCACTATAATTTAATTTCAACGTCCACACCGGGGGACAGGTCAAGCTTCATTAACGCGTCCACTGTCTGCTGTGTCGGCTCAAGAATATCCATCATTCTTTTGTGCGTTCTTATTTCAAATTGCTCACGGGATTTTTTATTCACATGAGGTGAACGCAACACAGTAAACTTGTTGATACGGGTAGGTAGGGGAACCGGTCCCACAATTCTGGCACCGGTTTTCCTTGCCGTATCAACAATATCTACTGAAGACTGATCAAGCAACTTATGGTCATAAGCTTTGAGCCTAATTCTAATTTTAGTCTTCAACATTGTTATTGTTCTTTCTTAATCTACTATTCTATAATTTCGCCAACAACACCGGCACCAACTGTACGGCCACCCTCACGAATAGCGAAACGAAGTTCCTTTTCCATGGCGATGGGGTTGATCAATTCGACGTTAATGGTCGCATTATCACCAGGCATAATCATTTCAACACCTTCATCAAGGGTCAAAACACCTGTAATATCTGTGGTTCTAAAAAAGAACTGGGGTCTGTATCCAGTAAAGAAAGGCGTGTGGCGCCCACCTTCTTCTTTACTCAGGGCATACATTTCAGCCTTAAACTTGGTGTGCGGTGTAATGGTTCCGGGCTTGCAAACGACCTGACCACGTTCAACCTGGTCACGTTTTGTACCACGCAACAACAACCCGACATTATCTCCAGCCTGTCCTTCATCCAGAAGTTTCCTGAACATCTCAACACCGGTGCAGACGGTTTTTGCAGTATCTCTAATACCTACGAGTTCAATTTCTTCGCCGGTTTTAATCACACCACGCTCAATACGACCGGTAACAACCGTACCACGTCCAGAGATTGAGAATACGTCTTCAATAGGCATCAAAAAGGGTTTAGCTATATCTCTTTCAGGCTCTGGAACATAGGAATCAAGCACATCGAGAAGTTCATAAATAGGCTTAGCCTCTTCTGCATTAATGTCGTCACACTCCAAAGCTTTAAGCGCAGAGCCGCGAATAATCGGAGTTTCCTCGCCCGGGAAATCGTAGGTATCAAGAAGTTCCTGGAGTTCCATTTCAACCAACTCTATCAGTTCTTCATCGTCGACCATATCGCATTTATTCAGAAAAACAACGATCTTAGGCACACCAACCTGACGGGCAAGCAGGATGTGCTCACGAGTCTGGGGCATAGGGCCATCATCGGCGGACACAACAAGGATAGCACCATCCATCTGGGCGGCACCAGTGATCATATTTTTTATATAATCAGCATGGCCCGGGCAATCGACATGTGCGTAATGGCGAGCTTCGGTCTCATATTCAACATGGGCTGTAGCGATGGTAATACCACGCTCTCTTTCTTCCGGCGCCTTGTCAATTTCATCAAAGGGAACATATGTCCCATTGCCTTTCAGGCCGGCAAGCTTGGTAATCGCCGCAGTCAGAGTGGTTTTCCCGTGATCGATATGCCCGATTGTCCCGATGTTCACGTGCGGCTTGTTCCGCTCGAATTTCTCCTTAGCCATCTTCTGTATTCCTCCTGTGGAATGTTTACAAAGATATTTTTAAATTCCTACCACCTAAAATGCGCGAATGCCTTATTAGCCTCAGCCATCCTATGTGTATCTTCTCTTTTCTTGATTGCCCCGCCACGCTCATTATAAGCGTCCATCAACTCAGCAGCGAGCTTATTCGCAAAACCTTTTTCAGAACGGCTTCTGCTAAAGTTGATAAGCCACCTGAAAGCCAAAGCCGTCTGGCGAGCGGGTTTTATATCAGTGGGCACCTGATAGGTAGACCCCCCGATCCTTCTTGATTTCACTTCAACAGAAGGCCTGATATTATCTATCGCTTTTTTAAACACCGCCAGAGCAGGTTCGCCAATCTTATCTTCAGCAAGCATCAAAGCATTAGCCACAATTGTTCGGGCAGCATTCTTTTTGCCGTCTCTCATAACACAATTGACAAACTTGGCTGCAAGCTTTTCCTCATGCGTGGCATCCTGCATGAAACCTTCTTTAAATACTAATTTTTCTGCCATCTTAAAAAGTCCACCAAATTTATATTTTATTAATATGAATGCTTAAAAAACTCATCACGACTATTTGGGACGCTTGGCACCATATTTTGACCGCCCCTGGCGACGATCGTCGACACCAAGCGTATCAAGGGCACCCCTGACAATATGATAGCGAACACCTGGAAGGTCCTTTACTCTTCCGCCCCTAACCAGAACGACAGAGTGTTCCTGGAGATTATGCCCCATGCCCGGGATATAAGCCGCAACCTCCATACCGGTTGTCAAACGAACCCTTGCAACCTTCCTTAAGGCCGAGTTCGGTTTCTTAGGAGTAGAAGTATACACCCTAGTGCAAACCCCACGCTTTTGAGGCCCGCCTTTCAATGCCGGCGTACTAACCTTTTTTTCAGTCCTCTTCCTACCTTTTCGTACCAATTGATTTATGGTCGGCATAACTCCACATGCTCCTTCATCAAACTTAATAAGTCGCCATACACGACAAAATATTTAATTCTACTTATACTTTTCCAAAATGTCAACAATATTTTATTTTTTCTATACCTCAGCGAATTCACCATATCCAACTTCCAGATCACGATAGCCAGGGAACCCAGTACCCGCAGGGATGAGCCTACCCATGACGACATTTTCTTTCAACCCCTTAAGGCTGTCATATTTACCTTCAATGGCCGCTAGGGTGAGCACCTTGGTGGTTTCCTGAAACGATGCCGCAGATAAAAAACTATCTGTGGACAATGAGGCTTTGGTAATACCAAGAATCAGGGGTTCGCCCTTTGCCGGTTCACCGCCCTCCATGGCAACTTTACGGTTGGTTTCCTCAAAGAGAATACGATCAACTTGTTCATCGGGGATAAAATTTGTATCTCCAGTGGAGATCACTTTAACCCGGCGCATCATTTGGCGGATAACAACTTCGATGTGCTTGTCATTGATTCGTACACCTTGAAGCCTGTAAACTTCCTGAACCTCATCAACTAGGTATTTGGCCAGCGCCACTTCACCTTTGATATTCATGATATCCTGGGGATTGGCAGAACCTGCAATCAGCGGATCACCTGATTTTACATAATCACCGTCATATACAGACACATGCTGCCCCTTGGGGATGGCGTACTCTTTTGCCTCGCCAACATCGCCGGGCTTAACCGTAACTTTCTGGCGGCCTTTAGTCCCCTTTGAAACAGTGACATAGCCATTAATTTCAGTCAGCACAGACGGATCCTTTGGTTTTCTAACCTCAAAAAGCTCGGCAACTCTTGGCAGACCACCGGTAATGTCCTTGGTCTTTGTGGTAGCACGCGGCAACTTGGCAATAACATCGCCAGCCATAATGTTGTCATCTTCCTCTACAGTAAGAATAGCATTTACCGGCAGGTAATATCTGGCAGGTGTTTTAGAGTTGGGTAGCTTGACCGCTTTACCCTCTTTATCCTTGACGGTGATCCTGGGTCGAATCTCAACATCCTTGCCTTCAATGATCGTTCTTGACACCTTGCCGGTAACCGGGTCAATCTGTTCTTGAACCGTATTACCCACGATAATATCAGCAAATCTTATCCGACCGGATACTTCAGTGATGATCGGTGTGGTAAAGGGGTCCCAGGAGGCTATAATATCACCCGGCTCAATCTGCTGACCATCCTTGGCATGGAGGGTAGCACCATAAATGACGCTATCCTTAGCACGCTCACGCCCCTCCTCCCCGACAATGGTCACACCGCCACCTTTACGGTTCATGACAATAACAACGCCCTGGGCCGAAGTTACGGTCTGAATATCGTCATTAAACTTTAAAATTCCACCGACTCGGGCTTTGACTTCAGCGACCTCGACCTTTCTAGACGCTGTACCGCCAATGTGAAAGGTACGCATGGTCAACTGGGTACCCGGCTCGCCAATGGACTGGGCCGCCACAATACCAATGGCCTGACCGATTTCCACGGTGACACCATGGGCAAGGTCACGGCCGTAGCATCTTGAACAGACACCGTGCTTTGAGTTGCATGTCAAGACGGATCTGATTTTTACCCGCTGAACGCCTGCTGCTTCAATTTTAACCACATCGGCTTCATCAAGTTCTGTATCAGAAGCCACAATAAATTCATCTGAATAGGGATCGCGGATATCCTCTTGGGTAACACGCCCAAGAATTCTTTCCCCAAGGGTCTGAATAATCTCCCCGCCCTCATACAACGCTTCAACTTCAATGCCGTTAATAGTACCACAATCAGGCTCCACTATGGTGCAATCCTGGCCGACATCAGCCAGACGACGGGTAAGGTAACCGGAGTTGGCAGTTTTCAATGCAGTATCAGCCAGTCCCTTACGGGCACCATGGGTGGAAATAAAGTACTGGAGCACGGACAGGCCTTCACGGAAACATGCCGTGATGGGATTTTCAATGATCTCACCGGAAGGTTTGGCCATCAACCCACGCATGCCCGCCAACTGGCGCATCTGATCCTTGGAACCACGGGCACCGGAATCCGCCATGACATAGACGGCATTGAGTTCTTCCGAACTGTCTGCCCCCTCTTTTTGGGGCGGATTTTTCATTACCTCCATCATGGCATTGGCAATATCATCTGTGGCCTGGGCCCAGATATCAACCACTTTGTTGTATTTCTCACCCTGGGTAATCAGGCCTTCGGAATACTGATTTTTGATATCTTCAATATTTTTTTCAGCCTTACCAATCAACTCCCATTTATTTGCCGGAATAATCATGTCATCAATACAGATGGACAAACCGCCAAGCGTTGAGTTCTTGTATCCAATGTCCTTTAGACGATCGGAAAGGATAACGGTTTCCTTTAAGCCAATATTTCTGTAGGCATAGTCAATGAGCTTTACAATGGATTTCTTATCCATAAGCTTGTTCACCAGACTAAACGGCAACGTAGAAGTTCTTTCTTCCACTTTGAAAATGGTGTACTTGTCGCCCACCATCCGAACATCTGTGAATTGCCCTTGTTTAAGTCCATAAAGCTGCTCCACCACGACGTCGGAAACCTGGAAAAGGTTTTTAAATTCCTTACGTGTTAAAACACCTGTTATCCCCCGGGTCTTTTTAATTTCCTCATCCCCGTATTTATCGAGGACAGCATCGAAATCATCTCCGGCCTTCAATTCAACAAGTGCGGCTTCTGCATCCTCGAGAGCTTCGGTCCGGATACGACTCATGTTCAAAAGTACATCACCGGGAATGGTTTCCCACAGAAGAATCCGGCCCGTGGTAGTTTCATAAATAACATCGTCAATACGAACTTTAATTTTGGCGTGAATATTCAGTTCCCCTGCATCAAAGGCAAAGCGCACCTCGTCGATACTTGAAAAGGTGACCCCTTCTCCTTGCTGACCTGACATTGCCCGGGTCATATAATATATACCCAAGACAATGTCCTGGGTGGGAACAATAATGGGTTGGCCGTTTGCCGGGGACAAAATATTGTTGGTGGACAGCATCATGATCCTGGCTTCCAGCTGGGATTCCAGGGACAGGGGCACATGGACGGCCATCTGGTCCCCGTCAAAGTCAGCGTTGAATGCCGGGCACACAAGCGGATGAAGCTGAATGGCCTTGCCTTCGATCAGCACCGGCTCAAATGCCTGGAAGCCAAGACGATGCAAGGTAGGCGCACGGTTAAGCATCACCGGGTATTCCTTTACCACTGCTTCAAGGGCATCCCATACTTCAGTCTCTTCGCGTTCAACCATTTTCTTGGCACTTTTAACCGTGGAAACCAGGCTTTTCTGCTCAAGGTAATTGTAAATAAACGGCTTGAACAGCTCCAAAGCCATTTTTTTGGGAATGCCGCACTGGTGGAGGCGAAGTTCAGAGCCTACGGTAATAACGGTACGGCCGGAATAATCCACTCGTTTACCTAAGAGATTCTGGCGGAAACGCCCCTGCTTGCCTTTGAGCGTATCAGACAGGGATTTCAACGGACGTTTGTTGGTACCTGTGACCACCCGCCCATGGCGTCCATTGTCAAAAAGCACGTCCACGGCTTCCTGAAGCATCCGCTTCTCGTTTCGGACAATAATATCAGGTGCATTGAGATCAACCAACCGTTTAAGACGGTTATTGCGGTTGAGCACCCGGCGATACAGATCATTGAGATCCGAGGTTGCAAACCTGCCGCCTTCAAGGGGAACAAGAGGACGCAGATCCGGAGGCAGAATGGGGCAAGCCGTCAGAATCATCCGGGAAGGCTCTATTCCTGAGGTCAAAAAGGCGTCAATCACCTTCATGCGCTTGGACATTTTCTGCTGCTTGGCCATGGATTTAGTCAAGCCGATCTCTTCGGTAAGTTCGTCATGAACCGCCTGAAGATCAATCTCATTAAGCAAAGTCAAAATGGCTTCTGCGCCGAGCCCGGCGATAAAGCCTTCCTCACCAAATGTCTCAATAGCCTCATAATATTGGTCATCGGAGAGCAACTGCATTTTTTTCAGCCCCGTGTCCTTAGGGTCGATGACAATATATGAATCAAAATAAAGAACCTTTTCCAGATTCTTCAACGTTATGTCCAGGACATTACCGATCTTGGAAGGCAGACTTTTCAGGAACCAGATATGGGAGACAGGCGCAGCAAGTTCAATATGCGCCATACGCTCGCGTCTGACTTTGGACTGAATAACCTCAACCCCGCATTTTTCGCAAACCACACCCCGGTGCTTCATGCGTTTGTATTTACCGCAATTACACTCGTAATCTTTGGTCGGTCCAAATACCTTGGCACAGAAAAGACCGTCACGTTCGGGCTTAAAGGTTCGATAGTTGATGGTCTCGGGTTTTTTTATTTCGCCGTAGGACCATTCCCGAATCTGATCTGATGATGCAAGGCTAATCTGAACGCCCTTGTAACTTTGGGGATCCTTGGGTTTTGCGAAGAAATCATAAATATTATCCAATGTCTTCTCCTTATTTGCTGCCTTCTATAAGATTCATATCCAGCCCCAGAGCATTGAGCTCTTTAATCAGAACCCTGAAAGATTCAGGCATTCCAGGTTCCAGGACATTCTGGCCTTTAACAATTTTTTCATACATACGGGTCCGGCCGGTCATGTCATCGGATTTCACCGTAAGAAATTCCTGAAGCGCATGGGCAGCACCGTAGGCCTCCATGGCCCAGACCTCCATTTCTCCAAGACGCTGGCCGCCGAACTGTGCTTTACCGCCAAGAGGCTGCTGGGTGACAAGGGAATACGGTCCGATTGACCGTGCATGCAACTTATCATCAACCAGATGGTGAAGCTTAAGCATATACAAGGTCCCCACAGTAACCGGTTTATCAAATTGCCTTCCGGTACGCCCGTCATAAAGGATGGATTGGCCCGATGGGTCACTTTCCGACATGCATATCAATTCCTTGATCTCTTCCTCTGTGGCACCGTCAAATACCGGTGTGGCAGTATGAACGCCGTTTTTATAAAGGGAGACAAACTCCATGAATTGTTCATCATCCATGGCATCAATATCCCGGACAATGACATCATCCACCTGCCCTTCCCTTTGTTTCTGGGTCAAGGAGAATATCTGTTTGGCCTTGTCCCGCAATGCGTCCAATCGTTTTTCCTCCAGCATTTCGTCAATCTGTTGGCCCAGGGCATAGGCAGCCCGACCCAGATGAATCTCAAGGATCTGCCCCACATTCATACGGGAAGGAACACCAAGGGGGTTAAGCACCATATCAACAGGACGACCATCTGCAAAATAAGGCAGGTCCTCGACCCGAAGAATTCTTGAAACAACACCCTTGTTCCCGTGGCGGCCAGCCATTTTATCCCCCACGGAAAGCACCCGTAACAGGGCAACAGAAATTTTAATCAGCTTGAGAACCCCCGGAGGAAGGTCATCACCCTTTTCAAATCGGGAGACCTGACGATTGAAATGCTCCCTGGCCTGTTTTATCTGAGCCTGAGCCTGTTCAAGGATAACTTGAACCTTCTCTGTTAATACGGCATCCTCAACAGTGACATTTACCAGTACGGACACAGGTATTTTTTCAAAAAGACCAGGAACAACTTTTGTTCCGGCCTTAACCAGAACCTTGCCGTTTCGTTCCAGATCATTGAACAGTGCATGACCGTCAAGCACGGATTCAACTTTCTCACGACCGACATCGGAAATTATTCTTATCTCATCATCACGGTCTTTTTCAAAACGCTCTATCTCTGCATCTTCGATCTGACGTGTTCGGTCATCCTTTGGCAGACCGCGGCGTGAAAAGACTTTGGCGTCAATCACCTTTCCATGAACACCCGGAGGTACACAAAGAGAGGTATCCTTTACGTCCCCAGCTTTTTCACCGAAAATGGCACGCAGCAGCTTTTCTTCAGGAGAGAGCTGGGTTTCGCCCTTGGGCGTAATTTTACCAACTAAAATATCACCGGGCTTGACCTCAGCACCAAGACGGATAATGCCACTGTCATCCAAGTTTTTCAAAGCATCTTCACCCACATTGGGAATATCCCTGGTGATCTCTTCCTTGCCAAGTTTGGTATCCCTGGCCAGGACCTCAAATTCCTCAACATGAACAGAAGTATACACACCATCCTTAACCAGGCGCTCGGATACCAGTATGGAATCCTCATAATTATAACCATCCCAGGGCATGAAGGCGACGGTCACATTTTTCCCAAGCGCCAGTTCCCCCAGTTCCGTGGACGGACCATCCGCAATGACGTGCCCTTTTTGAACCCGCTCATTCTTTTTCACAATGGGTCTGTGATTAAAGCAGGTGTTCTGGTTGGATCGAACAAACTTGGTACAGTTATAGATGGAAACAGCTTTATTAAATTTTGGATCATCATTATCATCATTTTTAACAACAATGCGCTTTGAATCCACATCAACCACCACCCCGTCGCATTCAGCCACGATGGTAACCCCGGAGTCCCTAGCAACAACCGCTTCCATACCGGTACCCACTAAAGGGGCTTCACTGCGAATCAACGGCACGGCCTGACGCTGCATGTTGGAACCCATAAGCGCCCTGTTTGCGTCATCATTTTCAAGGAAAGGGATCAGAGATGCGGATACGGATACCAACTGGTTTGGCGACACGTCCATAAACTTTACCTCTTCAGGTGCCACCATCTCAAATTCCCCGCCCACCCGTGCAGATACCGTGGGATTGATAAAATTCCCATCAGCGTCCAACGGAGCATTGGCCTGGGCAATGGGGAGTTCCTTTTCTTCAAAAGCACTTAAATGTTGAATTATTTTGCTGGCATTGCCTTCATTTACTATCCTGAAAGGAGTTTCAATAAATCCAAAATCATTCACCCGGGCATAGGTACACAGAGAAACAATCAATCCAATGTTGGGCCCCTCAGGGGTCTCAATGGGACAGATACGGCCGTAATGGGACGGATGAACGTCACGCACCTCAAAGCCTGCACGTTCACGGGTCAAACCACCAGGTCCCAAAGCTGAAAGCCTACGTTTATGAGTGGTTTCAGACAAAGGATTGGTCTGATCCATGAATTGGGACAATTGTGACGTGCCAAAGAATTCGCGAACAACCGCAGAGACAGGCTTGGGATTGATAAGGTCGTGGGGCATCATGGCGTCCACCTCCTGCATGCTCATCTTTTCCTTGATAGCCCGCTCCATGCGAACAAGACCGATGCGGTAGTGGTTTTCCAACAGTTCACCCACAGCTCGAACCCGTCGATTTCCCAGGTGGTCGATATCATCAACTTTGCCTTGGGTATCTTTGAGTTCAATCAGCGTGGCTGCGGTAAGCAGAACATCCTCTTTTCTCAGGGTTTTTACATCAATCTTCGTATTTACCCCAAGACGATGATTCATTTTAAGACGGCCCACCTTGGACAAGTCGTAATATGCCTGGCGAAAGAATAAATGATCAATAAAATCCTGGGCCACCTCAATGGTGGCAGGATTGCCGGGACGAAGCCTGCGATAAATATCCATTAAGGCCTCTTCCTTGGATTCAATCTTGTCTGAAACCAGGGTTTTACGCATGCAATCTGAACTGCGGGGGTCTACATAAAGAATTTCAAAGGTGTCAACATCCTTTTCCTCAAGTAGCTCAAAAGTATCCTCTGCAATGGTATCACCGGATTTAAACAAGGGAGTCGAATCATTGGGTTGCAAAAAAAAGTTACCAGCGAACGCTTTACCAATAAGGTCTTCTTCAGAAATAGGAATAAAATCCAAATTTTCATCGGCAAGTTGTTTTAAAGCTCGTTTGGTAAAAATTCGACCAGCCTTAACCACGACATCACCGGTTTCAGTAGATTTTATATCATAGCCAGCCCGTTGACGGACCAAATTTTCAGGAATGAATTCTCTGAAATAAGAACCGTTTTTACGTATAATTTTTTCCTTGGTATAGAAAAAATCAAGAATATCTTCCCCTGTGTATCCAAATGCTTTGAAAAGAATAGACACAGGAAATTTACGCCGGCGGTCAATACGGATATAGACGATATCCTTGGCATCAATTTCCATGTCAATCCAGGAACCGCGCACTGGAATAATTCGGGCATTATAAATAATCTTACCCGAGGAATAATTTTTCCCTTTGTCATGATCAAAAAATACACCGGAAGAGCGATGAAGCTGGGAGACAACTGCACGTTCAGTTCCGTTGATGATAAAGGTTCCCCTGGGTGTCATCAAAGGAATGGTACCAAAATATATTTCCTGCTCCTTTATATCGCGGATAGTTGACACACCTGTATCTTTGTCATGGTCATAGACGACAAGCCGAACCCTAATATTGACCGGGATATCATAGGTCATCCCGCGACTGATACACTCCTGCATGGAGTGTTTGGTCTCCCCAAAGGAATAAGAGACATATTCAAGGGAAGATGTATCGGTAAAATCCTTGATGGGAAACACGGATTTAAAAACCGAATGCAGTCCCTTTTCCTCTCTGTCCTGGGGTGAAACATCCCTTTGAAGAAAACCTTCAAAGGAGTCTCTTTGCATCCCAATGAGATCCGGGATGTCTATAATTTTACGTTTACCGCCAAACTCTTTTCTAACACGCTTGTTCGTCAAAAGACTTCCGGCCATGATATCTCCCGATGTGAGTTTTTCCAACTGTAAAAGCGGAGACACGACCCACTGGCCTTGCCCCCGCATATAGTTTATGCACAAACTACTTGTGCTTATCAGCTATGCTAAACTACTTTACAGACACCTGAGCACCGGCACCCTCAAGCTGTTCTTTGATTTTGTCTGCCTCTTCTTTGGCAATACCTTCTTTTACAGCTTTTGGAGCTTCTTCAACAAGTGCCTTGGCTTCTTTCAGCCCAAGACCGGTGATCGCGCGAACTTCCTTGATTACATTAATTTTCTTGTCACCGGCAGCCTCAAGGATAACGTCAAATTCTGTTTTTTCTTCTTCTGCAGCACCACCTGCATCACCGCCAGCAGGCATGGCACCTGCAGCAAAGGCAACGGGTGCGGCGGCGGATACACCAAATTTGTCTTCAAGTTCTTTAATCAGTTCGGAAAGCTCCAGAACGCTCATATTTGAAATAAATTCAATTACATCATCTTTTGTAAGATCAGCCATTTTAATCTCCTGAAAATATACGAATATCTGAATCGTACTTATAAATTTAAAGTTTTGGTTTATTTTAAGTTACGCTGCATCTTTTTGATCTTTAACAGCATTAAGCACATTGAGAAAAGATCTTGGAACACCGGCCAGCACATTGACAAAATTCGTGGGAACAGCATTGAGTGTGCATACCAGCTTGGCCAACAACTCTTCTTTGGACGGCATCTTAGCAAGCTGCGTGATATCTTCTTCGCTTAAAAATTTTCCGTCAAGAGACGCCCCTTTGAGCTGCATTTTCTCATTGGTTTTCAGAAATTCTGATATGACCTTGGCAGGTCCCACAGGATCATCCTTGGAAATGATGATCGCATTCGGTCCTTTAAAAAGATCAGTTAATACCTCCGAGCCTGTTCCTTTCGCCGCCAGTCTCATTAAGGTATTCTTTACGACTGCCATTTGAGCGCCGGCTTCCCGAAGCTTTGCGCGAAGTTCAGTCACCTGGGACACAGTCAGTCCCTTGTAGTCGACCAGAAAAGAAATCTCTGCATCGCCGAGTTCCTTTGCAAGCTTTTCGACCAGTCCTTTTTTCTGGGAAATATTCAGCATTTTTTCACACCTCCTTCCTTAAATAAATTAGTGTCGAAGGTGCCAACGAAACCAAAACAAAATTTATTTTCTGTCTCGGCAGGCCGGCAAATCCGATTATGCATAAAATATGCACCTACTGTCTAGGACAGGTTTAAAACGTGTTTCGATCACTAAAAACGAAACACGCTGATTATTGATCAACTATCTATCAGATCAACAAAGGGTCCACTTTGATACCAGGACCCATTGTTGAGGATACACTAATGGATTTCAGGTAGATCCCCTTGCTTGATGCAGGCTTGAGAGAGACAATCTTATCAAGAAAAACGGTTACATTTTCCAACAATTTTTCAGCACCGAAGGATATTTTACCAACAGGAACATGCACAATACCGGCTTTTTCAACCCTGAAATCAATTTTTCCGGCTTTTACTTCGTTAATGGCCTTGGCAAGTTCAAATGTTACGGTACCGGTTTTTGCATTGGGCATAAGTCCCCTTGGGCCTAGTACACGCCCGAGTTTTCCAACGGTACCCATCATGTCAGGGGTAGCAATAGCTTTATCAAAACCGAACCAGCCATCCTTAATTTTCTCAACGATCTCATCTGTGGCAATGAAGTCTGCGCCTGCATCAAGGGCTTCCTGTTCTTTTTCACCTTTGGCAAATACCAGGACTTTCACCTCTTTACCCAGTCCATTGGGCAGAACAACGGTTCCACGAACCATCTGGTCTGCATGCCGTGGGTCAACCCCCAGCCTTACGGCGACATCAACCGTTTCGTCAAATTTTGCATAACTGGAAGATACAGCAATTTCCAGGGCATCCTTGGGTCCATACTGAACCATTCTGTCCACGTTGCTCAGTGCTTCGTTATGTTTTTTACTCCGCTTAGGCATTTTAATCACTCTTATACTTGAAAGTTAAACGACTTCTATTCCCATACTCCTGGCTGTGCCTTCAATAATTCTTACGGCAGCATCAATATCCGAGGCGTTCAAATCTGGTTTTTTGGTTTCTGCAATTGCGACAACCTGATCTCTTGTCACTTTGCCAACCTTATCACGGTTCGGCTCTCCAGACCCCTTAGAAAGCTTGGCTGCAGCCAAAAGCAGTCTTGAAGCAGGCGGGGTTTTGGTTATGAAGCTGAAAGACCTGTCCTGATACACCGTGATAACGACTGGAATAATCTGTCCCGCATCATTGGCGGTTTTAGCGTTAAACGCCTTACAGAAATCCATGATGTTGACACCGTGTTGCCCCAGAGCCGGACCAATGGGGGGAGACGGATTTGCCTTACCGGCTTCAACTTGAAGCTTAATCTGTGTCATTACTTTTTTTGCCATTTTATTACTCCTGAAACTCTTTATTTATAACCCGACTAAATCTTGGTTACCTGTATAAAATTCAATTCGACTGGGGTGGCGCGCCCGAAAATGCTAACCAGCACTTTGACCTTTTCCTTGTCCGGAGATACTTCTTCTATAGTACCGTTGAAATTGGAAAAAGGGCCATCAACAACCCGCACATCATCGCCCGGCTCAAAATAATACTTTGGCTGGGGTTTTTCCTTACCTTGCTCCATTTTTTCAATGATGATCTGGGCTTCTCTGTCGGTTATTGGGGCAGGTTTGTTTTTCCCACCAAGAAAACCGGTAACCTTAGCAGTGGAACTTACAATATGCCACGTCTCGTTATCCAGATGCATACGCACAAGAATATATCCGGGGTAAAATTTTCTAGAAGATTGCTTTTTTTTCCCATCCACCAATTCAACAACATTTTCGGAGGGAATCAGGATGTCCCCGAATTTTTCCGGATGTTTCGATCCCTGGATTTTCTCTTCCAAGGCAAGCTTCACCTTCTGCTCATGACCGGAATAAACGTGGACGACATACCATTTTAAAGACATCTTAATTTCCCTTAACCTTAAGTAAGGACAACTTGGACAAGCTTGGACAGGCTGTAATCAAAAACGCCCAGAAAAACAGCAACGATGAACACAAAAATAATAACCACAACCGTAGTTCCTGTTGTCTGTTTTCGGGTCGGCCAGACAACTTTTTTCAGTTCAACTTTTACTTCCCGGAAAAACTCTACTGTCCTTGTAAAAAAGTTCCCCAAACCTGGCTGTCCCACCGGCTTTTCAAGCCTGGGACCGGAAACAGATGACGGTTGCACCGACTTCCCCGCTACAGTCGATCTTACAGTAACACCAGCTTCCCCATCAGTCTCACCAACTCGTTTCCGTTTTTCGCTTTGAGGCTTTTTTTTCTGTAATCTCGACATATTCCACCGATAAATTGCTCCCTAATTAATATACTATCAATTCGGAGGCCTAAAAAAAGTGGCAGGTCAGGAGGGAGTCGAACCCCCAACATCCGGATTTGGAGTCCGGCGCTCTACCAATTAGAGCTACTGACCTGCATGGTAAACTATTTTATTTTTGTCTCTTTGTGGACGAGATGTTTATTACAGAATTTGCAATATTTTTTAAATTCAATCTTATCCGGAGAGTTGCGTTTGTTTTTGGTCGTTGTATAATTTCTTCTCTTGCATTCAGTACAGGCAAGAGCAATAAGCACTCTGTCCACTTTCAACCCCTTGACGTTTATTTTTAATATTGCCTACATCGCCTATTTATTGCCTACAACGGCAAATGGCGTTTTGTTTAAATACGGTATAAATCTTTTAGCACAATTTGGAGCCCATGACCAGAATCGAACTGGTGAACCTCTTCCTTACCAAGGAAGCGCTCTACCAACTGAGCTACATGGGCTTGAAGCGCCATACAATATAAAATAGCGCACAGGAGACTACGAATGGAGCGGGAGACGAGGCTCGAACTCGCGACATTCAGCTTGGAAGGCTGAAGCTCTACCAACTGAGCTACTCCCGCTTATGACAAGCCTAATTCAAGTCAATAAACCAAACCGAGCATGTAGTCCCAACAATCTAAACTTGTAGATCTCCTACATTAGTTTTGGTGGTGGGGGGAGGATTTGAACCTCCGAAGGCTGAGCCGTCAGATTTACAGTCTGATCCCTTTGACCACTCGGGAACCCCACCCAAGCTATTTTGGAGCCGATACCCCGAGTCGAACGGAGGACATTCTCATTACAAGTGAGATGCTCTACCAACTGAGCTATATCGGCTTACTTTAAGCTACACATCTTCCGTAGCGAAAAGACCGAGCAAAGATAACAGAACATTTTTGATATGGCAAGCCCTTTTGTATAAAAAAACATATTTTTTTCCAACATAGTGTCAATAAATATATTTCGAATATTCCGCAAGCCCATAAAATAAGAAACCAACAAAGAATAAAATTATAAACTTTCCCGCAATACAACGTTCTTTAATTTTCTATTGAAAGGTTAAAACTCAATAAAAACAATAGTTCCACGATATTTTTTCATTGACATTCCATGCGATCTTCATTACACAAATAGATATTCCAATACCAGTCATAAACTGATTTGGTCTATCGATACTGAATATTCTATTCACAACAAAACATGATAGTAATTTAGCAGTCTAAATTTTTAAATTCAAAATTTTTATATTAAACAGCTATCGGTAAGGAGACGAAGTGAATACTTACAAATTGGCCGCATTTATTTTTGCCTTATTTCTGATTAGCGGCTGCCAGCAGTCCCACTTGTCAGCCAATAAGCCCTTAACAGACCAAAACATTAAAAAGACTGATGCTCGGAGTGAGTGTAGCCTCCAACCCGAAACAAAAGACCGAAACCAAGATCCGAATTCTGATCAGGAAAAAATAGATCAGGCCCTTGAACTTTGCAGTGTGGCACAAAATTACTGGAAAGAGGGTAGCCTTGAAGAGGCTTTATCTAGCCTGGATGCATCCTATGCCCTAATGCTTGAAATTGATACGACTGACAATTCTCAGGTGAATCAACAAAAAGAGGACATTCGTTATCTTATCTCCAAACGTGTTCTTGAAATTTATGCATCCCGTCAGATTGTTGTAACCGGTCATCATGACGCCATCCCCATCACCTTGAACGATCATGTGAATGCTGAGATTAAACGCTTGACCGGACCTGAACGTAGATTTTTTATCCATTCACTTAACCGCTCCTGTCGCTACCGTCCATTTATTGTTCAAGAGCTTAAAAAAGCAGGATTACCTGAAGAGATCTCCTGGCTTCCCTTGATTGAAAGTGGCTATAAGAACCGGGCGTTATCCCCGGCAAGGGCGCTTGGCCTGTGGCAGTTCATACCCTCAACCGGCAATAAATTCGGATTAAACCGCAATCATTATATAGATGAACGCATGGATCCTGAAAAAGCCACCAGGGCCGCCATTGATTATCTCAAAGAACTGCACAATCTGTTCGGGGACTGGACCACCGCCATTGCAGCTTACAATTGTGGTGAATACCGTGTACTAAAGACAATTCGCAAACAGAAACTCAACTACTTGGACAATTTCTGGGATCTATACCAGAACCTGCCCCGGGAAACAGCAAGGTATGTGCCAAGATTTCTGGCGACTGTTCATATTGTCAGGAACCTGGAAAAATACGATATTGTTATAGACACCCCCCTAAAGCCGCTTGAATATAAAACCTTTGACATAAAAAAACAGGTCCGTTTAAGTGAGATTGCAAAAGCAATTAATGTGGATACAGACACGCTTGTCTCTCTTAATCCGGAGCTGCGTCATGAAGTCCTGCCACCTGAGCCTTACACAATTAAGATACCGGTGGATAATGCCGACCAGTTTATGACCAAGATAGATGCCATTAAAACAACTTACCACCAGCCCCCCCAGTACGCCTACTACCGTGTACGCAAGGGAGATACCTTATCAGGCATTGCTGGCAAATTTAAAACTTCTGTAAGTGCCATTGCCAGGTACAATAAAATTTCAAAAAAAAGCTGTATTGTTATTGGCAAGGTATTAAAAATTCCAGGGTCGAAGCGATCAAATTACGAGGCAAGTGCAAAGACAGCCTCAAAAGCCTACAAAAAATCAAAAAACATTACGTATACCGTGCGCCGAGGAGACAACCTGTGGATGATTGCCAGAAAATTCTCTACGACCACAAAACGGATCAAAGCGCTTAACAAATTATCAGGGCCCAAGCTAAGCATAGGTCAACGACTGACGATTGTCACTGGGGATATAGGAGACAACAAAAAATTCTCAAGATACAAAGTCAAATCCGGGGACAGTCCTATGCGCATTGCAAAAAGACACAATATGAGTCTTGACCGCCTACTGTCATTAAATCATTTAAGTAAGAGAAGCAAAATTTATCCCGGCCAGAAATTGCTTGTAGAGTAAAACCTCAGAAGCAAGCACCCGCTTTAATTTTTAGTTTGGCCTTGGTGCATTCTTATTATGAGTCGGAATTCGAATAATAAAATGCGCTCCTTTTCCTGGCTCTGAAAGTAAGGCAAGTGTCCTTTGTGGTTTTCAGTAATTATAAAATACGATACAAAAAGTCCAAGGCCGGTTCCTACGCCAACAGGTTTCGTTGTAAAAATGGATCAAAGACCTTGGACTTTCTTGTCTCATCCATACCAAGCCCGTTGTCGTCTATTTATACGCAGACCATTTCAGGTGTTTCTTTTTTGTAAATTCTAATTATAAATTTAGGGGTGCCTGTTTCCGTCGTCTGCATGGTTTGGGCACCGTTGAAAAGAATATTCAATAGGACCTGTTAAATTTTTGTGCCTTCACAGGGCAACATAGGAAGATCCCCGGTATATTCCTTGATTATGATTCATAAATGGCATCAAGCATACGAAAAACTTCTCTTTTTTCCATTTTCCATGAAGACCTTGATATCCTCCATGAAAATTTCGAGTTCGTCTACCACCTTAAAATTTACGGGCATATCAATATTTGATCAAAGACAAGAAAGAACTCCAACCTCTCTATAATTAATACCTCAACTTTCGGTGATTAAAAATGATAGTGAATAAAAACACAACAAACTGATTTTATTATTTAAATTGACGAATTTCACTTTATATGATACGCTTTGTTTACCACTAAACAAACATTTCATACAAAGGAAATTCGCCAAAATGAATACTACCCTTACCAACGTAGAAAATCAAATGACAAATTCAGAACAAATCGGCGTACTCAATGATTATTTTACAAAATTCAAAATTGGTAAGTTATTGAATCAATCAGGAATCGTTAAAACCAAAGGAGCCTCACCGCTTGCCATTTTCACAGCCCTATTTAACTTGGCATTTCACAACAAGAATTTATACCAGGGCATTGTGAAAAATAAAAAAGTTGATGTCGATAAGGACGCCGCTTACAATTTTTTGAACTCTCCAACATATAACTGGCGGCGGTTTACCCTTCAGCTCTGCCGCCGAATTTATTTTATCATCAGAAAGCTCCTTGATGATTCTTCTGAAGAAGTTCTTATCTTCGACGATTCTACCTATAGCAGAAACCGTTCTAAAAAAGTCGAGCTTTTATCCCGGGTGTTTGATCATACAGATATGAAGTACATCAAAGGATTCCGGATGCTGACTCTTGGCTGGTCTGACGGTAACAGTTTTCTTGGACTTGATTTTGCCCTTTTATCATCTGTAGACAAAAAGAATCGATACAATGAAATAAATCCTGATATTGATAAAAGGACCTGCGGATATCATCGCCGCCAGGAAGCGGTTACAAAAACCACAGCCCATCTCGTACCGATGGTAAAAAGAGCCCTTGATATGGGTGTCCGGGCTAAGTATATTTTAATGGACAGTTGGTTTTCGATGCCGTCAGCAATCGCAAATTTGCGGGAATACATACACGTCATATGCATGCTGAAAGATCATCCAAAATGGCTTTATGAATATCAAGGCAAAAAGCTTAGGCTGTCCGAACTCTATGGAAAATTGAAGAAAAAACGAGGAAGAGCAAAAGTCAAAGCCCAAGCTATTGTTACTCTTTCCAACGGCAAGCAGGCAAAAATCATTTTTGTTCCCTGTGATAAAAAACGTGGCTGGCTTGCACTCCTGTCGACAGATTTGGCCCTTCCTAATGAAGAAATCATTCGTCTGTACGGCAAACGTTGGGATATAGAGGTCTTTTTCAAAATGTGCAAACAGCACTTAAAATTGGTGAAGGAAATACAAATTCGAAATTACGATGGCCTTGTGGGCCATACATCTCTGGTTATTGCCAGGTATAATATTCTCAGCCTTTATCAGCGGCAATGTATGGATCAGAGATCATTCGGGGAGCTCTTCAGGGCCTGTAACGATGAGATGACCAATTTGTCTTTTATGGTTTCTTTGGAGCGGATCATGCGTTTAGCTTTGGTAAATATTCGGCAATTATTTAATTTTACCGAGCGTATGGTTCAAGTGATGCTTGATCAGGTAATGGGCCAAGCTCTCAAGTATTTCGGTTTTTCAAGTAGGCCTGAGGAATTATTGGGGGTGTAAATTTACTCCTCCGAAAGTTGAGTTAATACATAAATCACAACCGAATCAATTTATCACTTGCTTTCATAATAATTTTAGAATATATCCAGATTTTCCATTAAGTTGAACGCTTGAGTATTGTCTAAAAGGCCAGGTTATGATACTTATAGCCCGAATTAATAAAGATGTGCCCCCGTAGCTCAGTGGATAGAGCATAGGATTCCTAATCCTTGAGCGCAAGTTCGATTCTTGCCGGGGGCACCATTATTTTAACAGATCTTGGCCGTGTGGATATTTTTGCCGCAACTGGGATACGATGCCGGATGTTTTAAAAAAACCTGAGTTGCTTGCACCGGCCGGCAACTTTGAAAAACTTGAAATTGCAGTCCATTACGGGGCAGATGCGGTGTATCTGGGCGGTAAGGATTTCAGTCTGAGAAATTTTTCAGGCAACTTTACAGACGACGAACTTGAAGCTGCGATAAAATTTGCCGAAAAACACCAAGTCAAAGTATATCTTACCTGCAACATTTACTCCCGCAACCATGAACAGGACAGTATCGAAGCCTTTCTGGAAAGGATAGGCAATATCGCACCCCATGCCATTATCATTTCGGACCCGGGTATTATTCTAAAGGCCAGGCAGATTATCCCCCATATTGACATCCATTTGAGCACCCAGGCTAATACCACAAATTTCAATGCAGTTCTTTTCTGGGAACAGCAGGGCATTAAACGAATAAATCTGGCAAGGGAATTATCCATTGAAGAGATAAAAACCATTACATCGCGCACAACAATCCAGACGGAGACCTTTGTCCATGGCGCCATGTGCATGTCCTACTCAGGCAGGTGCCTTTTGAGCAGCTTCTTAAGTGGCCGGGACAGCAACAGGGGACTATGCAGCCATCCCTGCCGTTGGAATTACGCTGTCATGGAAGAGCTTCGACCCAATGAATATTATCCTGTCCAGGAGGACAGCCGCGGAACCTACATCTTTAACTCCAAGGATATGTGTCTGATAGACCACATTCCCGAATTAATCCATGCCGGAATTTCTTCCTTTAAAATAGAGGGCAGGATGAAAGGAATAAATTATCTGAGTTCTGTGGTAAAAACATATCGTAACGCCATTGACGCATATATCGCAGAACCGAATTCTTATTCCGTCCGCCCGGAATGGCATTCAGAACTATACCGAATATATCACCGGGCCTATTGCACCGGGTTCTATTTTGGCCATCCGGATGGCAAATCAAAAAACACCTTGAACCCCGGTAACTTGCACAAAGGAAAGATTCATAGCTTTATAGGTAAAATCCTTGAAAACCGTGGGAAACATCTATATTTGATTGACATCAGAAACAAGCTGATACCTGGTGACGAAATAGAGGTCCTCAGCCCCCAAGGCCCTGCACGGCAAACCAAGGTATTGTCACTGACGAATGAAAAAGGCGAACCCGTAGACAATGCGAAACCCAATACCCGCCTGCTGATTGGGATACCTCTGGACGTCTATCACAACGATATTGTTCGCAAAATATGAAATCATTGCAATCACAGCCATGGCCTGACCGGGTTTTTAACCGTGGTTCAGACCACAGTGAAAGTTTAAAAATCTTAGCATGTTACAAACAATTTTCTATAAAAAATCCGGTGATATCTTTAATTTGACTTTACATTATATTTTCTGTAGATTATCTTCATATCACGACTTTAAATCATTTCTATGACATTCTTTCAGGAGTTTTTAATATGTTTGAAGACGACGAAACCCTACAAATGTATATTGAAGAATCGCTGGATCACTTGGCAGACATTGAAAGTGATTTGTTGACGATTGAGGAGGGCGGCGCAAACATTGACCTTGATCTGGTGAACAACGTTTTCAGGGCGGCCCATTCCATCAAAGGCGGTGCCGGATTCATGGGGTTGACAACCATTAAAAATCTTTCACACCATCTTGAGAATGTACTAGGAATGATCAGAAACAGGGAACTGATCCCTGACTCTGAAAAAATCAGCAAATTGCTAAAAGGGTTTGACGAACTTGAAAATCTGTTGAACAACATTCAAACCAGCAATGACGTTGATATTTCCGCCCATGTCCACGCCTTGGAAAATATAACCACGGCATCTGCACCCGAGCCCTCCTTGAAAGCAGAACAACAAGAAATCCCCAAAATGGGCCCGACAGAACCGTTCGCAGATATCGTACTCCAGGACGGCAGAACCTTTCAGCAGGTGGCGCTTAAGGACATTGAAACCTGCAAAGCGGAAGGCAAAAATCTATTCCTTGTTGAATATGATCTGATCAACGATATTCACCAGCAATCCAAAAACCCCATGGAACTTTTAAACAATCTGTCTAAAACCGGCACTATTATTGATGCCAGGATTGATACCGCTGGTGCCGGCACACTTAATGACACCGATATTCCCGAAAAAATCCCTTTCCAGATACTATTTGCCTCTATTATCGAATATGATATGGCCGAGACACTATTTGGTGTCACAAATCGGTGCATCCATATCATTGCAGACGATATGATAGACTTCAGAGCAGACAGCACCGGTGAAATCCCCCCTCCTCTGCTCCAACCTGTTGAAACTGTAAAGGCAGCGCCCCAACCTGAGGTGGTAGCCCAACCCGCGGCTGTCGCCACACCGGCACCCACCATTTCAAAACAGCGAAACAACGCGGCAGTCCAGGAGGCACCCATGGCCAAATCCCAGGAAAAAGAGTTAACCATTGGTGGAAAACCCCAGAGCTCTTTGCGTGTTAATGTGGGGCTGCTTGACACATTGATGAACCTTGCCGGAGAACTTGTACTTAGCAGAAATCAGCTTCTCCAGGGGGTCAATTCGTTTAACGTAAAGGCGACCGAGCTGTCCAGCCAGCGCATTGACATGATCACATCAGAGCTCCAGGAAGCGATCATGCGCACACGGATGCAGCCCATTGCCAATATTCTGAACAAATTTTCCCGGGTGGTCCGAGATCTGTCCCACCAGTTGGGAAAATCCATAGATCTGGAAATCGAAGGCAAAGAGGTTGAGTTGGATAAAACCATCCTGGAATCCATTAATGACCCGTTGACCCACCTTATAAGAAACTCCGTTGACCATGGTATTGAAACGCCCATGGAAAGGGAGCAGATGGGTAAAAAAGGCACGGGGAAAATCATTTTAAAGGCATTCCACGATGCAGGTCAGGTTAATATTGTCATCTCAGACGATGGCCGGGGATTAGATCCGGCCAAAATGGCCTCCTCGGCCATTGAAAAGGGTCTGATATCCGAATCGAGGGTTGAAGAAATGTCGGACAAGCAGAAAACAGAACTGATTTTTCTACCGGGATTTTCAACTGCCAAGGAGGTTACAGATGTATCCGGCCGGGGCGTAGGCATGGATGTGGTGGTCACAAACATTGAAGCTTTAGGCGGAATCATAGAACTTGATTCAACCCCCGGACAGGGAACGGATATCCAAATCAAGCTGCCTTTAACTCTAGCCATTATTCCCAGCCAGATCACCTCTGTCGGCAATGAACGATATGCAGTTCCCCAGGTCAACCTCAACGAACTGCTCAGAATTCCGGCTAGTCAGATCAAAGAAAAAATTGAAAAAGTTGGGGATGCCGATGTTGTCCGGCTCAGAGGCGAACTTCTGCCCCTCTTGAACCTATCGGACATGCTCGGCATACAACGCACGTTCGTTGATCCTGAAACCTGCGAAGAACACGAAGACCGCAGAACCAGTCTCTCAGACCGCAGGTCAAAGGTTCACATGCTTGAAGAGAATTCTGACTCTGAGAATCAAACTGGAGAGGAAACAGAAAGAGCGAAAAGCGACCGGCGTTATCATGCCTCATCTGCGATCAATATTGCGGTTGTATCTGCCGGGGCATTCAAATACGGTCTTGTGGTCGATCAACTCCATGATTCCGAAGAAATCGTTGTTAAACCTGTGGGCAGGCATTTAAAAAAATGCACCGCCTATGC
The DNA here is from genome assembly GCF_004319545.1 of Desulfobacter hydrogenophilus. Lineage (NCBI taxonomy): Bacteria > Pseudomonadati > Thermodesulfobacteriota > Desulfobacteria > Desulfobacterales > Desulfobacteraceae > Desulfobacter > Desulfobacter hydrogenophilus. Next base: position 2,068,000 of record NZ_CP036313.1, on the reverse strand, counting down.
CGGAGCCACGATTATGGGTGACGGTAAGGTTGCCTTAATCCTTGATATATCCAACCTTGCCCAGATAGCCGAACTCTCGGCCGTTGCCGAAGCCAGTCAGAATGTTGCCAAAGCAGCAGAGGAAGAAGCGGCGGCCAGGGCCGATAAGGTCGCGTTACTGACATTCAAAAATAACGAAAAAGAACATTTTGCCGCGCCGTTAAGCATTGTGGAACGAATTGAACGTATCAAAACATCCGACATTGAACAAGTCGGCGATCGCAAGGTTGTCCAGTACCGCGGCGGCTCCCTGCCCCTGTATGAACTGTCCCAGGTGGTAAACGTTGAACAACTGCCTGAAAGAGACCAGCAGGAAGTTATTGTCTTCAAGGTCAAAGACCGTGAATTAGGGCTTATGGTTACCCCACCAGTAGATGCCCAGGAAGTTGTGCTCAACATTGACAGTTCTACCTTGAAGCAACCTGCCGTCAGCGGCTCCATGATTATAAACAACCATACCACATTGCTGGTGGATATTTTTGAACTGGTTAAAACGTTGAACCCGGACTGGTTTAAAGCCGAGGCTCAGGCAGCAGCAACAATGGCTGAAGACGGCGAGAAAATTATCCTGTTTGCCGAAGACTCAGCCTTTTTCAGAAACCAGGTCAAACAGTTCATGGTAGAGGACGGCTTTAAAGTCATTGAAGCCGAAGACGGACGGATTGCCTGGGAACTTCTAAAAGAACGCGCAGAAGAGATTGACTTGGTTGTAACGGATCTAGAAATGCCCAATATGGACGGATTTGAATTAACCAAACGGATTAAAAGTGATCCCAGCTACTCACATCTTGGGGTTATTGCTCTGACATCGCTTGCCAGTGAATCGCATATTGAAAAAGGCAGATCCGTGGGTATCGACGAATATGAAATAAAACTTGACAGGGAAAAACTGATGGCTGTTGTCAGACAATATATGAATTTGTAAAACGTCCACTAAGCAGATACCCGTTAGGAGATTGACATGAACAAAGAGTCCAAAGAGACCACATCCAATGACATAGAGTTCTCCACATTCTATGTTGGTGGAGCCATTTGTGGAATCGACATATTAAATATTCAAGAAATAAATAAGCATTTTGAAATTACACAAGTGCCCCAGTCATCTGAATATGTCAAAGGCATATTGAATCTTCGGGGCAGAATTGTAACGATCATTGACTTGGGCAAAAAACTGGGTCTGTCCCCGGTCGCCCCAAGCAAAGACAACCGCAACATCATTGTCAATTCTGAAGATGAGCATATCGGTCTTCTGGTGGATGCCATTTCCGATGTGGTCATCACCCAGAAGGAGAAAATAGAGTCCGCACCTTCAAATATTGGTGGTGTCAAAGGCAAATACTTCCAGGGTGTTTTAAAAACGAAAAAACAGTTAATCGGCATTCTTGATATTGATGAGGTGCTCAAAGAATAATGAACACCATCAAAGCGCTTGTTGTTGATGATACAATTGTTTACCGAAAAATTGTTGGAGATGCACTCAAGCAGATGCCGGGCATTGAGGTAGTGGGTACTGCCAACAACGGGAAGATTGCCCTTTCAAAAATAAAAACGCTTAAACCGGATTTGATGACCCTGGATATTGAAATGCCGGAAATGAACGGCATTGAGCTCCTCCAGCAACTTCAGCATATGGAGAGTCCTCCCTTGGTGATCATGGTTTCGACCCTAACCCACCAGGGAGGAGAGCTGACCCTCAAGGCTTTGGAACTTGGTGCTTTTGACGTTCTGCCAAAGCCTGAAGAAGGCACGATGGCAGAGAATATGCTCAAAGTCAAAAAAAATCTTGAGCCGATTGTACGCCATATCAAACGCCATAAATTCGGAATAATTGCTTCGCCTGCCAGATCTAAGCCCGCGGTGCCAGGCACGGCAAGAGTCAGGAGCCCCAAGGCGGTTTCCAGGCCGACACAGTCCAAGCCGACCGGTATCAGGTCCAAATCCGAAATTATAGGTATCGGCATATCCACCGGCGGTCCAAATGCATTGACAAAAATGATCCCCATGCTGCCCAAGAACTTCAAGGTACCGATCCTTATTGTACAGCATATGCCACCTGTATTTACGGCATCCCTTGCCAATAGCCTGAATAAGAAATCAGCCCTTGAAGTCCTAGAAGCCAAGGATGGAGATACTATTAAACCCGGAAAAGTATTCATTGCGCCCGGGGGGAAACAGATGAAAGTTGTTGCAGGTGCAGACGGTTTGACCCGAAAGATAAAAATTACGGATGATCCACCGGAAAATTCGTGCAAACCCTCGGCAGATTATCTATTTCGCTCCATTGCCCAGCACTATGTTGGAAGATCAACAGGCGTCATCATGACCGGTATGGGCTCTGACGGCTCAAAGGGACTCGTTCAGATGAAAAACAACGGCAGTGTCATTATTGCCCAGGATGAAAAAACGTGCACCGTTTACGGCATGCCCAAAGAACCCACTGAATCCGGGATAGTTGATGTCATCGCACCATTGGAAAAAATTGCGGATGAAATCGTAAAAACCGTTTAACCAGAAACCCAGCCGATACTAACAAGATACTTATGAGCAAAATCAAAGTAACGCCCGAAGAATTCAAAACATTTGCCAAGTATATCCTGGATATATCAGGAATTGCTCTAGGTGTGGGGAAAGAATACCTTCTGGAAACCAGACTCAATCCGTTGCTTTCCAAATACGAGTGCAATTCATATTCGGATTTGATGAAAAAATCTAAACTCGGTTTTGACAAAAAGCTGGAAGGCGAAATTATTGATGCCATTTCCACCAATGAAACCTATTTTTTCAGGGACAAATCGCCGTTCAAACTTCTCCAGCATAAAATTCTGCCGGACCTGATTGATAAACGCTCGAAAAAAGGCTTTGGCAAACCCGCCATAAGAATATGGAGTGCAGCCAATTCAACGGGGCAGGAAATATACAGTCTTGCCATGACCATGATTGAAATGGGTCTAACGCTTGACAAGTACAACATCAGACTGTTTGGTACGGATATTTCTGATGCAGCCATTGCCAAGGCCAGCTACGGCGCCTACAACAAATTTGAAGTGGCGCGTGGACTTGAGCCTGCCCGGCTTAACAGATTCTTTCAACCCAAAGAGGATAAATATAAGGTTAAAGACGAGCTTCGGGCCATGGTCCAGTTCAAAAAAATGAACCTGATGAAACCGTTTATCGGTATTGGAAAATATGATATTGTTCTTTGCCGGAATGTGATGATCTATTTTACCACTGAGGACCGCCGGAAAATTTATTCAAATATTTCAAAAGTCTTGGAACCGGACGGATATCTTTTGATCGGTTCCACAGAATCGCTGGTAAATGATACAGACCTTTTTGCATCTTTCAGATATTTAAACTCGGTATTTTACCAGTTTAAGAGTTAGTGGAGCCAGGTATTATGGGTGGTATTAATGCACAAGATTTTATTAATGAACTAGTTTTCTGTCTCAACGAAAAAGATACGGTTAAAGCCAAGGCCCTGCTTCAATTTGCATCGGACGCCAACGTTGATGTCCAAATACAAAAAATGGCCCTTGCCAAATTGGCAAAAGGTCCTGAAAACGTTGTTTTTCCCCTGCTTGAATACCTTACCAAAATAGATATCTCCAACACTGAGATCCAGGAAAGCCTGTATGATCTGATTCTGGACAAAGCATACGGCAATACCAATCTGGTCACAGAATATATAATCAACAACGAAAAAAAAACCCGGATTCAGTTTATCCGGGCAGCCGGGGATCTGTTCCTTAAAGAAACCATACCGGTTCTGATCCAGGTGGTGCAGGGCGAAACAGATCCCGAAATCATTGCGCCTGCCATTAATTCACTTGCGGTATTCCGCAAACCCAAACATATCGAAATTTTTTCTTCGTTTACCACGCATTCAGATCCCGACATCATCAAAGCAGCCATTTTCGCCATCGGTGCCATGTCCAACCCCCAGGCAGCAGATACCCTGATAAGCTTTTTATGCGAAGATGAAACCATAAATAAACTGGTTGTCCAAGCCTTAGCAGAGAAGCAGGATCTTTATGATCTGGAAACAATAACCCGTCTTCTATCGTCCCCTGTCACCATTATCAGAGACACGGCCATTGATGAACTTATCAATATGGGCAAAAAGGCCACACCGCTTCTGACTAAGGCATTCCAGAATGCAGAATCCGACTATATGGTGCACCTGATCACCACCCTTGGCTACATAGAGGATCAGGCTGCCATTCCCGCCATCATGAACATCATCAATACCCAGCCCAAGGATGCCAACATCCGCCAGGCTGCGTACGAAGCCATGGAACGTATTCCTTCGCCCCGTACAGCCATCTGCCTGGTCCAGGGTCTCCAGGACCCGGAAGAATCCGTGCGCATGAGTGCAGCCCGGGCCGTTGACAAAAACCTGTCAAAACCATTGGTGGCCGGACTGAAAAATATTGTTCGGGACAAATCCCCCGAAGCTATATCAACGGTAAGCGCACTCATAGATACGGATGCAACCAATATTTTCAATTTTCTAATGGGTGAAGAATCTTTCAGGGAACTTGCCGGGACACATATTGCCGAAAAAGCATCTCCGGCCACCCGTAAAGCCTTCTTAAAAAATATGGTAGCCATTGGTCAAATTGAATTTGCCAAAGAGATTGCCGCCAAAATCACAGAAACGGGTCAGGCAAAAGCGTCATCTTCAATGAAAATTGTTGTTGTGGATGATTCAAAAATGATGCTAAAACTCTACCAGAACAAGTTGTCGATATTAGGACTTACCTGTGAAATCTTTCACCGCCCTGAAGAAGCGGTGAAACGGATACTGTCCGGAAAAACAGACCTCGTTATTACGGATTTGAACATGCCCAACATAAGTGGTCTGGAACTTACCATGGAAATAAGGCGTAAATTCACCCGGACGGATCTGCCCATTCTGATGATCACCACCCAAAGTGATTTTGTAGAAGAAAAAGAAGGAGATATAGATATCACCGAGGCTCTTTTAAAGAAATCCGGCATCAATAAAATCCTTCACAAACCCTTTAGTGATAATGATTTCAAAGAGTCCGTATTTAAACTGCTACCCACCTGATCCAGCGAAAAGGAGCCCCCATAAAACGGGATTTTACCCCATGATAAGAAAAGCGCTCATTGATGATGTTGCCCCTATACATGCCCTACTTAAATTTTATGCCGACAAAGGGGAACTTTTAGGTAGACCTTTAAGCAACCTTTATGACCATCTACGGGATTTCTGGGTATATGAGGATGAAGATACCGGCATGATAACAGGTTGTGCAGCACTAGCCTTTTGCTGGGAAGATATCGCGGAAATCCGATCAGTTGCAGTAAAAAAGGAGTATAATGGCCAAGGGATCGGATCGGCCCTTACAGAACGCTGTATCCAGGAAGCCTTCTATTTTAAATTAAAAACATTGTTTGCACTGACCTACCGCCCTAGTTTTTTTGCCCGTTTTGGATTTGCAATAACTGAAAAAACAAATCTGCCCATGGTCAAAATATGGGCCGGATGCCTGGACTGCGTTAAGTTTCCGGATTGTGATGAAATAGCAATGATCAAAGAGTTATAGTTTAGGTTCAAGTATAAACCATTTTGTAGGGAATGGGTGCATACTTTGTTACGGACGGTTTGGGGAGGATATGTTCTTCGGCTACGGTCAACCAGTTATTATCCGGATTCAGTTCCCGAAGGCGTCCGCCTTCTGAGGGCAGGGCGTGGATGGTGTAATCATACCAGACATTGAAGATACAGATATAAAATTTTCCCTCGCGGGCCACCACATAATTATTGGTAAAGGTGCTCTGGGGAAGCCCCTCCTGTTGGGCCAGGGCTTTGACCTGGTCAACCACAAGCTTTACCAAAACGGACTTTGACACGCCTTTTTCATCAAAGCGCAGCAGGCTTCGTGATTCGCTGGACGCAACATACACCGTAGTAATTGAGTCGAGCTGCCTAAAATACTGGGCAGCAACAATGGCAGCCGTCCTTCGTCCACCAGCCAACACGGGAACCCCATAATATTCGAACAATTTCTTTTGCATATTTTCAGCGTAGCAATCCCCTTTCTCATACAGGTCTTTGGAGATATAACGTAAAAATTTGGCAAGATTTTCCGATGCATCGGCAATGGGCCAATCCACCCTGACGTGAAAATGGGTCAAGGCATACTGAGTCTTCAGCCTATGGTTGGGCTGGATTAAGATGGCATAATCCACAGGCAACAGATTTTTAAGAAGAGAAAAAAAACCATCGGACTCAAAACATTTTATGTTTCGGTTGTAGTTCTCAAGATCAGGAAAATCTTTAAGCCCGAGCAGATTTGTTTTCGTGGTTTTATTGACGTCAAAATACCGGATATACTTTTTGTGAGTTTTGTCAATATAATCTTCACAAAAGATGATCAGAAAAGAATTCTGTGCTTCAAACTCCACGGAGGGAATCCGCGCCCGGGGTTTAAGCTCCCTTAACTCAACAAAGGGATAAGGGGTCCGAAGCTTTAAAAAATTATTGTAGGACCCCACAAGGCAATAATCCAGGACAAGCTGATCCAGCTCATCCCTTAATACCTGGTAATAGGACCGGCGCAGCCGCGCCTCCCTGCTCAGAGTATGTCGTAATTTGCAAAATTTCACCTCTCGTTAATCCTTTCAATAAAACTTGAGCTATTCGAGAGCAGCCACTCCTGGCAGCACTTTCCCTTCCATCATGTGCAAAAAAGCCCCGCCCCCTGTAGAAATATAGCTAATTTTTTCCGTAATCCCGCATTGTTTGGCTGCAAGCCCCGTATCACCGCCGCCAACAACGGAAAAGGCGGAAGACTCGGCAATCGCATCAGCGAGGGTTTGGGTACCTGCAGCGAACCGATCCATTTCAAACACCCCCATGGGACCGTTCCAGACAATGGTACCGGCATTGGCAATGACGTTTGCAAATTTTTTGGCACTTTCAGGACCAATATCCAGGGCCATCCAGCCATCCGGAATATCATCCAAAGAAACGGTGCGCGATTCGGCATTTTTGTCAAAACGTTCTGCAACAACAAGATCTACGGGTAAAAGCAGGTCAATGCCCTTTTCCTTTGCATGGGCCATAATATCCGAAGCGGTCTTAAGCAAATCCGCTTCAATCATGGATCCTTTGGTATCCACGCCATTTGCTGCAAGAAAGGTATTGGCCATGGCACCACCGATCATCATGCAATCCACAAACTTAAGCATATTTTCAAGAGCAGCCAATTTGCTGGAAACTTTTGCGCCGCCGATCACAACCACCAGCGGTTTTTTAGGATGTTCCACAGAATCGTAGTATGAACGTACCTCTTTTTCAAGCAGAAAACCGGCTGCAGAGGATTTCGCATACTTGGTAATACCCGTAACTGATGCCTGATCCCGGTGGGATACGGCAAAGGCATTGTTTACATAAACATCACAAAGGTCGGCAAGGGCCTTTGCAAATTCAGGATCGTTTTTCTTTTCCTCATCGTGAAATCTTAAATTTTCAAGCATGAGAATCTGTCCGGGTTCAAGGGCTTGAACCTGCTTGTTTACCGCTTCCCCAATGCAGTCATCGGCAAACGCCACAGGCATATTTAGAAGTTCAGACAATCTGACCGCTGCCGGCTTAAGGCTGAATTTTTCGTCACGGCCGCCTTTTGGACGGCCCAGATGGGAAGCGATCACCAGCTTGGCCTTTTTGTCAATCAAATAGGTAAGCAGCTCCAGGGTGGCCCGGATCCGGTTGTCATCAGTAATATTCCCCTGGTCATCCATGGGCAGGTTGTAGTCCACCCGGATAAAAAGGGTTTTACCGTTTACATCTATATCTCGAACCGATTTCATATTCCCTCCTAATCAATAGTGTTTGAACGAAAAGTCACCCATCTGCGCCTTGCATCTGGGCAACGTTGCGTCCAAACACAGGGCTTGCCCTTAGGCATTATTTTTTCATTGTCAGGCCACGCCTGTGCGCCTGTTTTTTCCTGGACCAGCGTTCAAAAAAGGACATGGCCCCGACTTTCGTGGAACGTTCAATGACCTCTTCTTCAACCTGAATTCCGTTCTTTGTGGCCATGGCCTGTTGAAGGCACTTTGTTTTCACAGGACAATGATAAAAGCATTTTTCCGGGGTTTCCCGCAACCCCTTAGGCCCCATGGGAAACACTTTTTCAAGATCCCCAAAGCAGTCGGGAAGATCGTCTTTATTTGTCATTTAATCTGCTCAAACTCCTTTTGAAACTGCGCCATAACCCCCTGGGCGGCAAAACTGTAATACCCCTGGCTGCCTGTGACAAGATGGTCGTGGATATGAATACCGGCAAATGCCAGGGCGAAAAACAGAGTCCGGGTAATACGGATATCCTGGGCTGAGGGTGTAATATCCCCGGACGGATGATTATGCGCTAAAACCACTGACGCCGCATTGTGTGCAATGCTGCGTGCAATCACTTCCCGTGGATATACAGCCGACGCTGAAAGGGTCCCGGTAAAAAGGACCTCGGATGCCATGACCCTGTTTTTGGCATCCAGGAATATCCCTAAAAAATGTTCTTTATTTTTGTAACCAATGGTCTGGTTTAAATAGGCCATCAGACTTTCAGGGTTACTGACCACATCCCTCTTAAGTATCCGGGTTTCAAGATACCGGTCTGCCACAGCCTTGATCAGATGAATCCCGAAGCTATTGGCAGGGCCCACCCCCTTAACCCGGCAAAGGGCATGGGTATCAGCCTCCAGCACCCGGGGCAGGGTTTTAAATTCCGCTAAAAGATCTTTGGCTGCCTGCTTGGTATCCTTCCGCGGGGTATTCAGGGTCAAAAGCAGCTCCAGGACTTCGTAGTCATGGAACCCTGACAGGCCGGCCCTAAGGAAGCGTTCCCTCAGGCGCTGCCGATGTCCGCCACCCTTATTGGTCGTCTCCCTGTTCATCTATCGGGTCATCCATATCAAGGTCTTCCGTATCCATATCCGGAGCATCTAAAATGTCGGCATCATCCCTATCCGGATCAAAACACGTGTTATCATCATCAGGGTCATGATCATCTTTAGGAAGCCGGGCAATGCCGATGAGCGTCTCTTTTTCGGCCAGGTTAATAAGTCTGACCCCCTGGGTATTTCTGGAAATTACATTAATCCCGCAGATATCGGTACGGATCAGTTTCCCCTTATCCGTAACCATCATCAACTCATCATTGTCACCCACCAGAGCAAGGGCCATCATTTTACCGTTGCGCTTGGACGTTTTAATGGAAAAAACCCCTTTGCCGCCCCGGGCCTGGGTTCTGTACTCCTCAATTTTAGAACGCTTACCATACCCGTTTTCCGTAACCGTTAAAAGCGTGTCCTCGTCTCCAAGCACTTCCATACCCACCACCCGGGCACCCTCTTCTATACGCATGCCCCGCACACCCATGGAGCCTCTGCCCACATCACGAACATTTTGTTCATTAAACCGAATCACCTTACCCCCCTCGGACCCTAAAAAGATCTCCTGGGTGCCATCGGTGATGCGTGCAGCAATAAGTTCGTCGCCTTCAACTAGCTTCACACCGATCAGTCCCCCTGCCCTGGGACGTGAATAGGCCATCAGCTCAGTCTTTTTCACCCTGCCTTTTTTGGTGGCCATGACCACGTACCTATTTTCTGAGAACTCATCCACGGTGAGTACGGTGGCAAGTTTTTCGCCCTCATCAAAATTAAGCAGGTTCACAATGGCTTTGCCAAGTGAGGAGCGCCCTGCCATGGGCAGTTCATACACCTTGGCCTGATACACCTTGCCGAAGTTGGTGATAAACAGGAACGTGGCGTGGGTGGAGGCCACAAACAGATGTTCCACAAAATCGTCGGATTTGGTTCCCATGGCGGTCTTGCCTTTGCCACCCCGGTGCTGACTGGTATAAAGGGTAATGGGATTACGCTTGATGTATCCGCTGCGGGTCACCGTGACCACCATGTCTTCTTGGGCAATAAGATCTTCAATGGAAATTTCAGCAGTGCTCTCTACGATACGGGTGCGGCGCGCATCTCCGAACTCATCATTGAGTTCGGCCAATTCATCCTTGATCAGCCCCCGGACCACGGTTTCCGAGCCAAGGATCTCCTTGAACCAGGCAATATCCTTAAGCAGGGCCTGATATTCGGTTTCAATCTTTTCCCGTTCCAGCCCAGTGAGTCGCTGCAGACGCATGTCCAGAATGGCCTGGGCCTGAATCTCGCTCAGATCAAACCGGGTTATCAAGCCGGTCCTGGCCTCTTCCGGTGACTGCGAGGCCCTGATCAGGGCAACGACTTCATCCAAATTATCCAGGGCGATCTTCAACCCTTCCAGAATATGTGCCCGTTCTTCTGCTTTGCGCAGATCATAGCGGGTACGCCGGATAATAACGTTGGTCCTGTGGGAAATAAAGTGATTGAGGATTTCCTTAAGAGAGAGCAGCTCAGGCCGATTGTTAACCACCGCCAGAAGAATGATGCCAAAGCTGGTCTGCATATTGGTGTGCTTGTAGAGCTGATTAATCACCACTTCAGAGATCTGGTCGCGTTTAAGCCCAATGGCCATACGCATGCCATCTCGGTCGGATTCATCCCGAACATAGGAGACGCCGGTAATCACTTTGTCCCGGACCAGCTCGGCGATCTTTTCCACCAATTTGGCCTTGTTCACCTGATATGGCAGTTCCGTGACCACAATGGTTTCCTGGCCATTTTTTTTGTTCTCCTCCACCTCGACTTTGGCTCGCAACGTGATAATACCCCGGCCGGTATCATAGGCTTCGAAAATCCCCTTGGTACCGTAAATATGACCATAGGTGGGGAAATCGGGTGCCGGAATATGGGCCATCAACGCCCTTGTATCCATGTCCGGGTTATCAATGAGCGCCTTTAACCCCTCAATGACTTCACTGATATTGTGGGGCGGTACATTTGTGGTCATGCCCACGGCAATGCCCGAGGACCCGTTGACCAGCAATGCCGGAAATCTAGTGGGGAGCACCGCAGGTTCTTCTATGGTTTCATCATAATTGGGGATGAATTCCACGGTCTCTTTTTCAAGATCGGCCAACATCTGGTGGGAAAGCTTGCGCATACGAATTTCCGTATAACGCATGGCAGCCGGAGAGTCTCCGTCCACGGAGCCGAAATTGCCCTGACCATCCACCAGGGTATAACGCAGGGAGAAGTCCTGGGCCATGCGGACAATAGTGTCATACACGGCAGAATCCCCGTGGGGGTGATATTTACCAATAACATCACCCACGATACGGGCAGATTTCTTATAGGGTTTATTCCAGTCATTGTGAAGCTGCTGCATGGCATATAACACACGCCGGTGGACCGGTTTCAAACCGTCCCGGACATCAGGCAAAGCCCGCCCGATAATGACACTCATGGCATACTCGAGATAGGACTGCTTCATCTCTTTCTCGATACTGGTGCTTTCGTTTTGAATCATCCTAAATTAACTGCTCCCGATTAAATTGCTTATGAAAAATCCGATCAAGCCCTTTGAATATATTTTCAGGGCGGATTAAGGGAAAAGCCCTGGTGACGTTATTTGTCAGGCCATGAATCCAACATCCCTTTGCCCGGTTCCACCATGGATTGAAACGTGGAAAAATAAATGTCGGAAAGGGTTAAAAACAAAGTAGCGATCAAAGGCCCGTAAATTATACCTAAAATTCCGTATACTTTCAAACCGCCAATAATGGCAAAAAACACAACAAGAGGGTGCATGGACACCCTGTCCCCCACCAGCTTAGGTTTAAAAATATACTCAATACCCCATGACAATACGCCATAAAATCCAACAATGAAAAGGCATTTCCCCAGACTGCCTTTCAAAAGAAAAAATAAAGCCGCAGGCAGCATGACCACACCAATGCCAACAATGGGCAAAAATGCTAGAAAACCCATGATCACGCCCCATAAAAATGGAGAATTCAGCCCCAGAGACCAAAACAGGCCTCCGCCAGCAACCCCCTGGATCAATCCGCCCAGTCCGTTGCCGATGAGCACGGCACCGGCCATATCGTTAAACTTTTCGAAAAGCTTGCGGTCATGCTCGTCCTTAAGCGGAGACAAATCATACATGTACTGCATGAACCGTTCGCCATCCATGAACATGTAGAAAACCACAATGAGCATCAGGCAAAAGTAAAACACCAGGTTCAGTAAGTTGGAGGTCAGAAACCGGGCCTGCTGGAACAAGGAAAAACCCAAATTTTTTCCAACTTCGCTCAAAGGGTCGATCAACTCACGCCAGGAGATCTGAGTGTGAATATTTGCCCTGGCTAAAAATTCGTTGAGCCGTTCAAGTGCCCGTGTGCTTTCCAGAAAATTGATCAAATTGTTGGAAAACACCGCATCCTTTGCCAGATTGTAAAGCCCCAAGGCTTCCCTGGAAAGAATGCCCACAAAAAAGACAACCGGAATAAAGACAATGAAAAAAACCGCCAGGCAGGTGAGAACGGAAGCTACCCGTGCAGGCATGTATCTATCCAATGCTTTAAATACAGGTCTGAAAATACCGGCAATGACGACGCCAAGAAGCAGACTTGCAAAAAATGGGGCAATCACTTTTCCCACAAGAAAAATGGATATGCAAAACAGCGTCAGAAAAAAAAAGAACACTGCCCGCTGAAAAATATTCTGATCCAAAAATACCTGCCTGTTAATCGAAAAACCGATTAATGCTTAAAAGGAAAGACCCTAAATAGTCCCTGATCTGGAAAACTGTGTTTGGACGGCTCGTTAGAGGCGCGAATGCTCACAAAATCACCCAGATACATTTTTTTGCAACGCCACAAATGGGCGATTTCTCGTTCAAACGAGGTAAAGCCGCATCATGCAGAACGTTTCCTACACAGGTGCGGCTTTGCCTTTAATGTACGGAATGCCCGGTGTTAACTGCTGATAAATCCCAGGGCAGCCAGCACCAGCAATACTTCCCAGATAATAACCTGGGTAAAACTTCCAAAGAAATGGTATACAATGCCGCCGCCTACGATGGCAGGTACAGCCGTGTATATCAATATCCCAAGTTTGCGTGGAATATCCATGGTTTCACACCTCTTTTTTCAATTCAATTTCAATCAGTTATACCGGCAATATCAGTTTATTTGTTTACCATTTTAAGTGCCCGAAGTAAAGGAGAACATGCCGGAAATTCCCAACAATCTACCGCTCAATAATCATTGCCATGCCCATACCGCCACCGATGCACATGGAAACCAGACCGGTATTGTACCCCTTTCTTTCCATCTGATGAATGGCGGTGACCATTTGGCGGGCACCTGTGCAGCCGATGGGATGACCCAAAGAGAGCCCCGAACCCAGTTCATTGGGCTTTTCCACATCAAGACCCAGTTCCCTCATGCAGCCGATGGCTTGGGCCGCAAAGGCTTCGTTCAGTTCGATCATGTCAATGTCGGATAATGCCATCCCGGTCTGTTTAAGCACCCGTTTCACCGCCGGCACGGGTCCCAACCCCATGTACGCAGGATCAAGACCGCCGGACGCAAAGCCTTTAACCTTTGCCAGCACCCCAAGTCCAAGCTCATCGGCACGCTGTGCTGTCATCATGAGTACGGCGGCTGCACCGTCGTTGATACCCGAGGCATTGCCGGCGGTTACGCTACCGTCTTTTCTGAAAGCCGGACGCAGCTTAGCCAATTTATCCATACTGGTTTCCATGGGTCGTTCATCCTTATTGACCACAATATCCCCTTTACGGCTTTGAATAACAACCGGAACGATTTCCTGGTCAAAGGTACCGTCATGAACCGCAGCAAAGGCCCTGGTATGGCTTAAAAGTGCAAGCGCGTCCTGTTCCTGCCGCGTGATACCGTACTTTTCGACAATATTTTCTGCGGTCTGGCCCATGTGGTAGCCGTAAAAAATTTCATAAAGACCATCATACACCATCAGGTCATGGACCGGGCCCTGGCCGGTAAGTTCCATGCGATAGCCCCATCTGGCCTTGAGCAGGGCCATGGGTGCATTGCTCATGCTTTCCTGCCCCCCTGCCAGAATCACGTCAGCCTGGCCTGCCATAATGGCCTGGGCGCCCAAGGCAATGGCTTTAAGACCTGAACCGCAGATCTTGTTCACAGTCATGGCCGGGGTCGTACGACTGATACCGGCACCGATCATGGCTTGGCGAGCGGTATTCTGGCCCTGACCTGCCTGGAGTACGTTGCCCATGATGACTTCATCCACATAGATCTCTGCCAGATCATCGGTATAATCATATCCTGTATTCTCAATGTCTATCATTCCCTGGTCTTTCAGGGTTGCAGGGGAAAATTCATCATTGCCCGGATCCAGGGCAGGTTTCAGACCGGCACGTTTTAATACGTCCTTCATGACACAAGTGCCCAGCGCCACCACCGGTACATCTTTCAATGAGCCGCCAAAGGTGCCCACAGCTGTTCTGACACCGCTTACGATTACCACTTCTTGCATATCAGCCTCCAATTGGATTGATTTCTTCCGAGTCCCAAATTGCCATAACAAAATGATTTATAAAATACAAGGGAAACGCTATCAGGTTTCTTTAGCACCCCTCTTCAGATCCAGCCACGCCTCAAGGCGCTGCTTTACTGTTTTTTCATACCCCCGGGCAGTGGGATGGTAAAACCGTTTGTCTTCAAGGGGTTCGGGAAGATAGGATTGGGATGCATACCCATGTTTGTAGTCATGGGCGTATTTGTAGCCTTTGCCGTAGCCCATCTGTTTCATCAATCCGGTGGGCGCGTTGCGGATATGCATGGGCACGGGCAGAGAGCCATATTTTTTCACGGCGTCGCGAACCTGTTTCTGGGCCGCATACACGGCATTGCTTTTTGGCGCTGTGGCCAGATAAACGGCGGCCTGATACAAAGAGCCATCCCCTTCAGGGCGGCCTAAGCGCCTGAATGAGACATCCGCATTCAGGGCCATAGTCAAGGCGCCTGGATCGGCAAGGCCGATATCCTCGGTGGCAAGACGGATCATCCGCCTTAATATGTAAATGGGGTCATCCCCTGCAGCCAGCATCCGCTCAAGCCAGTACATGGCACCATCCGGATCACTGCCCCGCACACTTTTGATAAAGGCGGAGATCACATTAAAGTGTTCTTCTCCGGCCTTGTCATGGCGCAAAAGCTTTTGGGCCACCATGGTCCTGACATCTTCCACATCCAGCGTTTTACCGTCCCCGCGGTTCAACGCACAGGCTTCAAGATTTGTCAGGGCCGCCCTTGCATCTCCATCAGATGCGGCGGCGATGTGGTCAATGGCCTCTTTGGAAAACATATCTGATGACAGTCCAAGACCTTTATTCTTATCGGTCAACGCCCGATTCAAAATCTGCACAATGGCATCCCGGGACAAGCTGTTCAGGGCAAAAATCCGGCATCTGGAAACCAGGGCGGGATTGACTTCAAAGGAAGGATTTTCCGTAGTGGCCCCGATCAGGGTGATCAATCCGTTTTCCACATGGAAAAGAAAGGCATCCTGCTGGGATTTGTTAAACCGGTGAATCTCATCCACAAACAGCAGGGTCCGCAGGTTATGAAGCCGCCTTCTCTCCTTTGCCGCGTCAATGATCTGCCGGACCTCCTTGACACCCGACAACACCGCAGAAATTTTGACCCACTGGTTTTTAGTCCGTGTTGCAATGACATTGGCCAGAGTGGTTTTACCACACCCCGGCGGTCCCCACAGGATCATGGAAAAAACCCGGTCTTCGGACACGGCACGTTCAAGCAGACTGCCCTGGGCTGTAATATGGTCCTGACCCACAACATCTTCCAGCCGCCGGGGCCGCATACGATCAGCCAATGGAGCGGTCCCCGCCATTTCCTGATCGGCGGTATGATCAAAAAGATCCATTACAATACGTTTTTATGATCCCGTTCGCGTTTTTTGCGGCTCTGTTCTTTACGCTGCTTATCCCGCTTTGTCATGACCTTCTTTTTCTTTTCCTGGATTCTCCGAAACTCCTTTGTATTGCCGGAAAACTCAATTTTACCGGTTTTTTCCCTGAAATAAAGCTTAACAGGTGTCAAGTTCAAGGGAATCATCTGGCGCAACTGGTTCACCAAATACCGCTTATAAGAAAAGTGTACGGCGTCGGGATAGTTAACAAAACAAACGAAAGTGGGTGGCTTCACCGCCACCTGGGCCGCATAAAAAAACTTGAGGCGACGGCCCTTGTGAAGGGATGGCTCATCTCTGTACACGGCATCTTCGATAATCCGGTTAACCATGCCTGTATTGATTCTGTGGCAGTATTGCTTATAGACCTTTTCCACCTCACCAAAAATCTTGTGACAGCGCTGGCCGGTTTTGGCTGAAATGGTGACGGCAGGCGCAAAGGCCAGAAACTTAGCTTTCTGGCGCAACTCTTTGATAAACGCCTGCTGCCCTTTTTCCGACTTGTCCACAAGGTCCCATTTATTAAGCAGAAAAATGGCCCCGCATCCCCTTTTTTCCGCATACCCTGCAATGGTGATGTCCTGGTCCGTGATGCCTTCGGAACAGTCGATGAGAATCAACGCCACATCACAGCCGTCCATACTGTCCAGGGCTTTAAGAATAGAAAATTTTTCAAGTTTATCCAAGACCTTGCCCTTGCGACGAATGCCTGCGGTATCTTTCAGGATAAATTCCCGCCCGTTCCGGTTCACAGACAATTCAATAGCGTCCCGGGTGGTGCCGGCCTTATCATTGACCACCACACGCTGCTCTCCGAAAAGCCGGTTGGCAAGGGATGATTTACCCACGTTGGGGCGCCCGATAATGGCAATACGAATGGGACCGTTGTCATCATCTTCTTCCTGTTCTCCTGATTCCGCCGGGGCATCGGGCAGCATGGCAACCAGGTCTGAAAGGAAATCCCCCACCCCCAGTCCGTGTTCGGCTGATATCTTGTAAAGCCGGTCCACACCCAGGGAGTAGAACTCCCCAAGCTCATTTTCCTGGCTGTACAGGCTTTCAACCTTATTAATCAGATAGAAAACAGGCTTTTCAGTACGGCGTAAAAGATCGGCAAGATCCCGATCATAGGGGGAAAGCCCTGTCCGGCCATCCAGAATAAACACCAGGACATCGGCCTGCTCCACGGCCCGCAACAGCTGCGCCTTGATCTGGGCTGCAAAATAGTCATCATCCACACTTAAAAAGCCACCGGTATCAACCAGGGTAAAGGCTTTATCCTCCCACTGCGTATCGGCATACTGCCGGTCCCGGGTTACACCGGGCATATCATCCACCAGGGCCTGGCGGGATTTTGTAATTCTGTTAAACAGCGTGGATTTTCCAACATTGGGGCGGCCCACAAGGGCCACAACCGGTTTCATATTCGTTTCTCCCGAACAAAAAAGGGGTTACAGAATCAAAGTAGCTGGCATTGTTGTAAAAAACCTGATGCTACTTTTTGCTTAACTTTCATCTCAAGCTCAGGTGTTAATGAAATATGCATACTACCCACATTAATAAATAAGAGACTATTACATACCATAATATTTAAAATACAAACATTCTTAATATTTGAAAACATTCAACAAAAATAAGATAATTGCAGTCAGAATAGCATTTTTAGCTGGAGATATGAAACTGTAATGATAAATCCAAATGGCTCGGGAATATTGGTCTTACGACTTTTATGCCCGGGGCGCCCCTGTGTTTTTATAATTTTCCTTGAACAGGGAGTGCTTTTTCATCAGTTTATGGAGCTGGCGGGTAGTGATACCGGCTGCAGCGGCTGTGGCATTTATCTTCCCATTGCATTTTGTTAAAAGCAGGTCCAGGTATTTATGCTCAATCCTGTCAAGCTCCTGCTTCCTGACTTCTGAAAGGGTCAAATTGTGGTTAATAGTACCGGGCATAGGCTGCGGCGGATATGTAAACAACTCCGCCGGGAAATTTTGTGGCCTGAGGATGGATGTCTTTTCTAAAATATAGGCCCGTTCCAGGATATTTTCCAATTCCCTGATATTGCCCGGCCATGAATAGGCTAGAAAAGCCTCAAGAGCCCTAGGGTGCACATCCGTAATATCCTTGGCGTGAAATGTGTTGAGTTTTGCCAAAAAAAGCTCCGCCAATTGAGGAATGTCCTCTTTTCTTTCCTTGAGGGGCGGCATTTCCACGGGAAATACATTCAGGCGGTAATACAAATCCGAACGAAAAAGCTTGTCATTGCACAACTGCTTTAAATCAATGTTGGTGGCAGCAATGATGCGCACATCAGACCGGATGTCATCTTCGCTGCCCACCCGATGAAATATACCATCCTGGATGACCTGGAGCAGCTTGATCTGTGCAGGTGGGGTAATGGTGCCGATTTCATCCAGAAAAATGGTACCGTTGCCGGCAATTTCAAACTTACCTAGTTTGCGCTTGATTGCGCCTGTGAACGCCCCCTTTTCATGACCAAACATTTCGCTTTCTACCAGGGTATCTGGAATCGCTCCGCAATGAACCTCAATAAACCGTTCATTTTTTCTTAAAGAAAGCCTGTGAATGAGTCGGGCCGTAAACCCTTTACCACTGCCAGTTTCCCCGGTTAAAAGCACAGTGCTTTTGGTGGCGGCCACGGCCCGAATTTTTTCAAATACGGCCTTCATGGCCGGACTTTTGGTATGGAGCAGTTCAAACTCGTCCTCCTGCCAGACCTGTTCCCTGAGATAATCCAGTTCCGATTCCGCCCGGGTCTGTTCAATGATGCTGTTGATCACCAGTTGAAGTTCGTCAGGCACCAGGGGGTAGGTCAGATAGGATTCCGCACCTTCATGGACAATTTTCACGGCCTCCGGCAGTAATTCAGGGGAGGCCATGACAATAATGCTAATATTGGGGCAGACTAGGCTGATGGTTTGAAAAACTGCCTTGTAGCTGCTTTCGGCAGCTGCCAGCTGAAGAATTTCAATATCTACAAATACAAACTCGGGCTGACTGCGGCGCAAGATCTGAAGGGCCGCACTTAATTGCCGATTAGAATCAATATGGTAAACAGATGACAGGCTATCCTGAATACCTTTTAAATCATCAGTTTGCCTGAGGATAAAATGAAGTTTTTTCAAATGCATTGCTATGCCTGTATCTATCGTCACATCATGTTGGCCGGATCTAAGCCCAACACGACTGCCCCAAAAAGGAATTTTAAATTCTTATTAAAAAATCCCAGGAGAAAACGCAATGCTTTTATTTTTATGGTGGGAGGGGGGAAGGCAACTGTTAGTGTAAAATTGATTCCAGATGCTCCTCCTCTTCCTTGCAATGAATGCACTTGGTTGTCATGGGTCTGGCTTCAAGCCTTTTGATTGAAATGGGCTCTCCGCATATCTCGCATTCTCCGTAGATGCCGTTGTCAATACGTTCCAGTGCCAGCCTCAGCTTGTTGAACAGACGGCTTTCACGGGAACGGAGCCTGAGCCGCATGGACTGGTCTAACTGGACTGATGCCTGGTCGATACATTCTGTTTCACGGTTATTTTCGGCATTCAGTTCCGATCTACTGACGTTAGTTTGATCTAAAATATGATCTATCTGCTTGATGAGTATGTTTTTGAACTTTTCCATCTGGTTGGAATCCATCATCTGCTCCATTTATATTTAGGCGCCATGGTTACCCCTGTGCTCAACTGCAAAGGAATACCTTAAATATTGTCCGAAACAAAAGCCAAGAGCCTTTTTCCATGCGATAAGCAGGAACCGTGCCTAAACGGAATTCGAGCTGTAGCCAAATCCCATACAAAGAATCATTCAAAAAGAAGAACTATAAATTCTTTTTCATCCTATCACAAGACATTCTCTTTATTGCGGCCTATACAGTATTCATACCCCGATGGCTAAAAAAAAATTTGCAATGGGACCCCTTGAAGGCGCCATGAGATATTTTCCCCTTTGTTAAGGCACCTCGAATCGTGAAAAAGCATCCTGGTGCCAGTGCAGAATCAGGACACGAACATTAATTCGGAAAAAATAATTCTTATAAAAGAGAAAAAAAAGAACTCACTCTTCTTATTTTACCATACCCAATACCAGAGAGACAAGCCAATTAGCTATAAAATCAAAGATATCAAAAACAGTGAAGATGTGGCACAGGCATTGCTATGATGCTGCCCAAGACTTGGTTGCCGGCCTATGTCGGCAGAGCAATATCCAAGGAAACTATTTATGCCAGGGGTGCTTTGGGCGAAACGCGTTGACGCGGCATCAAGGCAAGCAACAACACAAAATTTTATACAAAGAATGATATGGAGGGCCAGTTGGAGAAGACGGCCGCGATGACAATAGAGCATACCGTGATGGCTCGTCCGGTGTCCGGCTCCGGTAACATTTTGACCGGAACCGCCGCCATCAACAGTATTTTATACAACTCATCCTTAATCACCCTGGGGTCCATCCTTTGTGCCTGGACAATCAACACAATCATTGTTCCCCATCAATTCCTGAGCGGTGGTCTGGCCGGGATTGCCTTGATTATACACTATCTTTGGCCCCAGACATCGGTGGGCAGTCTCAATTTCCTGTTGAATATCCCGATTCTCATGGTGGGCTGGTTTTATGTGGGCCGGCGCTTTATGCTCTACAGCATTTTCGGGATGGTTGTTTTTTCCATGGCCGTGGAGTGGATTCCCGCAACCAGGTCCATTGAGGACCCCATGCTGGCAACCCTGCTTTGCGGCATTGTTTCAGGTGTGGGCTGTGCGCTGATATTAAAATCCGTGGGATCGGCCGGGGGAATTGATATTATATCGGTTATCCTGCTCAAACAATTCTCCATCCAGCTGGGCTCCACAACTCTTTTTGCAAATGCCGCAATCCTCTTAGTGTCCATGGTTTTGTTCTCCATGGAATCAATTCTTTATACATTAATTCATATATTTGTAGCCTCCCGGGTGATTGATCTGGTCATAACAGGCATGAGTAAGCGCAAAGCTGTGTTCATCGTTTCTAAACAGTGGAAAGACATTCAGCAGCAAATCTTCAAACAGTTAAACCGGGGCGTGACCATCATTAACGGATGCGGCGGATATACAGGAGAAGAGGCAAACCTGCTTTATACCGTTGTGACCTTTGGTGAACTGAGTCGTTTAAAGTCCCTTGTTAAAAAGACAGACCCCAACACATTTCTGGTGGTTTCTGATACCGTTGAAGTTATGGGGCATGGTATTGGCAATCAACCCCATTGGTGATTGATGATAAAATTCCCCCCCTGCCCCATACCTATTATCTCAAGCATTGATACCTAAATGAAATAATAGGTACGGACCAGCCTGCAACAAAAAGAGCACGAATAAAAACATTCGTGTTCTTTTTATTTTATTCCGAGCCCCTAAAACAATTGCAATCAGGCTGACTGAGTTAGCTGAAAAGATTACACGGTAATATTAAATGTAGACAGGGGCCTTTTGGCAGGCATTTCCTGATTCGATTCTTGACCATCCGGACTCTTCCTCATTTTCGGAACGAGTTTAAAATCAGTATGGAATTCGTACCCACAATTAGGGCATCGCATGAGCATTCCCCCGATATCTGCCGGAATACGAAGTGGTTGATGACATTCTTTGCAATCTTTGATGACGTAATTTTTCATAGTTATTGTATCGGCAGGAGTGCTGTAACAATTAAATAAGAATGGTCAGAAATCTGATACTGAGAACACGATCCAGGACTTGCCATAATGATAATAACTATTTATGATTAATGAAATTTTCACAGTAAAGGCAGCACATTTGCACAGCATAAGGGGGCGTTTTTAACATCGCTATGTATTTTCTTTTCTTATTTCTGGTCGTTGTCACCGTTGGTGTTCAACTATCAAATCTGAAACAGTCAAACCGCGAACTTGAGAAAAAATTGAGGGGGCTTGAGGATAAATTTGACCGGCTGAACAATACGGTTCAAACCTTAAAAGCTGAAAAAAGCACAGCATCCCGGGATACTGCCGCCCCGGATGACACGACTGTTGAACTCACCGTGGAAACCAAAGAGACGATTGTGCCCCCTGGTGGGGCATCAGACATTTCTGAACCTTGGCCGAGGCCGGATTATGATTTTAGCCCTGTTCAAGGGGGTATTAAAACTGATCCGTTGCCATCCAAAGCGCAAAGTGTCAAGCAACCATCAGCGAAACCGGATAAAAAAGCTGTGCCGTATATCCCCCCTGCTGCTTTAAAAGCCCCGGAAAGCAATCGTTCAGTTTCCAAATATCCTGGTGTTTCCCTGGGGCAAAGGATCAGCCGGCTCAATATCAACTGGGAGCTTTTTACAGGAGCCAGGCTCTTTGCATGGGTGGGGGGTGTGGCCGCTTTTATCTGTATTGGATTGCTGTTCAAACATTCCATTGAAAAAAACTGGATTCCGCCGGCAGCACGGTTGGCGTTCGGGGCACTCCTGGGTGCCGGGCTGATTCTGGCATCGGAAAAATTTAAAGAGGTGCGCCTGAAAATTTTCCGGCATTCCCTGACAGCCACGGGGATTGGCGTGTTGTATATTGTTATATTTACGGCAACGCTTTATTACGATTACCTGCCGGTCATGGCTGGATTTGCCATGCTTGCCCTGGTGTCCGCGGCCGCATTTGTGCTGGCGGTGTATCAAAAAGGGCTCACGGTTTCGGTCCTGGGTGCCATTGGGGCCTATGTCACACCGCTGATGATCAATACCGGGTCCGGAAACCTGACAGGTCTTTTTATCTATCTGGCAGTGGTTAATATTGCATTGTATCTGGTGTCTGAAAAGTTAAATTCCACAGCCCTGTTACTGACAGGTACCACCGGCACCCTGGTAACGCTGGGCCTGGCGGTTCTTAATTTGTTCACCCAGACAAGCGGCTCTACCATTGCAGGGATCTGGGCTGCCAATCTGATCCTTTTTACCGTTTTTCTCCGGCACCAGGGCTTGAATCCGGTGGAACGAAAACCCGTCTTCTGGAGCGGGTGTGTTCTGTACCTGTCATCGGTTGCCATGGTCCTGCTTTTAACTATGGAAAAACCAGGCTGGCATCCGTTGATGCTGCTGACCATTGCCATGATCTGCGCCATCGTGCTTGCCACAAAAAACAAAGGCTGGATCAAAGCATTCATCCCTTTTTCCTGCATCACTTTTATTGCCGCAGTGATATGGGTTGTCACCCGGTTTGATGCAACCGATTTTTCCTTTAGCTATGTGCTGATACTTGTGTATGGTGCGGCCGGGTGTTTAGGCCCTGTGGCGCTTGTTATGAAGTTTGGAAAAACCGGTCCGGTGCTTCAATGGTTCAAGGTGTTCCCGGTGGCCCTGGCACTGATGTGCCTTACCGGGCTTATTTTAAATCCCATGTGTGCCTTTTACTTCTGGCCCATGATGCTGGGAATCCAGATGCTGGGCCTTTTTGTGAGCCTGATTTTCCGGGCCGTTATTCAGGTATTTTTGCTGTTGGCCATATTTGTTGTCGGCGCAATTTTCTGGATGATCCATATTCCGGCGGATGCCATGGGGGCCGCATTTTTTATCTTTATCCTGGGAGCCGGGTCTATACTGTTGGCAGGGATTCTTGTAATGGCAGTACAGCTTCCCCGTATCCTTGCCGCCATCAAAATGGCACCCCGGGAAACGTCCGGTGCCATGATACCTGAAAAGTGGCTCAGTGCCGCACCCGTGGCAGGTGTTTTTATCCTGATCGGTTTTTCTTTTTTTGTAAGCCATCCCCATTTCCCACACATGGGCATGGCCACTCTGGCCTGCTTTCTTATTATAGCCGTTTTCTTTGCCCGCCGGACCCAATTCCAGCCTGTGGCAGTTGTTGCCCTGATGGGGGCCGCCGCAGCCCAGGCCACCTGGGTGTTGAATACCAGCCAGCCGGAAACCGTTATTCTGGCTGGGGTCTGGTGGTCCGGGTCTCTTTTTGTCGCGGCTCTGGTGGCCCCGTGGCAGTTTTTTAAACAAATTGAGCACTGGAAACATCTGTGGAACATATGGGCGGTCTACGAGGTGCTGCAGGCGATATTTTTCTTTTATTCGGTCAAACATGCCTTTTATACCCCTTGGGCAGACTGGTGCCCCATGTTGATGATTGCGGCCAAATTATGGCCTGTGGCAAGGCTTTTGCGGCAACTGCCTGAAAAAGCCCATAGGAATTCCATTTTGGCATTCCACGGCGGCGCGTTATTATTTTATGTGTCTGTGCTTCCGGTGCTGGTATTAAGCCACGGCTGGATCGGCCTTGCCCTGGTGCTGGAGGCCACGGCATTGTTGTGGCTTAATACCCGGATCGTTCACCCGGGCCTGCCTAAAACCGCCGTGATCATGGCGCCTGCAGGGCTTTTATGGCTGCTAATCTCATTGCCCCAATTAAAAGGTCTGGAAAATCTGCCGGTTTTAAATCCTGCCATATTTGCCCTGGCACTGGCTGTGGCAGCCCTTGGAGCAGGTGTACGGTTTGCAAAAGGTGGCGACCAAAAAGTGTGGCGGATGGATGCACCGGATTTTTTCCGTTGGCTATCCATAGGTTCAGGCTTTTACCTGATGAACCTGATCATTGCCGATATTTTTGCAGGACCGGACCAAAAATTCCGGGTAATGCCCGGCGCTGATTTTATCCAGGCTGCGGTTTATTGCCTGTCCTGGGCCGGGGCCGGGGCCATGTTGTGGCGGATGGCCCGGTTCCCCATTGCCATGCGTCTGTCCGGATTGGGGCTGCTGGCGGCAGGGGCGTGCTGGTTGCTTAGTCTGCCGTTTCTTCTGGGCAGCAGTGTGGCCCAGATGGCGCCGTTTTCCAACCTTGGCCTCTTGGCCTTTATTCTGCTTTCAGTGATCCTTTATTTTTCCTGTTCTGTTAACGCCGGTGCCACATTTGACGATGTTGCGAAAAAAGTGATCCTGGCAGGTTTCATCACCGCGCTGTTCATGGCCTTTCAGCTGGCATCGGGAACGATTTTCCAGGCCGGGCAAGCCTTTACCCTATTCTTTGCGTTTACCCTGAACCAGGAAATTGTGTCCACCCTCGGATTTGCCGGTTTCGGGCTTGGACTTCTTTTATGGAAAAAGGGCCTGGACACCCCCTTTCGCATGGCAGGGCTTGTGCTGATCACGGTGGCCCTTGTCAGATCGCTTGGGTTCCCTTTCCGATTTGGCCGGCAGTTTACCGCAATGATGCCCCTGGTAAATGTCCCCACATTGATGTATGCCATTTTGCTGGCCCTGCTGGTCTTTGTGCTGTATAAAAATCCCAAACAAAGATGGCCGGTCAGCCGGGTATCGGCACGGCAGTTTATGGGAGTGGCCCTGGCCGCAACCGCCTTTGCCGTGATGAATATTGAAATTGCGGCCTGCCTTGGACACCCGGGGGAAACCTTTTCCCTGCTTGCCTCGGGAAACTATATGAAGTTGCTTGCTTACAGCATTGGATGGATGGTGTTTGCTATTGCACTGCTTGTGACAGGCATCCGGTTTTCCCTGCCGCTGTGTCGGTGGGTGGCCACAGGGCTGATATGCATTACCGTGGTCAAGGTATTTATCGCAGATACGGCAAAGCTGGACATGGGATATAAAATTGCCTCGTTCAGCATCCTTTCCCTTGGATTATTTTTTGTTGCCTACCTTTACCAGAAGTTTATTTCAGATGAACCCCAAAAACGAAAGCAAAACAACAGCCAATGATAAAAACAGCCAAATTCAAGTTCTTATCCCTTGACGCTTTAATTTTTCCGGCTAAAGCCCTTGCCGTGGCCTTGATTGGCTTTTTAGCCTTTTTTACAGTTGTTGCGCACTGCGCCGCTGAACCCTGGCAGGCCAAGGCGTCAATTGATGTTAACGGCACAGGGCTCACCCAGGCGATTTTGCCTGCAGAACTGTTGATGGGCAACGATAACGGATCATATGACCTGGTCCTGAATGGACCGGACAAAAATCCCCGGGCCTTTGAACTGTTTATGAAAAACAAATCCGGTTCAAGGCAGTTTATATTGAAACCGGCCAACATCCGGCTCAATCAGGAAGGCGGGTTTGTCTGGGATGCGGATCTGCCTGAAACCATAGTCAATGAAATCCGCATTGAGATGGGTGACCACAACTATCTGGGCCGGGTGGATGTGGCGGTACAAACAGATGCCGGCTGGGAAACCATTGCAAAAAACCAGGCCATATACCGAACAACGGGGGCGACCAACGCATCCATTGAGATAACCCAAGGGATTTATAAAAAAATCCGGTTGATATTTACTGGGTTTGACAAGGCGAACAAACAAAAAATTGTTCCCATCCGGCGTGTCACCGCACTGCACCGGGGAAAAGATGAAAAATATGCTGACATACAAATTGTTATGACCGACCACTTGCAGATCAGCAAGGCCGATGATGTCACAGAGTTAAAAATGATTCTGCCGGGAAAAGGGATCAGAATCAAACAGATCCGAATCATAACAAAGCGCCCATTCCAGGGGACCTGGGAGTTGGGGCGGGAACAGATCCGGAACAACAGAGTTGAGTTTATCCCGGAACAGTCCGGGCGCGTTTCCGGCGTAGCAGGAGACGGGCGTCTGATTACAATGGAGATCAACAGGGTATGGAACACGAACGGCCTTATGCTCAGATTAAGGTCGGACTCAGGCTTCCTTGGCCCCATTGAACAGGCCGTTGTGGTGTCACAGCAACCTAAAATACTTTTTTCAGCTGATATGCCGGGACGTTATACAGCGTTGGCCGGAACGGGCCGTCATACAAAGCTCAAGCAGCTTGCAGACATTTCCGGTAGGGCACAGGTTCGTCACCTTGATTTTAGCTCCCCTGAGGTTAAGATCTGGTATAATTCGCAATCTTTGCTTGAAAAATTTAAGATCAAAGGCGGGCCGTTTGATGAGAATGACGGCTATCGTTGGAAAAGCCCGGTGACGCTGGATAAAATCGGTTATTACAGGCTTATTTTTAATCTGGAAACAAGCCTTGACAAGGCAGGGCAGTATGTCCGGCTTGTCAAGGACAACAAGCAGATACCCTTTTTCTGGGGCCGACAGACTTACAGATGCCATGAACTTGCGGCCCAGACTGAATACAACCGAGAGGAAAATACAACATCCTGGGAAGTGTCTTTGCCGGTAACGTCTGAGGCCTGGCAGACTCTGGTGTTAACCGGTTCGGGTATTTTTTCAAGAACCGTCCGGTGCTACAGGGAAAAATCAGGAAGAAGCGGCTGGGAAAAGGTTATGACTCGGAATTGGTCCCATGCTGAACAAGGGGCAGCCCAGCTCGAAATCGATTCCCCAGGACGATTTATGAATGCCCGGCGGTTTAAAATTAGTATAGACCATGGCGACAATCAGCCCATTGAGATCTCAAAAATTGAAGCCGGTTTCATGGCCCCTTCAATCTGTTTTCTGGCCTATGAACCCGGAAATTATTTTCTTTTTGGGGGAAATGAGGCTGCGGGCCGGCCCAGTTACGACCTGACCCTGATCCAGGACCGGTTGATGGCTTCTTTGCCTGAAAATATTGAAATGGCTGCAGCCGATGTCGTTAAAGCCTCAAAATGGGATCAGTTGCTGGAACGACTGTTCCAGGGAAAAGGGATCGGCCTGTATGCAGTTTTAGGCGTTGTGACCCTGGTTCTTATCGGGATTATTGTCCGGCTTTTTCCCAAGGCTGGTTTTCGGGGACCCCAAAACTGATCCGGCGGGATTCGAAGGTATTGGTTTTCCCCAGATCAATCTGTCTTAGACGTATAATTAGTCCAAGTTATGGTCATTTGATCACTCTATTCTATTTCAATCCCATTTTTCAACCGTCAACCCATCATGTATCAAGAACGTAATTTGTATGATAGGATACCGGCTAACGTTCACAATGAGGAATCCGTAATGTCAGGTAAAAAACCAAACTTTAAAAATGCATGGAAGCATTCAAAAAAGCAGGCAGCCAAACCCAATAAATCAGAATTTGAGACCAGTATTAAAGTTGGACAATATAATCGGTTGGGAGTTCAAACCAAATCAGATTTTGGTGTGTATTTAAACTCTGGGGATGACCGGGTTCTCCTGCCCAATAAATATGTGCCGGAGAAGCTGTCAATCGGCGATTCTCTCGATGTATTCGTGTACACTGATTCTGAAGACCGTCTGGTGGCAACCACGTTAAAACCTGCAGGCGTGGTAGGTGACTTTGTTTTTTTAATCGCAAAAGATGTTGCCCCTTTTGGCACCTTTATGGATTGGGGCCTGGAAAAGGATTTGCTGGTACCCAAAAATGAACAGCAGGACAGGATGGCGCCGGGGAAAAAATATTTAGTCAAAATTTGCCGGGATGACAGAACACACCGGGTTTATGGTACCACAAAAATTTCTGCCAACTGTGATAAGAACACCGAGCATCTGAAAGTCGGACAGCAGGTTGACTTGATTGTTCACACGATTACGACCATTGGAATAATGGCCGTGGTTGATAATCGATACTATGGGATGATGTGCTTGAATGAAACCTATCAAAAGTTATTTATTGGGAATACATGCAAAGGGTATATCATGCGGATCCGTGAAGATGGAAAAATTGACCTGAGCATGAAAAAGCCCGGGTACTCATCGGTTCCCAAATCTGCCGAAGTCATTTTATACCGATTAAATAAATCCGGGGGATTTATCCCCTGCCATGATAAAAGCTCTCCTGAAAAAATCCAAAAAAACTTTTCCATGAGCAAAAAAGAATTCAAAAGGGCTGTGGGCAATCTATATAAAAAAAGATTGATCGAATTAAAAGACAACGGGATTGGTCTATTAAAATGAATTCATCGCCCGTCCGCTAAGGACCGCAGATTAAATAAATTGGGCGGTAAAATATGTCTTTGCTTTGTTACCCGTTGTTTCCGGTTTAAAGAAAACCCGGCAGGCTTGTCTCATCAATTGTGCCCGGCTGCCACACCGGGTTTTTATCTTTATCCACAAGCTGTGCCCGTACGCCTTCGGCATAGTCCGGATGGGTTATCATAAACCGTACGGCTTTTAAATCCTTACGGTACACATCTTCCATTGCTCTTTTTTCATTACTGCGCAGCAGGCTGAGTGTCAGTGCAAGCGATGTTGGAGATTTTTCAGAAAGCTTTGTTAACGAGGCTTGACTCAGCTCCTTATGCTGACTGCATTCAGACAACAGGGACAGGATCTCATTTACGGAACGTTTACCGGCAAAACATGTGCGTACCCATTCATCCATTTCAAGGTTGGAAATGTATTTATTGTCTCTTAACGACTTAAACGCTGAGGATAATACCTGAACAGCCTTTGATCTATCATCAGGAAGTTTTTCCGACAGCTGTTCAAGATCTTTGATAAATTCAAGCCGCATATCATCTATCACCATATGGGAAGCCAGGCCAAGACGCCGGCATTCCGGACCTTTAAGCCGATATCCTGTAAGCCCTATAAATTCAGGATATCCTGCAGGGCATTTGCTGAACAGCCACCCTGTTGCCCCGACATCAGGAAAAAAACCGATGCGGGTTTCAGGCATGGCCATAACGGTTTTTTCAGTTGAAACAACCATATCGGCCCCGGCCGCAAGCCCTAATCCACCGCCCATGGTGATACCGTGGGCAAGCACAATGACGGGTTTGGGGAACTTGAAGATGCGAAGGTCCAAATCATACTCCTCCCTGAAAAAGACCATTCCCCTGTCCGGGTCACCCTGTTTTACTGCATTATAGATAGCCTCTACATCTCCACCCGCACAAAATCCTTTGTCGCCTGTTCCGTTAATTAAAACAAGACGGACCGATGGTGATGATTCAGCCTCATCCAGGCATTCCTGTATCAGGCGTATCATTTCAACATCCAGGCTGTTGATAACATTGGGTCGGTTAAGTGTAATGCTCAACATTTGACTGTTCCGGCTGGTTATAACGCGTTGGCTTTCCATTAATCCTGAATCCTTCCTTATATCAGCCATGGGTTGACCTGGTCTATCGACACCCAGGCTCATCCCACAACGAAACATGAAAATAATTCGGTAACTTATTGAAACTTTCATATAAACAGCCATGGGCTGACTTGGTCTATCAATACCGAGGTTCAACCCACAACAAAGCATGAAAGTAATTCAGTAACTTATTGGAACTTTCATATAAAAAATGACAGCCGGGATGAACGTCTCCCGGCTGTCGTATCATCTATATTCTATGAACATTTCTCTGAATCATCATCCTGATTTTTATCGTAAGTATGCGCCTCAGACGTGTCTATGGACATCTTGTCCATGGTATGCTGCCGTTCTTCTTCTCTTTCTTTGACAACGTCTTCGCATTGTTTTTTATCTGTCATCTCACTCACCTCCTTTGTGGATGTATCGGTTACTATGCCCCCCGCCCTGCCGTCGTCACAAGGTTCTCCTGGGGGTTCGTTGGGCCTGGCATGCTCGGCGGATTCGGGCGCCATGGTACAATTGTCAAGATCCGCCGAATCTTCCTGTAATTTTATCTTGTCTTGATGGGACTTTTTGTCTTTTTTCATAAATTCACCTCTTTGTTGTTAAGCCTTTTATGAGAAAGTATGTGTAACCCACAAGAATCTCTCAACTTTTATTGTGGGCAGAACCACAGTAAAAACCCTGGTGAGCCCGTGGCGGTTATTAAGGCAGATCTGTTTGGAAAATATCGCGGAGCATCGTTACTGAACCCTGTCAGACAAACGGATTGGCAATATGCTGCTGGGTGGTTTTATCAATACTAACCTCAAAGGGTCTGCCGTAATAATCGTAAATCTGTGCCTCATATTCGATGGTAATCGGTTTTTTCGAATCAAATTCCGGCCCGTTTTCGATGTCGGCTTTGTTCAGGTTTATTTCAAATTCAGTGTTCGCCCAGCTGACGGATTTTGCCCATTTCAAAGGCAGCAACACCTTTTTGCCACCGGGCAGCCAATTCCGGGTATCAACGACGACATATCTCAGTGCCCAGGTTTTCTCATCCATGATGAACTCTTCTACATGACCGATGTTGCCGTCATTGGCCTTGATATAATAACCGGTCACCTCTTTGAGTGATCTTAGATGATTTTCGCCCTCTTCATCAGATTCCTCTTGTTGAGAATGGGGGATCATCTTAGAAATTTCCCGGTCCATCTCTTCGGGATAGGCTGTGCCCCCCCACAAACCTGAATCGACCCAATAGTAGGGAATTCTATAATACTGGGAGATTTTGCGTTCATGTGCTCGGGACACCGTCTCATCTTCCGACGGACTCGGGCATTTCTCGATCTGTTCTTTTGTTATATTCAAATAAATATGCCGGGTTTTCCAATCTTGTTTGGTGATCGACATGGGGGATATCAGCACTTTTTGTCCAATCAGCCATCCGCCGGTATCGGCCAGCATATGACGAATTGTCCACCATCGGTCATCAAATAAGAAATCTTTGCAGCTACCGACAATTTGGTCCAATGCACTCAGTTTGTATCCTATTAATTCATTGGCACTTCTTAACATGGGTCACCTCATACAATTTTTTTATGTATTAAATTCCTGCCCTTGACCGGCACTTTTTTATCAGGCGGGGCCTTCATCGGCGGCATATCCGGTGGCGGGTCCTTCCTGGGCGGTTTTTCCGGCAACGTTGGATCCGGTGGCGGTTCACGGTGAGGCGGGGTTTCCATGGGAGGGTGGTCCGGAACCGGTCTTTCCGGTAAAGGGCCCTGACTTTTTGCCGGCGTTCGTTTTGTTGTGAAATACCCAGACAAGCGTGCCATCATATGCCTCCTTTCGCTTGGTCATATAGGCTTGAACCTATATAAATTTAAACATATCTGCATTGATAAATAAATAGGGTTTCCCCTGTAATTATTTGTAAATAACTGCCGGACGGCAGGGGCAGGCTACATGGAAAACGGCATCAGTTTGCAGTAAATCATGTACGAAGATTATTTCATTAAAGAAGCCAGCCAGCCCTCATTTAATTCATCCCGATCGCACGCTAAATTATCCGGCATCGGTCATTGAAACGATACAATCGGACAAATCCGTCTCTCACCATATCCTTCACCACATCCTTGAAGCAGTTGCCAAATAGAAAAAGACCGCAAAACGGGATATAAAATTTTATCCCCCTGGAACCTTAAACTCATCATGTATCAAGAACGTAATTTGTATGATATGATACCGGGATAACTTTCTCAGTGAGGAATCCGCAAGCGTTTTTCCATGAGCAAAAAAGAATTCAAAAGGGCTGTGGGCAATCTGTATAAAAAAGATTGATAGAATTAAACAACAATGGAATTGGTCTATTAAAATGAATAAAAATGCTGTTCTACGCAGGATTCGATATATTTTTAATTTCAGTGATTCAGAGATGATCTCTATTTTTGAACAAGCCGGACATGAGGTGTCCCGGGACCAGGTCAGTGACTGGCTGAAAAAAGATGATGACCCCGCCTGTAAAAATTGCACGGATACAGAGCTGGCTGTCTTTTTGAATGGATTGATCAATCATAAACGGGGAAAAAAAGAAGGCGCGCAACCTGTGCCTGAACAGGCATTAGATAATAACGCGATTTTAAAGAAACTGAAGATTGCCTTAAACTTCAAAACAGAGGATATGATAAGGGTTTTAGCCCTGGCGGGTTTGCAAATCAGCAAACATGAATTAAGCGCCTTTTTTCGAAAACCCGGGCATAAACATTACAGAGAATGCAAAAACCAGATGTTGCGTAATTTTTTAAAAGGGCTTCAGCTTGAATTAAGGCCCGGCACAGAGAATGAGCCTGTAACCCCCTGGGGCAACTTGCCATTGCCATAAGATCGTTATAACAGCGTATCCGTTATTTCCTTTATCCGAATGGATATATCCCTGACATTTGTTGTTCTGTTGTCTATCCACCATTTGGCGTCTGTTTCTGTTTGCCACTCCTGGAAAAATAGTAGAAAAGCTTTGTCTGACAATGTTTTTGCATCTTCGTCTTCATGGCTCAGGGTTGAATTCAAATAATTGGCCTTATTTATCAATTCAGCCCTTATTTTTTCAGCCCAGGCAATCCTCTTCTGCGTGCCGGTTAGCGGGGGGAAACCTAAGCCGGCATTGGCTTTTGAAAACATTTCTGTTTTTTTATCAAGGTATTCTCTTTTACATGAATCGCAGTACCAGTCTTTGTTGTCCACAAGCCAGAGGCATTTGTCGTGACTGTCATACATCTGGACAATGAACTTATTAAAACACGATTTGCACCGGACTTCATAATCAAAATTTTGTTCTGACATTATTTTTTGTACCTCGTATATCCGACAGGCTCCGATAGACGCTACGCCAACTTGTTAAGCCTGTCATTAAAAATGGTCCCGGGACATTAGCCGATTTTAATTTAAATATCAAGCCTTTATACAACCCAACACGATGTTTTAGCTCTTGACAGTGTTTGCTTGTATCCTGAAATTCAGCCTGATACGCTTGTATCATGGAGTAAGCGGAAAGGCTTGATCCAAGTTTCAAATTAACTGTAGAGACAATTGATGTGAAGAGATTAATTTAATGACAATCCTATGGCTATTCACCGATGGCAGTGTGAATCCCAAATCAAACGTCGGATATGGGGCATACCTTGCTGTGTTGGGGGAGGTGCCCTATTCAGAATCCTTTAAAGCAGATGTTAAGGTAAAAGAATTTGAACACACCAGCTCAACCAAACTGGAGATCCAGACCCTGATCTGGGCATTGAGTTCAATTCAAAAACCTGTCGGCAAACTTATTGTGTATACCGATTCCCAAAACATTGTCGGGCTTAAGGCAAGGCGTAGGCGACTTGATATAAATGATTATTTATCAAAGAAGAATAAGCCCATTAAAAACAGTGTGCTGTATCAAAAATTTTTCTATTTAATAGAGCAACTGGACTGTGAATTCAAAAAAGTTAAAGGCCACAAGCCATCCCGGTTGAAAGATGAAGCAGATTGTTTTTTTACATTGGTAGACAAAGCATCAAGAAAAGCCTTGAGAAATCATTTTTCAGGTTAACGCAGTTATGCGGCTGTAAAGCAAAGCTTCAGCCGTACCATAGGACCGCAGATTAAATAAGTTGGGCAGAAATAACGCCGAATTTTGGTTTATCTACAAGGCGCATTAAAGGTTGAATAGCAGGCCTATTGAACCTTTGATGCAACGAAGTAGATGGGCCAAAAGGCAAGCTATTTCGTTCAAGTTATTTAATCTGCGGTCCATATAACAGCCATGGGCTGGCCTGGTCTATCAACACCCAGGCTCAATCCACAACAAAGCATGAAAGTAATTGAGTAACTTATCGGAATTTTCATATAAAAACCAGACACTGAATGTCTTTAAAGCGATGGCTCTTTATGCTTTATTCAGACATCAGGCGTCTTTTTTGGGTTTGAATTGCTTTTTATCCAGCCCGTGCCGGGTCAGTAGGCGATTTAGTTGCCGGGCGGTAATGCCGGCTTTTTGTGCCGTATCGTTTATCCGGCCGTGTGTCTGCGCCAGCAGGCAGGTCAGGTAGGAAAATTCACAGGCATTGACCGCATGCTGGCGTGCCTGGGCCAGGGTCAGATCGGTGCCGGGTGCCGGTATGCCCTGCGCAACTGCCATCTGGGTTTCGATGGGTAAATTACCGGATGCAATCACAGGGGAGGTTTCGAGGATATAGGCACGTTCAAGGATATTTTCAAGTTCCCGGATATTGCCGGGCCATTCATAGTGGCCGAATCCTTCTATAACCGACGGATGAACCGTTTGAATATTCTTCCCATACTTGACATTCAGTTTTTTCAAAAAGATATCCACCAAATATTCCATGTCTTCCAGTCGTTCTTTGAGAGGTGGAATTTCAATGGGAAACACGTTGAGGCGGTAAAACAGGTCTTTTCGATATGTCCCTTTTCTGACAGCGTCTTCCAGGTCTAAATTGGTGGCTGCGATGATCCGTACATTGGCCTTGAGAAGGGAATCTCCTCCGATCCGGCTAAAGGTGCCGTCCTGAAGGACCTGGAGCAGCTTAATCTGGGCAGATGGGGATATGGTGCCGACTTCATCCAGAAAAATGGTGCCACCGTCTGCCATTTCAAACCGACCTGGCCGTTTCCGTTCCGCACCGGTAAAGGCGCCTTTTTCATGGCCGAACAACTCGCTTTCGATAAGGGTGTCCGGGATGGCGCCGCAATGGATGGAGATAAACGGCTTTTCAGATCGCTGGCTGTGCCAATGAATCAGCCGGGCCAGTGTGCCTTTGCCCGTACCGGTTTCACCCAGCAGCAGAACAGTGGCGATGGTAGGGGCAACAGACCGGACATTCTCGAAAATTTTTTTCATGCTCGTATTTTTAGACCGGATGATGTCCATCCATTCGATTTTCCAGAACCGATCCCGCAGGTACTCCAGTTCAAAATCCTTGGAGCGGGTCCGGTTTAATGAGGGAATCAGCAGATGAATATCCCTTTCACAGAACGGAGAGAGCAAGTATCCCACAGCCCCGGCTTTCACCGCCTCAAGGGCTTTCCGGGTGTTGGACCGTATGCACAGTACAATGAACTGAACAAACGGATTGACCGAACTGAAGGCCTGCATGCCCGGATGGGCTGCCAGCAGTTCAATGTCGGCCATGATGAGATCAAACGGCGACTGGGTATGCAGTGTCAGCGCCGTATTGAGATCAAAGGCCCGACGGATGCTGCCGGCATCGGACAAAGTATTTGAAATCAAGCGATACTCATCTTCCGAATTAGTCAACACCAGCATATCTTTCATCTAAAACCTCGAAAAGGATTTGTGCCACTCTGCTGTAAAATAGATGGAACGGGCAAAGTGTATTTTTTTAACAGCAACCCGGTTTTCTGTCAACATAGCCCAAGCATAATCAGTACATGTCTGTGGTTATTTTCTTTGCTTTGGCATTTTTATTGCTAATCACCGGATATCTGGCGGATCTGTTTTTCAACGGGTCTTATCAGAGGGAAGTCGGCGTCTGAAAAAGGAATCCGGGCCTCCCCACGCAAATTAAGGACCGCAGATTAAATAACTTGAACGAAATAGCTTGTCTTTTGGCCCATCTACTTCGTTGCATCAAATGTCCAATAGGCCGGCTATTCAACCTTTAATGCGCCTTGTAGATGAACCAAAATTCGGCGTTATTTCCGCCCAACTTATTTAATCTGCGGTCCTAAACATATGAAAAATTTACCATATTTTTTGATAAGGAGATCCGATGAGCGTGAACAATCAAGACTGTTGCCGTGAAGTGCCGCATATGACACCCCAGAACCTGGCCTATTTTGAAAAACTACTGAATGATATACTGGATGACCTGCTGCGTCAGGCCGGCTGTGCGGTATCGGAATTAAGCCGGGGGGAATCCAGAGAAACGGAAGTCATTGATGCGACAATGGTTCACATAAACCAGAGCGTTAATCTCAGGCTCCATACCCGGAAGAGCCAATTGATTAAAAAAATCAAGGCGGCTCTCAAGCGGATTGAAGACGGTACCTATGGATATTGTGACATTTGCGAGGAACCAATTTCCCTCAAGCGGCTTGCCGCAAGGCCTGTAACATCCAAATGTCGTGACTGCAAAGAAGCGGAAGAACGGCTGGAGGCGCTGGTGTCCTGAACAGGACTGATGGCCGGCACTATGAGATAATATTTTTACGGGGGAGGCAATAGCATATTTCTCAACACCAACCCACTGTCTTTAAGGTGGGATGCTATCTGTCTCCCCCATCCCTTCATAAGGGACGTACCCTGTTTCTCTAAATTAATGACACCCTCCTTGATTTTAAGCCTCTGTCTTTTTAAACTTTTGGAGAACATCTCCCTCTGTTTGTTTATCCTTTTTCTTTTTACGCTTTTCTTTCAGGGTCAATTTCCCGATTTTATGGCTCTCGTGCTTATTTTTATTTTTTTTCCCTTTTTCAACCATAATGCCTCCTTGATTAACCGTGTCGATCCGCTTTTAGAAACTACATAGCCAAAACCATGCCGGATGATAAAATTTTGGCAATTTATATTTAGAATCTCGATGGGATAGATGATTTGAAAACTGCGCCCGAGCAACCTTTTAACGACAGGACGCTTATGGAATTATAATCGGACATTAGATGTCCTGATTTTCCACAACCAGCATAAAGCACTCTATTTTCCGACACGATCCCTGATCATTACCTGTCAAGCACCCATCGAACACGACGCTTCATTCCTTACTTCGATCGTTTGTTTCTATGTGCTTGTATTCAAGTCGGTCCGCGACACAGTCAAAAGTCCGCCCAGATCGAAATCAACCACATCTCAAACCAGTGGAACGTCCTTTTGTGAACTTTTCCCATCAAGAAAAGCTTTGAAAAATTATTAAATAAGAAGACCCTCAATGAATACAAGAATTCCGGGAGATTCTATTTTATGGGGAAGGGCAAGCCGTTGTGTCGTTTCTATATTATGATAAATCTTATTTTTCAAGACCCCATTTCTACCCACCCTACCTGGCTTTCGGGTTGGGTACATCCTCCGCACTCACGTCCTGTTCTTCCGCGATAGATAAAGCCCACGATTTATCATCGGCTTCAGCCATCAACCCCTCCTGATCTTTACCCCGCGCTGGGCTGTATGACAACTCTGTCAGTAGTGCAAAATGATCTGAACCAAAGTAAGGCAAACGTTTAATCGAAGTCACGGTGAAATGATAGCTGTGAAACAGGTGATCCAACGGCCAACGGACAAATGGGTATTTGGCATGAAACGTATTGAATATTCCCCGTCCCACCCGCGGGTCCAGTAATCCGCTAAGCTTACGAAACAAGCGTGTAGTTGCTGACCAGGCTACATCATTGAGGTCTCCTGTTACGACAACAGGCTGGTCACTGTCCCTCACGCTCCGGGCAACAATCACCAGTTCCGCATCCCGTTCCGCAGATTCGGAATTCTCTGTGGGGCTGGGGGGAGCAGGATGAAGAAAATGCATACGTACGGGATCGCCCGAGCGCAACTTGACTTGGGCGTGCATTGAAGGAATATCGTCCTCAACAAGGTATGATATTTCCGTGTCCTCAAGCGGCAAGCGAGAGTAGACATGCATACCGTAGAGATTATCCAAAGGACATTTCATGCTGTAGGGCATGTCAGCTTTTAGCGTATCGAGATGACGTTCCCACCACTGATCAGACTCCAACGTCACGAGTACATCCGGCGCGTATTGGTTGACCAGCTTCAAAAAAGCATCGGCTTGCCTGTTGGGTGTCAATACGTTGGCCGTGAGAATGCTGAATTTGCGATTGGGGAGAGGTTTTTTTGTCGTTTTAACTTCTGATCGCCAGAAAACCGTGTACGGCATAACCCACCGCAGCTGCCAGGCCAAGCACACCAGTGAAATGCCAATGAGAGCCCAAGTCTGGATTTTTGCAAGATCAAGCGATATGACTTGTATCAGGATTAATAATGATGCAGCGGCAGCCAGTTGCATGCGTGGAAAATCCATTCCCCTTACGAGCCAATGAGGATGGCGCCATAAAGGTAATAGCGTAGCCGCAAGCAACATGACCGTAGCAATAACAATCGGTATCTTCATGGCTTACCCCGTTTTAATCGTTCTATATTATCCGATGTGGTATTCAGTCATACACTTCCGTAACGCCGCAATCATTTGA
This sequence comes from Desulfobacter hydrogenophilus, assembly GCF_004319545.1. NCBI lineage: Bacteria > Pseudomonadati > Thermodesulfobacteriota > Desulfobacteria > Desulfobacterales > Desulfobacteraceae > Desulfobacter > Desulfobacter hydrogenophilus. Next base: position 2,029,387 of record NZ_CP036313.1, on the reverse strand, counting down.
CTCTCTACCTGACGCAAAGAGAATCGATTCATTCGGTTCATTTTTGGTCAAAATTTTTAAAAAATTTAAAGTTTATAGTAAAGCCTCCAGGACTTTTTTACGCCGTAATTTCATTTAATTTTGAATATATTTTTTTCATCATTAATTCTTTTACCAGATTACCAAAGAATTGATCCTCAATAGGCAGCTTCTTCATTTTCTTTATTTTTTTGTCAATATTGCTTGGGTTGGCATCTGCAACATATTTCAGTTTTTTTACCTCCCACCCCTCAGGAATCTCACCAATCCATTCAACTCCGCTGTTCTTATATTTGTCATAGTGCTCCATTATTTGTCTTTCTCAATTTCCTGTTCCAGCGGTTTCAATTCTTCCAGATCCTGCTGGTCCGCCTGTATGGCTTCATAGGTTTTACGTTTGATATCGAACGATTGATAACTCTACCTCACTTTCTCTTTCATGGCAGCGTTGCTGACATTCCCTTTGCCCGTAAGCAGGGGTTTCTCATTGAATCCAAGAATTTTATCCACATTATCGTACCAGAATTTCTGTTGATTATCATCCATGATCAATCCTCCAAAACCGTCTTTTCCAATTCCAGCGTGGTCTTCTCCAATGCCAGGATATCCGCCTTTATCTCAGACAACGGATGCAATAGTTTAAACTCATAGATGTCCCTTATTTTGACGAAGTCAGCACCGCGATTCGCGGCGGCGGAGCCGCCGTGAACATTGAGCTGAGGGGCCGGGCGTTTTAACCCGGAGCCCCAGATAAAAGTTTTCAGTTTCCTAAACCACATACTTCCGAAAAGGTGCGCATTCCGCCCGGTCCCACTCCAGCGACGGGTTATGCTTCACAATCAAAATAATTCCTGCTTATTTCAGATAAACTCTCGCAGGAGCAACACTCAATCATAAATTTTGAAAAGAAAAACTCGAAATGCTTTTGATCACCCAAAGTCTTACCTTCGGTGTCACAGATCTGATCCCACCAATGACAAAGATATATGTTTCTTTCATTCGTAGGGTGAATCAACATTTCTCTTTTTTTACCGTCAATATCTCTACTAACCTTAAGTCGTTCGACACCCAACTTTTCAGTAGTGCTGTGAATTGCATCGCTGACACCATAATGATCAGCTATGCGATTAAATGAATTTAGCAATGTTTCATTGTTCATAGTTCTATATCTGCAAAAGAAGCATAACGGGGAGCTGAGGAGCCAGGCTTTTAAACACCAAAACTCCGATAGAAAGGAAAATCTTCCTGAACCAGGAACCTCTGAAAAGGCCGCGCAGTAAGCCTGGTCCCGCTCCAGCGTTTTGTTCTATCTTTCTCTACCCTCGCGAACGATATCCACTATTTCTTTTGATGTAATGTTTGCTTTGATAGACGGCACATCTAAGGGAGACGTGACAATTTTTTCAGGCATAAGAGCAAACGTTCTGCCGTCTTTTCTTCGGATTAAAACTTTGCCCGTATTTTCAGCTTGTTCGAGAACTACGGCAAGTTTTTGGCGTGCTTCGGAATAAGTATATACTTGCATTTTAAACCTCTATTGTTTTTATGTTTAAGCTTTTAGCGGCCAAAATCAACTTACGGTCTAATGTTAACAAGGGTGCTTTTTGTTTTATCGCGCAATCCATAAAATAAGCATCATATGCATACATATTGGTTTGTTTTGATATGGCAACAGAATTAAAAAAATCCGGCTTGATATACCTCAAAGGAATACTTTCAAATATTGACAAACCATTTTGAGCTTCTTCCAAGGTAATCCTTTGGCGTTTAAACATTGCTGAAAAGGCATTGCCTATTTCCCAGGGGATAGAACCAGGCCCAATCAATGTTTGGCCCTTTGTCAATTCAATAACTTTATCTCTTTTTGGTTCGCCTACAATCACTGCTATTAATGCTGATATATCAATTACAACATCCATTGATTGACCTTTTTTATTTATAATATGGACAATTGTACAACAGTAACAATGAGGTGTCAATTTTTGGAATAGAAAAAAAACGTTAAGTTGAGCGGCCAAGCCTGGGTCGTAAAATTGTCCGGCTGTTAATCTGGCCGCTCCAACTTTTTGGTTACATTAACCGGGTCGAAGACTCGGTGTTGTTTTCTTGGGTAAAAGTAGAGGAACATGTTTTCCATAGCATGGATTTGGCTGTCATAATTTTAAAATTTGACTGGAAGATTTGAGTATTCATCCGGATTCACCCTTTTGATTTATCCGCCTGGTTTAAAATTGGATCAAAAAACCTGCTGGCCGCTGTCAATTGTCGATAAGAACCCCTGATAAGTCCCTGACTATTTTTGATATCTGCAATTCTCTTCAAAGTAAAGCCTTTTATGGTTCACTTGCTGTAGGCGGAACTTGTTTGGTTTCTGTGTTTGGAAAGTCTTCTTTTACCACCACATTGCCATGGCCGTCCAGCACCAGGATCGTGATCATATTTTCCTTGCCGCAAACCGGGCATTGAGGTGGCTGTTCTTTCTGCGGTTCAGCATCATGGGGATTCCGGTCATTCAAGGCCTGGCGTATTGCTGCTATATGCCGTCCGCCCTGCCCGTTGGCCAGAAATCCGTAATACCTGATCCGATGAAAGTGCTTGGGCAGGACATCAATATCAATACAATTGGCAGAAACCGGAAAAGAGATGGCCGAAGTCAGGCCGATGTCGCCTTTGTCCACGCACAAGGCCATGCATGCCAAATTTCATATGTCAGCCTTTTTTACAGGTTGAAAAGCGCATCGACAAATTTAAGTTTACAATTTCGCCGGGGCAATGACGATTAAACAATTATTAGCTTTAATTTCAATATATTAAATTTTAATCATGCCTATTTTTTTATCCGGCACCATAGTTGCTCTATAAAATTCCAGACAAGAGAATCTTCTTTTCAACTAGAAACAAAGGGGCAAAGCTTGAGCAAATTAAAACAAAACAGACAATGGCTGAAAAGAGCAATTTTTCTTAATATGACTTTTTTCCCCATGATCCCTTTTATTCTTGTTTTGGGGATCAGCTTCTATTTTTTTTCGTCAACCCTGGAGAAATCCACCCAGGCCAGCCTTGAAAGAATCCTGACAGACCACCGCAAGATGATTGAATCCTTCCTGCTTGAAAGAAAATCCGATCTTGAACTGATCACCCGGGCATATACATTTGAAGACATCATGGCCGAAGGCGCCATCAGCACGATCTGCCAGAGTCTTCAGAAACGGTCGCCGGCCTTTGTTGACCTGGGGCTGTTTGACGAAACCGGTAAACACTTAAAATATTCCGGGTCCTTTGCCCTGGCAGGAAAAAGCTACACCCAAGAACCCTGGTTCCAGAAAACCATGCTCGGGGGATTTTATATCAGTGATATTTTTCTGGGATACCGCAATCTCCCCCATTTTGTCGTGGCCGTACGCAGGACTGAAAACAACCAAACCTGGGTGCTGCGTGCCACCATTGACACCGTGTTCTTTGACTCCATGGTATCCGGGGTGCGTATCGGCAAAACAGGCGAAGCCTACATTTTAAACAACGAGGGGGTCGCCCAGTCCGCCAGGCGTTCCGGGGATATCGCCCTTCTTGATAAAGATCCGGCCTTTGGGTGGATGAATAAGCAGTTTTCCGCCAACCGAAAAACCTTCCAATTATCACCCAAGGGACAACCGTTTTTATATGCGGTATCTAAACTGGCCAATCAATCCTGGTATCTGGTGGTACGCCAGGAAAAACACGATGCCTACAGGGCGCTTTACTCTGCCGTCCTGATCTGTGTGGTCATTGCCATTTTAGGACTAACAGCCCTGGTGGTCCTGGCCTATTTCACCTCCGAGACCATCTGCCGGCGTATGGACCGTCTGGACGAAGAAAAGGAGCAGCTGGGCAGCCAACTGATCCGAGCCGTGCAACTGGCAGAAATCGGGGAAATGGCCGCCGGCTTTGCCCACGAAATTAATAATCCGTTACAGATCATAAAAAGTGAATACGCGCTGATCAAAATTCTTATGGAAGAACTGTACCCGGGCAAAGACAGCAAAGACAAAGCTCCCGATCCCCAGACCTTCAATGATATCCAGGAAAGCGTGGACCAGATCAATAAACAGGTGGGGCGTTGCCATGAGATCACCTCAGCCATCTTAAAATTCGGCAGGAAAAAAGAGGTCAAACACACCATCCTGGATCCGGGCAAAGTCATTCCCGAAATCCTCAAGCTTGTTGAAAACTCCGCCCATACGAGCGGTGTGGAGATCACCACCCGGATTGATGAAGATACACCAAGTTTCATGGGCGATCCCGGCCGGTTCCAGCAGGTCATGCTCAACCTGGTCAATAATGCCATACATGCCGTTACCAGCCAGCACGGCGCCAAGGGCGGCGCAATTGAGATAAGTGCAGCTCAAACCCGGGATGATGAAGGCCGGGCCATGGTTGACATTCAGGTTAAAGACAATGGGTGCGGAATAGCACCTGAGCATATGGATAAAATTTTTTCACCCTTTTTCACCACAAAAGCCGTTGGCAGGGGAACGGGCCTGGGGCTTTCGGTATGTTTCGGCATCATCGAAAGTTTTGGCGGCACCATGTCCGTGGACAGCCGTCCCGGAGAAGGCACCGTGTTTTCCATTCAGCTTGCGGCACATGAGAATCAATCGTCTTAAAGGAGGACAACCTAATGGAGAAGATGAAACTGTTACTGGTCGATGATGAAACCCGCTATCTTGAGACCACCAAAAAACTCATTGAAAGAAAGGGCTATGAGGTGTGGACAGCCCCAAGCGGAGAAAAGGCGCTTCAAACCATGGCTGCCCACAACATCCATGTGGTGGTCCTGGATGTGAAGATGCCCGGGATGGACGGCAATGAGACCCTTAAACAAATCAAGGAGCTGTACCCCTTAACGGAAGTGATCATGCTCACCGGTCATGCCACGGTGGACTCAGCCATAGACGGCCTGAAATCAGGTGCCTGGGATTATCTGATGAAACCTGCAGATATTGAGGAGATCATTGAAAAAGCTGAGCTGGCGTTTCAGAAACGTATGAACCAGGAAGAGAAAATCCGCTCTGCCCAGGCCAAACAGTATCTGAAATCCCCCCGGGAAATTCTGAAAGATGGGCTCGAATAATACGATAACAAGGAGTTAATTAAATGAAACCAGAAAAAAAGAAAGTCACCGGGTATGACAAATATATAGACTGGAAAATTTTTTCCATTCCCGTTGCCCTTTTGCTGATACTTTTATTTATTCCCACACCAAACGGAATGAAAGATGTCGGCATGGAGTACCAGATCGGTACCCAAAAGGTTAACAATTTTATCAGCCAGCAGCTGTTCCAAAAAGACAGCTCAGATTCTGATCAGTGGCAGGTTCTCACCACACAGATCATGGAACAGAATATGCAGATCGGCGCCCTGAGCAAAGACCGGTTCCTCAAACGGGATGCAAAATGGTGTAAAAAGTACAACATCCCAACAGACAAAGCGAATTTTGAACGAGCCACAACATACATCAAAGAACAGGTACCGGAAGAAACCTATCTAACGACCATGAAAGCTGCCATGGAACTTCGCAAAGATGGTTTGAAATACGAGAACCTGAACGATTCCGATAAAAAGGCGGCGGACAAAGGCGCCTGGCATATTAAAGTATCAGTAGCCATGGGCGCGTTCGTTGTTCTTTGTTTCCTGACCGAGTGTATCCCCCTGCCGGCAGTGTCATTCTGTATCGGTCTGATCGTGGTCTCGACCGGTGTTATTTCATACTCGGATGTGGCCATGCTTTATTGGTCCGACGCCTGCTGGTTTATCATGGGATCGCTGATGTTTGCGGCCGCCTTTGTAAAAACCGGTGTTGACAAGCGCGTCTGCCTGATGATGTTCAAACGCCTGGCCGTGCCCAACACCAAATGGATCACCCTGATCTTCTTTCTGATCATTGCACCGCTGGCCGCTTTTATTTCCGACCACGCCCTGGCTGCGATGTTCCTGCCCATCGGTATGCTGCTCTACCAGAACAGCCTGACCGATGAGGTTCCCGAAGACATGGAGCTTGCCAAACTGTTGATGATCTCCATTGCCATGGCATGTAACATCGGTGGTCCGGGCGCACCTTCCGGCGGTGCCAGAAACGTTATCATGATGACCTATCTCTCCGATATGTTCGGTGTGGATATCGGATATTTCCAGTGGGTCACCTACTGTTTCCCCTTCCTTATTGCCATGATCCCCGTATCCTGGTTCATTGTTAACATGAGGTTCCGGCCCAAAATAGTCGATCTTACCCCTGCCATGAATCATCTGCAAAGAGAGATCGGCAAAATGGGCAGCTGGAACAGCAAACAGATTTGGGCACTGATCATCTTCATTGTCATGGTGTTTGGCTGGTTTACTGAAAAGGCATTCTTCCAGCTGGGCATCTATCCCGTGCGTATGGGCATCGGCACCATCGCCGTGGCCGGCGCGATGGCCTATATCATAGCCGGCGTCGTCAACTGGCGAGACTATCAGGAAAAGGTGGACTGGGGCGTGGTATGGCTGTATGCTGGTGCCATGATCTTTGGCCGGGTTCTGGACAAAACAGGCGCTGCCTACTGGCTGGCCCGAACGGTTATTGAAGTCCTGGCACCCTTCGGCATGGATTCAGGCATACCGCTGATGGCTGTCTCCAACGGCCTGACCGCTATCCTGACCAACCTCATGGCTGACGGCCCTGCGGCAGCATCCGTAGGCCCCATTACCCTGAACATGGCCGGCATGGTTCATCCCGGCAGTACCTATCTGCCCTTTATGGCCATGGCCACCGCCATTTCATCTTCCTTTGCATACTGCCTGATCATCGGCACGCCACCCAACGCCATTGTATATGCCAGCGGCTACCTGGAACCCAAAGATTACCTGAGAGCTGGTCTTCCCCTGTTCTTTGCGGCCAACGTCGTACTACTGCTGCTTACCGGCGTTTACTGGACCTTTAGGGGATTCGGCACCATGCCTGGATTCTGATAGACTAGACGATTTGTAAGGAGGATAAAATGACACAGATGTCACCAAAGACTGAACCGAAAACAACCAAAAGCAGAATGTATTTCTCAAAAGAGACAGAACGGTGGGTGCTTTTTTACATGACGCTGATTATGCTTGCCGCAGGGGTTATCAGCAAGCTACTTTAAACGAAGATTTATTAAGGACAGCCCAGTGAAGAGCCTTTCAGAATATGCCTTTTCGCCTAAGGAGGATGAAATGAATAAACCAGGGACACTTTCGGCATTGAAATTTTACAGCCAGGGGGTGATCCGGCTGCTCATCGAACCGGTCCTGTTTTTTACAGACCTGCCTGGGGTCCATACCACGGGTAGAGCCCTGGGGTTTACAGCCCTGTGTGCCGGGTTTTATGCCGGTGCAGGACTGCTTACCGGCCCTGGCCCCCAATCCCCGGTGGTCATGGCATTGATCTATTTTATCAATGCGGCAGGCATGGTGCTCATCAGTTCCATCACGGGCTTTTGCACCATGGTGATGATCAGCGGCAAAAAGCAGGGCTTTTCCCTGGTGTTCGGCCTTTACGCCTATGCGTCGGGGATAACCATGCTCATCTCATGGCTTCCCTTCATGCTCTGGTTCACGGAGCCGTGGAAATACTGGTTGGTTTATACAGGATTTCGACAAAGCTGCAATCTATCCAAAACCCGGGCAATTACAGTCCTTTTGATATCTGTGCCTGTCCAATGGTGCCTGATTTATTCGGCCATAACAGCAGTCTCCGGCCGTGTGTAAAACATATTTTAAATAGGAGCAATATAAAATGAAACAACCCATAAAGGTCTTAATGGTTGATGATGAAAAACGGTTCAGGGAAACGACACGCAAAATTCTGGAGCGTAATGGTTTTCAAACCATTCTTGCGGAGAACGGCACCGAAGCCTTGAAATGTCTGGACCAGTCGCCGGATGTGGCCATTCTGGACATCCGCATGCCCGGCATGGACGGGCACGAGGTCCTTGAAAAAATAATTAAATTAAAACCTGATTTGCCCGTAATTATGCTCACGGGCCACGGAGATAAGGATTCGGCAGAACAGTCCCTGGTACTAGGTGCTTTTGACTACCTGTCAAAGCCTTGTGACATTGACCTTTTGTCAGATAAGATCCGGGAAGCCTGCCGGAGTAAACAACAGACGGGGAAAGTGGAAGAGGACCCAGTGGGTTTAGCGATGATCCCATTAAGTGCGTATACCACCATTGCCGAGGATGCCACCATTGCCGAATCCATCCAGGAACTTAAAGCCTCCTTTGTAACGCTTCCGACATCGGACCTGATCATGGAAACCGGACACCGGTCTATACTGGTCATGGACAAAAATAAGCAGATCCAAGGCATTCTCACCATCCGTGACCTTTTAGAACGGATTCTGCCGGGCTACCTGACCTCAACTAAGCCGGCCACGGCAGATTCCATCCAATACTCCCCCATGTTCTGGCAGGGGATGTTCACAAGCGCCGTAAAACAGATCGGCTCCTTGACCATCAGTGAACTTATGTCCCCGATACCCATATCCATTGATGCGGAATCCACTCTGATGGAAGCGGCCTGGATCATGGTGGACCAAAATCAGCGCCGTCTGATTGTCACCGAGAACGGCAAACCCACAGGGGTGATCAGAGAGCAGGACTTATTTTTTCAAATGGGAAAACACCTGATCCCCCCAAGAATAAGGAGTAATTGATGACTGACATGAAAACCATTATGGCCTGCATTGACCTGTCCGATTATTCACCCATGACCCTGGGTTATACCCTAAATATGGCAGAACAGGGGGATCTCAATGTCACCATTTGTTCCGTTGTTCCCCTAAGTGAGGCCACCCCGGTGTTCATGACAGGGACAATATACCACTGCAGGGAAGATACAACGGAATATTTGGACGAACTCAAAAAGAACCGGAAAGCCCAAATTAATGAACTGATCAAGGAACGATTCCCGCAGTTTGTCAACAAAACGGACATCCGCATTTCAATAGGACCGCCGGCAGATGAAATTCTTAGCATGGTTGAAAAGATAGGCCCGGACCTTATTGTCATGGCAAATAAAGGTCGCTCCAACCTGTCCAATTTCATGTTCGGCAGTTCTGCTGAATATGTGTTCCGTTACTGCACAACCCCGTTGCTCAGTGTAAGGGACAAACATATTTTCAAACGCACGGACTCAGGTAAGGCTATCCCTGAAGCCGAAAAAATCCGCACCGTTATGGCGGCTGTGGATTTTTCTCCCTGGTCCCCGGCGGTCCTGGCCAAAGCTGGGTGGCTGGCTAAAATCAGTGGGGCAAAACTGCATGCATTCAACTGCATCAGCACCAAGGAGATTTCCTGGGTAAAGTCCCACTATATTCCTGAAAATACGTTTGCTATAGAACAATTTTTGCCACAGGAAAAACAGCGACGGCATGATCTTCTGGTCGAGCAGATAAAGGCGGCCGGGCTTAACAGCATTGATGGGCTCAATATTTCCATTGATTCGGGTGTACCTTACGAACAGATTCTTTCGGCCTCACAGGAGATTGGCGCAGATATTCTGGTGCTGGGCCCCAGAGGGCGCAGCCGTTCGGCCAGATTCACCCTGGGCAGCACCATAGAAAAAATCTTTCGTCACAGCCCGGTGCCTGTGCTTCGCTTAGGCCCGGAGATCATCCATTAAAAAAATAATCCCGGGTCCGGACCTAATGAACCGGCCCGGGATTTTCCAAAGGAGATCCCATGTCAACCGAAAAAAAAATATTAGTCACCCTTGACGGCTCAAAACGTTCGAAAAGGACCGTTGACTATCTATGCAGCTTCAAACCGTTTAGGGACACAAAAGTAACCTTATTTAATATAACAACCCCCGTGCCTGAAGCTTATTATGACCTGACCCGGGATTCCTTCAGCAATATTTCCGTATCCCAGATAAAGGCCTGGGAAATGGGACAAAAAACAATAATGACCGAATTTCTCAAAGAGGCACGCCAAAAAATGATCGCTGCCGGCTATAAGCCGGACAATATCGGAATGAAGCTTGTCAGCCGGTCAAAGGGGGTTGCCCGGGGCGTTCTGGACGAGATCAAAAACAATGAATACCACAGCCTTGTCATACGCAGAAGGGGAAATGCAAATTCCATGCTCGGCGTAACCATGGGTGGTGTAGCTGCCAAACTGGTGGAAAAAGCAAGCTCTATTCCATTGATCATTGCCGGAACCCATGAAATCAAGCATTACCTGTGCATCGCGGTTGACGGTTCACCAGGATCCAAGCACGCTATCCAGTACACAGCCGATATGATGGCAAAAACAATCTGCCGTATTCTTCTTTGCGCGATCATGCGCACCACAGTGACAGATTCAGTGCCTGAAGGAAAGGACCCCTTTGTAGACATGTCTCTTCAAGCCAAACGTACACTTGATGAAGCCCTGGCAGAGGCAAAGCAAATCCTGACCCAGGCAGGAATACCGGAAGACCGGATCGAAACCCGTCTTATCCAGGGTGCCCAGAGCCGGGCAGGCGCTCTTCTGGACAAGGCCAGGGCTGCAAAATGCGACACCATTGTCATGGGCCGCAAGGGGGTATCGGACGTTGAAAATTTTGATCTGGGACGAATCCCCAGAAAAATCATTTACGCGTCCAGAAAATTCACGATCTGGTTGATTCCATGACCGCCGCTTAGTGATTGAGCAATAGGTTAAAAAGGAGAGAAAAGTGGGCACACAAAATTTATCCAGAATATTCAATCCCGGGTCCATTGCCGTGATCGGTGCCGGTGACGGACAGCATCGGGTGGGTCATACCCTGATACGCAACCTCATTGAGGGTGAATTCAAGGGCGCTGTCTATCCTGTCAATCCGGATCATGCCCAAATTGTGAATATGCCTGCTTCAAAAAATATCCTTGATATTCAGGGTATTGTGGACCTGGCTGTGGTGGTTGCCCCCATCGACCAAGTTCCCCAGATCATTGAATCGTGCGCCGGTAAAGGGGTCGCAGGAGCCGTGGTCATCAGTGGCGGGGGACGGGAAACGGGTGATCAGGGTTCCCGGATCGAACAGCAGATCAAGGCCGCTGCCGGGCAAAGCGGCATGCGCATCATCGGCCCAAACTGCATCGGCATTGCCCATCCACCGTTGAACCTGAATGCATCCCATATGCCGGGCACGCCGGCCAAGGGACGCGTTGCCTTCTTGTCCCAGTCCGGATCTGTGTGCACGTCGGTCATGAAGCTGGCTGAAAAAGAAAATATAGGGTTCAGCCATATCGTCGGTTTAGGATCCATGTTGGACGTTGATTTTGCGGACATGATTGATTATTTAGGCCAGCAGCGGGAGGTGGACAGCATCATCATGTACATGGAAAACATGACCCGAATCCGAAATTTTATGAGCGCAGCCCGGGCAGTCTCCCGGATCAGGCCGATTATCTGCCTGAAATCCGGCCGGTCGGAAGCAGGTGCCCGGGCCGCTTCTTTTCATACAGGCGCACTGGCCGGAGAAGATGCGGTCTATGACATTGCCTTTGAACGGGCAGGCATCCTGCGGGTGGACACGTTTGAACAATTGTTTGACTTTACCCGGATTCTGGCAAGACAGCAGCGCCCCACAGGCAGACGATTGGCCATTGTCACCAATGCCGGCGGTCCGGGTGTCATGGCGGTGGACGCCCTTTCATCCTTTGGTCTTGAACCTGCCGTGCTAAGCGTTCAAACCATTGAAGAGCTGGGGACCTCCCTTAAAAAAACATGGAGCAACACCAATCCCGTGGATGTGCAGGCAAATGCCTCCTGTGCCCAGATTGCCCGGGCCGTTACCATTGCAGCCCAGGCACCGGAGGTGGACGGCATCCTCATGATCCATTCTCCCGTGGATCACTTTGCCCCGGCTGACCTTGCCCAAATCCTGGCAAGCCAGGTCTCTTACCTGCCCTGCCCTGTGTTTACGGTCTGGCTGGGCGGCGCAAGCATGGACAAAGCCCGGCAAATTCTCAATGAAAAAGAGGTGCTGACCTATGACACCCCGGAAAAAGCGGTCAGAGCATTTGCAGGCTTGTACAGGCACAACCACAATATTGACATGCTCAACGAAATACCGATCAGACGAAACATCAAGTTAAAAATCAACCACGAGCGGGCCGGATCAATTATTGAATCCCATCTGAAAAACGACAAATTTATGTTAAATGAAACTGATGTTCAAACGGTTCTGGACGCCTACGGCATACCCGTAAGCCGGGCAGAACCAGCCGGAAATAGACCACCTGCACCGGACTATGAACTTTATATCGGTGCCAAACTTGATGCCCAGTTTGGTCCGGTCATTAAATTCGGCATGGGTGGTGCGATGTCTGAAATTCTTCAGGACATCGCACTGACCCTGCCGCCGTTAAATTCAGCCCTGGCTGCCCGAACCATCCAAGCAACAAAGATAGCCAAGGCCTTAAAAGGTCACGGTCAATTCAAAGCCGTGGACCAAAGTTCTGTGGAAACTCTTTTAATACGCTTAAGCCGACTGGTCACCGATTTTCCCCAGATCTGCGAACTGGAAATCAATCCTGTGGCGGTCACTGATGGACAACTGATGGGGTTTAACGCCAGCATCCACCTGGCCCCACCCCCGGCAGTTGCGCCTGATCACCTTGTTATAAGCCCATACCCGGCCTGGCAGGAACAACTGTATACCACCCAGGAGAGTGAGCAAGTGCTGATCCGTCCGATTAAGCCCGAAGATGCAGACCCCGTGATGGACTTTTTTGAAAACCTGTCGAAGCAGACCATATATTTACGTTTTTTTACACCTCTCAAACAATTGTCCAAACGCATGCTGATCCAGCTGACCCAGATTGACTATGACCGGGAAATTGCCCTGGTGGCTTGGTTTCCGGCCCACAACGGAAAAAAGATTATCGGCACCGCCAGAATCATATTCACCGCCAACGGCACGGAGGGCGAGTTTGCCATTATGCTGGCCGATTCCTGGCAGGGCAAGGGGATCGGAGCGGCGCTTTTAAAGTCCTGCCTGGTGTTTTCCAAACGATACGGCCTGAAACGTGTCTTTGGTGTGGTCCTGCGTGAAAACAGACAGATGCTTCGCCTTGCCGACAAACTGGGATTTAAAAAAGTCGGAACGCCTGCCTCAGGTGAAATTGAAATCATTATTGACATCGAAAAGCTGGATCTTTACACGCTGTAAACGTACATTTGTAATGTGAAAAGAAAACCCCCCGCTTGACAAAACAAGCAGAAGGTTTGGAAATTACAATAAAATTTTGAGTGATACAATCAAAATTTTATTAAGCATTCTTACGCCGACATCTGTGGGCAAGTCCCATAAGACTCAGGCCGAACAGGAGTGTAGCCGGTTCCGGAACGACGGAGGTGGGTCCTGCTACATCATAGTCATAAACCACAGTCAGGCTTGCACCGGCCATAGTTTCGATGTCAGTAGAAAAATTCCCGCCGCCACCTGAAATTGAGGTCAAAATGGCTGTGTTGAAATCATACCCGAAATCACCCGAACCAACAAATTGGTTTAAATCGGTGGGAGTCAAGGCTCCACTGTTGGTTATGGCAACCGGACCAAAGGATGTTGTTGCACCGAAATCTAAATTAACGTCTTTCTCCCCGATTAAAGTAAAGGGATTAAAAACATTGAAAGTCTCATCAAGTCCTGAATCCAAACCTTGAAGAGAACCGCTGTATGCTTCGCCACGCGTGCTGACCGTAGCAAAAACCTTTTGTCATGACGACACTGAACCATCCCTCCTATAAACACATATAGGCTTATGTCGCGTTTTGGGGGGGCTTACTTGATCATCACTCAATGGGTGAGTGGAGTAGGAATTACCCTCGGTTAGCAGCATTATGAACGAATTTAAAAAACCCGAGGTAAAAAGGTTGTTTTTTCCTGTGATATACCTCTAAATAGCAGAGCAAATATTTATCATGATAAGGATTGGTAACGCAAGCCAGATCTGACTTTTTTCAACAAATCTCAAAAAATTCCAAAACGCGATGTGAGCCAATTAAAAATATAGGAGTTCACTGTATTTTCGACATGCAATTGCCTGACTTTATTTATCAGCCCCTTGCTCTGCATTGAAAAGTGCTAATTATTGAAATAAGGTGAGCCTTAAAAAAGGAGGCCGAATAAAAAACATACGTTTCCCATTGCAGGCCTCGTCTTGCTATCAATATTATTTATATGAACAGGCGACAGCCAGCTCAGAGAAAGGAACACAAAAATGAATCAGCTAAAGACAGCAACCTTTGCCGGCGGATGTTTCTGGTGCATGGCTTCAGCATTTGATAACAAGCCGGGAATTGGACAGGTGGTTTCGGGATATATGGGGGGACATGTGGACAATCCCCGGTACGAACATGTATGCACGGGCGGCACAGGCCATGCCGAAGTGATCCAGGTGCTCTTTGATCCCAATCACATTACATATAAAAACCTTTTAAAAATATACTTCAGTCAGATTAACCCCACGGATGAAGGCGGATCTTTTATGGACCGCGGCAGTCAGTACCGGTCTGCCATTTTCTACCATAGCGAAGAACAAAAACAACTGGCCCTCGACGCAATCCAACAGATTGATGACGCAAAGATATTTGACAAGCCCGTTGTCACTCAGGTTCAGGAGGCGGTTGAATTTTTCCCCGCCGAAGAATACCACCAGGATTACCACAAAAAAAATCCCACCCAGTACAAATATTACAGCCTCGGGTCAGGCCGACGGTCTTTCGTCAACCGGGTGTGGGATGAAAAAAGCCAGAAAGTTTTTGACCGGACCATGCCGGAGCAAAAGTGCACATTGACACAAACACAACCGGAGACACCCATCATTCCCAATGATGACGCATTGAAAAAACAACTTACGCCTTTGCAGTACAAGGTTACCCGTGAAAACGCCACAGAACCACCCTTTAAAAATGAGTTCTGGAACAACAAGCAAGAAGGTATTTACGTGGATGTGATCTCGGGAACGCCTTTGTTCTCATCAAAGGATAAATTTGATTCCGGCTGCGGGTGGCCCAGCTTTACCCGGCCCATCAAAGAGAAGCGGATTGTTGAAAAACAGGATAACGCCCTTTTCATGCAACGCACGGAAGTCAGAAGTAAAACGTCGGATGCCCATTTAGGCCACGTGTTTGACGATGGCCCAGATCCCTCCGGCTTGAGGTACTGCATTAATTCGGCTGCGCTGAAATTTATTCCCAGACAGGAACTCAAGCAGCATGGATACGAGGATTTGGAGAAACTGTTTTCGCAGGGTGCAGCTCAAAAATAAACAACAAGATCACCCCATGGCCTCGGTGACATCGAAAAATAATTTTTACATACTGTAAAAAAACGTGACAGGTGACACGCTTTTTACCCACCTGTCACGGTTTTAAATTATCTCATTATTTCAATTTATTACCTTCTATTTTCAGCACTTTTCTTCAGCTGGCATATATCTTGATATCTCTGTGTACAAACACTTAAGCCGGATGAAACGGCCTCACAGGAGCCATGGATATTATGCACAAACCTATCGCTGACAGAAAAGAATTTTATCAAGTACTGACCCGGAATATCAGAATCCGTATCTTGCTGGTTTCCATTATCCCCATGATGTTGACCCTAGGCATTTTGTGCTGGCGGTTTCACCTTGCTTATTCTGAAAAAATCAGCGCCCATATCGGCGAACTGGTGCTCAAGCACACCCAGAACATCGATACATTTCTCAAAGAAAAGCTGGGGAATATCCGCTACCTGTCCCGGCAGTTATCCGTAACCGAGCCGGAGATGGCCCAGCAATTTCTGACATCACAGCTATCTGAACTTAAAGATGAATACGGAGATGTGTTTACGGATCTGGGCCTTGTGGATTCAGAGGGTATCCAGGTTGCTTATGAAGGCCCCTTCCGCCTTGTCAATGCCGATTACAGCGAGGCAACCTGGTTTTTAAAGGCCATTGACAGCCCCTATTATATTTCCGATGTATTTGCAGGGCTTCGCGGCCATCCCCATTTTATTCTGGCAGTCAAGCTGTCCGCCCAGGGCCGCACATATATCTTAAGATCCACCATTAATTTTACAACCTTTAACAGTCTGGTGGAAAACGTCCAGATCGGCAGGACAGGTACGGCATTCATTGTCAATGCCCAGGGACAGCTGCAAACCCATCCTCGCCCCCGCTCGGGAACCATAGAAATTGTCCCTTCATTTATCGCAGATCCCACCATCTTCAAAGACAAACAGTCACTGATACTCAAGCATGAGAACGATCAAGGAAATACCTATCTGTATGCCCTGGCTCTGTTTAAAACAGTGGACTGGCGTATGGTATTTCGTCAGGATACCGGGGATGCATTAAGGAATATGTGGAAGGCCGAAGTGCTCACGCTTATCATCTTCCTGCTGGGCTGCACAGCCATAGTGTCAGTTTCTTTTACACTCTCCAAAAACCTTGTCAAACGCATCGCAATGACAGACCAAAAAAATGAAGCCATGAACCAGCAGGTGGTGGAAAGTGGCAAACTTGCCACCATTGGCGAACTTGCTGCAGGCATTGCCCATGAAATCAATAACCCTGTGGCCATCATGGTGGAAGAGGCCGGATGGATGAGCGATCTTCTTGAAGAGGAAACCGGGATGACCCCGGACAATAGGAGTGAGTTTCATAGGGCCATTGAACAGATCGCAACCCAGGGCCGGCGCTGCAAGGATATTACCCACAAATTGTTAAGTTTTGCCCGGAAAAGCGATGCCACAGAGGCAGATATTGACATCAATGACACCATCCGGGAAATCGTGGAGCTCACCGCCCAGATGGCTCGGTATAACAACGTCACCATCTCCACCCGGCTTGCCCCTGACCTGCCCTTTATCCGATTTTCCCCTTCTGAACTGCAACAGGTCATTTTAAACCTGACCAACAACGCCATTGATGCCATGGGCAAAGACGGCGGCACCGTGGAAATTATAACCGACATCAATACCCAAGACAATAATATGATTGAAATTAAGGTGGATGACAATGGACCAGGTATTCCGGCCCAATATCTGGACCGGGTTTTTGATCCCTTCTTCACCACCAAGGCCGTGGGAAAAGGCACAGGATTAGGCCTTTCCATCTGTTACGGCATTATTCAGAAAATGGGCGGAACAATTGAAGTGGAAAGCCATATGGGACAGGGGACCTGTTTCTTAATCCGATTGCCCCTAAATGCCCGCAAGACAGCCAACCCGTCAACAAGCAATAATACAAGCAATAACCTTTAAATCACTTAGGGAGACTTTACAGATGAAACTTTTATTTGTCGATGATGAGAAAGCCTTTCTGGACACCTTGATCAAACGGCTTGAAAAACGCGAATTCAAAGCAGACGCCGTTTATGACGGACAGTCAGCCATAAACTTTCTGTCTGAACACACGAACACGGATGTGGTGGTCCTTGACGTGAAGATGCCCGGCATGGACGGTCTTGAAACACTCCAAGTCATTAAAAACGAAAATCCGCTGGTGGAAGTAATCATGCTCACTGGTCATGCCACAGTGCAAAATGCCATTGAAGGGATGAAACGCGGTGCATTCGACTATTTGATGAAGCCCTGTAATCTCGAAGAGCTTATCGCCAAGATTGAAGAGGCGGCAACTAAAAAATTTAAGCATGAGGAGAAGATCATGGAGGCCAGGGCCAAGGAAATCACAGGCCGCATGGTTTAGGTGTTGGGATGAAGATCCACCCACCTGGGGCGTTGCTGCAAAAATTTACAATCCTCACATACTAAAGTATGCTCCGGTTGAAAATTTTCTTGCGCCTTGCATCCGGGCAAATCTTCATCCAAACACGGTCCCTGGTGGGGCCCACAACAACCCATGAAACTAGAAACGCCCAAAATGCAGGGATAGAATGGGTGCCACAGGCGCTTCGCCCTCTTGTATCTTGTCTCTAGTTTCTTGAATAAAAGGCAAATATTAAAATGAAAAAGACACCCATACCCCCTACCCGCCTGCTGATCGTGGATGATGAACAGGGCTTTGTGGATGTGCTGACCAACCGGCTGAACCGCCGGGGGATAGACGTCTTCAAGGCGTATTCCGGTGCCCAGGCCCTGCAGGCCCTGCGCCAAAACATCTTTGATGTCATGGTTCTGGACCTGAAAATGGAGGACATGGACGGCATTGAGGTGTTGAAAATTGTCAGGAAAATGGCCCCGGATTTGCCGGTGATCTTTCTGACCGGACACGGTTCAAAAACAGCTGCAGAGGACGGTATGACCATAGGCGCATTTGATTACCTGACAAAACCCTGCGAACTTAAAGAATTAATGGAAAAAATCAGCCTGGCACGGCAAGCCAAAAACAAACAGAACGGAGAAACAAACAAATGATACTCAAATCGAACGGATTCAAACTGGCGGTAGCGGTTTTGATAGGTATAATCGTGTTTATTCTGCCAAGGCCGGAAGGAACAAAATTTAAACTTTCCGGCACCGGTGCAGACCAATTGAGCCAGTCCGTTGCTCAATATTTTTCAACCCAGGAAACAGCACCGGGGAAACCGATTATTTTGACAGCCAAAGCCCCCGGAACCGACCAGGCCCAGGTACAATATCTTTCCAGCCAGGCTAAAGAGCAGGGCCTTTCAGAAGTGAATGTGGAGTATGTGGACGGGTTGAGCCCCAAAGCCAAACGATTTTTATCCGTACTTGCGGTGCTGGTTATCTTATTTGTGTTTGAGCCCATCCCCCTTGAAATCACGGCAGCGCTCATTGGCGCCTCCCTTGTTATCCTGGGCATTACCGATGTAAAAGGGGCATGGGCGCCCTATATGCATCCTGTTGTTCTTTTTATCATGTGCTGTCTGATCTTTGCCATTGCCCTGGACAAGGTGGGGCTGACAAAACGACTGGGGTATTATATTATCAAAAAAGCGGGCAATTCCGTAACACGATTCACCTTTATTATTTCCATAGGCCTGGGGCTTGCATCTTCTGTCATGCATGATGCAGCCGCCTGTGCCATCGGTATTGTCACCATGCTGCCCCTGATGCGGGCCGTGGGTATTGAACCCCATACCAGGACGGCAAAATTCATGATGCTGTCCCTGCCCTTTGCCTGCTCCTGCGGCGGCATGGGGACCCTTGTGGGTGGTGGCCGGTGCATGGTGTCCGCTGCATTTTTAAAGGAGTTCACGGGTATTGAAATCACCTTTTTTGAATGGATGAAATATTGTATGCCGGCAGCCATTATCTGTGTGCCCGTTGCTGTTCTAGTCACCTACATGGTGTATCGGCCAGACCCCAAATTCAAACTACCGGACTTTGATGAGGATTTAGGTGCCATGACTGCTCTGGAAAAAAAGGCATTGATCATCATTGGGCTCTCCTTTATATCTTGGTTGACCAAGGGCCTCCACGGGCTGGATTATTCCGTCACTGGTATGGTGGGCGTCGCCTGTCTGGTATTGTTCGGCGTGCTTAAATGGCGGGACGTCAACGACAACCTGGAATGGGGCACAGCCCTGTTCATCTTTGGCGGCGGTATCTCCCTGGGTCTTGCCATGGGATATTCCGGTGCAGCAGACTACTTTGCCAACCTGTTCTTTCCCCTGATCCAGGGTAAGGGATGGCTGGTGCTCTTTGCGGGTGTAGCCGTATTCGGTGCCCTTGTTACCAATGCCATGGCCAATGTGGCGGCAGCGGCGTTAATTCTGCCCATTGTTATCCCCATGGCCCAGCTTGAAGGGGTTAACCCGACCATCCTGGCCCTGGGTCTTGGTACGGCCACATCATTTGCCATGCTGCTGGTAATCGGCTGTCCGCCCAATGCCATTGCCTATTCATACAAGTACTTTAAATCCTCGGATCTGACTAAGCTCGGGCTTGTGGCAACGCCGATACTGCTTTTGGCATTGTTCGGCGTGGTTATTACATGGTGGAAATTTTTGGGTCTAGTATAGGAGGCATTTGCTGAACCTAATGGAAATCAATACCCTTGAAAATGATACTGGAAAAGTTGTCCGCGTCCTGCTGGTAGACGATGAAGAGAGCTACCGCAACGCCATTGCCCGGCGTCTGGAACGACGAAATATGGTTGTCAGCCAGGCGCCGGACGGGACATCCTGCCTGGAATACCTCAGCGGAAACGAAACCGATGTGGTGGTGCTGGATATGAAGATGCCCGGCATGTCCGGTATGGAAACATTTAAGACTATCAACAAATACTATCCGGGCCTGAAGGTAATTTTTCTAACCGGGAATGCCGCTGTAGCCGAGGGAGTGGAAGGGATCAAGACCGGTGCTTTTGACTACCTGTCCAAACCCGTGGAGATCGACCACCTGGCCGGAAAGATCCGCCAGGCCTGGGAACTCAAACGCCTGGAGGCGGCCCGGGAACGGGATAAAATCTTCAGACGGCGTCTGGAAAAACGCATGATCCACACCCAGCGACTGGCCTCTCTTGGTACCATGTCCACAGGCATTGCCCATGAAATCAACAATCCTTTGGCTATTATCAAGGAGTCGGCCGGATTCATGCGCATGGTGATAGAGGACTCGGGCCAGATTCCGGAAAAAGAGATGCTTTTCAAGGGGCTTGAAAAAATAGAAAAAAGCGTGGACAGGGCCAGACGCATCACCCACCAGCTGCTGGGCTACGTCCGAAAACACGGACATGAAATGACACCCGTGGATATCCGCCAACTCACCGAGGATACCGTGGTGTTGATCAAACAGAAAACACAAGCTAAAAAAGTATCTGTACAATGGGATACTGAGTCTGAACACCAGATGCTGATGCACACAGATCCTTTCCAGGTGCGGCAGGTATTGATCAATCTTTTGGAAAACGCTGTGGATGCCGTGGATACCAATGGGCAGATCCGGCTGGCCCTTTACCGAAAGGACCAGTCGGTCTGTCTCGAAGTCCGGGATAACGGCAGCGGCATCACGCCGGAAAATATGAAACAAATATTTGATCCTTTTTTCACCACCAAACCCAATGTAGCGGAAAATGAGTCCGGCACCGGACTTGGGCTGTTTGTGGTGCACAAGATCATAACCGGGCTTTCAGGCAGCATCCACGTGGAATCAGAACCCGGCCAAGGCACGACTTTTAAGATCTGCCTGCCCGAATGGCAATCCGACTAGACAATTACAAGTTCTTTCATAACTTTTTAAGGAGAAAAACCCATGGTAAAAATACCGGTAAAAATCTTGATCGTTGATGATGAAAAAGATTTTGTGGAGATGTTTTCCCTGCGCCTAACCCGGCAAGGGGAAAAGGTATCTGCCGTTTATTCAGGACAAGAGGCCCTTGACCTGCTTGAAAAAACCAAAATCGACGTGGTTATCCTGGATATTCGCATGCCCGGCATGGACGGCATTGAGACCTTGAAAAAAATTAAGGCAAGCTATCCCCTGGTGGAAGTGATCCTCCTCACCGGGCACGGGTCCACGGAGACGGCTGTGGAAGGCATGAAGGAAGGGGCCTTTGATTACCTGATGAAACCAGCGGATTTTGATGATATCAGTGAGAAACTGAGCAATGCCTGGAAGCGCAAGGACGAACAGGAAGAACGCATCCGCAAAGCCGAAGCCCGGCTTCTTCTGCGGCGCACCGGGGAGATATAGTTTAGGAATGAGTCGAAATAACTTAACCCGGGAGCACGGGCGGGACGCCCGCGCTCCCGGATATAGCAAAATGGACAAGTTCTTTAAGACCCGTTCCTTAATCCGTATGACCGAAAAAAAGAAATAAGGGATGTTATTAATGAGCCTGAGACAAAGGGTATATCTTGCCAATGCCGTACTTTTAGGAATAACGGTCATGGGGACCATTGCCATGATCTGGTATACCTATAAAACAGAAAATCTGTTCACCGGTATTGTTGTAAGGCATATTCCCATGTATCAGACCGCTGAGTCCCTTGAAAACTCTTTGCTCAACCAAAAAGGGTATCTGTCCTATTATCTTCTGGACAAAAATCCTGAATGGCTCAGGCAGTTGGCTGACTTTAAACTGGATTTTGAAAGCCAGTTGTCCTCTGCCAAGCCCTTGGTCACAGAGGAATGGGAAAAAGAGACACTGAGCAGAATTGAATCCGTGTACACAACTTATATTGCGGCCAAGGATCGGGTTCTGACGTTATATGAAAAAGGCGACCCGGGTGCCGGAGCCACCCTTCACCGGGAGGTCAGGGCAAATTTCTTCAAAATTTATGAGCTATGTGAAAAATTTAAAACCGCACATAAAAATGCCATAGACCTTTCCGTGGAAGACAGTCGCTCCGATGCCAGGAATTTACGCTATATAGGTCTTTTGGCCATTGTCACCGTGGTCCTGCTCAGTCTTTTGATCAATTATATTTTTACCCGCCACATCCTGGAACCCATCCGGAAACTGGCGGCGGAAGCAGATCACCTGGGCGAAGGCAGGGTGTCCGGCAACGAGATGGCAGCATTAAAAAACAGTGTCCACGGCTTGATTGAAAATGCAGAACAGACCCATGCCGAACTTATGCGAAGTCGGGAATCCTTGATGCAGTCCGAAAAAATGGCCATAGTGGGACAACTTGCCGCAGGCACCGCCCACTCCATCAGAAACCCTTTGACCTCCATTAAAATGCGGCTGTTTTCCCTGGGCCGGTCAGCCAAGCTATCCCAGGACCAGCAGGAAAACATCAGTGTCATTTCAACGGAAATCGGGCAGATCAACAAAATTTTGGAAAACTTCCTGGAATTTTCCAGACCCCCGAAACTGACCATGAAAAAACAAAGTCCATCCCAGGTGGTGGACAATACCCTGCGGCTGCTGGAACAACGGTTGAAATCCTACGGGGTAACGATCCATATCGTGCGCAGCGAGCCTTTGGATGATGTGCTGCTGGATGCAGGCCAGTTCAAAGAAGCCCTGGCCAACATCATCATCAATGCCTGCGAAGCCATGAAAAAAGGAGGCAGGATCACCATTACCGAAACCATGGACAGCATTAACAAAAACAGGGACACTGCGGTGATAAGAATCCAGGATTCCGGACCCGGCATTCCCGTATCTATCCAGGACGAAGTTTTCAACCCGTTTTTCACAACCAAGGACGATGGGACGGGTCTGGGGTTAAGCATCTGTTTTAATATTATCAGCGAGCATAGCGGGTGTCTGGTGCTGGACAGCCAGGAAGGCCAGGGGACCTGTTTCACTATCACACTGCCGGCAGGAGAGGATGTACATGGCAAAAATTCTGATCATTGACGACGACGACCAGCTAAGAATCAGTTTTTCCAAACTGCTCACCGAAGAGAACTATGACGTGGTCTCTGCGGCTTCCGGAGAAGCCGGTCTTGAGATCGTCAACACAACGTGTCTGGATCTGGTGATTCTGGATATCCGCCTGCCGGGCATGAACGGGCTTGAAACATTTAAAGAGATAAAAAAACTTGATGCCACCCTGCCAACGATCATTGTCACCGCATTCGGCACCACGGACACAGCCATTGAAGCCATCAAAGCAGGCGCCTTTGACTATCTGCTCAAACCCTTTGACATCCCTGAAATGCTCAAGCTGATCACCCAGGCCATTGATGCAGGCTATTGTATGCGCACCCCGGTGCATGTGGACGCCGAACCCGCAACCTATTCTCCGAACGCCATTGTGGGCCAGAGCCCCGGCATGCAAAAAGTATATAAAACCATAGGTCGTGTGGCCCAGACCGATGCCACGGTGCTGATTCAGGGAGAATCGGGCACCGGCAAGGAACTGGTGGCCCGGGCCGTGTACCAACACGGCATCCGGTCAGATAAAAACTTTTCCATCATCAACTGCGTGGCCATTCCGGAAAACCTTCTGGAAAGCGAGTTGTTCGGCTTTGAAAAAGGGGCCTTCACCGGTGCGGCACGACGGCATATCGGCAAAATTGAACAAGCGGACGGCGGCACAGTGTTTCTGGATGAAATCGGCGACATGCCCATTTCCATCCAGGCCAAAATTCTGCGACTGCTCCAGGAAAGATGCATTGAACGACTGGGCGGCGATGAAACCATTCCCGTGGATGTGCGCATCATTGCCGCAACCAACAGGGATCTTAAATCCGCCATTACCCAGGGGCTTTTCAGGGAAGATCTCTATTTTCGCCTCAAGGTCGTAACCATTGAATTGCCACCATTAAGGGACCGCGTAGGAGATATTCAACCCCTGACCGCCCATTACCTGGAAAGGTTCTCCCATGAATTGAAAATCGACAACCCCGGTATCCGGGATGAGGCTCTGGATCTTTTGAAAGAATACGAATGGCCGGGCAATGTGAGGGAACTTGCCAACCTGATCCATAAGGTCCTGATATTTAACCGGGGTAACCCCTTGTCGGTTAGTGATTTAAGCCAGATTATCCGAAAACAGGAAACCGCTGGAGAAATTTCCAAGGACGCAAACCAGGAGGAAACCATCCGCCAATGGGTGCACACCTGCCTGTCCCACCCGTCCGGCGATCACAGTTTTGAATTCTTTTCAGACACCATCTGCGCCATGGCCGTGGAAGAAGCACTGAAAATCTCAAACGGCAACCGATCCCAGGCTGCCCGGCTTTTGGACATATCCCGGCCCACGCTGCATGCAAAAATAGACAAATACGGGATCAATACCATTTCGTCCACCCAAGTTATCCGGTAGGTTCCGTTATAAAACACAGCATTCTCTTTGGTTGACGAAAAATTTCTTCATGCGGTCAACATATACTGCAAACATGCAGATAATAATTTTAGCGCCACTTTCGAGTGACTATAACGATACGGCCTGAAACGGGTATTTGATGTGGTGCTGCGTAAAAACAGGCAAATGATTTGCCTTTCCTACAAAATAGAGTTTAAAAAGATCAGCACCCCTGCTCGGGGGAATTTGAAATTATTATTCACATCGAAAAATGCAATCTTTACATGCTGTAAAAAAAGGTGACATGTACCAACCTTTTTGGCCGCCTGCCACATCTTAAATTACCTTATTATTTCAAATAATTAATCTATATTTCCAGCGTCTTTCTTAATCTGGCATAGATCTTGATAGATGAGCTCAAGCCGGATCAAACGGCCTCACAAGAGCCAGTGATATTATGCACGATCCCATAGCTGAAAAAACAAAATTTTATCAGGTTGAATACGGAGATGTATTTACGGATCTGGGCCTTGTGAATTCCGATGGCACCCAGTTTGCTTATGAAGGCCCCTTCCGCCTTGTCAATGCCAAGGGACAGCGCCCCAGACCCATCCTCGCCCAAGAACACCGGATTTTCGATCCATTCTTCACCGCCAAAGCCGTGGGAAAAAGTACAGGAGTAGGCCTTTCTCTCTGTTACGGCATTATTCAGAAAATGGGCGGCACAATTGAAGTGGGAAGTCAGATGGGACAGGGCATCAGCTTCTTGATCCGGTTACCCGTAAAGGTCCGCCAGACAGCCAAACCGTCAACAAGAAAGACAACCAATAACATTTAGGGAGACTTTGCAGATGAAACTTTTATTTATCGATGATGAGAAAGCCTTTCTGGATACCCAGATCAAACGGCTTAAAAAACGCGAACTCGAAGAATGAATGGAAGAAATCAGCCTGGCACGGCAGGCCAAAACAAACAGAATGGAGAAACAAACCAATGATACTCAAATCAAGCGGATTCAAATTGGCGGTAGCAGCGTTAATAGGTGTAATCGTGTTTATTCTGCCCAGGCCGGAAGGAACAAAATTTAAACTGTCCGGTACCGGCGCAGAACAGTTAAGCCAATCAGTTTCAGAATATTTCGCAACCCCGCAGACTGCACCCGGCAAGCCCGTCATTCTGACGGCCAAGGCCCCTGGAATTGAACAGGCCCGGGCACAATATCTTGCCGACCAGGCCAAGGCAATGGGCCTTTCAGACGTTACTGTGGATTATGTGGATGGAATGAGTCCCAAGGCCAAACGGTTTTTATCCGTGCTTGCGGTGCTGGTTATCCTGTTTGTGGTGGAGCCCATTCCCCTTGAAATTACGGCAGTACTCATTGGCGCCTCCCTCGTTATTCTGGGTCTTACCGATGTGAAAGGGGCATGGGCGCCCTACATGCATCCTGTTGTTATTTTCATCATGTGCTGCCTGATCTTTGCCATTGCACTGGACAAGGTGGGGCTGACAAAACGCTTGGGTTATTTTATTATCAAAAAAGCAGGCAATTCCGTAACACGGTTCACCTTTATTATTGCCATAGGCCTGGGGCTTGCGTCTTCAGTCATGCATGATGCAGCAGCCTGTGCCATCGGTATTGTCACCATGCTGCCCCTGATGCGGGCCGGGGGCATTGAGCCCCATAGTAATACGGCAAAATTCATGATGCTCTCCCTGCCCTTTGCCTGCTCCTGCGGCGGCATGGGGACCCTTGTGGGTGGTGGCCGATGCATGGTGTCCGCCGCATTTTTAAAAGAGTTCACCGGCATTGAAATCTCCTTTTTTGACTGGATGAAATATTGTATGCCCGCAGCCATTATTTGTGTACCTGTTGCCGTTTTAATCACCTATCTGATTTACCGGCCAGACCCCACAATCAAGATGCCGGCTTTTGATGAGGATTTAGGCTCCATGACAGCTGCGGAAAAAAAAGCATTGATTATTATCGGCATTTCCTTTGTATCGTGGCTCACCAAGGGCATCCACGGTATTGACTATTCCGTCACAGGTATGGTGGGTGTGGCCTTTTTGGTATTATTCGGCGTACTTAAATGGCAGGACATTAACGACAACCTGGAGTGGGGCACAGCTCTGTTTATTTTCGGCGGCGGCATCTCCCTGGGCCTTGCCATGGGCTATTCCGGCGCAGCAGACTACTTTGCCAACCTGTTCTTCCCGCTGATTGAGGGCAAAGGCTGGCTGGTGCTCTTTGTGGGTGTGGGCGTATTCGGCGCCCTTGTTACCAATGCCATGGCCAATGTAGCGGCAGCTGCGTTAATTCTGCCTATTGTTATCCCCATGGCCCAGCTTGAAGGGGTCAATCCGACCATCCTGGCCCTGGGTCTTGGTATGGCCACATCCTTTGCCATGCTGCTGGTAATCGGCTGCCCGCCCAATGCCATTGCCTATTCATACAAATACTTCAAATCCTCGGACCTGACCAAACTGGGTCTTGTGACCACTCCGGCGCTGCTTTTAATACTGGTAGGCGTGGTATGCACCTGGTGGAAGTTTTTGGGCCTGATATAGGAGGTATTTGTTGAACCTGGAGGACTCGGGCCAGATTCCGGAAAAAGAGATGCTTTGCAAGGGGCTTGAGAAAATAAAAAAAGCGTGGACCGGGCTTTCAGGCAGCATCCACGTGGAATCAGAACCCGGCCATGGCACAACTTTTAAGATCTGCCTGCCCGAATGGCAATCCGACTAAACAATTACAAGTTCTTTCATAAATTTTTAAGGAGAAAAACCCATGATAAAAATACCGGTAAAAATCTTGATCGTTGATGATGAAAAAGATTTTGTAGAGATGTTTTCCCTGCGCCTGACCCGGCAGGGGGAAAAGGTGTCTGCCGTTTATTCAGGACAAGAGGCCCTTGACCTGCTTGAAAAAACCAAAATCGACGTGGTAATCCTGGATATTCGCATGCCCGGCATGGACGGCATTGAGACCTTGAAAAAAATCAAGGCAAGCTATCCTCTGGTGGAAGTGATCCTCCTTACCGGGCACGGGTCCACGGAGACGGCTGTGGAAGGCATGAAGGAAGGGGCCTTTGATTACCTGATGAAACCGGCGGATTTTGATGATATCAGTGAAAAACTGACCAATGCCTGGAAGCGCAAGGACGAACAGGAAGAACGCATCCGCAAGGCCGAAGCCCGGCTTCTTCTGCGGCGTACCGGGGAGATATAGTTTAGGAATGGGTCCGAAATAACTTAACCTGGGAGCGCGGGCATCCCGCCCGCGCTCCCGGATATATCAAAATCGACAAATACGAGATCAACACCATTTAGCCCCCCCAGGTTATCCGATAACTGCCTGCGTATAATTAAATACGCGAAGACCCTGTTTTAGTTTTAAATGTCAGGCAAACATTTGCTGCTCCCCGGCAGAAGGGAACTGCTCCACGGATTTGCCTTTTTCAATAATGCCTTCAAGCTCATCCATTGTTTTGTCATACTGACTGAAAAAGGATTCAATCTTTTGAACCGTTTCATCATCTCTGCCAGCCAGGCCGCGTGCCCGGTTCAAAAAATTGCTGCCACGTTTTCTAAAATCCCGCATCTGTTCCAGCAGTATTTTTCTATTTTCATGCCGTTGCTTTTCCTGGGTAATAACAGGATCAAGCTGCCGGATGGAGAGTTCAAGCAGCACATCCCTCGACAGTTTGTATTTCCGGGCAAAGGTATCCAGGGTGCTTAAACAATTCCGGCTCAAGACAAAGGTCTTTTGTTTGCGCTGTTTTTTTTCAGGCTCATACGCTTTTGCCTCATCAGCAATCTGGTCAATAATATCTTTATTCTCAATCAAATGGTCAAATATTGATTTTTGTTTTACACCCAGCTGGTTTGCAACGGTGCTTATTAAATTGATGGCATGCCGTGGCAGTGTGAACGTTGCCCGAACAGACTGCATCCCTTTAAGTGAATCCAGGGAGAAATCATTGGGCTTTATTTTCGATTCGCTCATTTTCTAATCCTCCTCTTTTTATTAAAACTAATTGGTTGGCATTACTTTGTCAATTTTTTTAGAAAAAATAATGTAAACTATATTGACAGAGAATTATTTATATATATTTTTATTTCAAACAAACGGAAGGCAAACTAAAACAAGCCAGCCGCCGAAAACGACAACAAATAAAAAGGAGTGTGAACTATGTTTGCAAAAATTAATGAAATCGACAGAATGTTTGGGGCCATGGATCTGCTCCGCACCAAAATGGACAGACTCTTCAATGAGATGGACAGACCTTACCTGCATGGACCGACATTTACCCTAGGCACCAATTCACCCAGAACCAACCTTATGGAAAACGGTGACAACTTTGAAGTCCGGGCAGAACTTCCCGGCATTTCAAAGGATGACATCAGCATTAAAATCCAGGGTAATTATCTTGAAATCAGCGGAAAACGAACAATTGAATCCCCCGAAGGGTATAAAGCCCACAGAAATGAAAGGTCGGCCACCACATTCTCACGCAGCTTTACCCTGCCCGATGAGGTTGATGTGGAGAAAGTCGATGCCGCGCTTAAAGACGGCATTTTGTATCTCACACTGCCCAAATCAGAGGCAGCCAAACCCAGACTGATTGCCATTAACTAAAGATAAGAGCAATGGGCTGACCTGATTTTTCACCGTGGGTTCAGCCCACAACCGAAGTTGAAACATCTGTGTAGAATACGCAAATGTTCTTATAAAATGAACAAAAAAATAAACCTCAGGAGGTCACCATGACTGACAGAAAAGATATCACCAAAACCGAAAACAAGGCCATTGAAAAAACCCGTGAACTGAGAACCGCCACACCGTCAGTGGACATTTATGAAAATGAGAATGAAATCCTGCTTTATGCGGATATGCCGGGGGCCCACAAGGATGATGTCACGGTAAATATTGAAAACGGCAAGCTCTCCATCTCCGGTATCCGCCGGCTTGATCGCCAGGGCGTGTCAAACTGGGAAGAATTTGTGGACGTTGAATATGTCAGAAACTTTTCCATCCCCCAGAGTATTAACGTAGAAGATGTAGAGGCCAAGCTCAAAGATGGGGTTCTCACCCTCCATCTGCCCAAATCCGAAGCCGCCAAACCCAGACTGATTGAAATCAAAGCTGCCTAGGACAAGGACACCATCTTCTTTCTGCCAGGACGAGGATGGCTGCGGCAAAACAAATGTGCCGCAGCCATCCCAGCCATCCAACCGGATAAACCAAAGGAGATCAGACATGAATATTAAAACGATTACCGGGTCAAAAAAAATTACGGATCGTTCCATCCCACCCTATCATTGCCCGTAGATGCGAATCAGTCAAAGGTTGACGCAAGGTTCAAAAACGGGATATTGAACATAATCATACCCCGGTCAAAAACGCGGGCAAGCCGTGCAAATCAAATTAAGGACCGCGGATTAAATAAGTTGGGCAGAAATAACGCCGAATTTTGGTTCATCTACAAGGCGCATTAAAGGTTGAATAGCATGCCTATTGGGCCTTTGATGCAACGAAGTAGATGGGCCAAAAGGCAAGCTATTTCGTTCAAGTTATTTAATCCGCGGTCCTAAGGTGAAATATGCCTGATAAATAACCGGCAGCAATGATATAGTGCATACAATATCGGACATATGCGCCTCTGGCTTATTATTTCCATGAACATAAGCCTAAACAGGCAGGGTTCATAATTTCCATATTAAAGACCGACAATCAAGCAAACCAAAAATTTTCAAGGAGGCAAATTAATGGACCAGGCAAAACCCAAAGGTGCTGGAAAAAGCAGTTTTGAACTGATTAACACTGAAATTTTGAAACAGATGTTACCAGTGAACCAGGGCTCTGTGATTTTGGATTTGGCCTGCGGTAAAGGATTGTATTCGCGCTTTCTATCAAACCTTGCAGGGCCATCCGGACTGGTCTATGCCGTTGATCTCTGGGAAGAGGGGCTTCAGATGCTGGAAGAAGAAATACAGAAAAAAGAAGCCGCCAATATTTTAACCATCAAGACGGATGCCACCAAGGGAATAGACATCGAAGCATATAGCTTGGATCTGTGCCTCATGGCCACAGTACTGCATGACTTTAAGGAGATGGACGCTGCCCAGACAGTCTTAAAACAGGTTCTCAACCGTCTTAAACCGGGGGGATGCCTGGCCGTAATTGAATTCAAAAAAATGGATGGCCCTCCTGGTCCGCCGGCGCATATACGCCTGTCCCAGGAAGAAACGGAAGAACTGGTCACTGCATTGGGGTTCAAAAAGGAAAAGACTGCAGATATCGGTGACTACAACTATCTGGTAACTTTCAGCTCACCGGAATAAAATTAATTCTGCCCTATCATTATCTATTCATTGGATGATAGAAGATCAAGATCACACCAGGCCCAGGCTTTGAATAAAAATACAAAAAGGCTTTTCAGAATTTTCTGAAAAGCCTTTATTTTTAAGTGGCGTCCCCAAGGGGATTCGAACCCCTGTCGCAGGCGTGAAAGGCCTGTGTCCTGGACCGGGCTAGACGATGGGGACACTTAACTTTTGACACTTATTAAGTTGGTGGGCCGTGCTGGGCTCGAACCAGCGACTCTCTGCTTAAAAGGCAGATACTCTGCCAACTGAGTTAACGGCCCGTGGGCAGTGTCAAAAACAGGAGCAATCTATCCGTTTTAAAATTGATTGTCAACCATTTTTTTGATTTAAATTTTATTTTATTCAACTTGCACTGGCCACACGTTGTGCAAGCGCAAGGGCCACTCGATCAAGTACCGGCCCCCATTCTTTGGGAGACGTTTGCCTGAACAACCGCATGCTTGGATACCAGGGACTGTCATCCCGGTCAAGCAGCCAGCGGAAATCCGATGCAAAGGGAAGAAGTGTCCATACGGGCTTTTCCAAAGCGCCTGCCAGGTGAACCACTGACGTGTCGACAGATATAATAAGATCTAAATGTTCCATAATGGCCGCAGTGTCGGCAAAATCTGAAATTTCGGGACCCAGGCCCTTTTTCAATATATAGGAAAGTGATAATAGCGAAACATGAAAATCAAACCGGTCAACAGGCCGGGTAGCCATTTTGCTTAAACCCACAAGGAGCCGGTCGTATAGACGATTTTTCGCCACCAGCCGGATCAGGGCAGGCCCTGTTTCAAAAACTACCGGGGCGCCCAAACCTGGAGCAAAGGAAGATAGCGGGTAAAATGCAGGGTATCGCCCAGTCCCTGCTCCTCATAAACAAATAAAACTTTTCCCTTAGGACCGCAGATTAAATAAGTTGGGCAGAAATAACGCCGAATTTTGGTTCATCTACAGGTTGAATAGCAGGCCTATTGGACCTTTGATACAACGAAGGAGATGGGCCAAAAGGCAAGCTATTTTGTTCAAGTTATTTAATCTGCGGTCCTAAAAACCTTCCTTAAACAACTCTTCCGTACTCAAGACCTCATCCGGACTTGGTGTATACTCCGTCGGCTCCGTGCCGTCCTTAAAACATTCAAAAATAGTCTTTTCGCTTTGGGCGCTGGGCAAAAGACCGGTTTCGGCATCTATTTTAACGCGGATGACACCTTCAGGTACTGTGAATTCCCGAACGGGTTTACCTTCCAGAGCATGTTGCATATAATCCAGCCAGATGGGGCTTGCGGCCCTGGAACCTGTTTCTCCCCTGCCGATGGCCCCCCCCTGGTCAAGCCCCACCCATACCCCGGTGGTGTACCTGGGGGTAAATCCCATAAACCACGCATCGTGCAGATCATTGGTGGTGCCTGTTTTACCTGCCGTGGGCCGATTCAGGGCTTTAACTCTCTGGCCGGTACCGGACTGTACTACGCTTTCAAGCAGACTTGTCATGAGATAGGCCGTGCCCATATCAATGACCTTTTTACGAATCAGTTTGGAAGATTCCAGAAGCCGGTTGTCTCGATCATAAATTTCGGTAATAAATACCGGCTCAATCAGGTAACCCAAATTGGAAAATACCGAATATGCCTTGGTCAGTTCGAGTAGGGAAACCCCTGAAGATCCAAGGGCGATGGACAGATCCCGGGAGAATGGGGAGGTAATCCCAAGCTTTCTTGCATAACTGATAACATAATCTATGCCGATATCCTGGAGGATTTTGATGCTGACAATGTTTCTGGAATTGGTCAAGGCCTGGCGAAGCAAGGTGGGACCGTAGAATTTATGTGCATAGTTATTGGGTTTCCACACCCTGTCATGCAGCCTGTCCTCATATACCACAGGAGAGTCAATGATAATCGTGGTCGGCGTGTATCCCTTGTCAAGAGCCGCCGCGTACAGGATGGGCTTGAATGCCGAGCCCGGCTGGCGTCTTGACTGAAAAGCCCGGTTAAACTGGGAGTCCTTGAAATCCCTTCCGCCGATCATGCTTTTGACATGGCCGGTTTCAGCTTCAATGCTCAGAAGTGCTGACTGGGCAATGGGTTCCTGGTACAGGGTAAATTCATATTCCTTTTCCTCTGTCCTCTCCCCAAGGACTTTCAGATAGATGACATCTCCGGTTTTTAAGGCCTGGGAGGGCTTTTTAATCTCAGCATATCTGTAGGAATTTTTGGGATTTGGTTTTCTGGCCCATGTCATGGTGGTCAACCGTATGATGCCTGTGGCATTACCAACCCTTACATGGGTAACCTTGTTGCGATCGTCAACCTTCAGGACAACCCCTTTATATATATCGCCCTTGACCAGACGACTTCCGTTGAGTTCTTCGACAATGGTACGACTGAATTCCTCCACCTGAAGGGCTGGTATATTTTTTACAGGACCTCGGTATCCGCAGCGTTTATCTAAGTCTAACAAGCCTTTATTAACTGCATCCCGGGCTATTTTCTGCAGTTCAATATTCACTGCAGTGTGAATGCTCAACCCCTGGGTGTAAAGCATCTGTTTGCCGTATTTTTTTTCAACATACCGTCTGACATGTTCGGTGTAACAGGGAACCCGTTCTATGAACCAATTTTTCCGGGGCTTAATATCCAGTTTGGCACCCAGGGCTTGGGTGGCCTCCAGGTTGGAAATCATGCCTTCTTCCTTCATGCGGTTCAGTGTATAAACCTGGCGCTGCCTGGCCAATTCCGGATGGTGAAAGGGGCTGTATCGGCTGGGTGCCTGGGGCAAACCTGCCAGCACGGCACATTCCGCCAGGCTCAGGTCCTTGACATGTTTTCCAAAATAGTTTTCAGACGCCGCTTCAACACCGTAAGCGCCGTGTCCCAGGTAGATCTGGTTCAAATAAAGGAAAAGTATCTCATCTTTAGAGAGCTTTTTTTCGATTTTATAGGCGAGAATCGCCTCTTTAACCTTGCGTTCATAGGTTTTCTCCGGAGTAAGAAGAAACGATTTGGTCACCTGCTGGGTGATGGTGGAGCCCCCCTGGACAATGGAGCCGGCCTTAAAATTTTTAATAAAGGCCCTGACAATGGATTTTACATCAATGCCCGGGTGTTCCCTGAAGCGGGAATCTTCTGCGGCCACAAAAGCATTGAGCAGATTGACAGGCATTTCCGACAACGGAACGACAATTCTGCGTTCTTTGTAAAACTCGCCTATTTTTCTGCCGTCATCGGAGAACACATTGGTCACAATCGCCGGACGGTAATCATTGAGCGTATTGATCTGGGGAAGGTTCTGGCTAAAATACAAAAATCCGGCGGTAATAGCAGCACATCCGGCAATAACAGCAAGGATAATCAGAATGAATAGCCATATGAAAAGGGAGAACCATATGCTTTTTTCTTTTTTCTTGCTTCGCTTCTTCAGAATCTGGGTCCGGCTTTGTTGTTTTGTCATAAGGTTTCGAAATAGTATTATATTTTGATAAAATAGTTGTTTCTATCAGATTAGAATTAAGATGGCAATAGAAAGGCTGGAGACCTAATCTGTCTGCAACGCTTTGTCGAACAATGCATTTGGGGTATATCAGTAAACCGGTGAGATCCAGGACGAAGGCTTTTTAATGTGATTAACAAAGGATGTAGTTTGTATGTGGCATAAACCATAAGCAACAAATTTGTATTTATTTTAATAAGTAATAATCGTTGTTCTACATTAATATGACAATATCGTTATTGTAAGCATTTCTTAATCCATCGGAAACGATAATTTTATAACAGCCATGGGCTGACCCGGCCCATCAACACCAAGCCCGACCCAAAATAAAACATGAAAGCAATTCAATAAGTTACTTGTGCTTTCATATACAAAGCAATGAATTTGCCGACGATATCATCCCTTAATCAAACGTTTTATTATCTGATTTGTTGTGTGGGCGACTGCTTTTGATCCGCCTGGCATTAGAATTGCTGTTATGATTTACGCGAAGTATTCCCGATAATCAGGAGAATAGTAAAGGAGCCCCAAATAATATGCCAACAAACATTCATGCAGACTTAAAAATATATGAAATAATCCAGCGATTTCCCCAGACCCGGTCGGTTTTTGTGGCAAATGGCCTGGGCGCCCTGGTCAGTGACGATGCCATGCGGGTGCTGGCACCTTTTTTAACCCTGGGCACAGCGTTAAAAAGTCGATTCATCAACATTGAGGCATTCATTAAGATGCTTGAGGGTTCCATCACCCAGGATCCTGTAATTGACACCCCCGGACTGACATCCATGGCGGCTCAAAAAGACTTGAGCTTTCTGGGGCTTATGCCCTGTGGTTTAAAAATGCCGTTTAGCCGGGCTTTTTCCCAATTTTTAAACGAACTTCAAGCCAAAGAGGGGATTGACATTCAATCGGCGGTTGAGGGGAATGTAAACCAGGAATTATCTTATTATTCCTACGTTGACACCATTGAGGCCAAGGAGGAACTCCCTGATATTATTGTATCAGCTGATTTTAATGTTTTTATAGGTCGGCGGTTTTACAACCATTTTGTGGTCCCGGGGCATTTTACAGGATATGGAAAGCTGCCGGCCGGCCC
This sequence comes from Desulfobacter hydrogenophilus, assembly GCF_004319545.1. Classification (NCBI taxonomy): domain Bacteria; kingdom Pseudomonadati; phylum Thermodesulfobacteriota; class Desulfobacteria; order Desulfobacterales; family Desulfobacteraceae; genus Desulfobacter; species Desulfobacter hydrogenophilus. The sequence goes on along the minus strand of NZ_CP036313.1, from coordinate 1,993,774 downwards.
GAATTTTTCAGATGCGCAAATTTTAGATCCCAAAAACGAATATACCATTTTGTGCGTAAATCCTTTGGTGGTGATTGCCAACCTTGATAAGTTGGGAAATAGAGCGCTGCCGCGCACCTGGGAAGATATGCTTGCACCGAAGTGGAAGAAAAGCCTGATCATCAGAGGGGGAGACGGATTTTATTGCCACGCGGTTCTGCTGCCCACGTTTAAGGCGTTTGGCAACAAGGGATTAGAGGCCTTGGCCCGCAATGTGCTTGAAGGGCTTCACCCGGCACAGATGGTCAACCGGATAGACAATAATGGCCCGGGTGCACTGTATGTCATGCCGGCTTTTTTTGCGGACCGCATCCGACACCAGGACCGCATTAAGGTAATATGGCCGGATGACGGCGCCCTCGCAAGCCCGGTCATCCTCCAAGTCAAACCTGAAAAGAAAGAAGAGCTCAAACCGGTTCTTGATTATCTTGTGGGCCGTCAGCTCGCACAGATCCTTGCAAGTGCCGGATTTCCCGTGCCCCATGCAGATGTGGCCGCTGATGTCCAGACAAAACCACTGCAATGGCTGGGGTGGGACTTTTTAAGGCAAAACGATCTTCCTGCCTTAAATATTGAAATTGATAAAATTTTCATGCCCCTGGCGCCTTGATGGTCCATGAACCAGACATTGAAAAAAGAAAATTCGTCCATCAGACTGGTGACGGTGGCAGGACCGCCTTCAAGCGGAAAGACCTCTTTCATCCTGCATACGGCAGCAGAACTTTTGGAACAAGGGCTTCGTATTGGCATCATCAAATTTGACTGCCTCACCGGAGACGACCACAAAAGATATGAGCGTGCCGGCTTGCCTGTGAAAAAAGGGCTGGCCGGGGGGCTGTGCCCGGATCATTTTTTTATTGCCAATATTGAAGCCTGCGTGCAATGGGGTATAGATCAAGGCTTTAACCTGTTGATCAGTGAAAGCGCAGGACTTTGTAACCGGTGTTCTCCCCATATTAAAGGTATCCTGGCCGTATGTGTCATTGATCATTTAAGCGGGGTCCATACACCCAGGAAAATCGGCCCCATGTTAAAAAATGCCGATCTTGTGGTACTGACCAAGGGGGATATTGTGTCCCAGGCTGAACGGGAAGTCTTTTCCTTTCGTGTTCGCCAGGCCAATGCAAAGGCTGCGGTACTGCCGGTCAATGGATTGACGGGCCAGGGTTCTCTTCTGGTTGCCGGACATTTTAAAACAGCACCTGCCATTACGTCGTTAAACGGCATGCGCCTTCGTTTTACCATGCCGGCGGCCTTGTGTTCCTATTGTCTAGGGGAGACCCGGATCGGGCCTGACAGTCAGATCGGCAATGTCAAAACCATGGATTTTACGTGATGGGAATAGTAAACAAAAAAAATGGCGTAGACACAGACCTGTTGAATTTTGGACTTGATACGCTGATGGAAAAATATCCTTATCTAAAAGATTTTTTCAGCGCTCTGGAGATTGATCCTTGCCCGGATCAAAAGACACTGGCCATGCGCATTGAAAGCCTGTCCCCGGACCATTTGTCCCAATTCGGTCTGGATCATGAATCCCTGTCCGCCCAGGTTCTGGAATTTATTGCAAAGATGGAACAGTGCCGGTGCAAAAGTCATGGCAGGCTGGATCACCTGGTCATTGGGGCCGGATTTGATAAAAACGGGCATCCGGAAGCCATGGGGATCACCCTTTTCCCCGGTGAGGTGGTCAGTGTGGTGGGGCCCACCGGTTCGGGCAAAAGCCAGCTTCTCTCGGATATTGAGTGTCTGGCCCAAGGGGATACCCCTTCGGGTCGAAACGTGTTGCCGGACGGCAAACCGCTGGAGGCACAGTCTCGTTTTTCCGGCGAGTTCAGGCTGGTGGCCCAGCTTTCCCAGAACATGAATTTTGTCATGGATTTGACCGTGGAGGCATTTTTACAAATGCATGCCGAAAGCCGCCTGATTGACAATATTCCAGAAAAAACCAAGCAGATCTACCAGTCAGCCGTAATGCTTGCAGGTGAACCGTTTGCCCTGGACACAGCCATTACGTCTCTTTCCGGCGGTCAGTCCCGGGCTCTGATGATCGCCGACGTGGCCTATCTGAGTGCCTCCCCCGTTGTATTAATCGATGAGATTGAAAATGCAGGCATCGACCGTGTTAAAGCCATTTCCCTGCTGCTTAACAAAGAGAAAATTGTTCTGATCTCCACCCATGATCCATTGCTTGCCCTGTCCTGTGACCGACGCATTGTGATAAGAAACGGCGGTATTGTCGATGTGGTCAAAACCTTAGAGGCGGAAAAAAAAAGTGCTGCCTACCTGGCTGATTTGGATAAAAAAATGGGGCTTTTGCGAGAACGCGTTAGAAAAGGTAAACATCTAGTTTTTGACCAAAATTTTTTCTTTAAACATCTTTGATTCTGTATCCCACATCCTCTAATAAATATATAAATTGACATTTTGCCCCTAAACCATTAGATATTTAGGTTTTGATATGGTCTGCCGGATAAAATATGTATAATATCAAGGTGCTTCTAAAGAATTAGGCACCTTAATGACCCGGCCTCAAGCGGCTTTTGCCGCCTTCAATTTATCGAATTATCAAAATTATAAGGAAGACAAAAGAGTCATGCCGGAACTTGATTTTGACAAAACCGGCGGGCTGATCCCCGCCATTGCCCAGGACGCGGAGACAGGTGAGGTGCTGATGCTGGCCTATATGAACCAAGAGGCCTTTGAAGAAACACTTGCCTGCGGCAATGCCGTATATTACAGCCGGTCCAGAAAAAAATTATGGAAAAAGGGAGAAACCTCGGGACACGTTCAAAAGGTCAGGGAGATCCGGGTGGACTGTGACAATGACACCGTGCTTCTCAAGGTGACCCAGGTAGGTGGCGCAGCCTGCCACAAAGGATATAAGAGCTGTTTTTACAAAGTTGTTGAAAATAATGAATTCAAAATAGTTGAAAAGCGGGTCTTTGACCCGAAAAAGGTATACAAATAATGAATAAAAAATTAAAACTGGGCATTCCCAAAGGAAGCCTGCAGAATGCGACCGTCAACCTGTTCAGGCGCTCGGGATGGAAAATAAACGTGGAAGGCAGAAGCTATTTCCCCGATATTGATGATGACACCATTGAATGCGCCCTGTGTCGGGCCCAAGAAATGTCCATTAATGTGGAATCCGGGGTTATTGATGCAGGCCTGACCGGTCTTGACTGGGTAGCTGAGCACCAGTCGGATGTCCATGTGGTGACGGATCTTGTTTATTCAAAGGTTTCTGCCCGTCCAGCTCGGTGGGTGGTGGCCGTGGCCGGTGATTCCGAGATGAATACCCTTGAGGATCTGGAAGGCAAAACCATTTCCACTGAACTTGTACAATTTACAAAACGCTTTTTTGAATCCCGTAATATTAATGTAAATGTGAAATTTTCCTGGGGAGCCACAGAAGCCAAAATCGTGTCCGGCCTGGCGGATGCCATTGTAGAGATCACGGAGACCGAGAGCACGATCCGGGCGCACAATTTAAAGGTCATCCATGAGGTCATGAAAACCAATACCCAGCTCATTGCCAATAAAACAGCCTGGCAAGATCCGGTGAAACGAGAAAAAATTGAGCAGATTGCCATGTTGCTCCAGGCCGCCCTTGTGGCGGAAAAGCTTGTCATGCTTAAAATGAATGTACCTGAATCAAAGTTGCCTGCCGTAGTTGACATTCTGCCAAGCCTGAACGCCCCCACCGTAGCCTCCCTTTACCAGTCCGACTGGTTCTCCGTAGAGACCGTGGTTGAAAACAGTGCGGTCAGGGACCTTGTGCCCCAACTGTTGAAAGCAGGGGCCGAAGGTATCATTGAATGTGAATTGAACAAGGTGATCTGAAAATGAGTGTGGCCAAACGATGTGAACAGATGAAACCGTTCATTGCCATGGACGTAATGGAAAAAATCCATAAGATGGAAGCCCAGGGGATTGATGTCATTCACATGGAGATCGGTGAGCCGGACTTTAATGTGCCTGAATGCGTCAACCGGGTCTGTGTGGAGGCCTTAGAGCAAAACGAAACCTGTTATACCAACAGCTTAGGGGACCTTCGCCTGCGCCGGGCCATCAGTGATTATCACAAACGCATCTACGGCACGACTGTGGATCCCGGCCGCATACTTGTAACGAACGGGACCTCGCCGGCCATGCTGCTTGTGTTCAGCGCACTGCTGAACCCCGGTGATGAGGTCATCGTCTCAGACCCCCATTATGCCTGCTATGCCAATTTCATCCGGTATGTCCAGGGAGAACCTGTGTTTGTCAAGGTACATGAACAAAACGGGTTTATCTATACGCCCGAAGCCATCAAGGAAAAAATCACACCTAAGACCAAAGCGATTTTCATCAATTCCCCGTCCAATCCCACGGGAACCGTTATCTCCGAGGCACGGATGAAGGAGATTGTTGACGTCGCCAAAGAACATGGTCTGTATATTGTTTCCGATGAAATTTACCATGGCCTGACCTATGAAGACAAAGACCACTCCATTTTGGAATTTACGGACCAAGCATTTGTCCTCAACGGTTTTTCAAAACTGTTTGCCATGACAGGACTTCGTCTGGGTTACCTGATTGCGCCCCCAAAATTTGTCCGTGCCCTTCAGGTGCTGCAGCAAAATTTCTTTATCTGCGCCAATTCCATTACCCAACTGGCAGGCGCTGTTGCATTGACCGATGCCGACAAGGAAACCCAAGCCATGCGCGATACATATAATGAGCGCAGGAAATTCATGATCAAGCGCCTTAAAGAGATGGGGCTATCAATGATGGTGGAACCGACCGGTGCCTTTTATGTTTTTGTGAATTTCAAACATGTTTCCACCGATTCTTATGCCCTGGCATTTGATATCCTGGAAAAGGCACACATCGGGGTTACCCCAGGCATTGATTTTGGCGCCAATGGTGAAGGATATCTGCGATTCTCCTATGCCAATTCCCTGGACAATCTTAAAATTGGAATGGACCGCCTGGAAAATTATTTGAAAAGGTATACATGAAAATCCGTACCGTTGAATTTATAAAAAGTGCGGTAAAACCCGCCCAGTATCCGGAATACGATTTCCCGGAAATCGCGTTTGCGGGGAGATCCAATGTGGGAAAATCTTCTTTGATCAACACCTTGATTAACCGCAAGGATATGGTCAAAACAAGTTCCCGGCCCGGTTGCACCCAGCTGATTAATTTTTTTCTGATCAATGGAGATGTGCCTCAGCGGGAGCTGTCCATGGTGGACCTTCCCGGGTACGGATATGCCAAGGTATCCAAAAAAATCAGAGCTCAGTGGCAGCCCATGGTGGAAACGTATGTAGGGACGCGCAACAATCTGTTGGGGCTGATTCTGCTCATGGATATCCGCAGGGACCCCGGCAAAGAGGAACTTGATATGGTCCGGTGGCTTGAATCAAAGCGGATGCCCTGTCTTCTGGTGTTAACCAAAGCGGATAAATTGTCAAAAACCAAACAGTTAAAGCAGTTGGATGCCGCCTGTACAGCGTTTAACCGGGAACGGAACGGAATCGTTCTTTTTTCGGCTAAAACCCGCCAGGGTCGTCAGACCATATGGGATGAGATCCATAGCCTTATTGACTGGTATCAGGAGGTAGAATAGATGTCTAAAATCTCCCGTTCGGGATTTGTAGGTATTATCGGCGCGCCCAATGCCGGCAAATCCACCCTGCTCAATCAGGTTCTGGGTCAGAAAATCTCAATTACATCAAAAAAACCCCAGACCACCAGGGACCGGATACTTGGCGTTGTGAATCGTCCCCATTCCCAGATCGTGTTTCTGGATACGCCGGGAATTCATAAAAGCACCACCCTGCTTAATCAGCGAATCGTGGATCAGGCGGTTCAGGCCATGAGCGATGTGGATTTGATTCTTTTTATGGTGGATGCGGCATCCCGCAACTATGTGTCGGAAAAAATGATCGTAAAGCGGTTTGAAACCGTGCGTAAACCTGTGATCCTGGCGCTGAACAAAATTGATCTGGCCAAAAAAGCGACTGTGTATGAGCAGGTGGAAATGTTCAGGCATATATACGCCTTTGAAACCATTGTACCTGTTTCTGCCAGAAAAAATATCCAGGTGGACCTGCTTCTTAATGAAGTGGAATCCCGGCTGCCCCAGGGACCACCCCTCTATCCCGAGGAGACCTTCACCGATGTTTCCGAAAAATATATGGTCAGCGAAATTATCCGGGAAAAGGTATTCAGGCTCACCGGTATGGAGATCCCCTATTCATCGGCCGTTACTGTGGATGCCTTTGAAGTGGAAAAAAAACTGATTGTCATCCATGCCAGCATTCATCTGGTCCGCGATTCCCAAAAGGGGATTGTCATTGGGAAAAACGGAAGTATGCTCAAGCGAATTGGATCAAATGCCCGGAAAGATATTGAACAGATGCTGGGCAGCAAGGTGCTGCTTAAGCTATTTGTCAAGGTGACCCGGGATTGGGTGTCCAATAAACGGCATCTCAGTGAATTTGGATATTAAGGTGTTTAAACGGAAAGGTACATATATCTGCGCTTTGGCCTTGCATCTGGGCAACTTGCAACTTGCCGTCCAAACGCAGAGGTCCCACTCTGATACTAAATTTTAAATACAGACGATATGACAGACATAAAAAATTTTTTTTCTTTTCCCGACGATGCTGCACTGAAAAAGGAACGGACCAAGGCCAGGCAACTTCGGGCCAGCCAGTGGTGGAAGCGAAAACGATCGTCCGGGATATGCCACTATTGCGGGGAAAAATTCTATCCCAAAGAATTAACCATGGATCATGTGATTCCCCTCTCCCGGGGAGGGCGATCAGAGAAATTCAACCTGGTACCATGCTGTAAGGAATGCAATACTCAAAAACAGCGAATGTTACCAGCGGAGTGGAATGAATACATGGTTCGGATAGGGGCCGATAAAAATAACCGACCGGAATAAATCCGGTCGGTTATTATATCTTTTTATGCTTAATTGCTATTTGTTGCTGCACAGCCTGTGGATGGTCTGGGCATGCCATTCGCCACGGCCGGAAAAGGTGGGCTGTCCAAGATCTATGAGCTGTTTGGCAACCTGATCATAGGTAGCACCTTGTTCCCGCATGGAGTTAATTATCTCCATGATCTCTTCTCTGGACATCAGCTCTACTGCCTCACCGGATGATGATTCGGCCGGTTTCGGTGTTGGTGATGCAACAATCTTTCTGCGCTTTTTTACAAGATTAGAGTCTTGACTGGTGTTCTGAATTGTTGTCTTACAGCGTTCTTCCTCAGCCATCTCCGCTTTGAGCAGATCTTCTACAGTACCGTCAATGTCTTCTTCATCCGGAGCCTGGGACGATACGTAATGATGCTCAAACGTCGGGGCGATATCCTCATCCTGGTCCTGGGAGAGACTCAGGCGGTCCATGATGATCTCAATGGCGTCAGCCTGACGCTGAAGAAGATCTGCAGTTCTTTCCTGAATCGTAATCATATATTCCTGATTTTTAATCAGAATATCAACCTGGGTGCCTAGATTATCCAGAATATCCGCTAAAAGAACGGTATTGGGGTCTTCAGCCACCTGGTTACCGGGTACCTGGGGAGCCCCTCCTGGAGGCATAGGTCGTTTCATTTGCGGGGCTCTATTATTACTGGGATAGCCGCCCCCCCCATATGAATTGAACCTGGATGTATTTGAATAGTACGAATTGTCAAAATTTTTTCTTGTTTTAGGTGTTCTCGGCTTTTCAGCCTGGCCGTTACGAAGGCTTTGTAAAAAATCGTTCATGGTGATAACCTCTTTCTCCTTGATTCTCCTTATGCCGCATATATAACCTTTTATCGGCTTTAGGAATTGCCTTGGGCTTCCTTAATCAATTAATGCGTGCAGTAATAAGGATTTAATAAATAATTTTCTTTGGGTATATCGCAGGCGTCTTTATCTAATTTTTTAACCCGCTTGTCAAGAAATTTTTTAACAACTTCCTAATCTTGTACACCCGGATGCGGCCTATCAACTGTCTATCAAAGGCAAACTTACCGCCGGCAGTATGTCTTGAAGCATATTGAATACTTTCATGGTGTATGTTACCATAATTCCAGAAAAATTGGCAACCCGTTAGAAGTGAATTTTCGGGTAAAAATTGTAAAGAATTGTAAAGAAAGATTGTAGATGGAAAACAAGCACTACGACAGACCTTTTACAGTGGATACGGCTGATGTCATTACATCGGACCTTCTGGAACCCATTGAATATGCCTATAAATCCAAACGCAGCATTGATATTAAAATTACCCAGCCCGAATACACTTCCGTCTGCCCCATGACAGGTTTGCCGGATAACGGGACCATCATTATCGAGTACCGACCGGACGCCCATCTGGTGGAGTTAAAATCACTTAAATATTATCTAATGCAGTACAGAAACGTCGGAATGTTTTATGAACATGTGGTAAATAAAATCCTGGACGATATGGTCTCGGTCATAAATCCTCTTTACATGAAGGTGACAGGCGAATTCACCCCCCGCGGCGGGATTTCGTCCGTGGGATCTGCCGAATATATCAAACCCTGATAATTTAAATTTTATCACAGCGAAAAGATCATAGCCCCAAGGCAATGATTCGAGGCAGGCCTCAATCCTTGATGCCTGCCTCGAAATCCCGGATCATATCACGGGCCTGGGCACTGCTTACAAGGGTGGATAATTGTTTGCGGAACCCAGCGGCCCCGGGCAATCCCCGAATAAACCATGCAAGCCTGCCCCTGAGCATCCTGCATGCCGTGGTTTCCCCAAAATAGGTGACATACCCCTGGATTAATGCTTCCATTTTTCTAAAGATGGCCCAAGGCTCAGGACGGGTGAATGTGCCGTGGGCCACATACTGTTCGATTTGTGAAAGAATAAACGGATTGGCCATGGCCGCCCTTCCCACCATGACGGCGTCACAGCCGGTCTGGGAAAACATTTCTCCTGCGTCCTGGGGCGTAATGATATCGCCGTTTCCTATGACGGGAATGCGGATGGCCTGTTTAAGTCGTGCAATCAGTTTCCAGTCCGCCTTCCCCCTGAACCCCTGAGCAGCACTCCTCGGGTGAAAGGCGATGGCGTCGACCCCCTGGTCTTCGGCGATTTTCGCCAAATTCACGGCCTGATCCCCAAACGTATCCCAACCGCTGCGTATTTTTATGGTAAAAGGCAGAGATGTGGCATTTCTGACAGCCTTTAATATTTTTCGGGCAAGGGCGGGATCCTTCATTAGTGCGACACCGGCCCCTTGTTTGATCACTTTTCTGACACTGCACCCAAAATTAATGTCAATGATATCTGCTGTCCCAAGATCATCGATAAATGCGGCAGCCTGCCCCATGGATACCGGATCCGACCCAAAGATCTGTACAGACAAGGGTCGCTCGGTTTTCTGTGACTTAAGCAGAGTTATTGTCTTTTCTGAGTTATAGAATATGCCTTTGGCACTGATCATTTCCGAGCATACCACAGCACACCCACAATCCTTTATCAATTGTCTGAAGGGCAGATTGGTAATTCCTGCCAGGGGAGCCAAAAAAGTAATGCCGTTAATTTCTAGGTCTTTTATTTTCATATTATATCGTAGGCTAATTGGAGAAATAACAAGCCGGGTCACCCTATGGACGTTTTTTTGATATCAAGGCCCGTTCTGGCATAGCAGAAAAGGCAATTGTGGAAACAAGGGTGGTCTTCATAGGAACCGATATCGAACGATTTTGTGCATTGACAGCCTTTTTTACGCCGTTGCCCATAATCGCCGCGGGTTTCCGGATTCCCCCCAAATAAAGTTTTATAAAGGCGTCCGTTGATGCAGGCGTTAGGGGATGCATATGTCTGTAATCCGGCTGCATCCATCAATTCTTTTTCACAGCATAAAAAAAGGTCCATGCCAAGGGGGTTGAGAAATTGAGCCATACTGCGGATAATGTTTGTTTTGCGCTCCATGCCCGGATCAATGAATTTGAGCATGGGGCTGCCGAGCCCAGTCATGCGTTTTATTCTTGCGGCCACCTTTTTATACGGATCATAAAAACTGGTAATACATTGTTTGATACCCATCTGTGACAATTGCCCTGCAATATATTCAAAGGTGTCAAGATTGTTAAACACTCGGCCACCCTTCTCATAAAAACAGATGGGGTCAAAACGCCAGGCAGCCTGTCCTGGACTTAAGTCCCAGACAATACGCCGGACCTGGGCCAAACGCTCTGAGAGATCAGGCAAACCGGGCTCAAGCTCTTTTAGGGGGGTATTGATGGTAAAATTGAAAAACAGGTGAAATCCTTTTTGGACTAAAATTTTGTGAGCTCTTAAATCCAGGAATGGGCCATAGTTTTTTGACCAGAAAACAATGGTGTGAATGTCTTTGGGGGTTGCATCAACCCTGCGGGACTGTCTGTTAAATGGATTGGTTACAATAAAATACCCTTTTTCAATTCTATCCAGAAACCAGGGCATGTACCACCCTGGTATATCGGTACGCCTGGAGGCGGACAAAATGCCGGTAGGGCCGGGCAATCTATGACTCCTGCCCGTTTTTATGGTTTTTCCGCTTGGAAAAGGAAATAATGTTGCCCTGATTTTTTTCGGAAGAATCATCCGATTTAAGGGATTCAGAATCGTTACCGTTTTCAGGTGGTGTTTCAGGCGCGTCATTATGTTCATTGGCTACGACCGGGGCAACCACCTTTTCCAGTCGCATACTTTTGCCGTTCATGGAAAATACATCTCCATTGATGTAATCAGCTTTTAAAATCCAGGTAACAACCTGAAGCGGTATCTGCAGCATCAGCAGTCTGATCTGATACCAGTCTTTTTTATGGTCCGGCACAATATCTTCAATTCTGGCAAAACTGACGGGGGCGTCTTCCATGTAAATCAGTACAATATCTTTTATTTCAGCCATGCGGCCTCCATAATCAGGCGTTGGTGTGTTAAAATTTTTATTTCCGGTCGGACATTAAATATTAAAGCGCATCCGACCGGAAACATATACCACAGTTGAACGGCTGGTATCAGTGCAGCAAAGGTACCACCAACACGGGAACAGAAGTTCGTTTAAGGACCTTGCGGGCAATGTCATCCCCAATGGCAGTTTCTATAAAACTGCGGTGCCCACACCCAATAACAATAATATCGCATCCTTCTTCAACTGCTGTCCTTGTAATTTCATCGGCAATGGACTTACTTTCCGTAACAAGGATTTTTTCAATGGGAGAACTCATCTCAATATCTGACGGACTGTTTTCCCTGTCTTCCAGGAAACCGGCAATGGCCTGTTTAATACCCAGGGCATCCACATTTTTTCCCGTAAGCAGGTTCCGAGCGCCAGCTTTTTGTTCGGATCTTATGGTGTTGTAAAGTGTCTCACCGAATGCACGCTGTACGCGCCGTTGCGCATTTTTGCCGGACTCTTCCATGACGTGAAGCACAACGATGCTCGCATCGCTCAGAGTGGAAAGGGATACGGCATGTTTAAATACCTCTTTCATGTTGGTGGACAGGTCCGAGGCGAATAATATACGTTTTGGTTTCTGGATCATAATCTAACTCCATTTTGGTTTCTGCATACCTATATTTTAACAAAAATATAGCTCATAGTCATCAGTAAGCAAGCGCTAATACCCTTTTTTACAGTAGCGCGGACAAATAATCTCATAAAAAACATATCCATTTTGGCATATTGCTTGCCAAACACTGTGATTGTAACTTATTTTAAATAAGCACAATGGGCCTGCATAATTCTAAATCTTAAAGGAGATAATGAATGGAATTTTTAATTATGATCGGCTTTGTTGCAGTTTATCTGCTGCTCCAAATTTATATTCTTCCTAAAATGGGTGTATCCACATGAATGCGTGATGCCTGTCAGGAGACAGGCAAAAAGAAAAAAAAGAATCCGTTTGAGGATAAAAATTGATTGTTAAGTAACGTTACCGTATCATTATCCGTTGTCAAACAGTAACTATAACGGGTGAAGTGTGAATAAGGACCGCAGATTAAAAATGCCATGCTGGTCCGAAACTTCATCGAAAAGGGGAATAAACACGAGGGCATGAACATCCACAATGTGCCCCCCTGATACCATGAAAGCGCTGATGGCCTACCCTTGGCCCGGGAATGTTCGGGAACTGGAAAATGCCATTGCCCATGGATTTGTGCTATGCCGCACCCGGGAAATAAGCCGTGCCGATTTGCCTGACGAGGTTTGCGGTCAGAATCAATCCGATGCGGCATCCCCAGAGAACGCTTCATTCTCAAATCCGCCTTCCTTTTCCCCGACACCCTTGACCCGGGAGCATCTGGTGTCGCTTTTGGATACCTGCAACTGGAATAAGGCTGAGGTGGCAAGACAACTTGGGAAAAGCCGTACCCTTGTCTGGAAGTACATGAAAAAATGGGATATTCCACTTAAACAAGGTTAACTCTAAACAGAAAGGAAGCACAATGACAGATCCTCTGTTTGCTCCCATCCGAATCAATCAATTGAACATTCCCAACAGAATTTATATGCCGGCCATGCACCTGGGCATGGCACAGGCATTTGAAGTGACGGATCAAATCGTTGAATTTTACGCGAGACGGGCCAAAGGCGGGCCGGGTATGATCTGCGTAGGGTATGCCACGGTGGACGAACTATCCGGCAACACCCGAAACATTGGTGCCCATGATGATAAATTTATCCCTGGATTGACCCGGCTGGCAGAGACCATCCGGAAAAATGGAAGTCTTTGTGCCGTGCAGATTAACCATGCCGGCCGGTATAATTTTTCATTCCTGCTCAATGGCAAACAGCCCGTGGCCCCGTCTGCCATTGCCTCCAGAATGACAAAGGAGACGCCAAAAGCCCTTGAAATAAAGGAGATACAGCAGGCCATTGAATCCTTTGCAAATGCCGCAGCCCGGGTAAAAAAGGCAGGGTTTGATGCTGTGGAGATTCTGTCGGGCACGGGGTATCTTATCTCCGAATTTTTGTCGCCGCTGACCAATCAGCGTACCGATGAATACGGAGGATACCTTGAAAAGCGCATGCGGTTTGGCCTGGAAGTGGCCCAGGCGGTTCGGGATGCCGTGGGGCCTGACTACCCCTTGATTGTAAGAATGAACGGTAATGATTTTATGCCGGGGGGCAATAAACGATCCGATCTCATCGAATATGCAAAACAACTATCCAACGGGCCTGTGGATGCCTTGTGTATCAATGTGGGCTGGCATGAGGCCCGGGTGCCCCAGATTGTGGCCCAGGTACCCAAGGGGGCATTCGGCTATCTTGCCCGGGATATCCGCGCTGCTGTGCATGTCCCTGTGATCGCAAGCCACAGGATAGATGACCCTGAAACCGCCAGGGAGATGATTAATCAGGAATTTTGCGACATGGTAGCCATGGGCCGCAGTCTGATCGCAGACCCGGATCTGCCCAAAAAAGCCCGTGAAGGCAGAGAAAAGGAGATTGTCCATTGTATTGCCTGTGCCCAGGGCTGTTTTGACAACCTGTTCAAACTCAAGCATGTGGAGTGCCTTTGCAATCCTTTGGCCGGCCATGAGTACTGCAAAAAAACAGGCAAAGTTAAGGCGGCCAAAAAAGTGATGGTGATTGGCGGCGGGCCTGCCGGTATGACGGCCGCGCTGGCCTGTGCCCGGCGTGGGCATGATGTGACCCTGTATGAGAGTGCCAGGCGTTTAGGCGGACAACTCCACCTGGCTGCGGCACCTCCGGGCCGGAAAACATTTTCCCGATTTTCAGATGACCTTGAAACTCAGCTCTCTGTGGAAAAAATCCCCGTGGTGTTAAATTGCAAGGTGGACGAAGCCTTTATTTCAAAGGAAAAACCCGATACTCTAATCCTCGCCACAGGCGCGATTCCCCTTAAACCGGCCATCCCCGGCATGGACCTTCCCCATGTGGCAGGGGCCTGGGATGTTCTTGAAAACAAGGTGGGGACCGGCAAAAATGTGGCCATCATCGGTGGTGGGGCTGTGGGGGTTGAAACGGCATTGGTCCTTTCGGAAAAAGGTACAGTTTCGGCAGAAACCATCAAATTTCTGCTGGTGAACAAGGCGGAAACTCCGGAAGCACTTTTTGACATGGCCACACGGGGCAGCAAAAAAGTATGTCTCATTGAGATGACCAATAGCATTGGAAGGGATATCGGTAAATCAACCAGGTGGGGGATGATGCAGGATCTTAGGCGTTTTAATGTGGAAACTGTGACCGCCGCAAAAGTGTTGCGGATTACAGAAACAGGACTGGAAATTGAAAAGGATGGCAAAATCAATACCCTGGACTTTGACACTGTTGTTGTGGCTGTAGGTGCTGTATCTTACAATCCATTGGAGCAGGTTGCCAAAAAACTTGGCATTGACTACCGTGTGGTCGGTGATGCCTTAAAGGTGGGAACGGCTTTTGATGCCGTGCATGGGGGTTATGAGGCTGCTGTCTCTATTTAGGAACTCGGAAAAAATAAATGAAAAAATGAGTTTGCTCGATGGCTCAAAAAATGGCTTCCGGTGGGAAGCAGGGGCTCAAAATTTTGAGCCCCTGCAAAAATTTTATACTCTTACTTAACTCATCTTTTTGAAGGCATGCTATGTTATGTTGTGATTTAAAATCACTTACATTTCTCGCTTAAAAAGAGGGGTTAAAAAAATTCAAGAACGAATTGCCCTTCTTGTCCTTCTTGCCCTTTTTGCCAGTCTTCTCTTTTGCTTTTTTGGCGTCTTCCGGACTCAGAGACATTAAGTCTATCTGTTCTTTACTGAATGGCGTGCCGTAGCCTGCAAACTGCACAACAGGCTTTTCAGCGCTTTCAATTGGAACCCAATCCTCGTCTTTTTTGTCAAAAAATGTCCATTCCAAATTATCAGGCGCCACCGGAACGATTCCCTCCCAATGAACGACCTTGCCGTCTTTAAAAGAAAGCATTGGAACGGATTCCCCTTTTTGAATAAGCTGCGTTGCTTTGTTTGCGTGGCAATCCGAACAATCCTTGCCTTTTTCCTGGATTGCGTGGGTAAAATATGGGGCATATGCAATAAATTTTTTGCCTTTGTAAACAAGCGATTGAACGTTCGCAGAAGCAACCTTGCCATCATAATTCATAAGCAGGGTCCATGTTTGCGAAGGCGGAATAAAATTTCCTTTTCTTTGCTTGGTTTCCAAAAATTTTCCAAAATGGCAATTCATGCAGGTTGTGCTAGCTTTCACATGACATGCCGAACAGTGAATATCTTTTTTATGCTGCTTGTGCGCTTCGTTGGTATCTTCCGGATCTTCTTCGTGGCAATTTTCACAGGTCGCAGTAACAGCTCCCTTTTCGCGCATGGTGTGATATTGCGTGCCGTCTCCGTGCACATCATGAGATTCGTGGCATTCCACGCAGGTCATTCCATTTTTAAAATGCACGTCCAGCGCGTCCTGTGCTGTATTGATTTTAATGGTAGCTTTTGCCCGTGTATGACATTTGAGGCAAGTCTCGTTTTTTTGGGCGACTTCTGTGGAATAAGTGCATTTTCCCTCTTTTCCACCAATGTGGCATTGGTCGCAGCTTTTAACGTGGCAATTTTTGCAGTCAAGCTCATCGTAGGGAATTCCTGTGAGATTTTTGAATCCCCCCTCTTCCTCATACCAGTAACGCATTCCTTCTCCACTGGCATGGAGGCTTTTGGAAAAGCACGACGGATCGTTGCTTTCATCCGCATTTGCAGAATAAAAGCATCCAATAAAAAGCACAGCAATAAATACCATAAAAACTGATTTTAAATTTAAACCCATTAATCCCTCCTTATAAAATAAAAAAATTAACACAAAGTTATGATCAACCTCTCTCTTTAATAAATCAAGGGCTATTATCCATGGTACAATATTTTATATGCCAACGGCATGTTTATATGCATTACTATCCACAACAAAAGATAAAAGTAATTCAATAAGTTATTTTGACTTTCATATAAGATACAATTATCTATTCGGGCCGGCGCGTCATTCTATCCTGCCCGGACAAAATTTTAAGTTCATGCCCCAGAATTCATTGACCCGGTCTAAATAGTCCTGTTCCGAATTTGACTTAAGCAGTTTTTTCAACGGTTTCTTGCTGTTCTCAAAAGAAGGCCCCAGATAGTTCCAGAATCCCTTCATGCGCCCGATAAGGTGCCCCGGGCCTGAAAAGACCTGTTTGTAACTATTAAAAAGATCCGCATAAAATTTTTTCAATCGTTCACGCCTTTGGAAGTCGGTGTTTTGGGAATCGATGTTCATCCCCTTGATCTGCTCAGGCAAAAAGGGGTTGGAAAGAACACCTCTGCCGATCATGAAGCGACTGATGTCCGGAAAACGCTGCCGGATTATTTCCCATGATGCCGAGTCCACAATATCTCCGTTATAGACCATGGGATGGTCACAGGCGTTCATGGCCGCTTCAAACGCGTCAACATCAACGGCGCCTGTATACATTTGCTCCCCGGTTCTGGGATGCAGGATAATTTCGTCAAGTTTGTGGGCATTAAACATTGCAATCAGGTCCCGGATCTCTTCCTTACTTTTACGCCCCAGGCGGATTTTAACACTTAACGCGGGTTTCATGACCGGGATTACCCGGGAAAGGAAAGCGTCTATTTTATCCGGGTGGGATAAAAGGCCCGACCCCCTCAGTTTCTTTGCAATCTTTGAATGAGGGCACCCAAGGTTCCAGTTCACCTGGGCATAGCCCATGTCAAAAAGAGAATCCCCAAGATAGATAAAATCATCCGGATCATTACCCAGAATCTGGGGGATGACAGGAAGGGCTGTGTTCAACGCCGGATCCACGTCTTTAAGTCTGGACGGTTTCAAGCGCCTGCTGCTCATGGTAGATATAAACGGGGCCATGGCCTGGTCAATGCCGTTGAAATGCCTGACATAGGCCTGTCTAAACACCACATCTGTGACCCCCTGCAAAGGGGCAAGTATCAAAAAGGGACGATTATCTGCCATAGGGGTGTTTTCCTTAATTGTCAGGCATTGATCAATAAAATATTTTGACAAACCCGAGGACGATCCATTATAGAGTCAATATTTTTTGATTAGCTATACATAAGATTAATTTGGATTGCAAGGAGTGTTTCCTAAAGTATGAAAGAGTTCTATAAACAGATTATCCATATCAACCGTATGCCGGATGATTCTGAAAAACAGGTCCGGGTAAAGGCATTTTTTGATTCTTTGAACAGCATGGTAATGCCGGATTCATTCAACTGGGCAAACCAGGTGTTTGAAGGTCTTCATGTGGCCCGGACTCCGGATAAAACGGCTTTGGTGTATGAAGATCTAACCACACTTGAATCCAGCCGCTTTTCCTATTTTGATCTGTCATGCCGGGCCAACAGGCTGATCAATTTTCTGGCGGACCAGGGCGTTGGCATGAAAGATAATATGTATATGATGGTGCCCCTGTGTCCTGAAATATGGTTTGCAAGTCTTGCCTGCATCAAGGCCGGCATTGTCAGCGTGCCCACGGCCACCACCATGACCGCAAGGGAGCTGGATTTCCGGTTTGAAACCTATAAACCTGATGTCATTCTGGCAGACATGGCCAGTGTCGAGATCATTGAAAACGCTATCCGGGAAACAAAGATCACTCCCAAGGTGAAACTGGTGCTTGGCCAGGCACCGGGCTGGATTTCCTACGACGAGGTGGAAAAGGCATCTGACAAGGCGGAGGCCGCAAACACGGCATCCGATGATATTTTGTTCTGCTTTTTTACCTCCGGGACCACCGGTTTGCCGAAGCGGGTGGGACATACGGCAGTTTCCTATCCTGTGGGGCATTTATCAACCACGGCCATGATAGGGCTCAAACCCGATGACATCCATCATAATCTCAGTGCACCCGGATGGGGTAAATGGGCCTGGTCCTCTTTTTTTGCGCCCTTTAATGTGGGAGCCACAGTAACTGCATTCCGGTTTGATTCCTTGGATGCAAAGGTTTACCTTGATGCGGTTGCAAGACAAAAGGTCACAACCCTTTGTGCGCCGCCTACTGCCTGGCGCATGTTTGTAAATGCCGACCTTGATGGTATTGACCTGTCCTGTCTGCGTCAGTCCGTGTCTGCCGGAGAACCCTTAAATCCGGAAGTGATTACACGCTGGCATGGCTTTACCGGCACCCGTATCCGGGATTTTTATGGGCAGACAGAATCCACGGCCATGATCGGTAACCCGCCATGGATGGCCGAAAATATGCGGGCAGGTTCTTTTGGCGTGCCGTCTTCCATGTATGATGTAACCTTGGCTGATGATGAAGGCAATGAGATTACACAACCGGATCAAGAGGGGTACATTGTTGTAAAAATAGACAACTGGGTACCGGTGGGACTTTTTAAAGAGTATATCGGCAATCCGGAAAAAATGGATTCCGTATTTGTGGACCAATATTATTACACCGGAGACAAGGCGTCCTTTGATGCCGATGGGTACTGGTGGTTTGTGGGTCGGGCCGATGATGTCATTAAATCAAGCGATTACCGCATCGGCCCCTTTGAAGTGGAGAGTGCGCTTATCGAACACCCTGCGGTGGACGAGGCTGCGGTTGTGGGGACCCCTGATCCCAGGAGGTACCAACTGGTCAAAGCCTATGTCATTCTCAGTCCGGGTGAAGCCGGCAGCAGGGAAATGGCCCTGGCCTTGTTCAAGCACACCATAAACATCCTTGCCAAATTTAAAATTCCAAGAGTCATTGAATTTGTTGATAAAGTGCCAAAAACCATTTCCGGAAAAATTCGTCGTATTGATTTGAGAGATACCGAAGCAGACCGGAGGGGAACCCAAAGAGTTGAGGAAGCGCCCATCAAAGAGTATTTTTACTGGGATTTTCCCGAATTAAGCTCAAAAAACAAATAAGGAAGGCCGTGTAGACGGTCTGTGTGGCGGGCTGTCAGCTTTATTGATCATCAGTCGTATTCGGTTTTCCAATGATTTTAAAGGGCATGATTACTTCAATTTCCCCACTTTCCCCCCGTATAAATTCTGCGTGGGGATAGGTGTTTTTAAACACATTGAGCATTTTTCGGTTTTCGGCCAGGACAAGGGCAGTAAAACCGGAATAATTGTTCTTCCGGGCAATTTTTTCAAGGCAGCTCAACAAAAAGGTGGCAATTCCCTGACCATGCAGTTCCTCCTGCACCAGAAAAGCCACTTCCGCATGCTTGGGGTCCACTTCTGCGTAAGACGCCACCGCCACAATCTGTTTGCGTTTGCCCTGCTGCATAAGGGCAATAAGGGTCATATTCCGGCTGTAATCCACCTGGGCCCACATCTGCTGGAGCATACGCCTTGAGAACACTTTGCGGCGGTTAAAAAACCGAAAATAGATGGAATCTTCCTGGAGAGAATAGTAAAAATTTCTGGATTCAAATTCATCCGAAGGCTGAAGCGGCCGGACTTCCAGCTGTTTTCCGCTGGGCAAAAGCATGTTGTATTTATAACCGACGAGAAACAGCAGGTCCTGATTTGTGGGCGGCAGTTGGTCGCTGAAAATATAATGGCGCTGTTTGGCCTGTTCAATGAGCTGCTTGCGGAATTTGGGATGGGCAATCTGGGCCAGTTCCATAACCCTTTGAAAAATACTTTTCCGCCGGATTTCTGCAATACCGTACTCAGTGACCACAATGTCAATATCACCCCGGGTGGTGGCAACCCCGGCACCTTCGCTTAAATGCGTCACAATGCGGGATACCTGGCCGTTCTGGGCCGTGGACGGGATGATGACAATAGAAAATCCGCCCTTGGACATGGCAGATCCCCTTATGAAATCCACCTGGTCACCGATGCCCGAATAGAACAGATACCCTTTTGAATCCGTGCATATCTGGCCTGTCAGATCCACCTCCAGGGCAGAGCTGATGGAGATCAGGTTATCGTTTTTGGCAATGACATTGGGATCGTTCACAAATTCAGATGAACTGAAATAGAACATGGGATTGTCAGCTATATATTTATATAATTCCTTTGACCCCATGCAAAGGGACGCTACAGCCCGTTCGGGGAGAAAATTCTTTTTGCGATTAGTGATTACCTTCTGTTTGAATAAAGGCAGAAGGCCGTCCGTTATCACCTGGGTATGGATACCAAGATCCTTTTTGCCAGCCAGATAGGGCATAATGGCATGGGGCAGATGCCCGAAACCAATCTGCAGCGTGGCACCATCATCCACCAGCTGGCTGACATAATGCCCAATACGTTCGACCACGGTTTTATTTTTGGTCTTGGGCAGAGACTCCAGAAGATCTTCTTCGTATTCTACTAAATAATCAATATCGTCGATGTGCACCAACGAATCTCCCCAGGTTCTGGGCATTTGGGGATTGACTTGGGCGATGGTAACTTGTGCACTTTTCATTCCGGAAAGGGTGATATCCACGGAAATGCCTAAAGAGCAGTAACCATGGGCGTCTGGAGGACTGACCTGAACCAGGGCAACATCCAGGCCGATTTCATTGTTCCGAAAAATCTTTGGGATCTGTGACAGGTAGACCGGGATATAGTCAATTTTTCCTTCAAATGCAAATTTACGCATAAGGATGGAAATAAAAAACAGTTTAATGGAAAACCGGGACGAAAAATTGTCGTCATTAAGATATTCCGCCAAGGTGGTTGAAAGCATCTGATATACAACAATATCCTGAAGGGACTGATTCTCGACCATGGTCCGAATAAGGTGCTGGGGTTCTCCGCATCCTGTACCGATGAATACCCGTGAACCGTTGCGAATTTTTTTTACACTTGCTTGTGCGGTGAGTAGCTTATCAGGACAGATTTGTTGTAAATCCATGCTATTTCTCCTGCCGGGTCAATGCCAGAGTCGAAATCGTTGGGCCCATGTACAGGCTAAAGCAAACCATACATTGAATTGATAATCAATTGTTTTTATTTTGATCATCAGCAATTATGTCCCGGTACGATGGTTCGCGGCTCAAAATTTAATGTGGCAAAATAATCATCCATGGTCTCTGCCCGGCGGATCAGTTCAATGCTGCCGTCTGTTTTAAGCAAAAGTTCCTTGGGACGAAGCTGGCCGTTGTAATTAAAGCCCATCGCATGTCCGTGTGCCCCGGTGTCGTGGATAATCAAAATGTCGCCTTCCCGGGTTTCGGGCAACTGTCTTTGGATGGAAAACTTGTCATTATTCTCACACAGCGCACCGACGACATCCACTATTTTCAAGGGGACGGATTCCGGTTTGCCATGGATGTGGATGTGATGGTAGGCGCCATACATTCCCGGGCGCATCAATGCCGACATGGATGCATCCACGCCCACATAGTTGCGATAAGTGTTTTTGTGGTTAATCACAGAGGTAACAAGGACGCCGTGGGGGCCGGTGATAAACCGGGCACTTTCCATATATAATTTGGGTACCCAGCCGTTTTTCGCTTTAAAGGCCTCAAAAGAAGCGATGATGCCGCCGGCCATGCCGTCAAGATTGAATGGCTTGGCATCCGGGGTATAGGGAATGCCTAACCCGCCGCCGATATTAATAAATTCAAACCGGATGTCAAGGGTGCGGCTTATCTCTTCAACCAGCTCCAGCAACATGTCCGCCGTATCAATCATGTATTGAAAATTAAGCTCATTGGAGGCCATCATGGTATGCAGGCCAAACCGCTTAACACCAAGGGATATCGCTTGGTCATAGGCTGAAAAAATCTGGTCCCGGGTCAGGCCGTATTTGGCTTCTTCAGGTTTACCGATAATATCGTTCCCCTGGCGTGTCGCGCCGGGATTGTATCTGAAACAAAGCAGATCAGGTATAGCCGGCAGTTTTGCAATCAAGGAAATATCATCCAGGTTTATGATGCTGCCTCCATTGTCCATGGCGGCTTTCAGCTGTTCCTGGGTGGTGTTGTTGGAGGTAAACATGATATCGTCGGCATTGCTTCCTACTTTACGGGCCAGCTCTATTTCCGGTACCGAAGAGCAGTCAAAGCCAAACCCCTGGGTTTTGAGAAGCGCCATCACCGTAGGATTTGGCAGTCCCTTTACGGCAAAATACTCCTTGAATCCGTCAATGGGGGAAAATGCATTGTTCAGGGCCTGGCATGTTTGAATGATCCCGGTTTCATCGTAGATGTGAAAAGGGCTGCCAAAGGCTGCGACGGCATCCTGGACCACCGCTGACAGCCTTCCTTTGAATTCAGGTGACATGGGCATGATAATAATTCCTTTATATTAATGTTCCGGAGTGAAAACCCGTGTTTGAGTGAAAAGTTGTCCAGATGCAAGTTTTTTACAACGCCGCAGATGGGTGATTTTCCGCTCAAACACAAATTAAACGTCATCCGGCAGTTTAATCTTGGCGCTTTCCTTAAACGTGGAAAGCGCAATAAATGTTTTGGTCGCCTTTACGCTGCTCACATCGGCGATCCGGGTTTGTATCAGTTCTTCCAGCGCCATGTTGCCGGATGCCTTTATTTTAATCATCAAGGTGTCGCCACCGGCCAGATAATGGACTTCCTGGACCTGTTCAATGGTTGCCAGCTGTTCGCCGGTTTCCCGAATCTTGGACGGGCGGGTCACCTGGATGCTGACAAAGGCGGTCATGGCACAGCCGAACATATCCGGGTTCAGGCGCACCTCATAGCCCTGGATGATCTTTTTTGCCTCCAACTTTTTAATCCGCTCAAGCACTGCGGAAGGTGCCATGCCAATGGTTCTGGCAACCTCAACATTGGGGATTCTGGCTTTTTTCTGCAAGATTTTAAGAATTTCCAGGTCAGTTTTATCCATACTAAATTATATTCAATTTAAGTTAAATTTATCATGTAAGTTTTATTCCCGAGAAAGAATATTCGTTGTTTTGTACAAAGTCAAGAATATTATTCTTGATAAATAAAAAAAAACCAAATCAAGTTCTCTTCACGTGAGTTTTGCCGAAGATTTAGACATTTTGATTTTGGTTGATAAAATGTGGGGTTTCGTATACATGTAAAATTTAAGTCAATTCCGATTAACAACAGGTTTGGATGGATGAATAAGGATAGCATTAAAATCCTAGTGGTGGATGATGAAAACGACATTCTGGATGTCACCGAAGGATTTTTTGAAAGAAAAGGCTACCAGGTATATACCGCAGGAAACGGGGAAAACGCTCTGGCTATTGTCAACCAAAAAAAAATAGATTGCGTTTTCACCGATATAAATATGCCGGTGATGGACGGGCTCGAACTTGCCGAACAAATTCGCCATATTGACAATACACTGCCTGTTGTGGTGATGACCGGGTATCCTTCCCTTGAAAATACCATACAGACTCTGAAAAACGGCGTTGTGGATTACCTGATCAAGCCGGTGAACCTCGAACAGATGGAGTTGACCCTTCGCAGGATATTGCGAGAACGCGGACTTTTTATTGAAAATCTGATCCTTAAAGAAGAGGTGGAACGTCAGGAACGCTTGCATCAACTCAACAACGAACTGATCAAAAAGGTGGAGGATGTCAACACTTTAAACCGGGTCATGGAAGATTTTGCCGCCATTGATTCCAGTTACGAAATTTTTAACAAGGTTGTCCGATTAGGCGTCGAAGAACTCAAGGCGGACCTGGTCTTTTTCCATGTGTATTCAGAACAGGGCAGTTCCCTGGTCCTTGTGGACAAAGCCGATGCGAAAAATAAAAAATGCCCGGCATCCTATTCCATAGATATTCCTGAACAGGAAAAAGCATTTATTATAGAGTCGCTGGGAAGCGATCACACGCCCTGTCTCATCGCAGATGCGTCCGGAATCCCATCAATGAAAGAGCAGGTAAACTCCTTTATGGTTGCACCATTGAAAATCCGGGATAAAATTTTCGGTGTTGTGTCGGCTTATATTTTCCAAGGGCCGCGTTCTTTTGGAGAGAAGGATATTTACTATTTAAATTTTATCACCCAGAAAGCCGCCTCGGGAATTGAAAACATAGCTTTATATGAAAATATATATGAGAATCTGTTCTCCACCCTGTTTGCGTTTGTTACCGCACTTGAAGTCCGGGATCTTTATACCCGAAAACACTCCAGCAGAGTGGCCAGATTCGCCCAGATCATTGCCGAGGAAATGGGGTGTACTGAAGAAGAACTGGACATAATCAATGTGGCAGGCAGCCTTCATGATATCGGTAAAATAGGTATTAGGGATGATATCCTCTTAAAGCCCGGACGCCTTACCGAAGATGAATACGAAAAAGTAAAAGAGCATCCTGCCATCGGCGCTGATATTATAAGCAAACTGGGTCTGTGGGGTAGAGAAGCGAAGATTATCCGGCATCACCACGAACGTTTTGACGGCACGGGATATCCCGACGGCCTTAAAGGCGGACAGATTCCTAAGCATGCAAGGATATTATCGGTTGCCGACAGTTATGACGCGATGGCCTCGGACAGGGCCTACCGGAAAAAAAAAGATAAGAATGTCGTCATCGGCATTATAATTAAAAATTCAGGTACTCAATTTGACCCTGATGTGGTGGATGTTTTTCTGCGGGTGGCGAATCAGGACCTGCCGGATGACTTTTAGGACCGCAAATTAAATAACTTGAACGAAATAGCTTGCCTTTTGGCCCATCTCCTTCGTTGCATGAAAAGCTTAACAGGCCTGCTATTCGACCTTTCATGCGCCGTGTAGATGAACCAAAATTCGGCGTTATTTCTGCCCAACTTATTTAATCTGCGGTCCTTAATGACTTGAGCCTGAAAATGAAATATGCTAATCTAATTTAAAAAATTATTGAGTATAACATTTTATATCTTTCAGCGTGGAGTGAAATTGCATTGAGCATTTCAGACAAAGACGATAGGCGAAAATATTCCAGGGTAATTTTTACAACCAAAATCGAAATCCATATGCTTGATGAGTCCGGACAAAACGTACAGTTTACGGCCCATTCAAAGAATCTGAGCCAGAAAGGCGTATTTGTCAAGACAGATAAGCGGCCTTCCTTGGATACGGCGTGCCGGGTGAATGTTTATCTGTCCGGAGGAATAGACGACCTCAAACTGAAAATTCAAGGACGAATCGTCAGACACACGAATACCGGATTCGGTGTAGAGTTCGAGTCCATGGACGTAGATACGTATACCCATCTGAAAACGTTGGTTTTGTACAATATTGAAGGCTCTGATTAGTTACCCGGCAGTATATGAAGTTAAATTTAAACCGTCTGGAGGGGTTGTTCCTTGGATGTCACACTGATAAATCCATTCATCAATGCAACCATAAACGTATTGGAGACAATGGCTTTTGTTACGGTTTCTGCGGGGAAACCCTATTTAAAAAAAGATAATATCGCCGTGGGTGATGTCACCGGTGTCATGGGACTGACCGGCGTCGCCCAGGGAACCATTGCCGTAACCTTTGAAGAGAAATGTATTTTAACAGTTGTTTCCAACATGTTCGGAGAAAAAATAGACAGGCTCAACGGTGATATCGCCGATGCCGTTGGGGAATTGACAAATATGATTTCCGGACAGGCCCGGCGGGAACTTGATGAAATGGGCAAGATGTTCAATGCTGCCATACCATCAGTGATCACTGGGAGAAGACATACAATCAGGCACTATGGGAATGGCCCTAAAATCGCGATCCCTTTCCAAACCGATGGTGGAGAATTTACAATTGAGGTGTGTTTTGATAGATAGAAGATGGGTTTCAATCCAATTAAGGAGGACAATGTGGCAATGGACACATCCATCAAGATTTTGATAGTTGACGATTTTGCGACCATGCGCCGTATTCTGAAGAATATTTTAAAACAGCTTGGTTTTAAAAATCTGGTGGAGGCCGATGACGGCACAACAGCTTGGGACGTCCTTGAAAGCCAGAAGATTGATCTGATTATTTCCGACTGGAACATGCCCAAGATGACGGGCCTTGAACTGCTCAAAAAGGTCCGGACCAGCACCCAGTACAAGACCGCACCTTTCCTGATGGTCACGGCAGAAGCCCAGAAACAAAACGTTATAGAAGCCGTACAAGCCGGTGTCTCCAATTACGTGGTCAAGCCGTTTACGGCAGAGGCTATTTCCGACAAACTCAAAAAAATTCTTAAGTAAGTTAAATTCCAATGGCCCAAGCAACTGCTGAAAAAACAACGGGGTCTGTTGACGCCCCGCCGAAAAACGTATCGAGTTTCAACCGCAACGGTATTGCCGGCATAAGTAAAGGACTGATGGCCGTGCTTGACCGGGTGCGTAAAGTTGCGCGCTCTGATTCATCGGTGCTTATCACAGGAGAAAGCGGTACAGGCAAAGAACTTATTGCCCGGGCCATCCATAAGAATTCAGCAAGAAAAGACGGCCCCATGGTGGTAATCAATTGCGGGGCAATTCCCAGCGAGCTGCTCGAAAGTGAGTTGTTCGGGCATGAGAGAGGCGCATTTACCGGTGCCCACCGTGCAAGGACAGGGCGTTTTGAAATTGCCGATAAAGGTACGATTTTTCTGGATGAAATCGGTGACATGAGCCCTGATCTGCAGGTAAAACTTTTACGCGCGTTGCAGGAAAGACGGTTCGAGCGAGTGGGCGGATCCCAGACCATATCGGTGGATATCAGGGTAATTTCGGCCACCAACAAAAACCTGACCGCAGCCATAGAAAATAACGAATTCAGGGAAGACCTGTATTACCGTCTTAATGTGATTCCCATTGACATCCTGCCCCTGCGGGAACGCCCTGAAGATATCATACCCTTAGTGGACCATTTTCAGTCCGGTTTTGCACGGCGCAATACCGAATACATGCCCAAAATATTTCCTGATTCGGTAAAACAGGTGCTTGCGACCTATGAATGGCCTGGAAACATCAGAGAACTGGAAAATCTGGTGGAACGGTTGTCAGTCCTTGTGGAAGAGGATACCGTCAGCATAGCTGATCTGCCGGGTTGTATGACCGATGCCAAGACAGAGACCACCCGGGTCTGTGTGGCCGGCGTGTTCCAGAAAAACATCGGTTTTAATGAGGCAGTGGAATCGTATCAAAAATCTTTAATTACCCACGCTTTGAATAAAACCGGATGGGTAAAAGCCAGGGCCGCCGAAATGTTGAAAATGAACCGGACGACCCTGGTTGAGAAAATAAAAAAAATGGATATCGAACCGGAAGATGAGATGCCGGTTTTTTGACACCTGCCGCCGGAAATCCCTACTCCCTGTCCAGCCCTCGTTGTGAACTTATTTGCCGAACGTGCTTTTTAAAGGGCATTCAATCTGATATGATGCACAATTATAGGTATGGCATATTACTTGCTTTTTAGTTCTCCAACCATGAACCCTTTTGGATATTAATATATCATGAGAGAATTAATCCCCACATACCTGAAGGTTTTATCATCGGCCTGGACCGTAGTTTTCTGTGTATTCATTCAGGCTGCGACGACCATGGCCGCACACCCCGTTGTCAAAGCAATCCACGTCAAGGACAATCCCTTTTCAGTGACGGTTGAGATGAGCGGTAAAGCCCCTGTAAAAGTTGTCCGTATCGGAGAGCGGGAAGTCCTGGTGGCCATTAAAAATGCACGCCTTACCAGAGGGCTTGTCATTGGCGGAAAAGATAATCCCAACCTCGAATCCGTCCATGTGGAAACCCTTGAAGGCAACGTGATCGCCCTAATGGTGACGGGTAAGTACGCCAGTGAAAAAAAGATTAAATTCTCTTTTGATGCCGCAAATAACCAGTTGACCGTGATTTTAAATAAAGCCGTAAATGTTGCTTCTTCCGTTCCCAAATATGTTCCTGCACCCCAGACAAAGACTATCCAGAAACCTTCAGCACCGGCTGTGCCTGCTGTTTCCAAACCTGAAAAACAGTCGGTAGCACCGGCAACGGAATCCGATGGAAAACAAATCCTTGCCGACGCCCCTAATGAGCCGTCAATACAAGTACCTGCTCCCCATTCCCAAACCGAACTGCCCCGGAAAGCACAGCCCCTTGATACTGTCCAAAAGTCGGACACCGGTCCCCAAAAGGATGCCAGCCTATCTAAAACAAAAGAGAGAATAAAGGAACCACCGCTTTATATACCGCCAAAGCGTCAGGCCAGTCGTTTTAAAGGCGACATTAGCGATATGTATCGGGACGAGGATCCGTTGCAGGGTTGTCAGGTTAATGCGCTGGAAAATGCGATGCTTCTGGTAAAAAAACAATTGTACAAAGAAGCCAGTGCCATTCTCGAACAGTATTTATTTGAAGAAAACCCCTTTTGCCGGGAACAAGTCTACTACTTAAGGGCCTATGTCAATTTTATGGGTATTGAGAACGATGATCCGGCAAGACTTTTAACTGCAGAACGTATGTTTCAGGATGCCATGGTCGCCTTTCCGAAATCAAGCTATATACCATTTGCCTATGCTGCCATGGGATTGATTCATACCCGTTTGCACAACAGCGCAACCGCCGAAGGATATTTTGATATTATCAGCAAGGACTTTCCGGACTATTCCGGTATGCCGGAGGTGGAGTATCATCTGGCCCAGATTTATAATGACAGAGGGTATAATGACAAAGCGTTGAACCTATATAAAAAGGTATTTGAGTCAAAAATAAGTAACGGCTATATATCGGATGCAGGGCTGGGGTATGGTAAGGCACTGTTTGAAAACCTTCGGTATTATGACGCGTTGAGCGTTCTTAATTATGTCATAAAAAATGATGTAAAAAAAGTTTATGACTCTTCTGACCTTCTCAAATACACGGCAGATGCCAATTTTGAATTGGGTTTAAGCAAAGGCGCCCGGGAAAATTATATCCGGCTGTTGAATCTTTATCCTGACATTAAAGATCCTGACATGGCTTTAAGCAAGGCCGGCGATGCCTATGGCATGGAGAATCAGGAAGAAAAGGCGATCAAGTTGTACGAACGGGTCCGAGAAAAATATCCTGACTCCCCTGGATATATCAATGCATCCATTGGAATTGCCAGGTACTTAAAAACGAATGCTGAAAAAATTAAGATTTACGAAATGATCAAGACCCGGTTTCCTGAAAACACCTATGCCCGGATCGCCATGATGCGCTTGGCTGAAATTTATCAAAAAAATGGTGAGTATGATAAATGCATCCAGGAAATTGAGGACCTGTTGTCCACTCATCCCAGGGGGTTGCGCTACGAGGCGGTTAAACTAATGCAAAAAGCCTATGAGGCCTTGTTCAAAGAACAGTTGAAGGCCGATGAATACACATCTGTATTGATGAGGTATGAAAAAGAACAGTTCAAGTTAAAAAAAATGGGGGGGCGACTGATACCCTTTTATGTGGGAAGTGCATATTTACAGGCGAATCTATATGAAGAGGCATTTAATCAGTTGATTTCTGCCTATAAACTTTATAAAAGAGCAGAACGGCCGGCTTTACTACTGTTTGGACTGGGCAAGGCCATGGATGAGTCCGGCAGAGACAATGATGCGTTAAAATTATTGTATGCCTTTACGAAAAGATTTCCAAAAAATAAAAACCGAGTGGATGCCCTGACCCGAATCGGGCAGATTTATATAGAAAAAGGCAGTTTTTCAAAAGCAGATGAGGCTTTTGCCTCGGCGTATAAGGCCGGGGAGGACGCTCTGGATAAAGGGCGGATACTCATGCTTCGCGCAGGGGTTTACCGAAAAAAGTCAGACTTAAAAACGGCGTCTGGACTCCAGGCCCGTGCGGTGAAGGCGTTTGCCGCATCGCCTGGCGAAAATTACGAGATACTGACAGGCGCATACAAAACGCTGGGGTCAACTTACCTGGAAATGAAATCCTATGGCCAGGCAGCCAATGCCTTTGCCAAAGCCCTTGATTTCTCAAAAGGTGACCGGGCCAAGTCAAATATCGGTTTTCTACTGGGGGACGCCTACCAGAAAGGCAATGTTCTGGATAAGGCGAAAGAAACCTTTGAACAGGTAGCGCAGTCGTACGACTCGGTCTGGGCCCGGCTTGCCCGGCAGCGGCTGAGCACGATGGGACTGGCGGAAAAAATGATAAATTCATAAGGATGCTTTGGCAACGTGCCTGGACAACGATTATTTCTCATAATTGAAAACCCCAAAGAGCGAATGACCTATACCGACCTGTTCGAGACGATGGGTTTTTTGGTTGATGCCGTTCCCGAAGGCTCGGATGCCATCACCCACGTGCTTTCTCAAAAACCTGCGGTAGTTGTGGCCGACGATGGTACGCCGGGATTCTCAGCTTTGGATTTTCTTAAACAGGCGGCGGATTCAGACACCGGGGTGCCAAAGACTATTATCCTTACCCCGGATCCTGTGATGGATTATGCCGTCAGCCTTATGCAGCACGGTGCCATGGATTATCTGATCAAGCCGGTTGATCCAAGACAGCTTGAACTCAGCGTTAAAAAATCCTTGGTCACAGCCTTTGCACCCGTGCCTGCTGCAAAGGGAAAAACAGTTAAACATAAAGCGGTTCAGATTATTACTAAAGACCCCAAAATGGCGCGTCTGCTTAAGCTTGCCGCCCGGGTGGCGGATTCGTCGGCATCGGTGCTTATTCAGGGCGAAAGCGGCACCGGCAAGGAGCTGCTTGCAAGATTTCTGCATGAAAAAAGTACCCGACGGCAGCAGCCGTTTATCGCCATCAACTGTGCAGCCCTGCCAGAAACCCTTCTGGAAAGCGAATTGTTCGGCCATGAAAAAGGGGCCTTCACCGGTGCATTGGCAAAAAAAGCCGGCAAGTTTGAACTGGCCGATAAAGGAACCCTGTTTCTGGACGAAATCACGGAGATGCAGTTTCATCTTCAATCCAAACTCCTACGGGTACTCCAGGAAAAGGTAGTAGACCGGGTGGGAGGCACTCAACCCGTGGATGTGGATGTCCGGATAATCGCCACTACCAACCGGGATGCCAAGACAGCCATAGAGGACCAGGCATTCAGGGAGGATTTGTTTTACCGCCTCAATACCATTCCGCTGATTATCCCCCCCTTGCGGGAGCGTAGTCAGGACATTCAGCCCTTATGCGATTTTTTTATAAAAAAATACTGCAGGATTGACGCAAGGTCTGTCAAAGGATTGACAGATCAGGCACGTTCCATGCTGAAGAATCATTCTTTTCCCGGCAACGTCCGGGAACTTGAAAATATAATTCATCGTGCCGTACTTCTTGCTGAAACCGATATGATCACCCCTTCTGATTTGCTCATGGATGATGGCGCAGAAACAGCCTTTTTTGATGACACAGGCATAGACTCCGTTGCCAATGAGGACTTTTCGGCAGTATCCCTCAAAGAGATGGAAGAAAAAATGATTTTCAGAACACTGGATCAGACCGAGGGAAACCGAACACATGCGGCAAAAATTCTGGGGATCAGTGTTAGAACTCTTCGCAATAAACTGAACGAATACAAAGAACCTCTCTGACGATTCCTGCTGTTTATCATTTCAGGCATGCAATTTGCATTTTTCGTTTATGATGTCGATATTCCGGTATTCCTGCCCGGATATCAACCCCGGGCATCTAAGGGAAATGCGAATAGAGGCAGACCCGGAACCCTCAATTTAAAAAACGGAGGTTAACATGGCCGATTCAAGAATTTTCGGGAACACCTACGAGATGATCGGGAAAAGTATGGACATCTCAACCCGGCGGCATAACCTGATCGCAGGCAATATCGCCAATATGGATACCATCGGGTATACGCCCAGCGATATAGATTTTCAAAGTGCGCTCAAACGGGCCATGACTGAACCGGAACCTGACTATCTGGACAAAACCAATGAAAAACATCTATCCGGCAATATTGACGGGTCAGCCGGTCAAATTAACGGTATGGACAGCGAGGATGTGGATATCTATCACCTGGATTCGGTGAACATTGATACGGAAATGATGAATCTGATGGAAAACAATGTGAAATTCAGATCTACTGCCGAAATGCTGCTGCGTAAAATGACCATACTCAACTATGCCATTGATGAAGGAGGAAAATAATCCATGGATTTAATGAATGCATCAAAAATCAGCGGCACGGCCCTTGCGGCCCATCGTATGAAACTCAATGTCATTGCTGAAAATCTGGCGAACGTGGATACCACCAGAAGCGAAGACGGCGGACCCTATCGTAGAAAAATGGTGGTATTCAAAGGAGATGATATTGACTCCTTTGAAAGCGTGGTCCAAGAAAAGATTCGAAAGGAGCGGTCCGGCCGGATTGAATTATCGGACATTGAGTTTGAGGAGGAAAAAAAGCCGGATAACGGCACAGGTGTCAGAGTGGATCAGATTGTCAGGTCCCAGGAAGATTTTCATCTGGTGTATAATCCGGCCCATCCCGATGCAGATCCGGATACAGGCTATGTGAAGATGCCCAACGTGGATCATTTAACCGAAATTTCAGACATGATGGTTGCCCGGCGCAGTTATGAGGCCAGTGTCACGGCGCTTTCCACCACAAAGAATATGGTTAGCAAAGCACTTGAAATAGGTAAATAATTTTTTGGGGGAAAAGGATGAAATCAATGGATGGAATAAATACACAAATTCCCGGCAAACTCTCCTTGTACAGGGAATCCGTGGCGAACCGGGCAGCCAAGCGAAGCCCAGAATTTATGAAACGTCTGGAATCAGCCGTCCTGGAAGTGAATAATAATCAGCATGTGGCAGATGATTCTGTTGAGGCCGTCATAGAAGGCAGGCTTGGTATTCATGAAGGCATGATGGCGTTAGGCAAAGCCTCCACCTCCCTAAAAGTACTGGCACAGGTCCGCAACAAGGCCATGAGTGCCTATGAAGAAATTATGCGTCTGCAGGTATAACCCTTTGCAGAGCAGGAGCCGCTTAAATGAATCCAGTAATTGAAAAAATCATTACCACGTTCAAAGAGATGAGCATGGTCCGTAAAGTCCTTATAGGCGGGCTGGCCCTGGTGGTGGTGGCAGGGTTTATCACCATGTTTGTATGGGCCAACCAAACCCCTTATAAAGCCGCATATTCAGAGTTGAGCCAGGAAGATGCCGCCGCTGTCGTGGAAATATTAAAATCTTCCAATACGCCCTATCGCCTGACCGGTGACGGGACCACCATTCTGGTTCCGGACACCATGGTATATGATATCCGGCTGACCATGGCCAAAGAAGGCATTCCCAAAGGCGCAGGGGTTGGATACGAGATTTTCGATAAAAGCGAATTCGGCACCACCGAGTTTGTCCAAAAAATAAATAAGAAGCGGGCGCTTCAGGGAGAACTGGCACGCACCATTGCGGCATTTGAGGCTGTCAAGGATGCCAAGGTTATGATTGTACTGCCAAAGGAGTCGGTTTTCGTGGAGGAGACCAAACAGCCTTCGGCATCCATTCTGCTGGAGCTGGTCGCAGATCTTCAGAAAGACGAAGTGGCTGCCATCGCACATCTGGTGGCGTCTTCCGTCCAGGATCTGACCCCAAAACTGGTAACCATTGTGGATACTGCCGGCCGGATTCTGTTTGAGGGAAAATCAGAAGAAGAAGAGGCCCGAATTAATGCAGAAAATCTTGCAGATGCGCAATATCAGTATAAGGTGCGCTTTGAAGAGAACCTGACACGCAGACTCCAGACCATGCTTGAGCGCATCGTGGGGGCGAATAAAGCCATTGTCCGGGTTACTTCGGAAATGGATTTTTCCAAAAATAACATGAATGAAGAAATTTATGATCCGTTTGAGCGGGGCGGGGAATTCATACGCAGCCGGAAAAACAGAGCTGAAAAGGTTGTCCAGCTTGACGAACAGGTTGGTATTCCTTCATCGGTCAATCCCATTACAGATGAAGACCAGGCCGGCGATAAAAACCGGGAACTGATCAATAAGAGTGATGATACGGTAAATTACGAAATCAGTCGACGGACCAGGGAAACCCAGAAACCCATGGCGGAACTCACAAGGCTTTCGGTCGCAGCCGTGATTGACGGGAAATATGAGTTCCAGACAGGTGACAATGGCGACACCAAACGGGTGTATATGCCCAGGTCTGCCGAAGAGATGCAGCAGTTCCAAAGTATTGTAACCAGAGCCATGGGTTATAACGAGGAGCGCAACGATCAAGTTTCCATGGAATGCTTCCCCTTTGCTTCCATCGACGATATGCAGGGCACCCAAGAGAGACTTACAGGCTGGCGCATGGTCCAGAAGGAATACGGGCGTCTCATTGCCAATTTACTGCTGGTTTTTGTATTGTTCCTGTTCATCATCCGGCCGATCATAAAAACTGTTCGTGACATCAAAGTTACGGTGGAACAGGAAGCGTTACCCTCGCCGGAAGAACGTGCCCAACTTGAGACAGAGGAAAAGGAACCTGCCTTTATTGAGATGAATGCGAATCAGCAGCGTGAATTTTTTGAAATGATGACCGAAGACCAGAAAGAAGAGTTTATCCAAAAAATGACTGCAGCTGAGCGGAACGCATACATAGCAAATATGAGTAGTCATGAAAAGGCCCGTTATTATGCGGAAAAAGACCTGTTCAAGACCGTGAATATCATCAAGGGATGGCTCAGTGACGTAGAGGAAGAAGAGGAGGAGGATTAATTCCATGTCAAAAGCATTTGATCCGGAAAATTTAGACGGTTGTCAAAAGGCAGCAGTATTTCTCATGTACATGGGAGAAGAATATACAACCCAGGTGTTTTCAAGAATGAAAGAGCAGGAAATTGGGGAAATTGCCTTTGAAATGTCCAAGGTTGACCAGATTACGCCTGACATGCTCAAAACCGTGTGTGCTGATTTCAATGTCATATATGAAGGAGAGCCCAAAATGATTGTTGAAGGGGACTCCTTTATTAAGAATGTGGTAACCAAAACACTGAAGGACAAGGAAGCCAAAGCCATCCTGGACGATTTGGAAAAAAAGAAACAGGCCAAACCCTTTATATGGAGCCGGAATGTGAATACGGGCACTTTATCTACATATATTGAAGGTGAACATCCCCAGACCATAGCCATGATTCTGGCCCATATGCCTGCAGAAATTTCCTCGGAAATTATGATGAATTTACCGGATGAACTCAAGGGCGATATTTCCATGAGGATCGCCCGGCTAGGCCAGATTTCCGAAGACGTTGTCCGGGACGTAGATAAAGCCTTGAAATATGAGCTCAGCGGCGCCGTCGGACCCGGCGGTAAGGCAGGCGGCCTGGAAGTCCTGGTGGATATCATCAATGGTGTGGACAAATCCACCGAAGATGCAGTTATGGAATATGTTGAGGAAGATGATGCGGAAATGGCCAATGAGATCCGCAAACTCATGTTTGTATTTGAGGACTTGACCAATGTGGATGATACTGCCATGAGGGAAATTCTCAAGAAGGTTGAAGGTCAGCAACTCACCTATGCATTGAAAACCGCCACAGAAGATATGAAGTCCAAAATTTTTGCCAACCTGTCCCAGCGGGCCGGTGAAATGCTTAAGGACGATCTGGATGCCATGGGTCCTGTTCGCCTGGCAGAGGTTGAAGAAGCCCAGCAGGCCGTGGTCAGGGCTGCTAAAGAGCTTGAGGCCGACGGTACCATAACCCTGGGTAAAGGAAAAGATGATGTCCTTGTCTGATCAAGACGAACATAAAGATGAATCGTTTCCGTCACAAGATGATGAATTCAAGGCCATTGATGTGGGCTCCCTTGACAATTTTGATAAAGAGGTGTCACGGTCGGATGCCCAGCCTGATTTTGACCGGTTTAAACTTTTGTTTGATCCCTTGGAAGTTGAAAGGGAAGAAGGTGGGTTTGAGGCCCTTTATAAAATCACCAAACAACTTAAAAAAGAATTGTTTGAACCCTTAATCCAGGGCGCGGATGTGGATGCCGATAAGCCTGATCTAAAAAAGGATGTCTCCGGTCTCTTGGAGGAAGCCCAGG
This sequence comes from Desulfobacter hydrogenophilus, assembly GCF_004319545.1. Classification (NCBI taxonomy): domain Bacteria; kingdom Pseudomonadati; phylum Thermodesulfobacteriota; class Desulfobacteria; order Desulfobacterales; family Desulfobacteraceae; genus Desulfobacter; species Desulfobacter hydrogenophilus. The sequence goes on along the minus strand of NZ_CP036313.1, from coordinate 1,957,892 downwards.
GTTCGGATGAGCCGGAAGATCGCCCCACACCGGAAGAACAGGGATTTGCCGCAGGCTATGAGCAGGGTATGGCCCAAGGGCTGGAAAAAGGGCAGGTAGCCGGCCATGCTAAGGGCTATGAAGAGGGGCTGGAAAAAGGCCGGAAAGAGGGGTTTAAACAAGGGGAGACCGACGGATTTGCCAAAGGCGAGGCCGAGGGTTATGAAAAGGGGATAGAAGATGGGCGTGATGACGGGAAACAGGAGATTGTTCAGGAAATGGCGCAGATCCTGGAACCTTTCCAGCAGGCATTGGAAACCGCGGATCAGATGCTGGAAAATATGCTGGCACGATATGAAACCCAGTTGGTTGAACTTGTCTGTCAGATTGCCGGGAAAGTGGTGCTGGCCAAACTGGACTCGGACGATGCTGTGATCAAAAACACAATCCTGGACGCGTTGTCCCAACTTGCCTCCCCGGAGGAAATTACCCTGAGTGTGGCCGACGAAGACTATGAATATGTAGAAATGATTAAAGAGACTTTTTTTGAGTCTATACGCTCCTTGACCCATATTACAGTGAATACGGACGCCATGATTCCCAAAGGGGGATGTCGCATTGAAAGTGCCGGCGCCACCATTACTACAGATCCCGAGTCTAAACTTAAGGCGGTTTACGATGCCATTGCCAAGGCGGGCATATGATGAACGATCTTTTTAAAAAAGTGGATTTTAGCGTTTATGCCAATGCGGTGGAAAAGGTTAAAACCGTGACGCCCGAAGGCCGGGTGTCCCAGGTGATCGGGCTGATTGCCGAAGGGGACAGCTTAGGCCTCGGCGTGGGCGGCGTGTGTCGCATTATCAATGACCATGGTTTGGCAGTGATGGCCGAAGTGGTGGGCTTTCGGCAGGAAAAAGCGCTGTTTATGCCCTTTGGTGAGATCAGGGGCATCAGCATGGGAAGCCGGATTGTGCCGGTGGCCTCTTCCCCCATGGTGCCGGTGGGCGACGACATGCTTGGGCGTGTACTGGACGGCATGGGAAATCCCATTGACAATAAGGGTCCGATTTCAGGTTCAACTTCCTATTATTTGTATGGAAAACCCCTGGGCCCTCTGGAACGAAAAAGGATCAAAGAGCCCCTGGATGTCGGTATCGGGGCCATTAATTCCATGATTACCCTGGGCCGGGGGCAACGGGTGGCCATCATGGCCGGCTCCGGCGTGGGAAAAAGTGTGCTCATGGGCATGATGACCAAACATACCAATGCGGATGTGGTGGTGATCGGGCTGATTGGGGAACGGGGCCGGGAGGTTAAGGATTTTGTGGAGGAGACCCTGGGAGAGGAGGGGCTCAAGCGGGCTGTCCTCGTGGCGGCCACATCGGATTCGCCGCCGTTAACCCGTATGCGGGGTGCCTATCTGGCCACCACCATTGCCGAGTACTTCAGGGATCAGGGAAAGGATGTGCTGCTCATGCTGGATTCCATTACCCGGTTTGCCATGTCTTCCAGGGATGTGGGGTTGGCGGCCGGTGAGCCACCGACCACCAGAGGATATACGCCCTCATTTTTTGTCCAGATTCCCATTCTTTTAGAGCGCCCCGGCGTCCTTGAGAGCGGCGGTTCAATCACAGGCATTTACACGGTTCTGGTGGAGGGTGACGACATGAACGACCCGGTGGGCGATACGGTTCGTTCCATAACGGACGGACATATTGTCTTATCCAGGGATCTTGCCAATCGCGGCCATTACCCGGCCATTGATGTCATGGCCAGTGTTTCCAGGGTCATGCGGGATGTCAGCAAACCCGAGCACATGGCCATGCGGGACAAAGCCGTCAATATCATGGCGGCATATCGAAATGCAGAAGACATGATCACCATCGGTGCTTATGTGGATGGGTCAAACCCTGATGTGGACCAGGCCAGGAAACTGATGCCCGGCATCAACCGGCTGCTGCGCCAGAACATTGGCCAGAAAATGAATATGCAGGCCAGTGTAGCCGGCCTGAAAAGAGCGTTGGGAATCAAAGGATCGCCGACTGAACCCAAAAAAACCAAGCCTAATCCATGAGAAAATTCCAGTTCAAACTGCAAAGCCTTTTAAAGTACAAACGCCATCTTGAGCAGGTCGCCAAGCAGGAAATGGCCCAAGCGGTGGCAGATGTCCTGGCCTGTGAGCAGCGCATAATTGAGTTGAAAAAAGACAGAATATCGGCGATGGATCTGCTTGATTCCCTGGTGGAAAAAGGAATGGGGGCAGGCCAATTCAACCGGTACAGACAATTTATTACTACGACAGACCAGATGATCCATCTTGAACGTAACAGACAAACCGAACTTGAAAAAATTCTGGATGAAAAGCGGGAGACCCTTAAACAAAAAACCATTGACAAAAAAGCACTGGAGCGGCTGCGGGAAAAAAAGGACCGGGAATATACACATGAAATGATCCGGGAAGAGCAAAAAAGCCTGGATGAAATGACATCCTTGAAAACGGCCAGGGAGGTGAACAATGAACGCACTTAAGCGCTGGATAGCGGGTCTTTGGGTCAATGTTCTTATCGTCACAATCGCCTTTGTCGGTGTTTCATATATACATTCGGGTCAGCCCGCACTGATTTTGGCAGAAGATCAGGATAAACCTGAAACTGCATCGGGTGGAGATAAAAACACAGAAGAAGCGCCTGCACCCTGTCCGGAATGCCCCGAATGTCCAGATCCTGCCAAGGTCGTTCTCCAGGGGCTTGAAGATAAAAGAAAAGCAGTGGCTGAGGCCAGTGAACAGCTTGCCAAGGAACAAAAAGAACTCGAGACCTATGAGGCCCAGATTGATGAAAAAATAGAATCGCTGACGACCCTTAAAAAGCAGATTGAAGCAGATATGGCCAGGCTTGAAAAGAAAAAAACCGCAAAAGAACGGGAAGAAGCAGCCGCATTTGAGGCAAAGATGAACCGTCTGGTGAAAATGTATGCCAGTATGAAACCCAAAGCGGCTGCAGAGATTGTCAATAAAATGGAACTTTCTGTGGCCTACGAAATATTCCTAAGAATGCGTGAGGTTTCCGCTTCCCAGATCCTGGCTTTTGTGGAGTACGAAAAGGCTGCAAAAATCAGCGAACGCCTGGCCTTTAAAAAACGCTGATAGATTCCGATTTTAATTTAGCCATACTGCGTCTGCCCCAACGTCGCATAAGCAGATATTTTACCAAAAAAACAAGTATCACCAAGAAACCGGATGCGGGAAAACCGAATTTCCAAGGTTTTTATAAAATCTATGAGGATACAAAAACAGAATAATAATATTATTTTTCCGAATCTCATGAGAATGAGAACCAATTTTCTCAAATTTTCTATTCACAGCCGGACTACTGGCCGAAAATTTGAGAGGATTGAGGCCATTCTCATGTGATTGCAGCCGATGTATCTATATTTTACAGACTCTTGCTTGCGTCCTCCCTATTCATAAATGTAAACCTGAATCACGGCAATTTAAAGTGGTCTCCAGATTTGGGGACAAAGGCATTATATCCTTTCTCGTTGAGGCGCTGGGCAAATGCCGCGCTCTGTTCAGCTTCGCCGTGGACAACGGCAATATCTTTCACCCGAAGATTGGAGCCGGCAACCACCTTCATCAGTTCATGGCGGTCTGCATGGGCGGAAAATCCGCCTATTTTTTCCACATGGGCTCTCAATGGATAAGCTTTCCCCAAAATTTTGACTTCCGGCGCCTTGTCTGCAGTCGAACGTTCCTGCAACCCAAGGTCTTCAATACGCCGGCCCAGGGTGTGTTGGGCCATATAACCCACTGTAAGAATGGTATGTTTGGGATTATGGATCTTATAACGCAAGTGATGAAGAATCCGGCCCGCCTCACACATGCCTGATGCCGAGATCACGATATGCGGGGTGTCGTCCTGGGTGATGCGCATGGATTCCTCCACCGAATCAACAAACTTGATATCTTTGAAATAAAAGGGGTTGATACCCTTTTCCAGGAATACTTTATGGGTGTCCTCATCATAGGTCTCCGGATGTTCCCCAAAAACCTTTGTGATATTTGATGCCAGAGGACTATCCACATAAACTGGCACCTTGGGAACAGTGCCGGATTCATACAACTGGTGAAGAATGTAAATAAGCTCCTGGGTTCTGCCAAAGGCAAAAGAAGGAATCAGAAGAGAGCCACCCCGTTCAATTGTCCGGATCAGGGTGTCTTTCAGTCTGTCGGAAAGATCCGCCACCGGGGTATGTTCCCGGTCCCCGTAGGTGCTTTCAATGATCATCAGATCAATATCCCTGTCCTCTTCATCAAATTCCAGGGTGGGATCTTTTAAAATGGGTTTTTCAAACCGGCCGACATCACCGGTAAAAAGTATTTTAAGAGGTTTACCTCCGTTTTGGGATTTTACCGTAATCAGAGAAAAGGCAGACCCTAGAATATGGCCGGCCACATAAAATTTCACAGTGACGCCCTTTCCGATGGTCACTTCCGAGCCAAAGGGATATCCGTCAATAAAAGAAAGGGATTCCAGTGCATCCTCCTGGGTATACAGCGGTGTCACCATTTCAAGGCTGTACTCCTTATGAAGTGCGGCAATGACATCCACATTCAGTTCATGGGAACTTTTTTTCAACAGTTTTTTGATCCGGGCTTTTTCCTTGTTGGAAACCTGCTGTTTGGTTCTGGACTGCTCAGCTTGATACAGAAACGTACGCAAGGCTTTGTAGTTAAGGTACTGGGCATCAGATTCCTGGATATGCCCTGAATCCAGAAGCATGTAATTCAACGCGTCTTTAGTGGGGCGGGTGGTGACAATCCGGCCGGAAAAGCCATTTTTGGTTAACAGCGGAATCCGGCCGGAATGATCAATATGCGCGTGGGAAAGAACCATGGTTGTGATTTCAGACCGGTTTATTTTAAAGATCTCATTTTTCTCCCGGCTCTCCTTTCTCCGGCCCTGGAACATACCGCAGTCCAATAAAATTTTATCAACCCCTGTATCCAGCACATGCATGGATCCGGTCACCTCTCCAGCAGCTCCAAAAAATCCAACGTCAACCATAGATTGTCCCTTTCTTCAACCGTTTATGAAAATAGCCCGGGGTAAAAAATGTTTTGGCTTAAACATCAGTTAAATAATTTTTTTAACAAGGCTGTAGTCTGTTTCGCCGGATTTTCCCGGATAGCCTTTTCCTCTTTTGCCAAATAATAAAAAATGCCGTCCAAAGCTTCGTCAACTGTATAGTCTGCCAGATTGCCCCTTACATCGGGAACCAGGGGCAGGGATTTATATTTTTCCATCATCTGTTCATAGGATTTAATTGCCCCGACGTCTTCGAGGGTCTCCTCCACCACCGGAGTAAAGGCCTCTGTGAGATCGTCAGAGGTTTTTTTCTTAAAATACTGGGTGGCAGCATCATCCGCGCCATTGAGAATGCTGTTGGCATCGTCAAAGGACATCTGGGAAATGGCATTTACAAACAACGCTTTCGCCTTGGGCGTGGCCGCCTCGGCAGCCCGGTTCAGTTTCAGTTCCAGATCTTCTGCATAGGACCCCAGGCCGGCCTTATCCATCAAGGTCTGCACCGTGGAAAGATAGGAGGGCAAAGGGATGTGAATGCTGGCATCGGAATTAAATCCGTTTTCAGCGCCCAACTGGCTGACAACGGTTCCGGCGCCTGTTTCCAGCGCCTGCTTAAGACCGGAAATAATTTCGCTGTTGCTCAGGCTGCTGGAACTCCCGGAACTGCTGCTTTCACTTGTGTCACCCTTGCCCATGGATTTAATCAATGACGAGCCCTGGTCCAGCAGGGAATTTCCGGCCAGAGCAGATCCCTGCCCCCCCAGAACAAAGGCAAAAACAAGAGCTATCGCTGAAACGCTGATTCTTTTTTTACACATTTTAAACGCTCCTCCTAATAATTAGTTAAATAAACCCTTTATCAGCCCCTTGGCTGTATCCTTAATCTCAGTTTTCTTACCAGAATCCGATCCATCACCGTTAATGAGTTGTTTGAGTTCATTGGCGTCGGGCAGCTGATTCTTTAATATGGCTTCAAGGTCCGGTCGCACCTTTGGATTTCCCCAAGTGCCTGTTATCAAAAGGGGAATCAACAGCCCTGAACGGTCCTTGGTGTCCCCCTGCCCCTTAAGCGTGGCCACCAGTTTCGGCTCAATCCTGAAATCCAGAGTTTCTTTTACCAGATGGGTTTGTCCATTGGCAACAAGTCTTAACAGAGGGGAAATAAGGGAGGCCTCAGGAATTTTCACAAGGCCCTTGGCTGCTGTATATGGAATTTTAAGTTCAGCAAAATCGGTTCTCGGCTTTTCCGTTGTGTACTCGCCCAGGCCAATGCCTGCCTTGGCATTACGGATGGTGCCGGCAATATCAACACCCACAATAGCACCATCAATAAATTTAAGCTCTCCTTTACCGGCCAGGGTCTTTTTAATCATATCCAGGGTGTCGCCGGTCATGGAAAGGGAAATATCCGAGACCAGTGCCCCTTCAATAATATCCTTGCCCGTGCTGTCCCGGATCACAGGTCCTGCCTGAATGTCGCTGGTTGTCAGGTGCAGGTTTGTTGTCGGGGTATTTTTACGCACATCAATCCCGGCCTTTGCCCCAGCCTTTCCCTGGTAGAGATCCATGGAAAAAGGATCCAGGGTAAACACGCCGTTTTTGCCTGCCAGAGAGGCTGTAATATTGGCCATGCTTAATCCCGAGACCTTAAGGCTGCCAATGTTCACTTTTGCATCCAGCACCATCCTGCGCAAAGGCGCATAATCAATGGTATTGGTTTTTCTGCCGTCCTTACCGGTGTCCATGGCCGGGGACCCGTCCTTGGCTGAAGCAACCCGGCCCGAATCATTCTCCGTTGCCGAAGGCAAATAACGGTCCACATCAATCTTATCCAGGGAAAGGATAAATTTAAGGTCCGGTTTTTCAAACGCCCGGGCCTGGGCACTAAAATTCATGATAGAATCATCCAGCACCAGGACCCCGTCTGATACGCTCACTGCCTTAGCTGACCCTTTGACAACAGCTTTCAGAGAGAGATTATCCAAGGCTGAAGCATCACCGGTTTCAATGGGAAAAATCTGATCCAGGGATACAAACAACTTTTTAGGCGAAAACGGCGCAAGATCAACGGACAGGTCAACGGCCTGTTCGGTCATGGGTTTAATCAGCCGGCCTTTCAGGGAAAGGGCCAGCTGATCCAGCGCCTTGACCATAAGATCAAAATCAATATCCGTTGCACCGGGATTTTTCCCCACTGGCCCGGCTGTTCCGGTCAACGATACGGGTTTTCCGTCCACCTTGGCACCCAAGGTAATGTCAATGGCTTTATCAAGACTGATGTCGGACAGATCTAAATTAAGATCTGAAATCTTTTTGGCCAGGCCGCTGCCCTTGTCCACATAGGAAAGGAAACCGTTGATAACGGCAAACCGGTCAACGATAAGTGATTCAATGGGAAGGTCTGTGCTGTCTGTCTGTGTTTTTGCAGAGGTCTCCTGCGCGGGGTCGGTGGCTTGGGCCTGATCACCCTGATCCGAAGCGCCAATATCCAGGGACCCTATATTTTCCCAGTTCCCCTGACCAGCCTTATTTTTAACCAACGCAATATTAGGAGACTCCACAATGAATTTGTCCACCTGAATCTGTTTGGAAAAAAGGGGCAGGACCTTTACCCGGGCTTCAAAGCTTTTCACCGTGATCATGGGCTTGTCCTCAAACCCTTCAGGATTGCCCAGGGTCAAGTCAGACAGACGAACCCCGGCCCACGGGAACAGGGACAGTTTGATATCGTCGCCCATGGAGAAACTGCGTCCGGTCTGCCGGGTCACCATAGCTTCAATGTCCGGCAGATACTTTCCGACATCCACAAACATAGGGACCAGTACAGCAGCTCCGATGATCAAACCTGCGAGAATACCTATCGTAACGATGACCCACTTTAAGAATCTGACCATACCAAACTCCTTGAGGTATTTAGGAACGGGTCTTAAAGAACCTGCCCATTCTTCTATATCCGGGAGCGCGGACGGAACGTCCGCGCTCCCGGATATAGTTATTTAAGACTCATTCTTTAGTCATGCCCATCCGGAAATACTCTTTTCAGCCGATTTCCGAATGGGCGCGTGTTCTCTTTTTTACAAAGTGTTTTGGCGCTTACCTGTTAGGACAGTGCAGCCAGCGCAGATTCATAATCAGGTTCCTGTTTGATTTCCGGCACAAGTTGGGCATAAACCACTTTACCGGATGCATCGAGGACAGCCACGGCCCGGGCCGTAAGGCCTGCCAGCGGTCCATCCTGCATGGCCACACCATAGTCAAGGGCAAACTGGGGATTACGGAAGGCAGAAGCCGTCACAACATTCTCAATGCCTTCGGCAACGCAGAACCGTTTGTGGGCAAAGGGCAGATCCCCTGAGATACAAAGCACAACCGTATTTTCCTTGGTACCCGCTGTTTCATTAAATTTACGAATAGCTGTGGCACATACGGGGGTATCAAGACTTGGGAAAATGTTGAGCACTACCTGTTTACCGGCAAACGCAGACAGTTTGATATCTGACAGATCCTGTCCCACAAGGGTAAAATCTTTTGCTTGTTCACCAGTCTGGGGAAAATCACCAGCCAAAGTTACCGGATTGCCACCAAGTGTAATAGATGCCATGAATGTTCTCCTTTTTTGTTTTAATACGTCTCGTTTGAATAATCGTACATTCGATCTGGAAAAATTATGCACTATAATATCTTCCATGCCTGCTTTTTGTAAAGAATAATGGCGATATTTGATATTTCAAGTTTTCCAAACCACATGAAAAGATGGTCACTGCCCAAAGCCATAAAACCTTCCCGGCATTGCCATGTAAACGCTTGAATTATTGATTGACCGTTCCAGCTTAAAATCGTGGATTAACACTACCAACGCCAACAACATCCATTAATTTTCCATAACTATCCACTACATCGTACTTCACATTCTTTGGATTAATTTTATGGTTTATTACAAATAACTCTCATCACCGGGTCAAACTATCCCGCGTTATTCGGTAGCCAAAATTTAAATTTCTTTTTTCCCTTCTTGGTTGTGCCCGACGTCGCTATATTTCCAAATCGTTTGACAAGCTGTGTCTTGTTTAACTTCTGAAAGGAATCGTTTTGCGGTGGGAACATTGTTACCATCCGCCTCGTATGCAGGGGGTTGTGAGGGCTGGAGAAGCCCACCCCCGGTTACCCAATTAGACTACCTTATTTCGTTGATGCTGATTTTGCTATGCCGGCCAGTGCCTTTTCCATTTTTAATATAATTTCTTCGCAATCGGTAATATTATGCCTTTTTTCTATATATCTTGGATCGTTATACGATATCCAGACCTTAGCGTTACCATCTTCCCAGATTAACGCTTTTAAGGGTAGATCAATGGCAACACTTTGCTGACATTTCATAAGAAGGCTTCCCATCTTTGGATTCCCAAAAATTATCAGTTCAGTATCTCGTAGCTCGACGCCGACTTTACTCGCTGCTTCAGAATGCTTTATTCGTTTGAATACAGTCATTCCTTTCTCTTTCAAGACGCTCTCCATTCGATCTGCAGTTTCTTTTACATTAAATCTGCTTTGGACACTAACCACGCCATCCACTGCCCATGCAGGGAGTGCAATGGAGAATACCAACAGGACGATAAAAATTAATTTTTTCATTTTTTTCTCCTAAATTTTTATATGAAAGATCTGTGTAAGCGACACAGATCTTTCAACTTTCGTTGTGGGCTGAGCCTATCAGGAACCTGGATCAAAATCCGGAAATAAAAGCCCGTCTGCCTTGGACTTTGCCCCGGATGGCCTGGACACAGCCGGGGTGTTTTGGGGGGTGGCAGTAACGGTGGTCGCGGTTTCCCGAGACGGGACGTCGTAATTGACAACTATTCTTTCATCATCCTGTTGTTCAACAGATACCGGAAGACTGAATACAAGTTCTTTTTCCTGACGCGTTATCACAGGGAACCCATAATAGGCATTTTCATGCTTGATGAGTTTCCCGGCTTCCAGGCGTTCTTGGACGAATTCGTTATGAAGGTCTATGCGGTGCTGGATGGCAGATGAGAATTGGCCAAGGGAATCTTTGCATTTATCGTAAAAATTTTCCAGAAGGCTTGGATCGATTTCATACCCTGCACTATTTCGCCCGGCAGTCATGGCCGCAAGCGTTGTGGTGCCCGTCCCCAGAAACGGGTCCAGGACAAGATCCTGTTTCACGGAATACATGTTAATCAGGCGATAGGCCAGATCAAAGGGGAAGGCGCCGCTGCGGTTACGTTTTTTTTGCTTTCCCATGGCCTGGCGGGTGCCCTTAAGATCCATCCAGATGTCTGAAAACCACTGGTTGCGCTCTTCCCAGAACAATGCGCTTTGCCGCCGGTTTTCCTTGGTTGCAGGAGAGGTAAATTCGCGTTTTCCCCCTTTTCTTAAGATAAGAATATATTCGTGCTCTAACGTAACATAGGCCCCGGCCGGCAACATACCCGAGCCCATGAACTTATTGGGCGCATTGGTCTGCTTGCGCCATAATATACAGGGCAAGGCTGTAAATCCTAATGCCTGGGTGGCAGTCAATATTCTGGCGTGGTTAGGATATAGAGCAAAGTTATCCCCTATGGTACGGGTGGCATCTCCGATATTGATACAGGCAAATCCACCGGGGGAAAGCACCCTGAACACCTCTTTCCAGACCCGGTCCAGAACCTGGTGCATGAGTTCAAAGGCAAGGATGCCATCCGATCTTTTAAGGGCCTTTTCAATTTTCCGGTCCTGACGACTGAAGATTTCATCCCACATGTCAATCATGGGATAAGGCGGCGATGTCACCACAAGGCCGACACTGCGGTCAGCCACCTTTTTCATCATTACGGCACTACCAATATAATGCGTATGGGTTGTTTTCATTTTGGACAATCAAATAATATTTCTAATACCTAAATCAGGCCCCTAAAAAAAGTGCGGGAAGCAGGATTTTTAAGCCAAGGCCAATTAATATAATGCCACCCACAATTTCCATCCGGCTGCCGAACGCCGCGCCCACCCGCTTCCCAATGACGATAGCGGCCACGGACATGGCGCAGGTAATAATACCAATAAGCGCCGAAGGGTACCAGATATTAACATCCATCACGGCCAGCCCCAGTCCGATGGCCAAGGCATCAATGCTGGTGGCAAAACTAAGCATGACCATGGTCATGCCTTTGGAGGGATCCCTGTGAAGGCATTCTTCGGTATCAGCTATACCCTCCCGGACCATACGCCCACCCACAAAGGCCAGAAGACCAAAGGCAATCCAGTGGTCCACAGCCCGGACATATGAAACAAATCCGGTCCCCAGAACCCACCCGATCACCGGCATCATGAACTGAAACAGGCCAAAGTGAAAGGCCAGGCGGAATACGGCCCGCCGGTCTTGAGCATACCCACAGGCTGCGGCAGCCATGGACACGGCCGAGGCATCCATGGCCAGTCCGATGGAGATAATAACAATATCGAACAAATGCATTAAAACATTTTCTGTACCGCAGCCATTTCCACCACAGGCAAAGGCCCGAGAACCGGGCCGGACAGCTGATTAAGAATTTTCTGGGGCATGGACCGGTACAGCAACCGCGCGGTCAGTGTGTATCCCTTTTGGGGTGAGGCCTTCAAATTAAATAAATGAGCCGCACTTTTCCCCACAGGGATCCGGGTGTCGGATAAAATTTCCTTTGCTTTGGCCATGTTAATGACCGGGTTACCAAGACCGTCCCCAAAGATGGTTTTAAACATCACGGTGTTTTCCGGCAGTTCATTGTTCTTTCCGGGAACACCGGTCTGGAAAATGGCTTTCCCGTCACTATCCGTTAAGGTGACTTCAATCCATACCTGACGCAGATCCCCTACCCCTGTGGGCAGACTGTGACCGGCACCGGTATTGGTTACAACGACCCGGGCGGTGTGATCATCTGTCATGACCAGGAAAATATCTGCCGCATGTTTCAGACGTTCCACAGCCATGACGGATTTATCTTTGGCTGTAAACATTTCCGGCACGCCTGAGTTGGCGCCCACAAAATTGTGGGTAAAGATATGAGGCCGCAGCTTGGCATCAGCCGCAGCACTACCCGGATTTTCAGGCCGAGGCGTCGATCCTGTGGCCGGCACTCCGGGCCGCTGGTACATGTGGCAGCCCTGGCAGGGAACATGTTTTTCAGGATCAGGGCTGTTATACGGACTGTTTTTCCATTCCGTATATGTAGTTTCAAGGTCGGTGCCAAAGGCCGCATGCTTGACATCGTGGCAGGTACCGCAAATTTGTGAATCCGTATGCAGTTTTGAGAAAGCGGCATCATGGAAATCAGGTTCAGCATCATCAAAGGGACCATACTTGATACCGGGATCATCCTCTCCCTGCCCCGGGGATAAAACCAATCCGTTATTATACATCCGGCTGACGTCTACAGCCACGTGGCAATAGTCGCACTGGATGCCCTGGGCAGGAATATCCGGGGTCTGGGATAAATCATCGGACAGTTTTGTCGGAAAACCGGTAACCACCCCCACAGGGGTATGGCACTTTACGCAGGACTCGGCCTCCTCAATCTGACCGGCATCAGTCAGTCCCTGACGAAAAAAGTTTGCCACCCGGATATAAACAGGGTCTTTATGGGAAAGGTGGTGCATGGAACCCTCCCACTGGGCCAGAATCTCATCGTGGCAGGCCCCACAGGTTTCGGGATCAATGAATTGATCCAGTTTAAATGTATTCTCCTTGGAAGAGGCACCAACGGGTACAGCCAACACCAGTAAAACACACAGGCAAGCAAGCCCGCAGCAGATGGGGGCAACCCGGATTCTTTGTTTTTTGTACATAATGAGCACTCCTTTTTATAACAGCCATGGGCTGACTTGGTATATCAATACCGAGGCTCAACCCACAACAAAGCATGAAAGTAATTCAGTGACTTATTGGAACTTTCATATAAAAAAACAGCGTAAGGATTGTTGGCCCCCCGGGCCAATTATCTCTTCGGGCGTCAGGATTTGCAAGGACCACGGCCTTGTTGATTGGCCTTTTGAGTCCCCTTTGCGATCCATTCAAAAAAGCGGACAATGAAATTTTTTTTCTTATGTGCAACATTACTGTTTTTCATGGGTTACCACATGATAAATGAGCAGAATGTGCCCGTCTCCGAGATCTTTAGTGGACTCCAACAACAAGTCACGATCAAGATCCAGCGGAGGGGCAAATAAGGACAGCCCTGAGCCGAACAACCGGGGCACCAAGGTCAGGTGTATCTGGGTGATCAGATTATCCCGGATAAATAACGTGTTGATGGCAGCTCCGCCAACTAAAGCAACGCTGGTGTACCCCTTAAGCTCAAGGTCTTCAAGAATCTTAGCCGGGGGCTGATCCGTAAATATCAGGTTATCCTGATCACTTTGCCTGGATTTATCCCGGGTCATAACGACATTAAGGCGACCCGGCAAGGGTTTACCAATGGTGTCATAGGTTTTTGATCCCATGATCATGACACCTGCCTTTTTGGTCACTTCCACATAATATTTTTTATCGGCTTTGCCGGCCCAGTCCACAATCTGGCTGGAATCCTTTGCAATCTTACCGTCCACGGTTGAGGCCATCAGCAAAATGACGTCCATAAAATTCTCCTGTCCAGAGATGAAAACAGGACAGACAGGCACCGTAAATAGATTCGGCAGCCCTTCCTGTCCTGTTTATTTTTTTGATTTCATAGAAAAACAAAGGCTCTTCTACAAAAACAGATCGAGTATTGGATTAATATTTATACCAGGCCTTCAAAAAAGTCATTGCCTTTATCATCAACAATGATAAACGCAGGGAATTTTTCCACCGTGATCATCCACACAGCTTCCATGCCCAGCTCTTCATATTCAACCAGCTCGACTTTTTTAATAAAGTCTTTGCCCAGACGTGCGGCCGGACCGCCAGGGGAACCTAAATAAAAACCACCGTAGGTCTTGCAGGCATCAGTAACGACCTGGGAGCGGTTGCCCTTGGCCAGCATGACCATGGAACCCCCTTCTTTCTGAAAAATAGGTACATAGGGATCCATACGCCCGGCGGTGGTGGGCCCGAATGATCCTGAGGCTTCGCCTTCGGGCGTTTTTGCAGGCCCTGCATAGTAGATGATGTGATTTTTAGTGTAATCGGGTAGTCCTTCGCCCGCTTCAAGGCGTTCCATGAACTTGGAATGGGCAATGTCTCTGGCCACAATGATTTTACCGGTCAAAGACAGGCGGGTGGATACTGGATACTTGGTCAGTTCAGCGCGAATTTCATCCATGGGACGGTTCAGGTCAATCTCAACAGCGGGTGCCATTTCAGGTTCGCTGGCTGGCAGATATTCCGCCGGATTTTCAACCAGTTGTTCCAGGAACACGCCGTCCCGGGTGATTTTACCCTTGATCTGACGGTCGGCAGAGCAGGAAACGCCAATGCCGATGGGACAGGATGCGCCGTGGCGGGGAAGCCTTACGATCCGGAGATCCAGGGCAAAGTATTTGCCACCGAACTGTGCCCCAAGACCTAAATCCCTGGACCGATCCAGAACTTTTTGCTCAAGGTCAATGTCCCTGAACGCATGGCCGGTTTCGCTGCCCTTGGTGGGCAGAGTATCCAGATATTTGGCCGATGCCAGTTTTACCGCCTTGAGATTAAGTTCCGCAGAGGTGCCGCCAACGACAAATGCGATGTGATAGGGGGGACAGGCTGCTGTGCCTAAGTGTCTCATTTCCTTGAGCATGAATTCAATCAGGCCCTCTTCGGTATTGAGTACGGCCTTGGTCATTTGGAACAGGGCTGTTTTATTGGCAGAACCGCCGCCTTTTGCCATGAACAGGAAGTTGTACTCATCGCCCTGGACCGCAGCGACTTCCACCTGGGCAGGCATATTGTTTTTGGTATTCACTTCGTCGTACATGGTAAGCGGCGCATTCTGGGAATACCGCAAATTGGTTTGTGTATAGGCTTCAAAGGCGCCTTTGGACAATTCGCGCTCATCCTCGGACCAGGTCCAGATCTGCTGACCTTTTTTGCCCATAATGATGGCGGTACCGGTGTCCTGACACATGGGATAGACTTTTTCAGCCGAAATTACAGCGTTTTTCAAGAGTTCCAGGGCAACATAACGGTCATTGTCAGAACTTTCAGGGTCATCAATCACGGCCCGCACCTGCGCCAGATGTTCGGCCCGGTACAGATGGGCCACATCCCTAAACGCGGCATTGGCCAGCAGAGTCAATGCAACGGGCTCCACCATGACCACATCCTTACCCTCAAATTCCCGGACCCGGACATGGTCCTTGGTCAACAGGCGGTATTGCGTTGCATCCTTTTTCAACGGAAACATGGGTTCATAGTTAAATTCCATTCGTTTTTCCCTCTTTAGTAGTTTGTCCCTCTTTTAGAAGATCTGACAAGTAACAGGTATTAAATTCCCTGCTGCCTGCCGCCATTATTTGAAATATTTAATATAAAAGTCCGGACCAATTGTCCAATTTTCTTTTATATTTTTTCTGTGTTCCTATTTAACCATGACCATCCTGCGTCTCAGGAATGCAATCTGAGTCTGAAGAGGCAAATTCTTGGGGCAGTGATCCTCGCACCCCAGAAGGGTCATGCAGCCAAACACCCCGTCATCATCACCGATGATCTCGTAAAACTCTTCATCCGTCCGTTTGTCCCTGGGATCCAGATAAAACCGGGCCAGTCGCATGAAACCCACGGCGGACAAAAAATTCGGCCGCATACGTTTTGTGGCGCAGGCAGACACACAACACCCGCACTCTATGCAGCGTTCCAACTCATATACCTCATCCATGATATCGGGATCCATGCGCTCTTCCAGCTTGTTGAAGTTCATATCATCAGTTCCAATATCATGTATCCAGGATTCCACCCGCTCGCTCATGGCCTGCATGAATTTACCCGTGTTTACGGACAGATCACCAATGAGTTCAAACCCGGGCAGGGGCAGCAGGGTAATCTGACCATCCTCAAATTTTGAGGTCAGGGTCCGGCAGGCCAAATCAGGTTTGCCGTTGATCACCATACCACAGGAACCGCAGCTCCCGGCCCGGCAGACGAAATCAAACTGCAAGGAGGCGTCCTGTTGCTCCCGGATCTCGTTTAATGCAATGAAAAGGGTCATCCCCGGGGTTTCGGTGACCTCGTAGGGTACCATGCGCGGTTCGTCACCCTTTTTCTGGGGGTTATACCGAAATATCTCAAATTTTAAAATTCTGCCTTCTTGACTCATTATTTATACCCCCTGCCGATACGCTCGTTTTTACCTTTGAATTTTTCCGGGATGGGAGTGGGATTAAGCAGCGCCTGCATCTCGAAGCGGTCTGCTTTTTTATTGGCCTTTTTGATCTCTTTGATCTGTGCCTCGCGTTTTTCCGTATCCGGATGGTGAATGGTCTTGTCCACACCATATCCCCTGGCGCCCGGCGGCAGTTCCATCTTCATGACATCCAGCGCTTCATAGGTGACATCCGGCAAGTCTGCCTCGTCGTCCTTCCAGGACGTCAGGGTGCGCTTGAGCCAATCGCGGTCGTTTCTCTCCGGGAAATCTTCCCGGGCATGGGCCCCGCGGCTTTCGGTTCTCAGCAAGGCACCATAAGCTACACACTGGGCTAATTTGATCATCTTGGGTACCCGAATGGCTTCCACCAGCTCGGGGCTGGCCGACGAGATCTTGTTCCGCAAAGCTATATTTTTTGCCCGCTGATTAAGCGATTTAAGCGCGTCCACAGCCTGTTCCAAATCCGATGCGTTGCGAAAGACGCCCACTTTATCCATCATAATCTTCTGCATCTGTGCTTTCAGCTGGAAGGGATTTTCCCCATACTCCCGGGTAAGCAGGCCGCCAATCTTTTCTTCTTCACGGCTCACAAAGTGTTCAATGGTGGCGGTGGAGATATTCAAGCTGTTGGCACCACAATAGTCCGCCACAAATTCACCAATGATCATGCCGGCCACAACGGTTTCAGCAACAGAGTTACCACCCAGGCGGTTAAATCCGTGCAGGTCCCAGCATGCGGCTTCACCGGCCGAAAAAAGTCCCTTAAGGGTGGGGCTTTCGCCTGTAGCCTTGGTTCTGATCCCGCCCATGGAATAATGCTGGGTGGGTCTTACAGGGATGTATTCCGAAACCGGATCAATGCCCAGAAAGTATTCGCAAATCTCTTTGAACTCGCGCAGATTCTTTTCAATATGCTTGCGGCCCAAAAGGGTGATGTTCAGCCAGAGATGCTCTCCGTAAGGGGACTGGACCCCTTTACCCTTTCGCATATGCTCAATCATACGCCGGGACACAACGTCGCGGGAGGCCAGCTCTTTTTTATCGGGCTCGTAGTCGAGCATGAAGCGGTACATATTCCTATCCAGAAGCAGGCCGCCATCCCCCCGGCACCCTTCGCCGGCCAGAATACCCACAGGCACAATACCGGTGGGATGAAACTGAACGGCTTCCATATTCCCCAGGGTGGCAATGCCGGTTTCCAGGGCGATGGCACAGCCAATGCCTTCACAGATCACGGCATTGCTGGAAACGGCATAAAGTCTACCGTATCCTCCCGTGGCAATGGTGGTGGCTTTGGCAATATATGCGATAAGTTCGCCGGTGATCAGATCCCGGACCACGGCACCATAGCAGACGCCGTCCTCGTGAATCAAGGCAATAGCCTCTTTTCTGTCATGGACAGGGATCTCCATCTGAATGGCCTTGTTGCCCATGGTATAGAGCATGGTGTGACCGGTACCATCGGCGGTAAAACAGGTGCGCCATTTTTGAGTACCGCCGAAATTCCGGGCCGAAATCAGGCCGTGGGCCTCCTGCTTCTCAGTGATGGTCTCCTTGTTGCCATTAATAATGACTTCCTGATCACCACCCCGAATCCTGGACCAGGGAACGCCCCAGGCAGAGAGCTGGCGGATGGCCTTAGGCGCCGTATTAACAAACATTCTGGCGACATCCTGGTCACACCCCCAGTCAGCACCTTTAACCGTATCTGCAAAGTGAACATCTTCATCATCCCCCTCGCCTTTGATGCAGGCACCAAGGCTTGCCTGCATGCCGCCCTGGGCCGCTGCAGATTGAGACCGTCTGGCCGGCACTAGAGACAGAATAATGGAATCATAGCCCCGTTGCTTGGATGCAATGGCGACGCGAAGCCCTGCCAGACCGCCACCAATAATGAGAGAATCCGTATATATGATATTCATTGGGCTTTCCCTTTCTTAGAGTGTTCCTTGTGGACCATGACTGCCTTCTATAATGTGCTGGACGTCCCCTTCGACGGCGTTTTCTTCATAGGCGAGTTCAAATTCATGAACGGCAGGCACGCTGTCATGGCTCACGGTTTCTTCGATAGGGGGTACGACTTGTTCATGCAGTGGTTCAGTGTCAGGCGGTTCTGCATGAAACGTATTCACTGCTGCAGGCTCAGCCTCATAGGTCTGGGCGGCGATGGAGGACTGATCGAGTTCACCATCTTTGTGACGCAGGCCATTAATCATAAAGACGGTAAGAGCGAGGAGCCCCGCAGACAAAAAAACAATGATCAGCTTGTTTCGCAAATTTTTCAGTTTCGCCCGATTCGCTCTGCCCTTTTGATAATCAATCCCCTGGAACCAACCCCATTTCATGCACAGCCTATAAAGGCCAATGTTGCCGTGAAACACCACACACACTAGCAAAACCAGGTAGACAAACCACGTATTGTGGGACACCACCCTGTTGGCGCACAGGTAGGCATCAATGGAACCTGGATGGGTAAGCATGGTGTAAAGATGAACAGAACCGACAAAAAGCATAAGAAAACCGGTCAAGGCCTGAATATACCATAGATTGGTATCCTGATGCTTCATCATGGCCATCTGGTCTTTCATGATACGGTGTTGTTTCCAGGAAATGGGAAATTTTCTGATACCTAATAAAGCATGGACGATAAACACGGTAGATACAACAAATACGGCGAAAAAGACGGCAATGGGATAGCCCTGTCCGGTGTTGGACAAGAATGAAAGAGCCATGTTTTGGGAGACCCAGTTAAAAGCTCGCGGCCCAGGAATGATGCTGGCGTTCAAAACGATATGCACACACACGAACAGCCCCAGAACAAGACCGGTAAAGCTCTGGAGAAAATCCAGCCGGGCCGGAAGCCTGCTCTTTTTCTTGATTGATTCAATGGCGTAGCTTCTCAATATAGAAACCTCCTTCGTGTTATCGTTTTAAATGCATCCTTGCAGATCTGCCTATTTAACTATATTCCTACAGACATAGGCATTATTTTTTTAAATGCATTTACTATAGTCACTCAGGTTCCGCTTGACCCTAAGATGAGAAATGGTGCAGGTATGTCCCATCCGCCAGCCCCGAGACGCGGTCAACCCCCGTAATAAATCCAAACCACGGGTTTTGTCAAATTTTATTGTCAAAGACCCTGCCTTAAAAAACATCAATTGGGGGGTGTCAAGCGCCCGACGGTTTTACCGGAAAACATTCCTGAATTATCCAAAATGACTAGGCCATTTTGTTTTTTCTTGAAGTTTTACCCTTGATAGGCCACAATAAAACAATTCATTTCCAAGCTGGATGAATCTTGATAAAAGGCGCCGTTTTAAGTTTCACAATATGATTTATCATTTAATACGACGATCTATATGCTAGAAAAACTAGCCATACAAAAAAAATTCATTACAAAAACTCAGTGCGCACAAGCGATAGAAGCATGTCGTGACGCAGACAACCTTGATCTTGCGTTAAAAAACTATTTTGAAAAAGAAAATATTCTTACCGACAAACAGATGAAAGCGCTTCTGGCCAGTTATGCTGCGTTAAAAACCATCCAGAAGAATCAGGTATTCGGAAATTGTGCCGTTGACCTAGGTATTGTCAGCAAAGAACAATTCCATGCGGAGATGACCCGGCAGACAAACAAACTTGCGAAAAGGAAACAACCAGAGCTTCTCTGTAAAATATGGATACAAACCCAGATACTTAACCAGGAACAGTACCAGCAGATCAGGCAGCAGCTTCAAAGAGAACAGGCCCCCCAGGGGACGGCCCGGCCATCCAAGTCTGCGGCAACGCCTGAGCCTCAACAGACAGATTACGCCATGGACAAAGAACTTGACTGCGGCGTAATGCTGAAAGTGGATGCCTCCGGTATGGCGGCATTTATAAGAAAAACAGATAAGTTTAAAGACACGGTGGCTGCCGCAAAAATCATTGAACAACTGGAGGATAACGGCATCGTTTACGGTCTGGTTGAATCCTCTGCAGTGGAGAAATTCATAAATTCCTCTGGATTCAAAACCAAGCCGTTCCGGGTGGCGCAGGGAACGGATACGGTACCGGGCAAGGATGCCAGGATCGAATATTTTTTTGAAACAGACCATCTCAAGGCCGGGGATATTGACGAAGATGGCAACATTGATTTCAAAGACAGAGGCCCCATTCCCTGGGTGAAAAAAGGAAGTCTGCTGGCAAAAAAATTTCCCATGACTGAAGCCGGTGAGGGGAAAAATATCTTTGACCAGGTTCTTTCCGTTCCTGCCGCGGCAGACATGGCCCTGAAATACGGCACAGGGGTTGTCCGCTCTTCCGACGGCCTTGAACTCTATGCCGAAATCAGCGGCACACCGACTCTTGACCGATCTAACAAAATTCAGGTAAGCCATGCCTTTACTGCGCCCAATGATGTCAATTTCGAAACCGGGCACATTGACTATGACGGAGATATCGTCATCAAAGGTACACTCAAGGCCGGATTTAAAGCCGTGGGACATGTGGTCCGTGTCGGCACGGTGGACGGCGGAAAAATCCGGGCCTCAGGAGATGTCACAGTTCTCAACGGGATGATCGGCGGCAGTGTATATGCCCGGGGCAATGTCAGCATAAAATTTGTGCAGAACTCCACTATTTACTGCCTGGGCAACCTCACCGTGGACAAAGAAATTATGGATAGCCGGATCATCACCTCCGGTGCGGTAATCATCAAAAGAGGAGAAATCATCTCTTCGGACATCACCTGCAACAAAGGGCTTTTTACCCAGCACCTGGGTACCGAGAAATCCGTGCCCAACACCGTTACGTTTGGTGTTGACACCTTCACTGCCCGGGAACTGAAAAATATCCAGGACCGGATTGAACACACGATGGACGAGCAGGAACGCATCAATGAAAAGCTGGATTCCCTGTCCGAAGACATTTTGCGTGACACAACAAATACGTTGGGACTGGTTCACGAAATCGACAGGGCAAGACACGAAAACTTTTTGCTGTCAAAAAACCCAGGAGATCCCACCACACGTGGACTCAAATCCCAAATACAGGTGAACAACCATTTGCTGATGCGGTTGGACAGAGAGCTGAACCAACTGCTTGACCGTATTGAAAAGGGAAAAAGTCAGAGAAGAAAATTCCAGGCTGAATGGAGCCGGCTGGAAAGTACCCTTGAAAAATTGAAAAGCGAACAAAACAATTTCACCCAGTGGCAGCAACGCAATCCGGGGGTCGCCCAGGCGGTTGTCTCAGGCCAGGTCATTCCGGGAACCATGATAAACGGCCCGGATGTATCCATGGAAATAATTGAGGTCAGAAATAATGTAAAAATTCTTCAAACCCTTATCGCCACAGAGGAAGACACTGCATTGGGAATAGACATCGTTGACAATACTAAATGAAAATAAAATCCGGGCTTTCCGGGACAGGCTATATACCAATGACATGCCGGAAATCATGCGCCGGGGGGGTGAAGGCCTAACGCCTGTAAAAAAATACGCCGAAGACGAGCGCGGTTATCCCCTTGTCCCCATCAAAAGAATTACCCGATTTTTCCTTGAAGAGATGAGGAAGGCCCAATTTGTGCTGCCGGACCAGCATATCGAGGAACTTTATACGCTGTTTAAGCTGCTGATCCAGGATCTGCCTGCGGTCTCATTTGATATAGGGGTCAGCATTTCCCAGGAGGACATCCAGGAGGCAGATAATAGAACCACCATTGAACTGCTCACCACAAATATCATCATTACCTATTTTCACCTGGCACAATCCAATCTGGAAAACCAGGACGACAGCCTGCTGAACCCTGATATGCAGTCCATTATTAAACAAAGCACGGCAGGCAGAGATTATAAGCGTCTTGTCGCCAACACCCTGAAAGGGCTTATTTTCAGCCTGGCCCAGGACAAGCCATGGTTTGAATATATCGAAGATATTAATGACGCAGACCTGATCTGCCGTCTGGCCGGTGCCAGGCTGCCGAGCATGGAAAAAACAACCCTGGGCTCCATTACCAGTAAATCCCGGCATGAAATCACCAGTTACAATGAAATGTTCACCAAACTGCTTTATACCCGTGCTCGGACCGTAACCAGCCAAGAAAACAAAAAAGAGTACTTCAGCTCCATGGAAAAGCTGGATGCCGCCATCTATGGTATATTAAAAAAGATGGACCGATTCCTGACGAGGGCTTATAGGTTGAGTCAAATTCTGGACATTCCTTCCAGATCCATCATCGGCGATACATTTTCCCAGCTCAGGCAAAATATGCTGTGGCTATTTTTCGACGTATGGCCCAAAGCGCTTGAAAAGGAAGACATACCTCATCAGACAGCTGTTTCCGCCCTGCGGCACAGAATGAATATCCTGTTTAGCGTGCCCCACATTACACAGTTCTGCCGGGAATTTACCCAGAACCCGGCATTCCAGCCCCCGGTGAATGATCTTTTCCAGCTATTTTTCAAGGGGCTTGTAAACAAAATGAACCGGGTGTTCATGGAAGAGGATAACAGCAGTGCCGGCCTGGGGCAGGTGGAAAGGGCGTTGTTTGAAATCCGGCGGGCCATTGAAAACCTTGCTCTGGACGAATCCCGGCTTACGGATGAAAAAAAGGAGGTAAAAGAAGCTTATATCTCTTTACTTTTTAAAACCGACTTTAAATCTTTAGAAGCGACCTTAAACCTTTGTGACATGATCTGTGAAGTGACCCATGATACGGACCTGGAAATCATGGTCAGTATACGTGCCGCACTTATGGAAAAAAGTTTTTTTACCCTTGAAGAATATGCCGATAAAAAAGTCCCGCCCAAAGACGCCATTCCCGAAATCAATAAACGGCTCCAGGCGTTTGCCGTCCACTACCGGCCCCAAAGGGAATTTTACCGAATATTTTTTGATACCTATGTCATTTCCAAACCCAGGCCCAAGGCTCCCCATTTTACCCAATTTTTTAGGAGTAACAGGTACTTTGCCCAGGCCATGCTTATGCACTTTGCAGACGACAAGGCCATGAAAGACCTTCTGCCGGTGTCTTATATTCAAAAAGCAAAAAAGCTACTGGCGGATCTCCTGGAAAAGCCCAGGTCTCCGGCCTGAGGCCCGAGCTTTGTTGGGCAATAAACCACTGGTCATTTAACCGCCATGGGTTGATCTGATCGAATGACACCGAGACTGCCCCCCACAACAAAGCATAAAGTAATTTAGGACCGCAGATTAAAATTTTGATATAACAACCATGGGTTTGCAAGAATCAACCCACAACAACGCATGAAAATAATTTAAAAACTTATTAAAATGGGCACGGAAAGCTATATGGAAACCCGGCAACCCAGATACCTATTTAACCGAAACGAATTTGCAGGCGCCATGGGGGATCTTGGCACCATCCTGCCCATAGCACTTGGTATGATCCTGGTCAACGGCCTTGACCCCGTAGGGCTGTTTTTTTCCATGGGCGTCTTCTATATTGCCAGCGGTGTGTATTACGGCATCACCGTACCGGTGGAACCCATGAAGGTGATCGGCACCTATGCCATTGCCACTGCTATGACAGCGCCCCAGATCCAGGCATCTGCATTTCTCATGTTTCTCTGCCTTGTGGTGATCGGCGCCACAGGGTCCATGGACAAATTCGGGAAATACATCCCGCGATCCGTAATCCGGGGTATCCAGTTATCCACAGGACTTCTGCTCATGGTCAAGGGGATGAAAATGATCCTGGGCAAAGCCCTACTTAAAGGGGCTGAGCAGGTCGCGGAACCCTACCTTACGATTCAGTCCGCAGGTTTTATTCCCATCACCCTGATTATCGGCATTTGCGGAATCGTTGTTACCCTGGTCTTTTTAAACAATAAAAAACTGCCGGCCGCCCTTATCGTGATTGCCCTAGGCCTGTTATTCGGCCTGATTCTGGGCACGAAACAGGGCATTAACACCCTTAAACCGGGCCTGTATTTTCCCCACCTTTTCCCCCATGGATTTCCTGCCTTGCCGGACTTCACCTTTGCCTTGTTTGCCGTGGTTCTGCCCCAGCTACCCATGACCCTGGGCAATGCGGTAATCGCCCAGGCCGATCTTTCAAAGGACTATTTTGGAGACAATGCCGAAAAAATGACCTACACGGCATTGTGCTTTTCCATGGCTGCCGGTAATCTTTTAAGCTTTATTTTCGGGGGCATGCCCATGTGCCACGGGGCAGGCGGTCTTGCCGCCCACTACCGGTTCGGCGCCAAAACCGCAGGTTCAAATCTGATCATCGGCGGAATCATGGCAGGCCTTGCCCTGGTTCTGGGGGCAGGATTTATTTATGTGCTTTTTCTGATCCCCATGTCCATCCTAGGCGTATTGCTGGTATTTGCCGGAGGCCAGCTTGCCCTGACCATCAGCGACATGCACACCAGAAATGAATTATTTGTCATTGTGACCATCGTCGCCTTAACTCTTGCCGCCAACCTGGCCATAGGGGCTATTTTCGGAATTATTCTGGCATACGGAATAAGACGCGTCCCAATTTAACCCACCCGCCAAGGCTGAAAGGAAAAAGCCATGAATCCTTCACAACCATTTTCTGATCTGAAAGCCATATACCAGGCAGCAATCAAACGAGTGAACCCTTACGCCATGGTACAGTCAAGGGTAAGCCTGGACAACAACACCCTTAATATCCGTCTTGACAACCAAAATATGCACCTGTCCTTGGACAAATTTGAAAATATATATGTGCTTGGCGCAGGCAAGGCCACAGCACCCATGGCAAGGGCAATGGAAGAAATCCTTGGGTCGAAGCTGTCCGGAGGGCTCATTTCAGTTAAAAAAGGGCACACCGACACCTTAAACAAAATTGAAATCATTGAAGCAGGTCACCCGGTCCCGGACGAGAACAGCCGTTCGGCAGCACAGCAGATCATTAAGATTGCATCAAAAGGAGATGAAACCACTCTGTTCATCAATCTAATTTCCGGAGGCGGTTCCGCCCTTCTTGCCTGTCCGGGGGAATGCAGGGATGCAGCTATCACCCTTGCAGACAAACAGAAAACCACTGAACTTCTGCTGGCCTGCGGCGCCGGCATAAACGAAATCAATCGTGTGAGAAAACAGCTGTCCGGCATCAAGGGCGGAAAATTGGCCCGGCACATGTACCCTGCCACATCCGTGAATATGATCCTTTCCGATGTGGTGGGAGATGACCTTAGCGCCATTGCCTCGGGTCCCACAGCACCGGATGGCACCACTTTTGCCCAGGCCCTTGGCATTATCAAAAAATACAAATTGTCATCCAGGCTACCGGCAAGGGTGGCAAAGGTGCTTGAATCCGGTGCCCTGCAAAAAACAGCCAAAAATCAGATCAGTGATGATAAAATTTTTTCAAAGGTTCACAACATTCTTTTAGGCAATAATTTATCTGCCCTGAATGCCGCCCGGCAAGAGGCGGAAACCCTTGGTTACAATACCCGGGTGTTAAGCTCCCGGATTACCGGCGAAGCCCGGGAAATTGCCCGGGTCTTTTCCGGCATGGCCCAGGATATCGCCCTTGGCAGCCTGCCTCCCCAACGTCCGGCCTGCGTGCTTGCCGGTGGAGAAACCACGGTGACCATAAAGGGGAACGGTAAAGGTGGCCGGAACCAGGAAATGGCCCTGTCCTTTCTTCAGGAACTTGAAGCCGGCCCGACCGGAATTGAAAACATATTCTTTCTTTCCGGGGCCACGGACGGCAATGACGGCCCCACGGATGCGGCCGGGGCATTTGCATCCCAGACCGTGCTGGAAGCAGGAAAAAAAGCAGGTCTGGATATCAGTGAATACCTGGTCCAAAATGATTCATACACCTACTTTGATACGGCAGGGCATCTGTTTAAACCCGGCCCTACCAACACCAATGTGTGTGACCTTCAAATCCTTATTATAAAATAATAGCTTATTATAGGTATTCCGTGTTCTTCAGAACTTCAAGCTGCTCAATGGTTTTTTCCGCCACTTTTTTATGTTTAGTATAAAAGCGTTTTAAACGTTCGATAAGCTGCTTTTGCTTTGTATTATCATTGGCATAATATTCATGCGCTAACAACTTTTTGGCGTAAGCTAAATTTGATTGCACATCTTCAGGGATTCGCTCTCCGTCATGACGCGCAGCATCCTCCGGGCATACATCGTGACAAATGCCACATCGAATACATTCGTCGTCATTTATAAACGCAATGTCGTTTTCCATACAAATTGCCCCGGCAGGGCATTCATCAACGCATATTCCGCATCCCGTACACGACTCTTTATTTATCCATGGCATTTATATCTGTCTCCTTTTCTTAATTTTATAATTTTATGTACGTCTCGTTATCATAAGGCTCGCGGGCCTAAAACTGATTTTAAAATGACCATATCATTTTTATTCACACCCAGTAAATCTGCTATTGGGTAACATTTTGCAATTAACAGAAAAAATTGATTTGGATGGGAACTTTCCATAAGACCTTCAAAATTGCCCTGCCCTTTGGATATGATAAGATCAGCATTATTATATGCTTCTACAAATTCATCTGAACAAAATTCAATAAGTGTTGAAGGCGCATCATAACCATTGGAAATAACCCTGCAAACTTTATCAATGCCTACTTGATTCGCATCTTCAAGTGTTGCGTCGTTAATGACAGGTTTTCCCCGTACAGCAAACGTAATGTTTTGATGCTTCATTGTTTCAATAAATAATTTATCAAAAACTATTTCACCACAATTATCGCCTAGGTACAAAATATTTTTAGCTTTATTGATTTCATTTTTTAATTCCGGCGTCATGTCAATTTTTAAATTTTTATGGAAAAAAGATTCAATCTGATTCGAGATGTCGTCATTAACACTTTGGGCGCCATAATCAATTATATTGCCGATAACCGACAGTTTTGCCGCTGTAAAAAAAGGATTTTCGCTTTCATTCACTATAGTTTCCCAATATGGGTATTCTTTTAGAAGGATATCATTGGCCTTTAATTTTTCTTCGGCATATAGGTTCGTATTGCTAAGATGAACCTTGGCCATGCGGTGAATTTCAGTTGCCAATTGGGGGTTCGGAAGTTCCCGATTAGATTCAATAAGTTTGTGGACTGAAAAAATAAATTTTTCTGCAACTTTTTCATCAGGTTTAAACTTATCAATAAGTTTTTCAATTGTCCTTATATGACAGAAATAACATTCGTGTCTCATAATTTTCCTTTATTCCATATATTGCTATTGACCGTTCAAAATAATCTTTTGAATATTAAATGCATTTCTTAGGAAGGACCACAGATTAAATAACTTTTTATCTGACAGGTGCCCTTACGATCCAACCTTAGGCAGGATATCCTTAAACACAACGCCGTAAATATCCCAGATGGTGACAAACAATGCGGCAATAATCGGACCGATGATGATGCCGATAATACCGAACATGGCAATGCCGCCAAGGGTGGAAAATAAAATCAAAAGATCGTGCATTTCCGTGTCTTTACCCACAAGCCGGGGCCGCAAAAGATTGTCAACACTTCCCACGATCAGCCCGCAGAAGACAATCAGAGCGCCGGCTTTGAACCACATGCCCTGGACGGCCAGCCAGAGGCCTGCCGGAATCCATATCAAGGCGGTCCCAATGCCGGGTATAATGGACATAACTGTCATGACAGCACCCCAGAAAACAGAACTGTGGATGCCGACCACGGCAAACGCAATGCCGGATGCCCCGCCCTGAACAACACCGATGATGACCGTTCCCTTGATCGTGGCGCGCGCCACAGAGGTAAACCGGTCAAGAAGCCGTCTTTCATCCTTATCCTCCAGGGGCATGTAAAATAGGATTTTCTCTAATAGCAGATCTCCGTCTATGAGGAAAAAAAACATGGTGTACAAAAGAATGGCCACCATAAATATAAAATTGATTGTGCCCATGGTGGCGGCCTGAAGCCCGTTGACAAAAAACTGACTTGCGGCACCGACCAGTTCCCCGGCCTTGGTGTAGATAGTTTCCCTGTAGGGGGCTATGTGTTCATAAAACGGCAAATCTTCCAGCCACTGGGAAATGGCTATGGGCGAAGATAATTGTTTCTGGACCCAGGGTGTTGCTGTCTGGCTCACTTTAATGGCCTGGCTGGTTACAATGCCGAGAAGACCACTTAAGGGAAGAAGAACAATAAAAATAATAATCATGATGGTGATCCCGGAGGCTGCGGCCTGTCTGCCCTTCAGCCATTTATTAAGCCGCTGGTACAACGGATAGGCCAGGGCTGAAAAAATGCCCGCCAGCAGAATAGCCATGAGAAAAGATTTTATCATGACAAGAAAAACGGCTGAAATAAAAAACACCAGCAATAATAAAAATGAGGGATGGATCAGATCTCGATTCATGAAAATTTGCCTCCAATAAAGATGTTTTTAACGCCCTCTCCTATCAGTACAACATTTTGAAATCAACAACTTGTTTGTATCTCTTCTTATTTTTCCGCCACAATCAAAAAGCCCTTAACCGGCGCCCCGGACTGCTTCCGGATATCCGTGCTGTCCAATGCCAGTGGTTTGAATCCATGCCGGTTCAGACAGGTCTGAATATATTTTTGGGAATGTGCATACCGACCGCTGGGATAAAGCTCATAACTTTTTAAATTGTCTTTTAATTTTTCCACTGAAAATGCAAGTTTCCCACCCGGCGCAAGGGATGCTGCTGCTGATTTGATAATTTGTTCCAAATCTCCGAAATAGACAAAGACATCAGAGCTGTAAATAAGATCAAATTTTACAGGAAACACCCATGCCTGCAGAATATCAAATACCTCCAGGCAGCTGTAAAGTTTCTTTTCAGCCGCTTTTTCGAGCATCTTTTCCGATATGTCGACACCGGTCAGGCTTTTTGCAAACGGCTGGTACAGCACGGCACCCAGCCCTGTGCCGCAGCCAAGATCCAGGATCTCCATATTTTCGGTTAGATAGGGACGCACCATATGGAACAGAAGTTCCGGGGTTTTATATTCCAGTTTTTCAACCAAAATGGATTCAAAATTTTGGGCACACTGGTTAAAAATACTGCGAACATGGGCCACCGGTGCGGCATCAGGCGGGGTATCCCCCCCGCAGATGCTCTGGAG
This sequence comes from Desulfobacter hydrogenophilus, assembly GCF_004319545.1. NCBI lineage: Bacteria > Pseudomonadati > Thermodesulfobacteriota > Desulfobacteria > Desulfobacterales > Desulfobacteraceae > Desulfobacter > Desulfobacter hydrogenophilus. The sequence goes on along the minus strand of NZ_CP036313.1, from coordinate 1,928,438 downwards.
CATGAATTGTGCGATTTCATTTTGCGGCTGACTTTCAAGCACCTTCCGGTAATGGGTTTCGGCTTCTTTGAACCGTTCGAGTTTTTGAAGCATGATTCCGATATTCAAGTGGGGGGAGACATAATCCGGCTGAATTTCAATGGCCTTTTGATATGCGTTTAACGCCTGCTCTACCTGACCTTGCTCATCCAGGGTCACACCCAGATTGTTCCATGCTTCAGCCATTTCAGGCGCAAACCGGACAGACGCACGAAAACTTTCCATTGCATCATCCGGTTTCCCCGTTTCCCGGTAAGCCACGCCCAAATTATTCCATATCAGGCCGGCCTCGGGCTGCTGTTCAAGCATCTGCTGATATAAAGGGATGGCACCTTGATGATCATTTTCCATCTGTTTCAACCGGCCCAATTGATAACATGCAGACAAATCCGGTGGGGTGAGACCGGCTGCTTTTTCAAATAACGGTTTGGCTTTCTCCGGCCGGTTCTGATCCAGGTACAGAATTCCGAGCGCACTCATCGGCGCCCCCCACTCCGGTTTCATCTCCAGGATTTTCCTGTAGCCTTTTTCCGCCTCGAAAAATTTGCCCGACTTGTGACTGATGTATGATTTCTGAAAAATATGTTCGAAATCGTCCTTTGCTGCCTTTTTCATATAAAAATGCTTTTCTTTCCTTCATTGATGCCCCTTCCGGAAGAGTCAGCAACACCTTGGCATTGATGATATCCCGGCATTTAATGGGCAAGCGGTCCCAAGGTTTTCTGCATGGATATTTTAAAATTATTTTCAGCGTAACAGGGTCGGTCAAATTGATCAACATTTGATCATCGGCAGATCATCCTGTTACATTCCGTTACAGTGATGTCCGGTTAGGTCTTTGCATCACGTGATTTTATTTATTTTTTTAAATTATTCGGTCATATTCCCTTAAAATACCCTTTTCGGCAATAATTTGCTTGGCCCGCGCTCCCCTCCCCCTTTTCATGCGAAGAATACGACTTTTGTTATTTACATCAGCTGTCATTTCTGAAACCATAGAAGATATCTTTTTAAAAAGCCGATATTAAGCAACAAGATAAACAGCAAAGAAAACACTAATCCAAAATATTTTTCAGTTCGTTTTAAATCTTTGATAGTGAACAGTGATCACAAAAAGCGAAAAGGAGGCAGAAATAATGAAAGACAATGCACGGGCCATGGTCAAAGCATCCCTGGCAGCAGATTCTCTGGCACTTGGGGTCCACTGGATTTATGATGCAGAAACAATCAAATCAGATCACGGCGTTGTAGATCAATTAATGGCACCCGGTCTGGACTCTTACCATCCCACCAAAAAGAAAGGTGATTTCACCCATTATGGGGATCAGACCCTGGTTCTACTCAAATCCGTAGCAAATTCAGGCCGCTTTGATCTCAATGATTTTTTTGAGCAGTGGAAGGTCTTTTTTGAAAACTACAACGGGTATTTTGATTCAGCGACAAAAACCACATTAAAAAATATCGTCAAAAAAAAAGGGCCCTTTGACTGTGGCTCCCTGTCCAATGATATTGCCGGGGCAGCAAGAATCCCCCCGTTGATTTTAAGCCTGTACAATCATCCTGATCAATTGATTGAAGCAGCCAGGACCCAGACCCAAATGACCCACAAGGATACAAATACCGTTGACGCGGCGGTTTTCTTTTCACTGCTGGTTGTGGAATGCCTCAAGGGAACACCGCCTTCTGAAGCCATGAAAAGCCTTTCCCAAGGTCGTTTTTCGGATTCTCCAATTTCAATGTGGACCCAACAGGGGTTGGACGCGGCTGATCAGGAAAGCGTTCCGACGATTATCCGGTTCGGTCAGTCCTGTTCGATCCTTGACGCCTTTCCAGGCATCGTTCAGGTCATTACCAGACATGAGAACGATCTCTCCGGCGCTGCCATTCAATCGGTCATGGCCGGCGGGGACAATGCCGCCCGGGCCGCGATAGTGGCCATGGTGCTGGCCGCTTACAGAGGACTGGATGACAAAACCCGGGAGTGGGCAGAAGGATTGAACCAGAAAGAAACCATCAGCGCCTGCCTGGAAAAAATCGTTTAGCAATTCTTTTCTGTGCCTGTTGAATTGTCAGGATAAGGTTAATTTTGACAACCATTTTGATGCAAGCCTGGTGTCTGCCCCGTTTGGAAAAGTCTTTTCCCTGTTAAGTTTTTTAGAAACTTGGACCATTTTTATTTCAGGGAAAAATTTTTTAAATAAATCAAAATTTGGGCTCAAGTTATTGTCGTTCCATTTAACCTCTACTAACAGGGAAGGAGTGTTGTTTTTTGAAATACAGAAATCAATTTTTTTGCCATCCTTATTTTTCACATAATACAGCTTTCCTTCTTCACCCAGGCAATCCTCCCGGAAATGCAACTCTTTTTGAATGGCGCATGCTACGGCATTTTCCAGCTTAACACCCTGCTCACCTATAACCTGCCCCGTATCATAAAAGTAAAATTTAGGCGCTTTTTGAATAGCCCTGGCGATATTTTTATGAAAGGGAGGTACCTTAAAAAGCACATACATGTTTTCAAGTATCGTTAACCACCTTTTTACTGTTTTGTCTGAACATTGCAGATCCTGGGCCAGGGAACTATATGAAATTGGGCTTCCCACCCGGTGTTTTAACAATTGAATCAACGTTTCAATCTGAGTGATCTGCTGAACATTCTCAAGGTCAATGAGATCTTGTTTTAAAATGATATCAAGATGAGATTTTTTCCAACGGTTATAAAAACGGGTTGTTCCATTTAAAAAAGGTTCAGGAAAGCCGCCAATCGATAAAAGTTTGTCCAGCTCAATTTCAAGGTCGTCTGGTTTCAAATAAGTGTTGATTTCTTTAAGATCCAAAGGGTGCAACCTAAATTGGAAAAATCGCCCTGCCAAGGAATCACCCACTTTTTTATAAGTATCTAACCTGGCGCTGCCTGTAACAAGTATTGATGGCGGGATGCCTTCCTTGTCATAAATTCCCTTCAGCCATGATTTCCAGTTTTTCAGCTTATGCAGTTCGGGCTTGATCATAAGATGGGCCACGGGGTAGCAAAAGAAAATAAATTTATGAGAAAAATAGATAGACAAAAATAGCCCGGTCTGAGAATAGATATTGCGCCAACAAAAACTATTCTAAATAAAGGAACAACAGACCGAGCATGACCATTACATACTCTGAGTCTTCTCAAAAAGCAAATCTGAAAAAGAGGTGGGATAGAGACGACGTCTCCATGAAAATTATTGATTTTCAAACCCACAAAGAAAAACTCAGCCAGCGGGAGTTTGCTAAAGATAACGGTGTTCCCCGTACGACGCTCCAAAATTGGCTGAACCGTATGAACCGAATTGATGCGGATCCGTCCATGGTCTCTTTTTTTGAGAGCCCGGCAGGGGTTAAATTTTTACATATCCTGATTCAGGCTCTCCATTTTGGGGGTTGATCATAAGATCGGCCATTATCACTAACTCACCATCTTTATTCTACTTCTTGGCCTTGCAGGTAAAGGCATATTTTCAACAAGCCATTCAAACATGTTGATCGGTTTGTTTTCAAAAAATCGTTCTGCCGCGGTGGTCCCGTCAGGCCTTTTTAAATGGAAGTTATGAATTACTGTCAAACCCTTCATTTTTCGATCACTCAGGCGGTGCATTCCATGGTGATGCAAAGATAGTTGAGCATTTCGTCCTTCTACACAGGAACTTGATCTTTGAAAAAGTCCAGCACACTCCTTGGCAGTTCTTACCATGAAGTCGATTTCACAATCATCAAATCCGGAAAGAGGCCCGGTTTTGTCCTTCAAAACTGAAAGTAATTCCTGTGATTTTTGTCGAATTTTCCCTCTTTTTTCGGGGTCCGTCTCCTTTTGGGCAACTTTGTGGAGGTAAAAGCCCGGAATCAACCGGTTGTGCATTAATTCGCGTTGGTCATCAGTCAAAACGGCTCTGTTGCAAAAAAATCTTGAAAATCCCTAAGTCGTTGATTTAGTTAGAATTAATTTTTCACGCTGTAAAGGTACATATTCAATAAGATCAAACACTTACTCTTTTCCTTCAAATTTTTTTCAACAGAGCCCTTTCGAATCATGTGCATCGTCTCATACCCCCTGAGCGTCCTCCAAGCCGTGTGAAAGGATTGAAAGCCGAGGCCGGGTTTAACCCGCCGCTTGATAAACCGATGATCCTGTTCAACGATATTGTTCAAGTACTTGATTTGTCTGACTTCACAAGTTTCCGGAAGGAATCCTTCCTCTTTGAGTTCCTTGATCGCTGCAGGATAAGCGCGGTTCTTATCAACCGTAATTACCCGGGGTGTTGACGTATGTGAGGCTTTTAAGGCTTTCCGAAAAAACCGTTTGGCAGCCTTGGTATCTCTTTTCGCGCGCAGTATGAAATCGATTGTATTTCCTTGAGAATCAACCGCCCGGTACAGGTACTTCCACTTTCCCTTGACCTTTATATAGGTCTCATCGACCCGGTATGAATCATTTGTCGGACGAAGGTGAGACCGGCACCGTTTCTCAATTTCTGGGGAATAACGTTGAACCCACCGGTATATGGTCGTGTGGTCAACCTTTATCCCCCGTTCCAGCATCATTTCTTCCAGATCCCGGTAGCTAAGGGCATAACGCAAATACCACCGAACATTTAGAAGGATAATCTTTTTTTCAAAATGACGCCATTTGAACAGATTTTTTAAAATCATGAACACATTTTCCCCGGTATTTGAGTTTGAGGAAATGCTTTTAACATGGATTCGGAATTCTTTGCAACAGAACCGATCAATATTAGGATTGATAATCTTCATCTAAAAAAGGGGTAGAAAATATCAGCAATTTGACTTATTTTTTGGTACAAAGCAAGATACCAAATTTTAATTAATAAAAATAAAAGCAGGCCGCTATCAAAATGAAGATTATAAAAGTTATTGGAATTGTATGTTTGATGTGTTTATGGCTATCTGCGGCTTACAGCAAAGCCGGCGAAAGAGATCTTGCCAAGGTAATGGCTGACCATCTCCAGTGTTATCCTCTGGAGATACTTAGCTTCGAGGAACAAAATCCCATCATTATCAAGAAGTCTGTTTGTCTGGCTGCCATTTATCATAAGTCAGGTGCTGAACCCTTATGGGTGTCAGAGAAGGGACCTGGGGAGCGCGCAGCAATCATATTGAAATATTTGAGAAATGCCGGCAATGAAGGGCTGAATCCGGCTGATTATCAGGTAAAAAAAATAGAAAGGCAATGGGCTGATCTCAGCCTGAATTCGTTGGCAGAACTTGATACGCTTTTAACTTACAACATGGTGAAATATATCCATGATGTCAGTTACGGACAACTTAAGCCCTACATGGTCAACCCAAAACTTTTTGCCGAAGCCGGTGAAAGAGGATTTGATCCCCTCAAAATGGTGGAGACCATTCGAAAAACGGAAGACCTTGAAGCGTTTTTTCAATCATTGCCGCCCCAGCATCGTCAATATATGGGGCTTAAAAATGCTCTTATTCAGTATAGCGGCATGAAATACAGTGGGCTATGGCAAAAAGAGATCTTAAGAAAAAGTATCAGGCCCGGAGATGAGGATGAGAAAATCATTGAGATCAAAAAACGGATCGCACTGCTGGAAAATGCCGGCGTGGAGAGTTTAACGACGGACAATCTTTCACTCTTTGACGATGATCTGATGAAAAAAATGATTCGCTTCCAGCTGAATAATGGTCTTGAACCGGACGGTATCATAGGCCCTAAAACCATGCGTGAACTGAATAAATCACCACAAGAGCGGTTGGATCAGATAAAGGTAAATATGACAAGATGGCGTTGGCATGATCATACGCTGGGAGATAAGTATATTCTGGTTAATATCGCCAACTACAGGCTTTTTGCCTATGAAACGGATAAACTCAAATTCAGCATGCCTGTGATTGTCGGTGAATTACAGAACCAGACCCCTGTCTTCAGTGACAAAATCAAATATCTTGAGCTCAATCCATATTGGAATATGCCACCCAGTATTGCCAAGAATGAGGAACTGCCGAAACTCAGAAAAAATCCCAACTATCTTGTAAATAAGAATATACGGCTTTTTTCCAACTGGCAGAAAGACGGTGTTGAGATTGATTCGACTGTCATTGACTGGAATGCGGTCACCCCTTCCCAGATGGCAGGGTTCAAACTTCGCCAGGATCCAGGGCCGGCCAATGCACTGGGGAGGGTAAAATTTGTGTTTCCCAACCAGTATTTTGTATACCTCCATGACACGCCGTCAAAAAAATTATTTTCCAGACAAACAAGGTCCTTCAGTCATGGATGTATCCGGGTTTCGGAACCGGAAAAACTGGCAGCGTTTCTCCTCAACGAAAAGGACAATAAATGGGATCGGGAACGGGTGAATCATCTGATTAACCTGGGCAAAAGAAAAGTGCTTAAAATTCGTCCGACGATACCTATACACATCACTTATCAAACTGCATGGGTTGACAAAAACGGTCAAATCAATTTTAATGGGGATGTTTACAGAAGAGATGAAAAGTTGTATCAAGCATTATTCATAAAATAAGAAAGCGATTTTCACCTTGGAATCTATCTTTATTCCTGATCTCAGGAAAAAAATAAGCAGACGTTCGTTTTTACTGGCATCGACCCAAGCAGTAATGGGGTTAGTTATCCCCTCATCGGTTTTGGCGATATCATCACCCCCCCGGCCGTTGCGTTTCTATCACACCCATACCGGCGAAAGGATCTCCATAGATTATTCTTCAAAAACCTATACCGGTTCGTTGCGTAAAAAAATTGAATATTTTTTCCGCGATTTTCGTACCGGTGAAGTTCATTCCATAGATCCCCACCTTCTTGATGTGCTTTCCACCATTCAGCATTCTTGCGGCAGTCGTTCCTGTTACGAGATTATTTCCGGATACAGGTCGCCCAAAACCAATGAGTCGTTGAGGAAAAAAAGCAGCGGCGTCGCAAAACAAAGTTACCACATGAAGGGGAAAGCCTTAGATATCAGGCTGGCGGGGTTCGATACAAAGAACCTTCGCAATTTAGCTATAAAATATAACAACGGTGGTGTCGGTTTCTATCCTGAATCGGATTTTATTCATATTGACACCGGTAATAAAAGAAGCTGGTAGTTTTTTAATTCCGGGGACATCTATGAAAGCGCCGGGATAAACCGGCCTTTTCATCATGTCCCTAAATTTACAACCCCAAAACACAACATTAGCCTTTTCATAGGCAAAGTCCTTGCATTTATCCTGATTTTTAAAAAAAACTCAAAAAAAACAACTTGACAGTTAGCATACTAATAATTAGCTTACTAAATAAAAAAACAAAGATGATTATGGAATACAAAAATTCAGATAAACCCTTGATGCATCTTTTTATGCACATAGGAAAATTGCTAAATGACAGGTTGAGAATTTCCCTAGATAAGGGTGGGATTCATTTTGGACAGGCGCGAGTCTTAACATCCTTAATGGAACATGGTGAATTGACGCAAAGGATGATTGGCGAAGGGTTGGATATAAAACCTGCAACGGTTACAAACATGGTAAAAAGGATGGAAGCATCGAAGCTGATTGAACGTCGACGAGATGTAAACGATGACAGAATCATAATCGTCACACTAACAGTTAAAGGAAAAAAGGCTGCAGAATTTGCCCTGACCGTGATGGCACAGATTGAAGAGGATATCCGTTCAGAACTGAGTCGGCAAGAAATTGATACATTGCGCAATCCCCTTGAAAGAATTCGCAACGTCCTTGGTGGTTGTGATCCAAGCATATAATATCGAATCCATGCATGACGGATAGTAAGTTTAACCACCAATGATATAGGAAAAAATTAATGACCATAGAAAAAATTCAAGGATGTATTGGGTGTGGAACATGCATAGAAACATGCCCCACCGACGTCATCCGCCAAGACCCAAAGACAAAGAAATCATTCATTGCATATCCGGCGGATTGCCAGATATGCCATTTGTGCAGGATGTATTGTCCTGTTGATGCCATCACCATTTCACCGGAAAAATCCATATCGGTTGTCGTTTCATGGGGGTAAAGATGGGCGCATATATAAAAAGCAGATTCTTTAGACAATCCATACTGGCTTTCGTGGGTATTCCCCTGGTTATCTGGTCCACGGGTAATTTCCCGGAGCGTTCCTTGTTAAAAGAATCACTCTCCATCATAACCATTTTGTCCTTTTCCCAGATGATTGGACAGTTTTTCTGGACACGCACCAGCAGGCCCGTCAGGACAGATCTTAAGATGAGCCAGGTGGTAAAATACCATAAATTCATTGGGTATACATGCGTTACCATTTTATTTTTCCATCCGATTTACCTGGTGATTCCACGGTTCTTTGAAGCGGGCATATCCCCTTTTGACGCGTTTATTACCATAATTACCACCTTCAACCTGGGGTGTGTGCTGGGTATCATTGCATGGTGCTTGATGCTGGTATTGGGTATTACTTCTTTTTTACGGAACGGGCTACCCATGACATACAAGACCTGGCGCGTTTTTCACGGCACTCTGGCCATGCTGTTTATTTCAGTTGCCGCATGGCACGTCATGGATCTTGGCCGTCATGCAAACCGTGCCATGTCAATTTTAATCAGCATGCTTACGGCAAGCGGAGTTCTGCTCCTTTTGAAAACGTACACTTTAAAAAAAATAAAAGCCAATGAGGAATAAAATGACAACATCTCAAAATTCAAAAGACATGTCCCGCCGCAGGTTCATGACCCTTGCAGGAGGAGCCGCAGGGATAGCAACGCTGTCTGTCATGGGATTACTTCCCGAGCAGGGAGCGTGCAGCACCAATGTTCCTGAAATTGATCTCAATAAAATAACATATACTGAAAACCAAACGGATGTGCTGGTTATCGGCGGCGGAATGGCAGGATTATTTGCTGCCGTCAAGGCATATGATGCAGGTTCCAAAGTGATGCTTGTCTCCAAAGGCCGCTTGGGTTCATCAGGCATGACACCATTTGCAAAAGGCATATTTGCATTCGATCCCAGTTCCGCAAAAATCAGTCTTGATGAATTTACAGACACCGTTTCCAGGTCTGCATTGGGAACCAACAATCCGGTTTATACCCGGCAAATGGCGGAGCATTCCCTTGCCCGTGTCAATGAACTCAAAGAATGGGGATTTTTTGACTCGCCGCTTTATAATAAGAGTTTCAGCAACCCGGTCAAAGAGAGAAATATTCCTGTCAAAGAGCGGATTGTAATCACCCATTTAATTAAAGAAAAAGGACGGATATGTGGTGCAGCCGGTTTCAGCCTGGATAAAGAGAAGGTCCTTTTTTTTAAGGCAAAAAGCATCATCCTGTGTACCGGAGCAGGCGGCTTCAAGCCCAATGGATTTCCCATTTGTGATCTCACCCATGACGGTACTGTCATGGCCTATAACATTGGTGCCAAGGTAACGGGTAAGGAATGGAACGATGGGCATCCCGGCCAGGCGAAAAACGCTGCCGCCTGCTTTGACGGATGGCATGGTATGTTTGAAAGAAAGCCCGGCATAACAGGTGTCGAAGTACATCATGACCTGGGTGTGGACTTGAATTACAAGGCATACATGAACGGGAATCCCGTTAAGATGGGCCCTCCCGGAGCAACCGGGGATAAAGAACCGGAAGGCGGGCCCTATGTTCCGGATGAATTTAAACGAAATCGCCCTCCCAAAGGCGAAGGGCGACCCGGGCCTTCCGGTCAGCACGAAGAGGGAGGTGCCCCTCCGGGAATGGCAGGAACTATAGTGGGCGGGTCTTCTGCAGGGATGTCCATTCACAAATCAGAAGGCCTGGTTCCTATCAACGAAAAGTGTGAATCAAATATCCCGGGGCTATACGCTGCCGGAGATGCTTTGGGCTCCTATATGGCCGGGGCAATCTATACTCAGGTAGGATCCTCATTGGCCGGTTCTGCGGTACAGGGCGCGGTTGCAGGGAAGGCTGCTGCTGAATATTGCCGGGATGTTGAAATGCTGAAAATTTCAAAAACGAAAATGAATGAAGTAAAAGAAGAGATACTTACACCGTTAAAAAAAGAAGCCGGATACAGCCCCGCATGGGTGACGCAAACCTTGCAGGGCATCATGATTCCAAATTTCATAATATATATAAAGAAAGAAAAGCTTCTTAAAGCGGCATTAGCCTATGTTGAAGAGTTGAGAGACCATCACATGCCCATGCTTAAAGCGGCAAACTTACATGAACTGCGGTTGGCTTTTGAAACCGCGAACATGATTATCAGCGCTGAAATGAAGCTAAAGGCATCCATCATGCGTAAAGAAAGTCGCTGCAGTCACTATCGGCTGGATTACCCCCAGATAGATACCCAGAACTGGAATGCCTGGATCAACATTTACAAGGACAGTGACGGTTCAATGAAACTTGAAAAACAGCCCTTTGGTACCTGGCCTTCTTAAGTTATGAAAGATCATTCATTAAATTTTAAAAAAATCGGCAGAAATGCAAACATTAAAATGGAAATTCCGGCACCGATAAACCCCATAGAAAAGAATCCATTAGCGGCAAGAAATCCTATCAAAGTCGGAGCTCCGCCACCCCCCATGAGAAATGCTACCGGGACAGTAAACGAAACGATTATATTCCGGGTTTCTTTGGTTCCAATACTGGAGAGAGCTGAAAATGCCGGAGGAAAAAAAGCGACTGATAAAAGTGGCTGCAGAAAAATCACAGTCTTAAGTCCTGTCCCGGACAATACTCCGAGACCCAGGGTGGAGAGCCCGGTTAAGATAAGGACTGTGTTCAGGGTTTTTTTTATTCCATACCGGTCAGATATCCAGCCAGCGGCAAAGGGTACGGGCAGAGTAAGAATTCGGGACAAGGCAATCAATGTATTGGCTTGGGACTGTAACATTCCATGCTCGTTTACGAGATACAAAGGAAGCATGGAATAGATCCCTATGGTACTGAGTACGCCCATCGTGAACAGCACAATCATAATCCAGAAAGAACGGATAAATAACAGTGGGACAAGGGCTTTGAACATAGGAGCTTGCCCCGGAAAATCCACGACTTTGCTGAATTTTAAAAAATTGATGCCAAGCACCACCGATACCATTCCAGTCAGCATCAGAATACTGCGCCAAGACATCAACAACAACAGTGCTTCACAGATAATCGGTGACAATAAAAAACTCAAATTCGGTGCCAATTCATGAACCCCGATGGCTTTGCCCCAGTTCTGCCTACCGACCGAAGCAGTGAGCAAGGCAATTCCACTGGGTAGATACAAACCTGCGCCCATGCCAGTGATAAATATACCGGCCCGCATCATGGTCAGGCTGTTACATAAGCCTGTTAAGATAAAAAAAAAACCGGTCACGATTGCAGACAGACCAATGGTTTTTTTATGCAGCAGTCTTTCTGAGATAAATCCTGAGCAGACCAGGGTAATAAAATATCCCGAGGCAGACACCAAAAACAGGGAGCCGGCTTGGTCACCTGTCAGGGACATGTCCTGTAGAATAGTAGGCAAAAGTGGGGATATGATAATACGAATGCTGAAGTTCAAAAAAAATATAGCAGTCAGAAAAAGTAAGGGACGCAACTGCGATTGAAATGTCTGTGTGTTGTTCATAAACAAAAATAAGGTACGGACCACGTTTTTATCATTTTTTTGTCCTCGGTCTGCCAGCTTTACCCGGAAAAGCACGCCTGCCCAGCATTATGCTGATTTCATCCTGAAATCGTTTGGCCCAATACAAAATTCCCATTCGTGGCTTTTCTGATTTGATCTATTTCATCAGAGCGGAATAAGTCCCTCATCTAAATTCACCCGGGTGCTCTACAATCCCCGCACGAACCGGGTTCAGTTCTATGTACTGCTGGCATGTCAACAAATATTTCTCCTCTTGAACCAGGCAGGATCGATACCTTCCCATAGGATACCCGTTCTTTTATAGGTTCGGTTGATATATTGAACATACCGTTGCCCCTGGCGTTTTAACAAATCTCCAGCATTGCTGCTACTTTTTAGATCATGGAGCAGCTTCTCCTTTCAATGTAGGGCTCTTTCATCCCCTATTCTATGCCGGTTTATCCCGGCGCTTTCGGTCTGTCCCCAATTTCCCAGATAATTGAAGACCTTTATGACAAAGTTAGACGCATTGGCCTATGGTTTTATTTCAGCTTTCTTGATCAGCCTATTTTCAGGACCTTTGCTCCCCTGATGGTTCCTTTTTTCAGCGCTGCCAGGGCCTGGTTAGCCTCTTCAAGTGGAAATTCCTCAACCTCCGGCCGGATTCCAAACCGTTCAGCCAGGGTTAAAAAGTCTACTACATCCTTACGGCAGATATTGGCAACACTCTTGATCTCTTTTTCCATCCAAAGATGAGCTGGATAATCCAGTTTTAAAAGGTAATCCTTATCCATCTCTTCTTTCCTGACGGCATTGATGACCAGCCGTCCGCCAGGTTTAAGGTTTTTCATTGCCTCAACAACCGGTTTCCAGACAGGTGTGGTGTCAATAACAGAGTCCAGCAGTTCCGGTGACGCTTCTGCCGTATCCCCGGCCCAGACAGCCCCAAGCTCTTTTGCAAATTCTCTCTCTACCGGATTTCGAGCAAAGACAAACACCTTTGCATCAGGATATATAAACCTGACCAGCTTTAATACCAGATGACCCGAAGCACCAAACCCGGTCAGCCCGATATTTTGCCCATTCTTGAGCCCTGTTAATATCAAAGAGCGGTACCCGATTGCACCTGCACATAAAAGTGGAGCAGCCTCTGTATCCTTAAGCCCATCCGGAATAGGAACGGCAAAATGCTCTGGAATGACCATATATTCTGCATACCCGCCATTGGCATCCTTCCCTGTGGCCTTGAAATCCTCACACAGGTTCTCATTGCCGGCCAGGCAGAATTCACATGTCCGGCAGGTTGAATAAATCCATGCAATCCCAACCCGGTCACCAAGTTGAAAACCTTTAACATTTTTACCGGCCGTTTTAACCTGTCCCACCACCTGGTGTCCCAAAATAACAGGCAGAACTGATGGTACAGCTCTACCTTCAATTTCATCCAGTTCAGTATGGCAGACCCCACAGACAGATACCTTAACCAAAATTTCGTCATTTCCTGGAACAGGAACAGGCAGATCAACCAAATCCAAAGGAGTCTGGTTTTCAGCAAAAAGACCAAGTTTTTTCAGGACCATGGCTTTCATAATTAGATTTCCAATTACATATTTGTTAGAATGTCAAAACATTAAAAGGTCTATTTCGAATATTACATGTATTATCAGAAGATAATAGCAAGGGGATTGCGATTTTACAACTGCGCATCCCAGTTAGGATTGGGTGGTTGAGACAAATCAATGTTTGAACATGGAGCGATCATGAAACTGGTCATTCAGATAATTGCCATGGCGATAGCCTGTTATGGAATGCTTGGGGCGGTACTTTATTTTTTCCAGGAGAAAATGCTGTTTTTCCCCATGGGTCAGATCTTTGGAAATTGCCGTCAAATGGAACGATACGGAGCAGAGGCCATTAGCTCAAATGGGATTCGGTATTATTTAAAACGGACAGAATCTGCTGAAAGCTGGATCATCGTTTTCCATGGCAATGCCGGGAACGCCTGTGACCGAACTTATTTTTTTGATCTGTTGAGCGATTTGAAATCCCATGTAGTGTTATGCGAATATCCAGGATACGGGGGAGACAACCGGAAACCGGGTGAAAAGACAATCCTTGAACAGGCATTGATGCTGGTCAAAGAAATCAAAAACCAGGAGATCAAAACCAGGAGATCAAAACCAGGAACGATAAACATCTTCCTGTCTTTCTTTTGGGGGAGTCACTGGGCACCGGTGTGGCCACATGGGTTGCCTCACAGACGCCGGTATCCGGGCTTATCCTGATTTCAACCTACACAGCCATCGTTGATGTCGCCAGGCACCACTATCCGTGGCTTCCGGTTCAATATCTGTTGAGACACCGGTTTGAGGCATCGGTCTGGGCATCTGAAACCACCACCCCTGCAATTCTTTTTCACGGAATTGAGGATGATATTATTCCGATCAAATTTGCCAGAAAACAGGTTAAGAACTTTAGATCAGATGCCGAACTGTTTGAAATCGAACAATGCGGTCACAATGATATTATTAATACCGAAAAAATGTTGATAAAAAAGGAAATCAATCACTTTGTTTCGGCAGCCCGAGGATGACGGCCGGCTGCCAAAGCAAAAATTTAGATGACACCGTCTCAGACGTTGATCAGATCACACAACTTGTTCTCTTCGTGTGAAGATGTGCCGGATTTTTAATAATGCAGCCCCCCCCCCTTCATTAGAAATTGATGCAAAATTTGTTTATTTTAAACCATGGGACTGACTGTACTGCGTTTCCTGTGGTTTTGTACTCTGCTTTTTTGCCGATTTCTTTGTGGTACAAGCCATTTCGGGGTTCGTGTTTTGGCGTCTTCCGTCATAACAGACCTATCCGTTATGTTGTAAACAAATTTATAGGTGGCTTATTCTTTTTCAGTTGATCGTTTATACGGACCATCAAGCATACCTCGCAATTGACTGTATATTGCCATATTGTTAGCCTGCCTAGCCAGATCAGGTGTAGGGTCTACGATGGTAGAGGATAGTACTTGAGTAACAACCGCACCAACAAGTGCGCCAACAAGTCCGCCGCCGCCATCACCAGAAGACTGTTGAGCTATGGCAATTGACTCCCATAAAAAGTCACCGGTTTTTACATCAACCAACCTGAGAGTCGCATGAACTTTTGTTACAGATTGTAGGATTTGGTATTTCTGCCCCCAGTCTTCTATGGATATATACAACACCGCGTCAGCCCCGATATGCTCGCCAATTTTATCCAGTGGGATGCCATTCATCTCAGCAGGTGTAGGCAAGCCATTCTCTTTGAGGAAGTGGTCAATCACAAAAACCGGAAAAACATAATAACCTTTCTCTGCCAGGGGGCGTGTGAGAGTGGATAAGTAAATGTATGGTGCATTGACTTCAATAGAGTTGTTGTTTGGCGGAATAACTACGATAGACCTTGGCTTACTTTTTTCAAATGCAGTGTAGTCATAGGGTGTTGTTGTACACCCTGAAGTAATGAGAATGATAAAAAGAAAAAATAAATGGTGCAGCCTGATTGAGGTACTCATAACTGATTCTCCTCATTTTGCCTGGCGCGATTCAACATTCCTTCAATAAAGGCATTTGATTCGGGATATAAAGTCTGTTCTTGCTTGAATGCTGCCTTTGACTGTGAATCTTTGCCCTCTACGGCGTATAAGAAGCCCAAATGAGCATAGATGCCAGGTGCAACTCTTTTACCCATAGCCTCACTTTTCTGAATATCTGCGTTTAATTTTTCGATTTGTGTTGCTGGATCTGCGGACCCTGGTTTGATATAAGCATCATGAATCAATTGTTCATATTCACCCCAATAATATATCTCTTTATTGGTTGCACACCCAGCCATCAAAAATATGATTAATAACGGAAGCGCACACCACTTGTTCATATTCATATCATTTGTTCCTTCACCTCACTGTTGGATTGTCCATACGCCGTTCTGGATATCGCGTACTATGTTATTTACTGATTCCTTAATGGCAAAATTTAATACTTTTCCGTTAAGGGTTGCGTCATAGCTTGCTGTACCACCAAAACCAATAACTTCCCGATTACTTAAGGCATACTCGCCAGCACCCTGGGTGGAGTAAACAATTTGAGATGTCAGGACATCAACAATATTGAGTGAAACTTTTGCGTAAGCTACCTGGTTCTTGCCTGAGCCAAGTATCCCGAATAGTTGGCGATCTCCGCTTACTTTCCGGCCAAATTCAGTAACATCGCCAGTTACCGTGTAACGGGCGCCATAAATGTTTTGTTCGGCTCCCAGAAATTTTGCTTCCTGCTCATTTTGCTGCAAATTTTGGCGATCTACAATGTTAAATCGGTTGGTTTGTTGTAAATGAGTTTTTAATATGGTTTTGGCCTGATTGCCTAGCCTGTCAGTATTAGATGAGAACAGGCCTTGCATGTAACCGGAACGATTTTGAAAGTTACCAACCACCATTGTCGTTTTAGGTCCATTGTAAACTAAGCCATAAGATTCAACTTTATCTGAGGCTACCATCCTGTGAGACTCTGTTGCACATCCTGAAATCCAAAATACCACTATCAGTAATAATACTAAGCTAAACCAATTGTCATATAATGGATTACTCTTCAATCTATACATAATATCCTCCTATCTATAAATTCATATCATACTAAATTTAGGTCGCTTGCTAAATAAGTCATGTCAAACAACGATAGCTTTATTAAAAATAATCGCGGTGCTGACCGGCGCTGTGCGCCGATCAAGCAAACGATAGTTTGATTGATCGGTGTGCAGTGACTGGACGAAGTCAGCACCGCGATTCACGGCGGCATTAATTGAAAAAGATAACCGGCTGTTGATTAACAGCGAAACCCAGCCCAAAGAATACCCGGCCTACCGGAAATGGCTCAGGCACTATCTTGATTTTTGTAAAAAATATGACCATGGCTATGCCGATATTAAAAGCTTGCCGTTATTTGTTGATAAACTGAAATCCAAAAATCAGGATTCATTTCAGCAGGATCAGACCCAGAAGGCCCCTGATATTATACTATGCCGGGCTGGAAGAACAAACACAATCACCAATGTCTGAGCATTACCCTCCTATGATAATTCCTCTGGTTCGAGAGTAAAGGCATTCTTTTACCATAGATGGAAACTATACTTGTGGTACTTTCCAGGGATGACGTTCATCGGGTGATAGACTGTCTTGAATACCCTTATAGTTTAAGGATGAAGCTTTTATTTTTATAAAATCTAAAACATTGAAAGAAATCAAAAGTCCTTTGGATCTATGAAAGCGTTTCAATGATATACATAAGGCAATGGCTCTATGAATGAATAAAACCGGCAATGTCCGGAATATCATCCAGGGCAAAAATTGGGGGACATGGTTTTCCTGTGTCCGCCGGCACCCTGTCGCACACCAGGGCACAGACCTTTTCCACATGCGTAAACAACGGCGCTTTACCCACACGTTGCCGCCAGATTTCGATTTTGGGATAGGGTCCTGAAATCCATCCTTCAATGAAAACAAGGTCTGCATGGCAGTAATAGGTTTGGATCAGTTTTTCGGGCCGGGTGAGATCAGAGGCCGGGAAATATAAGGCGGCCATTTTAGCGTTGACCATGGCGGCGGGGCAGGCTCCTGCTTGCCTGTGTAAATGGGAATCCTTGCCCGGTTTGTCCAATTCATAAGCGTGGCTGGAGTGTTTCAATGTGCCGACACACAGGCCTTTTTCAGTGAAATGGCGCACCAGCTCCGCCACCAGGGTGGTTTTACCGGAACCGGGCTGGCCGATGATTTGGACAATGGTCTGCATGGGGGTCTCCCTTAAACGGCATCTTATTCTTTTGGCTCATTTTCATGGGGGTCCACAGGCTCATAATAGGTTCCCAGGGCACAGGGCCGGCACAGAATCTGGTTGTTTTTAAAAACTTCTTTTTTATCCCTGACCACAATGCCGCACCGGGCACATACAGCCTTGAACCGTGTGGGACCGGGCATGTCCGACGCCGGGACATTGACTTTTACCTGGGTAACCGTAAACAATTCTGAATCATCCATGATTTTGTAGGCTTCAAGTTGGGCAAGCCTTGGATCTTCAATGTGAGGCATCAGTTTCGGGGCAAGATCCCGGGCTGTTTCCGTGGAAACGATTCTGAACGCCTTCCCTGTTTCAAGGTTCACAAAGGTGGCTGCCATAATGCCGTTATCAATGAATTTTAAGGACCTTCTACCAAGCTTTACGCCTGTGACATAGGAGATGGCGTCCGTGGCACACCGGTCCATCTCCACATATACAATGATTTTTTTGATCTGGGGCAGTGTTGACGGTTCATCCAGGCCAATGAGCCGGCACCCGAGCATGGCCATACGCACCCCGATCACCTGACCCGAACATAGATGACCATGGACCTGCGCCGATCCTTCCAGCAGTGTATTAAAATCTTTCAATAGCCCCCCGATATTTTTTCTCTTTGAATGTATCTTCTTTTTAACAGCTTTTCAGGAGTACATCAAATGGGGAAGGAACAAAATGATGCAGGGAAAAGCAATGAGAATGATAATCCCGATAATCAAGGCGATCAGAAACGGGGTAATGCCCTTGAATATTTTTTCCAGGGGCACGTTATGGGACAGCACGTTTTTGGCCACCCCATAAACCACGTAGACATTAATGCCCACAGGCGGTGTAATAACCCCCATCTCCGTGACCATGACAATGATAATACCAAACCAGATGGGGTCATACCCCAGTTCCATGACCACCGGGAAAAATATGGGAACCGTGAGGGTAACAAAGGCCAAGGCATCCATAAAACAACCGCCCAGAAAATAGATGAAAATGATCACGGCAATAACCATGGCTGGAGCCATATTAAGCCCGCTCACCCAGGATGCAATCTCAAATGGAATCCGGGTAACGGCCAGGAATTTACCGAAAATAACGGCCCCTGTGATCAGCATTAAAACCATGCAGGAGGTGGTCAAGGTTTCCATTAAGGACTTCACGAACCCCTTCCAGGTGAGCCGGCGTTGAATCACAGAAATGACCAGAACACCGAAAGCGCCTACGGACGCAGCTTCCGTAGGTGTGAACAGTCCGTAGAAAATACCGCCCACCACCAGGGCAAAAATAATCAGGGTCTCGCCAAGGCCAAAAAGCGCTTTAAAGCGCTCTGCCCAAGAGAATTTTTCCCCGGCAGGCCCGGCGTTCTTATCCAGAAGACAGGTGATATAAACAGCACTGATAAAAAGCATAGTAACAAGAAGGGCCGGGAATATACCGGCCACAAACAGCTGGCCAATTGACTGCTCCGTTAAAATACCGTAGATGATCAGCACTACGGACGGAGGCATGATCATGCCGATGCCGCCGCCCGAGGCCACAGAGCCCGTGGCCAGTGCATCGTCATAATTGAACCGCTTCATTTCGGGTAATCCCACCGTTGCCATGGTGGCGGCTGTGGCCGGACTTGAGCCGCATACGGCCCCGAATGCCGTACAAGCGGTGACCGTTGCCATGGCAAGGCCCCCGCGCACGCTTCCCAAAAATTTATAACCGGCGGAATAAAGGCGCTTGGATATGCCGGAATTGAATCCGAGCTGCCCCATGAGAATGAACAGCGGGATCGTGGTCAGATCATAGGAGGCAAAGGTTTCATAGATATTCCTGGATAAAAGGACAAGCCCTGCATCCGGGCTTGTCATGGTTGAAAAGCCAATAAACCCCACCAGGGCCATAACAAACGCAACAGGCATCTGGGTCATGAACATGATGATCATGACGGCAATGCCGATAATTCCTGCAAGAACGGGACTCATCCGGTTGTGCCTTTTCTTAATTGGTTGACGGTGTCAACAATCTGCTGGAGAATAGTGCCTGAAAAAAAAGCAAGGCTCACGGCCAGGACAAGGACAATATAGTGCAGTGGAAATTCCAGGTTCATGGAGACTTCACCGGCCTGCTGCATGTCTTTGGCATAAACAAACATCTGCCAGGCCACCACTGAAAAAAGAATCAGCGTCAGGGTCCGGGTAAACAGGTCCAGCAGCAGACGGATCTTGCGGGGCAAAAGACGGGTGATGATCTCCACCCCCACGTGCCCGCCCACTTTATAGGTGTGAGGCAGGGCCGCAGCGGCCACGGCAACAGCGAAAAAGCCCACAAGTTCCACAGACCCAAAAATAGGGTGTTTAAAAAAACGCCCTGCCACATCCGCCACGGTAATGAGCATCATCAGTGTCAGAGCAAGGGCACCGGCAGACCGAAGCAAGTCGGAAACAAGATTTAAAATACGATCCAGCAATTTCATAGATACTACATGTTGGATTTAATAAAATCCACAACAGCCTTTCCATCTACACCCTTTTCAGAGACTTTTTTAATGTAGTTATCAAGGACCGGCCGGGCAGCCCCACGCCACTTTTCAGATTCTTCTTCTGACTGGGGGATTACAACCCCGCCTTTTTCCTTGAAAAACGCCATGCCCGCCTTGTCGGATTCATCCCAGGCCTCTCCGTGTTTCACGGCCCACTCCAGGCTGATTTGTGTAATGGCACTTTGCTGTTCCGGCGTAAGCTTATCCCACTGATTTTTGTTCATAAATACACCGAATGTGGTGGTATAAGCGGTGGAAAAATTCTGAATCATATAATGTACCACTTCACCCAATTTCCAGCCTTTGTTGGATTCAATGGGGTGACAGGAGCCGTCCACCACGCCTTTTTGCAGCATCTGGTAGCACTCCCGCATGCTTTTGCCCACGGGGGATGCACCTAAAGCATCCATAACCAGGCCGCTGGTCCCTGTGCTCCTGATTTTAAGACCCTTTAAGTCTTCAAGGGTGTTTATTCCCTTATCCCGGGTGTGGATCAGCCCCGGACCATGGGCATGAAAGAACAGGATGTGGCTCTCGTTAAATTCTTCGGGTTTAAACTTTTCGTACATGGCATTGGCCACAGCCGTTGCCTGAACCCCGGAGGTGTATCCCATGGGCAGATCAATGGCTTCTGCCACCGGAAACCTGCCCCGGGAGTATCCCAAAGCGGTCATACCGATATCGGTAATACCCTGGACTACCCCATCATAAGTCTGGGGGGCTTTGGTCAGGGTGGAGGCCGGAAAGTACTGAATAACCACGTCCCCATTGGTTCTTTTTTCAACTTCCTTGCACCAGCTTTCAGCAAGTTGGCTCTGGATGTGTGTGGGCGGGAAAAAATTGGCGTATCTAAGGGTGGTTTTGGCTGAAGCATGGAATACCCAGGACAGGCACAGTAAAAAAGCTATTAACACAGACCATTTTTTCATGGTACCTCACAATTTAAAAGTGATTATAATTTAACTATAAAAAGCTTTAAGGATATCGGCCTATACTATCCGAGCAACCCGACAGTCAAGTAAAAAACCGCCCGAATGACGGGCGTATCGTGTAAAGTTAGTTGCGTTGTCAACGATATTACCCACGAGAAAACAGAACAATCGGGATGTTTTTATAAATCCCAAAAGGAAGCCTTGCTCAAAGCGGCTTCTCCGACGGGGTTTAATAAATTTAAACCCTGAAAGTACGAGTATGAAAACCTGGGCACCAGCCCACTATTCATTGCACCGTCAACAATAATAAATCCATTTATCCGCCCGGCCCGAAAATCGCTGGAGGGGTATCCACTTTCTCCTTGCTTTTTTCTTCCTGTCTGATAGCGTCATGATCATTACTCTCCCAAGGAACCCTTGAAATGATCAAACAACTTAAATTTATTATTTATACCCGTCCCTTTATCTGCTTTATATATTATTTCGTACGCCTTTATTCTGCGACCTTCAGATTAAAGGTTGAAAATGAAAAAAGCTGGCAGGCCATGCTCAATGGAAACCAGCCAGTAATTCTGGTGACCTGGCACCAGCAGTTTTTTTCGGCCATTCGGCATTTTAAAAAATATGCCCGGTATCATCCGGGGTTGATGATTTCCAGAAGCCGGGACGGCGAGCTTATCTCTGCCGTAGCCCGGCGTAGCGGATGGCACACACCACGGGGTTCATCCTCAAGGGGCGGCAAAGAGGCCATGGCAGAAATGATTGCCCATCTCAATACCCATGGCTTTGGCGCCCATATCCTGGACGGCCCCACCGGTCCAATTGGAAAAGTAAAACCGGGTATCATAAAAATGGCATTGCAGACCAATGCCGTGCTGGTTCCTTTTTTCACCGATGCAGATCGGGCCTGGTTTTTTAATTCCTGGGACCGGTTCATGCTACCCAAGCCCTTTGCCAGGGTCCGGCTGCGTTTTTCAGACCCCATCCACATCTGCGACAAAGAAAATGAAAATTTTGAAGACCTGCGTGACCGGCTTGAAAAAACAATGTTGCCGGGTCTACATCGTCAGACCAGATGAACAACCACAACCCCGCCCCGATCATACCCAAAAGGTCTGAATACCCCGGCGTATCCGGTGGCGATACCTTTGTAAAATCTGTCAAAGGGGATATCGTATGCCAACTGATCAGGATCAACATCCAGGATGGTGACAAAACCGGTTGACGGATCAAATCCCCCCACAGGGGAAATATGGGGGATGTTCAACGCCTTTATAAAAGTACCCTGATCAAAGTGGGCAATGATCAAACAATTGTCCAGGAATTGAAATTTTTTAAGGTGCCCAAAAATCTGCCGCCTTACCCTGTTCCTGCCTGAATCTAAGGCGCCTTGGATCATTTCAACCTCTTTAAAGGGGACACCATAGGCCACAAGACTGTCCTGGACCACAGTCCTCAGAACCGCCAGAGGAAGCCCCCGCCGCCCATTATACCCGTCCGGCCCCATGCGCTCTTTCCAGTGGGCAGTTCTCACCTTGTCCAGAATGGCCTGCTGGGTAACTGTGGGACCGGGGCGTCCGTACCGCTCCCGTAGCACATTGACCACACAGACCACCGAAGCCACCGAACACGAAGATTCATGGTATTGCTTGACATGGTGGCGAAACAGGGCCGCCTGAAGACTTTGTCCTTTGGACAGTTCGGGGGGTGAAGTAAGAGACCTTGCCTGGCCCGGACCAAAGCTGCCTGTGCGCGTCACCCAATGAAAAAAATATCTGATGGTCAGGTAAGTTCGGACGATGCAAAATCTAAAAAGATTCATCATGGAGCCCCAAAAAGCTGATTTATTTTTCACGAATAACCGTCTGTGTCCGGCTAAGAGTTAAAGCCAGACCCTGGGGGGTGTCTATTAAAAAAGGAGTCATCTGTGCCAAGGCGTTCTGGGTAAATTTGACCAGATGGGCGTCAGTTTCCATAAAAAGGGCGTCCGCATTGATGTAAAGGACGTCGGGATCAAGGGCAATGGTCTCAAGGGTATTTAAAGTCAATTCAATCCCGGCGTCTTTTTTGACGAGATCCACCACAAAAACAGCCGTTTCTTCGTAAGGGAAATAGACCTTTTCTTCAACATCATTGATGATCTGGCTTAAAAAATATCCCTGGTCGTCTTTTGCAATGGATTGATTGAAATATTTTATAATTTTGGGGTGTTCCAGTTTCCCGTGTTCATTATGCCAGGCGCCGTCTTTATCCATCCAGAAAACGGCCTGCTCTTTGGGGATGATATTCTGTTTTCTTGTTTGGGCCATGGGGCTATCCTTACGTTTGTGATTTAAAGCCTTCTTATAAAAGGCTCTTAAGGAATGAGTCCGAAATAACTTAACCTGGGAGCGCGGGCGCCCCGCCCACATCGTTACAATACTTACGGACATGCGGGCGGGACACCCGCGCTCTCAGATATAGCAAAATGGGCAAGTTATTTAAGACCTGTTCCTAAGGTTTCCTTGTATCTGAAAACAAAAACGGATACAAGTGGCAAACGTCTTCGGACATTTACAGATCCTCGGGCAATGTCATTTTGGTCCTGCGTTGATGGTTCGTATTGGTGCCACAAAACGCATACCATCAGCAGATACCATCTTTCCACCGCCCCATTGTTTAGCCAATAATAAAATTTCTTGATGTTCTACCAGCAGGGCATCAGCTCGAATTAAGGTTTCTCCACGAATGTAATTTTGTTTGATCGAATTTATCGGTATAATTTCTATTTTTATTGATTACATCAAAGCCCGATTTTTAATTTTTTCAGCAATTTCCAGTCCAAGTTCGTTGGCCCGTTCCCAAACATCGGACTGATCTTCTACTTTACAGAATTTATCCGGGGTGACTTCAATATCGTCTCCGAATACCCAGGGAAGAGAACTCATTGGGCACGTCGAACCGAACCCGCATACCAGACATTCCGTATTCCCAGTTATTTTCAGATTACCCAAAATCTCCATTCCGTCTACAGTCAAGGCATGTTCAATCTGCTGACCGGTCTCTTCAAGTCCCGGAGCACCTCGCCCAATGCCCGAAGCCACAACAACGGCAAATTTTCCCCGATTAAGCCCATTTTGATGCCGCAAAGAAAACAATCTTTCAAGAAATGCCTTTGTAAATCCATCCACAGAACCATATGGGGCATATCCACCGACAACAATGGCCTCTGCCCTCCGTATTTTTTCGGCAAGTTCAGGGAAATCATCCTTAACTTTACAGATGTTGTCTTTTTTGCATCCCAGACAGGCAATGCAGGGCTTCACATTCATTTTGCTTAATTTTATGAATTCCGAATTCAGTCCGCTGCTGCCTAAAATGGCCTGGATCAGCCGGTCAGTGTTACTGTTTTTAATGGGACTGCCTGAAATACCTATAATCCTTGCCTGCATTTTAAAACCCTCCTTCATGATTAAGCTGAATGCGTTACGGTTACTTTATGAACATACCGATGATGATTTTTATATGAAAGTTCCAATAAGTTACTGAATTACTTTCATGCTTTGTTGTGGGTTGAGCCTCGGTATTGATAGACCAAGTCAGCCCATGGCTGTTTTATATGAAAGAACCACCAACGACCTGAATTCTTTCATGGTTTGTTGTAGGCACGCTGACGAACGTTCAAGGCGGCCCATAGCCGTTATTAAGAAAACGGTGAATGCAAAAAAAATTAAGCTGGATATTGCCGTGGAAATAAAAATTTCCGACGCCACAACCATTGTTTTTTCCGGCAGCCGCCCATCATAGGATTTGAACAGATTAAATACAAAAATATAAGCGGCCACCCCAATGGGAGGAATCGGAAGAAAATAACGGATATCACCCAAAGCAAAGGCTAACTTGGAAGAATATAAACCGATCCCTCGAAAGAATATTTATTTTTAAAATTTCGTTTTCCATGTGACATTATCCTCTGGTATTTTATGCCGCATCCAGCTCAGGCAAAATCAATAATTTATTTTCAAGAATAATTTTTCCGGCGTCCTTCAGGGCTTTCATCGCCCGGGAAATGGTCACCCGGTGTGCCCTTGCCAGAAGGCTTAGGTCCTCATGGGTTAAAGGAAATTGAATCACCACCCCTTGAGGGCTTTTGGCACCGTGGTCCTTTGCCACGTTTTTCAGCATCCGGTAGAGCCGATCCTCAATATTGGTTACCGTCAGGTTGCCCACACGGGTGGTGAGCCAAGAAATCCTTTCGCTGAGGGTTTTGATCACCTGCAGCCCCACCTTGGGGTGCTTGGGTACCAACTCTTCAAACTGCTTCCGGGTAAACCCACAGGTCAAGGTGTCTTCAAGACAGACCGCAGACACAGGGTATTCCCCTTCCTCGGAAAACATATTTTCTCCGACAAAGGCCCCTGCCCTGCGCAGATCAAGCATGAGTTCGGTCCCGTTTTCAAGCACCTTGGTCAGCTTGATACGCCCTCCTTTAATTAGAAAGACTTCATCGGCCGCATCTCCCTGCATGAATACGGTATCACCTTTTTTTATCTTTCTTCTTGTGGCCTCTTTCACGGTTGCCATGAGTTCTTTTCTGGGAAGATCTTGAAAAGCCCAGAGTTTGCCGATACAGTTTGGCGATGTCTCTAAGTTCCCTGCTGTCTGTTCACATAAACAAGCCATTTTATACCTTTCAGGAGTTACGATCACATCAGTATTTTTTCTTTTTTATTCATCAACCCGGTCAGGACCATTTTATAGGTGTCAATGCCCTGTGCTCCCCTAAGAAAGCCTGACTGGTTAAGGACCATTGTGGGCACCGATGATATCCCCATGCCGAGCCAATAGTTTTCCTGGATCTGAATACGCTCCCGGGCGCCCTCGTCCTTCAAGGCCGCCAGCCCCTTCTCAACATCCAGGCCCACAGCGTCCAACTCGCCGGCCAGAACCTTACGGTCAGAAACATCCTTGCGTTCACTGAAAAATGCTTCAAAGAGACGGAGCTTCAATTGAGTCTGCAACCCATGAGATTTTGCATAATCAAGCAGGATGTGAACATCACGTGTATTCACCATTTTCATTCCGTCGAAAAAATCGAGTTTAAACCCTGCCTCCTCACCCAGTTGGGCCATATTTCCTAGGTTTTGCAGGGAAACCGCACGGGTCATCCCGTATTTACCGGACATGTGCCCCACGATCTCTTCACCTTCGGGAGGCATATGGGGATTCAGCTCAAAAGGGTGCCATTCAATTTCAACCCTGTCTTCTATTCCCATCTGTAAAATCACGCTTTCCAACCGCTTGTATCCGATAATACACCATGGGCAAACCACGTCCGAAAGAATGTCCAGTTTTATTTTATCTGTCATATTTTTGAGAAGCTCCTTTGAGCTGACCATGCTGCCCTTTACATCGGGAAGTGTAAACTCAGGCAGAGCTTCGCCAATTTTGATCGCCTTGTCTGCGATCCCGGTTCTCACCAGAGTGTCGGTTTCCTCAAGTAGAGGCCCAACCAGCTCGGGCGGTTTTGTGGCGATGGACTCCTGCTTCATTGCAGTGAGAGTCTCTTTTAAACTCATGCTGACCTCCGATTATGCGGTAATCACATTGTCATTGGTCCACAAAATTGTCAGTTTATTTTTTGCTGTCATTTCAAGTTCTCTCTTTTTTGGTTTTTAAAGAATTAATTACGGCAACCACTTCAGAGGGTTCAGTCCGCTTGGTGTAATCCGCATCAACACCTGCACAGGCAATCGTGCCGTCGGTGTCAACCACAAAAGTACCGGCCAAGGGTAGATCGAATTGCCCTGTCCCGTTGTGTTTTTCAATCTCAATACCAAAATCTGCATAAACCGGGCGGAGGCGTTCGGACAGGGTAAAGACCAAGCCGATCTCCCTGGCATATTCGGAATTTACGTCGGTCAGCACCTCGAACTCCAGTTCGTTTTTTTCAGTCGTGGAAAGGGAGGCATCGGGCAGTTCGGGAGTGATAGCAACCAGGGTAGCCCCGGCGTCTTTAATGTCTTTCAGAATCGCCTGGTATGCACGGAGTTCAAGGCTGCAGTAGGGGCACCATCCTCCCCTGTAAAAGGTCACCACAACCGGCCCTTTTTTTCTCAGTTCAGCAAGGCTTCTGGGGATGCCAAGGGGGCCGGACAGGGTAAAGTCCTTCATTTTCTCACCTGTTTTAGGTGCATTGTCAACAATACCGGATTCCTTCATTTTCTTCATATCTTCCAGCTGCAAGTTGATGATTTTCTTGGGGTGTTTGGCAACATTCTGGGCTTTGAGTTCAGCCAGTTGTTCGTTAAGAGTCATGGACTTCTCCTTATGGTTAATTTTATATGAAGGTTCCAATAAGTCACTGAATTACTTTCATGCTTTGTTGTGGGTTGAACCTCGGTATTGATAGACCAAGTCAGCCCATGGCTGTTTATATCAATGTAATTTTAAAATTTGTCAGTGTTGATGATTTTCAAATACATGTATCTTGAACGTACATTCAAAATACAACACAAAAAATCTCGTGTCAATGACTTTTTGAACAAACGATCAAAAAGATCTTGTAAATTTAAATTGTGGTGTTAAAATTTATAGTGTCTGAACAAAAACTTGGAAATTTTCTCACCTGTCTCGTACTCGAGAAGAATTTACAATTTTCGGTCGGACACTACATACATTTTAAGGAATTAGCAGACTATTAAAAAATTAGGTTGACCTATGGCAAAAGCACTATTTGATAGAGATGATGTGATTGATAAATCCATCCAATTGTTCTGGCAGAACGGATTCAGCGGATCTTCCATGCAGCAGGTTGTAAAAGCCACCGGCCTTAAGCCGGGTTCCATCTACCATGCCTTTGGCAACAAAGAAGGCCTGTTCAGGGAAGCGCTGGACAATTATGCACAAAAAGGACTTCGGCAGATCCGCAAAGTGCTGGATAACGCACCAAGCGTAGGGAAAGGAATTTGTTCCATTCTTGAAAAATATATCCAGGAATCGACTCGAAAAGATTATTGCAGCTGTTTTCTGGTTAAGACCCAACTTGAACTGGCTACTGAAGGTAACGAACTTTATGAACTGGCATCTGAAAAATTAGGTACCATTGAAGCACTTTACGAAACTTATCTTGAAAAAGAATTCGGTTCCCAAGTCAGCAGGGATCGGGCAACAAGCCTGATGCTGAATATTTTCGGAATGAGGGTATACGGCTACCGGCAGGGGTCTGCCCACCGGATGCGGGAAGGATTAAAACAAGGCCTGCCCTGGCTGCCCTGGGATCAGGCAGACTGATGTTTTAGAGCCGATAGCCATGACCACATGTGTAACCTGTTTTTTCCCCAGCGCTTTCTCCCGTCAGTTTTTCAATACGCTGCAGGTCTGTTGCCTCTTTCTCATTTCAAACCGGGCAATAAATATGGCGGCAAGGATGCTCACCGCCAGCATCATATATGAGGTAGGGTAAAATATCTGCTCAGTAGCGTATTGTTTCATCACCATACCGTTGAGCCAGGTGCCAAGTGCGCCACCTATAAAAAAGTTAAAACTTGCCACGGACATTGCGCCGATTTTTGTAAGCGCTTTGTAAACCCCCTACTTTTCACATAGCCAGTAAAAACTGTATCCGGGAATGACAAGACTGTTTTTAAAAATATCCGGGCTCTCCCCACAGTACAAATCCACCAGAGTTTTGTATTGCGCTTTCCATGTCCCGAGGTCGTCGAGGTTAAGATGCTGAGGGTCCTCACTGAAATTGGCCACCACCAGAACCTGCTCGCTTGGCTGTTGCAGGTGGTAACGACCAAAAACAAAAAGGTGCGGATTTTCTACTTCGATAAGCTCTCGATTATTGAAATCGGCAAAGACAGTAATTTCTTTTCTTATGGAAATCATCTGTTTCAAGGCAGTGAAAATTTTATATTCGACGGTGCCTGGACTGTTTCTCCTTTCCGCTTTCTCCCAGTCAAACCATGGTCGGTGTATCCAACGTGAGTCCCCTGCTTTAAGGGGATCATCACGGTAGGAATCGTTGTTGAGGGTGCCGATCTCATCGCCGTAGTAGATAAGCGGGATACCGCCAAAGGATAGAATCATGCTGTGCAGGAGCAAAATTATTTTGATTGAATCGTCTATCGCTTTATTGTCGCCGGTTTCAAGGGCATGTTCCAGACCGACGAGTGAAGCAAGAGACCCTGAAATACGAGCGTCGCCGGTCTTCTCGTTCTGTCCAAAAGGCAAACCGCGAGCGTGGGAATCTTCAAACTTTCCGGTGAAATAATCGACCAGAAATTTCCGGTGTCGGGCGGGTTCGTAATCACAGAGCAAAATGTCCCGGTCATCAAAACCCAGGCCTATATCATCATGACAACGAACGTAGTTTAGCCAGGTGGCTCTCTCCAGTTTGACCGGCAGGTTCTTGATCCCCTGGTTGAGTAGACGGGCATTTTTAGTAGCTACCGCGTCCCATAACAGCGCCATGAAGGTTGCATTGTAGGCAATCTCACACTCCTTGGCGATAACCGCATCCTCCCCAAAATATTTGATCATCTCTACAGGAGCAACGATGGCCTCGGCAATGTAGACGACCCCAGGTGCGGTGACCTGGCAGCAGTCTTTGAAAAGCTGTAAGAGCAAATGTGCTTCCCGTTCATTTTGGCAGGTACTGCCTATTTTTTTCCACAGAAAAGCCACTGCATCAAGCCGCAAAACATCGGCGCCCTGGTTGGCCCAGAAAAGGATTATGTTGAGCATCTCAATAAAAACGGAAGGGTTACTGTAGTTGAGATCCCACTGAAAATCGTTGAAAACGGTCATAACCCAGCGGCCCATTTCTTCGTTCCAAGTGAAGTTTCCAGGCGATGTCTCCGGAAATATTTCAGGCATGCTCTGTTCGAACATATCCGGGATGTTGCGGGTTTCGAAGGTGTAGTAGTAGTCCTGATACTTTTTGTCACCAGCTCTGGCGCGCTTTGCCCAGTAGTGCATGTCGGAGGTGTGGTTGACAACGACATCGAGCACGAGCAGGAGATCGCGTTCTCTCATCTCGGCTGTCAACTGTTGAAGATCTTCTAAGGTACCAAGTTCAGGGTTGATCTCTCTAAAATCATTGATGGCATAGCCGCCGTCACTTTTCCCTTCCGGACAGGGTAATATCGGCATCACATGAACCAGGTTAACACCCAGTTCCTGGAAATAGTTCAGGTGTCCCTGCAGATTGTTGAGGTTACCTGCAAAGCCTTTGCAATAGAGAGCCATTCCGACCAGTTGCTGGCTGAGAAACCAGTTGTAATCCTTTTCCCGGGCAAGGTCGAGCCGGCGAAGATTTTCCGGGCGCTTAATATACTGCAGAGCCATGGTTTCAACCAGCTTTTGAGCCTGCGCTACAAAATCCTCGCGGTCCCCGTAAAGCTTTTGAAACAGGGAGTGAATGCTGTAAAAATTTGCTCCAAGGCGGGTATAGAAATGTCGCAGGTCCTGCTTGGATATTTCCGGTTTGATACGGTTAAGAATGTCATTTAAAAGTGTATGGGAAACTTGTTCGTACATATTCTACCTTAAATAATAAGTGTTACAGTTTTAGTTAGTTCCAGTATGAAATAAAGGAAATAAGGTCTATGAAGAAATCGAAGCCATAAATTCTTGGTAAAAGTACAAGTCTGCTGTGGTTGCACCACGTAAGCCAATAACTTTACTCGCGAATTTCTGAGCGTGTTGGAGGCTTTCAGCAATGGAGCAGCCGCTTCGTAACCCGTGAATATATACAGCGCTGAAGGCGTCTCCAGCGCCAACAGTATCAACGATTTTCAGGTTTTTTTCTGGAACCAGCGAGTGGAAATCTCCTGCAGCGGTTCTGATGATGGTACCTTGTGCCCCCCGGGTAACTATCAGCTGTTCAAGTTCATAGGTCGTTTGCAGCTCAGCCATCTGTTCTTCTATGCTTGTGGTTTCATGCTTTCCCAGCAGTTGCAGTTCCTCCTGATTCATTTTCACCCAGTGGGCTTTTTTGAGCCAGGCAAGAGCCTCTTCTCTCTGCCACCAGGGCGAACGCAGGTTGACATCAAGAAAAATCTTCAGCTTATTATTGTGGCTTATTTTCTCATAGGTGCTGCGGGATACCTGGTTTCTCAGGCAAAGGGTACCATGATAAAGGATGCCATGGGCAGGCGGTGCGGACAGTTGAGCGCTGGTGATAAAATCGTAGGCGCTGGGGGCGGCAATATCGTAGCGTGGTTCACCCGCATCAATTGTAATGTCAACCTGTCCGGTGGGATTCTCATCATCGACCTGCACCGCGTTTGTGTCCATCTGCCATTTTTCCATCGCTTTTAAGACCCTGGTGCCCTGACTATCTTTTCCCACCCGGGAAATCAACGTTGGTTGATCACCAAAGGCCTGGAGGTGCCAGGCTACATTGAACGGGGCCCCGCCCAAAATCTCTTCACCGGTTGGAAAACAGTCAAAAAGTACTTCCCCAAAAATGTAGAGTTTGTCTTTATTCTCTTTCATGGTATTTTTATTTTTTCTCCTATTTCCGGGGCAAAGTATATAAGCCCCTGCAAGACTCCGGCGGTGTAATTGCCACCAAGGGCAAAGTTCTTCTCCTCTGCCAGATAGAGGGCTTCGGAGTGGCCGTTTTTGTCAGCCAGCTCTATAGCCCTTTCTTTGATATCATCTTCCGCATTGGCCACAAGAATCGAAGGGATCGAACTGCCCAGCACCTGCAGATCGTTGCCACTGTCACCGGCAAAAACTATTTCCCGGGTTTTGTAGCCTAACTGCTTTTGCAAAAATTCAATGGCATGCTTTTTAGTTGCGTTACGCGGCAGGATGTCAAGCAGGACGACTTGCTCAGGTTCATCAAGGCTATGAATCAGACTAACATTTGCCCCCAGTTTTGCCAATCGGGTCTCTACGTTTGCAAGGATACTTTTGAGATCCGCATCCATAGATATATAATAGCTTAACTTAAAGTCGTTCTGCTTATGTGCTTCCTGCAACTCCAGCTCAACTATTGTGTTGAGGGCCTTTTGCAGCTGGTCATGGGTTTTTCCCTGCCAATCTTTTGCAATCAGTTCCTGCCAGGTCTGCATTTTTTGCCATGTACTCTCTTTTTTATCATATATTATTGTACCTACATCTGAGATAATATATTCAGGTTCAGGGAGATCATATTCTGAAATTGCCTGTTTTACGAGGGCCAGAGATCGCCCGGTGACATAAACCAGCTTGACTTGCGGTATGCTGCAGAGCTTAGCAAACTGTGGGCGGGCATCCGGGTGCTCTGTTTGGCGACCGTTGGGGATGATCGTTCGGTCCATATCGGTACAGAGGAGTAATCTATTCACCATTATTATTTTCCTCCGATTCCCGTGGATCCTTGCAGGTGTCAAAAAAATCGTAAAATTCAA
The DNA here is from genome assembly GCF_004319545.1 of Desulfobacter hydrogenophilus. Lineage (NCBI taxonomy): Bacteria > Pseudomonadati > Thermodesulfobacteriota > Desulfobacteria > Desulfobacterales > Desulfobacteraceae > Desulfobacter > Desulfobacter hydrogenophilus. The sequence goes on along the minus strand of NZ_CP036313.1, from coordinate 1,896,089 downwards.
GTGCTTCCAGGATTCCTGCAGCATATGGTGGGTTGGATAAATAGATCCGCTCAATATCATCAAGCTGGGACAATTCGTCATGGTAGCGGTTGGCCACCACCGCAGCCAAGGTATTGCCCCGCATCATATCCTCATCAGCACCTGAACCACCGGCGACAAAAACAGCTTCCAGCGGTATGGAGAATTGTTCAACAACGTAGCGTAACGCCATACCCTTGGAGGCTCTCAGGGGCAGGATATCAAGAAACTGCTCAAAAGCTGCCTGGACAAAAACCGCCTGCTCTTCACGATGCAACAGCTGTTTAACCTCTTCAATGTCAGCTTTTTCAGGATCGATGTAGTAACTCAGCTTAAAGCGACTTTGTTCAACATTGGGCTGATTTTTCAGCCCGGGAAAATCGGTGAGAAGACCTTTTACCCTGCGTCGTGACCACTGGTAATCAATGTGGTTCGTCCAGGCGGTGTCGGTGGTCAGCTTCGGGGCGTGATATATTTCTGTGCCGCTGCTTGTGATCAACACGTCAGGTACTGGGATTTTATGTTTTTTCATTAATTTTAAGGCGGAATCAAGGCGTCTTCCAGTGGCGATGATAAAGCGACTGCTGGTGCGATGTTGTCGAAGGAGGGTCATCAGTTTGCCAAGAGATTCATCGTCACCAATCAGATTGTGGTCGAGATCACTGACTATGGCCCTGTCGCGGTACAATCCCTTGCGTGGCTTGGTCGGTTTGCGTTGCAGTTGTTCAGAACGGTCAGCGATGGGCTTGATAATTGTAAAATAGCGTTTTGCATGAGCTTCCCATGAATAATGTGCCTTGACGCCAATGAGTCCCTGGGTGGCATATTTGAGCCACAGGTCTTTGTCACCAAACAGCTTTAACAGGGCGTCTGTGATTGTTTCCGGTTCAAGCGGATCAATAAGAAAGCCGTTCTTACAGTTATTTATAATATCCTGTGGGCCGCCATCTTCGGTGGCGACAATGGGCAGACCAGAGGCAGCCGCTTCAATCAACGTCAACCCGAAAGGTTCCGTGAGGGCTGGGTTGACAAATACGCCACCGGTAGCCGCGGTAATCCTGTAGATTTCGGGAACCTGATCACGCCTGTGGTGCTTTGGCATAGTCACCTTGCCGTAGAGGTCGTAACGGTCTATGGTGACCAGCAGTTCATGGAAAACCTCCTGTGCGCCGTCTTCGAGGTCATCTATATCATCACGGTTACCGGCGATGATAATAAGGTTAGCCAGCTCCTGGAGTTTTGTGGATTGACCGAAAGCCTCGATGAGCGCGCTGATGTTTTTCCGTGGGTCCGGTCGAGATAGTGCTAAAATAATAGGTTTTTCAGGTGATTTCAGGTGACGGGTCAATTCTTTAAATAGAGAACTTTTCACCTCATCGCCTGATGCGGGGGTAAACTGGTTAAGGTTTGTACCAGGAGGAACGACCCGCATCTGGTCCGGCTGATAGTGGTCGTACAGTTCGTATTGCTCTGAAATTTCTTGAAGAGTGCTGGTGATGACACGTTCTGCCGTTGCCAGGGTCAGTTCCTCGGCTTCAATCCGCCGACTCATTTTGAAACGGGTTTCGATTTCCTTTGCCTTAAGTCCACTTGCCAGCAGGCGGCTTCGCTTGACACGGCCCAGGGAGTGACCTGTATGGACAAGGGGGATTCCCAGTCTGCTGGCAAGATGTGAGCCTACATAGCCCGCATCGGCATAGTGGCTGTGGATAATATCTGGAAAGGAGTTGTTGGCATGAAAGAAGGCATCCAGATTGTCACTGAAAGAATCGAGATGATCCCAGAGCTCTTCTTTAGCGAGATATTCCTCTGGTCCGGCATCAATCCTGACGATGCGAAGGTTGTTGGCGTATTTTTCTATGGGCTGTGCATAGTCTGGAGAGACGTTTTTATCGACCACGCATTGGGTGATCAGGTCAACTTTTCTGATGCCGGGTTGTTTGGCCAATGCCTGGGCAAATTCCACCACGTAGAGCGTCTGGCCACCTGTATCTGCATCGCGGCCCAGTTCAAGATTATTCCAGCGAATGAGGCCGTGAATGCTCAACAGGACAATATAGAGTCCTTCTTCTTTTTGAGTCATTAAGTATTCCTCCATAACAAACTTTCAAAAGTACAATATTATACCTACAAATTTGGGCATCCTTCATTTCCCGCTTTACACTTTCCAGATGCCGACTCCCATTTTTCGGAAACCTCCATTCAAAAAGTGTAAAGTACTTTTGGGATCATATGAAGGATACCCAAATTTTTTAGGTTCTATGTACCATAGGCTTATCCGTGTAACAGCCATGGGCTGACCTAGTCTATCAACACCCAGACTCAACCTACAACGAAACATGAAAGTAATTCAATAAATTCTTTTGACTTTCATATAGAAGGTGCAATTGTATGGATATGGTGCTCTAAAATAGATCCCCGGCCTTGCTGCCTGACCCGGGATCCCTTGAGAAATAAGTTTATTTGTGACATTCTGTTGAGCAGGAGAGGCAGGAAGAGGGATTTTGTCCTGTCTGACCGCAGGCAGCATTGCCTGGCGTTGAGTGAACTACCTAAAAACATTAGTTTATCTGGAAGAATCTTGTTTAAAAAGACAATTTGAGGTATGGAGAATAAAGGCGTATCATGCATAATCCAATCGCAATAAAGGAGGGGTATGAGCGGCATTCTTTCAATGATCCTTGCAGGCGGTGAGGGTACCCGTCTATTTCCCTTTACGAGTAATAGGGCTAAGCCAGCTGTTCCCTTTGGCGGTAGTTATCGAATTATTGACTTTGTCCTAAATAATTTTGTCAACTCAGATCTGCATAGCATATTTGTGCTGACCCAATTTAAGTCACACTCTTTGATGAAGCATCTCAGTCAGGCATGGCGTATTTCCGGTCTGACAGGATATTTCATAGATCCCATACCCGCACAGATGCGTATGGGTAAGCACTGGTATAAGGGTACCTGTGACGCGATCTACCAGAATTTAAACCTTATTGACGACTATGATCCTGAAGTTGTCTGTGTATTTGGCGGTGATCACATCTATAAAATGGAAATCAGACAGATGATTGACTTTCATAAAAACAAGGGGGCTGAACTTACCGTGGCTGCCATTCCGGTTCCCGTTGAAATGGCAGGTCAATTTGGTGTCATAGAGGTTGATGAAAACGGTAAAATGATCGGTTTTGAAGAAAAACCAAAGCAAAATCCCAAAACCATTCCCAATCGTCCGACCCATGTTATGGCCTCCATGGGTAACTATGTGTTTGATGCGGACGCCATGGTCAATTATCTCCAGATCGATGCTGAAGACGACGATTCAATTCATGATTTCGGTTACAATATCCTTCCCATGATGTTTCCCAATGGGAATGTTTATGTGTATGATTTTTCCACAAACGTAATCATGGGAGAACCTGCTAACTCAAAGGGATACTGGAGGGATGTGGGCACAGTGGACGCCTACTATGAGGCCAACATGGATCTGATTGCCGCGACTCCCTCGTTTGATCTTTATAACCGGCACTGGCCCTTGAGAAGCTACTCACCTGCAGTTCCTCCGGCAAAATTCGTTCACAACCAGGAGGAAAGAACAGGTCATGCCATCAACTCTGCAGTTTCTTCCGGCTGTATCATAAGCGGTGCCCTTGTAAACAAGAGTATCCTCGGGTACAGGGTTCATGTTCACAGCCGTACTTCGATCGAACAGTCGGTCATCATGGGCAATACCGATATCGGCCCCGACTGCCGCATTCGTCGAGCCATTATTGACAAGGATGTGATGGTGGCACCGGGCACTATTATTGGAGAAAATCCAGAGCTTGATCGTCAGCGTTTTCAGGTATCTGAAGGTGGTGTTGTTGTGATTCCCAAGGGCGCAAGGGTGGGGTTTGTGTGATGAAAATTCTCATGATCGTGTCGGAGATGGATGGAATCGTCAAAACCGGGGGGCTTGCCGATTTTGGAGCGGCCATGGCAGAGGCACTAGTGGACAGAGGACATGATGTAAGAGTTGCGCTTCCAAAGTACAAGGATCTTTCGTTGTGGTCAAAAAATCCTGTTCCCCTTTATTTTAACCTGAATCATTTCCAACGGTATGGGTGTCTTGTTCACCCGGTTCATCTGGGATCGGTTGCCGTCCGGCTTATTGAACACCACGATTTTTTCAACCGGGACGGCATTTATGGGGATAACAATTTTTCCTATCCCGACAATGTGCTTCGTTATGCTTTTTTTTGTAAGGCCGCTTTGGAAGACTGCCTCAAAAGCGATTGGATCCCGGATATTGTGCACTGCAACGACTGGCAGACCTCCGTTGCTCCCTATTATCTCAAGGAACATTACCTTGACCGCCCTGAATTTGAAGGTACCCGATCTCTTTTGACAATTCACAATGGGTATTTTCAGGGTAAGGAAGACAGGCGATGGATAGATGCCATTGGCATCCGGCCAGAGCGGTTTACCCACGATCTAATGGAGGAGTATGGCCTTTTAAATCAGCTTAAATGCGGCATCATGTACGCCGATGCGATAAATGCAGTAAGCCCGGGATATGCAAGGGAGCTTCTTTCCCCTGATACCTCCCACAACCTGTGGCCGTATCTGAACAGTAGAAAGGTGAGTTTCCAGGGCATCCTCAACGGATGTGATTACAGCCTCTGGGATCCCCGGACTGACCCCTTTCTTCCCCATCACTTTTTCTCCGGGGACTTGACAGGAAAACAGCGATGTAAAAAAGCGCTCCAGAAGCGGATGGGCCTTCCAGAAAAAAGCAAGAATCCCTTGTTGGGGCTTGTGGCAAGGCTTACGGCTCAAAAGGGGTTTGACTATCTTATTCCGGCCCTTGAGCGTCTCCTGTACGAAGACCCCCCAATTCAAATTGTTTTGCTCGGTTCGGGTGAACCTGAATATGGTTCCCGACTCCATTATCTTCAACGTCAATATCCCCAAAAAATGGGTTTTGTCAATGGATATGACAATGGGTTGTCACATCTGATTGAGGCGGGGTCTGATTTTTTTATGATGCCGTCTCTTTTTGAGCCCTGCGGACTGAACCAGCTTTACAGCCTGGCCTACGGCACCCTTCCGATCGTCAGAGAGACAGGCGGGCTGAAAGACACGGTTGTCGGGTTTGGCAAAGACTCTGCCACGGGCATAAGTTTTGTATCTCCGGATAATGACAGCTGCTACAATGGGCTTAAACAGGCCATATCCCTTTACACCGAAAACCACCCCCTTTATCTTGAAATCCAGCAACGGGCCATGAAACAGAAGTTTACCTGGGAAAAGAGTGCAGAAGAGTATGAGGGACTATATAGAAAAATGCTTAAAAACTGTAATAGGGGAGAACTTTGGTAAATTCGGGGGGCACTTTACATAATCCCCAATAATTAAGTAAGGTGTCCCCCGAATTCATTAAAAAGAGTCTACGGCATGTAAATCTTAGCCACTTTTGGGTCTGATGTTGAAATAGCGCTATCTGTTTTTCAACTTTTCAAGCTCATTTGCGAGATCTTTTAGATCCGGCCTTTTATTGATATCCCCGACATTAGCATATTGCAGAATCCCTTCTTTATCTATAACAAACAGAGCTCTTTCGCTGACGCCATCAGAGCGAAGAACACCGAACATGTCCGCCACTTTACCATGGGGCCAAAAATCAGAAAGGACATGAAACCACAATGTCCCCATCTGGTTCGTCCATGCAAATAATGTAGGAATGCTATCAACCGTAATTCCAAGAAGAACAGCATCATTTTCGTCAAATATAGATTTTGCAATATTATATCCCGGCCATTGGTCAGAGCATACCGGGGTCCAGGCAGCCGGAACAAAGGATATAACCACATTCTTTTTCCCCTTTAATTGATAAAGAGAAATCTTTTCTCCCGATATCGAAGGAAGCGTAAAATCAGGAACTTTTTCACCGACTTTCAGTTTCAATACGCTGTCTATCGGTTTTAAGTTGCCCGGATTGTATATGTTATTTTTAAATGCGTCTGAAAGTCCAAAGGCATTGCCACCTAAAAACCCAGAAACAACAAAAAAAATGGTAATAAAAAATAGATGCTTTCCCATGGCAAACACCTCCTTATTCCAATCCTGAACGTTTTAAAATCCTGTTTAGAAACTGCTTGGCATTTTTGGGGCCACCAAGCTGTGAATAAAATATGGTCGCTTTTCCGTTGTCCAATATTTTGAGACCGATAAAATAGGGTGTTCTGACCTCGCCGATTTTTTGGTGAATGGAAAAATCTCCATCCGGAAAAAGCGGAAACGGTACGTCATACTTTTTTTTGAAAAACTCCATCTCAAAATCGGAGTTACCCGCACCAATTCCGATGAGCTTTACTTTGCCTTTTAAGTTTTTGCTATTTTCTATTTTTCGATAAAATTCATTTATAGTCGGTGCTTCCCTTTGACAGTGAGGGCAGTACATACTAAAAATTTCAATGATCACCACCTTTGTTTTTATTTGGGGTATTTTAAAAGTACCTTCCCCTGTTATACCCAGATATTGTTGGTGTTCCTGATTTTCTGGAATGGTCAGCTCCATGTCAGGAAGTTCTTTGCCCTCAGCCAGTGGATTGCCATACGAATAGACAGGATATATTGTTGAAGTCAGAAAAACCAGTATATATAGCCACATAGATTTCATTTTCATAATGATACACTCCTTATATTTCAAAATATTTTAATAGCATATCAGTTAAAATTCGGCTTCCGTATATCCCGCCTAGCGGGACGGCGTTGTGGTGCATTTCATAACCATTCAAGGTACGGTGAGTACACCTCATGGTTATCTCGTTTTAGCCGGGTATATCTTTGTATGCTGTTGCTCTTTACCGGGCAATTAAAAATTTTTACAGGTTCATTACCATTTGCATCGACAATTGGATCAATTCATCGTCATGCCCAACCATATTCACGGCATCGTTCAACTCGTAGGGGCTCCCCTTGCGGGTGCCCGTGTTCCGAATGCGGTTTCCCGTAACAATTACCATTATGATGGTTTTCGGGCGACCATGGACAATGACCGGGCGACCGCAAGGGTCGCCCCTACGGTTGGGAATATCATTGGGGCGTATAAATCGTTATGCGTTCAAAATTGTCTGCATGTGTATTCTGCTTTAAACATCGTTGTAACCTTTAGATTAATAAGAGAAAGCGATATGGAAACTCATTGGATAGCGTCTCACCCGCTCAAGGCGGGACCAAACCTATAAGTAGCAAAGACAGTAGGATACCGTTTTAATTATTTAGAAGACTTTCTCGACAATCCATACATAACTTCCCTTGGAGTCACAGACGCCCACAGAGACGATTTGGCAAGTTCCTGATGACCAACAAACAGCAAAGGCGGTTAAAAAAAGGCCCCATCTTGTCATCTTTAAACTGCCATTTTTGGTCTCAAAAAGTTAGGTTTAAGGCTGTTTTTAGCCTTGTTTTTAAAACCTTTTCTTTTTTTATCAATCACTTGGCTTGGTCCGACCCCGCTCAACCAAAACGACGACTGGAAGATGTAATCATGAGTAGGAAAAACAGCTTTCCTCCTCCACAATGATAGACATAGGGCACACTTAACGTTAAGTTCACCGGCGAGCCTCAGCGAGTCCAGCGACCACAGGGAGCGATGGTGAAACGCCTGGTTATATGCAGTGTTAAAATCATTTTTGTTTTAGAAAGGAAACCCATCATCTTCTTTAACTTCGTTCATATGTTCGTAGAAATTATCTTTTACAATAGCTTCAATTTTTAGGAGTACGTCATTTGGCAAATCCAAAATATTAGATGCAATTTCATCTTTGATTTTTACCTCTTTTGGATTTCCATAACTCGTAATCGCTGAAACTTCTGTGAATCCTCTTAACTCAAATCTGTTTAATACTGCTGGGTATTTTTTAGATAAAACATCTTTAATATCGTTGATTTTTTCCCATTCGGTAATGTTAGAAACTTCATTTTCTTCTTGCCACCCAGTCATTAGCTTTACTCTACTAGTGTCAATGATATAGTGAAGAAGTAATAATTCATCAACTTTTAATCTATTGGCTTTAACTAAACCCAAAAATTTAGAGTATAAATCTCCTTTTTCGATTTGTACAAGTTCGGGGCTATCTTTCGGTGCAGTTTCTTTTTTTACAACTTCTATTTTTTCTATCTTGGGAAATATTGGATTTTCAGAAGGTCCGTGGTCATGGTTTAATTCCGATTTAATATTATCTATTTCAGTGATGAATTTTTTTACACTTTGTGAAATCAAAATTGAATTGTTAGAGAGTTTAAAAATAGTTGATAGTAATTGAATAAAGGATAAAAACTCTCTCTTCATCATTAATGTGAAATCCAATTTCCCTTGGGTCCAACGCACCACTTTGAAACTCCTTACTTGATAAGTCGAAATCCGGAATAAAAATAGCAGCATGGTTATTTTCAACTATCCACGCAGCTCCCATTTCATTTAGACAAGCGATACTTTCGTAATACTGTTCAGAGAGTAAATATACAACGAACGGTTTTTCCTCAATTTGATATTTTAACCAATGAAAAATATTTTGACCAACAGGTATTCCATATGCAACATTACTTGTGAATATTATCTCGTCTTCTCTGATACCAAGATTTCTAAGAAGTTCTACAAGCAACGTCCCGTAATCTTTATTTTTTGAAGAATGTGATATAAATATTTTCATGTTCTTTATTCCTGTATCAGTTGTTTATGTTTGTTTGCCTAAACAACTAATCTTCTTTATGTATATAACAAGTTGATCTGTAGTTTCCGTTTATCTTTCATGTCCACTTATCTAACGGGATCACATACGAAAAATAAGAATAACCAGATCTGCATAAATATTTAAAATATCAATGATGAAATCATTAACATTATCTGGAAAGGCTTGCAAATTTTCCCTTCAATTTGGCACATAGTTGACTAAGCACTTATTATTATCCAGAACTATCGAAATTCTCATGTGTTCAAATGACATTCTTCTGCCTGAAATGAGTAAAATCAAGGCGTTTGATAATGGTATGAAAGGTGACCAGCTATGTTTTCCAAAAGGGCAGGACTGGAAAAAGTAATGTTGGGACGATTGCCAGAGTTACGAATAATTATCCTAATCAAAACTATGGCATAGGTTAAATTTTTACAATACCATTTGAAAGCATTATTTTTTCAAACAAAAATAATTCAATTTTCAGGACATAATTTAAGGAAAAACCGCCCCCCAAATTATGTCTATTATTTTTGCCCAAGGGCCTTGCCCGAAAAGGCGATGACTACTTTTGAAGTGTGTCAGCGGGACCTTCGGGCAAAAAATGAACACTTCTTTTTCCAGTGGAGGGTCAATGTCGATGCCCCTTGATGAAGACTGGAATTCAAAGGGCTTATATTTAATGCAAAATTCTTAGCGTATATTTACGCGCGAATATGAGTGGCACCCTAAAGGGCCGTGGATTAAAAGAACTGGGGCCCAACGGCCCTCATCACGATATGACAACTCATAATCATTTATTTCAACAATACTCATACGGGTAAACTATCGGTAACCGGTTAAAATAATTTACACATGAAGAAGGTGTCCCATTTTAGTCTGTTTGCACATGAGATATCCAAGGTTGTACTTATTGGCTTCCATTTCAATGGGGACCTGTTCTACTACGGACAGGCCATATCCTTCCAAGCCGATCATTTTTTTGGGATTGTTGGTCATTAGACACATTTTTCTTACTCCCAGGTCCACCAGCATCTGAGCTCCGACCCCGTGGCCCAGAAGGCCCGAATCAAAGCCGATTTTTTCATTGGCCTCAACCGTATCCAGCGCCTGGAGCTGGTATTCGTAGGCTTTACGTTTATTTACAAGGCCGATTCCCAGATCTTCCTGGTGAAGGTAAAGAAGGGTTTTTATTTTTGAGCCTAATTTTTTATTAACAGCAGTTTTTGTATATCCTTCTTATTTCATCACGGGAGTACCCCGGAATACCACGGCTTTTAAACACCTTATTAGCAAGGTCTGTCATAATTTCTATTTCCGGATTCTCAATACCTGCTTCCAGGAATGTTGTCGGTGCTCCGATTGAGCGATAGAACTTTTTTAGCCCTTCAATTACATCGTCAACATTGTCTGTATTAATGCCAAGTATATTGCGCCCAAATGTAAGAATGCGGGTTAGATGAACTGTCGCAGCGTGTTTCATCCAGGACGGCGTGAGGACTGAAAGGCCTGCTCCGTGAGCGGTATCGTGGTACCCGCTCATTGACATTTCAAGTGAATGGCAGGGCATTCCCCAGTCTGGAATACCAACCTGAACAATCCCGCTCCAGGCAAGTGTGGCTGTCCACATAAATGAGGCACGTGCATCATAATCGTCGGGCTTTTCCATTATTACATCCATTGCTTCCATTACAGTTTTTACCAGCCCCTCTATGATACGGCCCTGCAATGCAAGTTCATCTGAGGATGTTGTGAAATAACTTTCGGTGAGATGTGAAATAATATCAGTACACGCATATGCTGTCTGCTGAAGTGACAAAGTATAAGTTGTTTGCGGGTCAAGAAAGGCTGCAACAGGGTTCAAAATCCCCTGGGCAATTATATTAAATTTTTCATTTGTTTCATCATTGCATAGAACTGATATGCCGTTCATTTCCGAACTTGTTGCCGGAAGCGTCGGAATGGCAAAAAGCGCTATAGATTCTGCCACGGTTTCCTTTTTGCAGTAGAAATCCCAAACATCAAAGGGCACCAATGCTCCGGCAGCAACAGCCTTGGCTTCATCCATGACGCTGCCGCCCCCTGCTGCGATAATAAGATCAACATTGTTTTCTTTTGCTTTGGCCACTCCGTTACGGGCGTGATTCAGTGAAGGATTACCTTTTACGCCTGCATGTTCAACAATGTTTATTCTGCACTGTTTCAAAGCTTTCATTACCGTATCGTAGACACCGTTGGCTTTAATACTTCCGCCACCGTAGACAAAGAGCACATTTGAGACGTCTTGTGTTTCCAGCTCATGGACAAGGTTGTCCAGTGCTGTTTTACCGAAATATACTTTTGTCGGATTATGGTAGTTAAAATCTTGCATATATTTTAATCCTTTTATTTTGTTCTTAGGAATGAGTCCGAAATAACTTTATCTTGGAGCGCGGGCGTCTCGCCTGCATCTTTACTGCGGGCGGGACGCCCGCGCTCCCGGATAGAGCAAAATGAGCAAGTTATTTAGGACCCATTCCTTAAATGTCGATGGTTTGGTTTTTCAATCTTTGGCCCAGGACTTTGCCCGGTCCACAGCTTTTTTCCAGCCTCGCAGGCATTCATCCACCTTTTCCTGGCTTTGGTTCAGATGAAAGCAACGGTCTTCCTGCCAGAAGGATTTAATCTGGTCCATGTCCGTCCATACACCTACGGCAAGACCGGCAAGGTACGCCGCCCCCATGGCAGTGGTTTCCACATTCTTGGGACGGCTCAAAGAGACGCCCAGGATGTCCGCCTGGAACTGGCATAGATAATTGTTCGCACTGGCCCCGCCGTCCACTTTAACGGTTTGTAATTTAATGCCCGAATCTTTAACCATGGCGCCGATCAAGTCGTTAGCCTGGTAAGCAAGGGATTGAACCCCGGCCCGGATAATATGATTTTTCGTTGTTCCCCGGGTAATGCCCAGCATGGCCCCTCGGGCATAGGGATCCCAATAGGGAGCGCCCAGGCCGACAAAAGCAGGCACAATATAAAGCCCTTCGGATGAGGGTATGGCAGTGGCCATCTCTTCGATTTGGGCCACATCAGTAAAAAAATCCAGGTCATCCCGCATCCACTGCATCAGTGCACCCGCAATAAACACCGAACCTTCCAACGCATAAGTGACCCTATCGCCGATCTGCCAACCGATAGTTGTGAGCAGCCCCGAGGGCGATTCAATGGCTTCGGCCCCGGTATTCATCATCATAAAGCAACCGGTTCCGTGAGTGATCTTTGTCATTCCCTTTTCATAAGCGGCCTGTCCGAACAAAGCGGCCTGCTGGTCCCCTGCGACACCGGCAATCGGTATTTCATGGCCGAACAGTTTTTTGTCGGTTTTGCCGAATATGCCGCTGGAAGCTTTGACCTTGGGAAGAATATCTTCGGGAATGTCCAATTTTTCCATCAGAACCGGATCGTACTTAAGATCATGAATATTGAAAATCATGGTCCGGCTCGCATTGCTTACATCTGTGGCATGGACGGCTCCTGCCGTCAACTTCCAGATCAGCCAGGCATCCACGGTTCCCACCTTCAATGTTCCTTTATTGGCCAGTTCCCGGGCTTCTATGTTGTGTCGCAAAATCCAGCGGATTTTGGACCCGCTGAAATAGGCGTCGGTCACCAGGCCGGTTTTTTCTTTGATGACTTTATCAAATCCTTCCGCCTTTAAACAGTCGCAGTAATCCGCCGTCCGACGGCATTGCCAGACAATGGCCTTGCCCACCGGTTTGCCTGTTTCTTTGTTCCAGGCAATGATGGTTTCCCTCTGGTTGGCAATACCGATGGCAGCCACATCACCCAGGTTGAGCTTTGCTTTTTTAAGGACGGCATCCATTGTGTTTTTTTGGGATCTCCATATGTCTTCAGCTTCCTGCTCCACCCAACCGTCTTTTGGGTACTGACAGGAGAATTCTTCACCTGCAACAGCAATGGTTTCACCCTTTTCATTATAAAGGATGGTACGAGAATTTGTTGTACCCTGATCCAGGGCCATGATGATTTTGGACATGGGAACCTCTGATTGTTAAACAGGCTTTAAATTTATCGAATTTCACGTCAGCAGATACTCTTTGGCCAAACCGACATATGCATCCTCCTGGTCCGTCTGCCATTTGCGATCATAGCCCAGCTCCTCAGCCATGATCCGGGCCACTTCCGGGGCCGCATCCATACTGGCCCGGGCATCCAGCAACAGGGCACGGCTGCGTCGGGCTAAAAAATCCTCCACGGTTCTGGCCATCTCTTCCCTGACCGCCCAGATCACTTCCGCTTTAATGTAAGGAAGCTTTTCATGGAGTTTTTCGCCCATGACCGGATCAGCGTTGACGATTTTTTTGATATAAATGGCATCGGACCCATAGTAACTTAAAGGATCTGTCTTATCGAAATGCTTCAACCATCCATGGATTCTGAGATCTTTGGTGATACAAGGCTGATCTTTCAATCCGGCCACCAGGGATGCCTGGTTGACGGTATCCTCGGCCATCTTGCGATAGGTGGTCCATTTGCCGCCGGTGATGGTCACAAGACCCGATTCCGAAACGACCAGGTAGTGGTCCCGGGAGATGGCTGCCGTGCTCTTTCCTTCTCCGACGTTAACCAGGGGACGAAGTCCGGCAAAAACGCTTTGAACATCATCCCTGGTGGGATCTTTGGTTAAATAGGCGGCGGCATGATCAAGGATGAACTTAATTTCCTCCTCCAATGCCCGGGGTTCCAGGCTCACCTCCGGTACTTCTGTATCCGTGGTGCCCACAACGACCTTGTCATGCCATGGTACGGCAAACAAAACCCTTCCGTCAGCGGTCTGGGGTACCATGATGGCCGAATCTCCAGGAAGAAACTCCTTATTTAGGACCACATGAACCCCTTGACTGGGAGTGATGATGGGTTCGGCGTCGGGATTTTCCATTTTAAGGATCCCGTCGGTGAAAACACCGGTGGCGTTGACCACCACCCGGCTGTGAATGTCATACTCATCACCGGTTTCCATATTCTTTGCGGTTACCCCGTCAATCATTTCACCGGCCCGGGTAAACCCGGTCACTTTCATGTAATTGACAGACACCCCCCCATGTTCAACCATGGTCTGGGCCAGGTTGACGGCCAGGCGGGAATCGTCAAATTGACCGTCAAAATAGACCACGCCCCCTCGCAGCCCTTTGGGCTCCAGGGTGGGAATCCGCTTCAATGTTTCTTCTTTGGAAAGATGTTTCGAAGGTCCCAGCCCCAGTCTGCCGGCCAATAGATCATATACTTTCATACCGGCTCCGTAAAAAGGGCCGTCCCACCACTCATAGTTGGGTACGATAAATGCCTGATGACTGACCAGATGCGGGGCATTGCGAATTAGGAGGCCACGCTCATGGAGGGCCTCAAGGACCAGGGAAATATTGCCCTGACGCAAGTACCTTACCCCGCCGTGAACCAATTTTGTCGACCTGCTGGATGTTCCTTTGGAAAAATCATGCTGTTCCAGCAGAAGGGTTTTATACCCCCTTGATGCGGCATCCAGCCCCACACCCAATCCGGTTGCCCCTCCGCCGATGATAATAAAATCCCAATAACCGTCATTTTCTATTAATTTTTTGATCATTTCTTCACGATTCATAGACGACTCCTGTTCTTTTTTATACATGCCACGTCACGAAAAAAATTTCAAAGCAGCCTGACTGGACCTGTTGTTGATCAGTTTCTACATTGCCGGATAAAAATTTGATAAACAATTTTTTGATTTACTTGCATGCATATACATATATCATTAAATATCACTAATTCATAAAAGGAGGTAGACATGCCACACTTACAATTTGAAATTAATAAACAGGTTGAAAATAGCGTTAAAAATACGTTTGCTAATGAAATACGTGCCGCCTTTGCTGAAATAATGGATACTGGAACTGACCATATCGCCATATCAATCAGAGAATACAGTAAATACAATTTAACGATCGGTCGGGCCAAGCCGGAAGATGACATTTGTCTAATGAATCTTGATATCAGGGAAGGCCGTACCATAAAACAACGAAGAGAACTGGCACTTCGATATATGAATATTGTCAAAAATAATTTTAATGTAGAAACTAAAAATCAATATATCACCTTCACCCAGCATCCTGGTGAAGATTTTCATCTGGTTGAAAAGTATTTAGCCAGCTGGGAGACTGGTGAAGACCCCTTGGCCGATTAAACGCCTGTTTAAAAATAGATGAACGGCTGCAATCAATCACGGAGAAACATCTTGCTATGACCCGCCATTTTGAAAACGGCCTTTCCTTACTGCCCGGCAAGGTAAAGAATCGCCCCGGCATTTCAGACCTTCCTGTGGTGTCGGTGCTGGGGCAGGTGAATAAAGCCCTGGAAAAGAAAGCTTATGCCCTGCTTGCAGCCCCGCCGGGCGCAGGAAAGACCACCCTTGTGCCCTTAGGCCTTATGAACCGTCCCTGGTTGAAAAATAAAAAAATCATCATGCTGGAACCCCGACGGCTGGCTGCCCGGGCCTGCGCCGCCCATATGGCCGAACTTCTTGGGGAAACTGTGGGTCAACGTATCGGATACCAGGTCCGCATGGAAAAATGCATTGGCCCCCAAACCCAGGTGCAAATTCTCACCGAGGGGATTCTCACCCGCAGGCTCCAGTCTGATCCGGGACTGGAAGGCGTGGGGCTTGTTATTTTTGACGAATTCCATGAACGCCATATCCATGGGGATCTGGCTCTGGCCCTAAGCCTTGATGCGGCTGAAGGCTTTGCCCAAGACCTGCGCATTGCCATCATGTCCGCCACCATGGAGACCCAGGCGTTGTCCGATCTTTTGGGAAATGCCCCGGTTATTTCATCCCAGGGCAAAGCCTGGCCTGTGGAAACCATATATATGGATCCGCACCATCAAAAGGGCGCATCTGGTTCCAGGCCGGGATGGGCCGGGATTCTGCCAACCTGTCTGAATACCGTGGTTAAGGCCATGACCTGCCATGACGGAGATATTCTGGTATTCCTGCCCGGTGCCGCAGCCATCCGGCGACTTGCCGAAAAACTGAATGAAAAATTTAAACAGGACCCAGCTGTAAAAGTAATCTCTTTGTTCGGTAGTCTCTCTTTCAAAGACCAGAAAACCGCCATTGAGCCGGCTGTAGCAGGAAACAGAAAAATCGTTCTGGCCACACCCATTGCAGAGACATCCCTGACCATCCAGGGTATCCGGGTGGTGGTGGATGCAGGTTTAGTCAACCGACCTGAATTCTCACCGGGCCGGGGCATGACCCGGCTTGAAACCCGGCCGGTGTCCAAAGCATCTGCAGACCAGCGCCGGGGCCGGGCCGGCCGCACCGCTCCGGGCATCTGCTACCGATTGTGGCCCCAATATGTGCACCAGGGTCTTGTGCCGTTCAACCGTCCGGAAATCCTCAACGCGGATCTGGCCCACCTGGTCCTTGAACTCTCCCTTTGGGGGGTGCGTGATCCGTCCGAGCTCAAGTGGCTGGACATCCCGTCCACGCCGGCGGTTGCAGCGGCAAAAGGTCTGCTTATTTCCCTGGGCGCCCTGGACCATGGGGGCGCAATCACTACCCATGGCCGGGAGATGCTGGTTGCGGGCATCCATCCCAGGCTGGCTCATATGATTCTTCGGGCCAAAGAGATGGGACAAGGCTTTTTAGGGTGCTGTCTGAGTGCATTGGTTGAAGAAAAGGATATCGTTTCCTTTGAATATGGACGCCGGGACCCCGATATCGTACTGCGCCTGGAGAGACTGGCCAAACTATCCCAACCCAAAAACCAGAAAAGAGCTTTCCCCCACCGGGAACGGGCATTGTCCATCCTGGCCCAGGCCCGGCGTCTTG
The DNA here is from genome assembly GCF_004319545.1 of Desulfobacter hydrogenophilus. Lineage (NCBI taxonomy): Bacteria > Pseudomonadati > Thermodesulfobacteriota > Desulfobacteria > Desulfobacterales > Desulfobacteraceae > Desulfobacter > Desulfobacter hydrogenophilus. The sequence continues at coordinate 1,879,499 of NZ_CP036313.1, read as the reverse complement.
CCGGCCTGTTTAATATTCAAGGCCGGGGCATGGATATGAATGCGGCCGGAAGACTTCTGGCCCAGGCTTTTCCGGACCGGGTCGCGGTCAGACGCAGTGCCGGATCTTTATCCTTTCTTACGGCCAAAGGCAATGGTGTGTTCTTTGACACGGAAAATACCTTATCTAACCGCGACTTTATCGTGGCCGTTGACGTGGACGGCCAGGCAAAAAATGCGCGTATTTTTCTGGCTGCGGGTCTGGACCGGGCAGATTTGAAAAATGATTTTTCAACGGATCTGGAAACGCAGGATGTCGTGGACTGGGACCAAGGGACCGGTTCCGTAAAGGCGATCAGACAAACCCTTTTTGGCCGGATTGTCGTCAGCCAGAAGCCGTTACCCGCACCGAACCCGGAAGCGGTGAAATCCGCCATGATCCGGGGGATCAGGCAAAACGGTCTTCAAACACTTGACTGGCAGAAAAAAACCATGAATTTCAGGCACAGGGTTGTTTTTCTAAAGACGCTTGCCAAGGCCAGACCGGATTTTGCCCGGTTGCCCGATGTGGGGGATAAGACGCTGACAGATACCTTAACAGACTGGCTTGGCCCCTTTCTTTCCGGGGTGCCTTCTGCTGCCGGACTCAAGCGCGTGGACCTGGATGCCGCAATAAAAGCGCTTTTTACCTGGGATCAGTTAAAAATGGTGGACCGGCACGCCCCCACCCATATCCGGGTGCCGTCCGGATCTTCCGTCCCCATCCGATATGCGGACAAAAACGGGCCGTTGGATTCTCCGGTGCTTGGGGTCAGAATCCAGGAAATATTCGGCATGGCCGCCACCCCTGTCATTGCCGCAGGCCAGGTGCCCTTGACCCTTCACCTGCTCTCGCCTGCATCCCGGCCGGTTCAGATCACAACCGACCTGGGTCATTTCTGGGCCCATACCTACCAGGAGGTGAAAAAGGATCTCATGGGGCGCTATCCCAAGCATTACTGGCCCCAAAATCCGCATACGGCCCAGGCTACGGCCAGGGCCAAACCCAAAAGCCTAAGTAGCGTTCCAAAAAGATGACACATGCTAAAAACAAGCGTATACCACGCTTAATCGCCGGATACCGCGCCCTGTTTTCCAAGATCGGTTTTAAACTGATTGTGCTGATTCTCTGTGTTCTGATGCTCTCCATGGGATCGCTGGCCTATCTGGCAACCGAACTGATGGTCGAATTCGGGGAATACAGTGTCGGGATCAATAAAAAACACATCCGAAAAAAAACGACTCTGTTCCTTTCCAGAATTATGGAGGAACAGGCCCGACGCTATGAAAACAGTTTCAGTAAAATCAGCCTGTCCTCGGCCGTGATTGCCCGCCAAGCCGCCCTTCTCCTGGACCAGAAGCTATTTCTAACCACCGAAGAAACAAAAGACTGGTCTTCAAGCAGTGGTTTTCAACCGGATCTGGGGGTTTTTTCAGACAACCATTTTTTTTTCAAATCCAGCCTCTGACCCTTTTACCGTGCTGTACTGGGGGGACACCCGGGTTTCACCGAAAATCAAACATGATATTTACCTGATGTCCGCCATCTGGCCTTTGCTGTCAACGGTAAAAGACCGGACCCCGGAATCCGAAGCCATTTATGTGGTCACGGAAACCAGCTTCACCCTGTATTATCCCAACACACACATGGTGGAAAAACTCAAACCCATCCAGGAATACGAAATCAAAGACGGCATCTGGTACCGGATGGCCCGCCCGGAAAACAACCCCGGCCGGGAAACCATCTGGACCCCGGTTTACCAGGATGAAGCCGGAAAAGGACTCATGACCTCTGCCGTCACCCCCATCTACGGAGAACACGGCGATTTTTTGGGGGTGGCGGGTATTGACATCACCCTGGACCGGATGATCGAGGATATTCTGGGCAACCATTCGCCGGGACATGATCCGAGTACGGGCATGTTTTCATTTATTGTAGACCACCAGGGCCGCATCATTGCCTTTTCCGGGGAACAGTCAGCTGCTTTAGGCCTGCCTCCCCGGCCGCCGGATATCGGATACGGAGACCTGCTCGGACAAAATCGTCTGGATTCCCAATACGAGGCGGTCAGGGACATTGCCGAGGCCATTGCTTCAAAAAAACGAACCATTCACCGCCTGGAACTTGACCATGATCCGATGCTGCTGTCATCACGGGTCATTCCCTCCACCGGATGGCATCTGTGCATTGTCACACCGGAATCCTTTATTTTGTCCTCGGTCAGGCAGACCCGGGAAGCCATTGAAGCGGCGGTGGACAACATGAACCTACGGTTCCGGGAAATGATCTTCATTTCTCTGCTGATCTGTGTGATGTGTATTGTTATTTTTTTAAGCAAACAGGTCATCATCCCCATGAACCGGCTGATCCAGGGAGCAGGAAGGGTCAGGGACGGCGATCTGTCCGTCCGCCTTGAACCGGGCGGCAGGGATGAGATGGGCCAGCTGACCTGGATGTTTAATACCATGGTCGGGGAACTGGAAAAATCCCAAGCCCGGTACAAGGATATTTTCCAGTATGCCGTTGAAGGCATTTTCCAGTCCACGCCGGACAACCGGCTGCTGAGCGCCAATCCGGCCATGGCCCGGATTTTTGGATTTGATTCCCCTGGGCAGATGGTGGCACAGGTTACGGACATTGAGTCCCTTTACCTGTATCCGGAACAACGCCGGAAATTTATACGGATGGTCAAGGAGAAACGGGCGGTCTCGGGATTTGAAGTCAAGTGCTTTAAAAAGGACGGATCCGTGATCTGGACCTCATTGAGCGCTCGGGCCGTATTAGATCCGCAGGGCGAATTGCTCTATATTCTGGGCTCCGGCGAGGACATCACTGAACGGAAAAAAGCCGACACCGCCGTAAAGCAAGCGTCGGAACTGGCAAGGGAAGCCAGCCAGGCCAAAAGCCGTTTTCTGGCCACCATGAGCCATGAAATCCGGACGCCTGTGAATGCCATTATGGGAATGACCGACCTGACCCTGTCCACGGCGTTGAACCAGGAACAGCGCAAATATCTCAAGGTCGTTCACCACTCTTCGGAACACCTCTTGTCGCTCATTGACGACATTTTGGACATCTCCGCCATTGAAGCCAAAAAAGTGGAAATCGAACACCAGCCCTTTGATCCGGACCGGCTCATTACAGAGGTGGTGGATATGTTTTCAAATGCTGCAGCCCGGAAAGACATCCATTTGTCCCATACGGTCAAAGGGCTGCCCAAAGGCCTCAAGGGAGACCCGGCACGGCTGCGTCAAATCCTGGCCAACCTGGTGGGCAACGCTGTGAAATTCACCCAGGATGGATCTGTCGTCATTACGGCTGAACCGGCACCTAATGATCAGGAAAGAACGATCAGTGGAACCGTTCCCATCCGTTTTTCCGTTCGGGATACCGGAATCGGAATCCCGGAAGGCCGGGCAGACACTATTTTCCAGGAATTCACCCAACTGGAAAGCTCTTTGTCCCGAACCTATGGCGGCACCGGGCTTGGGCTCGCCATCTGCAAAAAGCTGGTGGACCTGATGGGTGGAACCATATGGGTGGCGCGTGCAGAACCTTGTGGAAGTATCTTTTATTTTTCAATCTGTCTGGAACCCGCCCGGAAGGAGGACATTCCCGTGTCTGTTCCGTTCCAGTCCCGGCAAAGGAACGACGGATCTCAGACAGCCCCAAAAGATGGAATTTATCTTAAATCCCGTCGCATCCTGGTGGCAGAGGACTTTCAAATCAATCAGGATGTAATCCGGCCGGTTCTTGAAAAACAAGGCATAAAGGTCACCATGGTGTCAAACGGGCAGAAAGCCGTACAGGCAGTCCGGGAAAATCAATACGACCTAATTCTCATGGACATTGAAATGCCGGTCATGGACGACCTTGAAGCCACACGGAAAATCAGAAAGATGGATAACCCGCAAAAATCATCCATCCCCATTGCCGCACTGACCGCCCATGCCTTGAAAGGGGATAAGGAACGGTTCCTGGCTGCGGGAATGGACGAGTACATCACAAAGCCGGTTCAGACCGGTAGGTTGATCCAAACCATTTCACAGCTGCTGTCCACCGGAACGGATGATGAATTCCAAGGGCTGACGGAACCGAAATATTTCGATCCTGACCGCGCCCTTTCCCTGGTAGATCATGACGATGAACTGCTCTTGATTACCTGCCGGTCCATTCTCACCCATCTGCCGGTCTACCTGGAAGAACTGGATCGGACTGTGAAACAAAAGAGCCATAAAGAGACGGCCCGCCTGGCCCATTCCATTAAAAGCGCAGCCAAGAGCATGGGTGCGGATAAATTGGCAGCAATGGCCTTTGAACTGGAGCAGGCCGGCGACAGGCAGAATGAGAAAGAGACCGCCCGCCTGCTGGACGGTTTCAAACCGGCCGCCCTGGATATGCTGGCACAGGTTTCTTCATTTACCGATAAAAGGGTTCCATTAAACATTTAGGGAACAATAAAGAACAGACCACAATTTTATAAAACTCTCATTGAGGTCACACGGAAGACAGAAAATCATGATTTTACGTTCTGAGCGCAACAATTAAAAGTTAATTGCCTTGACATACTCACCAATTACTGTATCCTTTGTAGTTATCGCACTACTTTAAAGTGCTTCAGTTTCTTCCTTAGATATTTTCCCCGAGAAATCAGTGATTATTCTTTAAGATCGAGACGATTTATTTTTATTTTTGTTTAGGAGAATGGTTATATGTCAGACGGTATCGTAAAATGGTTTAGCGAGTCAAAAGGTTTTGGATTTATTGAACATGCAGGTGGTGGTAAAGATGTGTTCGTCCATCATTCAGGCATCAATGCAGCTGGCTTTAAAGTTCTCAATGAAGGTGATCATGTATCATTCGACATTGAAGAGGGCCCCAAAGGACCATCAGCTGCAAATGTGACCGTTATTTAAAATACCATTTTAAATATGTGACATTTTAGCCCCTGAGTAAATTATTACTCAGGGGCTTTTTTATTTTCACTCGATCATCGAGTTTCAGCTATCCTCAAATACAACCGCTCCAAAATTCCAAGATATATATTCAACATTAAAAAGGGTTACATTCAAAAGATTTTAACGGTATAAAAACAAGAAAAGTAGATACAGAGAAGAAGCCGCCTGCTGTTTTGGTGCAGACGAAAGAAATATTTAAAGAACTACAGGTAAGGAGAAATTAACTATGTCAACCCGATTGCCGGAAAAAGCCCTGCTGCTGAAGCGCTTAAAGGATGGCGGATTCAGCGTGCCCGATTTTCTGTACGTTCCGGCGGAAAACTTTAAAACAAATGATTTTGCCGAACTGGAAGCTTTTTTGAAAAACTATCGTGACGGTTTCAAGGTCATCGCTCGCAGCGCTCATCCTGACGAGGAATATTTCAAAGGCGGCACCTTTGATTCCATCACGACTTACTCGGATATTAGCGGAATAAAGTATGCGCGCAAACGGATGGTGAAATCATCCCGCACCGCCAAAAGCCTTTCGATCCAGCGACAGCAAAAATTCAATCGCGCGCCGGAGATTGACCCGGAACAGATGGGGGTGATCGTCATGCCTTTTATGGATGGATCGAGTGTCATGGCCAAAATGATTGGCCGCCAATGGGAGTTCGGTTATTGTCGTGACCGTCAGAAAAAACTAAGTAACGAGCCGTTCATTACCCGAACCCCGCATGACCGGAAACTGATTGACTTGTCAACGCGCATACAGGATCTTTTAGGGTTCAGTTGTGAAATTGAATATATCATCACGTATGATAATGACATTTATGTTGTCCAGGCCAAGGATATTTCGGAATTCGACCTGAAGGAAATGATCGAAAATGAGCAGCATATCATTCTTCTGGACGGCATTCGGAGAATTCGAAAGCGGCATAATTATCGTGAGCGGCCAACCTTTGTCATGGACAACCAGTCCTTTTATCTGGAGGTCATCAACAAATGTGAGAAAATGGTTCACGGCTGGGGAGATCAACCCACTGTATTTGAGGATATTCTGGGTGTGATCTCAGATTACCAGCAAACGCTGGAATCATTTGCCCTACAGCATTGGCGGTTTGCGGTATTAGGCCTTTCTATCATTGTGCCTGGTGATCTTCGTCAGGTCGTCAATCACTACCTTGAAGACACCCCCAAACTTCAGAAGCAGCTTTCAAAGGCGCTGTATGACCACCATTATTTTATCGATCGGTTCATGGCCGAGGCTGACACCGTGATTGCAAGAGATAAAGTTCGTTTAAACCTTGACAGCCACGATGCCTATGGCGTTGATACAGTCCGTAATCCTCTGTGGTCCGTATACTGGTACCACAAACGACATGCGGAGGTTTGCGCCCGAATCCGGAGCATCGGGTTTAAGACCGGCGACACCATTGGCATTGAAATTAATCCGGACGGCAAACCGCAAATCTTCAAACATTAATCATTGGCTGTTGCAGTCCGGACAGGTAATTCTTTGTGCATTTGCTCTCTGTTGATTCCGGCCTTTTTTTGCTCTGTGAATAATAAGGGGCAGACCACAATTTTGAAGCTACAACGAGGTCTGCCCCTATTCTTAAAATTTATCATTGGTATTCATTCCCACAACCTTAAAATGAATACTCCCAAAATGCCATAAGCACATCGCACTGCATTTAAAAACACGGGACTTTTCCTGAACCAAGATTACAGAAAAGTCCCGTCGAAATAATTTATTTATCTGTAAGAGCTTCCATGGCAATCTCGACATCAACCTCTTTGCCAACCACCCCCATTTCTAAAAATTTACCGTTACCTACGGAGTAATCCAGCCTGTTCAGACTAAACCGAGTGATAAATCCTGCTACTTTTTTCTTTTTTTCAAACGGGTGTGATTTTGGTTCAAGAAAACGGAATTCAATATGGATATCCTTTGATACGCCCTTGATGGTCATTTTACCTTCCAGAGCGTAACGATCACCTTGAATATGGGAAATGTCGGTTGATTTAAATGTCATATCAGGAAAAGTTGAGGTGTTAAAAAAATCTTTGGACCGCAGATGGGTATCCCGTTTTCCATTGTTGGTGTTAACACTGTCTACTTTTACTGTGAAATCAAATTTCCCAGTTTCAGGGCGGGTTGGATCAAAGAAAATTTTTCCGTCAAATTCATTGAATCTTCCTGAAACGCCGGTAAGAATGTGCGTAACTTCAAACCGAATTTCCGAATGGTCTTTGTCAACTGTCCAGTTATATGCAGAGGCGTGGGATGAAAAGACCAATACGACTGCTGCAATTATGATACTGTATATATGTTTCATGTATATTCTCCTTCATATTTACCGTGGCCATGCCTGCCACACCTAACATTTCACCCATTTGCGAATGATAATGGCAAGACAAACTGACCCGATCGCAATTAAAAAGTATAATGGTATTCCGGTCTCAAATGTCCGGGATACATAAATAACATGGATGAACAAGAGGATGAAAATAAATGGGGCTGTTATTTTATGCATCATTCGCCAAGTTCTATAGGTTATACCGATCCTTTTATACAGCATGGAAGTGACAATAAAAAAGAAGATCAGAAAAAGGAGAACAAAACCCGTGAATTCAGGCCAGTATTTTTGATCCAACGGGAAAAACACAAAATGGTCAGCACCCAGGATAAGTAATGGATGGATGAGTACAGCCGCAAGGATGATGCGTCCATTAAGACGGTGGGCCTGATATAGGCTTTTCATCCCGAAAAGTTTTTCAAGCCAGAAAAACCGGCCGATAAAAATCAGTTGGTATCCCATTAAAACCATAGCGGCAATCCCAATCACTTTACCAACCCGAAGCATGATTTCTTCAACACCGGTCTTATAAAAAATAGACGGGGATTCAAAAAAGAATGGAATTGCACATGCTGTGAAAAGAAAAGCAAATAGGGCGGCCAATAGGACAAAACTGAAAATTTCTTTTCTATTCATTTAATTTCCCTTCTTTTACTGCAGGACCTAACGCTCACTAAAAGTTAAGTAGACCAAAGTTTTATGTCAATAGGAATGTTTGTAATGGTGGTAAGATTATCGCCGGGCTTTACGGATTTTGTGACTTGGGATTTTGGACCGGGCTCACTTAAACACCTGTTAAAACTTTAAAAAGGGTTCGAATAATAAGAAACAGACCACAATTTCGAAGCTAAAACATGGTCGTTCCAAAAAAAAAAGGACCGATTGTCCTCTTGTGACGCTGGCCTTAATGCTTGACAGCAGTGGTTTTCCCAAATCAAGCCAAGTGTTTGAGGGTAATGTAAGCGAACCGTCAACTTTAAAAAAATGATCAAGGGATTGGAAAGAAAAGGCCGGAATCCGAATATCGTTGAGTTACAAAAACCAACGATTGTTATGGACGCCGGGATTGCCTCCGACGAAAATATTGATTGGCTGAAGGATAATCAGTATCCATATATTGTTGTCAACCGTCAGCGCCACCGACAGTTCGATGAAAACGAGGCTGTTGTGGTCAAGCACGACCCTGAATGAACCGTAAAAACGCAATTTATTTCAATGCCCGGAAAATAATACCTCCGGGCATTGTGATTTTTTTTAAACACCCTTGTGTCAAATAAAGGGGACTTTTTTACCTTACCAATTACCCGTCAAGTTTGAATGATACTTTTAATTTTACCCGGTATCCCACAATCCGGTTGTCTTCCAGACGCATATCCATTTCTTTCACCTCGGCCACCCGCATATCTCTTAAGGTTTTATCGGCGCTTGCCACAGCGGTCTTGGCAGCATCTTCCCAGGATTTTTCAGAAAATCCAACGAGTTCGATTATTTTGTAAACACTGTTTTCCATAATAACCTCCTAAAAAATTAAAAGTTAAGGTTTGCTAATGATGAAAAAACAAATAAAAAGACTTCTATAAACTGCCTGAACTGATTTGAACTTGAGATTGCATATAGTGTGAGCCGCAATCACCAACGAAGGAAATTCCTCCAGCAGTTACAATGAAATTTCACGGCATTTTGAGAAATGAGAAACAGGCGTCTGCGCTTTTGAGCTAGAGAGGCAACTTATTGATCTTATTATACAGATAGTGCATCAATTTGTATAGAATTTTTTAAACAGGCTCTATATTCAGGCCCGGAGTCGCCAGGCTCTATATTTTTTTGCAACTTATAGATGGAGAAGAATACTCTTCGATAAAGTCGATTTACCTCTCGGAAATTGTTCTACTGGGCTATTGACTTGCATTCATACCGATCCAGCATCAGTTCACCAATGAGAGTCGCATTGGGAGCAATCGTTACCCCAGCTTCCGTGAGTGCTTTGATCTTGACCTCTGCACTGGTGCCTTTTCCTTCAATGATAGCGCCGGCATGCCCCATCCTTTTGCCGGGAGGAGCCGAAACCCCCGCTATAAACCCAACAACCGGAACCTTTATTTCATCAGCGATAAATTCAGCCGCCTCCACTTCATCGAGGCCACCGATTTCACCAATAAGTATTATACCTTCAGTGTCGGAGTCATCACGGAATAGCGCTAACACATCCACAAAAGTTATGCCATGTATCGGGTCACCCCCAATACCAATGGCTGTAGTTTGCCCTAGCCCGTTCAAGGTGGTTTGATAGACCGCTTCGTAGGTCAAAGTTCCGCTACGGGACACCACCCCTATTTTACCCGGCTTGAAAATATTGCCCGGCGCAATTCCGATTTTGGCTTGATTCGGCGTTACGATACCCGGACAGTTGGGCCCGATTAAAACGCTGTTACTCAAATCCAAACAGCGCTTCACTTTGATCATATCGTGCACAGGGATTCCTTCGGTGATCGCCACAATCAAAGGGATTTCGGCATCAATGGCTTCAATAATTGAGGCAGCAGCAAAAGGCGGCGGCACAAAAATCATGGTGGCATTCGCACCGGTCTCTTCCTTGCATTCCTGCACGGTGTCAAAAATCTTAAAACCTTCCACCACTTGCCCGCCTCTGCCGGGAGTCACCCCTCCAACCAGTTGAGTTCCATAATCACGACATTTAATGGAATGAAACAGGCCTGCTTTCCCTGTGATGCCCTGGGTCATCAATATGGTATCCTTGTTCACTAATATAGACATGATCAATCCTCCGTCGCTGCCGCCGCCGTAGCCAAGCGGGCACCTTCAGCTAAACTATCGGCACTGGTTATCGCCAACCCAGAATCCTTTATGATTTGCAATCCTTCTTCTTTATTAGTGCCCTCCAGGCGAACCACCAAAGGCAATTCAACCCCCGTACTCTTCATAGCATTCACGATTCCCTGGGCAATGATATCGCATTTCATGATGCCGCCAAAAATATTGATGAGAATACTTTTGACATTAGGATCTGAGGTGATGATTTTAAGGGCTTGTGTTACCGCTTCTTCAGAAGCACTACCCCCTACATCCAAAAAATTAGCAGGCGCATGTCCATTGGCCAAGATGGTATCCATGGTGGCCATAGCCAAGCCGGCTCCATTCACCATACAGCCCACGTTACCATCCAGTTTAATATATTTCAGCCCGTATTTCGCAGCGGCCTGCTCGTGCTCATTTAATTCATTATTGAAAAATGTCCACCATTTTTTTTGCCTGAATCGAGCGTTACTATCAATATTAACCTTGCAGTCCAAAGGCAATAGTCGTCCACCTTCTACACACAAGGCCAGAGGATTGATTTCCAAGAGCGTGCAATCGTTGTCAACAAAAATGTGGTAAAGTTTTTCAATCAGACCCACCAAGTTTTCAAAGGGTTCTTTATCCAACTGGAAGATTCGATTGATCTGCCGCGCCAAGGCTCTAAAATCAGAATCATCACACAAAGCAAGTGTCAATATTTTGTCGGGGAATTTTTTGGCCACCTCTTCGAATTCCATACCCCCTTCTGAAGAGACAAACATGATCGGGCACGAGTTAGCACGATCAATGAGAAAGGCCAAATAAAACTCCTGCGCAATCTCTACCGGTTGTTCAAGCAAAACCTTGGAAATCAATTCACCATTAGGTCCCGTCTGTTTCGTCACCAAGGTGGTCTGCAGCATGCTATCGGTAATCTCACGCGCTTGGGCAACGCTTTCAAAAAATTTCACTCCTCCCGCTTTTCCACGACCGCCGGCGTACACTTGCGCCTTCACCAAACCGCGGCTAATATTCATTTGTTCCAGCAAGGGTTCCACTTCATCTGCTGTTTCAGCCACCATACCAAAAGGCGTCTCGATTCCCGAGAGCCGCAGCATTTCTTTCGCTTGATATTCATGCAGTTTCATGCAAACATCCTTCGTTATGTAGGCTCCATCACTTTTCTGATAATACCCCCAAAATCAAATAAATACCAGCTCAGGCGAGCCCAATTCTGACGGAACTCTTTGGAAGTCATCTCATTCGGGATAACAGTGAGAATGGAATCGTAGGGTCAAAGACTGGCGCGATCCTAAGCCCGTTTCCAATCCCCCCCACGTCAAACGCAGCATGCGGATTTACCGCACTACGCTTCCCTGTCAGCTTCATTTAAAATTTAGAAGAATATGGTAACGAACATTATCAAAATAGGCACTGAGGTCTATAAATAATAAGGTAGAGTAGAGCACTGATTCGGTCGGTTTCTTCAGCCCTTTTTATATTCGAGACGCCTTGCCGCACGCGGCTACTACGTGTTCCAATCTCCTGATCTTCCGCTCGTTGGTTGCTTGAACAAAGTAGAGTCTCTTTCCTCAGCCAAGGTTATGTTGTCCCTTAGGACCGCGGATTAAATAAGTTGGGCAGAAATAACGCCGAATTTTGGTTCATCTACAAAGCGTATTAAAGGTTGAATAGCAGGCCTATTGGGCCTTTGATGCAACGAAGTAGATGGGCCAAAAGGCAAGCTATTTCGTTCAAGTTATTTAATCTGCGGTCCTTAGCTTCAAACGGTACTATGAACCCCTCCGACTCCCAATATGGCCCGATGAAATTTCGGATATCCTTATATCCTGATCAACGTCAAACGCTCTTATCTTTCAAAAATTAAAAAATATTGACCTCTATTTGTCTTGATCTTAATATGTCCCTTATTATTTTAACCTCAAAATAATAAGGTATAGACCACAATTTTGAAGCTAAAATCATGGTCTATCCCCTATTTTCTCTGGATAGAGTCGCGGATATCAAAAAGTTGCAAAAAAGCAAATACTTCGCAATATAGCAACGGGAAACGGCCAAAATCGGCGGCAACTATAAGGAACAAAGATGAGTGAATACCAGTATTATGAATTTCAGGCCTTAGACAAACCTTTATCTGAAAAAGATAGAGAAGTGCTTCGGGCCATATCCTCCAGAGCGCAGATCACCTCAACAAGCCTTGTCAATGAATACAACTATGGCAACTTCAAAGGTGACCCATTGAAGCTGGTGGAAAAATATTTTGATGCCTTTTTATATATCACCAATTGGGGAACCCATCAGTTTATGCTGAAAATTCCGCGAAAATTAATAGATTTGGATCTTGCAAGTCAATATTGCATCGGAGACAGTTGGACTATCTATGAAAAGGGAGATTACCTCATCTTTGACTTTACATCTGAAACCGAAGATTATGATTGGGAAGAAGGTGAAGGTTCTCTGTCACCATTGATTTCATTACGTTCCGATCTTATCCGGGGGGATTATCGATGCTTGTATCTTGCCTGGCTCTTTTGTGCGCAAATGGGTGAAATCGATGACGATGAAGAAGAACCGCCTGTTCCTGCAAATCTTGGAAATTTAAACGCTTCCCTTGAAAGTTTCGCAGATTTCATGCGGCTCGATAAAGATCTTATCCAGGTAGCCGCTGAAAACAGTATTGCAGAACAAAAATCGGTTCAAAATGATCAAAAGCTAAAACTCTGGATAAGTGGACTGCCGAATAGTGAAAAAGATACAATTATTTTTCGGCTGATCAATGACAACGATCCTCATATAGGAAACGAACTGTTGCAGCGGTTTCGAAACACACTATCAATAAAGGATACCCAAAATAACGGAAAGGCATCACGCACGGTAATGAAACTGCTTCAAAAAACGGAGGCATATACTAAAGAAAAGGATCGGCAGATCGCTGAACAGAAAGCAAAGGAAAAAGCACGCAAAGAAAAGGAAGCGGCCATAGCAAGGGAAAAATATTTGACCGGACTGGTAGGAAGGGAAAATGAAATCTGGAAAAAAGTGGATACCCTTATTTTGGCCAAAAAGCCCAAGGCCTATGATGAAGCGATAAGACTTCTGATTGATTTGAAGGATCTTGCCAAAAAGAATAATACAACCAGTTTGTTTAAATCAAAGCTGATGGCCATTCGGGAAGACCATAGTCGAAAAGCAAGCTTTATAAATCGTATTGATTCAGCTAATCTACTATTAGGATGACGAAGGAAATATGGATGAAACTGGTTAACAAAATTCAAAAAACAGCCCCGGCAAACCGGGGGCTACTCGGGCCTCTTTTCCGAGGTCAAGGAGCGTATTCGCTCCGCCCAGTACGAAGCCCTCAAAGCGGTCAACAATGAACTGGTCGGCCTGTACTGGGACCTCGGGCGAATGATCGAATAATAAGGGACAAAACACGATTTCGAAGCTAAAAACGTGGCCTGCACCTTATTTTTCTCTTATTTTTCTCTTATTTTTTGTTTTTCAGCTTTGATAAACAGCTGGAGAGTGATGCAAAAATGAATCCTGAAAATAATCTTATTTTAGTAAAAAACAAAAGAACTGGACAGTTCCAAGATAAAACCTCTGATATAAAATCCTGCTGTCCTAATAGAGAAAAATATATTGTAACCTTCGAAGGCAATGAGCAGTCGTACAGCTATAATAAAACAAATATAATCCAGCTTAAAGATCCAGCTATCATCAAAGGAAATAACATTCATATTGAGCACAAGGGGAGCGCACTATATAATGTTGAAAAAATTTATGATTTCGGATTATACGCCAAGATCCTGTTCAGTTCCAACAGAACTCCATATGTTGTAGAAAAACAGAGCATTGAAATTCTGGAATCATCTCTTACCAACGATAAAGCCTTGTCTGTTTTCGAATATCTGAAAAAGTTGTCCCAAATGGTTGGACTTCCTTGTGATGGAATCCAGGAAACGCAGTTAGAAAGACAATACAAGAACATCTCCTTTGTCGATCCCCGAAGCACCTTAGCTTTATATTTAAATCCGTCTGTTTTTCAAGATACTACTGATCGTTTACCAGATCCGGTATTTCCTTTTGGATTCAATCTCAGTCAAAAAGAAGCAACCACAAAGGCATTGAATTCACCAATCAGCGTCATTGAAGGCCCACCAGGAACGGGCAAAACACAGACCATATTAAATATCATTGCCAATGCAGTCATGAATAAACGTTCCATTGCCGTCGTTTCCTACAACAACTCAGCTACTTCTAATGTATTTGAGAAGCTTGAGAAATACGGTGTAGATTTTATTGCAGCACCCTTAGGCAATAATACCAATAAAACAGTTTTTTTTGATAATCAGACAGGTCAATATCCAAGTAATATTAAATCATGGGAACTTGCCCCTGAAACCTACGTGAATTTATATGAAAAGACCCTTGCGTCAGGAAACCGGTTAGAAGAGCTATTGGACGCTCAAAACAACATGGCTAAACTGAAACAGAAATTAAATGAAATAAATGTAGAAAAGCATCATTTTCAGGATTATTTATCGCAGCATGATAAGATTAAACCATACAAGACCTATTCCTCTATTCAGCATTCAAGTGACATATACAATTTATGCAAGGCGTTTCAGAAAATCATTAAAAAAGAGGGGAATCCAGGGATATTATTTAAGCTCAAAAACCTTTTTAAATATGGGATCTACAGTTTTTCATTCTACAAAAATCCAATAGATGCGATCATTGCTCATTTACAGGGGCGGTTTTACGAGCTAAAAGAGGAAGAGGTTCAATCTGACATCAAGGCATTACAATCTATACTTGAAAATTCGTCTTTTGAAAAGGCTGTTCAAGAGTCTGAGAAGTGTTCTCAACAACTTTTTCAAGCAAAGCTCAGTAAACGCTATAAAGAAAAAACTCGACAAAAATTTTCTATAGAAACGGCTTTTTGGAAGGACTTT
This sequence comes from Desulfobacter hydrogenophilus, assembly GCF_004319545.1. Taxonomy (NCBI): domain Bacteria; kingdom Pseudomonadati; phylum Thermodesulfobacteriota; class Desulfobacteria; order Desulfobacterales; family Desulfobacteraceae; genus Desulfobacter; species Desulfobacter hydrogenophilus. Next base: position 1,864,406 of record NZ_CP036313.1, on the reverse strand, counting down.
GACAAGTTCAATAAAGAGTATCCTGTAATATTAAGCACGACTCACTCTCTAAGATCCTGCAAAAACAAACCAGCACTATTTGATTACGTTATAATGGACGAGGCATCACAAATTGATATAGTTACTGGTGCTCTTGCTTTATCCTGCGCCCGGAGAGCAATTATCGTTGGAGATCTTAAGCAATTGCCCAATGTAGTAGATAAAAATGTGAAAAAAGAGACAGACGCTTTTTTCAGTAAAGTGGATTTGTCAAAATACTACAATTATGCTTCTCATAGTATGCTTTCATCAATTACGGGATTATTCTATGAAATCCCCAAAACGTTATTGAGAGAGCACTACCGGTGTCATCCCAAAATAATTGAATTTTGCAATCAAAAATTTTATCAAGGGCAGCTTATCATCCTGACCAGCAACAATAACACTCAAAAACCCCTGACTATCCATAAAACTGTAAAAGGTAACCACGCCAGAGGATTACTGAATCAAAGACAGATTGACGTAATCAAAGAAGAGATCCTGCCAGATTGCAACTGCACCGAACAATCTATTGGGATTGCTTCTCCATTTAGAAAGCAGGTAGAAGAAATTAATCATCAGTTCAGTTTAGAAGACAATCCTGCTCTGACCGTTCACAAATATCAAGGGCGAGAAAAAGATATCATTGTCCTTTCGACGGTACTCAATGAAATCAAGCCATTTGTTAATGATCCAAAAAAATCTGATAATAGTTTTGTCGATGATCCAAACTTATTGAATGTGGCGGTTTCCAGGGCCGTAAACAAGTTGGTCGTAGTTATATCAGACAATGAGAAAAATATGTTCGGCAATATCGGTGATTTGATCAGATATGTAGAATATAATAACTCAACTTTCGGTGATTAAAAATGATAGTGAATAAAAACACAACAAACTGATTTTATTATTTAAATTGACGAATTTCACTTTATATGATACGCTTTGTTTACCACTAAACAAACATTTCATACAAAGGAAATTCGCCAAAATGAATACTACCCTTACCAACGTAGAAAATCAAATGACAAATTCAGAACAAATCGGCGTACTCAATGATTATTTTACAAAATTCAAAATTGGTAAGTTATTGAATCAATCAGGAATCGTTAAAACCAAAGGAGCCTCACCGCTTGCCATTTTCACAGCCCTATTTAACTTGGCATTTCACAACAAGAATTTATACCAGGGCATTGTGAAAAATAAAAAAGTTGATGTCGATAAGGACGCCGCTTACAATTTTTTGAACTCTCCAACATATAACTGGCGGCGGTTTACCCTTCAGCTCTGCCGCCGAATTTATTTTATCATCAGAAAGCTCCTTGATGATTCTTCTGAAGAAGTTCTTATCTTCGACGATTCTACCTATAGCAGAAACCGTTCTAAAAAAGTCGAGCTTTTATCCCGGGTGTTTGATCATACAGATATGAAGTACATCAAAGGATTCCGGATGCTGACTCTTGGCTGGTCTGACGGTAACAGTTTTCTTGGACTTGATTTTGCCCTTTTATCATCTGTAGACAAAAAGAATCGATACAATGAAATAAATCCTGATATTGATAAAAGGACCTGCGGATATCATCGCCGCCAGGAAGCGGTTACAAAAACCACAGCCCATCTCGTACCGATGGTAAAAAGAGCCCTTGATATGGGTGTCCGGGCTAAGTATATTTTAATGGACAGTTGGTTTTCGATGCCGTCAGCAATCGCAAATTTGCGGGAATACATACACGTCATATGCATGCTGAAAGATCATCCAAAATGGCTTTATGAATATCAAGGCAAAAAGCTTAGGCTGTCCGAACTCTATGGAAAATTGAAGAAAAAACGAGGAAGAGCAAAAGTCAAAGCCCAAGCTATTGTTACTCTTTCCAACGGCAAGCAGGCAAAAATCATTTTTGTTCCCTGTGATAAAAAACGTGGCTGGCTTGCACTCCTGTCGACAGATTTGGCCCTTCCTAATGAAGAAATCATTCGTCTGTACGGCAAACGTTGGGATATAGAGGTCTTTTTCAAAATGTGCAAACAGCACTTAAAATTGGTGAAGGAAATACAAATTCGAAATTACGATGGCCTTGTGGGCCATACATCTCTGGTTATTGCCAGGTATAATATTCTCAGCCTTTATCAGCGGCAATGTATGGATCAGAGATCATTCGGGGAGCTCTTCAGGGCCTGTAACGATGAGATGACCAATTTGTCTTTTATGGTTTCTTTGGAGCGGATCATGCGTTTAGCTTTGGTAAATATTCGGCAATTATTTAATTTTACCGAGCGTATGGTTCAAGTGATGCTTGATCAGGTAATGGGCCAAGCTCTCAAGTATTTCGGTTTTTCAAGTAGGCCTGAGGAATTATTGGGGGTGTAAATTTACTCCTCCGAAAGTTGAGATATAATAACCTTGAGGTTGTCAAAAGCCGTATATATTCCATATTTGACTTGCTATACAGTCAGAATGCCGAAAAATTTGAAACGTTTAAAAAATCCAGAAAGAAAGTTTCTAAACATGAATCGGAAAATTTAATGTACGATCTAATCCAAAATGTTCTCTCTCAGGATGTGATCTCCAATTCCTGAGAGTAACTGAGGAGTATCCTTTGAAGATGCTGATACGAGACAAAACCATGTTATCTGAAGTTGAAAAAAAATTTGTAGCAAGAGACTCTCATTTGGATTTTATAATTTATAATCGCATGGACAAATCTCCCTTTTTAGCTGTTGAGGTTGATGGTTATGAATACCATGCAAATAATCCGGAACAGTTAAAAAAAGACAGAATTAAAGATGGAATTTTAAAAAAATATAAAATCCCTCTTGTTCGTTTTTCAACAATTCAGAGCCAAGAAGAAAAACGATTGAGAGAAAAATTGACTAATATCAGACACAGAGGGTATTGTTAGGTTTTAAAATAATTATCCAGTTGAAGCGAGCATAAGAAATTGAAAGTTATCAAAAATTAAACGGACAATCCATATTGCCTTAATCCAATTTTTATGGATTCAATTTTTTGTTATGCTTTTCCAGCAGGTGGTAGAGTCCGGACCTGGATACCCCGGCCATGCTGCAGGCTTTTTCAATATGCCCCCCGGACAATCGAACCAGGGCATCCAGGTACTGGGATTCATTCAGGTGCCTGAAATCCTTCAAACTGGGAAATCCGGTTTCATCCGTCCCGAGCCCGTTTTCAATGCCCCGTTCCAGGGGGCGCTGTTCCTCCCATGTCTTTTTCCTGGAAAAAATCCTCAGGGCCACGGGCAAATGGTGGGGATTGAGCCGGGGTTCGTTCAGGCCGCTGGCCACGGCGGCATGAAGCACGGAGATCAATTCCCTGATATTGCCTTTCCAGTCGTACACCATCAGGGTATCAATAAAATCATCGGACATGGCCTTTGGCCGGATACCAAACTGGGCGCAGATTTTTTCCATGTAATAATCGGCCAGAAGCACGATGTCATCGGGCCGTTCCCGCAAAGGCGGCAGGTGAATGTGGTGGGTGACCAGGCGATAGAAAAGGTCTTTCCTGAACGTCCTTTGTTTCACCATAGCTTGCAAATCCCGGTTGGTGGCGGAAATCAACCTGAAATCACAGCTCAGTTCCTTATTCATTCCCAAAGGGCGGAAGGTTTTGGTCTGGAGCACCCTTAAAATGGATTTCTGGGCGGCCGTGGACAGGTCCCCGATCTCGTCGAGGAACAAGGTTCCCTTGTCTGCCTGTTTGATCAGTCCTTCATTTTTGTCTACGGCACCGGTAAAGGCGCCTTTGGCATGGCCGAACAGCAGGTTTTCAACCAGGGTGTCCGGCAGGTTGGTGCAGTCCACGGCAATGAACGGGGCGCCGGATCTTTCACTGTTCAGATGAACCGCATTGGCGATCAAATCCTTGCCGGTACCGGTTTCTCCGGAAATAAAAAGGTTACCGTCTGTCCGGGCCGATTTGGCCACCAGATCCAGGCATTTTTTCAAAACAGGGCTCCGGCCGATGATAAAATCCGATTTGAAACCTTCCCGGGTGGGCGAGACCATTTTATTGTCCCTGAACTGTAATGCCCGCTTCAGGGTGAGTTTGACGTCGTCGTAGGCAGGGGGTTTTTCCAGATAATCCCAGGCCCCGTTTTCCAAGGCCATTTCCGCCCCTGAGATTTCCGATTTTCCGGTGATGATTATCAATTCCGGGGATGACGGTGTCAATGGGCACCAGAAATTGAGCCATTTATGGTCATCAAAAATGAGCCACCCCGATTCATTCTATAAACCTCCTTTGTTTTTTTCTGTTGAAGGGTCATGATATTTAAAACCGGCTTCAATCAATATATATTCCAACACTATTCCAACTTCACCTCTTCTTTTGAGCTTATCAAGCATCCACTTTTGTATACGAGCATTGACATGAACCCGCTTTAGGTGTGGTGGTAGTTTGGGCTTTGGCTTTCCCCTGTACCCTCCACGTTTTTCTAACATATGGATACCGCCTTTCGGCAAGACAATCTCTGAAAATGACTGGTATTAGGACTTTTTAGATAAGTGTATAACGCTTTACAAAAAAACAGGGTCATTTTTGAGGTTATTTTCGTCCCATCCTTAATACTGCCCGTATTCATGGCTTTTTACCTTTCAGTCTATAACTGTTACCCTTAATATTAACGACGGCGCTGTGGTGAAGTAGTCGATCAAGGATGGCCGTCACTATGATCGGGTCATGGAACAGCTCTGTCCAGTCTCCGAACGCCTTATTTGATGTGATAATGGTGCTGTTTTTTTCATAACGGTTGGCAATAAAACGAAAGAATAAATTGCATTCTTCCCGGGTGATGGGCGTGTAACCCACTTCATCAACGACGACCAAGGACGATTTATAGTATCCACGGCCCTTACCCGGCTTCCCAGCCTCGTGATCCTTTCGCAGCTTGATAATCAAATCTTCCATGTTAGTAAAATAGATACTCATGCCCGATTGGCATGCCTTCAACGCAAGTGATATCGCAAGATGCGTCTTTCCCACACCAGGAGGGCCAAGAAAAATCACATTGCCTTTTTCACGGATAAAGCTCAGATCAAAAAGCCCCATGATTTTTTGTTTATCCAGACCGGGTTGGAAGGCGAAGTCAAAATCATCTATGCTTTTGATATACGGCAGTCCTGATATCCTTAATGCGGTTTCGATCCGGCGCTGCTCCTTCGCCGCCACTTCTTCTTCAAGCAGTTCATCCAGAAAAGACAGATAACTTTTTCCCTGCTCCTCGGCTGTTTTGGCAAGGCTGCCTAAAACTTCATAGATCCGGGAGAGTTTTAGCCGGCTAAGGTTGGATTCAATACGATCCATTACAAGGGTATCACTCATGAAGACACCTCCTGCATTATTTCTTCATATGCAGAGATGGAGCGAACCTCAACATCCATGTCATATTGTGGCTTCTGGGGACTGATAGTCTGTTTCGCCCGTCCCTTACCTTTTTTACCGTGGTGATATTTGCGCCGATTCATGTCAATGTCCTTTTTCATGTCCTCGTAGAATCTCTTCTTCTGCACCAAATTGCCTTTTGTTGATGGAATCTCATAGGTAACTACCAGCCAACAGTTTTGGAGAATACGTAGCTGACCATCTTTCGGGCGAAGTATGACCTGTTCTCCTACCAGGGTGTGGGGTGTGACATAGCGATTTCCTTGAAAGTGGACAGTGCAGTCTTTATACACCCGCCGGTAAATACGATACGAGGTGTCGAACGTCTGGGGAGGCAGTGCATTTAAATGTGGCTGCTCCCGCTTAAACCGGGTGCTGACTTTCTCATGGGTCGTGCCATGAATCCGTTCATCCTTTTTTATAATCCAAGACCAAAGGTTCTTGTTGGCCCTAACCAGGTTTACAAAGCCGTATCCCCGCCAAAAGCCTTCCCGGATGAAGGTATAAGGACGTTCGACCTTTCCCTTGACCCAGGCGGCATAAGCGGGGGCCACTTTGGGAACAAATCCGTAATGAACGGCAAATCCTATCAGGGTTGAATTAAACTTGTCCTTACCGGTCAGCTTGGCGATATACACATTTTTCATGCGATCATAGAGTATCTGATCCGAGACGCCAGCGAAGTATTCAAAGGCGTGTATATGGCAGTCAAGAAAGCTTGGCATGTCGCATCGTTCGATCAATTCTGTATAGATTTTCCGGGAATATCCCAGAATCATTGAAAACAGATACAGCTTCTTTATACTGCCATCGGGAAGCTCAACCTGAAATTCTCCAAAATCCACCTGGGCCTGGTGGCCGGGTTCGGTCTCAAAGCGCATGTAGGCAATTTTTTGTTTTTGTTTCTTGAATTTACCGACCTTTCGCTTCACGGTTTCATAACTACCGGTATATCCTTGGTTGACAAGACGGTCATAAATCCAGGTGGCGGTGTAATACTCGTCTTCGTCAAGCCAGGCCTTGATGGTGTTGTGATAAGGATCAAGAATACTCGTGCGATGGTATGACTTTGGATTTTTTAAGCAACTTTCCGGGGCTTCAAGATACTTTTTGACGGTGTTACGGCTTATGCCCAGGCGCCGGGCTATGGCCCGCTGGGTCAAGCCGGACCTGTGCAGATCCAGTATATCCAAAATGATCTCCTTTTTTTCATAAACACTCCACTGTTATCCCAGATAAAATTACCAGGATGGCATTTACCCGGGAAATTAAACAGGGGGGAGTGATCCTGCGGTCCCCCCTGTTTAATTCCCTAGTGGCTCAGTTTTAAATGACCATTTTTGGCTCAATTTAACATGACCATCGACAGACGGGGCATTAATAAAATAATTGATGCACTAAAACCGGGTCTGCCCCCTATTTTTGTTAAAATTTGCTCGTGACAGAGACCGGTGGATTGAACGATTATTCAGGGTAAAGAATAAATACGGACTCAAAATCCTAAATTATATCATTACCTCTAACCATATCCATTTATTGGTATCAGATAACGGTAATAGAGATACAATCCCTTGATCAATGCAGGTTGTTGCCGGCCAAACTGCTCAAGAATATTACATGAGGAAGAAACGGAAAGGAGCATACTGGGAAGATCGGTACCACGCAACAGCTATTCAGTCTGATTCCCATTTCATTAAATGCTTGGTTTATATCGATATGAATATGGTACAAGCAGAAGTTGTCTCTCATCCCTCAGAATGCCGTTGGAGCGGTTTTAATGAAATCCAAAAACCAAAAATGAGATATACTATTATAAATTACAAGCATTTATGTAATCGCCGTGGAACCAGATCTTTGGATATGCTAAAAAAAGCCCACCGTCAGTGGATTAACGAAAGCATTAAACAAGATAAATTGATCCGTGATGAAAAATGGTCCCAAAGTATTGCTGTTGGAGAGCAAAAATATGTTGAGAGCATTAAAATGCAACTTGGTGTTAAAGCAAAACTCAGGAAAATACATGAAAATGAAGGCAGCTTTGAACTACATGAAGACCAAGCGCCTACATAGCTGGTTATCTTAAAACATAACAACAGGTTGCGTGAACCCGACCCAGAAGCAACAGAAGCGACTTCATTTATCCAATTACATCGGGGGAAGACAATGGTGACAAAAGATCAACTTCAGAGAAGAATTACCCCGTTAGACGGTAAGGATTATGGTGCCTTTCAATCACTGATCGGAACCTATGATTTTGAACAGTTTGCTTTAATTATCGACCAGATACCCAAAGACCCTTACGCCCCTCCGCATACTGGGATTTATCGGGTTCAATTCTCCCTTGCTGATACTGTAATTGAAGATGACATGATTGGTTCAAGAATCAGGGAAATTGCCTGTCGGGATTTTTATGCCCGGCAATTTTTCTACCATAGCAATAAAATTGCCGGCAAAAGACGGGGAACCGGGTACAGTGGCATCATAACAATAAATGAACCAGGCCAGACAATCCTGGATCGAAGCTCGGTTGTCATTAATGAAAACATTTTAGAAATCCGCTGTTTTGTCGGTCTCCCAGCATCCAAAAGAAACGTCAAAGCCAAGCTGGCCGTTAAAATGCTGCTTGAAGAGCTGCCCGAAATTGTCAACATGTCATTGCATCGTGAGAATACCGGCAGAGATCAGCTACTGTCTCACATACACACTGCCGTAGATGCAGAATTTTTACGTGAGAAACTATCTGATTTGGGCCTGCTTGCGTTTATAGCAAATGGCGCTATTTTGCCCCGGGAAAGCGGTATCAGTGACCGCACCATGACCAGTGACTCGATAATACCGTTTAAATCCCCTGAAAGTTTGAAAACTGAAATTGATCTTCCTTACGCCGGAAAAACAACCGGCATGGGAATTCCACAAGGCGTCACCTTGCTTGCCGGTGGCGGTTATCATGGTAAATCGACCCTTTTGCAAGTAATCGAAATGGGTGTGTATAACCATATAGCCGGGGACGGCAGAGAACAGTGCGTATCATTGATAGAAACGGTGAAGGTCCGGTCCTATAGCGGCAGACATGTGGTTAAAACAGATATTTCTCCCTTTATCAGGAATCTCCCTTTTCAAGAAGATACCAGTGCTTTTTCTACTGAAAATGCCAGTGGCAGTACTTCTCAGGCGGCAAATATTATCGAGGCCATTGAGATGGGTGCAAAGGTAATTCTGATGGATGAGGATACCTGCGCCACTAATTTTATGATCCGAGATATGTATATGCAGAAGCTGGTAAAAAAATCAGATGAACCGATAACTTCATATATCGATAAAGTTCGTCAGCTTTACCTGGAAAATAAGACATCGACAATTCTCGCCCTGGGTGGGGTGGGAGATTATTTTGAAGTGGCAGATCATGTAATCCAAATGATTAACTATCTTCCAGAAGATGTTTCTGCTCAGGCAAAAGACATCATGATCAACCATCCGACACAAAGAACAAAAGAGGATGTTGAATTCCCAATTCAGCCTAAAGCGCGCATTCCAGTTCCTGAAAGTGTTGACCCGATGAGTGGGTACGGAAAGTGGCGTCTCTATACAACGGAGATAGATACCCTGCATTTTGGCCGAAACAAGATCGACCTGACTGACCTTGAGCAGCTGATTGAGCTGTCACAGACAAAAGCGATAGGCTTTTCCATGCTTTATGCCAGGAAGTATATGAATGGAAAAAGAACTCTGAAACAGGTAATTGACTTAGTCATGGCAGATCTTGAGAAAAACGGACTGGATATTCTCAGTGATAAGATTTCCGGTTATTTTGCCCAATTCCGCTCTTTTGAATTGGCTTTTGCTTTGAATCGAATGAGGTCTTTTACTGTCAATCAGATATAGTGGTTTTATTCCCCGGCACTCATCCGTTTCTCACTACATAATTTTTTCCGGTGATCAAGACCATGAACACAAGCGGAACAAAGGCCTGACAATCCATATTGCCTTAATCCGACTTTTATGGATTCAATTTTTTGTTATGCTTTTCCAGCAGGTGGTAGAGTCCGGACCGGGATACCCCGGCCATGCTGCAGGCTTTTTCAATATGCCCCCCGGACAATCGAACCAGGGCATCCAGGTACTGGGATTCATTCAGGTGCCTGAAATCCTTCAGGCAGGGAAATCCGGTTTCATCCGTCCCGAGCCCGTTTTCAATGCCCTGTTCCAGGGGGCGCTGTTCCTCCCATGTCTTTTTCCTGGAAAAAATCCTCAGGGCCACGGGCAAATGGTGGGGATTGAGCCGGGGTTCGTTCAGGCCGCTGGCCACGGCGGCATGAAGCACGGAGATCAATTCCCTGATATTGCCTTTCCAGTCGTACACCATCAGGGTATCAATAAAATCATCGGACATGGCCTTTGGCCGGATACCAAACTGGGCGCAGATTTTTTCCATGTAATAATCGGCCAGAAGCACGATGTCATCGGGCCGTTCCCGCAAAGGCGGCAGGTGAATGTGGTGGGTGACCAGGCGATAGAAAAGGTCTTTCCTGAACGTCCTTTGTTTCACCATAGCTTGCAAATCCCGGTTGGTGGCGGAAATCAACCTGAAATCACAGCTCAGTTCCTTATTCATTCCCAAAGGGCGGAAGGTTTTGGTCTGGAGCACCCTTAAAATGGATTTCTGGGCGGCCGTGGACAGGTCCCCGATCTCGTCGAGGAACAAGGTTCCCTTGTCTGCCTGTTTGATCAGTCCTTCATTTTTGTCTACGGCACCGGTAAAGGCGCCTTTGGCATGGCCGAACAGCAGGTTTTCAACCAGGGTGTCCGGCAGGTTGGTGCAGTCCACGGCAATGAACGGGGCGCCGGATCTTTCACTGTTCAGATGAACCGCATTGGCGATCAAATCCTTGCCGGTACCGGTTTCTCCGGAAATAAAAAGGTTACCGTCTGTCCGGGCCGATTTGGCCACCAGATCCAGGCATTTTTTCAAAACAGGGCTCCGGCCGATGATAAAATCCGATTTGAAACCTTCCCGGGTGGGCGAGACCATTTTATTGTCCCTGAACTGTAATGCCCGCTTCAGGGTGAGTTTGACGTCGTCGTAGGCAGGGGGTTTTTCCAGATAATCCCAGGCCCCGTTTTCCAAGGCCATTTCCGCCCCTGAGAGCTCCGATTTTCCGGTGATGATTATCAATTCCGGGGATGACGAGGCATTAATAAAATAATTGATGCACTCCAGACCATTGGCATCAGGCAGGAGGACATCCAGAAACACCACGTCAAAATCCACGTCCCGGGCAAGTGCCGCTCCCTGGGAAAACGTCTGGGCCGTCTGGCACTGGTGCCCCAGTTTTTTTAGATAAGCCGTAAAAGGGGTACAAAAAATAGGATCGTCATCAACGATCAGGATGGCGGCCACGGTACGTTCTCCATTTTCCAGGTTGATACGGATGTCCATGTTCAGGGCCTGTTTAAAGATTGATGAATCGGCTGCAATTTCATAAGGATGAGAACCAATTCCCCCCAATTTTTAAGGAACGGGTCTTAAATAACTTGCCCATTTTGCTATATGCGGGCGAGACGCCCGCGCTCCCAGGTTAAATTATTTTAGACTCATTCCTAAACAGGCGCTCAAAACCTGGCCCGTTTTTACACAATAAACCAGATAAATCAAGGCGTCTCTCTGCCCGATCCAAAATTTTGGACACTGTCAGAATGCATACGGGACAAGCCTTTCCCTTAACGTTACCGTCTCAAGTCCGGGATAATTTGGGGCAAAACCACAAGAGCGTCCAAAATTTCGGATTTTTTATGGTGTTTTTGCCGGCCGGAAATAAACCGCAATCCGAAATCACCATCGGTTTATAATTTAGCAAAAAAATAAAGTTGTTCAATTTTGTATGTTTTCAACAGATTGCTCTTTCAAAAAACATGGGCACCCCGCCTCCGGCCGGCCCGGGCACCAAATTTGTATGCATTGGGAAAATACTATTTTAAATAAGGAGGAATAAATGACGGATTATGCGATGATCATCAATGGCGAGAAAGTGTTTTCAGACACGACTTTCGACGTGATCAATCCGGCAACGGGTGAGGTTTTTGCCCAATGCCCCAAGGGCACGGTTGAACAGCTGAATGAAGCGGTTGCCGCGGCCCGGAAGGCGTTTCCGGCATGGTCGGGCATGGCTGATGAAAAACGGGTGGAGATCATGAACCAAATGGCCGGTATTATTGAACAGCACCAGGTGGAACTGGCCCGGCTGATCACCCGTGAACAAGGCAAAACCCTTTCCGGACCCGGCTCCATGTTTGAGGCCGGCGGATGCCAGGCCTGGACCCAGGTCACGGCATCCCTGAAGCTTGAGACGGAACTTGTGGACGAAAACCCGGAGGACACCATTGAACTGGTCAGAAAACCCATCGGCGTTGTGGGATCCATCACGCCGTGGAACTGGCCCCTGCTCATTGCGGTCTGGCACATCATGCCCGCCATCCGGGTGGGGTGTACCGTGGTACTGAAACCGGCTTCCTACACGCCGTTGTCCACCCTGCGTCTGGTGGAACTGCTTAATGAAGTGCTGCCCCCGGGGGTCCTCAATGTGGTCTCGGGCAGTTCCGACATCGGCAATGCCATGTCAGCCCACAAGGAGATCGACAAAATAGTGTTTACCGGTTCCATTCCCGTGGGACAAACCATCATGGGCCGGGCAGCGTCCAATTTAAAAAGCCTGACCCTGGAGCTGGGCGGCAACGATGCCGGTATTATCCTGCCGGGAACCGATATCACGCCCCTGCTGGAACCCTTGTTCTGGGGATGCTTCATCAATGCCGGCCAGACCTGTGCGGCACTGAAACGTCTTTATGTCCATGAGGATGACTATGACACGGTTTGTGAAAAATTCACCGAATACGTAAGCAAAATCCCCGTGGGGGACGGCCTGGATGAAACCCATCTTATCGGGCCCCTGGGCAATGCGCCGCAGCTGGAAACTGTCAAACGATATGTGGACGATGCAAAAAAACAAGGTGCCCGGGTGCTGTGCGGGGGTGAACCCGCTTCCAGTCCGGGATACTTTTATCCTTTGACCCTGGTGGCTGATGTGACCGACGACATGGACCTGGTTAAAGAAGAACAGTTTGGCACGGCCCTGCCCATTATCAAATATTCAACGATTAATGAGGCTGTGGAACGGGCAAACGCCCTTGATGTGGGGCTGGGGGGATCGGCATGGTCCAATGATCCGGCAAAGGCCAAAGAAGTGGCCATGCGCCTTGAAGCCGGCACGGTCTGGGTCAATGCCCATGGAAAACTGCATCCCATGGCACCTTTCGGCGGGGTCAAGCTGTCCGGTGTGGGATCTGAATTTGGTCTTGAGGGCCTCAAGGCCTATACCGTAAACCAGGTGATCAGTGTGGCCAAGCCACCACAGGAATAGACGTTATACGCCCCGGTGATTCGGATTACCGGGGCGTATTCTTTTTTTAATAAGGAGAATGAATTTATGAGCAAAACAGCAAAATGGAACATGGGGGTCATCCTGCTGCTATCAGTGCTGTTAGCAGGGTCGCCCGCTTTTGGGGAGGGGCTTTTTAACGAGCAATCCATGGTTCGGCAAAAATGTTCGGCCTGCCACAAACCAGATCCCCAGGGCCGTCTTGAGGTGATTGAAGAAACCCGCAAGACAATGGAAGAGTGGAAAGTGGTGGTGGACCGGATGATCCGGCTCAACAGCGCTCCGTTAAGTGACGAGGAATTTTATCCGGTCATTAAAGAACTGAGCCGGGACCTGTGCTTAACACCCACGGAGTCCAGGAACATCGCCTATATCAACAGCGATGAAAACAGCCAGTACAGGGAAATTCCAAAAAATGATTTAGAACTGCGCATTTTTACGGCCTGTGTCCGGTGCCACACCTATGGGAAAATCAAATCCCACCGGAATACACAAAGCCAGTGGAACGAAGTCCGGAACCTTCACCTGGGTTACTATCCCACTATCGTGCCCCAGATGCGGGAAATGAATTGGTTCAAAGAGTCCAAGGAATTAAATCAGCACCTGTCCAAACTGCTTCCATTTGAAACCCCTGAATACCGGGAGTGGCTCAAAAACAGAAAAGATCAGGATTTAACCGGTTCCTGGACCATTGCCGGGTATCAGCCTGGGATGGGCTATTATCAGGGCACCTACACCCTGACCCCGGACACGGCCAAAGGAGAAGACGAGTACAGTATCCAGAAAAATATACAATACGAGAACGGCGTTTCCGTTTCTTCCGTGGGAACTGCCGCCCTGTACGGCGAATACCATCTCAGATACAAACTGGCCCCAACCCCGTCAACCGGACAAATTGAAGGCGTGTTTGACCTGGATGCCGACACAGGCGAGTTCAAGGGAAAATGGTGGATCGTGGTTCAGGATACCAATGCTTACGGCAATGAATCTTTCTACAAGGCCGACGGACCAGCGCGGATCATGGCCGCCTTTCCCCAGAGCCTGAAAAAAAATACCGGCAAACCCCAGACCTTGACCCTGGTAGGCGTCAATCTGCCGGCCAATGCGTCTCCGGCGGATCTGTCCTTTTCCAATGCCGGAATAAAGGTGTTGGACATTGTCCAGTCCGGCCCGTCCGGCCTGACCGTGACCGTGGATGTGGGCAAGCAGGCGTCTGTGGGAATGACTGACATCAACTTAAAAGATCTGACCTACAAGGGGCTCAAGGTATTTGAAAAAGTCGATGCCATTGCCGTGTCCCCCCGTATCGGACGGGCGCGGGTCAGCTGCGGTGCGGCCTATCCGCCCCAGGGAGTTCAGTTTGTTGCACGGGGGATTGCCTTTGGCCCGGACGGCAAGCAGGGGACTGCGGACAACCTGGTCCTGGAGCCCGTCAATGCCCAATGGCACCTGTCAGAGGAAAAAACCCGGGAAGACGATGATGACATGCAATACCTGAACGCCTCCATTGCCAATGGACTTTATACACCGGTGACCAGCTATGGGCCCATTAAAACCAGAAAGCAGCACAGAGAAGGCGTGGGCCTCATTGCCGTAACCGCTTCATTTGAAGACGGATCAGGCAAATTGACCGACAAGGTCAGATTGGCAGTCACGGTTCCGGATTTTATCCCCCAAATAAAATAGGCAACCCATGGAACAGGTAAAAATTGCAGATCATAAACGCTTTACGGCCCAGGGCAAAGAATTTGTCTTTTTAACACGGACCGGGACCATATTTGAACTGGAACCCCAATCCCCTGCCGGATCTATTCTGGATCACGGCACGGCCGGACAAGTTTTTACACAATCTGATCTGTTTACCATTATGGAAGGGACAGATAGGGAAAAACAGGCATTGTGGACCGACCTTCTGGCCAGTTATGTCCTGATCTCTGAAGGGACATCGGCCAAGGAACAACCGGAATACCCGGTTGACACGCCCATCAACACCCTGGTTCTCCATGTCACCCAGGCCTGCAACCTCATGTGCCGGTATTGTTACCACGATGACGGGAACGGCACCGACCGGGTCTCCACACCCATGGACCGGGCCGTGGCGCGGCAGGCCGTGGATTTTCTTTTTGACAACAGTGGAAACCTGTTGGATCTGGTATTGGTTTTCTTTGGCGGGGAGCCCCTGCTCAATACAAAGCTGATAGCGGACACCATTGCCTACGCAGACAGGAAAGCCCTGGATTCAGGGAAGAAGATCTCCTATGCCATAACCACCAACGGCACCCTCCTGACCGACAAGGTGATTGCATTCATCCGGGAACACCGAATTGGTAT
The DNA here is from genome assembly GCF_004319545.1 of Desulfobacter hydrogenophilus. NCBI lineage: Bacteria > Pseudomonadati > Thermodesulfobacteriota > Desulfobacteria > Desulfobacterales > Desulfobacteraceae > Desulfobacter > Desulfobacter hydrogenophilus. The sequence goes on along the minus strand of NZ_CP036313.1, from coordinate 1,849,229 downwards.
GACCGTGAGCCTTGACGGTATCAGGGCCGCCCACGACCGGTTCCGCCGTTTCCCGGACGGGTCGCCATCCTATGATGTGATTCTGCCCGGGGTCAAAAAACTGCTGGGCGCCGGCATGACCAAACCGGTGGTGGCCCGGGTCACCCTGGCCAAAGAGGTGGGGGATATCTATCAATCCCTAACCCATCTGCTGGATCTGGGGTTTGCCGAAGCAGGCTTTTCACCGGCCCAAACTGGCAGCGTTCCGGAAAAATGCGGCGCTTTCCAATAAAAAGCCCTGTGATGGCTGTTGGGCCGCATCCATCTGTGCCGGCGGCTGTTACCATGAAGCCGGTATCCGGCAGGGAAGCCTGCTTTCGCCCAATCTGCACTATTGCCAATGGATTAAATCGTGGATTGAAACCGGTCTGAACGCATATGCCCGGCTTTCCGTACAGGTCCCGGATTTTCTGGACAACCTGTCCATGCTCAGGGGGCATGAGCCGCTGCCTGAATCAATTTATAAGAAAGTCTCAATAATTTGTTGAATTACTTTATTGTTTCGTTGTGGGCTGAGCCTGGATACTGATAGACCAAGTCAGCCCATGGCTGTTATATGAACCGATACAAAAAACTTTAAAATATGAATAGAGGATAAGAAAATAAAATGAAAAAATTATGGCTTGCTTTGTTTATTTTGATCGCTTTTGCCGGATTAACGGCCCCGACTTCAGCCGATGTCCTGGATCCCCTGGACAACAGTTCGGCACCCGTTGGAACCAAGGTCCTTGTCAGTTATTTCGGGTATCAGCATCTGCCTGATTACAAAACAGAAGACGGCACGACGTTTGATGTCGGTGTGGACGTGGCTTATGCCGCCTTCAGGCCGGTTTATTTTGCCGGAAAAGTATTTGGAAAGACCTGGGGAGTTAACGGCATTATTGCTTTAACGGATATTTCCGTTGAAAGTAATGATAACGACTCCGCAGATATAGGTACGTATAACGGCTTGGGAGATCTGGTGGTCGGCCCTTTTATCTTTTTATATGAAGATTTTAAAAAACAAGTATTTCTCTCATTCTGGGAATTTGTCTATACCCCGACAGGCACAGATGAAGTCAGCACTGATTCCTGGTGGTTTCAGCACCAACTGGCCTTTGGCTGGTATCCCGGTCCTTGGTCTCTGGACGTATGCGTGAACTACTGGCAGAAAGATGAGGACCAGGATGTAGATGTATCGGATGCATTTGAACTTGAGGCAGCCGTCGGCTATGCAGTGACGGACAAGCTTCGTCTGGCTTTCCAGGCTGCATGGTGGAAAGATTTTGATGATCAGGAGGATTCCGATGGTAATCGTATAGATGGCCCGGGTGAAAATCTAAAATTAGGCATCAACCTGGGTTATGCACTTCAGGAAAACCTCATGCTCAATTTAAGGTACATGCATGACGTTGACTCTGATGCATATACAGATGGCTCCTGGACTTACCTGCGCCTGACCTACATATTTTAACATGGGGGTTACCGACTCAAGAAACAAGCCAATGTCATACCGTTACAAAGACTTAAGGAGGATCAGATGAAGAAAAAAGGGTTAAAACCACTGAATAAAAAAGCAAAAAAATTGGCGCATGAGGTCCAGGGAATGTCGGACAATCCCATCATGACCAGCATGCCCATCGGCTGCACCACGATCTTTGACACCGGGTGGGAAACCAATCCCCGGCCCGAACCCCCCATGAGCAACTGCCTGTCCAGTGCCAGGGATTTCAGCGCCTGTTCCGAAACCTGCTGGTGGCCGGCCCAGACCCCGGACAATGTGACCAACTTTCCCCATTATCAGAACCAGTGCCAGGCCATTGAACGGGACTGGAGAAACCTTAATTTCGTAAACAAACGATAAAAGGAGACATACGGGATGAAAAAAACAGTTCTGATATTGATCACGGTCTGCATCCTGGCGTTCCTGAGCGCCTCCACTGCAGGGGCCAAGGATTATATTTACGCCGTGGTGAACAATGCCGTCCAGGTCATTGACTGCGACACCGACACGGTTATCAAAACCATTGAGTTCAATGATTTTATCATCAACACGGCCTGCTCGTCCGACGGCAAGCGGTTGTACCTGAATGCGATTCACTCCATTTATGCCGTGGATACCGTCACCAACACCCTGGCTGAGACCTATCCGTTTTCAACGGAGTTGAGCAAAGTGTCCATTTTCGGCATGAACATATCCAATGACGGGAAACAATTGTTTCTCTGCTGCTCCATTGTCAAGAAAAAACAAAACATTCCCCGGTTGAATGTTCTGCCCGATCAACTGGTGGTCTACGACATCGAAAAAAAACGAATGATTAAAAATTATCCCATTCCCACCAGCTATACCCAGCCGGTGGTCTTGAGAAATGATCCGGATCACCTGGTCCTGGTGGGACAGGACATTGAACGGTTCAGCCTGAAAACCGGTAAACGAGACATGCTCATGCCTTTTTTGAACACGAAAAAGCCCGAGGATATGAAAAACTGTCTGGCTAACTGGCAGCCCGGCAGCCCCGGTGACCACGGGATTTTTGTCAACCCGTACTATGATGCAAAGGGATTGGGCTACTTTTTCATTGATAAAAACAGCGGGGAAATGGATGACCTGCGGGGCAAAAACGTCTGGTTTGCATATTCCAGTATGTTGTCTCCTGATCAAAAATACATCTATGCAGTCATGGATGAGTTGATCAAGGTGGACCGGACCACCGGAGAAACCCTGAAGATGGCCCATTTGGAAACCGGCACCAACTATACGGTGGCCATTACGTCTGACGGGAAAAAAATCTATGCCGGTCCCGGTGGACCCGACATAAGCGTGTTTGATGCCGATTCCCTGGAATTGCTGACTATTATTCCGTTGATGTCCGACGGGGTAACCACTCAGATGCTGTCCAAACAATAATCTTTTTTTAAGCGGGCCGGGAAAGTTCCGGCCCGCTTCGTTATTGAAAAAGGAAACAAAGTAGAAGTATGCAATCCAAATCCAAAAAAAAATTAATCCTGATCCTCATCGTCATTGTTCTGCCTGCCATCGCACTGGCTGCCCATGAATTATCAGTGAGTTATATTCAGGATAAAACCTGTGTCGTCTGTCATGAAATGAAAGCTCCCATTGAAAAATGGAAGGGGTCAGGAACAGCCAAAAACCACAGAAACTGTGCCAAATGTCATTTCGATCCTGGAGTTAAGGGATGGATGGACATGAACAAATCCGCTGTCCGGTTTCTTGTCGAGCATTTCAAGCGGGATCCGGATGCCCCGATCCTTCCCAAGGAAGAGCCTCTTTTTCTTGAATTAGACAAAGAACCGGGCTATTGGAGCCATGTCCCAAATTCTCGATGTTCTTCCTGTAAAAATGTTGAAAACCATAAACCGGAGGACCAGGTCGAGATCCACAAAAAGCTGATTAAAAACATTGCATCCCAGCCCTGCAAGGACTGCCACAACCATGAGATGAGAAACGGACAGAAATTTTTTGAGCCGGTCACAGCCCAGGCCGACTGATGAAAGGATCAAACATGGAAATCGCCCGGCATTGGGTGGGTGGCGGCACAGACAATGAATCGCTCCAGCCCTGGGAAAGCCTTAAAACCTTTTTCTCTGAAAATGATTTTCACTGGCAGGATATTGAAGATATCGTGTCCCAACCCGACCGTATCTATATCGGCGACGAGTTCTCTCCCAAGCGCCTGCCGGATATGAAAGATTTGAAAAATCAGTTGAAAGCTGCGGATCAAAAGGGATTGCCCGTCACCCTTCTGACACCGGTTCTCACCGACGGCGGCATAAAGGCCTGGGGTAAATTGTTTGACACATTCCATCAATGGGATCATGCCGCTGAAGTGGTGGTAAACGATCTGGGTGTCCTGCTTTATCTGAAACAAACATTTCCCGGATTCAGCCTGTCCATGGGAAGACTCTTCAATAAAGGCTTTAAAGATCCCCGTCTGGACACAAAAAACATCACCCCGGCAGCAGCCGCTGCCTGCTTAAATGACTGTTCGTTCCAACATGCCAATATGAGAACCCTGGCCAAAAACCTTGGCATTCAAAGATTTGAGCAGGATCTTTTTCCCCATGCCGATCTCGATCCGGATGCCTTGGCAATGAACGGTTCAGACCTTGACGTTTCCGTTTATTTTCCCTTTGGCTATGTCACAACAGGCCGGGCCTGCATTACAGCGGGAATGAACGGACGGCCCGGTGCCAGATTCAATTTCAGTGCCGGCTGCCACGCCCCCTGCACCACCCACCGGTTCAAGCTCAGCCATCCGGGTAGTGGGCCGGCTCTGCTTCAAAACGGTAACACCATATTCTATCCCTACACGGCATCCATGCTGAGACATCTTCTTAAAACCGCCGAAACCCATGGACTGCGATTGGTCTGGCAAGGGGGGCTGGCATGAATATCATTACCCCCATCCGCGCCCTTGAAGAGCTGGAAATGCTAATTTCCAACGGTGCGGATGAACTGTACTGTGGCTTAAAAACAAGGGAATGGGACGAGATTTTCAGTGAAAACCTGTGGATGAACCGAAGAAACCCGGACCAGGCCAACATCACGTCATTAAAGGATCTTGAGACCCTGATTGCTGTGGCCCATGAGAATGCCGTCAAAGTGAGCATCACCCTGAATGCCTCGTTTTATCCTGAAAACGGCATGGATTATATTCTAACTTTGTGCAGCCAGCTTGCGGACATGGGCGTGGACGCATTGATTGTTTCGGATTTGAACCTGCTGGTTGAACTGTCCCGGCTGAACCTGGCCCTAGGAATTCATTTAAGCAGCCTGGGTGCCTGTTTCAATTCCTTTTCCGTACCGTTTTACAAATCCCTGGGGGTTAAGCGAGTCATTCTGCCCCGCCAGTTGACCCTGCCTGAAATAAAGGCAATCGTTACCAAGCACAGGGATGACATGGAGTTTGAAGTGTTCGCGGTGAACGACGGATGCTATTTTGAAGAAGGATTCTGCCAGACCAGCCACACCCTGGGCGCATTTTGTCTCACCAACTGGTCAATCACACCCCTGGGAACCAACAGCCCCGGAACCGCAAATGAAACCGTTTACCCGGATTTAAAGGAACGCCTGGCACACTTTAAAACCTATCTTTGGTATCAGAACAATTGCGGCTCCAGTTTCCAGCAGGACGGCCTGCCCAACGGCCCCTGCAGTCTGTGCCAATTCGGCGATTTCAGGGACTGGGGCGTCACCGCCGTTAAACTAGTGGGAAGAGAAGCATCGTTTCACCGAAAAATGGGCAGTCTGCAACTGGTCAAAGCCGTCCGGGACAAGGCACTGCAAACCCAAAACCACGACAGGATAATAGATTATGCCAGACAGCTTCGCCAAACCCCTGAATATTGTGATTCAGGATACATGTGCTACTTCATGCCCGACCGAAAATCGTAAATTTTGCCGATTACTTCGTTGGACACAAATTTTAATCCTCGGAATATTCAATATATGCCTGCGGTTAAAATTTGTGTCCGCCTTGTACTCGACAAAATTTCCAGGTTTTCGCTCAGGCCATGCTTCAGGAAACACTGAAAAAAAACCGGTTGATCCGTCTATCTGGGAGCAGATGGGTTATCTGGGGTCTTACCTGAAACCCCACAAAAAGATATTAATCTTTTCTTTAATTTTAAGCGCCTTGAGTACGGCGCTTGGCATGCTTCAGCCCTGGTTTGCCAAAATTCTCATCGACCGGGTGTTTCTGGGGCATCAACCCGGGATTCTTTTCCCGGTCCTGGGGGTATTGATTCTGCTACTTGTGGTGGGATTCGGGGTCAGGGTCGCCAACCGGTACCTGTATACCAAATACTCGGCCCGGATTCTTTTTGCCATGAGAGAAGACCTGTTCAGCCATCTGCAAAGAATCCCCCTGGTCTATTTTTCAAAAAACAAAATCGGGGATATTTATTCCAGGATTGCCTCGGATATGGCCGATATCCAGGCACTGGTCACGGATATTTTTCCTAAATACTTATTTGATTTTTTAACCTTCATCATCACGGCCGTCATCCTGTTCTGGCTGAACTGGGAAATGACCCTGATGAGCCTTGCCATCCTGCCCTTTGCCGTCTGGGTGGTCCAGGCCATCAAACCCAAACTTTTCGCCCTTTCCGAGGATCTTGCCAAAACCAATGCCGGTATTGCCCATTTTTTATTTGAATCCCTGTCCAATACAGCGGCCATCCGGGCCTTTGGCGCAGAAAATTGCGAAAACGAAAAACTGTCGACCAAACAGTCCGGGATTCTGGACCTGCTGCTCCGGTTCCAGGTGCTGGGGGCGGTTTCCGGTTCCGTACCCATGGCCTTTGCCATTGTGAACACCCTAATTGTATTTGGATTTGGCGGAATGAAGGTCCTGGAAGGAAATTTGACCATTGGTACCCTGGTGGCTTTTTCCGTGTACCAAGGCCGGGTCTTCGGTCCCCTCCAAGGGCTGCTCGACGGGATATTGTCCATTCAAAAATCAAAGGTGGCCCTGAAACGGGTCCGTGAAATCCTGGATATTTCACCCAGTACGAATCAGACCGGAGATCAGGTGCTGAGTTTGGAGTTGTCCGCCAAGGACCTGGCCATAGAGGATTTAAGTTTTTCCTATGACGGCCAGACCCCGGTGTTCAAGAACCTATCCTTTACCATTCCCCATGGAAAAACAACAGCGCTTGCCGGGGAAAGCGGCATCGGAAAAACCACCTTGTGCCACCTTTTCATGAGGCTCTACGCCCCGGATGCCGGCACCATCACCTGGGGCGGAAAGGACATCCACAGCCTGGACCGGAACTGGTTCAGAACCCAGATGGCCATGGTCTCCCAGGAAACCTTTTTGTTTCATACCTCCATTCTGGAAAATATCCGGTTTTTTAAACCGGATGCAGATATCGAAACAGTAAAAAAAGCGGCCAAGGCCGCCCAGATCCATGAGTTCATCGAATCGCTGCCCAAAGGGTATGACACCCTTGTGGGGGACCGGGGCACCCGCCTTTGCGGGGGGCAGAAACAGCGACTGAGCATTGCCAGGGCCATTCTGATGGATCCGAAAATCCTGATCCTGGACGAAGCCACTGCCTTTCTGGATAAAACCGCAGAAGAAGGCATCAAGCAGACCCTGAAAGACCTGATGAAAAACAAAACCATTATCCTGGTCAGCCACCGGAAAACAGCCATCAGCCATGCCCATCACCTGGTGGTCCTGGGCAATGAAGGCCTTATTTTCCAGGGCAGGCCCCAGGAATTTACCCATGACGCCTGAAATCGCCATCATCGACAGCGGCATTAACCCAGGTCACCCCCATGTGGGGCCCATCACCGGGGGGCATGGGTACGAAACCGATCCGGAAACCGGTCAGGTTGGGCAAACCGACGATTTCATGGACAACATCGGTCACGGTACGGCCATTGCGGGTATTATTAAGGAAAAAGTGCCGGATGCAGGTCTCTATGCCGTGAAAATTTTCAGCCGGGATCTGGGCACAGCGGTACCGGTGTTGATCCAGGCAATAGCGTGGTGTATCCGCCGAAAGTTTGACATCATCCACCTGAGTCTGGGTGTAGAAAATAAAAATTCTGCCGGACCCTTGAAACAATTGTGCGACACCGCCCGGGAAAAGGGCATCCTCATCATCGCCTCGGCCCGGGGCCCGGAACACCGGATATACCCGGCTTGTTTCAGCAACGTTGCCGGGGTGTACCGGCACCCGGACTGTGCCTGGGACGACCTGGTGTTTCATTGCGGATCTCCAGTGGCATTCGGCGCCCACGGATTCCCCTGCCCCATTCCGGGCCTGCCCCAGGAAAAAAACATCCAGGGCCAGGGATGAACCCAATGCGAAGGGCACGATAAATGTCCGGCTATTATTCGGATCAGAAAAAAAAGAACCCATGCTCACCTCCGGGTATCGGGTTGGAACTTAAAAACCCATAGGATATTTTTTAATGCATTTTTTTAGGCTTTGTTTCCTTTTAATGGTTACAGACCCAGTTTCAGGGTGTCGCCCGCGATACATCCCCTTTCTATTGTTTCAACTGCATTTTCAAAAAATCGGTAAACCGTTTCCAGGAGGCTTTATCGGCTTCTTCCTGGTACCGCTGGGAACCGAACACCGTAAACGCATGGGGAGCACCGCTATACGTAATCATTTCATGTTTTATCCCGTCCGATTCAAGCTGTTTTGCAAGGGCGGCAAACTCATCCATGGAAACGACCTTATCTGCAGTTCCGTGCATGACCAGGATTCGGCCTTTTGTATTTGAATAATCCTGCCCCTCCGGGGTCTTGAGCCCCCCGTGAAAGGAGATGAACCCCTTGAGGGATTCCCCGGATCTTGCCCATTCCAGAACAGCCGCGCCCCCGAAACAGTATCCGGCAACCATGGCATTCCCGGTGTCGCCCCCCAGGCTCCTGGCCTTTTCAAGGGCGCCTTTCATCAGGGATCTCATTTTTTCTCTGTCTTTATACAATTCCCCAGTAAGCCGACGTTTGTCATTGATTTCCGTTGGCCTGACCCCGGCTCCGAACAGATCCATGGCAAAGACCGAATATCCCAGCTCCGCCAGCATTCGGGAGCGTTTGATTTCGTAGTCGGTCAGGCCGTCCCAGTCATGGATCAGCAGAACCAAGGGAGCCTTTCTATTCTGGTTTATAACATATCCTTCATAAAGATTCCCGTTTACCGTATATTCAACCGTTTTCCCCTCACCGCCCCACATAACAGCCGGTAAAAAAAGAATGATTACAATCAATAGTGTTTTCTTCACGATAGACCTCCTATAAATTTGTTAGGTGACGTTTATTTTTTATAGCAACTTTTATTTAACTTTAAAACTCAATCTCTCTATAAATGATCAATGAACGAAAAACGGGCAAACATCCACTTACGATTTTTTGGGGGAGGATCAGTCTGCGCGACAATAGTTTGTTGTAATGTTGTTAAGATTCATCCATCATGCTACATTTATTCTTTGATTAAAATAAACATGGGAACAATATGCGAATCGCTGTCATTTCGGACATTCATGGTAATCTTGAGGCATTTAAAACGGTGCTGAAAGATATGGAACTTCAGGCGGTCAATAAAATTATTTCCCTGGGGGATAATATCGGATACGGCGCGGATTCCGAGGCGGTTATCCAGCAAATAATCGCACGCAGGATACCATCGATTCTTGGCAATCATGAACTGGCCTGTGTAAATAAAAAAGTGTATAAGTGGTATATCGGGGATGTAAAAAAATCGCTGGATGACACCCTGTCCAAATTGTCACCATCATCTATTGACTATTTAAAGGAATTACCCGTCAATCTTTCTCAGTATCAGGCTTTTTTTGTCCATGGGTTCTGGCCGGATTCTGTGCGACATTATCTTCACCAAATACCCAACTCTGAATTGCTCCACGCGTTTGGGCAGATAAAAGAATCCATCTGTTTTTTAGGGCATACCCACAAATTAAGCCTTATTTCCTCTGAAGATGGCGACATTCAGGTTCAATCATTGAATCCGGGGTTGACTCAGCTTAAAAAAAATAAAAAACATATGGTGAATGCCGGCAGTGTTGGCCAGCCCCGTGACGGCGACCCAAGAGCCAAATATGTGATCTGGGATACGGAAAGATATTGTCTGGACATCCGGTATATAGACTATGACAATCAAACAGCCGCCCGAAAAATACTGGCCGCAGGCCTGCCGTTTAAATATGCCCAGGCAGTAGATCCGGACATAAAAAAATAAGCCCCTCTCTTCTATAGAGCCTGTTTAAAAATTAGGGGATTGGGGCCATTCTCATGTGATTGCAGCCGATTCATCTATTTTTAAACAGGCTTTTAATTTACAGAACAGACCCCTTTGACAAAATTATAATCAAAAAGATCGCTGCAGGTCACAAATCCCATTTGAGCATCCACGGTCCAGACAGATTTTTTTGAACGGGTATCACTGCTCCAGAGCCACTTTTGATTGGCTGAAAATACAGGCTCCATGCAGAAATTGTCATCATGCATTGGGTTTACCAGTGACAGCATCTCGTTGATGGTGGGCATTCGCCAGTTTTGATATCCGCCGAATCCGGATTCGGACAGCATCTGGATATAACGTTGGGCCTGATCCCACATCATGGGATAGCGGGAACCGGATTGCTGCCAGATCAGATTGGTGGCCTGGTCTATAACCGTGGTATCACTTATTTTTTGAAACGCATTTTCAACAAAGACCGTCGGCTGGTGCAGATCATCCAGGTTAAAAACCATCCTCGCGTTTTTTGCAAGTATTCTGGACGATTCGGATCTAATGGGGAGAGTGGTTTTGATCTGAGGAGCCGTTTTTTCTTCCTGAGAAACATCAGCGGGAGTAAAACATTCCCTCTGCCTGGCATTCTTATATAGTACGGAAAACGCCTTTAGTTCCTCTGACATTGCCTCCGCTGTCTGGAACCGCTCATCTGGATGAGGGGCAATCGCCTTGAGAATGAACCGGTCACAGTTGCGATCCAATTGCGCATTTAATTCACTGGGCAGGGCTGGATTTTTATCGGGCAGATGACCTGTTACCATCCGATAAAGGATCACCCCGGCAGAATACAGATCTGCTCTTTGATCCACGGTTTCAGGAGAATCAATCTGTTCCGGAGCACTATAAAACGGTGTGCCAATGGTAAGTTTCTCTGCACTAAGCAATCGCTTTTCACCCCTTCGTTTGGAAAGACCAAAATCAACAATCTTCACCGTTCCTGTATCTTCAATCATGATATTAAAGGGTTTTATATCCCGGTGAATGATGTCCGCTTCGTGCAGGCGGCAAAGCCCTTCAATAATCTGGGTCATGTAATGGCAGGCTTTGTCAACGGACACCTTTCTGGAGGGCCTGTCTGCCCAATAGGATTCTCCAATGAGTTGTCCTAGATTCCGGCAGTAATATTCCATCAGGTAAAACAATTCATTTGCTGTCTCTTCAAGACTCCAGATGCTCACCACATTGGGATGCCGGATATTTGCAATCACCGCTGCCTCATGAATAAACTGCTCTCTGAGCCATGTTAAACCGACCTTTTTAATCAACGCCGGGCTAGGGGTGAACAATTTTAAAGCTGCTGTTTTTTCAAGCACCGGGATGGTGACGCGATAAATCCGGCCCATGGTGCCACTGCCGAGAAGTGCGTTGATCTGATATTTACCGATATCTTTGCTATTTTTACTGGTCATAATTTTTTACTTAAACGTCTCGTGAGTCATAAGTTATAATAATCAGTTATTTGATTTCATTACAATTATTGTTTTTATTCCCACAATTTGGCACAAAAAGATAGGGAACAAATCACACACCTGTCCAGCATTATGCTGATTTCGTCCTGAAATCATTTGGTCCCAATGCAAAATTTCCAGATTTTCGTTCAGACACGAGATAAATTTACCCGGCTATTGCCCGATTTTGGCCATTTCGTTGCTCATATTTTCCATGGCCTTCTGAACCGCCGGGTCCATCATGTATGACGCGGTTTTCATCATGGCTGCCGGCATTCTCACCGCCATATCGTCCAGCCTTTTCGCCTCTTTTTCCAGCGCCTCGGGGACTTTTCCGTCCTTGTATTCAGGATATTTTTCATTCAGGCTTTGAATCCGGGGAACCAGCTCCTGCATACCGGATGTATATGCGTCAACGGCCTTGGCCACATCCTGGGCGCTGCTCGCCTTTTCAAGGGTGTTCACAAATTGTTCCGTAACATCTGCATGCTGCTTAATAACATCAGCGGCATCATCACCCGGGGTAGATCCGCAACCAAAAATCAGTAACCCGGCCACTGCAAACACTACCATAATAGAAGCTATCTGTTTCATCTCTTCCTCCTTGAAAAAATTTTTATAAAAAAGTATGTGCAATCTACACAGATCTTTCAACTTTTGTTATGGGTTGAGTATCGGTGTTGATAGAGCAGCTCAGCCCATGGCCGTTATTGAACTTTTCGCGTTTCTTGAATCGTGTTGTATTTTTTTGAACAAGCGTTGGTGCAGGAGGGCTGCACCAACGCTTAAGTCGCATCTGGCAAGATGTGGTTTCAGCAACAGAATGCTGAAAACTAAAACAGAACGCTGGTTCATCCAAAGATTGGACAAAAAAGCGATATGTTAAGGACCGCAGATTAACGCAAGGCTTTCATGGCCCCCATATATCCACGCAATTTTTTACCCACAATTTCAACAGGATGATTCCGGATGGCATCGTTGACCTGGATCAGGCGGATGTTATCTACGCTGCTGTCTTCAAGAGCCAGGCCTTTACCGATCACATCGGCACCAAGGCCTGCCATGAAATCTTTGAGCATGGGAACTGCGGTATGGGCAAACAGATAACAACCGTATTCCGCAGTATCTGAAATCACCACATTCATTTCATACAGTTTTTTCCTGGCAATGAGGTTGGAGATCAAGGGCACCTCATGCAGGGATTCGTAATAAGCGGATTCGGCAATAATGCCGGCGGACACCATGGTATCAAAGGCTAACTCCACGCCGGCCTTGATCATGGCCACCATGAGAATGCCGTTATCAAAATATTCTTGTTCCGGGATGTCTGCGTCCTGGGAAGTCGATTTTTCAAACGCCGTATCCTGGGTCTGGTTCCGCCATGTGAGCAGGTTGGCGTCATCATTGGCCCAGTCTTCCATCATGGTTTTTGAAAAAGTACCTGTCATGATGTCGTCCATGTGCTTGTTGTACAACGGTGCCCAGATTTCCTTGAGCTGCTCGCTTAATTCAAAGGCCCTGATCTTAGCCGGATTGGACAGCCGGTCCATCATGTTGGTGATGCCACCGTGTTTCAGGGCTTCGGTCACGGTTTCCCAGCCATACTGAACCAGTTTGGATGCGTATCCTTCATCCATGCCGCTTTCAATCATTTTGTCATAGCACAGCAGTGCGCCTGTCTGCAGCACCCCGCATAAAATGGTCTGCTCGCCCATGAGATCCGATTTCACTTCGGCCACAAACGAGGACTGCAATACACCTGCTTTGTGACCGCCTGTGCCGGCTGCATAGGCTTTGGCAAGTTCAAACCCCTCTCCTCTGGGATCGTTTTCCCGGTGTACGGCAATCAGGGTGGGCACGCCAAAGCCTCTTTTGTACTCTTCTCTGACTTCGGTTCCCGGGGATTTGGGAGCCACCATGATAACGGTGAGATCTTCTCTGATCTGCATCCCCTCTTCAACAATATTGAACCCATGGGAGTAGGAAAGGCAGGCATCCTTTTTCATCAAAGGCATGACGGATTCAATGACATTGGAGTGCTGTTTGTCCGGGGTCAGGTTGATGACCAGATCTGCTGTCGGCAGCATCTGTTCATAGGTGCCTACGGCAAAGCCGTTCTCCGTGGCATTTTTCCAGGACTGGCGTTTTCCGGAAATGGCGGCTTCCCTTAACGTATAGGATACATCCAGGCCACTGTCCCTTAAATTCAGGCCCTGGTGCAGGCCCTGGGACCCGCATCCCACAATTACAATTTTTTTCCCCTTGAGTGCCTCAACCCCGTTAAATTCCGAAGGGTCCATGAACCGGCACTGGGACAGTTCTTCAAGTTGCAGCCGTAATGGCAGGGTATTGAAATAGTTGGTTCCCATATCTTGTCTCCTTAATTTTAGTGTTTGAACGAGAAGTCACCCATCTGCGCGTTGTAGAAAAATTTGTATATGGGTAACTTCTCGTCCAAACATTAGGTAAGTGTTGTAAATAAAATGTCTTAAAACTATTGTTGCGTCAAATGAATCATTTGCAATTTCATATTGCAGATAATGAAAGACTCTTTTAAAATAAGCAAAAACACGATCATTGACCATGTTAAGGTAAAAAAATAAAAATGGATATACGCACCCTTGAATTATTTCACCACCTGGCCGGATCCTTACATTTCTCCCGGACAAGCCAGGCGTGCAATATTTCACCTTCAGCCCTTACCCGGGTGATTCAGCGCCTGGAAACAGATGTGGGAAAACAGCTTCTTATCCGAGACAACCGCTGTGTGGAGCTGACTTATGCCGGACAGGTCTTAAAAAAATATGCCGAGGATGTGCTCAGCCGCTTTGAACGGCTCCAGGGGGAATTATCAAAGGATGCGATCCTGTCCGGCCAGCTTTCCCTTTACTGCTCGGTGACCGCCGCTTACAGCATCCTGCCCAGATTTATCCCCCGCTACCGGGCCGTGCACCCCGGGGTGCAGATTCACCTTGAAACAGGAGACCCTGCCCAGGCGATACATCGACTGATAAACCGGGATGCAGATGCGGTCATTGCAGCCCTGCCGGAACAACCCGGCGCCCAGATCAGTTTTTTGAATATGGCTGTCAGTCCCCTGGTTTTTATAGGGGCCAAACATTATCCAGATGTCCTGATAAAAGATGGCAAGGGGGGGCCGGACTGGAAAAAATTCCCTTTAATTCTCGCGGACAAAGGTTTAAGCCGGGAACGTATTGATAAGTGGTTTGTTGAAAATGCCGTGGTTCCGCGCATTTATTCCCAGGTTACAGGCCATGAAGCCATTATCGCTCTGGTGAACCTCGGATTCGGTATCGGCCTTGTGCCCCGGCTGGTTCTTGAAAAAAGCCCACTTTACCGGGATATTGTTGCACTGGACAATATGCCGGAACTGCCTCCTTATAAAATAGCCCTTTGCACACGAAACACGAACCTTTCCAATCCCCGGGTCCGGGCCTTGTGGGATATCGTTGCAGGGGCGTCTTGACGTCAGCTTTGGAAAATTTATTTTCGTTTAAACGAAAGAAAAATTGCCATGGGATTTACCGTATCATAATAAATCAGGGTGGCGTGGTCCCTGGCCATCTGTATCTTAGTGGAAAAGGCATCTGCGTTTTCCATGTTCAAAGGCGCCTTATCCGGAAAATAGATATCGGAATAGTATTCCGGATCATAGGGAGATAACACGACCTGCTTGGGTGTATCCACAGCAGAGACATGGCAGGGTATAAAAAATTCATAACAGACTACTCCATTATCAAGCCATGCATTAAACGCTTTGATGAACTTCACCTCAAAGGGCTTGCCGTCTATTCTGACATGGATGTAATAATTGTACGGGGCAATATAACCAAAGGCTTTTTCCTTAATCACCGCCACTTCTTTGGCATCCAGAGTCTGATTATGATCTGAGTCAAAATCCTCGCTGATCATGACGGAAAACATCTCGTCAAAGGTCCAGTTCACCCTGAAACCGGCCAGCCCCTGATCATCAAAAACAAAACCGGTGCGCTGGGAAATAAAGACATGGGGATGGGGTCTCCCGGGAAGGGGAACCAGGATAATTAAAAAAACAAGCAGTAGCTGAAAAAGCCAATTGGATCGGGGCATAGATATAAGCGCTGTTATGTGTATCGTGTCTTTTTCTATTTATATATGTATCAACCGATATTTTCAAGGCAGCGCATCAAAGTAACCCCATGCCCCCCGTGACAGAACAAGGCCAAAAGAGACTCGAGGCCTTGATTTTGAAGAATATCGAATTATATTCCATCGAAGTTTTGCCGAAGGCAACTGGCTGCTACATAACGTCAACCTGCAACAAAAAAAACCCGGAGATCCGACATATGCCACAAGAGACCCCCCGTCCCCCCGGTGTAATCCTGCAACGGGACGGTAAAACATTTGCCGCCCGGATCACGCCGCCTTCCGGAAAACTCAGCGCCCGGGATCTGGAAAAAATGGCTGAACTTGTCAGGGCCTATGACGTACCGGAGGTGAAGCTGACCTCGGGACAACGCATTGGATTTTACGGACTGAGCAGGGAAAATATTCACCGCCTATGCGACGCCATGCCGTTCAGAACCGGCGGACACTATGTCCAGGCATGCCCGGGGACAAAGTGGTGTAAATTTGGCCAGCAGGATGCCATGGGGCTTGCCCAGATCCTTGAAGAAAAATATGGATCCCTTCCAACACCGGCCAAAATCAAATTAGGCATTTCCGGCTGCACCTTTAGCTGCGCAGAATCGCGACTGCGGGACATTGGATTCATCGGCACGCCCAAAGGCTGGCGCATGTTTGTGGGCGGCAATTCAGGCATGAAACCCAGAATCGCTGATGAACTGGCAAAAGAGCTGTCCACGCAAAAAGCCCTTGAGCTTTGCCAGAAATTTCTCGACTTTTACTGTGAAACAGCTCCGGCCAAGAAAAGAACGTCCCGTTTTGTTGAAAAGATAGGGATCCAAACCATCAAAGAAAAATTAGGTCTCTAACCCAAAAACGACTTCAACCTTCATTCAGGAAAAAATAATGGAATCAAACACAACCTTTGTAAGCCCTGATGTCTTAACCACCCGGCAACCTTTTGAAAAACTGTTCCCCATCCAGGAGGAAACCCTATCGGCCATAAGCCAGGACATGGAGGTAAATGGGTTTGACCCGGTATTCCCCCTGGTGGTCTGGAAAGAGGGAAATGTACTCGTGGACGGCCATACCCGATTTGCAGCCGCCAAAAACATGAAACTGGATCAGGTACCGATAGTATATAAATCCTTTGAGGATGAGGATGACGCCCTGCTTTACAGCTTTCATGCCCAACGGAACCGACGCAATATGTCAGATGATGACATTGTAAAGTGCCTGGCGCTTTTGGATGTTGTGCACAAAAAAGAGGAAGCGGATCAAAAAACCACACGCAAGGCGGAAAACGAAATCCGGGCCAAAGAGCTGGGCATCAGTCCGCAGAAGGTGGACAAAGCCAGAAAGGTAATGGAATATGGCAGCCCCGATATCCAGGAACAGATTCAGGCCGGTGAAAAATCCATCAACAAGGCCTTTAACGAAGTCCAGGCCCAACGCCGCGAAAGTGGAGAAATTAGAGGCAAGGAGACCGACGGATTAGGGCTTTCGGCAAAATACACCCAGTCTCTGGGAAGGTTTCTCAAAGAACTGACCCGAATTCGAGAGCAGGGATGGCAGGAGGTCAGCCAGGAAAAAGCCGTGGCAGATATTGAAGCGATACTTGACCTGATCAGGGACTTAGATACTTGAAAAAAAAATAATATTAGGAACGTTTATTAATTTTGTGCTAAATTTATTCATCCTGTATTTCTATTTTAAACCCGTACGGAAGATAGGGGAGAGCAAATGAGCCGCTATCAAAAAACGGATTGACAAAAATCATAAATATTCTCGGTAATTAAAACATTTTGTTGGAATCATTATTTAAAAAAATTAAAATTAAAGTGTTAAGGGACTCTGCAGCGAAAAATCAGAAATTAAAGTCCGAAAAGGAATTGTATTCTGCTTTCAATGCCATGAAGTCCGCTGTTTTGATTATTGACAAAGATCACTATATCTTAAAATCCAACAGTGCTGCCGAGCGGTTATTCAATAAAAACGATTCAAAAATAATCGGTAAAAAATGCTGGACAGTTGTGCATGGCACTGCCCAACCGATTAAAGACTGCCCTGTTTTAAAAGCCGGCCAAAGCTTACAACAAGAATCTATTGAACTCCAAATTAATGAGAGATGGTTTGAGATCGTTGTAAACCCGATTCTCGATTATAGGAGAAGGCCCTCAAAATATATTCACATCATCACGGATATTACCGACAGCAAAAGGCTATCTGATCAATTACATCGCAGCCAACAACTGCTTGCGAACACTCAACGCTTGGCAAAAACGGGGGGCTGGGAATGGAATATAGAACGACAAAAGATGTATTGGACAAAAGAGTTGTATCGGCTGCATGGATTTGAGCCAAGTCAGTTTGAGCCTGGTTCGCCTGACCATATTAATACAAGTCTTGAGTGCTATAGCCCTGAAGACCAACCCAAACTATTGGATGCTTTCCATAGATGTGAAAAGGAAGGGGTTGCGTATGAACTGGAGTTTGAACTTCGAAGATCGTCAGGGGAAAAAATATGGATTAAAACCGTAGCCGAACCTATTTGGAAAGGCGATACGGTTGAAAAAGTCCTTGGTAATGTCATAGATATTACCGATCGAAAACATGCAGAAAAAGTACTTCGAAAAAGTGAACAGGCATTTCGAAATCTGTTTGATAATCATGCCGCCGTCAAGCTCCTTATTGATCCCGACACAGGCCGTATTATAGCGGCCAACAAGGCTGCAGAGAATTTCTATGGATGGCCTTGCACAACACTTGCACAAATGAATATTAATCAAATCAACACAAAATCCCTTGACGAAATTAAAACGCTAATGAGCAATGCGAAGAACCAGAAACGCATTCATTTTGATTTTCAACACCGATTGGCCGACGGTTCGATACGCGACGTTGAGGTGTTCAGCAGCGGTGTTGAAATGAACGGCCAAAAATATCTCCATTCCATTGTTCATGATATCACTGAACAAAAAAAAACGCAGCGGGATATGGAAGAACTGCAGATTCAAAATTGGCACCTCAAAAAACAGAAAAGTCTTAGCCGAATGGCAGGTGCGATTGCTCACCACTTCAATAATCACTTGATGGCGATCATGGGAAATCTGGAGCTGAGTCTTAAATTAATCGAGAGGGGGGAATCTCCTCTTAAAAATATAATGAAATCCATGCAGGTTGCTCAAACGGCAGCCAAAGTCAATGGTTTGATGCTTACCTACCTTGGAAAAAACGTTTCTGGAAAAATACAAATGGATATGGGCAAGGTCTGCAGTATGACCATACCTCTTCTTCGGGTCTCATTGTCATCAAATATTGTTCTGGAAACAGATTTTCCGAACCAGGGCCCCATGATTTATGGGCATGAAAATCAAATTCAACAGCTTGTCACCAACCTTGTTACCAATGCCGCGGAATCTTATCAAAAACAAGGCACCATCTATCTTAGTTTAAAGACTGTCCTTGCCAACGAAATACCTAAAAAGCATCGTTTCCCTGTAGCTTGGATGCCCGGGCAAGATGACTATGCCTGCCTGGAGGTCACCGACTCCGGTTGTGGAATTGAGGAACAGAACATCGAAAAAATATTCGATCCGTTTTTTTCGACCAAGGCCACGGGGAGAGGGCTTGAGTTACCTGTTGTGCTGGGGATTGCACAGGCAAACAATGGTGTCATTACCGTAGAAAACAAACGCGGTAAGGGGAGTACTTTTCGGTTCTTTACCCCTGTGAAAACAACGCTAAATTCATAATAGTTTACCAACATGGCCTTAACATCCCGGTGTACCGGGGTAGATACCAGGAAAACAGGTAATTATTTCCCTTGCGATTTTTTTATGGGAAATTCCTGCCCAATGACTGTGACATTTTTAATTTTATACGTAGATGTTAGTCATATAACACATTGAAAATATTAATATAATTCTACGCATTAATTCATTGGCATGATGGTTGCTTTTTTTTGACAGTAAAGCGAATGAAAAAGGCCACTAAATTAAAGGTGATGCATGTTATCCAATACTTCAAACATCAATGCGTTAATGACAGGAAGTTCTTCAGACGCCCTCATGGCAGCAACCAACAGCACAGTTTCCACAAAAAGTGGTTTTGCGATATCGGCATTTCAAGAGCAGTTAGACAAGGCCATACCGCAGAACTCCGGCATGGAAGATACAAGTGAAGTCAACGCCGTTGGGAAAAACACGGGGGTCGGCCTTTCAGGGGATACTCGTGTTCAGGCGGAGGCCTCACCGCTTGCCAATGCGCAAAAGCCCAATCTGTCCACGGGTGAACAGAACACTGAAATGTCCACGGTGGAAAAATCTAATTTTATTGTCCGAACAACTAAACAGAAAATTTCAGACATTGAAGATGTGCTTGAAAATGGCGGAGGCCCAAAATTTCTAACGGAATTAAAAAATCTGCTTTTATCCCTTTCCAATGGCGATCTGGACAATCTATCCCTGGATGAAAACGGGCTTGAAGCCCTTGGCGATCTACTTGTTCAGGCAGGTTTTGACCAGGCGTCTGTTGAGGCATTGATGTCGGATTTGACCCTTGCCCTTGAAGAGAAAGCCGGTCTGATATCCGTATCCGATTTCATGGATAATTTGTTTGAACTGCCCCTTGCCGAAGAAGAGGATATCACCCAGGCAGAGACGCTCATGCCTACCTCTGATCTGCCCTATATCAAATCCCTTTTGTCAACAATGGGTGTGGATGAGCCGCAAATTACCTCAATCATGGATAACGCCTCTGAAGGGAGCCGGGGGTTTGATTTTGACGATTTTATCGAACAGTTAGAGCAGCTTTTGAATACAGCCGATGAATCCGGCCGGACCTATCAGACAGATGGTGAGGACGCCGCATATACCACCCTTTTAAAACAGCTTGATCTGGATTCTTTTATTGAAGAATCCGGCACGCCTTTGAACCTGAGCACGTTAATCAATGCCTTTGCCCAGAAGCTTGATATGATAGAAGATAATCTATCAGACCAAACTGAACAATCCATACCAGACATGTTTACAACGGATTCTTTTGATGCACTTGCAACCCAGTCCGGCCGGCACGGATTGCTAAACCAGCTTTTTTCCGGACTGAATCTTCAGGAAGACAGCGAGACAACCGTCAATTCCGCCATAACGCTTAGCGCAAATTCAGACGCCATGGTCAAGGAAATTGAGGGCCGGATACAGGTTCAATTCATGGATCAAATCAGAGGGGGTGACGCGAGCACAAAAACAGCGGCTGATACCCAGGCGGTTGGCAATACGGTATCCACGGATATGCAAACAGGAGAAACCAATTCTGATAATACATTTAAAATAGCCAACCGTTTTTCTGACACAGCAGGAACAACCAAGGAATCGACATCACAGATGTCCATCAAAGCAGCCCAGGCCGATGCTGCGGCTCTGGAAAAAATGGCGTCCACCACCAATTCCCTGTCAGGGGAAACAACGTCCAAAAATCCAGAAACCCAGCCTTTTATTTTTAGCGTAGAGAAATCAACCACAACGTCGACGCTGGGAACTTCGGGCACCCAACGCACCCAACAGGCCTTTTCCACACTGCCCGACTTTGTCACCCGGCAAGTGGGCAAAAGCATTGTTCAGTCGATCAACACCGGTAACGACACCATCCGGATGCAACTGAAACCGTCTGAATTAGGCCGGGTATACATGAGTATTGACCATAATGGCAGTTCCATGAAGGTCAGCATAATTACTGAACACCAGTCAGCCAAAGATATTCTGGCAGCCAATGTCAATGAAATCAAAACCATGCTCTCCTCCTCGGGTATCAATCTTGAGAGTTTTGACGTTGATATGAGCAGCGATTTCCAGCAATCCATGGCCGATGCCCGGACCCAGGATCAGTCAGCCGGAAAGAAGCAGGCAACGCGTGGGGCCGGTGACGATACCCAGGAAGATGCGACAGATAATTTAACGGGTCAGGCCGCTGTTATAAATGACGGCGGATCGCTGCACTTTGTTGCGTAAGAGGCACACTTCTGCCATGGATCTGTCAAAACATTGACAGATCCATGGCAGAAGTGACGTTTTTTACCGGGATATTGCTTGCAGGCTATATTCGGTTTCTTTTTTTATAAAAAAAAGGTCTGTGTGACCTACACAGATCTTACAACTTTCATTATGTGCTGAACCACGGTGAAAAACCCAATTCGTCCATGGCTGTTATTCAGCCCTCCTAAAATAAATAATTTTGCAAAAAATTCTTCTTTCCTATAATCTTTACCATACGCTTTTTGTTATCCGCACTATCCAGGTAAAAACCAATACAGACTGGCATAAGATTTGCTGTCATTTCTTATAACGGCCATGGGCCGACCTGGTTTATCAATACCCAGGCTCAGCCTACAACGAAAGTTGAAAAACCTGTGTCGCTTACACAGACTGTCTTATAATAGCCATGGGCTGACTTGGTCTATCAATACCGAGGCTCAACCCACAACAAAGTATGAAAATAATTCAGTAACCTATTGGAACTTTCATATAAAACCTGATTTATCAAGGATATTCACGATTCAGCCTGCAAGGGCCGGCTGGGCAAACGACCAAATTATTTTGGGAGGTATTGTGGCTGAAGATCTGCTGGAAAAAATCGAAGGTGATAAACTGGCCGAATCCATAAACGATGGTGGCGGGGATTTAAATGGAGACGCTGTCAAAAATGGATTTATCGGCAAACTGCTGTCAGGGAAAAAAAAACTGATCATTATTCTGATTTGTTTTCTCCTTTTATTGGGTGGAATTGGTACCGGTGTGTTCTTTTTTCTGTTCAGCGACAAGGAAAAAGATGTCCCTGAACAACCGGTTGGTGAAGATGTCGTGACCGCGGAAAGCATTCAGGCAGCCCTGAAAGACCAGAACAAAACAATATTTGAGGATATTGTACAACTTGAACCCTTTGAACAGATATTTTTAAGACCGGATTCAAATATGCCTTACATATCCCTTGGTATCGCCCTTGAAATGATGGAACCCGGGTTTCGAAGACAGGTGTATACCATGGAGCCCAGAATAAGAAAAATAATTGAAACCCAGATCCGACAAATGAGATGGATGGAGCTGCGAAGCCCCCAAGGCAAACTGAAACTGAAATTTGCACTTCTCAACCGAATTAATCAAATTTTTCCCAAAGTTGCCATAAGGCATATTTATTTTACTAATTTTATAATGCAGTGATGGTGCCATGAGTGAAATTCTATCCCAGGACGAGGTTGACAGTCTACTAGACGGACTGGATTCCGGAGAAGTAGAAACCGAAGCCGATATTTCGGAGATTGCTGAGGAGCCGGTTGAAGGGGTCGTTGCCTATGATTTCACCAGCCAGGACAAAGTGGTCAGGGCAAGAATGCCCACTTTTGACGTTATTAATGAACGTCTGTCCAGGGAAGTTCGGGCCACACTGTCTTCACTGCTTCGGACCAATGTCGATGTATCTGCCAATCCCTTTGATACCCTGAAGTTTTCTGAATTCGTCCGCAGCCTACCTGTGCCCACAAGTCTTCATATGTTCAGGATGGAGCCGTTAAGGGGACATGGTCTGGTGGTGTTTGAAAGTCAGCTGGTTTATAACCTCATTGACACTTTTTTTGGCGGAGAAGCCTTGGGAAAAGCAAGGGTTGAAGGCCGCGAATTTACCCGAATTGAAGAGGTGATGATTAAAAAGGCTGTGGTGGCCGTCCTGAAAAATATTGAAACGTCCTGGGCACCCATAGAGCCGGTAAAAGCATCCCTGATCCGTTCGGAAATGAACCCGCAGTTCACGGCCATTGTACTACCCACAGACCTCGTTATTGTTACCCGGTTTGAAATTGAACTGGAACAGGCCGCAGGTAATCTTGTGGTCTGCTATCCCTATTCCATGATCGAACCCATGCGAAATAAGCTGTCATCCGGTGTCCAGGCGGAAATTGAAGAAATCGATTATAACTGGCGGCGAATGATTCAAGAGGTCATTCTCAACTCTGAGGTGGATTTAAGAATTCTTTTGGGCAAGACCGAGATCACCGGCGAACGGCTTTTATATATGCAGCCCGGAGATGTGATCCAACTGGATAATGACGCATCGGATCCGTTGTCCTGCTTTGTGGGAGGGCTTGTGAAACTGAAAGGCTTCATTGGTGTTCAGCGGGGATTTCAGGCATTTAAAATCAACGATAAAATTATAACTGACTGTAAGAGGTGAACATGGTTGATGAAAACAGCACCATAAATGATGAAGATATACAGGAAGAATCCGAACAAAGCGAGGATCATAGCGCAAGGGAGCTGGATTTTATCCTGGATATCCCTTTGGAACTTTCCGTGGAACTGGGCAAAACCAAGATGTTGGTCAACGATCTTTTGCAACTGGCCCAAGGGTCCATTATTGAATTGAACAAACTGGCCGGAGAACCCTTGGAAGTCTATATAAACCGTAAGCTCATTGCCCGGGGAGAAGTTGTGGTGGTCAATGAAAAATTCGGAGTTCGTCTCACCGACGTAATCACACCCATTGACCGTGTCAAATCCCTGGCTTCGGAAAATCAATGAATACGCATGCGGATATGTGGCTGGAATTTGGCAAAAGTTTCGGTATGCTGTTTGCCGTTCTGGCTTTTTTTCTGATAGCCCTTTATCTTGTCCGCAGATTCTCGGGGCGGTTCGGAAACAAAGATTCGATGGCGCTGATAAAGGTGTTATCCGTCCATCACTTATCCCCCAAAGAAAAACTGATTCTGGTAACTGTCCAGGATGAATCAGTTCTTATCGGAGTTTCGCCGGCCGGCATTTCGTCTTTAGCCCGTTTTGACAAGCCGCCAAAGGCGGCAACGGCATCAGAACCCCTCGAAACGGCCAAAGGATTTCAGAATCTGCTCAAAAAGAGTCTAATTAAAGGCAACGGTGTGCAGAGAATGCCCTTGAAAAATGATTCTTCCGATCTCCGTAACGATTCCGGTAAAGGAGAGATATCATGAGCAACTACGCCCGGCCGGCCGGATGGATAGGATTCATTGTGGTTACAGCCATGATGATCGCAGGTTTTGTTGATACGGCAGGCGCTGTCACCTTCCCTATTCCTTCCCTGGAACTTAATGTCACCGCAGCCCAGGAGCCCGAAGAAGTGGCGGTGGTCCTTGAAATCATTGCTCTTTTAACCATCATCAGCCTGGCTCCGGCTATTTTGATCCTCATGACGCCTTTTACCCGTATAACGATGGTGTTTCATTTCCTGCGCCAGGCGATAGGTACCCAGTCAAGCCCGCCCAACCAGGTGATTGTAGGGCTTTCACTGTTCATGACTTTTTTTATTATCAAACCTGTGGCTTTAGAGGTGTATGACAAAGCCTTAAACCCATACCTTGAACGTGAAATTTCCTATGAAACGGCCTTTGATGAGGCCCAGAAGCCCATACGAAAATTTATGCTGCTCAACACCAGGGAAGCTGACATAGCCCTGTTTGTCAAAGAGGCCGGCATAAAAAAACCTGAAAACCGGGATGATGTGTCGCTTTTAACACTGATTCCGGCCTATGTGATTTCCGAGCTTAAAACAGCATTTATCATAGGCTTTATTCTGTACGTTCCCTTTCTTGTCATTGATATGGTCGTCGCCTCGGTGCTGCTGGCCATGGGTATGATGATGCTTCCCCCGGTTATGATTTCCCTGCCCTTTAAGCTGATGCTTTTTGTCCTTGTGGACGGCTGGCATTTGATTGCAGGCTCGATGATTAAAAGCTTTGGAGTGTAAAATGACCCCTGAATTTGTAATTGCATTTGCCAAACAGTCCATCATCCTGACGATTCTTTTATCCATGCCCATGCTGGGCCTAGGCCTGATTGCAGGCCTGGCCATCAGTGTGTTCCAGGCGGTTACCCAGATCCAGGAGATGACGCTTACCTTTGTGCCCAAGATCCTTGCCGTGTTTATCGGACTTTTGTTTGCCGCCCCGTGGATGATGGAAAAGCTGATGGCTTTTACAACCAATATTATTACCAATATTCCCATGTATATCAGATAAATTACCCAACGTTGGGGTTAGGAAAGGACGACTTTGGAACTGCTTGATCTCATTGATCCCATTCGCTTTAGAACCTTTATGCTGGTTCTGGCACGGGTATCCGTGTTTTTATTCTTGTTCCCTGTTTTTAACTCATCAGCCATTCTCAACAGCCTGAAAATTGCGCTTGCCCTGGTTTTAACCCTGTTGTTTTATACGGTGGTACCTGTGGATCCAGCTCGTTTTCCAGGGGATGTCCCCACCTTTGGCCTGATGTTTGGGGCAGAAATTCTGGTGGGATTTACCCTGGGACTTTGCCTGAGAATTTTTTTTGCAGGGATCCAGATGGCCGGCCAGGTCATCGGCTTTCAGATCGGATTTGCCATGATCAATGTCATGGATCCCCAAAGCGGAGAGAATGTGTCTATTATGGACCAAATCGGTTACTGGGTCTGTCTGGTCATTTTTCTTGTACTCAACGGACACCATATTATTATTATGTCCATGATTGACAGCTTTGAACTGGTTCCTGTGGGCGGGTTTGTGATGCATTCCGCACTCATGCCCCGGATTATGGATGTGGGAGCCGGGTTGTTTGTGACTGCCGTTAAAATCAGTGCTCCGGTCATTGCCGCCCTGACCTTTGTCAATACCGGTTTCGGACTGATTGCAAAATTTTCACCCCAGACCAATGTCATGATTGTGGCGTTTCCGGTGAAGATCGTCGTGGGCCTGATTTTTTTTTCCATGACCCTGCCCATCATCGCCATTGTTACCCGGGATTACCTTGAACCGTGCAGAAAATTATTTCTGGCATTATTGTTTTATATGGGCGGAGGATAAGAGATGGCCGAAGATCCAGAGAGTGGCGGCGAAAAGAGCGAGGACGCATCGGGGCGAAAGCTCAGCAAGGCAAGGGAGGAAGGCCAGGTTGCCAAAAGCATGGAAATTCCTTCGGTTTTTGTCGTGTTGGGCGGTGTTACAGCTTTATATGTCACGGCATTTTTTTTCTATCAGAACTGCGTGGAAATATTTCATTATAATTTTATTTTTAAGCGGGTACCGGAACTGGGCCCGGCAGATCTGAGCGTAATGCTGATTTATCACGCAAAAAAAATGTTTTTGATGTGCCTGCCTGTATTTACAGCCGTTTGCGTTGTGGCGGTCATTTCCAACGTGGCACAAGTTGGATTCCATATATCCTGGAAAGCCTTGGAACCCAAATTAAGCAAACTGAATCCCATTAACGGATTTAAACAAAAATTTTCGTCCTCGGCCGTCGTCGAATTTGTAAAATCACTGCTCAAGCTTGCTGTAATTTCACTGGTCTGCTATCTGGCCACAAAGGGAGACCTATCCGAGGTGCTTACCCTGTACGATAACTCCACAGCCCAGATCCTGCTTTTTCTTTTTATTAAATCGTTCTGGATTTTTATAAAAGTCTGTATCGTAATGGTTTTGGTTGCCATTCTGGATTTTTCTTTCCAAAAATGGAAATTTTTAGAAGACCAGAAAATGACCAAAAAAGAGGTAAAAGACGAGCGAAAGCAAACAGAAGGAGACCCCGCGGTTAAATCCAGGATTCGTCAGCTTCAGATGGCCGCAGCCAGAAAACGCATGATGGCAGCCGTGCCCAAGGCAGATGTGGTTGTGACCAACCCGACGCACCTTGCCGTAGCATTGCAGTATGACAAAGAAAAGATGGATGCCCCGAGCGTTGTTGCCAAGGGCGCAGGCGCCGTGGCCGAAAATATCAAAAGAATTGCCCGGGAAAATGATGTGCCGGTCGTAGAAGATAAGCCGTTGGCCCGAAATTTGTATAGAATAGTAGATATTGGTGACCAGATTCCATTTGAATATTACCAGACTGTAGCGGAACTGCTTGCCTATGTTTACGGGCTTAAGAACGGTCAGGGGACGTAAACCCAACCGGGTTAAATCATAAATAGTGCATGAACGAAAACCCGTGTTTGGACGTAAAGTTGCCCAGATGCAAGGCGCAGAAAAAATTGTAACCGGAGCAACCTCTCGGTTGTAAGGATTGCAAATTTTTCTGCAACGCCGCAGATGGGTGACTTTAGTTTCAAACAATAGTCAATTTTTTGGCACCAGATGTCAAGCATCTATCAGCAAGGAGGATACATGGCGACGGAAAACGTCGGGATAATGGCCACGATGAAAAAAGAGTCATCAGATATTCTGATGGTTCTGGCCTTTATCGGCATTCTGATGGCAATGATCCTGCCTTTACACCCCATTATCCTTGATTTCTTTCTGGCCCTGAATATTTCCCTTGGCATTGTGGTATTGATCACGACCATGTATACGCAAAGACCACTTGACTTCAGTATCTTTCCCTCCCTGCTTCTGATGCTCACCCTTTTCAGGCTCTCGTTGAACGTGGCATCCACCCGGTTGATTCTTTTGCATGGCAGCGAGGGACCGGAAGCTGCCGGGGCAATCATCATGTCATTCGGAGCCTTTGTGGTGGGCGGTAACTATGTGGTGGGTTTGATTATTTTCATTATCCTTGTGCTCATCAATTTCATGGTAATCACCAAGGGTGCCGGCCGTATTGCAGAGGTGGCCGCCCGTTTCACCCTGGACGCCATGCCCGGCAAACAGATGGCCATTGATGCAGATCTCAATGCCGGTATGATCGACGAAATAGAGGCAGGAGAGCGAAGAGCCGCCATTGCCAGGGAATCGGAATTTCATGGCGCCATGGACGGTGCCTCCAAATTTGTCCGTGGTGACGCCATTGCTGGCATTGTGATTACTTTGATTAATATCGGCGCAGGCTTTATCATCGGCGTGGTGCAGCAGGGTATGCCGCTTGGCGAGGCGTTGACCAATTACACCCTGCTGACCGTGGGTGACGGGCTTGTCTCCCAGATTCCGGCGCTTTTGATCTCTGCGGCAGCAGGTCTTCTGGTCTCCCGGTCCGGCGCAGAAAGCAAGATGGGACAAGACTTTGCCAAACATCTATTTTCCAGTACTACCCCGGTCATGGTGGGGGGGGTGGTTGTTTTTCTCATGGGCGCAATTCCGGGCCTGCCCACCATCCCCTTTATGACCTTAGGAATTACCATGGGAACCATTGCCTGGTATTTTTTAGGACAAGAGGGAAAAAAAGCTGAAGAAAAACAGCAGAAAATTGAAAAGGCCCAGACGCAGGCCCAGGAAGAGGCGCCCGGAAAGCCCGAGGATGTGGATCATCTGCTGCGTCTGGATACCATGGAACTGGAAGTGGGATATGGTTTGATTCCTCTGGTGGACAAACAGCAGGACGGCACGCTGTTAGGACGAATAAAGGCCATCCGCCGACAATTTGCCACGGAGATGGGTATCATTGTGCCGCCCATCCATATCCGGGATAACTTGAATTTAAGCCCGGCCCAGTATCGCCTTATGATCAAGGGCGTTGAGGCCGCCGGTTCAGAGCTTATGGTCAATCACTATCTGGCCATGGATCCAGGTGGTGCGGCCAAAAAAATTGACGGAATTGAGACGGTTGAACCGGCCTTTAACCTGCCGGCCCTGTGGATACCCATGTCCAGGGAAGAGGAGGCCAAGTTTGCCGGATACACGGTGGTGGACAACTCAACGGTCATTGCCACCCATTTGACGGAGATCATCAGAAACAATGCCCACAACCTGCTTAGCCGACAGGATGTCCAGCATCTTCTGGATAACCTGGCCAAAACCAGCCCCAAGGTGGTTGAGGAGCTGGTGCCCAATCTTTTAAGTGTCGGCGCGGTGCAGAAAGTGCTACAAAATCTTCTGCGGGAACGTATTTCGGTCAGAGATCTGTTAACCATCGTGGAAACCCTGGCAGATTTCGCCCCGGCAGGCAAGGATCCGGACCTGTTAACCGAATATGTCCGCCAACGGGTTGCCAAAGGCATGCTGGCGTCCTACCTGCAGCCCGGTAAAAAGCTGCAGGTCATGACATTGGACCGTAAGCTTGAAGAAATTTTAACAAAAAATATTAAACGGACCGACCATGGTACCTACCTGGCTTTAGAGCCTGTCCTGATCACGGAATTTGTCGGCGCCGTATCCAAACAGGTGGAAAAGCTCATCACATTGAATACCCAGCCGGTGCTCATGACCTCACCCACATTGCGCCGTCATGTCCGTCGACTGATTGAGCCGTCTCTTCCCAACGTATTTGTGGTATCCCACGCAGAGATCGTGGATGATATAAATCTGCAGGCTGTCGGAAAGGTAAGTTTAAAGAATGAATAAAAAAAATTTCAGGGCTCCGAATATCCAGGCTGCATTAGCCCGCATCAAGGAAGAGCTGGGGCCCGATGCCATGATCCTTTCCACCCGAAAGGTGCCCAAATCGCCCAAAGATCCCTACGCAAAGACCATGTTCGAAGTTGAGGCGGCACTCCCTTCGGCCGGTGATGATAAGCCTGAAATACCTATTCTGCAGGATGTGGAATCTCTTAAGTCAGATATTGCGGAAATAAAGGACATACTTTCTGTGGCCGGTTTTGGTTCCGGGGTGCAGTCCATTTTGTGCAACCATTTCGAATCTGTAGGCGTGCTGGCCTCCCTGCTTCGCTGCGGTGTCAGCGAACGCCTGGCGGCAAAGCTTGTTCAAAAAGCAGCCGCTGATCTGGATCAAAGCCTTGATACGGTAACACAAATGAAGCAGTTGAAAAAAAAAGTTATGGGCCTTTGCCTGGATCAATTTCGCACCAAGGATTTTTTCACCCGGCGCAATTCTTCCGGGCTTCCCCAGGTCGCGGCTTTTGTAGGGCCGACCGGTGTGGGAAAAACCACCACCATTGCCAAACTGGCCGCCTGCCTGAGCTTTACCCGGAAAATGAAGGTGGGGCTGGTCTCCATCGACAATTACAGAATCGGGGCTTTTGAGCAGCTCAAGGCCTATGCCGGGATCATGGGGCTTGTCTGTGTGCCGGCCTTTTCACGACAGGATTTGGCATGCGCCCTGGACCGAATGAAATCCATGGATTTGGTACTTATTGATACAGCCGGACACAGCCATTATGACAAGGAAAAAATTGACGAAATCCTTGAGCTGATTAAAAATGATTTCCAGGTCAGCGTTCATTTAACCTTGAGTGTTACCTCTGAATTGATTAATATGAAGGAAGCGGCATCTGCTTTTTCCGTATTCAATCCAGACACCTATGTGTTTACAAAAATAGATGAAACAAAAAGATGCGGGAAAATTCTTGACCAGGTGGCAAGCCATGACTTGCCGGTGTCATTGGTGACCAACGGACAAAAGGTGCCCGAGGATTTGATTATCCCGGACCGCCATGAGCTTTTGAAGATAATTCTAAAAAAAGAGCCCAAAGGAGATTAGGTGGATCAGGCAAAAGGACTGCGGCAGATGGCCAAGACAAGTGCGATGCAAAAACGTGAACGGAACAAGGCTTCCAATGGCAGTTCATACCCCAGGGTCATTGCGGTAACCAGCGGCAAGGGCGGGGTGGGCAAAACCAATATTGTGGGAAACCTGGCCGTTGCCATGACACGGCTTGGAAAACGGGTGGTGATCATAGATGCGGATGTGGGTCTAGCCAATATTGACATCGTATTTAACCTGAGACCCAAATATAACATCCGCCATCTAATATCCGGGGAAAAAACATTGTCTCAGGTGATGGTAAAAACGGATCATGGCATCGGCATTCTACCCGGAGGATCAGGGTTTGCAGATTTGACCCGTTTCAGTGAAGGTGAAAAACTAACGCTGCTGTCTGAATTTGAGGCGTTTTCCGATATGGCAGACATCATTTTACTGGACACCGGGGCCGGTATTTCATCCAATGTACTCTATTTTAATGCATCTGCGGACCAGTGCCTCGTGGTTGCCACCACCGAGCCCACCTCCATTACCGATGCCTATGCCCTGATGAAGGTCATGTCCCAAGGATACGGAATAAAGCATTTCAAGTTGGTGGTAAACATGGCGGACAACCGGACCGGGGCCAAAAAAGTTTACGGATCCTTGAGCAATGCCATGGATAAATTTTTAAAAAATGTGGTTCTGGAATACTGCGGGCATATCCCCTTTGATCCGGCCCTGCAAAAAGCTGTACGAAATCGCAGTATCCTTATGGATACCGTAAAGCACAGTCCTGCAGCCGATGCCGTGTCCGACCTTGCAAAAACGCTGCTCAACGACAGCAGGACAAACCAGAACCAGGGAAATCTGACCTTTTTTATGAACCGGGTGTTTGCAGCGGCCCAATGAGCGATTATGGTCATTTTATAAAAGGAAACAATAACATTTCCATGAAATACCCTAGTAAAAAAAATCAGGCGGAGTGGGAAGCATGGCGGCAGGAGAGTATTGTAAATTACGCGTATCTGGTCCGGTACATTGCCTCCCGGTTTGCCATGCGTCTGCCCTCCAGCGTGCTTTTTGACGAATTGATGTCAGCAGGTTCTCTGGGGCTCATTGATGCGGTGGACAAATTTGATCCGGGCAGACATGTCAGCCTTGAGACCTATGCCCGGTATCGTATCAAGGGAGCCATTCTGGATGAATTGCGCAACATGGACACCTATTCAAGGTCCATGCGAAAAAAAATTCAGGACATATCGCGAGCGGCAAAAACCATTGAGGATGAAAAAGGTCGGCCAGCCGATGACGATGAAATAAGTGAGGTTTTGGGCGTGGATCTGGAAACTTACCAGAAAATGCTGACCGATATCCATGGGGCTGCGGTCCTCAGTCTGGATGATTTCATAAAGACGAAAAGAAATGATGTCTCTTCCCATACCCGTTTTCAGGCCGGTCTCAGGGGTGACGAAAATCCCGAAGAGGACTTCTACCGGGCAGAACTAAAATCCGTTCTGGTGAAGGCCATCAAAAAATTGACGGAAAAAGAGCAGATTGTTATCTCCCTTTACTATTATGACGAACTGACCTTGAAAGAAATTGGGGAGGTTTTGTCTTTGACTGAATCCAGGATCTGTCAGATCCATACGGCTGTTCTGGTGAAACTGCACGTCGGCCTGGATAGTTATGGGAAATAATTTGATCTGTTTGGCCTGAACGTTGCTTTATTTTAAGTAATCTTTATTTTTTTATATTTTAGGGGGGAGTTATGTCAGACCCGATTTTGGAAGAAGACGATCTAATTTCCCAGGATGATATTGATAAAATGCTGGATATCTCTTCAGGAGATGACGATGCCGGCGAGTTATCCCAGGATGATATAGACAGTCTGCTAAATGGGCCCGACCAGGATGAAGAAAAGTGGGACACCGAAGAAGAGGATGCAGGCGAACTGTCCCAGGACGACATTGACAGCATGATGACGGGCAATGCTCTGGATGACGATGACAGTCCCGAAGAGGACGATGCTGGCGAGTTGGACCAGGATGAAATTGGTCCGTCCATGAATGAATCCCAGGATTCCGGTTCCGGTGATGATGACGAGTTGATCTCACTGGAAGATATTCAAGGCGCCATGGGTGGTGATACCCAGGAGGAGAATGCCTCCGATTCTGGACTTGAACCCGAGGCCTTGGACGACGAGACCGTTGACGATGCCCCGGTTGTGGAAGCATCTGGCCAGGAAGAAGACCCCTTTGACGACCCCATAGATGAAGACCAGGCCGCAGACGTGACGGATTGCATGCTCACCCAGGAAACCATGGAGGCCCTTATTAAGGCCGGCCTTCCGGCCCCGGATGTTACGGAAGGGGATACCGGGGAACCTGAAGCAGATGCCGGAGAGGATAACCTGCCGGACGGGATAGGCCTGACGTCTGCAACAGATGACGGAGGGGCGGATGATGACGTCCAGGAAGAGGAAAATGACGTCACCCAGGAAGATATTGATGCCCTTCTCCAGCAGTCAAATGAGACGGATGATTTGCTGGATGACGATGAGGACATCCTCATATCCCAGGACGACATTAACACCCTGCTCATGGCCGCAGATCAGGAAGATGAAGACGTACTCGGCGATATCGACGGAGAAGATTATGCGTCTGATCTGGAGGACCAGTTCGATGACCTGGAATCCGACTCGGATCAAGTGGTCCTGGAAGGCATTGAAGAAGCCGAAATTCCCGGCGAAAAAAAATCTTTGTCGGCAGAATCGCCTAAAAAAAGCGAAAAGATAAAAGCCCTTCTCAAATCAAAAATAATACTTGCTGCTGCTTCTGTCTTGCTGTTCATGGGTATATCCGTTCCTTTAAGTTATTTTTTATTTTTTTCAAGTGAGCCACCGCCACTGCCGGAAAGACAGACCGCCTCCTTGACGGAAATTGATCTTATCCGGGACGGCCAGGCTAATGTTTCTGGAAACATGCCGGTTCTGCCGCCCAGCCGCAAGTCAGGAACAATTTTGTTAACAGATTTTATCATTCTGGCATCCGATCAAAGCCGGACCATGACCTATGTGTATGCAGATGTATCTATTGATTATTCAGACCAAAGGGCCTATGATGAAATAAACAGTAACCTTGCCTTTTACCGGGATTTAATTTACGGAGCTATTCAGACCCGGCTGGTATCGGAAAAGAACAATGAGGTAACTGAAGCGGATCTGCTATGGGATGTGGAAGCCTCATTAAAAAAGGTATTGCCGCCCCAATATATTGACAAGATCAGTTTTAAATCGTTTAAAGCAACTTAACGCAGGGGATAAATGACCACAGTTCATGGACATAACCAGATTTTTCAGCAATCCGGTATTGCCCAGGATTTGAGCCACCAGCTTCAGTCTCCCAAACCGGATCCTGATCAGGCAGCAGTACAACATCAAAATCAGCAGGTGCTGGAAAATACAACGGTTCAGGAAAGCGAAGAAACACTCTCTTTGAAACAGGAAAAAGAGAAAGAAAAACGGCAAAAAGCCCGTAAAACCAAACGTGCAAAAAAACAGCCCCCCAAAGATGACCTGCCGCCGGACCCGGATGGACCGGGCCGACTTTTAGATACCACGGCATGATGCTGAAGATTCCCACTGAATTCCTTGTCGTCCTTTCACTTATCATTGATCTGTTTTTAATCTTCCTGCTGTTTCTTTTTATCCGGCGGGCCAACCGGCTCCAACGAAATCCAAACCTAACCCAGGGAAATGATCTTGAAGAAATCGCCGCCCAGTCCCGTGAAAAAGCCCAGGTTGTGGCCAGGGAGGTTCTGACTGAAACCTCTGAGATGATCGAACCTATTTTGGAAGCCTCAAAGGATGCGGCTATGGAATTTGAGAGACTGGTACAGGAGAAACAGACACTGACCCGAAGACTTGATAAGTCCCTGGATTCAAAAATCATCAGCATCAATCTGCTTTTGTCCCGGGCCAACACCCTTTACAGCCAACTTGAAAATCAGCATAATTCCCTGCTTAATGCCCTACCCAAGGGGGGTGCGGCCTTATTTCACAAAGAAACCGATGTCCTTGATCAGCAACAACGGATCATAGATTTTTACTATCAGAAGATGGATGTTGACACCATCGCAGAAAAGCTTTCCATACCCAAAGGGGAGGTTGCGCTTGTCATTGACCTCAAGGAAAAATTTATTGCAATGGAGAAAGCCAGATGATCCCCAGCCTGCCCATTACGGCCCTGAAAATTATCGGCGGCAATTTGGAAAAATCCGAGCTGTCAGATATCATGAATTTAAAGCCCGGCCGGATTGTCAATGCAAAAGTTCTTGATGTTACCGCCCCAAATCGGGTCCAATTGCTTGTTGGCGGTCAGAAACTGACTGTTTCCACCCAGCTTCCTCTAACCCTGGGCATGGATATCCCCATGAAGGTTGTCCGTTCCCAGGACGGTATTGTGTTAAAGCCGTTTTTTACGACCCCGCCTTCGCCAACATCCACTGATACGGCAAGGCCTGCGATGAATACTGAAAGCCCGACGGCTTCCGTGCCGACCACCTTACCGAACTCAAACGCTGTTAACGGGACCGAAAAATCTTTGCAGACCGCTTCCTTTCAATCCTTTTCCCCGGCAAAAATTTTCCAGGGTTTAGACGCGCTTAGCCAGGTTCGCGAACCGGTTCTGAATGATATCCTAATGGGACTTTCCCTGAAATCCGATGTTCGAGATGATCAATTTCTACCCAAAATCATAGAGAATATGGGCCTAAGCTTTGAAAAAAAACTGGCAAACGGTCTTGAAAATGCCCTGGATAAAAAAACGGTTGCCCACGTGATCAAACACTTAGCGGGCCAGGATCTGAAAGCGGCCTCTTTGTCCCTTGCCGGCATGGAAAGCGACCCGAACAAGGCTACTGTATTAAAACATATCTCAGATGCGCTGGATAACTTTGCCCAGTTAAATGTTAAATCCGGGGATAGCGGACAAAGTCAGGATGGCATACGGTTTCTACTGCCCTTCCCTGTCTGGCGGGAGGATGGCTTTGATTTCGGTCAGCTCATGGTGGACATGGGAAAAACAGGCACAACAAAGACAGAAAAAAAAATACTCAGTGTTTCCTTTTTATTGAATATGACGGCCCTTGGTCCTTTACGAGCGGATTTTTCCATTTTGGACAAAACCATTACCGGCCGATTTTTATTGGAAAACCAGGAAATCTGTAATTACCTGACCCCAAAGGTTTCAGAGTTAAGACAGCGTCTGTCCGGAATCGGATATCAGGCAGGAAATATCGACTGCCAGGTAGCCCGGCCGGAACAGATTGCCCCAACCAGCTTAATGCTTTCCATGAAAACGCCCGATGATATGCAAGGTCTGAATATTGTGGTTTGACTATGGCACCTAAAGACAACAAGAAGAAAGCAATTGCCCTGAAATATGACAGGCTCAAGGACGCTGCACCGACGGTAACGGCCAAAGGTCAGGGAAAGGTGGCTGAAAATATCATTGCCCTGGCGCTGGCCCATGGGGTACCGGTCAAGGACGATCCTGACCTGGTGGAGGTCCTGGCGTCCCTCGACATCAGCCAGGAAATTCCGGCTGAAATATATGTGGCAGTGGCCGAACTTCTTGCTTTTGTTTATGGGGCCAATGCTGAGGAATTTAAAAAAAAATCCTAATATGGTCCAGGATCATTATTCTTCAAGCTTTGTACTGTCAACAAGCCGGTTACATTTATGGCAGACCATTTTATAATCCCGGACCTTACCCCGGAATAATCTGTCACCGCAAAACGGACAAAAATAATCTTTAAACGCCTGTTCCGCATGCTTCGTCGGGTCTTCCTCCAGGCCGGATGGATGTTGAGATGATTCTGTTCGTGAAGTCTCTCTCCCTGCAGGGTGTTCGAAAGAGAGATGCGCTATGTCAGGGTAATCGCCTTCGTCGGTCATAAATTTCCTTCTTATTTTTTCTTGCATCCTCAATGGATGCAGTTTTTGCTTTATACCTAAACGGGGGCAGGATGCAAGGGGATTTTTTATTGTCACCCCTGATTGGATCTGACAATGATCTTTCTCAATGAAGTTTTTTTGGAACCCATTCCAAACCGGTGGGAAAAAATTTCTGGGTGCGTCAAATTCGGCGATCTCAGATGTCGGCCTTTTGGCACATTATTTTAAATTCAGGTCGGTTCCCTTTGATCATATCTCCACAGTTGCATAAGGATTCTCTTGAAAAGAGCGCGGTTCAGGATCTGAGCGTAATTGAAAAAAAATATGGCATCCCATTTGCATAAAGTGTGAATAAGGTAGAATTAAACCAATCAATGCCGTAGGAACATCGGCAAATCATGCAAAGGAGTAAACTGCCCTATGATTCTTGAAATGACGCGGCCGACCCAGGGCGGGTTGAGGCAGGAACGAAAACTCGAAGCAGTCTCCAATAACCTGGCCAATGCGTCCAGCATTGGGTTTAAAAAAGATGTCGTCAGTTTTGATAAGGCGTTCAGGGCCCGGGTGGACCAGGATTTCACCCAGGGAAATGTGATAAAAACCGACAACCCCCTGGATGTGGCATTAGGACCCCAGGGTCTTTTCAAAGTGGAAACCCCGGACGGGATCAAATACACGCGGAACGGCAATTTTTCGTTGAGCAGTGAAGGCATTCTTGTGGATAAAAACGGTAATCCTCTCATGGGTCAGGGTGGTGCCGTTTTCATGGATACTGTGGACCCCAATACAAGTGTAAATATCAATGAATACGGGCAGATATTTTTAAACAATGAGCTTCTTGATACCCTTGATGTAGTCTCCTTTGAGAATATGGAGAGACTTGAGAAAGCCGGGGATAATCTGTTTGTCTATACAGGGGACACCGCAGATGAAATTACCCTTGAAAATATCAGAGTTAAAGCAGGTTCACTTGAACAGGCCAATGTTCAGGTCGTAGAGGAAATGGCGAAAATGATTGATTATCAGCGAATGTTTGAAACTTACACCAAGTCTATGAAAACATTTGATGAAATTGATTCAAAGGCAATAAATGAAGTCGGGCAGTTTACATAAAGGAGTGAATTTATGATACGGGCACTATGGTCGGCAGCGACGGGAATGATGGCCCAGGATACGCAGATTGGCGTGACCTCCAATAACCTGGCGAACTCTTCCACCACCGGGTTTAAAAAATCCCGGGCAGCATTTGAAGATTTAATGTACATGACCCAGCGGGTCGCGGGACAGACAACTCCCGGCGGGGGACAGGTGCCAACGGGAATTCAGGTGGGCATGGGCGTAAATACGGCGGGTATTCAAAAAATATTTACCCAGGGCGATTATCTCCAAACGGATAATCAGCTGGATTTTGCCATCCAGGGCGAGGGATTTTTCAGGGTCCTGCACGGGGACGAGGATATGTATACCCGGGCCGGGGATTTTTCCCTGGACAGTGAGGGATACATTACGTCCCAGGCAGGAGACCGTCTCCAACCCGAAATATCCATCCCTTCGGAGGCTGTTACGATTACCCTGGACGATGACGGCACTCTGAGCGTGTTTGCCGACGATGATACCATTCTGGCTACAGAGCAGGTTCTTGTAACAACCTTTGTAAATCCCGCCGGACTATATGCCGTAGGTGGCAACCTGTTCAGGGAAACCGAAGGTTCGGGCGCCCCACAGGAAAATACACCGGGGGAAAACGGTACCGGAACAGTGTTAAACTACTATATTGAAAATTCCAACGTGGATGTTGTGGAAGAAATGGTCAGTCTGATTTCAGGACAGCGCACCTATGAGGCCAATTCAAAATCCATCACCACAGCCGATGATATGCTGGCAACAGCCGTCCAATTAAAATCTTAAATGAACTGTGAATGGATACCGCCATGAATACCCACAAAATTTATAAAAAATATTTGATGGTAGTGTCCTGCCTGGCCTGCATATTCCATTTCAGCCTGCCGGTATTGGCCGCCACACCGGGAAAAATTCTTATTGAGGTTGCCCGGACAGCAGAAGTTAAAAGTCCTGTCATATATTTAGGTGAGGTTGCAAGTATAACAGCGCCTGATTTTTTCAAGGCGGAGCTGACACGCATTGATCTTGGAAAATCCCCCCGGGCCGGACGGATGAAACAGCTTTCAGGCGAAAGGATTACAGCGGCCATAAATGCCATGGGGCTTAATGACAATGACATTAATATTCAAGTGCCGAAACGGGTGTTTATCAAACGCGCCAGCCAGGTGCTTGAACCCTCATACGTAGAAAAGGCGCTTAGACAATTTTTATCCGAATTTTTGCCAAAGGGGAAATTCGATCTAAAGGCCTTCAGAGTCCGGGGGATTGAGACCTATCCCCTGGGCGATTTATCCCTGGTGTTTGACAAGCGCTATACCCCTTCGGGCAATGGCCGCTTGTCCATTCATGCCGAAGTCTGGGTGGACGGCGTCAAAGAGGACCGGTTGACTGTCACAGGTCGCCTGTCACAGATGAGACCTGTAGTTGTCGCGACAACACGCCTGGAAAGAGGACAGACCATTACTCCGGCGGATGTCACCCTGCGGGATATGGACGTGTTCGGGCTGCAGCCGGATGCAATGACTTCGGTTGATCAGGTCAGCGGCATGGTAATAACCCGGACCATTGACAAAGGGGACTGTGTGACCCAGGGCGAATTCAAACGGGCGCCGGCAATTGAAAAAGGGGCCGTGATAAAAATAGTGGCCAAAAAGAATCGTTTGTCCATTATTACTTTAGGGATCAGCAAGGAAGACGGCTATCCGGGGCAGCCTGTGACAGTGCAAAACTTAACATCGGGAAAACTGGTGCGCGGCCTTGTTACAGCAGACGGCACCGTGGAAGTCGTTTTTTAGCCAGGAGGTTTGGTATGTGGTCAATTCAAAAAAAATTTATGCGAAGGACGTTGGCATTTATGCTGATTCTGATGCCCGGCATGTTTACCGGTTGTATATCCGGTGGCCGGGAGCCTGACTTAAGCGTTGTTCCACAGGACGCAATGCCTGCACCCGCCGTGCAACCCCAATACACCATGGCGACGCCTGCGGAAGGTTCACTTTGGACGGCCCAGAACAGATTCCTGCTGGATGACACCAAGGCCGCTTATATTGGAGACACGGTGATCGTGGATATTGTGGAGAATTCCTCATCTGAAATGGAGGTAAATTCCGAGGGTGGACGGACAACCAGCATGTCGGTGGGAGTGCCGACTTTGAATGCATTTGGAAAAGTGACCCATCTTGGCGGTACTGTCGGTGACAAACTCATTGACACCAGTTTTGAAAATTCCACCAAAGGAGAGGCCACAAGTGACAGGTCAGGTCAGGTAACGGCCTCTGTTGCGGCCCGGGTTACGGAAGTCATGCCCAACGGGAACTTGAGCATCTTCGGGCGCAGGGCCATGAAAGTGGATAATGAGGTTCAGTACATCATGGTTTCAGGTATTGTGAGACCCGACGATATTGATTCGGACAACCGGGTGGAGTCCACCTCTTTAGCTGACTCGCGCATTGAATACTACGGCAAAGGAGCCCTTGCCGACAAACAGAAACCGGGCTGGGGAACACGGATAATTGATAATATCTGGCCCTGGTAAAGTTGTAGAATAAAGGAGCGGGCATCATGAACAATCAGTTTAAAAAAATAACGATCGTTATGGGAACCGTGCTGTGGGTACTTTCCCTTTCGGTGCCTGCCATGGCCACACGAATCAAGGACATGGCCGCCATCCAGGGGGTCCGTTCCAATCAACTCACCGGATATGGCCTGGTGGTAGGACTTAACGGCACCGGAGATAAAAACAATATTTTGTTCACCCGTCAGTCCTTGACCAATATGCTTAAAAAGATGAATCTTCATTTTGACAAAAGCCAAATCAAGGTGAAAAATGTGGCAGCCGTCATGGCCACGGCAAATATTCCACCCTTTGCCCGGATCGGGGACCGCATTGACATCACGGTTTCGTCATTAGGAGATGCCACAAGTCTTAAAGGCGGGACCCTTTTAATGATGCCCCTGAAAGGGGTCGACGGTAACGTTTATGCCATTGCCCAGGGCGCAGTAAGTCTTGCGATCCCCGCCGGAATGAACGACCGAAGCAGTCATCTTCTCACCGCCCGGATTATCAACGGGGCCACTGTGGAACGTGAGATCCCCTTTCATCTGGAAGGAAAAGAGAAATTAACCCTGTCCCTGTTCAGGCCCGATTTCACCACGGCCCGGCGGGTAGGAGATACCATCAATGCCGCTTTAGGGGAAGGCATTGCAAAAATCATTGATGCAAGCGCCATCCGCCTGAATGTACCTGAGTCCATGCAACAGGAGCATGTGGCGGAGTTTATTGCCGACGTGGAAGGACTCTCGGTGGTCCCGGATACCATTGCCAAGGTCGTGATTAATGAAAAAACCGGCACTGTGGTTATCGGCAGTGAAGTGACCATTTCAAATGTGGCCGTGGCCCATGGGGATCTGAACGTAGTTATTCAAGAACAAAATCCCGAATATATTATGGAACTGCCCGGCACGTCCACAATTGGAGAACTGGTTAATGGACTGAACTCTTTAGGCGTTCAGCCCAGGGATCTGATCAGTATTCTGGAAAGTATAAAGGCCGCCGGAGCGTTGCAGGCCAGTCTTGAGATACTTTAACGTTTGAACGCAAAACCACCTATCTGCGGCGTTGCAGCCGGACCACTTTGTGGCATGCGCCTCGGACAAGCCGTCCAAACACGGGTTTGTGTTCAGACGTCGTTCACATGATTCGGTAAAACAAAGGAATAAAATTATGTCAATTCAAATGCCCGGCGTTATGACGCCTGTTACGGATACCCAGGAGTCCACAAATGCGGCCCGGCAGCTCCAACGGGAAAAAGACCTTGAAAAAGCCTGCCAGGGGTTTGAAGCGTTGATGCTCGATACCTTGATGCAGGGCATGCGCGATACCCTGCCCGGAGACAGCCTTTTCCCCGAAAGCAATGCGTCTGACATCTACCAGTCCCTGCATGACCAGTATCTTACGGAAAATTTATCCCAGGGCCGTCGTGTAACCGGCTTCAAGGAGTTCTTATACCAGCAGCTTCAGGACTCAGCTTGACAGGCTGCCACAGAACGTCACTTCTTGTCCAATCTCTACGTTGTATTAAATTTTCAATCCTCAAAATATGTTATATATTCATATGGTTAAATATTTCATACGTCTTGAGCTTGAACAAAAATCGACATTCTGCAACAGCCTGTTGACACATATGGCATAATAGTTGCTTTTTATATCTACACAAAAGCGAACACCGGAAAATATTTCCTGATTTTGTGAATTGATTTCGTTCTTAAAAACTGAATATCGTATTTGATATTAATAAGACAGGGAGAAGGGATATGAAAAAGGCTGCCGATATTATCCAAACGTTGCTTAATGAAAAACTGGCCTGCTACCAAGAGCTGCATCTGGTATTAAAGGCTGAAAAAAAGGCAATCGGAACCATTGACCTTGGCATGATCTGGGAGACAACCAGGGCCAAAAAAGATCTTGTCGGGAAAATCGAAACATTACGAAATAATATTCTTGTGACCTGCCAAAATCATTTTCCCGGCATGGACAAAGAAATGGATAAAGAACCCAATTCCTTTTCCCTGAACCATCTGGTACATGCCCTGCCGCTGACCAATAAACGCAAAAGCGATATAAGACAGATCAAGCGCACCATTGACAAGGAAAAAGACATCGTAGCCCATTTTATAAAATCAAATCAAACTCAGGTTAAAAAGCACCTGTCCGTTGTGGATAACATTATGGATTTAATTGGAAATAATGTTGTACAAACCCGGTATACCGGCAAAGGGATGGTGACCCAGGGGAAAAAGAGCAACTGCCTTTTCATGGCCCAGGTGTAGCATGGCTTGATAGATCCCTTTTGAGAAATTGAACGTGAACAAGGTTGACTCTGATGGCACATATGATTATAACAATAGCACGTCCAGTTATGAATTTAAAAATCAATGCAGGCGGCATGTAAGGCCTTTTTGAATTCAACCGCTATAATTATTAATGTCAGTCTGGTGGATTGTTTGTTACGCCTATGCTTATTCTAACACGAAAAGTTGGTGAGAGTATCGTCATTGCTAATAACATCATCGTAAAGGTGATTGAAACCGGCAAAAACAGCATTCGGATAGGTATTGATGCGCCCCGGGAAATATCTATTCTGCGGCAAGAGGTGTTTGACGCCATTCAAAAGGAAAATATCCTTTCCTCCCAGGGAACAGATAACATTGATATTGCAAACGCAGCCAAACTGATAGGTAACAAGGGCCTCGAAAAAAAATAAATCCTCAATGTTGCTTGCCTTTTTGTCCGTATCCCGCGTTGCGCCAAACGGCACATATTTTGAATATGCTCCCCTTGACGCGCCTTGGATACAGACAAAAATTCGGCGCAAAATTTGTGGAATTTATTTTCCCCGAGTCCCTAAGGACAAGGAGTCTAAATAAAAGGTGATGAAAATTAATACAAGGCAATTCGGTGAAGTGAGTATTGATGGTGATAAAATCATCAATATGCCGGATGGTATTCCCGGATTCGGGCAGCAGAAACGATATGTTGTTCTTGAAAAAAAGGAAACCTTTCCTTTTTATTTGTTTCAATGTGTGGATGACCCGAATCTTGCATTTGTGGTCATGGACCCCCTTCGTTTCTACCCTGAGTACACACTGTCCGTTAAGGACTTTGATAAGACGATTAAATGGGAATTTGGAAAGGAAGAGCTCTCCTGTTTTGTCATCATCACCATCCCCAAAGGCAAACCCGAAGATATGACGGCGAACTTTATGGCACCGATTGTGATTAACAATGAAAGAAAAGAAGGGATGCAGCTGATCCTCCAGGGCAGTCCTTACTCACACCAGCAGCTGCTTTTAAAATAAAAATCAAACATTCGTACTGAAAAGAAGGCCGCTTAAGTCCTGCATTTTTTCACGAAGCTCAAGAAGTTCTTCTGCAGGAAATTGCTTGATGACTTCATCGGTTTCTTTGTCCACAATTTTGACAACCACATCCTCGGTATCGTCATCAATGCTAAAATTCAGTCTTGTCTGAACAGTATTGGCAAAGTCCTCAAGGGCTTCCACCATATCTTCAACATCTTTTCTGGTCAATTGGGCCTGATTACCGGTATCCTTACTTTTTTGTGCAGATGTCCGGCTTTCAGTCCGGTTGGTGTTTGCCGAAGAAGATTCAGCCTGCTTTAACTCGGACAGTGTAGTAATTTTTGCACTTACTGTCTCGGCAACAGTTTCCTGACCCCGAATGCCGGTGTCAAGTCTGTCTGTATTGGTTATTGCATTTCCTGTTACATTCATGTTTCTCGCCTTCCTGCGGTAAACAATTCCTACCGGCTGATGCTGAGAAGGCTTGGGCTGCCCTTTGCCGGCCGGTAACTCTCCAGAGTTGTTTTTCCATGCTTGAGAGATTTAAGGCTTTTTTCCAATTGATTCTTGTGTCTTTGTATCTCAACCCCAATGGTCCCGTCAACCTTTAGGATTAGCCCAAGACGTTGTTTAAGTGTCGCCATCTTGTGAGCATCATATGAAAATTCAAACTGACCCGTTGTACTGATAAATTCATTAATCGCACTTTTCAGCTTTTCCGAAGCCCCCCGGCGCTCAATGGTCATCTGGGCCAAATCCGGCAACGGTTCTGCCTTTAGCAAATCTAAGTGTCTGTTCTGAAGATTTTCATATTCACTGCACTGCTTTGCAATTTGCTCTGATAAATCTTTCATATATTGTCCT
Source organism: Desulfobacter hydrogenophilus (assembly GCF_004319545.1). NCBI lineage: Bacteria > Pseudomonadati > Thermodesulfobacteriota > Desulfobacteria > Desulfobacterales > Desulfobacteraceae > Desulfobacter > Desulfobacter hydrogenophilus. The sequence goes on along the minus strand of NZ_CP036313.1, from coordinate 1,804,689 downwards.
TACCGCTTAAATTGCAATACTTGTTGTTTTTTGACCATGTCTTTCATACCCTGAATAGCTCATGGAAGGAATTTCTTTTTTTTGTGCAGTCTTAGGATTGGTATTTTCGGCAGTATCTGCCTGCCCCATCACACTGGTTTCCCATATCCGTTTGAGTTCCATCAGGTATTTGGTTGCCCGGTCCAGGGTTTGGATGTCGTTGGTGATGGAAACCTTACAAAGTTCCTGCATCATGGATAGAAAAAGGCTTCTTAAAAAAGAAATTTCTTCACCCTCAATATTACGCAGAGACGCGTTGAGTTCTGAGATAATGGCAATGGCCTTACTCAGATTCTCACCTCTTTGCTTGGGATTTTTATTAATGACGCCTTCCCGGGCAAAGCTAATACGCTTGATGGCGCCGTCGTAAAGCATATGGATCAATTTTTGTGGATTGATTTCACTGCTGACCTGGACTTTCTGATAGGAACTGAGGGCATTGTATACCATAATTAGTTTAACGCTCCTTTTTGCAACTCCTGACTTTCGTCATCCTTAAGTTGCACTAAAAATTTATGGGCATAAGACTGCATAGGCCCATTTCTTAATATCGTGCAGTCATTGGGTTTTATTTTTGTATCAGTTCTTTTTCTTTTTGGCCGTATTCATGAATTCTTAAAATTAATTATCGGCAAAAATAAGTAATACTTTATACATAATTCTCATGAAATGTTTTAAACCCATTTTGTTCCTTTTGTAATTTTCTTTCGGTTCCGTTGGTTCCGTTGACGGTAACCGGCAACGATTTGTGACCGGGTTTCATTCCTTTTTCTTGACATCCGGCTTAAATCACAGTAGTTAGGGCCAATCTTTAAATATTTTCAATAGGTTAAATGAGGAAAAAATATTGACACTTACCAAAATGGATATTGTTGAAAAAATATCAGAAACACTTGATTTATCAGGACCCGAGGCCAAAGAAACGATGGAAGAGATGCTTGAAATTATCAAAGTCACCCTGGCATCCGGAAACGACATCATGATATCAGGGTTTGGAAAATTCCAGGTAAACGAGAAAGCACCCAGAAAAGGCCGGAACCCAGCCACTGGTGAAATCATGATGCTGGGTGGCAGAAAAATTGTGACCTTCAAATGTTCCGGTAAACTGCGAAACCAGATCAACGAGACTGTTGAATAAAACAAGCCGCTCTGAATTCAGCAATAAATTTGTCATGGACGGAAAATTTTCACATCCGCTCCTTTTCAAGAAGCCGTGCATATTCGCCGCCGGCCCGGGAAAGCTGTTCATGGCCCCCCTGTTCAATTATCTGCCCGTCCCTTAACACCAAAATGTGATCACACGATTTTACGGTTGAAAGGCGATGGGCAATGATAATGGACAGGCGCCCTTCCATCAGTTTTTTCATAGCGTCATGAATTTTCACCTCGGACTGGGAATCCATATAAGAGGTCGCCTCGTCAAAGATAATCAAATCCGGGTTAAAGGCAAAGGCCCGGGCAATGCAGACCAGTTGTTTCTCCCCCGAAGACAGCGGGCGGCCACCATCCTGAAGGATGGTGTCAAGTCCTGAAAATTTATCAAACAGGAATGAACAGTTGGCCTTTCTCAAGGCAGCGCTAAGACGTTGATCATCCCGGCGGGAATCACCATCCGGGAGTCGTACAATATTTTCCCGCACGGTTCCCGAAAACAGGATAGGATCCTGCATGACCAGGGCGGTGTGATGCCGGATGCCGGCGATATCCATGTGCACATAGTCCTGACCGTTAATGAGGATGCGCCCACCTGTGGGGCTGTAAAACCCGGCCGTAAGATTGATGATGGTACTTTTCCCAGCCCCGGTCTGCCCCACAATCCCCATGGCCTTACCCTTTTCAAGGCTGAAACTGATATGTTTCAATACCGGAACACCGGACGTGTATGAAAAAGACACGTTTTCAAATGCCAAGTGCCCGATACCACCGGGGTCCGCCCCCCTTAACTTCGTATCCTGCCGGGCTTTGGGCGTGTTTAATACCGTAATTATCCGTTCAGCTGAGGCCAAAGCGTTCTGCAAAAGGTTGAATTTTTCGGACAACTCTCTCAAGGGCCTGAAAAATAATTTCATATAGGTCAAAAACGCCACAAGCTCACCAAGGGTCAGGCCTTGGCTTTGCACCATAAAAGAGCCGTTCCAGAGAATAACAGCCACTGCCAGGGTGCCCATAAGCCCCACCATGGGCATAAACACGGAAAACACCCGAATATGGGACATGGCGGCCTTGAAATGGGCCAGATTCAAACGTTTAAATTCATGGATAAAGTGCGGGCCGGCCATACTGGTCTGGATGGCCCGGATACCGGAAATAGCTTCGGAAAAACGGTGGTTAATTTCAGCATTTTTTTGTCTCAGCGTCCGAAAGACCCTGCGCAGAATACCCGAAAAATAAACCACACCCCAAAAAACGATGGGGATCATCAGGCTTAAATAAAAGGTAAGCCGGTGATTGGTGAAAAACAGGATGGCAAAGACCCCGGCCATGAGCAGAAGATCCCTGAAAATAAAAACAAGAACGCTTGTAAACATTTCGTTCATATTCTCAATGTCCCCGGCCACCCGGGCCACAAGTCTTCCCGAGGCATTTTTATCAAAATAGGCCACGGGCAGGTCCGTCATATGATCAAACAAACGACACCGCAGATTGAGCATAATTTTCTGGCCCGTATACTCCATAAACATGGCCTGGCTGAAATCCAGAATAAAACCTGCCAGGATCACCACGCCAAACCAGAGACCAAAGACAGAAAACTGCTCTATTTCAAACCCCATGATATTAAAACCCGGATCGCCTGAAACAAGAATGAACCCGTCAATAGCCTGCTGGATGAGCCAGGGTTGAAACAGTTCAAACCCGGTGACCATGAAAACCAGAAACGTAGTTAAAGCAAGCATCCAGGCATAGGGTCGAACATAGGGGCTCAATGCTTTAAACAGGGCCAGGTTCGCCAGACTGACCTTTTTCTCCTCGTCGGAAAAGGCGTGGGGCTGGTGGTTCATGACCCATCTCCCAAGAGCTGTCTTTCAGACTGCTGGACCTTAAAGGATGTCCGGTAAAAGGCATTGGATGCCTTGAGTTGCTCATGGGTTCCCTGATCCGTAATTGTGCCGTTGTCCATCACATAAATTCTGTCACAGTCGGCAAGGGCCGAAAGCCTGTGAGAGACCATGACCATGACGGCATCCCGGTTCATCCGGCTGATGCCCCGAATCACCCCCTCTGCGGTACGGGTATCCAGATGGCTGACCGGATCGTCCAAAAGAATCACCGGCTTGGGCTGCACCAGGGTCCGGGCCAGAGTTACCCGCTGCTTCTGCCCGCCGGATAAGGTAACCCCCCGTTCCCCGACCAGGGTACCAAGACCTTTAGGCATCTGCGCAATGGTGTCGCCTAAAGCACAAATATGAATGACCTGGTCCAAAAGTTCACGCGCGTTGCCCCCGGAAAAACGTTCGCCCATAAGAATATTATCTTCAAGAGTACCTGAAAATAAAAACGGTTCCTGGGCCATGAAGCTGATATGACGCCTTAAAAATTCAGGATCAAAGGTTTTCAGATCTTTTCCGTCCAGGCAGATCCGGCCGGTCATGGGGTCATACAGGCGCGGAATCAATGAAAGCAGGGTCGTTTTTCCGCAGCCCGGTGGTCCGGTAATCCCGATCCTGACCCCTGCCGGAATCTCCATTGAAATATCAGAGAGCACATTCACTTTTTTATCATAGGAAAAACTGACCTTTTCAAATCGAATATGGCCGCTCACAATCTCCGGCATCACCGTATCTTCCGGGAACGTGATTTCGGACCGGGTGTTCAAAAGAACGTTGATTCGTTTCAGGGATGCCATTCCCCGCTGTAACAGATTGGTCATCCACCCGATGGCAATCACCGGCCAGGCCAGAATTCCCAGGTATTGAATAAAGGCCACAAACTCTCCGGGGCTTAACCGATTTTCCATGACCAGCCCCCCGCCGTAAAGAATGATGATCAGGGTGGAGGTATTAAAAAAAAGTCCCAACAAAGGGCGCAGCAGGGCATTGATATAAGCCCGTTTTAAATTTTTTCTAAAATAGCCCCGGGCGCTGTTTTCCGTCTTTTGGCGGACCTGGGGCTCAAAATTGAACACCTTGATGACCCGGATACCGAAAAAACTTTCCCGGACCTGCTCTGTGAGTGCCGAAAAAGCCTCCTGGGCTGTGTTGTGATACTGATGCATCCTGTTGCCCAGATTTTTTGTGACCAAAACCAAAAAAGGCAGTGGAATCAGGCACAGGGCTGCAAGCTTCGGACTTGTCCAGACCATGATACCGATGCAGGCACTGCCGAGCAGCAGGGTGTCCACCAGGGCGATGATACCGAAACCAAAAGCCATGCGAACATGAAGAATGTCCGACGTGGCATGGGCCATGATGTCTCCGGCACGGGTTTTATCATAATAGGCCGTGTCCAGGCTCAGCATATGGGCATACAGGTCATCCCGAATACCCCGCTCAAGATCCCGGGCCGAGCCCATTAAAAGCATACGCCACCCGGAACGAAGCAGGGCCATGAGAAGTCCGGCCCCCACAATGACGGCGCATTGCACGAAAAGCACATGACGGTCAAAATGAGCATCGGCCAGAATGTCAACAGCCCTGCTGACAATCTGGGGGACCACAAGCTGGAGCAAATCCACCACAATCATACAGAAAACGCCCGCAGCAATCTTTCTTAAATTCTTTTTGAAATAATAGAGGATCACCTTCAACTTTTAGCTCCGGTAAATGGGCTGCGGCAGCATATTAAATGATACATTCAAAAAAATAATCATCCGGCAAAAGATTTCAATGTTGAGAGAACCTCAGGCAGAAATGACAACACTACTGTCACAGAGACTGCCCCCAAAAGCCTCCATATAGTTGTTTTGTCATTGTTCGTATTTTATAAAGCTCACCCAAGGTATTCCTACCCTATTTGTATTTTCCTAAGCAATGCTTCATGTTGAATATTTATTTGGTTTTGTGTTGACACCCATTTTAATGGTATTTAGTCTAACTTGTATGATGGCAATCATGATATGATGGTGGTTGTTATTACAATAAGGGCCCCCCCCTTGAATATTCCTAATTAGGGAGTAAAACCATGGAAAGCACCGACCTTGACCAAAAATTACCCACACGTATTGACGCATTCCGCCAGCTGCACAGGCACACGCTTGACCATCGTGAACAATTCTGGGCGACCCAGGCAAAACGGCTGCATTGGCAGACTGCTTTTTCCTGTGTGCTCAAGGAAGATTTTTCCAAGCCCCTGGTATCCTGGTTCTGTGACGGACAGATCAATGCCGCGCAAAACGCACTCCACAGAATAATTGAAAAAGGGAAGGGAGAGACACCAGCCCTGGTCTTTTATCAAAAATCCGGCCATGCCGGCACCCTGACATTTAATGAGCTTAAAGACAAAGTGCTCATGCTTGCTGCGGCTTTCCACCGGACCGGTCTTGTCCCGGGGGATTGCATCGCCTTAAATCTGCCCAACTGCCCTGAATTTATCATCAGCGCCCTGGCAGCCGCTTATCTTGGGATCACCTACCTGCCCATAGGTTGCCATCTGCCCCCTTCCATTGTGGCTGATGATGTCATTGCATCAGGGGCAAAACTTGTAATCATGGCAAACAGCAACGCTTACGAAGAAAAAAAGGACCATGCCCTAAAAGTCCGCGCCCTGCTTGACGACCTAACCATTCTTATTTCAGATGAAAAGTTTGAAGGGGTGCAAACAATTGAAGAATACATGACCCAGGCAGATCCTTCCGGACTTGAGCCGGCCTGTCCCCGGGCGGATCACCCCCTGTTTGCTATTTATGAAAATCGCCTGGCTGATAAACATGTGGGGTCTGTTTTTCCAACCGGCGGATTTCTGGTCCAGGCCCACGCCTCCTTTGACGATATTTTCAACAAAGCCCTTGTTCAGGACAAACCCAAGATGATTGTCAACACCCTGGATATGTGCAAAGCACCGACCCAAGCATACGGCCTGTGGGGACCTTTGACCAATGGCACAGGTATTATCCTCATTAATGAAGATATCCGGGTGAATACCATTGAAAAAATTCTCAATGAACAGCCAAATCCGGCGCTGTTGTGCCGGCCCAATTTGATTTCAGAACTTAGGGGACAACTGGGGCAGGAGCAGCTAAACACGGCCAAACGGTTTCCCGTTATTGCCTGCTGTGGGAATGCTCTTCCGCCCCGACTGGTTAAATATGCAGACGGCATACTGGTAAACGGTCCGGAACGGATGGTAAATCTGTGGGTGCAGAACAAAAGTGGTACCGCACTGCTTAATTCATATCCGACCCCGGAACTGAACCGTCCCGGTGCCCTCGGATTTGGCGCTTTAGGGGTGGAGCCCCTGATCATGAGCGATTTTGGTGAACCCTGTAAAACAAACATCAGTGGAAACCTGATTTTTGCCCGGTCATGGCCGGCCATGCCAACGGCCACGAAGGGCACAACCGAACATTTTAAAAAGACCTATTTATCAAAATTTCCTGGCTGTTTTTTTACTTACGACGGGGTAAGGTCCGACAAAGACGGTTTTTTCTGGTTCATGGGACGTCTTGATGACAGCATTAAAGTCAAAGGGCAAAGCTTGGGCGCATCCTTGATCGAGGGCGTGCTTTCCTCCCATCCCCTGGTTGACGAGGCTGCTATTATCAGCGGCCAGGGCAATTCCGGAGAGGAAATTGTGGTATTCATGGTACCCCATAAAACAATCCAGGATGAACAAAAATGTATTAACCAGATAAAAGATTATATTACTGATAAAATCGGACGGTTTGCCGTACCGGAAAAAATTATAATCACGGATAAGCTGCCAAAGACCCCCACAGGAAAACTATTCAGGTCTGTTTTGCGCCGCGTTGCCGCCGGAGAAGCCACCCTGGACTGACATGTCCGTCCAGAGGCGAAAACCTGCAAATTAATTCACGATAAATAAAGGGAACCCTAAAAAGTGAGCGCGAAACTTCGTAATAAAATAATTGAAGCCGTGGCTGAAATCGGAAAAATAAATGTTTCCATGTCTGCCTTCGAAAGGGATCTGACAGTGGCAAGTGAATTATGGCTGGCCGATCTTTCAGAACAGATAAAACAAGGCGTGGATGCGTCAGATGCCAGACTAATACAAAGCGATCTTTCAGCAATCATCGAGGTCCTGACTAAATCGCCTCCTTCCCCCGATATCAATACCATTGTGGGCAATGCCCTGACCCTGATGCTGGAAATGGAACGTGCGGGCCAGGAAAAATCCCCGGCGATACGACGGCTTCTCGGTCCATCCCTGGCCCAGGAAGCGCAACGGGAAGAGATGCGATTTCTTTTACTGAATCCGGGCACTGTCTCCACCCGAATTGCTGTATTCCAGGGGCTGGAACAGGTGCATGGTTTTGAAATACATGTTCTTCCCGATGAGGAAGACAGCATAGACCGCAGAATAAAGGCTGTGGCAGCCCATCTGGAACGCGCAGGGATTGCGCTTGCATCCTTTGACGGCATCGCCTGCCAGGGAGGATTTCTCAAGCCCATTCCATCTGGAACCTACCGGGTGGGCCCTGAAATGGTCAGGGACCTTGTGGAAGCACCGTTACGGTCCCATGCCAGCAATATGGGCATTCCCATGGGCATGGAACTGGCCCAGATGGCAGGCAGTCAAAAGGATCTGCTTTTGACCACCACAGATCCCTTTGTCTGTGACGAATTAGATCTGGTGGACCGGGTTACAGGATTTGTAAGAATCAAGCGCAACGGGGCCGGGGCACATTATTTAAGTCACAAAGCTGCATGGCGAATCGTGGCATCTTTGATGAATCAGACACCGGAACATGTGAACGCCGTCACTGCCCATTTGGGCGGGGGCACCTCCCTTGCCGCGCACAGACAGGGACAGGTCACCATGCTCATAGATGCCTATTCCGGCCTGCCGTCAACAAGCAGAAGTGGCGCCATAGATATCGACCGGGTCATCAAAGCCATAAAATCCAAGGATATCTCCATCCGGGACCTTGAACAGGTTCTGAACAGCCGTGGCGGACTTATCTCCCTTGTGGGCACCAATGATTTCTATGCTATGATCGGGTTCCTGCGCCAGGGCGCTACCCCTGTACAGCGCAAAAAAATAGACCTGGTTCAAAACTTTCTGGCAAGAAAGATTGCCGGGGGCATGCTCAAGCTTACTGCGGACGGGGCAGATGTCAGGGTAATGGCAATCACCGGCGGACTTGCCGCCAATCCGGACATGATGAACCGGGTCAAGCAGAATATCGCAGGGCGTTACCCCGTGGTGATCCTGCCCGGTTACTTTGAACATGAAGCATTGGCTGCCGGACAGATCCGGGGATATTATGCCCCTGAAACACTTAAGGACTACGAAACTGAACGGGATGCCCTGGCAAAGAAAAGGCATGATGAAGATGTATTGATTGACACCCCCGTATTCAAACGCGAAATCAGGTTCAAGAAAAAAGGCGCCCCTTTGACCACCTTGGACGATATCATTGATGCGGCATACCTGACGGTCGAAGAAAATTATGCGCCGACCATCGCCATTGTGGGCGCGGACAACGAAGAGGCAATCCAAGCGGCCAAAAGAGCCAACGAAGAAGGCCGGTTCCGCATCTCCAAATTTGTGCTCCTTGGTGATTTCCAGGAAATCAGCCAAATGGCCTATGAATACGACCTTGTCATTGACAATGACAACTACACCATCATTGATACGGAAACACCCGTAGAAGATGCTGTCAGCCTTTTGGACCAAGGCAAGGTTGATATCCTTATGAAAGGGCGTATCCATACGGAAGATCTTCTCAGAGGAGTTTTTAAATACCTGAAATCCAGTGGGCAACTTCAAAAAGGCCAGGTCATGAGCCACACCGCCATTGTGGATATCCCCACCCGAAATAAATTGCTGGCATTTTCAGACGGTGCGTTAAACACGTACCCTGACGAACAAAAACGTATGGCGATCCTTGAAAATGCATTAAAAGTGGTGCACAATCTGAATATCAAGGTACCCAAGGTGGCCGTAATCTCTGCCGTTGAAAACGTAAACCGCAGCGTGGACAGCTCCATGGAAGCAGAACGTATTGCTGCCCATTTTGCAGACAGGGACGACTGCATTGTGGAAGGTCCCTTATCTTTGGATGTGGCCATGGATTTTGCTATTGCCGAAGAAAAGCATTACACAGGCCGAATCCGGGGCAATGCCGATGTGCTGATCCTGCCGGATATTGATTCGGGCAATATTTTATGGAAAACCCTGACGACCCAGTCTGGGGCAGCACTTGCCGGAGTTATTCTATGTGGTGATATGCCCCTGATCCTGACGTCAAGGGGGGATTCAATACGATCAAAACTGGCGTCACTCTCCCTTGCAATAAAATTTTACTTTGATCTTAAAAATGAAACCAAGGTGCCTTCTTTATAAAAACCCCATAAGTTCAAAACATAACCGCATACCATATATTGGAATTAGGAAGAATGACAATACCAACGATCTTCGTGACCCAGGAACTAACGGCCACCTTTGCCTGTGAATCATGCGGACAGTCCTATACTAAGGATGTGGCCAAATTCATTATGCACAAAGCCCGGGTCCGCTTGAAATACAAGTGCAAGTGCGGGCATACTTCCAGCGTGATATTAGAAAGACGGCGGGTATTTCGCAAGGAAGTCACCCTTAAAGGAGTGCTCATCCAAAACCAAAAGAACTACCCCGGAGTGGTCACGGACCTCTCCCGCAACGGCATCCAATTTAAAACCCAAGAAAAGGCCCTTATCAAAGTGGATCACACGGCTGAGGTCAAGTTTACCCTGGACAATCCAAACCGCTCCGAGATTCATAGGCCGATAAGGGTCCGGAAAGCTTTTTCCGAATACAGCTTTGGCTGTGAATTTGAAGACACCGAGCACTTCGACGATCTGGGAAAGTATTTTTTGTTTTATTTTTGATAAGGGGAGCAAAGGTCCTGAAAATAGGCTGATCCTGGGAGCTGAAATAAATTAGCCTTTCTATTTTACTTTTAACTCTGCTGTGGTAACCTTTTAATGAGTTTATAAACGGTGTTTGTTACTTCATATACAATCTTAGGAGTAGCTATGACTAGTGACGTTAAAAAACTTATCCATAAATATATGCCTGATTCCCCAATGTCCCGTTTCGGGAAAATCTTCACTGATACGACTGAATTTATGAATATTGATTACAGTGATGTCATTAAACTTGGAAATGAACATTTTCTTGTACTCAAAAATGAGCAGGAGCGCCGGTTTGGTTTGGTTGACCCGAAATATTGGGTAAAGCGCGTTAAGCATCTTGAATCCGGTCGGACTCAAATTTTAAAATTAGCCTTTTATGAAACATTTCCAATGCATATTGGGCCGTTCGAAATCAAGTGTTATAGAAGCCCTCGTAAAGAAGATAGAATCCTGAAACTTGTTAAAGGGGATATGCGTTTCATGCAGGGATATTCTAATGATGACATAGCAGGAAATAATGTCAGGGTCTTGGATATCATTCGCGGAAAGCGGCTTGACGTTGTCGTGCACGATATCCCGGTCGATCATAAAACTTATTTTTATGAATATTTTCCTGATATACTTGAAAAGTTTATTGGTGCGTGCGAAGCAATCAATTTTTTGCACCGCCACGATGAAAAACATGGTGATGTCCGGCGTGATCACTTGTGGGTTGAAAGTGAAACCGGAGCATATCGATGGATCGACTTTGATTATGCGTTTGAACTTTACGAAAATCCCTTCGGTCTGGATATCTTCGGATTAGGAAGCATTCTTGTCTATCTTGTTGGTAAAGCAAATTTTACTATGCAGACGTTGCTGGAACTCGGAACAGAAAGTTCTATTCTCAATACACTGAATTCAGGTGATTATTCTGTAGTTATAGGCAACCGTGTCGTTAATGTGAAAAAAATATATAATTATATTCCAAACTCATTAAATAATATCTTGATGCATCTATCATCTTCAAGTTCGGTTTTCTATGAGTCGGTAGATGAAATGCTGGTTGATATGAATAAAAGTTTAAAAGAAATTCGGTCTTTATAACGCCAAATCTATTCAATTCAACAGGGAGGTAAAATTATGACTCTTAATAAAATTCTGGTAGCATTTGATGGATCTGAAAATTCTTTCAACGCGGTTGAATATGTAGGTAATATAATGAAGAATTACCCCATATCCCTAATTTTAATTCTTTATGTCGAAAGGCTACCGGATAAGGATCTTTACCGTGATGATGAAACTTGGGTCAGTCAGTGTAAAAAGAATGAAATTGAGATGACTGAAAAGCTGTCATTGGCAAAACAAACACTCATAAAACAAGGTGTTTCCGCTGATGTTGTAACTTATCAATATTTTGCTAGTTGCAAATCTCCATTTCATGATACGGATATATGTACTACCGGACGCAGTATCGGTATGGATATTTTAAGGATCAGGGAAGAAGGAAATTACGATACAGTTGTAATCGGTAGGCGCGGAGTGACCAAAGCTGAAGAGTTTTTGTTTGGCTCGGTTTCGACAAAGGTCGTTCAATCGGCTGCCGATTGTACTGTATGGGTTGTAAACTGATTTTTTATGTTATCGACAGGTTATTCTAAATTCTTTCCGTACAGTACCGCCATAACATCTAAAAACACCACGTATCATTACATAATCTGAGAAAAGAATGAACTTGTTCAATAGGATTTTTTGAAAAAAGAACAGGCACATCGGTAAACAGCAAGAACCGCCCCATGCCTTGGCATCCTCCTCCCCCCTTTGGGGGGATAATAGGGGGGGGGGGGGATTGTGGTATATATTAAGTTCGCTAAAACAATTAATCCGAATTGTCAGTGTTCAGTATCTCCGGCCTGACGGTAAATTTGTGTCTTTTTCTCCGGAAACCCTCAAAAAATGATTTTATCGTGAGCAGCCCGCCCAAACAACAAAACCAACTTGACATCATATATAGTTTGCTATACATGACTTTCAAAACCAAGAAGAACAATTGGAGCAATCTTCCTTTCAACCACACCCCGGAAAAGGAGTTTTTATCTTAACCATGAAACAAAAAATCAGCACCGCTCGGCAGAATGCCAACGCAAAACTCAAACTGCTGGAGACCTTTGGCGACAGCTCTTTTGACCGCCATTATTTTGCCGAAATCTCCGATAACCCGCTCACCGGCGCATTTAAGAAAAAAACCGTGGTGCATGCAGGGCTTGGGAGCACGCCTGTGCCACAGGAAAAGACTGCCGGGGTATGGCACACCCTTTCAACGACACAACGCCGGGATAAAACCTGTGCATATATCCACATTCCCTTCTGCAGCACTCACTGCCTTTATTGCGGTTTTTTTACCAACCCGGCCCAAAAAGAGACCATGCATGCCTATGCCAAAGCCCTGATTCGGGAACTTGAGGCGGACCAGGATCTGGACCTGGTACAAAGCCACCCGGTGAATGCCGTTTATCTGGGCGGCGGCACGCCCACAGCCCTTGACAGTGATGATTTAAGACAGGTGCTTGACACCGTGCGCCGCTGTCTGCCCCTGGCCAATGACTGCGAAATCACCGTTGAAGGCAGGATCAATGACCTTACGGATGAAAAAATTCAAGCCTGCATTAAAGCTGGGGCTAACCGATTTTCCCTTGGGGTCCAGAGCTTTGATACCGATATCCGGACAAGCTTAGGCCGTTTGGCAGACAGACAAACCGTCATAGAAAGCCTTTTACGCCTTAAACAAACCAACCATGCCGCCATCATCATTGATCTGATTTTCGGGCTGCCCGATCAGACCATGGCGATCTGGGAAAAAGACATTGACATCTTGCTGGATATAGAGCTGGACGGTGTGGACTTGTATCAGCTTATTCGTTTCCCCGGCGGCAGACTTGACAAGGCCGCCAGGTCGGGACGGTTCAAAACCCTGGCGGACCAGGCCCAGCGGGCGTTGATGTTTGAAAGCGGCGTGACGCGTATGACCCAGGCCAGATACCGGAGGCTGTCCATCAGCCACTGGGGTCGAAAATTTCGGGAACGAAATATCTATAACCTGGCCATGAAGGAAAAGACAGACTGCCTGGCCTATGGCTCCGGGGCAGGCGGCAGTGTAAACGGACACATGATTTTTCTGGACGGAAATCTTGATACCTACCTTGAAACAGCAGGGAAAATCAAGCCCGTGACACGCATCATGACTCCGCCTGCCCATGACAACCTGACCCGCCTGATTTCAGGCAGTCTGGAATTGGGATATATGGACCTGCGGGGTGCCGGAAAAACCTTGGGACTGGACCTTGAAACCATTTTTGCCCCCCTGACGGACCAGTGGGAAAGCGCTGGACTCATCACACGGGAGCAAGGATGGATCACCCTGACCCTGGCCGGACAATTCTGGCAGACCAACCTGGCCCAGGGCATGATTGACTATTATAAAGAAATAAGCACCACTTCGTAAGGAGAAAAAATTATGAAATCCCTAGTTGTTTACTCCAGCAGAACCGGCAACACCCAAAAGGTTGCCAGGGAAATATATGATGCCCTACCCGAACCTAAAGATATCTTTTCCGCCAAAGACGCTCCGGACCCGTCAGACTATGATTTTTTAGCCCTGGGCTTCTGGGTGGATAAGGGGACGGCTAATGCCAGTTCAGCCAGATACATGGAAACAGTAAAAGGTAAAAAAATCGGACTGTTCGGCACCCTGGGCGCCTATCCCGACTCTGATCATGCCAAACAGTGCCTGAAAAAAGCAAGGGAGCTTGTCCAGGGTAATGAAATCCTGGGGGAATTTTTATGCCAGGGCAAGGTGGACCCGGCCCTGATTAAAATGATGGAAACAAAGATGAAAGACGATCCCCATCACAGCATGACACCGGAACGCAGGGCCAGGCTTGAAGAGGCAGCCAAACACCCGGATAAAAAAGATCTGGCAGACGCCCGGGAACTGTTTGTAGAACTTGCACAAATTGCTGCCGGGAAGGTGTCTGCCTGATGCCCTCATAAAAGGCTGGAAAGGCAGGCTGATACCTTGGCCGGAAAGCCTGCCTCTCCGTGGTTTAAGCCCGTTGAAACAAGCTAAACGTTTCTGCGTATCAGATCCATGGCATGGCGTCAAGCACCTGTTCTGCGATTCTTTAAGTGTGCGGACAAAGCAAGGAAAAACGAATAGAGAAATGGAAAAGAAGTTTTATGGTGGCTGCAGTGGCTGCCATTGCAGGGATTTGAATGCGAACAGTCCCAGGATATCACACAGGACGACAACATCCGCAGGTGACGCTTAGTTATAACTCTTAGGCATTATGGCGCTCAACCGCTCGACGATTCCCAAAAATTGCATTATTTTGCTCGTGAGGTTAGGATAATCTTCAATATGAAAATAGTGATTCTAATTTTTAGTTTAATCTATTGATAATAGAAGATAAAGGAGTATGCAAATGGCAGCCTTTCAACCAGCCTATGTTAAAACCAAAGCAAAAGGGTTGCTCCGGGATAAAATCAGTGAAGCGCGACATCGGTTAAAATCCTGCGAACTTTGTCCCAGAGCGTGTAAGGCTGACCGTCTTTCCGGGGAGTTGGGTGAGTGTTCTACCGGTGAGGAAGCCGTTGTTTCAAGTTTCAACGCCCATTTTGGAGAAGAGTCGCCATTGGTCGGGGCTTTTGGTTCCGGTACCATCTTTTTCTCCCACTGCAACCTGAAATGTAATTTTTGCCAGAATTACGAGATCAGTCACGAGGGGAGCGGAGAGGAGTGTGGGCGCGGGCAGTTGGCCGGGATGATGTTGATCCTGCAGAATAACGGTTGCCATAACATTAATTTTGTGACCCCTACCCATGTGGTGCCACAAATTTTGTCTGCCCTTGATATGGCCATTGACGGGGGGTTAAGCATTCCCTTGGTATACAACTCCAGCGGATATGACAAGGTGGAGACGTTAAAACTGCTGGAGGGGATCATCGATATTTATATGCCGGATTTTAAATTTTGGGATCCGGCGATTGCCGAACAGACCTGCAATGCGCCGGATTATCCCGACGTGGCCGCAAAAGCCGTTGCCGAAATGCATCGACAGGTTGGTGATTTGCAATTTGATGAAAACGGTATTGCCACACGAGGATTGTTGCTCAGGCACCTGGTCATGCCCTCCGGGATGGCTGGAACTGGAAAAGTGATGTCATTTATTGCCAACCATGTTTCAAAAAACACCTATGTTAACATCATGGATCAATATAGACCCTGTGGGAAGGCACACCATGTGAAAGGCTTAGAAAAGTCTGTCTCCGAGACTGAGTTCAACAAAGCTGTCCAAGAGGCAAAAGACGCGGGGATCAGCCGATTTGCGGCGTTATAAAATTTTAACAAGTCTTTGTAAACGTTGATCGAATGGTATCGGGATCTAACCCTATACCATTCCCCTCAATTCCCCAAACAAACGCTCGGGCGTCATGGGCGCACAATAGGAGGGTGTCTCACACCCGGCGGCCATCTTTATGGCAAAAAAAGCCCCGATGCCGTACATAAAAGGCGGCTCCCCCACGGCCTTGGACCCCTTAACGGCTCTGTCGTTATAGTCATCTTCCAAAAATTTTACTTGCATATCCAAAGGAACAGAAGAGATATCAGGCATTTTATACGTTCCCGCAGTGGCCGTAAGGGGTCTGCCCGTCTCTGCGTAACGCATCTCTTCCATGGTCATCCATCCAATGCCCTGGACCATGCCGCCTTCAACCTGACCAAGATCGATGAGGGGATTGATGGATCTCCCAAGGTCATGCACCACATAGGCCTTTTCGATTCTGTAGGTGCCCAGTAAGCGGTCCACTTCAGCCTCAAAATAAGCCGTTCCGTAGGTATGGTATGCAAAGGGACGACCCTTCTCAATAGATGTATCAAAAAACAGGTCCGGCGTGGCATAGTGGGCTTCGGCGCTTAACTGCACCCGGGAACCATAGGCCTGGATCACCAAATCCTCCCAAGCGACCCCACAGGCTTTACCCGCTTTATATAACCGGCCTTTTTTAAGGAAAAAATCCTCCGAGGTACATTGATATTCCTCGGCCATAAATTTAAAGAGACGCGCTTTTATCATCTCACAGGCCATCAGGGCGGCCGCTCCATTCAGGTCAGTTCCGCTGCTGGCGGCGGTGGGACTGGTGTTGGAAACACGGGTGGTATTGGTGGATTCAAGCTTAACCTGCCCAGGAGCGATTCCCAGGCTGTTGACGACTATTTCGCGAATTTTGTGGTTTACCCCCTGACCCATTTCCACAGCACCCGTACTTACGCCCACGCTACCGTCTGTGTAAACGTGGATATGAGCCCGGGCCTGGTTTAAAAATATGGTGGTAAAGCTTATGCCGAAACATACGGGCATCAGGGCATACCCTTTGCCGTAGCGGGAGACCTGACCGGAAGCCTTCTCCGCTCTTTGGGCGGCGTCAATGGCACCCATTCGTTTTGGCAGGTCGTAATGGTCATATGCCCTGTCCCAACAGTGTTGGGCCTGGGCATTCTCCGCAGCCATACCATAGGCAAAAAAATCCCCGGTTTTAAGAAGGTTTTTCCGCTGCAGTGTTTCGACACGAATTCCGCTGATGCGGGAGGCCTCCCGGATGGCCGATTCAAAGACGAACATGCCCTGGGGACCACCAAATCCCCGGAAGGCGGTGTTCGGGGTTATGTTGGTGCGGCAGGAGGCTGCCGTGGCATGTACGTTGGGCACGTAATAAGATCCGGTGGCATGGAACAGGGTTCGTTCCAAAATAGACGTAGACAAGTCGGCCGCAGCTCCCGCATTCTGATAATACATAACCTTGAAGGCCAAAAAATTTCCTTCCCCATCCAGGGCCAGGGTAAAATCCGAGCTATAAGGATGCCGCTTGCCTGTGGCCAACATATCGTCGGAACGTCTTAAAACCATACGGCAGGGGACGCCCGATTTTTGAGCCCCCAGGGCGGCAAAACAGGCCCAGGTATTGGCTTGGACCTCCTTGCCCCCAAAGGCGCCTCCCAGTCGTCGAACATCCACTTCAATCCGATTCATGGCCAATCCGCAAACCTTGGCAACGCATCGCTGCACCGAAGTGGGCGCCTGGGTACCGGAAGAGAGATGGAGATTCCCCTCCTCCGAGGGAGTCGCTACGGTGACCTGGCCCTCCAGGTAAAAGTGCTCCTGGGCGCCCGATTCGACCCTCCCCTTGGCCACATAGGCTGCAGACGCAATGGCTTCTTCCACATCGCCCAGAGTAAAAGTTCGTACCGGGGCAATCAATTCATTCCGGTTATAGGCTTCCCGGGGATCCAGAACAGGGATTTCTTGGGCAATATCAATTTTAATGAGCCCCACCGCCTCCCGGGCAGCCTCCTCGGTCCAGGCATAAACGGCGGCCACCGGCATACCCACAAAAACCACCTCATCCTCGGCCAGGAGCACTTCGTCCGGAATTATGCCGCCGATCTGATTTACCCCGGGAATATCTTTTGCGGTAAGGATGAACGCCACACCCGGCACGTCCCTGGCGGCGGAGGTATCCACATCCCGAATTTTTCCCCTGGCCAGAGGAGAGAAGAAAACAACACAATGCAATCCCCGGGCGGGAAAATCCCTGTCATCCACATAGCGGGTAAGCCCCATCACATGATAGGTGGTATCGGGATTGATCATAACGCCTCTTCCTTTACAAAATCGTTGTAGGAACAGATATCGGAAAAGCAGTGCAGATAATGATCCGCCATAAGGGCAGAAGCCAATCGCCTTTTATAATCGGCACTGCCCCGGACATCGTCTATGGGAGAAATCTCTTCCTGCAGGACTTCCAGGGAGCCCAGAAATGTTTCCATGGTCAGGGGTTTTTCCCTAAGCCACGCCATGGTCCGGCGGGCCGTAAAGGGGATGGGCGCCACACCGCCCAAGGCTAAACCGACAAAAGTGAATGACCCGTTATTAACCTTAAAAACCGCCGCAGAGTTGCAGCTGGCGATATCTAATCGCTCTCGCTTGCTCACTTTGGCGTAGTTCCATAATTGGGGGCCATCCTGTTTTGTCACCCAAAGGGATTCCACAAGCTCATCGTTCTTTAAATCCAGCTCTTTGTAGCCCAGAAAAAACGCCCTTAGAGAAAGTCGACGTCGAAAGCCTTGGGACGAAACCAGTTGAATTTGGGCATCCAAGGCGAGCAAAAGCACGGCACCGTCCGCAATGGGTGAGGCATTGACCAGATTGCCCCCCAGGGTGGCCCGATTCCGTAAAATATGGGAGGCCAAAACCCGCAGCTTTTCATGCCACCCGGGAAACTGATCAATTAAGTGGGGATCTCGCCGCATCTGCTCCATGGTGGCCGATGCGGGAATTTCTATCATCCCATCGGTTACCCGGATCGGCTCGGATTCGGGTATGAGGAACCGGGGGGCCGACTTATTCAGGGCGTCTCCCCGTTGGACATACAGATCGGTGCCCCCTGCAATAAGGAGCCGATTTTTTTCAGACCGGTCAAAGGTCAAATCTGGTGAATCCGATAGGGACTTACACCTCAGCGTCGTAAGTCTCTGGGGGATGCCGGCAAAATAGGCAGGAATCAGGTCCAGTTCAATCAATTCCTGAAGTGAGGGCACTGTACCCAATAGGGGGGTAACGGTCTCCGCCACAACCCGCCGAATGGAGCCGTAGCCGGTACATCGGCAGAGATTCCCGTCCAGGGCATCCACAGCCTCCTGGAGGGTAACGGTCCTGCCCTCCAGAAGATAACCGGTGAGGGACATGATAAATCCGGGGGTACAGAATCCGCATTGGGTCGCTCCCTGATTGATAAAAGCTTGCTGAAGCCGATTGGGCCTCTCCCCCTGAAGTCCTTCTATGGTTACAAGATGGGTGTTGTTGAGCTGTCCTGCCGACATCAGACAGGATGGCATGGGCCGGTAGGCAACCGAGGGGTTTCGTCCCAGTATAACCGTACAGGCACCGCACTCCCCTTCCCGGCAGCCTTCTTTGGTTCCGTACAGTCTCAAATCCTTTCTCAGAAGGTCTAAAACCGAGCGGCCCTGCGACAGGGAAAATTCCATCTCTTTGTCGTTTAAAATAAATCGACAGCGTTTTTTCATAATTCCCTTCCGGCTAAAATCCGTATTTTAATATGTCTGTCGTCCCCGGCGTAGAGAAACCGCTCCAGTTGATTGAGAGGAGACATCTCTACCACTTCGGGCAATCCCATATCAATGGAAAGGGCGTCAAAACTCATACCCGGCTCAAAGGCACCACAAGGCCCCCATCCCTGATTGGTAAAGAATTTACCATTTCCCATGGTCGCCAGATAAAAGGCGTCGGAAAGGGTTACCGCTCTGTGATTCTCTTCGGGCCGCAAAATCCGAAGCAGCTTGGCGCTCTGTACCGCTTGGACAACCGACCGATACATGGCAAGGGTGTGCCCGGCGCCCACATCTGAGCCCAGTCCCAGGTTAACGCCCCGGTCCAAATAGCGGCCCAGGGGCATGATGCCGCTGCTCAAATTGATGTTGGCGCTGGGGCAGTGAACCAATGTGGCTCCCCGTTCCATGATTAAATCAATTTCCTCATCACTTAAAAAGATGGCGTGGGCCATCAGGCTACCTGACCCCAGGAGGCCGCAGTCATTATAGACATGGGTATAGCTGCGGCTTTCGGGGAAAAGCTGAGAGACCCATTGGGCTTCGGAGAGGGTTTCGGAAAGGTGGGACTGGACCGGTAGGTCCAACCGTTGAGAGAGCCGGCCCAGGTCTTCCATGAGCTTTTCCGTGCAGCTCGGGGCAAAACGGGGCGTAACGATGGGCCGGACCCCATTCCGGCCCACTAACCTCCGGCAGAAGGTTTCAGTGACTTTGAACGAGGCTTCGGAGGTCTCCTTCAAATAATCGGGCGTATTCCGGTCCATGTTGACCTTGCCCACAAAGGCGATCAGTCCGGCCTTTTCCAGGACCTGGGCCAGAATCAGGGTCGATACCAAATGAACCGTACCGTAAACCACAGACCGGAGGCTGCCCTGCCGCAGCAGTTCGGCGGCAAACAAAGGATAAATCTTTCGGGCATAATCTTCATCGGCAAAGCTGGACTCTCCTGGGTAGGTATAATTTTCCAACCAATCGAGCAATCCCATATCCAGCCCCGCCCCCATCTGCATATGCTGGGGTGCATGGACATGCAGATCAATAAAAGAAGGAATAACCACTCCCTCTCCCAAGTCCTTTACTGGAAGAGAAGAAAACCGTTCCGGCACCGCCTTTTCCAGGAAGAGAAGCTTGCCCGCTTCAACGATGGCGACAGCGTCTTTTCTCACCCTGAATTCGCCCGGTGTGGGCGTATCGATAAAATGCCCTTTGTATAATGTTACCAAACTCACAGATCCCTCATATGACGGATTTCATTTTCCTGTATTTAATGGCGCTTATCTCTGGGGCAACGGCCAGGGCACAGCCCACATGGCCGCCGCCGGAAAAATATTCCTCATTTATCAGCCGTCCCAAAAGTTTAATAAAAGAAATAGTGGACTTCCTTTCATTCTATTTTGGGGTTGATCATAAGATGGGGCACTTATGAGAGAACCCGATTCAGGGCACTTTTAACCGCTTGTAATTCCGTCGGTATTTTCAGGTTCTGAAAAGATGAGCACAAACTGGCCGAAGTTATGATCAAGCCCAGCATTTTTGTTAGGACAATAAAAGAAAAATGAAATCCTGGGCATTGGTCAGTCACAAGCCCTGAAGATAATCCCAAATCCACCATATAATTTCTGATTTTAATGTAAAATTAATTGATTAGATGCATTTATGTTTCACCTATTTGGTGAAACATAAACTTTGTTAACTTTTTGAATTAAAAGAGAAATAAAACATTAGATGGTGGGTTTAGGATAATTATCAGCAGGCGCTCATGGAGATCCTGTTACGGCAGAAGCCGCATATGACCGGATGAACTGAATTTAATTATCACAAAACAATATCAGGACATGCAGCCGTCATCCTTTTTGACGACCTCGGAATAGCAGTCGTCTCTTTCTTTATCTGTTTTGGCACTCTTGTCGCAGTCGGCCATTTTATCAACCACCTTTTTCTGGTCTTCTGCATCACAGTAGTCTTTATTTTCCTTTTTATCGGCCATTTGGATATCCTCCTGTTTTATGGATTATTATATCTTATAATATAAAAACAGAGGGAGTGGATGTCAACTTTCAGGAACCAGATTCAGGAATTGCTGGTTATAACGGAATTCAATTCAACCTGACCGGCGCTCTTATATCAAATATCCAGATTTTGTTTTGGTCTTTGCATTTTGAGAAATTTCAGTGTCTGTAGATGTCATGCTCGGCGTCTTTATCCTTTCCGTGAATGTTTTTTGTTTATTCACAATAGCTATCTACAAACCAAGCAAATTTTATCTACATTTTTTTTAAAAACTTTCCGGGTGGACACCTTGTGGCCGATGTTATGATCAATCCCTACCGGAGCAATTGATCGTTTGTCTCCTCAAACAACGGTACCGGATCTACCAACTGGCCCTGTACAGATATGGACAGGTGCAGATGAGGCCCCGTGGCCCGTCCCGTAGAACCAGATCGACCGATAATCTCTCCCCTTTTTACAATATCCCCCTGGGACACGTCGAATCTACTCAGGTGAAAGTAATAAGTTGGGCAGAAATAACGCCGAATTTTGGTTCATCTACAAAGCGTATTAAAGGTTGAATAGCAGGCCTATTGGGCCTTTGATTCAACGAAGTAGATGGGCCAAAAGGCAAGCAATTTCGTTCAAGTTATTTAATCTGCGGTCCAAGCACAACCGGGATCGAAAGAGCAGTGGCCTCAAGAGGGATAAGCTTGCTGATAAAAAGAACCATGGCCGTAACCAACATAGCGACGGCGATCCAGGCGTGGATATCCATTTTTATGAACCCTTCATTCTATAGTTGCTTTTTCCCTTTTCAAAATTGCCGACCAGACAGTTGAGTCTGATCATATCAGATGACACGGCAACAAAGATAAAAGATTACTCTTGAATACAGATTTGATCCAAAATCAATGCATACTAGTCTTCTGAATGATTCCGTTTCCATGACCTACACCCCACAGACGCCAGTTATCTGGCATCCAGTGGCAAAGTGAACACCTACACGATCAAGGAACTTTTAGGCCACAGCAGTATCGAGATGACCCAACGGTATGCGCACCTGATTAATGGAGCGTTGCGTAAAGCGGCTTGTGTGGCCGATGAGGTGTTTTAGTTTGTTTCCTCATAAAACTTAACTGTTTCCAGTAGTTTGTCTGCATATTGGTAGATATCAGCAAGATTACCAATTGGGATACGTGTCTCTTGCTTGTCATCACCGATTACACCAAGGTACTTCTGAGCAGTATTGAAGTGCAACCTGCAAAGTGGTTTACGGTTATTATCATCAAGGAGAATGCCAAAATATGATTTAGTATCACGGTGAACGATTCTTTCTACTGCGACCTTCTGAACCAGGATAGCCTTAACGATTTGAAAGCCTTCACGTTCTTCGTCAGTGGTTTCAATACCATTGGGCTTGGCTTCAGAGACGATCTCGTCTTCGTTGGTTTCAACGATTTTATCGTCTTCCTTCTCAAGAGCAGACCTTAGACGGTCACTGACTTTTTCACTAATAAACTGATGGAGTGCCTTTTGCACAAACTTGGTAAACTGTTCTTTAGCGGATGCGGTGAAGTGGGCATTTGGATTGGCCGCTTTAAAAAAGAATCGGGTAAACTCTTCACCGGGAGTTTCAAACTGTACATTCATCAGTTTTTTAATTTCAGAGGTATACTTGAGTTCATTGGCGGTACTAAGCATCCTGTCCAAATCAAAGTTTTCTTTGCCAAGTTTCCGAACTTCTTCGATAAGGTTCTCTCTAATGTTAAGCAGATCAAGTTCAAGAAACGGCTTCTCATCCATTTTATTGGGTTCTTCAAGGTCTGAAAAAAAACGATACTGAACACCATTGGTAAGAATAGCAATACGGGCATTAGTGACTGTAAAATACCTAAACAACTGGTGGATGTTTGCTTCAGAAAGGTCGCTCTTTGATTTTTTGCACTCAATCAAGACGATCACTTCATTATCCTGCATAATCGCATAATCTACCTTCTCACCCTTTTTAGTTCCTACATCAGCTGTAAACTCAGGTACGACCTCCTGTGGATTGAAGACATCATAGCCCAAGGCTGCTATAAAGGGCATGATCAGAGCGTTTTTCGTGGCTTCTTCGGTCTCCAGATGGTCGATAAGTGACGTGACCTTCTCGGATAAAGCAGCAATCTTTTCGTTAAAACTCATGAGACCTCCTATGTGGTAGATTGTGAGCTGCTTTAAAAACTGAAAACCCAGATAATATTAACGGCAACTCTTTTGACACATCCTTTATATGATACCCTTAATGAAGACAAGTTGTTTTTTGTTAGCAGGTTTGTCTGATAATCGCCACCAATCTCGGCTTCCAGCCTATTCACCTTCCGGGCAAGCGCAAAAAATGGGGACAGACTATGATTCTATAGTTGTATCTTTTTCAATTCTCTGTTGCTAACCCCTAAGAGTAGCAACAATGCCGGAGATTTGTTAAAACTGATTCGGCCGGTTTCTTCAGCCCTTTTTATATGATGTTGGGCAGGCGTGCTTGTCCGGGTAAAGTCGGCAGACCAAGGACAAAAATTGACAAACCGGGGTCTGCCCCCTATTTACAATAATAAGTAATTTATTTGTCAATTCAGTTTTTTTCTGATACTAAAAATAGGAATGAAATGATTTGGAGTTATCCTGAAAAAAAACTGCACAAGTACTTATTTTTCCTGAAACCAGTACAAAAATCAAGTCCAAATAGCGCTAAGCTTACGCTTGGTAATAAATCATTCAATTCTCAAATGGAGGAAAGCACCATGAAGAAAAAAGTAGCATCAGGGATCTTTTTTACTGTAGCTGTCTTATCTGCACTTGGTATCTCCCAGGTGTTTGCCGGCGAACGACCACCAGCAGATTCTAAGCCCCTAGTTGAAATCATCCAAACATTAGAAACTCAGGGCTATGCTCCAATAACAGAAATATCAATGGATGATGGGGTTTGGGAGGTTGAAGCCTACAAAAATAACGAGGAACGTGAACTAAGGGTTAATCCGTTAACTGGCGAGATACTTTCGGATCGAAAAGATAACTGATAATTCAGAAACCTAAAAAATAAGGATAGATCGTGTGAGAAACGAACCAGGATCTTATCCGATTGTTGAACAAGCCCGGCCATGAACCAGGCTGTTTCAATATATGAAAATACCTTTTTTCAATAAAAAATGGGGACAGACCACCAAAACGGGGGCTGTCCCCTATTGACGGCCCAATCGTTCACTCTGGCCTTACATGCGATTGTCCTTTATCCACACAGCGAACTCGCTTAGCGCAACGGATTCCATTAAATACGGCTGGCTGTGTTTAAATGTCAAATCCTGAATCCGGGCCAGCAGATCTGTCAGGGGCCATGCGTGCAAAGGCTCCCGCGATTTTTCATATCTGTCCGACACATACCCCCACATATGTTGCAGCGCATTTTTTAATCCGCCCTGGGATGGCCGGGTTCTCAACGTTTCAACCAGAAGAAGGGCCAGACTACTGAAATCATCCCGGGGACCCATGCGGGCCACGTCTGCACCGATTTTTTTGTACAGGAGGGCACTCCGGGCCATGACGGCGTACTTGTGCTGACGCCACATCTGCTGGGCATTTTGGGGTAAGGGAATGCGTCCCGGTTCCTTGTCCCGGTATTTTTCCCTGAGCAGCTGGATCTGGAGATAGGGTTCATCAATAAATGTGTCAGGCCATCGGCCTTTATTTTTGCGGGTGTGCACAGGGGATTTGTCATTGTACCCCCGCAACGTCATTTCTGCGGCTAACAACTGGTGGCGTTTGTTCAGCGCCCAGCCGAAATCCATCCAGCGCAAAGTTTCCGGGTGCCGGGAATAGCCTTTTTTGCCGTTGACAATAATGGAGACCATACCGTGAAGTTCCCGGTGTTCGCCTAAAAGACTCTGGCGGTTCAGGTATCCTGGATGAAGGTCCCAGATTCTCATGAAAACTCCCTCATTCAGCTTACGGCTTGATCAACGATTTTAACAGGGAAATTTCTTTGGCCCATATATTATTGTCCGGTGTTTCCAGAATCATGGGAATATTATCCAGGCGTTTGTCTTCCATGATGTGCTGGAAAGCGGTAAGGCCAAGTTGTCCCTTTCCGATGCTTTCATGCCGGTCCACCCTGGAATTAATCTGCTTTTTGGCATCGTTCAGGTGCATGCCCTTTAATTTTTCAAAGCCGATAATTGCGTCAAACAGGTCCCAGGTTTTTTCATAACCTTCCCGGGAGACAAAGTCATAACCGGCAGCAAAAGCGTGGCAGGTGTCAATACACACCCCGATGCGGGATTGATCTTCCACCCGGTCAATAATGGTGTTTATCTGTTCAAAGGCAAATCCCACATTGCTCCCCTGGCCGGCAGTGTTTTCAATCACGGCGATAACGTCCGGCACCTTTTGAAGGGCAAAATTAATGGATTGGGCAATGGTTGCCAGACAGTCATCCATGCTGATCTTTTTTAACGTTGACCCCGGATGGAAATTGAGCATGGCAATGCCAAGCTGATAACATCGCTGCATTTCATCTACGAACGCAAGTCTTGATTTTTCCAAGGCGGCGTGTGCAGGATGGCCCAGGTTTATGAGATAGGAGTCGTGGGCCAAAATCTGCCCGGGCCCGAAACCCAAAGCGCTGCAGTTTGCTTTAAACTCATTGATGTTTGTTTCTGATAAGGGCTTGGCCTGCCACTGTCGCTGATTTTTTGTAAAAAGTGCAAAACAGGATGCGCCGATTTTTTCGGCATTGATTGGCGCGTTTTCAACGCCGCCTGCAGCACTCACATGGGCGCCTATATATTTCAATTCTTCCTCCTTTTGTGACGGATCATTCAAGGGTTTTGTTCAGGTTATTTTTCCGGATCTGCCACAAGGTTTTTAATCCATTTTTTTGAAAAAAATCGGGGCAAGCCGATAATCAGCTTGAACATTTCTTCCAGGGCAATCAGGGCCATGACACCGTACACGGGCCAATGAAAGACAAACGCACCGATAAACGCCATGGGCACGCCAATGCACCATACTGAACTCAGGTCCATGAGAAAGCCGAACTTTGTGTCGCCTCCGCCCCTGAAAACAGATACCACCGTTGTAAAATTGGTGGTCTTTGCCCAAAAGATAAGACCTGTCGTCAGTATCAGGTAGTAGGCATTCTCATAAGCTGCCGTGGAAATATTGTAAAATCCCAGGATAAAAGGTCTGCACAGGATGAGCACAAGCCCTGCGCCAAGGGCCATCGGAAGCTGGATCAAAAGCATGAATTTGCCATAGGCGAACGCCCGATTGTATCTTTTGGCCCCAATGCTGTTACCGATGAGAATGGAACCAGCATGGAAAATGCCGAAAAAAGGAACAAATAAAAATTCCTCAAAGGTGGCCACGATATTGACTGCCGCAATGGACTGAGTGCCCATGCGGGCGTAAACCAGTTTGTACATACTCACGCCTGTGACCCAGAAGAATTCATTGAGGAACACAGGCCAGCAAGTGGCCGTGACCCGCTTGACAAAGGCAAAATCGAAGGACAGCATTTCTTTTACTGACGCAGCAAGGGGGTAAGGTTTCAGGTAAATGATCGCCGTTAACAAGCCGGTTTCAATCAATTTTGCCGTGCAGGTGCCAATGGCCGCACCGGTGACACCCATGGCGGGAAAGCCAAGGTTGCCGAGAATCAGGCAGTAGTTGAGCACAATATTTACAACCACGGCTATAAATGAAGAGATCAAAGGAACACCGGCAAACCCCATACTCCGCATATTAGTCATAAAGGAGAAGGTTACGCAAAAAGGAACAAAGGCAAATCCCACAATGCGAAGATATTCGGCCCCAAGACGGACCACGTCGGCATCACTGGAAAATACCGAAATCACGGCTGCGGGAAAAAACAACGCAGCACCGGCAAACACAGAACCGATGACAAATCCTGCCAGAAGCCCAAGACCAGACAACTGGTGGATCCGAGCAACATCCTGTTTGCCCCAGTATTGGGCCGTGAAGATGGCGATGCCTGAGTGAATGCCGAACTGGATAACAAAAAAGATAAAAACAAACTGATTGGCAATGCCCACAGCCGCCACGGCCGCATCATGAAGCTGGCCGATCATGAGTATGTCTATCACAGCCATGGAACTGGTCAAAAGAAATTGCAGAGAAATGGGTAGCGCCAGGCTGAAAAGCAGGCTTAAAAAAGTCTTGGGGGGAATTACCTTATCCCTATCTGTGGCGTGCATATGAAAAGGCCTGCTTTCAATAAAAATAAGAAACCCTATATCAGCAGGGGTACCAGGTCAAGGCTATTAGAGGCATCCCAATAGAATATCCCGCATCTGTTGTGATGATAATTGAATGGGGAAATGTTTATTGCCCGAGGCATCGACGACGGCATCAATATGATGTTCCGTCACCCCATAGTCACGCAGTTTAGGCAATTGTTCACCCCAGGAATTCATGTGATCCAGGGCAACCTTAAAATCATCGGGCTGGGGAATGGCGTCGATACCCCTGGAAAGCCAGGCACCCACTTCATCCAGGGCCTCCACCTGCATCTCTTGGGTCAATATGGTAAAAATCCGGGGCAGAAGGCAACCGCACGCCACCCCGTGGGGCACACAGGTAAAAGCGCCAAGAGGGCCTGCAATACCGTGTACTGTGCCAAGCCCGGCATTAGCAAGGGTAACCCCGGACAGATACGCAGCCATGGCCAGATCCCATCGCAAAGACAATTCCGCCCGGCTTTGGTACAGGTTATCCGAAAAGAGCAGCGATCCCCGGGTAAACAGCCGAAGCCCCTGCCTGCTCAACGCCTGGGTGAGCGGTGTAGATGCTGTGGAGACACGGGATTCCAGAAGCTGGCTGAACGCATCCAGGGCACAGGCAAGAGTCGTTTCAGGCGGGCATCCCATTGCCAGTTCAGGGTCAATGATGGCAGTCGAGGGAATAAAGGCATCGTGGCGGAAGGATTTTTTAAATCCATCCGGCCCTGGGCGGCTGAGCACTGCATTTTTGGTGGCTTCACTGCCGGTCCCAGCTGTTGTAGGTAAAGCAATAAATGGAACGGTTTTTCCGTTGGGGTCTTTTGTGCCCACATCCTCCAGATAATCCTGGACTGAACCTTCCTGGCAAAGCATGGCCGCAACCGATTTGCCTGCATCCAAAACCGATCCCCCACCAATGCCCACCACGCAACCGGCCTTTAGCCTGTCCGCCTGTTCCGTCAGGTCATCAACTATATCCGGGCCGGGCTCTCCATGCACGGTCTGTCTTTGGAACTTGCATCCGGCCCGACGCAATTGGGATTCAAGCGTTTGCCAGGTATTGGTGTTTACAAAATGGGCACCGGTAATAAAAAAAATCGGGGTGGACGGATCAAGTAATCCGGCAAGTCTGTTGATCTCTTGGGGGCCTGAATAAAGAACAGGATTGGTGAGATGCTTAAATGTTTTCATGATTCGATTTTTTTAAGGTCCGCAAAAAAAACAACCCATCCATTTTAATTGCCTTCACTCTATTTGTGGATTTTAAAATTTCCATGCCCCTTACTGCTACTCGATAAATTTTATATCAATTTCTTCTGTATTTTCTTTTTGTTTCATCTCAAACTTTCCGCTTAAGGTAATGGTAAAGCCCCTCTGGGATGCAGCATTTTTTAATTGGGCCTCCAGCTTTCCGGCGGTCTCCTGTTCACAATCAATATTGAAAAACAGGTTTAGATTCTTTAAGTTTTCATCATCAAACTGGATAATAAAAGGATTGTGCTCAATGAAAATCAGATCATCATAGTTATATGTAATACTGAGCCCAATCTCCTGAATAATTTCTGTTGCGATGCCTAGTGGTCTTAATTCCATAATGTATCGAACCTTTTTGGTTAATATTCAATAGTTCTTTGCAATAAAATATTCATCACGCATTTTACCTGATGACTCAACGGGTAAAAGAATAGCATAACCCGGCAGTTCTATCGATAAAAAGTTACTGTATTCGAACACGAAAAATGATTGACCTTGATAGCAAACAGGTTTACGGTACCCGGCAACATAATAAGAGTTGTCAAATCTTTAGCAAACGGAACACGGTGCAAATCCGTGACGGTCCCGCCGCTGTAATGGGGCACATTCACCCTGTCATGCCACTGGAAAACTTTTCTGGGAAGGCTTAGGGGAAAAAAGCCACCACCCCCCCTGAGTCAGAAGACGTGCTTTAAGATTTTTGTCATGCAGGACGCGATGGTAAAGGGTTTTGCAGGAACATGTTCCTGCATGCCTAAAAGACCATGGATTGCTGCAGGACAAATTAGCGAGGTAAAACGATGTCTCTGCTTGAACAGACCCTTTCGGCCATCAATCCTGAACTTAATCACAATGCGTTCGCAAAGGCCAAACAGCGCCTTCAGAACCAGGCAAAGCCCCCCGGCAGCCTGGGAATGATGGAAGAGATCGGGGCCCGTCTGGCCGCCATCAAAGGAACCATTGACGTCCATTTAACCAACAAACAGATCATCACCTGCGCCGGTGACCACGGCGTGGTCGAGGAAGGAGTCAGCGCCTTCCCCGCAGAAGTCACCCCCCAGATGGTGCTCAATTTCGTCGGGGGCGGGGCAGCCGTCAACGTCATGGGCAAACATGCCGGAGCCCGGGTGAAAGCCGCGGATATCGGTGTGAATTACGATTTTGACCCAGATCTCCCCATTTTTCATAAAAAAGTAAGACACGGCACAGACAATTTTACTAAAGGGCCTGCCATGACTCGGGAAGAGGCGGTTAAATCCATTGAAGCAGGCATTGAAATCGTCAATGAACTGCACGCCCAAACCCCTGTTGACCTTCTAGGCACTGGGGATATGGGCATTGGAAATACCACCCCATCCACTGCCATCATTGCGGCATTTTCAGGATTGTCCGTGGAACGTCTGACCGGCCGGGGCTCAGGGGTTGACGATAAAGGTCTTGCCCAAAAAATTGCTGTGATCCAAAAGGGACTGGACATAAACAAGCCTGATCCCAAGGATCCCCTTGATGTGCTGGCTAAAGTCGGGGGGCTTGAAATCGGCGGGTTGGCAGGACTGGTGATCGGTGCGGCCGCCAAAGGCATTCCGGTGATCTGCGACGGCCTGATCTCCACGGCAGGCGCCCTGATTGCCTGTGAACTGGCCCCGGCAGCAAAAAACTACCTGTTTGCCTCCCACAAGTCTGTGGAAATCGGCCATAAATATATGCAGGACCACATGGGTCTGGAACCTTTAATCGACTTTAAATTCCGTCTCGGGGAAGGCACCGGTGCGGCTGTGTGCATGGAGCTTCTGGACCTTGCCACGCGTATTCTTGCGGATATTAAGACCTTTGATGAAGTAGGCATTTCCACAAATAGTTGAACAAAAAGTCACCCACCTGCGTCGTTGCAAGAAAATTTGCAATCCTCACAACCGACCAGGTTGCTCCGGTCGCAAATATTCCTGCGCCTTGCATCTGGGCAACTTTTCGCCCAAACCATAGCCTACTAAACTATTCTTCCCAGTCCTCATAGTCCGGGTACTGTTCGGGGTTCTCCCCCCTTGCCTCAATGACCCTGGGATAAAAAACGCCGGGTTGTGCTTGTTTGTCCTTGTGCCGGGTTTTATTGATCTGAAATACCCAATTTCCCCATCTACGGCCTCTTGAATGGGCTCGTGCAGATCCAGAAACGATGCCCGCCAGTCAATTTCCATCACCCGGGCCCATTCCGGATCCGCGCCAAAAAGTTTGATTCGCAATGTCCATATTTTCTTTGGCTGTTTGAAGTATACAACGTTGTTCATTTTTTATACGGCCCCTTTTCTTTTTAGGCTTAAACAGTTATCTTATAGCTTCAACCCAGTGTAAACTCCAAGATAGGCAAAACTACATGAAATTTGACACCTATGCAATAAACAGCACCCTGAAAAAAAACCTGGAAGCGCAGGGGTTTATCAGGCCCACAGACATTCAGTACAAAGCCATTCCCTCCATATTAAAAGGTGAAGACGTTCTGGCCATTGCACAGACGGGAACCGGAAAAACCGTGGCGTTTGCAGTCCCTGTTATAGATGCTGTTTTGAACGAAAAAAAAACAAAAAAAAAACCGGGCATCCAAAGTATTATCATGGTTCCCACCAGGGAACTTGCTGTTCAGATAAATGAAGTCTTTATGGGGTTGTGCCGCAAAACAAAGGTTAAACCCTTTGCCGTTTTCGGCGGGGTTGAACAGGATAAACAGATTCAGACACTCATAAAAGGGGTTGATATTCTCATTGCCACCCCGGGCCGTATGTTTGACCTGATCAGCCAGAAAGCCATTGATATCCGACAGGTTAAAATTTTAATCCTTGACGAAGCGGATCAAATGCTGGCCAAAGGATTTTTTGATGATATCCAATGTATCAAGCGACTTTTAAAACAACGGCACCAGACCCTATTTTTTTCAGCTACAATTGACAAAAACATTAAAAAGCTGGCCTATTCACAGGTCAGGTCCTCTGCCGTGCGCATCCAAATTTCGCCGGAAGATCCGGTATCAAAAAATGTATCCCACTATGTGATTTTTGTGGAAATGGACGATAAACGCTTTTTTCTGCGTAAATTCATCCGGGATAACCCGGAAAGCAAAATCCTAGTTTTTGTCAGAACCACCGTACGGGCCGAACGGGTGGCCAAAGCCCTGGAAAGAGCAGAGATAGACGCGTTGACCATTTATGGTAAAAAAGATCAGGATCAGCGGCTGGCGGTTTTGACCCGTTTCAAACAAGGTGATGACAAGATACTTATTGCCACGGATGTGTCGGCCCGGGGCATTGATATCCCCAATGTTGATTATGTGGTCAATTATGACCTTCCAGAACAAAAAG
Organism: Desulfobacter hydrogenophilus; assembly: GCF_004319545.1. Lineage (NCBI taxonomy): Bacteria > Pseudomonadati > Thermodesulfobacteriota > Desulfobacteria > Desulfobacterales > Desulfobacteraceae > Desulfobacter > Desulfobacter hydrogenophilus. Next base: position 1,772,606 of record NZ_CP036313.1, on the reverse strand, counting down.
AAATGTATGTCCACAGGGTCGGCAGAACCGGTCGCGGTCGATCCAAGGGAAAAGCCATATCATTTTGCAGCAGCCAGGAAAAGGACCTGTTAACGCAAATCCAGAATTTTTTAGGTAAACAGATAGAAAAAATAACCGTTTCAAAGGACGAATATGCATTTACGGTTGAGGTCACGGAAACATCAAAAGATATCAGAGAAATGATCCTGGCAAATGAAGCGTGGGAAAAGAAAAAAGGCCGTCGGAAAAAAAAATAACGTATCGGCGTTACTCCACAATACCAATATGACCTGTTTTTTCAAAATGCACTGCGCAGCGAACCAACTCGCTTGCATGTTTAATATTAAGCTTTTTTTTAATACGTTCCCTGTAGGTACCAATAGTTTTGATACTTAAAAACAGTCGCTCGGCAATTTCCCTGGTTGAAAAACCCCTGCCGATCAGTTTGAAAACCTGAAGCTCCCGGTCGGTTAAACGGTCAAACGGGCTTTTTTCTTGCGCCTCCGGCGGATTGGCCATGGACAAAAGAATATGTTCTTTGACTTTGTCATTGAGATAAATTTTTCCGGCAAGCAGAAGATGAATGGCTTCAACAACGGACTCCACGGCTTCCTGTTTCATGATGTAGCCATGGGCTCCGGCAGACAAGGCCCTGGGAGCATAAAGGTATTCATCATGCATGGAAAGCACCAGCACGGGAATATGACTGTGATGCTGTTTTACATATTTGACCAAATCAAGACCGTCAGACTGCTTCAAGGAAAGATCCGCAATGATCAGGTCCGGGTATATATCAGTTATTTCATCAATGGCCTGCTCAACATCCCCGGCACTGCCATATGCGGCTAAGTCGCTTTCCTGATTAATCAACTCCGCCAGGCCCAGCCTGAAAATGGGGTGGTCTTCCACCAGCAAGATTTTCTTTTTTTCAGACATAGGCCATCCGTATTGATTGTGATATCGTTCATTTTGCTATACCACCAACCAGGCTTGAATACCAGGGTTTTCAGGCACTGGATGCTGTCCGGCAGGGCATAGAGAATCATGATCTTCGGCATGAAGCTCAACATCAATACCGGCAGAACGAATCCTAATCCTTTAACGCAACCGGTTTTCCAAGGATCTCCGACCAGATCACGGCCTTCCGAAGTCCCCGGGCCCGGGCGGGCAGTCGTCTTGGACCAGCCCTAAGGCAACTTGTCTGTATGGCATCGTGCCTCAAAAATTTTGACCCCCTTGTTTCCGGTATCTTGGCGGCTTTTCTGTGGGGTTCTTTTTTTCTGGAAACAAAAAGAGTGTTTTCATTAACAGACTCAATCGGCTTGATGACTTGGACATCCGCGTTCTCGGGATAAAAATCCACATCGTCCCTGTCATCGATTTCATCCCAGAAGGTCTGATTTACGGCGTCTTCCCGGCCTTGCTCAAAGGAGTTCTCATTCAGCTCCCGGGGATGTCTACGCTGCCCGGAGGCCTCTTTTTTCCGGGCCTGCTCAGCCTGGGCATGCATTTCCCGGGCCGCCTCTTTAAGCACCTCATTTAGTTTTCCAAAAAGGGAAAATCCGCTCTGTTTTGATTTGTCTGGTTTTTGCGCCTTTTCATTCTTTTTTCTTTTCAAAAAAGGCGCAAAAATAAAAACCAGAAATAAGATCAACGTAATAAAATCACCAAAGTCCATAATGTTATCCTGATCTTGTTTTCGATGTTATTTTAAAGGTTCCTCAGGCTGATCAGGGGTGGCAATGGTATCCCTCATCCGGGTGTCGGCGCTGATATTCTGCATCTTATAATAGTCCATAATCCCAAGATTGCCGCTTCTAAATGCCTCGGCCATGGCCAGGGGTACCTGGGCTTCGGCCTCCACCACCTTGGCCCGCATTTCCTGGACCCGGGCCTTCATCTCCTGTTCCTGGGCAAAAGCCATGGCCCGTTTTTCCTCGGCCTTGGCCTGGGCAATCTTCTTGTCTGCCTCGGCCCGGTCGGTTTCCAGTTCAGCACCAATATTTTTGCCCACATCCACGTCAGCGATATCAATGGAGAGGATCTCGTAGGCCGTGCCTGCATCCAGTCCCTTGCTTAAAACGGTTTTGGAAATGGTATCCGGATTTTCCAGCACCTGTTTATGGGTGACAGCCGAACCAATCGTGGTAACAATGCCCTCGCCCACACGAGCCAGAATGGTCTCTTCGCCGGCCCCGCCCACCAGGCGATCAATATTGGCCCGCACCGTAACCCTGGAAATAGCCTTGAGTTGGATACCGTCCTTGGCCATGGCCGCCACAATGGGCGTTTCAATAACTTTAGGGTTAACCGACATCTGTACGGCTTCCAGCACATCCCGGCCGGCAAGGTCAATGGCAGCGGCCCGATTAAAGGGAAGATCAATATTGGCCTTGTCCGCAGCAATCAGTGCTTGGATCACCCGGGACACATTGCCGCCGGCAAGGAAATGGGATTCAAGACTGTCTGTGGCAATATCAATCCCGGCTTTCACAGCCATGATCTTGGATTCCACGATCAATTTAGGCGGCACTTTTCTGAACCGCATGAAAATAATGTTGAACAACCCCACCCGGGCACCGGACACCAGGGCCTGGACCCAAAGCCCAAGGTAGGAAAATGCAAAGTAAACAAGCACCAGGCCGAGGATGCCGGCAATGATTAGAAGAATGGACATAATTTCCATGTTAAACCACCTTTTTCTAAAGTTATTGTTTTAAAGCTTTTAAGGACCACAGATTCAAACATTTTCCCCACGGCGGACGATCACCTGATTCCCTGTGACCTTGCAGACCCTTAAGGGTGTATCTGCCTCGATAAATTCTCCGTCCGTAACCACATCCAGACGGACACCGTCAATCAGAGCGGTTCCGGACGGGCGAAGGGTTGTGATGCTGTGCCCGGTGCAGTCCAGGTAATTTTTAAGATCCGGGGACTGGGAAACCACACCCTGGGATGCAGATAATTTTTTTTTTAGGGACAAAGGAGAAACCGCCAGCGCTTTAAATCCCAGAATAAAGGCCACCGGAAGTAGAATCAGATCTGCCCCTATGACCGCATAAAACACCGAAAGGGGAAAGGCATTGAATACAAGAAAAAGGGAGTATCCGATAAGTCCCAGAGCAGTTATGGATAAAAGCCCCAGGGACGGCAGAAACACTTCTGCAACAACGGTAAAAATTCCCATGATCTGAAGAATCAAAGGTAGGATCCAGGCGTTCATTTTTCCCTCTTTTCCATAATCGTTTCAACAATTACATGGCCCGCTGTTACCCGGGCCACCCGGACGGGTGTGCCGGGATCAATAAAACCGCCCTGGGTAACGGCATCAACTTTTCTATCCCTGATACGGACCTTGCCCGAAGGCCGCAACGTTGTCAGGGAAATGCCCTCATCGCCGGCGCGAATACCTAAGGCCTCCGTGGAGTCGGCACGGGAGTCCTGAAGTGTGGCATCCAGATACGGTCCCTTGATCACCTTTGACAGCTTGGGCAGCGCAAAACGCACCACAGACATTGACACCAGCAATGCGCCAAGGGCACTGCCCATGACCAGTCCCAAATTTTTTATCATGAGCTCTCCCTGCCAAGGCAGGCTTGGATCGGGCAGCACAAAATTCTGAAAAGAGAGCACAAGGCCTGCGGCCAGGACAATGATAGCGCTGATACCGGCGATGCCGAATCCCGGCAAGACAAACATTTCCATGCCCAGAAGCAAAAACCCAATGATAAATACCAGAATTTCCGTATAATCGGCAAGTCCCACCAGATACTGGTTAAAAAACACAAGTCCCAGGCAAATAATGCCTACAATGCCCGGAATACCGAATCCCGGGGCCTTAACCTCCGTATATACGGCACCGATGCCTATAATCATGAGAATAGGTAGAAAAGGCTGGAGCCATCTGACAAAAGTTTCCGACCAGTTTTCCGTAACCTGAATTTTTTGAGACGCTCCGTACCCCATAATTTCAAGGGCCTGGTCAAGGGTAGCAACACTCTGACGGGAAAACCCTAGATCGGCAGCTTCCTTGTCATCCATAGTCAAAAGCTCACCCTCGCTTACAATCGTTGATTTACGGGTGATCGTTGCCTTTTCTTTTTCGGAAAGCTCCTGAAAGGTCGTTTTATCCATGTATTCAGAACGATCCCCCCGGGTAATTTTATAGACCTCCATGGATTTGGACACCATGGATTCGGCCAGCACTTGAGAATAGTTGTTTCGTTTGGCCAGGGTGCGAAACTGTGCCCGGAGGACGGTCTGGGTTTTCTCACCGGCTTCCTTGTGGCCTTCACTGGTCTGAATAATGGGGGCACAGTCACCGATAAGGGTATTTTCCTTCATGATCAGGGTACCGGCGGAAAGCGCAATCAGTGCGCCTGCGGAAATGGCTCTTTTCTCCACATAGGCAATGGTTCTTTCCTTTGGTACGGTGCAGATGGTTTCCACAATATCAAAGGCCGCATCCACCCTTCCACCAAAGGTATCCAGGGCAAAAACCAAAATGGCGGTGTCATCCTTTTCAAGGGAGGATACCACCCGTTTGAGGTATGCGGCCATGCCCGGTTCGACAGTCCCGGAAACGGGAATGATGTGCACCACCGGCCCGGCAGCCTTAGCTGCGGCGGAAAGGATTAATACAAAAAACAGGACTGCGGTCCATACCTGGAGAAATTTTTGTTCCGGCAACATAACAGATCTCATTTTGAAAGGCATCATCTTTAATTTTTTTGGAACGTGATGAATTTAATCCACTATACCATGATTTAAAGCAATTATATCCATACTTTTTAATTTTATATGATCTAAACCTGCCTTAAATTGATACAGTGGGCCTGGTTGATTTTTTCTTTAAAAAAAGATACTTTCTGTGCGTAAATTATACAATTTAATTAATTTCTAATAAAAATGTTTTACCTATGAATTCAATATGAACAGGGGAACATAGAGGATAAACGCTTATGCCTTCTGATTTAAATAAAAGGGCATACAAATTTATTATTTTCTGCATACTGCCTTTGGGACTGACTCTCCTTGTCCAGGGATGCGGAGTAAAATCCAACATGATGACCTCTTTGTCCAGAAGTATCCTGAACAATAATGACCTGGTCATGGTGGAATCCGGTGCGCCGGCTTACCTGATTATGGTTGACAGCCTCATTGACCAGGACCCGGATTCCCCGGATATGCTCTCTTCAGGTGCCCGGCTTTATACTGCCTATTCAGATGTGTTTGTCACGGACAGGGAGCGAAAAAAAAAACTGGCAGATAAAGCCCTGAATTATGCCCTGAACGCTGTCTGCTTTGCCCAAAGCAATGCCTGTGATTTAAAGCAAAAACCCTTTGAGCAGTTCAGTGCCGTTGTAAATGCCATGGAAAAAAAGGAGCTGCCATATCTGTTTACCCTGGGGAAGGCTTGGGGTTCCTGGATTACGGCCCATAAAGATGACTTCAACGCTCTGGTCGACATTGCCAGAATCGAGGCCATTATGAACCGGGTCATTGAGCTGGATGAAACCTACAAGGACGGGGGTGCCTATTTGTATTTAGGCACCCTTGCCACCTTTCTGCCCCCGGCGTTAGGCGGGAAGCCCGAACTGGGAAAACAGTATTTTGAAAAAGCTATTTCCATTTGCGGGGGTAAAAATCTGATGACAAAAGTTGTTTATGCAAAATTGTACGCCAAAATGATGTTTGACCGGCAGCTTTTCGATCACCTGCTTAACGAGGTTATGGAAACAGACCCGAACATAGACGGCTATACATTGATCAACATCTATGCCCAGCAGCAGGCAAAAAAACTTCTGGATGAAGCTGACGACTATTTTTAAACCCAAAGAGAAATTCAATTATGCTTAACAAATCTATTCTGCAATTATTTTTCTGTATTCTGATGATCACGGTTTTTTGTGTATCCGCACAAGCCGTTACCATAAAAATTGCCACCATCTCACCGGAAGGTTCCATGTGGATGGAAAAAATGCGCCAAGGCGCAAACCAGGTCGCCAAGGTCACGGATAATCGTGTCAAATTCAAATTCTATCCCGGCGGGGTCATGGGAAATGACAAGGCTGTATTGCGCAAAATCCGCATTAACCAGCTCCAGGGCGGTGCGTTCATGGCCGGCAGCCTGTCCTCATTTTTCCAGGGCAATCAGATCTATGCCCAGCCCATGAAATTCAAATCCCAGGAAGAGGTGGATTATGTGCGAGGACACATGGATGCCTACATCATCAATGGCCTTGGTGATGGGGGGATTGTCTGTTTTACCCTCATGGGTGGCGGTTTTGCATATATCATGTCTAAATCGCCCATTACATCTGTCGGGGATCTTAAAAACCGCAAAATATGGGTGCCGGACAATGATAAAGCGTCTGTGGATTCAGTGAGCAGTTTCGGCGTCTCCCCCATTGCCCTGCCCCTGGCGGATGTGCGCACGGGGTTGCAATCCGGGCTCATTGACACCGTGGGGACTTCCCCGGTGGGTGCTGTTGTGCTCCAATGGCACACGGAAATAAAGTACATTACCAATATTCCATTGCTCTATGTTTATGCCGTTTTTGCCATAGATAAAAAAACATTTAATAAAATCTCACCGGACGACCAGAAAATCGTTTCTGGCGTTATGAACCAGGCACTTCAAGAGATAGACCGCTTGAACCGACAGGACAATGTCAAAGCCATTGAAGCCTTAAAAAAACAGGGGATTGAATTCATCACCCCGTCCCAGGAGCAAATGAATGAATGGATGGCAACAGCGGCCAAAGCGTCCCAAAAAATGATAAATGCCGGAGATCTGCCCAAAGCGCCGGCAGACGAGATAGATGCGTTGCTCGAGCAGTACCGTAAAAACCAGTGAAAAAAACGGTAAGTATCTGATATGTCCCGTGTGATTTCCATTCTTCATAAAATCGAAGATGCCCTGTTGGTGAGCCTGCTTTTGCTCATAATCGGTCTTGTCGTGTTCCAGATCGTTCTAAGAAACGGTTTTGATACCGGTATTGTCTGGGCTGATCCTCTGGTTCGCGTGCTGGTGCTCTGGCTGGGACTCATCGGCGCCATGGTGGCTTCAAGAACAGATAATCACATCAGCATTGATATTGTATCCAAATATCTGACCACGGGCTTTAAACGGTTTACAGACCTTTTTATTTACCTGTTCACAACAATTATCTGTGCGTTGATGACCCAACACAGTGCAAGGTTTGTCCTCATGGAAAAGGCCGACGGAATGTTGGCATTTTTTTCGGTACCCGTATGGCTCTGTGAACTTGTAATTCCCGTTGCATTCGGTATTATTACCATCAGATATGCCCTGTTTTTTCTTGGAAATCTGATCAAAATATTTACCCCCGATCCCTGAAACTCGATGATCAACTTTTTGTTAATTTGCCCAACTTCGGCATTGGAAAAAATTTGTTAAGCCTCAAAATATATTGTATATTCCTCCGGTTAAAAATTGTTTCCGCCTTGAATTTGAACAAATTCTCTAAAAACTTGATGATCGAGTGAAACATTCATAACATGACATTTACAATTATCGGTCTGCTCATTGTTTTTGCCCTGATGGGCGCACCTTTGTTCACGGTGATCATTGCTGCAGCCATGTACGGATTTCACCTGTCTGAAATTGATTTATCAGTTATGGCCATTGAGTTATACCGGATTGCGGATACCCCTATCCTGCTGGCCCTGCCTTTGTTCACCTTTGCCGGGTATCTCCTTGGGGAGAGCAATACCTCCCAGCGGCTTGTGACGCTGACCCAGGCCTTTCTGGGATGGATACCCGGCGGGCTTGCCATTGTGGCCTTTGTGGTATGCGCGCTGTTCACGGCATTTACCGGAGCATCCGGGGTGACCATTGTGGCCATGGGCGCGCTTTTGTACCCGGCCCTGACCCAGGCCGGATATACGGACCATTTCAGCCTGGGGCTGGTGACCACTTCGGGCAGTCTTGGACTTTTGCTGCCCCCGTCTTTACCCCTGATTCTTTACGGCATCATTGCCCAGCAGATGAGCGGGGGTGAACAGGTCTCCATTGAAAACCTTTTCCTGGCCGGTCTGTTCCCGGCACTTCTTATGATTGTGATGCTGTCCATCTGGAGCGTTTGGGCCAACCGGGGAAATCAGGTGCCGTTAACCCGATTTTCTGTTAAAAACTGCTTTTCGGCCCTTAAGGCCGCGGGCTGGGAGGTGCCTCTGCCCCTGTTTGTATTCTTCGGGATCTATTCTGGATATTTTGCCGTATCCGAGGCAGCTGCGGTAACGGCCATGTATGTACTGGTGGTGGAAGTACTGATCTACCGGGAAATTGCGTTAAAAAAACTGCCCGGCATTATCCGGGAGTCCATGGTCATGGTGGGTGGTATCCTGCTCATCTTAGGGGTATCTTTAGCTCTGACCAACTATCTCATTGATGCCGAAGCGCCCATGAAGTTGTTTAAATTCTGCGAAACTTTTGTAGCCAGCAAACTTGTATTTCTCATTCTGCTCAATATCTTCCTGCTGATCCTGGGCGCCATGCTTGATATTTTTTCAGCCATCATTATCATGGTTCCGCTCATGCTGCCCGTGGCCCTGAAATACGGGATACATCCGGTCCATTTAGGGATTATCTTTCTGGCGAACATGCAGATCGGATACTTCACCCCGCCTGTGGGCATGAACCTGTTCATTGCAGGTTACCGGTTCAAGAAACCCATTGATGAAATTTACCGGGCCACAATCCCGTTCATGCTCGTGCTGCTGCTGTCAGTACTGATCATCACCTACTGGCCTCAGTTAAGCCTGTTTCTGATTTAAGGAATAAAAGTCCATCACAACTGCCTGCTTTGAAAACTATAGAAAAGATGATGCTTGACTATCAGGCATCCAGTTTTGTAACAAACGCCTTAAATTTCATAAAGTTTTTATGGTTCATGGCATGTTCCATACGGCATGCGGTTTGTTCTGCAATAGTTTCATCAAGCTCCACATGTTTGAATAAAAAATGCTTAAACACATTATGACGGGTTGTAACCTCTTTTGCGATTTTCTCCCCTTTGGAGGTCAAGGTGATATAGCCGTAAGGTTCATAATTTATGAGTTTCCGATCAGCCAATTTTTTAAGGGTACCTGTAACGGACCCGCATTTAATATTCAGTTTTTCGGCAATATCTTTTGATCGGGCAACCGTATTCATGGTCTGAAGTTCCAGTATGACTTCAAGATAGTCTTCAAGGCTTTCGGAAAGGGTGTCTTCGCTGTTCATGGTCATAATCTCCGTTATAAAGGTACCGAGAAGCGGCCGGGTTACGCCGGCCGCTTGGTAGGTTTGTAATTACCTGGACTGTCCGCCCTGGCCCCGGCCTTTTTTGCCCTGGCCTACACCGGCCCCGCATCTTCCGGGACCACCCTGGCATCTGCCCTGGCCTGCAAAATTTCCTTTTCCGCCTTGGCCGTTGCACCGGCCACCAGCTTTATTCTGTCCTTTATTCATGGAATCACCTCCTCTAAAGTCCTTGCGGTTTTCTGCACCCATGCCGCCAACCTCGGCCCTGTCCCCGTCCCCGCATCTCATAGCAACCGCCTTGGACGGTGAGCCGTTTGGCTGTCACCAGCGCTTCAGCGATTTTATGGCGGGCGGTTTTAAGAACCCTTCCAACGGTTTGTCGGGAAACATCCATAACCTGCGCGGCTCCAGACTGGTCCATGCCCTCATAATCTATGAGTTTGAGGGCTTCAAATTCTTCCAGGGAAAGGATGACCTCTCCGGTCTCCACTGTTCCTCTGGGCTTAAACCCTTTAATGGCCGGTTTGGATGAAATACATCTAGGTCGCTTGGGTCTTGGCATGGGTCTCCTTGTTATGGTCATTTGACCAAAAATATAAATCCAAACAAAGCATGTGTCAAGAGATTTTTTGATCAAATGATCAAAATTAGTCTAATCAGAATCATTAACACTGGGAATGGTAAGTTAGGGCAACTTAAAGTTAGGCCCATGATCGGAATAAAACATTCCAAAATATGATTTAGAATTTTCGTTCGTATTCAAGGCGTGGCAATGGGAGCATATTAAATATATGTACCCATTGACACAACGAAGAAGACGAATGAAAAGGCAAACCATATGGAAGGTTTTATTTTGAACTTGGGCCTTAGTGTCTTCTTACAGCAAGAAACCGCTCCAGACGATCCATGGCCTCACAAAGTTGTTCGCTGTTTATGGTGCAGGCAATGCGGATACACCCCTCACAGGATAGCCCGAATGGATACCCGGGTACCACCACGACTTTTTCCTCTTTTATCAGATCCAGGGCAAACTGTCTGGATTGGTTGGTGATGCTGGAGATATCGGCAAATACGTAAAAACTGCCTTTGGGGCGCCTGACCCGGACCCCGGGCATGGCCTCAAGCCGCGAACAGACCAGTTCCACCCGCTGTTCAAAGGTATCAGACATCTCTTTGATCACCTCATCAGGCGTATCCAGGGCTGCAATGGCTGCCCGCTGGCTCACACTGCAGGCGCAAGCCATGGCGTAGTTGCCCACTTTTACCATCTGATCAATCACAGGTTGAGGCCCATAGGCAAATCCCACCCGCCATCCTGTCATGGCATAGGTTTTGGAAAAAGAATTAATTACAAGGGCATGGTTTTCCATCCCCGGACAGCTATATATGGATGCGGCCCGGCCTTCAAATGAAATTCGGTCATACACCTCATCAGACACCACGCAAAGATCGTGGGCTTTGGCAATGTCAGAGATCTCTTCCAGAAGGCGTTTGGGAACAACCGTACCTGTGGGATTATTTGGCGAGTTGATCAAAATAATTTTTGTTTCCGTTGTGATGGCCGCTTCAATGTCTGCCGGATCCGGTAAAAAACCTTTATCAAATCCCGAAGGCACATACTTAGGCACGGCATGGGCCAGGGTGATGTGGGCCAGGTAATCCGGGAAATGGGGTTCGATGACAATGATTTCATCTCCTGGATCCATAAGGGTCCTGAAAGCATTGGCAAGGCCGTTCATGGCGCCGTGAGTAATTATGATGCACTCAGGCGGAACAATTTTGCCAAGGTCCTTTGACAGGCGAACGGACAACTTTTCAATGAGCTGTGGGTCGCCTTTGGCGTGGGTGTAATGGGTATGGCCCTTACGGGCATCTTCAAAGGCTTTCTCGATAATGGGGGCCGGGGTATGAAAATCTGGTTCGCCGATGCCAAGGGAGATGACATTCTCATATTGGGCTGCGACCTGACTCATTTCCCGTATTACGCTGTACCTCAGGGATTCAATATTTTTAGAAATATACAAAATTCTTTCCTTAAAAAAGTTTACGCACAGGACCGCAAGGTGCACTGCCGGGACATTTTTGTCAACCGCACAATGGTATAATAAAGGCCGCTGGTGTCAATGGGAAAATTAACTTAACATAACAGCAAGTTAATTTTATTTTAGCCATAGACCAGAAACCATATCCCGGTCCTGTTTCAATATTTTTTAAACCCATTGGACTTGACATTGGTTTTCTGTGTTAAAAATTGATATATATATTATTTTTTTTATCAAGCGGCCCTATTCTTTTATTTTGAAATATGGAAACAGCTTTTTGGCCGAAAATAAACATAAGTTAAAGAGACAACCATGAAAATATTTAATTACCCGTCCCCGGAAGCGGAAAAAAGGGTCCAGGATACCATAGACAGAGGCTTAGGGTTTTCCAGGGAAGACCAGGAGAATGTCCAGGCATTTTTAGATGATGTTAAAAAAAGAGGTGATGAGGCACTCATCGAATACACCAACAAGTTTGACTCCCCGGCTGTTACCTTGGATACCTTTAAGGTGACGGAACAGGAGTTTGAAGATGCCCTGGAGCAGATGACCCCGCAGTTTTTAAAGGCCCTTGACCGGGCCGTCGAACAGCTCACCACTTTTCACAGCCGACAAAGGGAAAATTCATGGATGGACACCCCCAGAAACGGAGTGATGGTGGGTCAGATGGTCCGACCTGTGGCTGCGGCAGGTATCTATGCCCCCGGGGCCAAGGGCGGTAAAACCCCCTTAGTCTCGTCTGTGCTCATGGGAGGAATTCCGGCCAAGGTGGCGGGTGTAAAATCAATCTCTTTGATGACCCCGCCCATGGCTAACGGAAAAATCAATCCCCACCTTCTTGCGGCAGCCCGGGCCGTGGGCATTGATTCTGTGTTCAAAGCAGGTTCTGCCTGGGCCATTGGCGCATTGGCTTACGGAACGGCCCAGGTGCCCAAGGTTGATGTGATTGTGGGTCCGGGAAATATTTATGTCGCCCTTGCCAAGAAAATTGTTTCCGGAACCGTTGGTATCGATATGATTGCAGGTCCCAGCGAAATTCTGATCATTGCAGATAAAACCGCAGACCCGGAATGCATTGCCGCAGACTTGCTTTCCCAGGCCGAGCATGATGTGCTGGCATCGGCTGTACTGGTGACCGATTCCCAAGATCTGGCGCAAAAAGTCTCTACCGCACTTGAACCCCAGCTAAATGCCCTGACCCGCAAGGATATTGCCGGACCGGCCATCAATAATTTTGGCGCCATTCTGGTGGTACCCGATATTGATACGGCCATCGACTTGTCCAACCGCCTGGCACCGGAACACCTTGAAATCATCGTGGAGTCGCCTTTTGATTATATTGACAGAATTCAAAATGCAGGGGCCCTGTTCCTGGGACCGTACACCCCCGAACCCATGGGCGACTATATTGCAGGCCCCAACCATGTGCTGCCCACAGCAGGAACGGCCCGGTTTTCATCTGCCTTGAGCGTTTCCCATTTTACCAAGAAAACCAGCCTGATCCATTATTCCAAAGCCGCCTTTGAAAAGGAAGCAGATGATGTGATCACCCTGGCCCGGACCGAAGCCCTGGATGCCCATGCCAATTCAGTAAAAATCCGGCGGAAATAACAAACCTTTTGTTTCCTGTATTGTTATGAAAGTCCCAATCAGTTGTTAAGGGACTTTCATGTTTTGTTGTGGGTTGGACCTGGATATCAATAGCCCAGCTCACCCCCATGGCTGTTTTACAGATTTTCAAGAGCCTGTTTCAGCGCCATGATGGAAAAGGGCTTGGATAGTGCCGCAGAAAATCCGAAAAAAGCATAGTTTTCCATGACCGCATCATTGGGATAACCAGAAGCCACAATACCCTTAATTCCAGGATTCAGTGCCAGCAGCTTTTCCATGGTCTCTTCGCCTCCCATGCCATGCTTCACTTCAAGGTCAAGGATCACCTTGCCGATAATTTTACCTTCCACAAGACAGGCCTGATATTTTTCCACCGCCTCTTCACCGGATTTTGCAAGGACAGGCTCGTAACCCAGCTGGGTAAGAATTATTTCCGTGATTTCCAGAATCATGGCGTCGTCATCCATACACAGGACAAGGGGTTTTCGGGTTGCCACCCTGGCAGGTCGTACTGCCTTGGCTTCCACCGCTTTGGGCTTAAGGTTTTCTTTGGCTGTATCTTTTGGGAAAATGGGCAGAATGATATCCACACAAGTGCCCTGCCCCAGGGTGGAGCGAATCTGGATATTGCCCTGGTGGTTTTTCACAATGGCCCAGACAATGGAAAGTCCGAGCCCGGTTCCCCGATTCCCCCCTTTAGGTTTGGTGGAAAAATAGGGATTAAAAATTTTTTCTAAATGATCCGACTTGATTCCTCTGCCCTGGTCTGTGATTGATATGACAATCATACCTTTTCTTTTGGGATAAAGTTGTGCTGTTATCTTTACCGGATATTTATTGTCCATGGCTTCTGATGCATTGATGATAACATTCTTCAGCGCTTCATTGAGGGCTTCGCTGTCAGCTTCGATGACAGGAGGCAGGTCAAAGACCTCAAGCCGGGACAAAATATTTTTTTCCTGTTTCAGTTGATCAAGGGTGACGGTAATAAATCCTGTCAGGTTAATGTGGTTTTTAATGCCCACGGTACTGCTGCTTGAAAAAATTACAAATTTAGAAGCCAAATTTTTTGCCTGGAGAACCGATTGTTCTGCGTCATCCAGGTATCCTCTGATGGTCCCGCTTACCGCTGCCATCTGTGCCAGATTGATATTACCAAGCGTGACGGAGAGGGTGTTATTAAAATCATGGGCAATGCCGCCTGCCAATGTGGCAATGGCTTCAAGCTTCTGACTACGGATCAGGCGCTCTTTGGCTTTGCTGAGCTCATTCTCCGTCTGCTTTTTTTTAATAGCCGTGGCAATGGTGTCCGAAACAAAACTGAGCAGTTCCACATGCCCTTCATTGTATTTGACGGCATTGGTATAACTTTTTACCGCCATCACGCCGATCACTTCGCCCTTGACCATCAACGGAATACCCAGCCAATTTTTAGGCAGTCGCCCCATAACCCTGCCTTTGGCTCCAAGATCCATAAGCTGGTGTTCATCCAGAAGTAACGGCGCTTTGTTTATAATTACATCACCGGTCAACGAAGGCTTTACAGAAAAATTGTATATCCACTCAGGAGAAAAATCTGACTGCGCGTCCCTGCGAAATACGTACTGTATGGCTTTTTGCTCTTTATGATAAATGGCTATAAAAAAATTGGGGATATCCATAAGACCCGAGACCCGTTTGTATATGGAGGCATACAGATCCGCAAGGGAACCGCAGGTGGTCAAATCGGAGGCAATATAAAACAGCGTTCTATTGATCAATTCTGCCCGGCGGGCGCCCTGGATGGAGGTTTCCAGTCGTTTGATCTGTTGCTCAAGCATTTCGTAACTGGGTTTATCGCTCATTTAAGTCTTACCTGTAATACAATGTACTTCTTGCATGAAAAGACGGCGCAATAAGGTGCCGGATAGTATCTCAGGTGTAATATATGCAACATCTGTAAGGATACTATTGCCCTTTTATCTTCCGGAATACCCCAACGTTAAAGAATTCTTTGCCCCGGACCATGGTTACAGGCCCTTTTGAACACGACGTGGAAGCAAGTATATTATATGATTTTAACAAAAGCATCAAGTCATTGGAAATCCCCAAATCCAGGACCGACACAAAGAGTATCTCTAAGTCCCCTATGGTTTCGACATGGCAGCCGTTCGCCCAAGCATCACCGCCTGCAAAGAATCGGGCCATTGCCGCATTCAGTGGCTTTGAGTTCACGCGCCTTAAATACAAATAAAAATTCGGCGCAAAATTTGTGGTATCTTTTCAAAATCCCTTAAATTACGGTCCCGGCAACGGCATAAATCGGATCGGACATATGGGTTTTATTGATATGCGGATCGTCAAAGGGCCGTGGATATCCCCGGACCGACCGGGTTTCAAAATCGTTAAAACAACCGGATGCGGCAAAGTATGCCATCACCAGTCCAACCCGCTCAAACTCATGAAGATTTTCCCAGAGGGAAATGCTCTTTTCCGGGAACCACCGATTGGAAAAAGAGACAATAAACCGGCCGCCTGGTTTCAGAACCCGGGCCACTTCTTTAAACACAGCCACAGGACTGGTCAGGTATTCCACGGACAAAGAACAAATGGCATGGTCAAACGCAGCATCTTCGTATGGCAGCACAGGAGATTCATTGAGATCATGGACCAAAAAATCCGTCAGACAAGGGTTTTTATCCATCTCATGAGGGTTCATGCCTAAACCGGATACCTTTGAAAATCTGGTCCTGTCCGGCAAATGGGACTGCCAGCCTGCCATCAGATCCAAAACAGCATCATGATCGCCAAAAAAATCTTGATAAATTCCAACTAAATTTTCATGAGCTTGGTCGTCAAGATGACCAAGCAGCCGATCTACCGAATAAAAATCTACATCCCGGCCAGGGTCTTTGCGCTCAAAAGTCAGCGCATCCATGGCACAGACAAAACCGTTAAAAACAGCGGCCTGAATCCCCGGCCCGTCAAGGGCCATTTCCAGCCAGTCCGTAGATGCTCCGCCCCGCTCCCGGGAGCGGATACGGGAATCTAAAAGACAAAATTCAAGGTCCAGTTCTTTCAGGCTGAGAGGATGGTTCAAATCCGCGGTCAGATGGGTCTCATTTATCCCGGCTACCCGGAAGGGAATAAAATTTCCTTTAAAAATGCCGGGCACCCCTTTTAAAATCTGGCGTGGATAAAAGCGATTGGGAACGACAATGAGTTTATCATCCAGGTCCACCCGGCTTAACGGCAAAGAAAAAACTTTATTTTCTGAATAAGGCGGTACCAGGCGGCCTTCCGCGACATGAACCCTGAAGGTATTTGAATCGTGCAATGCGTCACACGCTGTTTTCATCAAGGTTCCGGGAAAAACATCCCGGTAAAAATTAAAATTTTTAGCAAAATAATATTCCTGATGAAAATAGCCCTGATCCTTCCAGGCAACCTTAATCATCAAATCCGCCAAAGAGCTGGGGTTAAAATCGGTCATATTTCTTTCCCCTTATACATAGTGGTTCCGCCCCCTCGACCATAAACTTTAATTTATAAAAATAGGCAAGTCCACAATTTTTTACCTCCGGATGGTGACAGGTGTCTTTTTCATAACTTGAATTTGATTAAAACAATGTGTTAATTTATTGCTAATAAACATTTCATTTTGATTTTTAATCGGCAATCTGAAAATCCATTCCGTTGCCTATACAACCATATATGAAGGTGCTACAATCTATAAAAAAGTTGTCCATGAATTTAAAACATTTTTTTTACCTCAACGGGCGCTAATCGTATTACAAAGACAAAGGATTAATCCGTTCTGGTCATGGACACAAAAAAATGTATACGTCTCTATAAATTCAGGAGTAGACAATGAACCGGTTCAACCACATTATGGCGTGTATTGACCTGTCAGATTACTCATCCATGACCCTGGGCTATGCCCTGGGGCTGGCCGGACAGGCAGATATCAAAGTCACCATTTGTTCCATTGTCCCGTTGCGCGAGGTTAATCCGGTGTATATGGCCGGAATGATGTACCCCTGCAGGGAGGACACCAAGGAGTACTTGGAGGAACTTAAACAACACAGGATTGCCCAGATCAGGGACCTGATCCGGACACATTATCCTAAATTCGACGGCAAAACCGATGTCCGTATCAAAATGGGATATCCTGCCGAAGAGATCCTCAGCATGATTGATGAGGTCGATCCTGACCTTGTGGTCATGGCCAACAAAGGGCGTTCCAATCTGTCCAGTTTCATGTTCGGCAGTGCAGCGGAATTTGTATTCCGTCACTGCAAAAAGGCGTTGTTCAGTGTCAGGGACAAACATATCTTTAAGCGAATGTACTCAGGCAACGAACAGCCGGAACCCGGAGAACTGCAAAACATTATAGCAGCGGTGGACTTTTCGCCCTGGACCGAACATATTCTGGCCCGGGCGGGATGGATTGCAAAAACAACAGGGGCAAAGCTTCATGTGGTCCATTGCATCGGCACCAAGGAACTTGCCTGGATTAAATCCCATTATATCCCTGAAAACACCTTTTCTGAAGAACAATTTTTACCCAAGGCCAAACAACGGCGAAGGGACCGGCTTGAGGATCAAATAAAGGCGGCAGGCATTGGGGATTTGCCAGGGATTGATATCACCATTGTTTCGGGAGACCCTTGTGAGCAGATCCTTTCTGCCACAAAAGATCTCAGGGCAGACGCCCTGGTTCTAGGCCCCTTAGGTCACAGTCGCTCGGTCAAATTTGTTTTGGGCAGCACCATTGAGAAAATTTTCCGTCACAGCCCGGTACCGGTATTACGTCTGAGCCCTGATATCTGCATTTAAGGCTCATCCATCAATGACGCATACCCCATAATATTCCCTCCCGGGGACACGGTTGGTCCGGCCCCGGGAGGATTTGAATATTTTTGGTCATCTTAAGGAGCACCCATGGCCCGGCAAAAGGCGCACCCTGCATCCGGTGCAGAGGTGCCAACTCAAATAAAAAATGAGAAGCTTGTCCGTGAACGACGTCAGCAGATCATTGATGCCACGGTCAATCTGTCCATCGAACATGGTTACCACAATACCACTACACGGATGATTGCCAAGGCTGCCGGCTTTTCCATCGGCTCTTTATATGAGTATATCAGCTCCAAGGAAGATCTTTTGTATCTGGTGTGCAGCGCCATCCACGAGGAGGTACAGAATGCAGTAGAAGAGGCCCTGTCCGGTGGGGTCTGCGAAAAGGCACAACTGGCTGCAGCCATTCGCCAGTATTTTATTGTGTGTGATAAAATGGCGGATCATGTTCTGCTCATGTACCAGGTCACCCAATTTCTGCCGGATAAATGGAAAAAAAGGATTTTGGAAACCGAACTGGATATTTCCAATACATTTGTTACGGCTCTGACCCGGCTGTCCGGAAAAAATGAGTTCCCCTACCTGGATGAAAAAACATGCAGTCTGGTAGGGCACAACATTTCAGTGCTCGGTCATATGTGGGCCTTTCGGCGGTGGTATCTTAAAAAAAATTTTACTATAGACCAGTACATTTCCACCCAGACAGACTTTATTTTGGGTCTTATTTACTAAAAGGACTGACCTTCGCGAGGTCTCTCTCCCTATCCTCGGGCCTTTTCCGGCACTGCCAAAAAAATCCAATTGAAGCATATCCGGACCATCCTGCAGGGGCTTTGCGCCTGCCTTTTATGAAGTGGGTGGAAAATATCAACGAAATATGTAATACAGAACTAACTTAAAAAAGATCGTGAAGCATAGGCTCATAGGATGCCTGGAGTTTTGGCCCAAGAAAAACAGGGTAAAGAAATAAAGGAGCGTAAAATGAATAAAGCAGTAATCGTCAGTGCCACCCGAACCCCTTTAGGCAGTTTTGGCGGTTCATTAAGCGGCATCGGGGCCACAACACTTGGGGGCCTTGTAATCAGGGAAGCAATCCGACGTGCTGATATCGAGGATGCCGTGGTGGATGAATGCATCATGGGTATGGTTCTGCCCTGCGGGTACGGCCAGAATCCGGGAAAACAGGCGGTGGTTAAGTCGGGTCTGCCCTGGGAAGTGGAAGCTATTACCATAAACAAAGTGTGCGGATCATCGCTTAAAGCCGTTATGCTGGCCGCCCAGGCCATCCAGTGCGGCGATGCTGATGTGGTGGTGGCCGGCGGCATGGAGACCATGAGCATGGCGCCCTATTATATGGACAAGGCCAGATGGGGGCATCGCATGGGGCCGGGCCGCATTGACGACCATATGGTCCATGACGGTCTGTGGGACGTTGTCAATGATTTTCACATGGGCATGTCCAATGAGCTTTGCTCCGAGCGCTGGGATGTAACGCGTGAGGACCAGGATCGATTTGCGGCCCAGTCCTATGAAAGAGCCAACAAGGCTGTGGCCCAGGGACGATTTAAAGATGAGATTATGCCCGTTTCAATCCCCCAGAGAAAGGGTGATCCCAAAATTTTTGATACGGACGAATGCCCCAAGGAGACAAGCTTTGAGTTTTTGTCCAAAATGAAGCCTGCTTTTAAAAAAGATGGCGTGGGCACCGCAGGCAATGCCTCCATCATCTCCGATGGCGCAAGCGCCGTGATCGTCATGAGCGAATCAAAAGCAAAGGCGCTGGGCTGCACGATCATGGCTGAAATTGGTGCCCAGGCATCCTATGGTATTGATATGAAATATGTGCTCATGGCACCCATTTACGCCATTCCCAAGGTGTTAAAAAAGCAGGGCATCAGCGTGAATGACGTGGGCCTTTTTGAGATCAACGAAGCCTTTGCCGGCACCTCAACCGGCATTAACAAGGTCCTGGAACTGGACCCGGAAAAAGTGAACGTGAACGGCGGTTCTGTGTCTTTGGGCCATCCCATCGGTGCCTCCGGAACAAGGGTTCTGACCACGCTATTGTATGAAATGGCCAAAAGAGATGTGAAAACCGGTCTTGCTTCGCTGTGTTTGGGTGGCGGGGAGGCGGTGGCACTGGTTGTCAATCGGTAGGTAGTGTTTGAACGGCTCGTTAGAGAAGCTTAAGTGCCTCTAACGAGCCGTTCAAACACGGGTTTTTGTTCAGGCACTAAATAGTGCCTGTCCTAAATAAAAAATTTTTTTCAAGTTGAATGCATAGGAGAACAGGACAATGGAAGTAAAAACCTTTGGTGTTGTTGGTTCCGGTCAGATGGGCAACGGCATTGCCCAGGTAGCTGCTGCGGCAGGGATGAATGTAATCATGAGCGATATTAAAGAAGCGTTCTGCGAAAAAGGTCTTGCGACAATTGCAGGCTCCCTGGATCGTTTATTAAAAAAAGAAAAAATAACCCAGGCTGATAAGGATACCACCCTTGCCAGGATAACCACCACCACGGATTTGAAGGATATGGCCAAAGCTGATTTCGTGGTGGAAGCAGCCGTGGAACGCCAAGACCTGAAATTTCAAATATTCAGAGACCTGGATGAGGCCTGCCCTGGGAACGTGATCCTGGCCAGCAACACCTCATCCATACCCATCGGCAGCATCGCCGCCCAGACCTCCCGGCCGGACAAGGTAATCGGCATGCACTTCATGAACCCTGTACCCATGATGAAACTTGTGGAGGTCATCAAGGGGATTGCCACTTCCAAAGAGACCTTTAACGTGACCTGGGATCTATCTAAAAAATTCGGCAAAGTCCCGGCGGAAGCCAATGATTATCCCGGGTTCATTGCCAACCGGATCCTGATGCCTATGATCAATGAGGCTGTTTTCTGTCTCTACCAGAGCGTCGGCACCAAAGAGGACATTGATACGGTCATGAAGCTTGGTATGGCCCATCCCATGGGGCCGTTGACCCTTGCCGACCTCATTGGCCTGGACACCTGCCTTGCCATCATGGAAACCCTGTATGACGGATTCAAAGACTCAAAATACAGACCCTGCCCGCTGTTGAGAAGATACGTGGAAGCCGGCTGGTTAGGGCGCAAGACCGGCAAAGGATTTTACGATTATAAATAGGGTTTGAACGAAAAAAAATCAAGGAGAAGGCGGGGGATTCTTTATCCCGCCTTTAATATTTCTACTTTACAAATTTCAAGATAGGATCATTGGCCCTGAAGATATTACAGGTTTCCGATTCCGCATCAAAAAGAAGAACGGCGTCTCCGTTTCGAAGCTGATCCATAACCTGGTTTATTTTAGTCTCCAGGGGCACTTCACACTCCCCGTAATCGGTACCGTCACGGGTGACGAACTCTTCAACAACACCGACAAGGGCGTCAGGGCTTAATTGGTCATAGGGTATTTTAACCGCTTTCATTACTGAAATCCCAATCTAATAACGTTTTAATTTTTTTGTCTGTCCGGGTCTTTTTAATCATATATTCTAATTTGTGTGCCTCGGACTTAGACAGCTTATGCCGAACGGCTGCAAGTGTCACCGGGATTCGGGACCGGGTATATTTTGACGCAGTACCCTGATTGTGACTTGCCAGGCGTTTTTCCAGATCATTTGTGACACCGCAATACAAAGAGGAATCGGAACATTTCAATAGATAGGTTGACCAGCTTTCCAATTCATCTCCGTTCTTTTCCCGTCACCATCCAGATGCTGATGACACCCCGGGCGTGCCGGATCTGTTGCTTGATTTTAAAAAATTCTTGGATAACAGGGGGCATACCGCCGTTGTTTACATAGGCTTTAAAATGTCGATAGTGGGTTTTGCCGGCCAGGCGTTCAATCATGGTTGCAGCAATCCTGCTGGTCATCTTGGCCTGATCATCCAGAGAAAAATCAACCAGAATAAGTTGCCCACCAGGCGCCAACAGACGCTTGGCCTCGGCCAGCATATTATTTTGCACATGGGCAGGTTTTTCATGTACGGCAAGGGAAATAATGATGATGTCAAAATTTGCACCCGGCAGTCCTGTGTGCTGGACATCGCACGTCAGCAGCGTGGCAATTTTGTTGCCTTTTCCGGCGACCTTGAGCATGTCCGGGGATACATCCACACCGGTTAAATTGCTGAAACCGGCATCGGCCAATCGTTTCAGCTGATCACCTGTGCCGCAGCACAGATCCAGGATGCGTGCGTCATAGTCCGGGATCAGCCGGATTATATCCTGCCGGATATTTTTCAGGGCAAAATAGAGGATTGGATCGTATATTTTTGCAGTAAACGCGCCTGGGGTATCCATTATTCGTTTCCGGTTATTTTATGACCGGCGGGTCAGTGTCCGAACCCTCTTTGGGGTTGCAGCAGTTCTTCTCCGGGTTGGGCGTACACCCTTCGCATCCGCAACTGCACGAAGACTGTCCTTTAAACGCATTGATCATTCTTTTTATCGTATAAAACAGAGCTATGGCCACAATCAGTCCAACCAGAATATTTCCCATTTCTTCCTCCTTCCCGGGTAGTTTCAGTTTCCCGGGAGCTTGTATTTTTTTAATTAACGAGCAGGGAACCGACCTGGTAGGTCAACACCGACAACACAAAGGCCAGGACGGTATTAAATCCCACTGAAAACGCCGCCCATTTCCATGATCCGGTTTCCCGGGCAATGCATACAACGGTAACAAAACAGGGGGCGTAAAAAATCGTAAAAATCATCAGGGCAAAAGCGGTTACAGGCCCCCATCCAGGGGCTTTGGCAAGCCGTTCTCCCAGGGAGTCTGTGCTTTCAGGGTCCACATCCCCAAGGGAATAAGCAGTTCCCAATGTGGAGACCACCACCTCCTTGGCAGCAAAACCACCCACAAGGGCGATATTGGTCCGCCAGTCAAATCCGGCCAGGTAAGAAATTTTTTCAAGGGCTTTACCCATTCTGCCTGCAACAGAGTTTTCCAGTCTGGTCTGGGCTTGCTGACCGTCAATACCGGCCAGGGCATCCTTTAACTTCCGGGCTTCAGGGGAAAGCTCCGCGGCGTTATCGACGGTTTCAATTTCCTTTAAAACGTCTGCCGTAACTGCATCGGTAATAGCTGTACGCCGGGATTCAAATTGCGCCGTGGTGGTGTCATCCAGCCCGGGAAAGGTCATCATGGCCCAAAGGAGAATGGAGATACCCAGGATGACGGTCCCGGCTTTTTTCATATACTGCCAGGTCCTTTCCCACGTGTGGATCCAAAGGCCCTTAAGCGTGGGAAAACGATAAGGGGGCAGTTCCATGACAAAGGGGGTGGATTCACCCCGAATCACTGTGGTTCTCAACAATTTTGCCACCAGAAGGGCGCCGATCCAGGAAATAAGAGTAAGAAGAACCATGATCATGGCCTGTTTTTTGGGAAAAAAGGCTGCGATCAGCAGGGCATACACCGGCAGTTTGGCACCGCAGTTCATGAACGGCACGGTTAGAAGTGTGGCCAGCCGTTCCCGGGGAGATTTCAGGGTCCGGGCCGCCATAACGCCGGGCACAGCACATCCGCCGGCAATACCCCCGGAAACGATAAATGCCATGACCGAACTGCCGTGAAGCCCAAATATCCGAAATACCCGGTCCAGCATAAAGGCCATTCTGGCCAGGTATCCTGAATCCTCAATAAACGAGATGCCTAAAAACATGAACATAATCAACGGCACAAACCCCATGACACCGCCCACACCATCAATGATTCCGGAGACGATCATGGATTTGAGCAGGCCGTCGGGTAGAACCGCATCCGTCACACCGCTGATCCAGCCAAAAATCCCATCAACCCATTCAACCGGCAAGGCACTGTAGGTAAAGGTAAACTGGTACAGGGCTGCCAGCACCCCCACCATAATCAAGGGTCCTAAAAACCGATTTGTCAGCACCTTATCGATCTGGTCCGAACGCTGGAGCCGGTTACGGTCGTAAGCGAACCGGATCACATTCTGTTTGAGTACGGAGTTGATAAATCCGTATCGCTGATCGGCAATCATACCTTCGGGATGGACGTCAAGGGTCGCAGACATATGGCGCTGGAGTTTTTCCCCAATGTCCATAAGTTTGTCGGCTGTTTCTTGATCTCGGGTGGCACCAAGCTCAAGAATCTGAGTATCGTTTTCAAAATATTTAAGGCCCACCCAGCGAGCGGGATAGATGTCTGTTAAAAAGTGGTTTTCCTCTATAATTTCTTCCATTTCATCCAGGGCTTTGTCAATGTCCTGGCCATAGGAAATAAACAAAGGCGAGGCAGGTTTGTCAATCCCCTTTGCGACCTGCGCCAGCAGCTCTTTTTTGCCTTTGCCTGTCCTTGCCACCATGGGCACCACAGGAATACCCAAAAGCTCGGACAATCTGTCAACATCAATTTCTATGCCTCTTTTTTGAGCCACATCCATCATGTTTAAGGCCAGGCAGACCGGAATGCCCATTTCCATAAACTGCACAGACAGGTAAAGGTTACGTTCCAGGTTTGAGGCATCCACAATATTAACGACCATGTCAGGTTTTTCATTGACCAGATAGTCCCTTGCCACCACCTCTTCCAGGGAATAGGCGGTCAGGGAATAGGTGCCGGGAAGGTCTATGATTTCAAAGGTACCGGCTTCGGAAACGCAGATTCCCTGTTTTTTTTCAACCGTGACCCCGGGGTAGTTGCCCACCTGCTGGCGAGCACCTGTCAATTCGTTGAAAAGGGTTGTTTTCCCCGCGTTTGGATTCCCTGCAAGGGCAATGACGACGCTCATTTTATTCCACCTCCACCTGGATATAATCGGCTTCATTGTTTCTTAAACTCAACGTGAATCCCATAATCCGCAATGCCACCGGATCATAAAGCGGAGCCCGGCCCTGGATGGTGATCTCCTTTCCTGGAACAATACCCATATCCCTTATACGGCGGCCCATTTCGCCTTGCGCTTTGACCGAAGTGATGACCCCGGTTTGATTTCTTTTCATTTGCCTCAGGTTGATAACGGTCATTAAAGGACTCCTTGTTATAATTCGCAATCTATCTTGTGACGCTTTTTAGCATCATTGCGGATAAGTTTTATACAAATAACTTTTATGTTGGTCAATAAAGAAGTAACCATTATTGAACAATAGGGAAGGGAGAATAAAAAATCGTATGGAAAGCAAAATGGCTAAAAAAAGCTGTATGGCACAGTCGTTGGGACAAAAAACTTTGTCGACAAGGACTGTGCCGGGCTTACCTGGTGTATGATATTTATTGCCCGTGGGTATATTTTTCTTTAATTGCAAAACGGTCGATGTCTCCTGCCGCAGTCAGGGGCAACGGATCAACAAACACAATAGATTTTGGTTTCTTAAAACCGGCAATCAGGTTGCCGGTATAGGCGATTAGCTCTTTTTCTTCAACGGTACAGCCAACATTCAGGGAACATACGGCCTTGATGGCCTCTCCAAATTCCGCATCCGGAACCCCGAAGACACATGCCTTGTCTACGGCTTCATGGCTGACAAGAGCCTTTTCCACCTCTGCAGGAAACACGTTTTCCCCGCCGGGTTTGATTAATTCCTTTTCCGGCTTGCGGCCTTTGAAATAAAGGTAGCCGTTTTCATCCAGCTGTCCCATGTCGCCGGTATGGTGCCAGCCGTTTCTGAATGTAAATGAATTCAGCTCGTCGGCATTCCAGTACCCCTTGAACACCAGGGGGCCTTTGACAAGGATTTCTCCGACACTGCCTGCCGGAAGGGCATTATCCAGATCATCAACAACGATCATCCTGACCAGGGGCGAGACTCTGCCCGCTGATCCGGGCGCCTCAAAAATAGGGGAAAACGTAATAAGGCCGGAGGTTTCAGTCTGTCCGTACATGATCCAGAATTTTGACCCTGTAGCGGCTTCCCACTGTTCGGCGGTTTCCGGGTTTTCAAGGCCCGCAACAATTTCAAGGCTGGACAGATCCAGCGGCGTATCCTGGCACTGGATGCATTCCAGAATACGACCCAAAATCGGCGGGAAGGAGCCGAACATCGACACATTCTGTTCCCGGATCAGGTCAAGACTGGATTGAGGGGAAAATTGGTCCATAATCACATTTTTCCCGCCGGCCATGAGCGTGGCAAGCCCGATATTCACCCCCATGATGTGAAACAGGGGTAAAATATTTAAATATGCTTTAGTGTTGTCCAGACCATAGGCATGCACGAGCTGAAGGTTGGCCAGGATAAGGTTTGCCTGGCTGAGCACCGCCCCCCGTGGCTTACCCTGGACGGCTGCGGTGTGAATAATAATGTAGGCAAGGTCCGGGTCTGAATCGTCGGCCAGTCCAATGGCACCCTGGGTGTCAGACGCATAGAGGGTGGAAAAGTCCTCCGCCAGGTTAAAGCTGTGAGCAATGCCGGTTCTGTCCTGAATCAGAGGACCGATTTTATCTTTTATTTCGTTATCATAAATGACCACCTGTGGCGTGGTGTCATCAAGGGCATGGGCCAGTTCATCTTCGCCCAGTCGTCGGTTAATGAGCACAAGACATAGATTTAAGGCGGAAGCCGATGCAAGCAGGTGGAAAAAAGCCGGGTGGTTTTTGGCGATCACGGCCACCCGGGTGCCGGCAGCCAGATTGAGTTTCGCCATGCCGCAGGTCAACCGGCAGGCATCGTCGAACAGCTCTAAATGGCTGCGGGTTTCACCATTATAATACAGAGCGCATCCCGGGCCGTTCATCTGGGTGTTTCTGTGGAAAAAATCAAATACAGTCAGTTGATGGGGCGTGTTCATGAGACAAATCCTTATTCATACAAACAAAATGACAGGCGCAACAAACCGTTGACAGCTTCCCGGACCGACCGGGATCAAAAATTTTATCCCCTTTAACTGTCATGAATTCAAATGCATTGTCAAAAAGATTATTGGCCAAAACAACAATTTCTTTCAGACGTTCGCAGGGCACCGGACAGAGGGTTTCGCCGGACCCGGTCACAGACCGCGATGGCCTTGAAAAACGCCCTTCGCTATATTCCGAAAAATCTTCATGATAGGCTTATTCCTGAATTTTTTAGAAGAACTTCGGACACGGGGCCGGATTTATGGCTACCGCTTTTGTCCCCGGGGGCATATCAAGACAAAGCCCATTCATGACGACAAGGGGAAGTGTGTGGCCGGCAAAGCCGTCCAGGTGATGATCGACAACAATCTTGATTTTAATGTGGCCTACAATACCCAAAACCCCAATAGCGACCAGATCACTATCCCCCACCCCTCTGAATAAGGCCCATAATCGGAATAAAACATTCCAAAATATGATTTAGAATTTTCGTTCGTATTCAAGGCGTGGCAATGGGAGCATATTAAATATATGTACCCATTGACACAACGAAGAAGACGGATGAAAAGGCAAACCATATGGAAGGTTTTGTTTTGAACTTGGGCCTAAACTGTTTGACTGATTCGAACACTCCTGGAAAAGGTACTTCGCCAATATTTAATCTGCGGTCTTTAGTTCTTAAACCAATGTGTTGTTTTTTTACAGAAGCCGACCAACATCAGCATGACCGGTACTTCAATCAGAACACCGACCACGGTGGCAAGAGCCGCTCCGGAAGAAAGCCCAAACAGCATCACGGCAGTTGCAATGGCAACTTCAAAATGATTGGATGTGCCGATCATGGCTACGGGTGCAGCCTCTTCATATCTTAATTTCAGAAATTTGGCAGCAGCATATCCAATGGCAAAAATCAAAATTGTCTGAATGAAAAGCGGAATGGCAATCCAAAGTATGGTCAATGGATTTTCCGTAATGACCTCTCCTTTAAAGCTGAACAAGAGGATAAGGGTCAATAAAAGGGCAGAGATGGTAACCGGGGTCAGGACTCCTAAAAATTTTTCTTTAAACCAGGTTTCACCCTTTGCCTTGATGATCCATTTTCTTGAAAAAAAACCGGCTACAAGCGGCAGGGCTACATAAATGGCTACAGACAATAAAAGGGCCTGCCAGGGAATAGGAAGTTTGCCCACGCCAAGCAGAAAACCGCCGAGTACACCATACAGGACCAGCATCGTAAGAGAATTCAATGCCACCATCACCAGAGTCAGGCCGTCATTTCCCCGGGACAGATAGCCCCACACCAATACCATGGCGGTACAGGGGGCAATTCCCAAAAGAATACAACCGGCAAAATAACTTCGCCACAAGGGAATCTGGAGCATTTTAATGCCGTCCTGCAGGACAACAATTCCGGCACCATGCTGAGCGCCGATGGGTAAATCAAGGCCAAAGGGCATTCTTACAAGATCCATGGCCTCGGCACCAATAAAGGACTTCAAAAGAAACCCCAGAAAAAATAATGCAATGGCATACATGGTAAAAGGCTTGATACACCAATTGATGAACAAGGTCAAAAAGACAGGTTTCCCACTTTTCCCAGCCTTGATCACCGACGCAAAGTCGATTTTCACCATGATGGGGTACATCATGAAGAAGAGGCAAACCGCAATGGGGATGGACACAACCGGCGCACCGCTGATATTGATTGACATCCCGTCTAAGGTTTTGGCAAGATCCGGAGCGATTTTACCCAGAAGAATGCCGCCGATAATACATAACCCAACCCAGACCGTCAGGTAGCGTTCAAAAAGGCTGCTCATTTTGCGGTCATTTTCAGTGCCTGTATTCATTTTTTTTCTCCTCGATTTGACTATACAACTCTGTTACTTATATTTTCAGGCATCTTTTCAACAAATGCCTTGATTTGATCCCTGATTTTTCGATAGCAGTCTAACTGCTTTTCTTCACTTTCCCCCTGTTCCGCAAGTGCTGCGGCCATTTTGGGTGGATCATCAAAACCGACATGGAGAACCTTGCAGCGGGGGGGGAAATAAGGACAGGTTTCATGGGCATTGTCACAGACGGTGATAACGGCATCCAGTTCCATATCCATAAATTCATTGACCAGCTTGGATCGGTGGCCGGAGATATCCACACCGGCTTCAGCCATAACCTTTACGGCATTAGGGTTGAGGCCGTGGGTTTCAACACCGGCCGAAAAAACATCAATGGTGTCTGCCTTTAATTTCCTGGTCCAGCCTTCGGCCATCTGGCTCCGGCAGGAATTACCAGTACAAAGAAATAGTATTTTAAGTTTTTCTCCCATCATGCATTATCCTTTCTTTTTGTGGTGGAGCAGGCATCCCGTTCTCGTTGTTTCCAGCTCAAGGCGTCACAGGGGACCTGCAATATTTGTTGTAATGCTTTCAAATCCTGTTTTACCTGTTCGGATTTTTCGGTTTTATCTTTCACCCAGTCAAGAAGATCAGTTAATGACGAATCTTCCGTATTAATTCGAAAATATATCCATCGGCCCTGCTTACGGTTTTTCAATACTCCGGCATTTACCATCAACTTTAGATGCCTGGAAGCAGTCGCTCCCGTAACCCCCAAAAATTCAGTTATTTGACAGGCACATAGTTCATTATGAACAAAAAGTCCGCTTAAAATTCTTAACCTGTTCTTATCTGATATTGATTTAATTATAGAAAGTGTTGAGTCCATACAAACCATCCAATAATATAATTAGCCATATAGCTAAATGAATGTAATCAGCACCGGATAAGATGTCAATGGAAAAAGTATTTGCGCGATTAACTGAAATTAGATAGACAAAAAAAATTGACACAGGATATTTAAATCTATATATTCAGTTTTAAAGATATTGTTTATAGATAAGGAGAGTTAGTAATGAAGGAAAAAACCAAGTTGTTCTACCTGGTGGCCTTGTATCTCATGGCCTATTTTATCCCCTGGGCCCACCCGGTTGTCAGGCAGTCCGGGCTCGAAGCCTTTATGATGCTTCAGGAATATGCCAGAGAACATGTTCTGACCTGCCTGATTCCGGCATTCTTCATTGCCGGTGCCATTGCCGTATTTGTATCCCAGGCATCGGTGCTGAAGTATTTCGGAAATCAGGCAAAAAAAATATTGTCCTATTCAGTGGCATCTATATCAGGAACCATACTTGCCGTCTGTTCCTGTACCGTGCTGCCGCTTTTTGCCGGAATATACACCCGGGGAGCGGGGATCGGACCCGCCACGGCCTTTTTGTATTCCGGTCCTGCCATCAATGTCCTGGCCATTACCATGACCGCCAAAATCCTGGGCTGGCAGCTGGGTCTTGCCCGGGCTGTGGGAGCTGTCGTTTTTGCAGTGGTGACGGGCTTGTTAATGGCGACCATCTTTAAAAAGGATGATATGAACCGAACCACCGGTAAAATTTATCTGCCGGATGAAGAGGACAAGGGACGAACCCTTTTCCAGGACAGTATCTATATCCTGGTCATGGTTCTGATTCTTGTCTTTGCAGCCTTTGCCAAACCGGCGCCAGGTGCCACGGGGCTCTGGGCGGGCATTTTTGCTGTCAAATGGTACATTACCGCCTTTCTTTTGATCTCCCTGTTCTGGATGCTCAAGGCATGGTTTACAAAAGACGAGTGCGTCTCCTGGATAGATGCGACCTGGGGATTCATGAAACAAATTTTTCCCCTCTTATTTGGCGGTGTGATTGTGGCCGGATTCCTTTTGGGTCGACCGGGCCACCCGGCACTGATCCCCGAGCACTATATCCAGTCCCTTTTAGGAGGCAATTCACTGTGGGCCAATTTATTTGCCTCTGTGGCCGGGGCGTTCATGTACTTTGCCACCTTGACCGAAGTTCCCATTCTCCAAGGGCTTTTAGGCGCAGGTATGGGAAAAGGGCCTGCTCTTGCCCTGCTGCTGGCCGGTCCGGCCCTGTCCTTGCCCAACATGTTGGTTATCGGCGGGATAATGGGTGTTAAAAAGACGGCTGTCTTTTGTACCATCATCGTTGTCCTGTCCACGATTGCCGGCATGATCTACGGCACGGTTTTCGGTTAGGCCCATGATCGGAATAAAACCTTCCAAAATATGGTTTAGAATTTTCATCCGTATTCAAGGCGTGGCAATGGGAGCATATTGAAATATGTGCTCATTGTCACAACGAAGAAGACGGATGAAAAGGCCAACCATATGGGAGGGGTTATTTTGATTATGAGCCTTAGGCCCATGATCGGAATTTCTTTGGTTTAAATGCTTGACATCGACTCGTCATATCATTAGATTCATCTATATCGATATGATAAGCATAAAGGACAATATATGAAACAATTTATCAAAGTCATGAAAGCGCTGTCAGATCCCAACCGGGTCAAAATAATGAAAATGCTCCAATGCCGTCCTCTCTGTGTCTGTGAAATTAAAGAGGCCCTTGAAATAGCCCAATCTACTGCCAGCAAGCATTTGAAAATTCTTGAAGATGCAGAATTAATAAGAGGGTTTAAAGATGGCTTATGGGTAAACTATTCCGTTGCAGACGGAAGTGGTTCTCCCTATGCAGCCAATATGATAGGCAATCTCATCCACTGGTTGGAAGATTCCAGTGAAATTAAACAAATCAAGCAGGTGCTTCCTGGGATTGACCGGTTTGATATTGTGGGAAAACAACAAAAAACAAAATAGGAGTTTAAAAATGGAAATCAAAGTATTGGGACCTGGATGCGCCAAATGCATCAAAACTGAAAAACTGGTACAGGAGGCTATTAAGGAAACAGGGGCGGAGGCAACCGTTGAAAAAGTCACAGATATGATGCAGATAGCTTCATACGGTGTTTTCGGTACTCCCTCAGTCATTGTGGATGGAGAGGTCAAATGCACAGGGAAAGTGCCCAAAAAAGAAGATATTATTTCCTGGCTGAAAAAATAAGGAAGGCATCATGTTAACCCATCGAAATAACAGCCATGGACTGACCTGGTCTATGGACAACCCCCAGGCTCAATCCATAACAAGACATGAAAGTGACTTAACAACTTATTGGAACTTTCATATAAAATTTATTTTTCTCGCGGTAATTTCGGCTTTTCTCTTTGCCCTGCCGGCCCATGCCCAGAATTTTTCTAAAATTCCTGAAAAAGGAACGGTTACCATGATCGACCTTGGGGCAAAAAAATGTATTCCCTGCAAAATGATGGCACCGATTATAGCCAAGCTTGAAAAAGCCTATAGCGGAAAAGCTGACATTGTTTTTATTGATGTCTGGGAAAACCGAGGGCAGGCACGTCGGTTTAAAATCAGCGCCATACCCACCCAGATTTTTTTTAATGAAAAGGGCGAAGAAGTCTGGCGGCATGTGGGTTTCATGGATGAAAAAGCCATCGTGGACCAGATGAAAAAAATGGGCGTGGGAAAACCGGATTTTAAAAATAAGGGATAAGCCATGCTGGATTCTATATTCCTATCGGTGAACCACTGGATGACCGGCGGCATCTGGATCGCTGCAGCCGGATGCTTTTTGTGGGGTGTGATCAGCGTGTTGTTCAGTCCCTGCCATCTGGCTTCCATCCCCTTGATCGTCGGATATGTGGGCGGCCAGGAAAAAATGGTACAGCCCAGGCAGGCCGGCATTTATTCTGTCCTTTTTACAACCGGGCTTTTTATTACCATTGCTTTGATCGGCATCATCTGTGCCCTGCTTGGACGGATGTTGGGAGATGTGGGAAGCTGGTGGCAGGTTCTGGTCGGCATGATCCTGATCTGGGTCGCCCTTGGGATGCTGGGCGTTGAAAAATGCGCGATGCCTGGGGGGCCGTTGCACAAGCTAAATATCAAGGGCAAATTCGGGGCGTTTGTACTCGGCCTTGCCTATGGTGTTTTGTCCGGATCATGCACATTCGGGTTTATTGCCCCGATACTGGCAATTATCACTGTCCAGGAAAAATTAACCGCAGGCATCGTTTTGATTATCCTTTTCGCCGTGGGCCATTGCCTGCCCATCGTTATTGCCGGCAGCTCGACTGCAGCGGTAAAAAAGTTGCTTGAGAACAGCGCATGGAACGGTGCCGGGGCCTGGTTCAGAAAACTTGCCGGAATAACCATAGCCCTTTTGGGCGGATATTTTATCCTCACCCCTTTGTTGAACTGACGGGTTTTTATCCCACCACTCACAAATATCTTAACTTGGTTGAGGGACCTTTCCATTCTGACCCTTACGGTCGCCTTTGTATAGCCGACCGTAGGGCATTTAAATCAACGTACAATCACGACTGCAAATTAAGGAGATAACTTAAGATGAACGATCTGAATGAAATCTTTAAGGAAATGGATTTCCAATTTTTCGGTTCCGGCGAACACGGAATGAGCATCGAAGGGATGCGCAAAGTCCTTGGAAACGATCATTTTTTATTTTTGGATGTGAGAACTAACGAAGAAGTAAATCATCTTTCCTTTCCCTTTGCCTTGCATATCCCCTTGAATGAACTGCCGGACCGACTGGACGAGGTGTCCCGGGACAAATTTATCGTCACCTTCTGCTCCTCGGTATTCAGAGGGGCCATGGCCTACACTTATCTGCTGGCCAACGGGTATGAAGAAGTAAAGGGGCTGACGGCCTCTTCCGAAGATATGGCCATGGCATTCAAGCCAGGTCCTTTGACCAAAATGTAGCCCAATATCCATACCGGCAGGCAGCGGTCACAGCCGCTCTTACCGGTATCTTTTTTCCATTGTAAAGGACAAGCTGAAATGGAATCCCATCTTCTTGTTATTGTTTTTCTTTCATTTGGTTTAAGTTTCATTTTCGCTCTGGGAGGTGTGGGGTCGGCGGTTATTCTCATTCCCGCTTTAGCCTGGATCGGTGTTCCCTTTAACCTGGCCCGGCCAACCGGGCTTTTTGTCAATTGTGTGAGCATGCTCGGGGCCACCTGGCTCAATTTCAGGGAAAAGAAACTGGACGTAAAATTTGGGCTGCCCATCATTGTCTCATCCTTTGTGACGGCCCCGGTGGGCGCATGGGCCGGCCATTTTTTTCCCACCCAGACCCTGCTGTTTATTTTTATCGGCTTTTTATTCTTTTCCGGCTCCATGATGATGTTTTTCAAAGGCTCAAAATACGCGAATCAGTACCGGGAAGACCGTACCGTTGCAGGCCCCCTGGGCGTCGGTGTGCTGGCCGGATTTGTCTCAGGACTTCTTGGTGTTGGCGGGGGCGGTATTATTTCCCCCCTGATGGTGGTCCAGGGATTCAACCCTAAAAGAGTAGCCATGGTGACAGCCTTTTCAGTGCCTTTTTCATCATTTTCAGCCTTTGTCACCTATGCGGCCATGGGATCGGTGTCCGTTAAAATTCTTGTTTTTGCAGGGCTGGCCGCCTGGACCGGTGGATATCTGGGAACCCGGGTGATGCAAAAAAAAATGAAACCCCAAAGCGTTAAACGCTTACTGGGAGGCGTTTTAATACTTATCGGAATCAAATTTCTATGGACCATGGCATAAAATGGGATAACGCTTTAAAATATCTTTGCTTTCAATTTATTATTGTCCTAATATGACATTTTACTAAAAGTATGGGCTGCTTTGCTGTGAGCGGCTTAACCGGCATTGCCTGGAATACATTGGCAAAAAATAAAAACAGGTCGGCCGGTTGAATGACAGTTAACACCAATTGAGAACGGAGGCGCAATGGAGGTTAAAGTTACCCGGGTATCTGAACCAGGAACCCGGCCCAAGGATAAAGACCTGGGATTTGGTACGGTGTTTACCGACCATATGTTTGTCATGGATTATGAGAAGGGCAAGGGATGGGTCAATGCCCGCATTGAACCCTACGGCAATTTTTCCATGTCGCCGGCAAGCATGGTGCTGCATTACGGGCAGGCGGTATTTGAAGGCCTGAAAGCCTATAAGACAGCAGATGGAAAAATTCAACTCTACAGGGCCCGTGATAATTTTGCCCGTATGAACAGTTCCTGCCAGGGCCTTTGCATTCCTGAAATCAATATCGATTTTGTCATGGATGCGCTGAAACAACTGCTCAAAATTGAAGAAGCCTGGATTCCCGAATCCGAAGGAACCTCTTTGTACATCCGGCCCACCATCGTGGCCACAGATCCGTTCCTTGGTGTCAGGGCATCCTATACATACAAGTTTTTTATCATTCTTAGTCCTGTGGGATCATACTATGCCCAGGGGCTTCAGCCCGTCAAAATCTGGGTATGCGAAGACCATGTCCGGGCCGTACGCGGCGGTGTCGGCGAATACAAAACCCCGGGGAACTATGCAGCCAGTCTTCTGGCCGGGGAAAAGGCCAAAAAAGAAGGATATAATCAGGTTCTGTGGCTGGATGGTATAGAGCTCAAATATATTGAAGAAGTCGGGGCCATGAATATTTTCTTTCTTATTAATGACGAACTGATTACCCCAATGCTGAACAACAGCATTCTTCCCGGCATTACCCGCTTTTCAGTCATTGATCTGGCCAAAAAATGGGGTATCAAGGTCAGTGAGCGCAAGCTCAGCATTGATGAGGTCATTGCCGCTGCCGACAATGGCACTTTGCAGGAAATGTTCGGCTCCGGAACCGCTGCTGTTGTTTCCCCTGTGGGAGAGATCCGTTATAAAGACCGGATCATTAATATCGGTGATGGTAAGCCCGGTGACACATGCATGAAATTTTATAATGCCCTGACCGCGATTCAGTACGGAAAAGCCGAAGATACCGAAGGCTGGATTGAAGTTGTAGAGTAAATGAACGTTGTGTCTTTTTTAGTCCATCGGCGCTGAACGAGCGCTCAGTCAAAGATGGCGTGTCAACGACCCCTCCTGAATCACAGATTCAGAAGGGGCTTGCAAAAGCCCACGGTGAGTTGATCACCCTCAAACTATTGGAGATCGTATGGCTAAAAATAAGGAAATCACCCATGTCGGCGTCCGGATCAAACGCGTCAGGTTGGACAAAAAAATCAGCCTGGATGCTATGGCCAATGAAACCGGGCTATCAAAAGAATTTATCAAAAAAATTGAGAGCGGAGAGCAGCGCCCTTCAGTGGGCACGCTGCTCCAGCTCTCACGCACCCTTCAACTGGAGTCCGGCTTCTTGCTCAAGGAGCCGGATGATTCCGTGGAAGCCAGGGCAGATGCCTATACCAAGCGAACGGATCATTATGCGTATACGCCATTATCCCCTGGGGCTGAAAACAACCATTTAAAGGCATTCCGCATCGTCGTAGAAACAGGCGGCAGCCATGAAGGGGTTGGGTTTCAGCACGAGGGCGAAGAGTTTGCCTATGTGCTGGCCGGAGAAGTTGAAATCCAGGTAGGGGATCATATCAATACCTTGAAAACAGGAGAATCCCTTCACTTCAATTCAGGTATCAAGCATGACCTGCGCAATATCGGTGATAACGATGCCGAACTGATTGTGGTGGTCTATGCACCCTGAAGCTGTGTTTTTGAAAAAGGAGATACCATGTTATTCAAGTTAACGGATGAACAGGTGATGATCCAGAATATGGTGCGTGAATTTTCACGCAAAGTCATTGCCCCCACGGCTGCTGAACGGGATAAAACCAAAGCGTTCCCCACAGAAAATTTCAAACAGATGGGGGAGCTTGGGCTGATGGGTATGATGGTACCCGAAGAGTTTGGTGGGGAAGCCGCAGATGCTGTTTCCTACGTGCTGGCCCTTTCCGAGATCGCATATTCCTGTGCATCCACCTCCGTGGTGATGTCGGTCCAGAACTCTATCGTGTGCGAATCCCTCAATAAATTCGGCACAAAAAAACAAAAGCAGGAATTTCTCGTGCCCCTGGCCTCCGGAGAGATCATCGGGGCATTTGCCCTGACCGAACCCGATGCGGGGTCTGATCCGGTGAGTCAGGCCACCACAGCCGTGAAGGACGGCGATGACTACGTGATTAACGGCACCAAGCGTTTTATCACGTCCGGAGAAAACAGTGCTGTGGTCCTTGTTACGGCCAAAACGGACGAAACCCAGGGACATAAAGGCATATCCTGTTTTATTGTACCCAAGACAACACCCGGTCTCGTGGTGGGACATCATGAAGACAAGATGGGGCTGCGGGCATCGGACACCACGGATCTGATTTTTGAAAATTGCCGGGTGCCGGCCGACAATATCCTGGGCAAGGAAGGGGATGGGTTTAAGATCGCCATGTCCGGCCTGGACAGCGGCAGGATTGGGATTGCAGCCCAGTCCATTGGCGTGGCCCAGGCCGCCTTTGATGCCGCAATAAAATATGCCCGGGGACGCAAGCAGTTCGGAGTGGCCATCACCAAACACCAGGCCATTCGTTTTCAGGTTGCGGATATGGCCACAAAGATAGAGGCTGCCCGGCAGTTGATTCTATCTGCAGCCTCCATGAAGGACCGAGGGGAAAAATTTACCCGGGAAGCCTCCATGGCAAAACTATTTGCCTCTGAAATGGTGCAGGAAATAACGGCATGGGCCATTCAGATCCACGGGGGATACGGGTTTACCACAGATTACGCGGTAGAACGCTTTTACAGGGACGCCCGGGTATTTACCATCTACGAAGGCACCAGTGAAATTCAGCGTATTGTCATTTCAAATGCAGTGCTCAAGGATAAGCGCAAACTATAATTAAAACTGCAATGGACTATTACAGTTATCCAATTATGGTCTTAGCACTATAGCGACACTTCCAAAATCACCCCATCGATGGAGCATTTTATAGCTCTAAATCAGATAGAATGTGGTGAGTTCCCCCTTTTGGGGGATGTAAAAAAAGGCTACCGACATAATGCGGGACAGTTTGAACCGGTTGATCCGAGTTTTCCAGCACGTAAATCTATAAAAATAGGACATCCCACAAGATCCTTATTCTGCTGGGTGGCCCGGATTAAAACGGTAGCCTAAAAAAAACAAATGTCGCTGTAGTGTGGGGCTCGGGATCAGAATAAAACCGTCCCAATATAACTTAGAATTTTAAGTCCTATTCAAGGCGTCTTACTGTAATCATATTGTTCCTGGTGCACAGTAACGCAACGCGGAAGACGGCTTAAAAGGCAAATCATATGGGGGATTTTGATTGCGATCTTTACATGCCCTAAAGAGAGAAAAGGATGCGTTTGTATTTAAAATATTTACTTCGGAACCGTTATCTCCCTATTTTTTATATCGTTGCTGTTCTCTTCACGGGGCTTTGCCTGGGAAGTGTTACGGCATTGGCTGCCCGAATTCAGGTGCAAGACAGTACCGGTGCACCCCTTGTTTTTGAACAGACGCCCCAAAGAATTGTCAGCCTTGTGCCCACGGCATCGGAAATCCTTGTAACCATCGGAGCGGGGGGGCGGCTTAAAGGGGCCACCTACCATGATGTGACGCTTTCAGGATCAGACAAACGGGAGGTTGTGGGCGGATTTTTCAATCCTTCCTATGCCCATATCAAAAAAGTGAATCCGGATTTGCTCATTGCCTCTTCTTTTCACCGCCGGATCATTAAGGATGCAAAAGCCTCCGGACTGAAAGTTTTTGTTTATGGCACAAAATCCCTGGCCCAGGCCTGGGCCCAGATGAAAACGTTTGGGCGGATTACAGGCCATGAAGCCAGGGCCCTGGACCTGGTGAAAAAGAACATGGACAATCTGGCCCATGTCAAAGCAAAGCTGGACAAGGCAAAAATGAAATATAAACGGGTGATTCGGCTCATGGGCCGGGACAGTATCATGACGCCGGGGGCTGATACGTTCCAGGCTGAAATGATCCGGTCCGCAGGTGGCCAAGCCCCGGATTTCGGCAAAACAGGCAATATTGTGCCCGTAACCCTGGAAGAGTGGACACGCTTTAATCCCCAAGTGATTTATGGATGCGGGGATGACAAACGGGTGGCGGAAAAATTTTTCTCAAAGCCGGGATGGAAGGATGTGGATGCGGTGAAAAACCACCAAATCTATTACCTGCCCTGTGATTTAACCTGCAGGGCGTCGGTTCACACCGCCGACTTTGTGGCCTATCTCTCCTCATTGATTTATACACAAGAATTTGCCGATGGGGAAAATGATGTCCATCCGCCCGGGGTTATAGATGAAACGCCTCTTGAACTGGACATATCAAAGGATCTGCCATATGTGGAAAACGCATCCATTGTCAACGCCTACGTGTTTGACTATCCCAACAAAACCCTGGCGGTTGATCTAAAGGTCCCCATGACTATTTTGTCCACCCTGGAAGGCTGGCGGGATAATATTACAACCGTGGGAAACCATTATACGCCGCCCCCCACCTGGATGCCAGGGCATCTGCCGGGCATAGATTCTGTTCGCACCAGCATCCTTGGTGCCATTGGCAGAAAAACCGAAACCACGGCCCTGCTCACGACAGGGGCGGATATGGGCAATCTGTCCATCCGGACCGAAACATTTAAAAACATGAAAGTCACGGCGCTGGTTACGGCAGGAGTTATGTCCAATGCTGTGCGCATGAGCGCAGATGAAGGCGTATTTTATGAACCGGGCACCATTAATATATTGATATTCACCAACATGCACCTAACCCCCCGGGCCATGGCCCGGGCAATTATTTCGGCCACGGAAGCCAAGACCGCCCTACTTGAAGACTTGGACATTCGTTCAAGCTACTCCGGGACGAAAAATCCGGCCACGGGCACGGGCACGGACAATATCCTGGTGGTGGAAGGGAAGGGGTGCGCTATTGATAATGCAGGCGGCCATTCAAAAATGGGAGAACTCATTGCAAAGGCGGTTTACGCAGCGGTTAGAAATGCCGTAGAAAAACAGAACGGTGTTCTGGCCAACCGCCATGTTATCCAGCGTCTGAAGGAACGAAATATCAGCATTTATGAAATCACCTCCCAGGCCCAGTGCAATTGTCAGCAAAAGAAAAGTGAATTCAATGCCATGGTTGAGCACCTGCTGCTGAACAAAGAGATTTCAGGATTCATGGCATCCGCCTTAGCCTTAAGCGATGCCTATGAGCGCGGTCAGATTTCAAGTATCGACGCCTTTGACCTGTGGTGCGGACAGATTGCGGAAAAGATCGCGGGCCAGCCTATTGATATAATGGATATGATCTGGGATGATCGTGTTCCCATTGTGATCAAAAAAGCGTTGAATGCCGTTATGACCGGCGCCAAAGACCGGGTTGGAGAGAATATCGAATAATGGACAGGCCCAAGCCTTTTAAAACGTTTTTAGTCTGGGTGTCTGTCCTGGTCTGTATTCCGGCCTGGGCCCCAGCCCAAGGGCCTGCCCCGGCTATCCGGGTGGTCTCTTTGTCCCCCTTTATTACGGAAACCATTTACCTTTTGGGTGCCCAGGACCAGCTGCTTGCCGACACCTCCTATTGTACAGTGCCCCCCGAGGCAGCCCGGAAAGAAAAGATCGGGTCCGTAACCCGGATGAATGTCGAAAAGATTATCATCCTGGAACCGGATCTTGTGATCTCCTCTCCTTTGAGCAAGGAAAAGCAGCTTAAAATTCTTCGATCCCAGGGTATCCGGATCATGGAGATCCGCAACCCCAAAACCTTTGACCAGATGTGCGTCATTACCCTGAAAATTGCAGACGCCCTTGGTAAAACACCCCAGGCCCAGACTCTTGTGCAACAGGCCTCCGATGATGTGGACAGAGTCCGCGAACAGGTTGCGGGCTTAAGCCCGAGACGGGTATTTATTCAGATTGGTCTCAAACCCCTTCACACGGTAAACAAAGATCTGTTTATCAATGAATATATTATCCAGGCCAATGCCGTTAATATCGCAGAAAATCAACCCTCCGGCATCTATTCCCGTGAAGAGGTGATTAAGCAGGACCCGGATGTCATCCTCGTGGCCACCATGGGGACAAGTAAAAAAGCTGCAATTTTTGAGAAAAAACGGTGGATGGATTTTCCTTCCCTGACATCTGCCGGGAATAACGAAATTCACGTGCTCGATCCGGAAGTGATCTGCCATCCCACACCAGCCAGCTTTGCATCCGGTCTTCAGCGGGTGGCAGCCCTGATTCATCCGGAAATCGGCACTGCAGAAGGGTCCTCCAATTGAAAGCCAATGCCAGGTCATGGGGCCTGTTCTCCCTGGGCCTGTTTATTCTTCTGGTGTTTACAGCAGGCCTATCCTTGTCCGTGGGCAGTGCAGGTATCCGATTTTTTGACATCCCGGAAATCATTGCTGCAGGGCCGGGCAGTCCCGAATACAGCATCCTTATGGGCATCAGGCTGCCGAGAACTCTGCTTGGCATTGCCATGGGCGGGGCATTAGGCCTTGCCGGCACCCTGCTCCAGGGTCTGTTTAAAAATCCTCTGGTGGAACCCTATACCCTTGGGATCTCCGGCGGGGCATCCCTTGGCATCTGCATAAATATCCTGTTCAAACTCTACGCGGTCATCGGCATCATTGCCTATCCTTTATCCGGGTTTGTCGGTGCAAGCCTGGTTATTTTTCTGGTATACGGACTAAACCGCAGCACCCGGCATATCCGTTCCAACCGGATGCTGCTTACCGGCGTCATGATCTCCTATGTGGCCTCCTCCCTTGTCATGCTGCTCATGGCCCTGGCCCGGCCCGACGATCTCCAGGCCATTGTGCTCTGGATTATGGGATCTTTGGATGAACCGGACATGCGTCTGATCCGCATGGCCCTGACGGGGTCTCTGGCCGGCCTTTTTTTCTCCTATTTTTTCTGTTTTGACCTCAACGGCTTGGCCTTGGGCGAAGAAGAAGCCGCAGGCCTTGGGGTGAATACGGCCCGGGCCCGGAAAGGCATCTTTCTCATTGCATCGTTTCTAACCGGTCTGTCCGTATCCATGGCAGGCGTCATCATGTTTGTGGGGCTTATTGTTCCCCATTTCATGCGCCTGATCACAGGACCGGATCACAGAATACTTTTACTGGCCTCCTATCTGTCCGGTGCCGTGTTCCTGCTGATGTGCGATGTGGTGGCACGGACCGTGATCACGCCGCTGGAACTGCCTGTGGGCGTTATTACCGGCATTATTGGCGGCGTGGTGTTCATCTGGGCTATTTCCAGAAAAAAGGGGGACATATGACACCATCGCCGCTGTTAGAAATCCAGGATATCACCCTGGGTTTTGGTCACCGTCGGATATTGTCCAATATCAGCTTTAATGTGCCAACGGGCCGGATTGTTTCAATTATCGGTCCCAACGGCACCGGTAAAACCAGCCTGCTGCGCACGGTTTGCGGGACTCTGGAACCGTTTAAGGGAAAAATTGTGCTCAAGGGAAAGGACATCTGCATCCAGACCCGGGCCGAACTTGCCCGGCAAATGGCTGTGGTCCGCCAGAATCTGGACCCTTTACCCATGCAGGTTCAAGCCTATGTACTGATAGGTCGCCTGCCGTTTTTCAAACCGTTTCAATTTTTTGAAACCCGCAAAGACAGGGAACTTGCCCGGCATTTTATGACGGTCGCGGGCATCGGGGACCTTGCCGATTCCGCCATGGACCAGGTTTCAGGCGGGGAGCGCCAACTGGCTGCCCTTGCAAGGGCGCTAACCCAGGAACCTAAATTCCTTGTGCTGGATGAACCCACAGCGCATCTTGACATCACCCACCAAGTCAGAATTCTGGATCTTATTTCCGGACTGCGGGACAGTCTTGGCCTTACCGTGCTCATGGTAATCCATGATTTGAATCTGGCTGCTGAATATTCTGATAATCTGGTGCTGCTCGACAAAGACAAAGGGCGGATTCATGCTATGGGCGCTCCGGAACAGGTCCTGACCCGAAAAAATATCCAGACCGTATACCAGACCCCTGTCCGGGTGGGGAGAAATCCCAACTCCGGCCGGCCCTGGGTGTTTATAGACAAGGCTGGCGGCCTGAAAGATTCTGAGAGATGAATTCTCAGAATCGTTGTAAAAGCTGTTATCTGTTTGACAAATTCTGTGCATCAGTTATAAAAACACAAAAAAATTGTTCAGGTGTGTAAAAGCACAATGGCAGTTTTAAGAAAAACTGCTAAAGAGGGAATCCTGTGAAATTCAGGAACGGACCCGCCGCTGTGACCGGAAATACGTCTCTGCATTAAACCACTGGTACAAAGTACTGGGAAGGGGCAGGGAAAGCAAGCCCCGGGAGTCAGAAGACCTGCTTGGGCAAGGTGTCGATAACCTCGAGGACTGGGTAGGCACGAAAGATTCTGAGATAGTTTGGGAAATCCCGGATTGAATTTTTTTTGATCCGGTTTTTTTATGCCCGGATGATTACGAGGAGAGAGTGAATATGCAACATCCTGTGGTGAAACTATCTGTGTTTATTTTTGCGCTTTATTTAGCGCCGCTGAACGCCTTTGGGGCAGACCCATCGGCAGAGGAAACAAGTGTTTTAGAAGATGTGGTAGTCAGTGCAACAAGAACGCCGACCCGCATTTCTCAGCTGGGAACTTCGGTTACCGTTATTACGTCAAAAGAAATTGAGGCCAAGCAGCAGATCCAGGTGATTGATGTTCTGCGCAGTGTGCCGGGTGTAAGTGTGATTCAGTCCGGCCCCAAGGGTGCAGCGGTCTCTATTTTTATGCGTGGAACGGCCAATAAACATACCCTGATATTGGTCGATGGCATTGAATTTAGAGATCCTTCGGCTCCTGCAGCCGAGTCAAATCTGTCAAATTTAACAACGGATAATATTGAACGTATTGAGGTTATCAGGGGCCCCCAGAGTGTTCTTTACGGTTCTGATGCCATCGGCGGTGTTATCAACATAATTACGAAAAAAGGACAAAAAAACCAACCGGTTATGTTTCCGTTGAAGCCGGTTCATACAGCACCAAACGTGGCGTGGCCGGCGGCTCTTTTGGCAATGATTATGTGACTGCGTCGATTACTGTCTCCGGTACAAAAACCGATGGGTTTTCCACTGCCAGCGAAGAGGATGGAAATAGCGAAAATGACGGATATGAAAATAAAAGTGCAGGCTTGAAGATCAATGCAATCCCCAGTGAAATTATAGATCTTAATTTTAATCTTCATTTGGCAGAATCTGAATATGATATGGATGGGTTTACGTACGATGCAAATTGGAACTCTGAATTTGGAGATACTCTGGACACCCAAAATACAGATGAAATAACAGGACGTCTTGAAGTGTCAATGGGCACCAGAAATTGAGCCATTTATGGTCATCAAAAATGAGCCACCCCGATTCATTCTATAAACCTCCTTTGTTTTTTTCTGTTGAAGGGTCATGATATTTAAAACCGGCTTCAATCAATATATATTCCAACACTATTCCAACTTCACCTCTTCTTTTGAGCTTATCAAGCATCCACTTTTGTATACGAGCATTGACATGAACCCGCTTTAGGTGTGGTGGTAGTTTGGGCTTTGGCTTTCCCCTGTACCCTCCACGTTTTTCTAACATATGGATACCGCCTTTCGGCAAGACAATCTCTGAAAATGACTGGTATTAGGACTTTTTAGATAAGTGTATAACGCTTTACAAAAAAACAGGGTCATTTTTGAGGTTATTTTCGTCCCATCCTTAATACTGCCCGTATTCATGGCTTTTTACCTTTCAGTCTATAACTGTTACCCTTAATATTAACGACGGCGCTGTGGTGAAGTAGTCGATCAAGGATGGCCGTCACTATGATCGGGTCATGGAACAGCTCTGTCCAGTCTCCGAACGCCTTATTTGATGTGATAATGGTGCTGTTTTTTTCATAACGGTTGGCAATAAAACGAAAGAATAAATTGCATTCTTCCCGGGTGATGGGCGTGTAACCCACTTCATCAACGACGACCAAGGACGATTTATAGTATCCACGGCCCTTACCCGGCTTCCCAGCCTCGTGATCCTTTCGCAGCTTGATAATCAAATCTTCCATGTTAGTAAAATAGATACTCATGCCCGATTGGCATGCCTTCAACGCAAGTGATATCGCAAGATGCGTCTTTCCCACACCAGGAGGGCCAAGAAAAATCACATTGCCTTTTTCACGGATAAAGCTCAGATCAAAAAGCCCCATGATTTTTTGTTTATCCAGACCGGGTTGGAAGGCGAAGTCAAAATCATCTATGCTTTTGATATACGGCAGTCCTGATATCCTTAATGCGGTTTCGATCCGGCGCTGCTCCTTCGCCGCCACTTCTTCTTCAAGCAGTTCATCCAGAAAAGACAGATAACTTTTTCCCTGCTCCTCGGCTGTTTTGGCAAGGCTGCCTAAAACTTC
Source organism: Desulfobacter hydrogenophilus (assembly GCF_004319545.1). NCBI lineage: Bacteria > Pseudomonadati > Thermodesulfobacteriota > Desulfobacteria > Desulfobacterales > Desulfobacteraceae > Desulfobacter > Desulfobacter hydrogenophilus. The sequence continues at coordinate 1,727,810 of NZ_CP036313.1, read as the reverse complement.
ATAGATCCGGGAGAGTTTTAGCCGGCTAAGGTTGGATTCAATACGATCCATTACAAGGGTATCACTCATGAAGACACCTCCTGCATTATTTCTTCATATGCAGAGATGGAGCGAACCTCAACATCCATGTCATATTGTGGCTTCTGGGGACTGATAGTCTGTTTCGCCCGTCCCTTACCTTTTTTACCGTGGTGATATTTGCGCCGATTCATGTCAATGTCCTTTTTCATGTCCTCGTAGAATCTCTTCTTCTGCACCAAATTGCCTTTTGTTGATGGAATCTCATAGGTAACTACCAGCCAACAGTTTTGGAGAATACGTAGCTGACCATCTTTCGGGCGAAGTATGACCTGTTCTCCTACCAGGGTGTGGGGTGTGACATAGCGATTTCCTTGAAAGTGGACAGTGCAGTCTTTATACACCCGCCGGTAAATACGATACGAGGTGTCGAACGTCTGGGGAGGCAGTGCATTTAAATGTGGCTGCTCCCGCTTAAACCGGGTGCTGACTTTCTCATGGGTCGTGCCATGAATCCGTTCATCCTTTTTTATAATCCAAGACCAAAGGTTCTTGTTGGCCCTAACCAGGTTTACAAAGCCGTATCCCCGCCAAAAGCCTTCCCGGATGAAGGTATAAGGACGTTCGACCTTTCCCTTGACCCAGGCGGCATAAGCGGGGGCCACTTTGGGAACAAATCCGTAATGAACGGCAAATCCTATCAGGGTTGAATTAAACTTGTCCTTACCGGTCAGCTTGGCGATATACACATTTTTCATGCGATCATAGAGTATCTGATCCGAGACGCCAGCGAAGTATTCAAAGGCGTGTATATGGCAGTCAAGAAAGCTTGGCATGTCGCATCGTTCGATCAATTCTGTATAGATTTTCCGGGAATATCCCAGAATCATTGAAAACAGATACAGCTTCTTTATACTGCCATCGGGAAGCTCAACCTGAAATTCTCCAAAATCCACCTGGGCCTGGTGGCCGGGTTCGGTCTCAAAGCGCATGTAGGCAATTTTTTGTTTTTGTTTCTTGAATTTACCGACCTTTCGCTTCACGGTTTCATAACTACCGGTATATCCTTGGTTGACAAGACGGTCATAAATCCAGGTGGCGGTGTAATACTCGTCTTCGTCAAGCCAGGCCTTGATGGTGTTGTGATAAGGATCAAGAATACTCGTGCGATGGTATGACTTTGGATTTTTTAAGCAACTTTCCGGGGCTTCAAGATACTTTTTGACGGTGTTACGGCTTATGCCCAGGCGCCGGGCTATGGCCCGCTGGGTCAAGCCGGACCTGTGCAGATCCAGTATATCCAAAATGATCTCCTTTTTTTCATAAACACTCCACTGTTATCCCAGATAAAATTACCAGGATGGCATTTACCCGGGAAATTAAACAGGGGGGAGTGATCCTGCGGTCCCCCCTGTTTAATTCCCTAGTGGCTCAGTTTTAAATGACCATTTTTGGCTCAATTTAACATGACCATCGACATGAGTATTATGGAACTGAAGATCTTGAGCCCGAAGAGAGTATTGGATATGATATCGGCGTTGAACAATCGTTCATGGATAAACAAATTGTTATAGGACTTTCCTGGTTTTGGAATGATATTGATAATTTCATTGATTGGGATAATAACAGCTGGACCTATCAGAACATTGATGGAATAAGAACCCAAGGCATTGAATCAACAATTGCCTGGCATCCCTGTGATTATTTTAATATGCAGCTTGGCTATACGTATACCGACACTGAGGATGATAATGGAGACCGGCTCGACAGACGCCCACTGCATAAAGGTACAGCTGATCTAAATTTTTATCCCACTAAGCATCTGCAGATCCATTTCACTTCAGTCTATGTCAGCGAAAGAGATGACGGCGATGAAAAGCTGGACGCCTATACCCTGGTCAACTTGGCTGTCTCTTATCAAATCTGCAAAAACGTGAAGGTTTTTGGACGGATAGAGAATCTATTTGATGAGGAGTATGAAGAAGTTGGCGGATATGGGACAGCGGATATTTCCGCCTATGCCGGGGTGAAATTAAATTTTTAAAATTTATGAGCCCCCGACCAAAAGCGGAAGAAAGGCTTCTAAAGCACTTTTTTCCGCCTTTGGTGTTTTCTGGGTCCGTTTTTTTAGAGGCCTATTATGGTTATGCCTGGGCGGCAGCTACCCCCCTGTCAAACGCATCCATGTTCAAGGGAATAATTTTTGCTTTGGCGGCAAATTCTTCCTTGATGCATTTTTTTAAAAGATCCAGATCCACCACCTTGCTTTTGGCTGCAAATGCGGCCAAGGCAACGATGTTGGCGGCTCTGACAGATCCGGCCTCAATGGCGATATCATTGACCGGCACCGCCAGCTCGACCACATCCTTGCGCTGGCTTCTGATCGGAATCAGTGATGAGTTAATAAATACAATCCCCCCGGGTTTAACAGTGTCGTCGAATTTTTCCAGGGAGGGCCGGTTCATGGCCACAAGGTGGCTGGGACTTTTTATAATAGGTGATCCAATAAGCTTGTCACTGATTACAACGGTGCAATATGCGGTGCCGCCCCGCATTTCCGGTCCGTAGGAGGGAATCCAGGCGACCTGGTATCCCTGCTTCATTGCGGCATAGGCCAGCAGCTTAGCACTGAGAAGAATGCCCTGGCCGCCGAATCCTGCAAATTTAATTTCTGTCTGCATGGGTGTCTCCCAATTGTTTAGGCGTCTTCAGGGGTTTTATAATCGCCCAGTTCATAGTAAGGCAGCAAAGTTTCTTCGGCCCACTTCAAGGCATCAATGGGCGTCATGCCCCAGTTGGTTGGACAGGTGGAGATCACCTCCACAAAACTGAAACAGGTGTTATCCATCTGGTACTGGAATGCCTTTTTAATAGCCTTTTTACATTTGTTCACCATCTGGGGCTTGAGTACGGCCTGCCGGGTGACATAGCCCGGGGTCACAATTTCACTCATGAGATTGGCCATGCGGATGGGCATGCCTGTCTGGGCTGTATCACGACCGGCCGGAGCCGTCGTGGCACGCTGGCCCGGCATGGTGGTGGGGGCCATCTGGCCGCCGGTCATGCCGTAAATGGCATTGTTGATAAAAATGACGGTGATTTTCTCCCCGCGGTTAGCCGCATGAATGATTTCACCCATGCCGATACTGGCAAGGTCCCCGTCCCCCTGGTAGGTGAATACCATCATATCCGGGCGTACCCGCTTGATGCCGGTTGCCATGGCAGGAGCCCTGCCGTGGGCGGCTTCCTGGAAGTCACAGTCAAAATAATTGTAGATCATGACAGCGCATCCTACAGGGGCGATGCCCACGGTATTTTCCCGGATGCCCAGTTCGTCTATGGCCTCGGCCACCAGCCGATGGACAATGCCGTGGGTACAGCCGGGACAATAGTGGGTGTAATTGTCTGTCATCACCTCTGGTTTAGAAAATGCTTTTCCCATTATTTTCTCCTTGACCGGCGCGTTACCCGATCAGTTCTTTTACGATTTCGATGATTTTTTCAGGTGACGGAATTTCACCGCCGCATTCCCCGTAAAATTCCACCGGTTTTTTGCCCATAACGCACCGTTGGACATCTTCCACCATCTGGCCCATGCTCATTTCAATGCTGATAACGCATTTGCAGCTGTCTTTCACTGCGGCATCATGCACCTGTTTTTCAGGAAAAGGAAATAAGGTCTTGGGGCGGAACATGGCCACTTCAATGCCCTCAGCCTTGAGCATGTCAATGGCGGTGCGGCATACGCGGCTCATGGTGCCGTAGCTTGCAATCAGGACCTGATAGTCCCCATCTGTATTGTACAGCTCATACTGAACATCTTCCTTTTTCATCTGCTCGTATTTGGCCTTGAGATTCAGGTTGTGCTGGTTCAGTTCAGCAGGATCCAGAAACAGGGATTTCACCAGGTTTGACTTTTTGCTTTTCCGGGTGGACATGCCGTTGGTGGCCCAGTCGTCCTTGTTGGTGGGTTCGGTTTTTAAATCATCGGGGAACTCCACTGGTTCCATCATCTGGCCGATCATGCCGTCGCCCATGACCATGACTGGATTTCTGTATTTTTCCGCCAGACCAAAAGCCTGCATGGTCATCTCCACGGCTTCCTGGACCCCGTCCGGTGCCAGGACCAACAAATGGTAGTCGCCGTGGCCGCCGCCCTTGGTTGCCTGAAAATAATCACCCTGGGACGGCAGGATACCGCCTAGCCCCGGGCCACCCCTCATAATATTAACAAATACTGCCGGGCACTGGGCAGCGGCAATATAGGAAATTGCTTCACTCATCAGGCTGATGCCCGGAGAAGATGATGTGGTCATGACACGCTCTCCGGCACCCGAGGCCCCAAAAATCATATACCCCACGGCCACTTCACTTTCGCCCTGGAGAAACACGCCGCCCACTTCGGGCAGACGTTTGCTCAGGTACTCGGCGACTTCCGACTGGGGCGTGATGGGGTATGCAAAATAGTTTAGACAGCCGGCCCTGATGGCGGCTTCACCGATTGCTTCATTGCCTTTCATTAAGACTTTAGCCATTGTCATTTGTCCTTAGATATAAATAATTATGCACTTTGTTCTTCAACTATACTGATAGCCACATCCGGACACATGGTGCAGCAGATGGCGCAGTGAATGCAATCCTCTGGTCTGGCCTGAAAGGCCGGGAAATGCCCTTTTGCATTTACCTTGTCGGTGATCTCAAGCACGTCTTTCGGGCAGAAATGCACACAAAGACCACACCCTTTGCACCTTTCGGCATCAATAATGTGTTTATAGGCCATTGTAAGTAGTTCTCCTTGGTGTTAAGTGCGTGTCCAGGGGAGGGCCAGCAACCGGTCAATGGGCAGGATCGGGCAAAAGATCCGTTCAGGGGCCAATTGGGGCAAAAGCCTGGTGGACGCTGTTATAAATTCAATATTAAGACCGGTGGCTTCGGATACCCGGCGCACCAGATTGTAGCCGTCATAAATAATTTGCGGCGTGGTCTCGTCAAGAAGGTTGGCATTGGAAATCAGGCCTGTGACAGGCAATTTTGCGGCAGCTTCGATTTGCGCCTTTATTTTAAGGCAACTTTGGACATCCTGGGTATTGGGGCGCAAGGGGTTGATGACCTGCAGCAATTTGACCTGTTTTTTTTTAAGCACATCTGCCAGGGCGGCAAGAACCGTCACGCCTGCATCATCTCCGCCGGCATCCAAAATGGTCACCTGGGCAGGGTTTTTAATCATGTCGGCCACGGCCGGGGTCAAGATGGGCAGGTCCGCATGCATGTATTTTCTGTCCGGCAGAACCACTTCCACCCCCATATCCTCCAGGGGCTTCTTTGCTTCCCGGCTTCTGAAATAGGGGTTAACCAAGTCCAGATCCGTTATTTTGACGCTTTTGCCGGCCCGCCGGGAAACGACTGCCAGGTTGACAGCCGTTTCACTTTTGCCGCTGCCGTAATTGCCGACTATTATAATGATGCCGCTGATGTCGGGTAACATGCCATCCTTTTTTTAACGGGTTAACATACCATTAAATAACTATAAACTATGAATTAAATCAAATCGCGCAAGGTTTTTCAATGATATTATCGGGGTGGATTGAAATAACCGTGGATAAGACGAGGAAACGTTTGACTCAACTCTTTTATCAGGTTTGCCATACCCGTGGGGGCGCCGCCTGGGGCGGCATGTTCCATGATGCGGATATAATGCCGGGGGTCAAAATTAAGATTGCGCCACTGGATCATGTTGATGTCCGTGGTGCGGATAAAATCAAAAAGCGCCTGTTTTTCCTGTTGGCAATCTGTAAATCCCGGACAGTTCAAGTAATTAATAGCCACAAAACGGCCCTTGGCCCTGGCCCGTTTGATACTGTCCACAACATCTTCAAAACAATAGGATTTGGGACGAAAATAGGCGGTATAACAATCTTTGCGCACCGAGTTCATACTCACGCGCATGCTGTCCAGGCCTGCTGTACACAAACGTTCGACCCGGTCGGGCAAACTGGCATTGGAGTTCAGGTTGATGGTGCCACGATCGGTCTTTTCCCGGATCAGGATGATGGCCTTTTCAATGGCATCTGCCGAGGTTAACGGTTCTCCCTCGCACCCCTGGCCAAAACTAACCACAGCCTTTTCAACTTTCAGAATATGTTCCAGAGCAACGCCGGCAATCTCTTCGGGATCAGGGATAAAGGAGATTCTGTCCTGGCAGGCGCACAGGTTATTGTCCGTTTGAAGGGAGATGCACCCAAGACACCTGGCGTTGCAGACCACGGAGGTGGGCAGCGGGGCTTCATACCGGCCCAGGAAAAAATTTTTCCCGGCCGGGCACCCGTATTCCAGGGCACATTTCTCCAGGTGGCGCATCAACCGGTTATCCGGATATTTTTTTCTGTATTTTTCAACCCCCTGTTGAACGCCCGCAATAGGCATCAACCGCAGATCCTGCCGGGGTTCGTCATCCACCTGAAGGGCGGCCGACCTAAAATCATTTTTTCCAAACCCCACAGCGCCATAGGAAAAAAGGGGCAAAGGGGTCTTCATACCAAAATCATCGTAGGCGCAAAAATGCAAGTTCACATACCCCGGGGAGTTAAATACGCCCACCGGATAAATGCGCTGGTCAGGCTGGAAGGGGTTCGTTTCAAGGGTTTCGAACCGATCTGTGACCAGGTTGAATACAATGGGGGCTCTGTCTGGCAGCAGCATCAGTTCACTGCCGTGGGGCATGGGACAGGTACCGGATTTTGCCAGAAGAAAAAACTCATTGCCGGACATGCCTGCGGCAGCATATCCGTCCAATTCAAAAATATTGCCGTGTTCATCAGCCACCACAGCCGTGAGCATCTGTTTATTTATATATGCCATGATGAAGCAGGATATACCAGAATGGTGCCGGGATCTCAATCTTCTGTGTATCTTTTATATTTTGGTTGACAAAAAGCAAATTCCTATCCTATGAAGTTTTGGAAAAAATTAGCAGGGACATGGCCCGCTGCCCGTGAAAACGATCCGGCATTAGGGGGCCATATTAGAGACAAAAAGAAAAAGTAGATACAAAAGTGAGTAATGTTAGACATGACGAGCAAAATCATCCATCATCAAGACCGACGCCAAAACAAGCACAATCGACGTGGTAATAGAAACAGACGTAGCTGGGGTGAACGTCGACATGATTTCCGTAATGGCTCAAATAAGAAGCGACGCACCCTCTGTGAGTGGTGGCGCGCGATTACCAATGCACGCCTCGGTGTCGACCGCAGAAAACAGGAACGAAGAAAGAACATGGATCGCCGCCGGCAAAACCTGAACAACCTGCTCACCGAAGAGGAGATTACCGAACTTCTCAACTGGTAGATCATCTCAACGTTGCTTATTTTTTCACATTGCCCCAGCGGAATAAAGTGAATTGGGTTTGTTCATAAGTCGACTTATGGTATACTAGTTTTAGTGATTTAAAAATAAAAACAACGGGATGGAATTTAAAACCTATGTGTTTAGCTGTACCTTCAAAAATTATTGAAATCAACAATGCCTTGGCAAAGGTGGAAGTGGACGGGGTGGTCCGGGAGGCCAGCCTGATGCTGCTCGAAGATGCCGGTATTGGGGATTACGTCATTGTTCATGCCGGGTTTGCCATTTCAAAGGTGGATGAAGAAGCGGCCTTGCAAACCATTGCAGACATGCGCAAGATACTTGAGCTGGGTGGCGACCCGGCCTGACTTTTTTAAATGGGTTCTTCCGGTCTGTCGGCAAAAAAAATTGAAATCTCAGGGGTGGTCCAGGGTGTTGGATTCCGCCCTTTTTTATTTGGGTTAGCCTGTGCGCATCATCTTTGCGGCCATGTATCCAATTCCGACTTTGGGGTGGCGCTGTTTGTCCAGGGTGCACCAAAGGATCTGGATGCGTTCCTTTTGGATATTCCTGAAAAAAAACCGCTGCTGTCACATATTTCACGCGTGGTTTCAACGGATGCCCCCCCGTTGGACCTATCTGATTTTACGATTATTAAAAGCCGGGATACCCGGACCAAATCCGCCCTGATATCCCCGGATGTAGGGGTGTGCCCCGATTGTCTCAAAGAGATGCAGGATCCCGCTGACCGCCGGTTTGAATACCCGTTTATCAATTGCACCAATTGCGGACCAAGATACACCATTATCCAGGATATTCCCTACGACCGGCCACAAACGTCCATGAAATCCTTTACCATGTGCCCGGACTGCCTCAAGGAATATGAAAATCCCTTAAATCGCCGGTTCCATGCCCAGCCCAATGCCTGCCCTGTTTGCGGCCCCCAGGTATTTTTGCTCAACAATAAGGGCAAACGGGTGGACGGAAATGATCCGGCACAGGCCATGGCACTTGCGGCCCAGTTCCTCAGGCAGGGAAAGATCGTAGCGGTCAAAGGGCTTGGCGGGTTTCACCTGGCCGTGGATGCCGCCAATGTAACGGCGGTAGATCTGCTGCGCCAAAGAAAAAACCGCCCCCATAAACCCTTTGCCCTGATGGCAGCCTGGGATTCTCCTCTGTTTGACCATGTTCACATGGATGGGGATGAAAAAGAGCTGATTTTATCCTATCACCGGCCCATTGTATTGTTGAAAAAAAAGGCTCCCGCCCAATCCGTGAGCATGGATCTGGCCCCGAATCTGGCACCGGACAATCTTTGCCTGGGTATCATGCTGCCCTATACACCGTTGCACTATCTGCTTCTGGAAAAAGGACCCGATATTCTGGTCATGACCTCGGGGAACCGGTCCGGTGAACCCTTGTCCATTGACAATGCCGACGCCCTGGATGCCTTTTCCCATATTGCCGACTATTTTCTGCTCCACAACCGGGATATCTATTTTAGGGCCGATGATTCCATTGCCAGGATCCAGAAGGGGAAATTGCGGTTTTTGCGCAGATCCAGGGGATATGCCCCCCTGCCCGTGGATATAACTGTCCCCGCAGATGACAACCTTGCCAATATCCTTGGCTGCGGGGCGGGTATGAAATCCACCATCTGCTTGACCAGGGAACGGTACGCCTTTTTAAGCCCGCACATCGGGGATCTGGAATCGGTTCAGGGCCAAAATTTTTATAAAGCCACCATTAAACATATGCAAAAAATTCTGGATATCCGGCCGGTGTGTGTGGCCCATGACCTGCATCCGGGATATTTTTCCACACAGTTCGCCAAAATGCTCGGGGAGCAAGGCCTGCCTCTGATAGGGGTCCAGCACCACCATGCCCATGCCCTTTCCTGCATGGCGGAAAATCACCTGGACGGCAAGGTACTTGCCCTGATCCTGGACGGCACCGGCCTGGGTACGGACGGGCATATCTGGGGCGGTGAAGTTCTGACCTGTACCTATAAGGGATTTGAACGCCGGGCCCGGCTGAATTACCTGCCCATGCCGGGGGGGGATGCGGCAGTGACGTCGCCCTGGCGCATGGCGGTGGCCCTGTTATATAAGGTATACGGGCCAGGGATAATGGATCTGGAGATCCCATTTGTCCGCTCTTTGGACAACTCTAAGCTTGCATTTTTAATTCAAATGATGGACCGGCAGATAAACAGCCCAATGACATCCAGCACAGGTCGCCTGTTTGACGCAGTCTCCGCCCTTTTGATGATCTGTCATGATATTTCCTATGACAGCCAGGCCGCCATTGCCCTGGAAGCCGCAGCAAATATTGAAGAATCTGCAGGCACCGCCTATCCCTTTGACATAACAACAGGGGCTGACGGTTGCCGGATCATGGACACCGCGCCCTGGGTGAGACCGATGGTGACGGATATCAAAAAAGGGGTACCCCGGGGAAAAATTGCAGCCCGGTTTCAGCTGACCTTATCCAGTATGATGGTGAAAGCCGCCGCAAGGGTGGGTCAGGAAACCGACCTTGACCGGATTGTTCTGTCCGGCGGGGTATTTAATAACCATACAGTATTTTCCCAGATAACCCATATGCTTGAAACAATGGGCTTTAAGGTCTATACCCACAGTATGGTTCCCTGCGGGGATGGGGGCATTGCCCTGGGGCAGGCCATGGCGGCCGCAGCCTTGCAACAAGCAAGAACAGCCATGGGCTGATATAGTCGATTCACACCCAGACTCAACCCACAACAAAACATAAAGGTAATCCATGAGTTTGACATATAACCAGGAATTCAAAGATCCTAAAATTTCAAAGGCCCTGGTGGCCCGAATTCGTGAAAAAAGTACCCGGCCGTTGCGGTTAATGGAAGTGTGCGGGACCCATACCATGGCCATTTTTCGTTACGGCATCCGGTCTGTACTGCCCGACACCATTACCCTTTTGTCTGGCCCCGGCTGTCCTGTGTGCGTGACGGCCCAAAAGGACATTGACGCCTATGTAATGCTGGCACGCAGGTCTGATGTAATCTTGACCACCTTTGGTGACCTGATGAAGGTGCCGGGGTCCGGGGCCAGTCTTGCTGCAGAAAAGGCCAAAGGTGCAGATGTCCGCATGGTCTATTCCATTTTTGATGCCCTCGCCATTGCAAAGGAAAATCCAAACAGAGAGGTGGTATTTTGTGCAGTGGGCTTTGAAACCACCACCCCGACCATTGCAGGGGCTGTGCTCACGGCCAAAGCCCAAGGCGTAGACAATTTCAGCATTTATAGCGCAAACAAGCTGACCCCGCCGGCGTTGGCTGCCCTCATGGAGACCGACGGCGTGGAGATAGACGGGTTTATTCTACCCGGACACGTATCGGTCATCACAGGGCTTGACGCCTTTGCCCCGACCTTTGAAAAATACCGGATACCTTCGGTGGTTACAGGGTTTGAACCCGTGGATATCCTTAAAGCGGTGCTTAAACTGGTAGAACAGAATGAATCCAATGCTCCCAGACTGGTTAATGCCTATACCCGGGCCGTGGCTGATGCCGGGAACCCCAAAGCCCGGGTAATCATGGGTCAGGTGTTTGAAAAGGCCGATGCCCTCTGGCGGGGGATTGGCACTATTCCAAATTCAGGAATGGTGCTAAGGGAATCCTTTTATAAATTTGACGCTGCCAGGAAATTTGACCTGTCGATTCCGGATACCCGGGAGCCTACCGGATGCGACTGCGGCCGAATTTTAATGGGACTGAAGCGGCCGGACCAGTGCCGGCTGTATAAAAAAGCCTGCACCCCCATGCATCCGGTGGGACCCTGCATGGTCTCCAGCGAAGGGGCCTGTGCAGCCTTTTATAAATACAGTCGATAAAAAATAAGGGAAATACCATGAACGATAATGATACGATTCTTCTGGATCACGGTGCCGGGGGCAAGGTTTCCCATGCCATGTTTTCAGAATTAATTTTGCCTTTGTTCGACAACGGACTATTGGCAAAGCAGGACGATGGGGCCGTTTTTGAGGTACCCGCAGGCCGGATGGCGTTTTCAACGGATTCCTATACCGTGGATCCCATTTTTTTCCCCGGCGGAGATATCGGCGAGCTTGCCGTGAACGGCACAGTCAATGATGTGGCCATGTGCGGGGCAGCCCCCTTGTATATATCAGTGGGGCTGATCATTGAAGAAGGCATGAAAGTTTTTGACCTTAAACGAATTCTTCAATCCATGGCCGGGGCTGCAAAAAAGGCAGGTGTCCGGATCGTCACCGGAGATACCAAGGTGGTTCCCCGGGGAAAGGTTGACAAAATATTCATTAACACCTCCGGGATCGGACTTCTTCCGGTGGGTGTCAATGTATCGGGTAACGGAGCGCGGCCCGGCGATAAAGTAATTGTTTCAGGCACCATTGCCGATCATGGGGTCACCATATTGAGCGAACGCGAAGGACTGAAATTTGATTCTGACGTAAAAAGCGATTCTGCACCCTTAAACCACATGGTCAAAGCGGTGCTGGAATCAGGGCATCCGGTTCATGTGCTGCGGGACCCCACCCGTGGCGGGCTTGGTACGACACTGAACGAAATTGCCGTCCAGTCAACCGTGGGTATACGGCTTTTTGAAAACCGGCTGCCGGTGCGCGGACCGGTCCGGGGCATTTGCGAACTTTTGGGGTTTGATCCCCTCTACCTGGCCAATGAGGGTAAACTCATCGCCATTGTACCTGGCACAAACGCAAACAAGGTGCTGGATATAATTCGGCAGGATGAATTCGGCAAAGATGCTGTGATTATCGGAGAGGTTACAGACCAGGATCCGGGTCGGGTGGTGCTGGAGACCCTTATCGGCGGCACTCGGATTGTGGATATGCTAACCGGCGAACAGTTGCCCCGGATCTGCTGATTTTAATGAAAAGTATCCGGATATTGACAAAAAAACTTTACAATAATAACATATATGAATATAGTAATGAACTTTTTAGGTGTCGCGCAAATCCTATTTTTAAGAGAAGGACAACACTATGAAACAAGAAGATCTGGATTTTTTTAAAGCGTTGTTGACTGAACGGCTCAATGAGTTGCTTTCCCATGCCGACACAACCGTTACTGGCATGACCCAGCCCAAGGAAAATTTTGCCGATCCCACGGACCGGGCCTCCCATGAGGCGGATAGAAGTTTTGAATTGCGCATCCGGGACCGGGAGCACAAACTGATTAAAAAAGTTAAAAAGGCATTGGAGCGGATTGAAAACGGTACCTTTGGCCAGTGTGAAATGTGCGAGGAAGATATTTCCATCCAACGGCTTAAAGCCCGTCCGGTGACGACCCAGTGCATCAAGTGCAAAACCCGTGAAGAAAATATGGAGAAGGCTCTGGGAATTTAATTCCCCGGCATAGGCTTTACAGCAGGTTTTGATTGATCTTCACACACATTCTACTGCCTCGGACGGATCCCTGACGCCCAGACAACTCCTTGATTTAGCCAAAGACTCCGGCATCGAGGCAGTCGCCCTGACTGACCACGACACCATTGCCGGAATTCTGGAAATAAAAGATATTGTTCATTCGTACCCACTTGAATTTATCACCGGTGTTGAAATTTCCTGTACGCCACCGCCTGAATTCAAATCATTGGGCAGCATTCATATGCTAGGATATGGCTTTTCAGTTTATGACTGTGGTTTAAACGACGCATTGGCCCGTGCGGCAGAGGCCAGGGCCAACCGAAATCCCCAAATCATTGCAAAACTAAATGGATTGGGAATTGACATTACCCTGGACGAGGTGAAAAAACGCTTTGACACCCGCCAGATAGGCCGGCCCCACATTGCCGAACTGCTTGTGGAAAAAGGCTATGTGTCTGATTTCCGCAAGGCCTTTGATCTTTACCTGGGTAAAAATAAACCCGCCTACGTTGACAAATTTAAAATATCCTGCAAAGAGGCAATCAGACTAATTCTTGATGCCGGCGGTCTGCCGGTCCTGGCCCATCCAGGTATCATTGATTTTCAACAGCCCCATGACCTGGATACCTTTGTAAATATGTTGGTCAATAACGGGCTGGCAGGAATTGAAGTCTACTATGCAGGACATGATTCAGCCTTTAGAAAACATCTGTCCGACATTGTAAACAGTAAAGGCCTGGTGGCGACCGGAGGCTCTGATTTCCACGGCAGCTTCAATAAAGGTGTGGATCTTGGCCGGGGCAGAGGCGATTTGAATGTGGACATGTGCGTGTTCAAATCGTTGAACGACCGGTTGCAAGAAATCCAGGCCATTTCTCGACTGGATCTGCTTGAACAAAATCTCGATTACCGGTTCCAGTCCCGCTCCTTTTTATCCAACGCCCTGTGTCATCGCTCCTATCTGAATGAAAATCAGGATATCTGTGATGCGGATAATGAGCGCCTTGAGTTTTTAGGTGATGCGGTTTTAGGGCTATGCGTGGGGCATCTGCTCATGGAAAAAGATCCTTTGAAAAATGAGGGAGACCTTTCCCGACTGCGCTCAAATCTTGTCAGTGAAACAGGCCTTGCGCACATTGCCCGCAGGATTGATCTGGGCCGGTTTATTAAGCTGGGTAAGGGGGAATCCCTTTCAGGCGGCAGAGACAAAAATTCCATTTTGTCAGATGCTTTTGAGGCTGTGGTTGCAGCCGTGTACCTGGATGCCGGATTTGACAGGGCACAAACCATGGTGAACCGTCTTTTTGACAAACCCGTGCAGCAGGTTCTGGCCTCATCGGATTTCATTGATTATAAAAGCGGTCTCCAGGAATTTACCCAGGAGCATTTTGGCAGAACCCCAGATTACACCTTGGCCCAGGAGAAGGGCCCGGACCATGACAAAACATTTGAAATCTGCCTGAACCTGGATACCGTTGCCACCATGGGTACCGGAAAAACCAAAAAAGCCGCTGAACAGGATGCGGCCAGAAAAGCATTAACTCTTTTAAACCGGAATCTTGAATAGGCTTTCATGTCCCCGCCCCTGGTAATTCCTTTTTTTATTCCCCACCAGGGATGTCCCCATTTATGCGTTTTTTGTAACCAGCGTCTGATCGCAGGACAAACGTCAGAAACGCAGACGTTTGACAGTGAAGCCTCGCGTCTGTCTGATGTTATCCATACCTATCTTCAATTTAAAAAAAATCGTTCCCGGGTGGAGCTGGCCTTTTTTGGCGGTAATTTTCTAGGACTTGAATTGTCCAGGATCCTTGCATTGCTTAAAGCGGTACAGCCATGGATTCGGCAAGGACAGATCCACAGTATTCGCTGTTCCACACGTCCGGATACCGTCACCCCCCAGGTTCTGGATCTTACCCGGCCCTTTGGGCTTGAAACCGTAGAGCTGGGTGTCCAGTCCATGGATGATCGTGTGCTTGCTCTGGCCGAAAGGGGTCACACCAGTGAGGATACCCGAAAAGCCCTGGCTCTGCTTAAAAAGAATGGCCTAAAAACCGGGGCGCAGGTGATGGTTGGACTGCCCGGGGATGACGATTTCGGTGCTTTACGTACAGCAGAAGAAATAGCAGAACTTAAACCGGATCTTGCCAGAATATATCCGCTTCTGGTGTTGAATGGTTCCAGGCTTGCCCAATGGTACCGGTCCGGACGATATGTGCCGTTAAGTCTTGACAAGGCTGTTGATCAGACAAAAAAAATGGTCACGATCTTCAGGGGTGCAGAGATATCAGTGGCACGAATAGGGCTGCAGGCCACACAGATGATGGATGATACCGACCAGATGATTGCAGGGCCATGGCACCCGGCATTTGGCCATCTGGTATTATCGGCTCTTATGTTTGACCGGACCTGTGAACAGATTGATACGGTTCTTGCCGGCCGGGAAAGGATTGGAAAGCCAGGTGAACAAAAAAGTGTCGTGCTCCAGGTACACCCGAGGTCTTTGTCCCGGCTCCAGGGCAACCGGAAAACGAATTTTGACCGGCTGGTCCAAACATACCCGGGAATCTCCTTTATCATTGAGAGGGTTGAAACCCTGGATGTAAATCAGGTTCATGCCCACATCGTAAACGAATAATTCAATAGTTGTTCCACATGAAACATTTTGGAGATCTGCTTGAATTCTGATAAAAATATTGAAGATGGCGCAACAATCAGATGTTTTATAGCAATCGTTCTTGACGGGCATACGAAGCGTCAGTTGGGCCGGGTACAGAGAGACATTCGTTCCACCGGCATTCCTGCAGGATGGCCTTCAACTCAAAATTTTCATCTAACCTTAAAATTTCTTGGAAATATTTCAAAACGGGCGCTACCCTGTATTAAAACAATGTTATCTGAAGCGATTGCTGATAAGGCTCGTTTTAATATTACATTTAACAGACTTGGCATTTTTCCAAATGTACACCATCCTAAAGTTCTCTGGATTGGGCCGGATAAGACAAATCCAAAAGAGGTTGCTTTGCAGCGCGACATTGATTTAAGACTGAATAAATGCCACCCGTTTGTTAAAGAGAAAAGATTTTCACCACACATCACTTTATCTCGGGTACGCCACTATGTAAAACCAGGCACATTAAAGAAAGCGCTTAAAATTGAAACAGGCACCATAAAAATTCCTGTAAACCAGGTCCATCTGATAAAAAGCCAGCTTTATTCCTCCGGGGCTGTTCATTCTTCTTTATTCCATGCTAATTTGAAATCCTCATGATTTCTGCAACAGTGGGGTAATTTGTAATTCAGGAGCCCTTCCCTGCCCCCACTTCTCTTCAACCTTGAAACCGTCTTTATTGCCCGAAAGTGATAAAAGTTGGTAAACACCACCCAGCATGCTACCGGCATAGGCCTTTTCTTTAATCTCAATAATCGGAACACCGATTCTTTCCTTTGACTTTTCCAAATATGCAAAGAGCGTTTTTTCATGTGAAAGAATCTCTTTTTCTGTCTGGGCAGTTAATACGGAAATCTTTTTTTCCAGTTCCACAACACATGCATCATGCTCTTTTTTGGAAACATTCATTGTTTTCAATGAAACCAGAGAACTGTTCATTCGCTTATCGTAGGATGAAATTAGGTTCTGGATGTTTATCAGGATTTTCTTATTTATATATTCTTTTCTTTTATCAAGTTCAGATAACAGCGCATCTTTTTTCTTCTTGGCCTTGTCATGAAACGCTTTAAGCGCGATCATTTTTTTAAAGATTTTTTCTGCCTGGGACTGGTGGTCGCGCTTTTCATCTTCGATATCATCCAATTTGCCAAGAATAGAATCCATTATATCCAGAATGGTTTGCACAAGGCCAATAGCATGGTGTTCCCCACCCGCAACAATAGTGCTTGGCCTTGACCGTTCACTCCCGACGCCGGAGAGAAGAACCCCACCCTTTGCATAAATTTTTGATGAAATCACCTTGCATTTCGTACTTTCAAATTTTCCGCTGCATCTGATCTGTGAATCAATAACTTCATTTTGAACATAAACATTACCAAAGGTTTCTATTTTGCTGTTATGCACATACCTGGCATAGACATCACCCTGGGCCCGAATCGTCGCACCCGTAACACCGACTCTAATATGGATATCGCCTATGGCCTCTATATTTGCACCCCGAATCTCCTCAGCACTGACCTTGCCTGCTGTTATTGAATATGCGCCGGTAATCGTCCCTGATACTGATAAATCGGCATAGGATTCAATGGGTCCGTAACGATAATCTGCATCTTCCAGGATATGAACCACAGGATGAATAAACATTCTTCGGGCAGCTGAAAGCGCAGGCATTCCGGATTTGACGGCAAGAATTTTCAACTTGTCCCTTGACCATCTGGTATTTTCGCCACAACGAACAACAAAATCATTTTCTGATAGAGCGTTTATAGTTTCACCATACAAGTTCTCAACTTGAACTTTTATGGCTGCATTGGTCTGTTCGGTGAGAACGTTCCCCTTTTTTTTCTCTATTGGCTTGCCGTTATCTCCACTTATATGTAAAGAAAAATTGCATTGCCGCTTCAAAAAAATAGCACAATCCACCCGGGCAACGGGGAATTTCTTAACACCGGCATCAAGGAAACACTGAATAAAAGGATCAGGATACACCCCGTTAACAATGCCATATGTCATAGCAGCATCTTTTACCTGCTTTAATGTGATCACAGTTTCATCAGGATGGCGTCTTTCTATCCAGGCAGTCAGATGATCTGAACTGACGATGATACTTAGTTCAGATTGCTTTTCAGGCTCCCCGCCCCTGCCCTTTTCGCAAGTTTCAGATGATTTGCTTTTTTCATAGGATAAGTCATAATCATATTTATTAAACAGATTCTGCTCTTTGAGGATTAAATCTTTTTGTTTTGTTGTTAAAATATGAGTTTCAACAAGAAGATCACCGATAAGTTTTTTATGTCGTGATTTTTTAAATTCATTTTTTTGTAATTCCAATGCCTGATTGATATCGCCCGTTGTGGCAAGGCCTTTTTCAACGGCAATTTTACCAAATTCTTCACCGCTTTTGCGGATAATTTGATACTCTCGGATCAGCTTAAGCAACCCCAGTTGATACCGCGTTGCCATGCCTTCATCACGCAACAGTTCTTCAAAATCAGTCTGCTCTTTTTTAAAGGTGAAAAGTTGTAACAGATAAGCATGCTGATCCTGGGAAATGGTGCCGTACTTTAGTGCAAGATCTGCCAATGTCGGAATATTATTGGCCTGTTCCGCATTGGTCTTATTTATTTCATTTTTCAATTCCCACCCTGGCTTCAACACCTTGTTGATAATAATGTTTGATCTGTGTCATTTCCGTTACAAGATCCGCTTTATCCATAACAGACGCAGGCGCGTAGCGTCCGGTAATCACAAGTTCAATATGCTCGGGTTTTATAGCAATCAGATGTAAGAGGTCTTCCTCTGAAAGTAAACCGCAAAAACAGGCTATATTGGCCTCCTCAGCGATAACAAGATCATGGTCTCCTGATTCAATGATGCGACATAACCGTTCATAGCCCTGTCGGCAACTGGCTCTTTCTGCATCAGAGGGTTTTTCTTTAACAAATTGCCCGGCGCCATATTGTTCAACAACAATATTATCAAATTTCTTCAGTGCTTTTATTTCAGAATACATGCCCTGTTTCATAAACTGAACAATGAAAACCTTAAGTCCGGCTCCAGCCGCTCTGAGTGCAAGACCAAGGCTTGCGGTTGTTTTTCCCTTACCATTGCCCGTGTAAACTTGAACGTAACCTTTCACGAAACCGTTCCTTTGCTCTTAGAATCGCAGATTAAATAACTTGAACGAAATAGCTTGCCTTTTGGCCCATCTACTTCGTTGCATCAAAGGTCCAATAGGCTTGGCTATTCGATCTTTAATGCGCCTTGTAGATGAACCGAAATTCGGCGTTATTTCTGCCCAACTTATTTAATCTACGGTCCTTAGGTGATCAATTATGATTCATCCACAGTTTCATGTGAAACAATTGAAGAATGTCTTTAAAATTCATCTAATTATTGATACCAGAACTATGCAGGATATTCTACTCAAAAGAATGAACACGCATAAAAAGCGTTGGGTGAAAAATGCCGGATTATAAAAATAAAAAAACTGAGCAGGTTCATAAGAACCTGCTCAGTTTTTGTATATCGAAGAAAGTTAAAAAATTAACTTTCCGCTAAAAACAATGGGATATTACCCAACAAACTCAACCTGGCTGGCAGGAGTACGGGTATCCATTGCATTACCACGAGCTTTGTGGTCAGCAATTTCAGCAGAGCAACCAACCATACGACCAAGCAGAAACATGATAAATGCTATGTCCTGCATTGCCTTGGCATCAATTTTTCCGCTGTTAACATCTTTCCACAGAAGGTCAAGGGAGATCGTTGCGATAACACCATCAATATTCACGCAGAATACATTCTTGGTGGCGCCAACTTCAAACATCTTTTTAACCAGGTGATGATAGAATACCTGGAAGTGATTGATCTCATTTCTTTCAGTGAACAGTTTGTCCATGAAAACTTCACGCGGATCGTAGTTGACAGGTTTGCCTTTGAATACGGGATGGTTTACGCACGGGACCTTGAAGTAGTTCATGATACCTTCGCGTTTTGCAGTTGTTTTGGTTTCCAGGTATTTTTCAGCAGTAGCCTGGGCCAGTTCTGCAAGTTTTGCTTCGCGTTTTTTTGCATCTGGTTCCAGGTACGGGTCAAAGTCGCCAAAGGCGTCTTTGAGGAACTTGATGGCTTCAAAACCGTTCCCACCATGGTCACGACCAGTGTTGCACATCCAGCCGGCATAGCATGTAGCAATAAAGTTACCGCCGCTGACGGATTCCTTGCCACCCTTGGCACTAATGGTACCCGGGCCATTGGACATCAACAGGTTAAGCAGTCCGTTGATGGCAAACTGTTCTCTTGCATCGCAGTCACGGTTGAACAGCAGTTTAAAAATGCTTGTTGCGAAATCGGTGTTCAGCAAGGACAGATCACTGAGTTCTGACAAGGATTTGTAGAAATCGTTGACTTCATACTGGGGTGCGCAGCAACCTACAATAACACCGTTGCATCCCAGGTAAGTACCAACCTCCAGAGCGGTTTCACGGGTCATCTGCCTGTTAACCAGGGGTTCCCATGTAACGCTGAGGATCATGGCAGCCAGAAGCAGGTTCAGTTTATTCACATCACCATTGGCTTCGGCATATTTCTGGGCATATTTGGTGAAGATGGTTTCCAGCCCTTGTTTGGCCAGTAATTCACCGAAGAACGCAGCAACTTCTGCATCTTTAGGCGTTGTTTCACCCTGGGGCATTATACCCTTCTGTGACAGCTTTTCATCAACAAGCGCGTCATTTACAGAAGAATTTCCATGGATATCGACATAGAAAAGATTGATCATTTTGTCGGTCATCTCTGTCATGTCGCTGTACAATTTGCAGTTACCGGATGTGATAACAGCTGCGCCAAGATACCCATTGGGCAATGTGCCATTGGCGCGGCCTCTAGCAGCAACATCCATATACCCTGTGCCGACGGCTGAAAAATAGTTCATGATGGCATTGGCCAGCGGAAGCTGTTTCTCATCGGGAAGAACTGAGGTTACAGCAAAGAAGTTGGAAAGCGCAAAGTGTTTTACAACAAGATCGAGAACCGGGATACCATGTACTTCGGTAACATCGGTTTTTGGATTCATCCGGCTTGCACCGGATTTGTTGCGCATAACTTCTCTTGTCAGCTGGGCACCTACCTGATTACCAAGTTTTCTGATGGCATCATTGTAGGGTTCCATGGCTTCTACGGCTTCCATATGCAATTTTGCAGGGAAGTCAATACCCTGCTCATTCACAAACCAGGGTTTCAGGCTCAGGTCGCCCTTGGGTGCAAAATCAGGTTTTTCTCCGATCTCTTTATACAGAGCAGCCATAGCTGTGGGCGCATCCGAAATGGAGTCAATTCTGACACCCTTTTTGGAAGCTTTGGGGTTTTCAGGATCAAACAGACCCATGCCAAAGTACTCATCAAACCATTTCTCTTTTGCCAGGGCATCATCGCCACCACCGGCAATAGCGCCGGCATGACCAACCGCACGGCTCAAGTTGGCTTTCCAGCGTCCGATTACGCATGCGACAATCGGCTTGGTGAATTTAAGGGTGCCGTCTTTGATCCAGTCCAGTGCCATTTTTTCATAATATCCGCCGGGTTCAATATAGCAGAAGATCGCTTTGGTCCGGGGGTCGTTTTCAGCGCAATGGAGGAATTCTGCGAAGGCGAACTGGATATAAAGATCTTTACCGGAACTGAGTACAGTTGAGGTACCGAAACCGGCTACTTTCAAGTATTCAGGGATGGTTGTACTGAAGTTACCTGAGTTACTGAAAACCGCAACACTTCCTTTTACCAGACTTTCACCCGGATTATTACCGCCCAAGGCACCACCAACACGCACTTGCTCCCAGGAGTTACCAATACCCAGGCAGTTTCCACCAAATACGTCGATTTTATGCTGTTGTGCAATTGCACGGATAAACTGAGAATCCTTAACAGATACTTTTTCTGTCAAAATTACAATTTTCGTCAGTTTCGGATTCTGTGCAATCAGTTCAGCCGCAGCAGCAGCAACTGCGGTAGGCGGCAGATAGATAACACCTGTATCAAATTCGATACCGGCATCAATAATTTCTTTAACACTACCATATGCGGGGATATCCCCAATTTTGGTTTCCAGTTTTCCACCGGATTTTCCGTACTGAACACCAGCGACAATGTTACCGCCACTGAATTCGTGTGATGTGGGGGTTACGCCTCTACTTTCACCACCCAGAAGATTCATCACGATGCACCGTGTTTCTTTATTTGCTATTTCTTCTAGGCTATTTACGCCCACATAGTATGGGAACGGATTAGTTTGGCTCATAGCTTCTCCAATAAAAATGATTTATTTCTGGTTATTATGCTCAAGTGCTTCGATTTATTCTCAAATCATCAGATTACCTTTGACCCTTGTATTGGATCAGCACTTAATTATTTCTTATTTTCTGTAATCCATGCATCCAGTTCCAGCGTGTAATTCAATACACCAATCATACTACTGTCGAAACCGAACATTTTGTAAGGAACTTTCATACTGTCAAGAAGGTCACGGGCATAAATCATTCCCTGTATAACGTTTGGACCACCACGACCGATGATAACCTGTACATCCGGATTCAAATGGATGTTTTCTCTCAGGGCATCCAACATCGCTTTGATAGTAACAAAAATATCGGTGTTGTTTGCTTTACCGCCAATAATCTGAACAATGTTGGCATTCTTCAGAAAATGTCTATAACAAATGCTTGCAATCTCTTTCATCTTTGCATAGGGCGGGTTTCCACCAAAGTCTGATGAAAACATTGCTTTGTCGCCCAGAACCTCAGTGGCCGCACTGTTGGCACCACCACCAAACATAAAGGGCAGGATGGTTCCGTTGGCATTGAGCTCAACAACGTCGCTCTGTCCCTGATAGGTTCTCAGCTGGTTGATTTCAGTTTCAAAATCAGTCAATTCTGTAGCAAACACTTCATCGGGAAACTCAAGGCGTTCCTGTGCTGGATCGTCCTGGTCAAAAGCAGCTTTAACGTCGCATGCAACTGGAAGTGGGCGTTTGCCTTTTTTCATACGGATGGGGTTAAGCTCAATCATGGTCAGACCATAATTGTTATACAGTTCCCACAGTTTGGGAAGTTGCTGTACCAGCGGGCTGATGAATGGTTTGGGGCATCCCAGTTTGATCAATGCATCATTGATATGATATCCCTTAAGACCTTCCAGGGGATTAAACGGAATGATCGCTTTTTTGTCGTCGGGCAGCTCTTCAACTTCAACACCACCTTCAACAATCAGAAGCATGACAGGCGTTCTGGTAATTGTAGAGGTTGTAATACTTACATAAAGTTCAGCGTCAGATGCGACAAATTCTTCAAATGTAACGCCATTTGCCTTATGGGTAGTATTTCCCTGTTTATATTCGGCAAAGAAAAGGTCTTTTCTTGCCTGGTTGGCGTCAGCATAATTGTCGACGATTTTTACCAGACCCGCTTTTCCTTTTTTACCGGCACTGCCCATGAAAGACGGTTTTACAACGAGTTTTCCGCCTTTTTTCAGCAACGCTTCAATCTGTTCTTTGGTAGCAGTTTCTGTCAGGGTCTCTGCTACGGGGAAACCAACGATATCCATCAATTGCTTTCCATATTTTAATCCAGTTAGTTGCATCTTTCCTCCCTGATAATGTAGTGAATTTAATTAAAAAAAACTTCTCAATTCATTCGATATTACCAACAGACCTCAATTCTAACACCTTGCTCTCTTGCGAAAACAAAATACCAATTTTTTTCAAGCATCTAACTTAACCTTGCTGCAATGCCATATGGTTCGGAGATTGCTTTAAGGGGACGTTAGTTGCTCCTCCTCGTCGCAAGAAGGTTTAAAGTTTCCCCCCCTAAACTTTTCCCTACCAAGCCTCCTTTCTGTTTGAGATTTGAATAAATTTAAACAGTTTTTTAAAGATCTCTTAACATCTCTTAACAAGTTTAAGTTTATATAGGATAGGAACTTCCATTTTGTCAATAGGATAGTATAGCCAAAATTCACCGTCGAATTTAAATATACTTTTATAAAAAAGCGAACAGGCTACAGCCATGGGGTTTTAACCTTATTTAGAATGCATGAATTGTTAGCTCATAAAAACTATCGTTTGGCACTGTTAGTTTGTTTTTTGCTGCATTTGGCATCGTTATACCAACAAGAATGGTGCAATGGCGTTGCCTAAGGCAATAACTTTGACATAGCTAAAATATACGGGCAGATCTGTCAAGAATATAGGACTGCTTAGGTTTTTTTCTTCTTCGTGCTTGAATGATAACATGCCTTGTGACATATTTGATTGCGCCCCCCGTTGGTGGTAGCTTTTCGATATCTCGGGTACTATATCGATTCAAATCATCAAGCGCAACGAAAAATTTTATTTTTTTTACGGTGGGGTTTGGGTGTCGTAAACGTTGACTTTTAGATCCCGGAAAATCATCTGCGGTGCTGTTGCCATATTCGCCTTGGTGGGAAATACCCGACCCTTATATTAGATGTTGACTAAGGCACTGATTTTAAATTATATAGATCGGCTGTATATTTTTTTGGTAATGAACAACATAGATTAAAGATATAAAAAGCATGCAGACCATACGCGGGTTCAGAGATATTTTACCGGAGCAAATTGCTCTGTGGCAAAAAGTAGAACAAGAAGCGGCAGCCCTGTTTCAATCCTTTGGATACAGGGAAATCCGTATCCCCATTGTGGAAAAGACAGCATTGTTTGCCCGGAGTATCGGAGAAACAACCGATATTGTTGAAAAAGAGATGTATACCTTTGCAGACAGGAAAGGAGACATGCTCACACTGCGGCCCGAAGCCACAGCATCTATTTGCAGGGCGTATATCCAGCATAAAATGTATGCTGCCGAACCGTTACGCAAATTTTATCTGACGGGCCCCATGTTCCGCCGGGAGCGTCCGCAAAAAGGACGCTACCGCCAGTTTTACCAAATTGACGCAGAGGTTTTCGGGGTAGAATCTCCCTATATTGACAGTGAACTGATTTTTCTTTTGCACACGTTGTTGTGCCGCCTTGGACTTGAAGGTCTTTCTGCACATATCAACAGTCTTGGCTGCCCTGCCTGCCGTCCTGATTTTCAAAAAGCCCTGCTGGATTTTTTAGGCGAACGAAAAGACCATCTGTGCGAGAACTGCAAACGCAGACTGGTTAAAAATCCATTGCGGATACTGGACTGTAAAGTACAATCATGCAAACAGGCCCTTGAAGGATCACCTGCCACAGTGGATCATCTGTGCCCGGACTGCCGAACCCATTTTGAAACCGTGAAAAAAAGCCTTGAAAAATTAGGCGTGGATTTCATGGTCGACGACACCCTGGTTCGTGGACTTGACTATTATACCCGTACGGCCTGGGAGATTCAAACCACAACGCTGGGTGCCCAGTCCGCAGTTGCCGGCGGCGGCCGTTACGACCGTCTGGTGGAAGAGCTTGGCGGTCCCTCAACACCGGCCATCGGGTTTGCCATCGGGTTTGACCGCCTGGTGGAAGTTATGGAACAACTTGACAATCAGGTGTGTGAAAAGGGTCCTGATCTTTTTATTGTCAGCTTGGGGGCAGAGGCCCAGGCGTATGCATTTGAATGGTCTTGCAGATTGAATACCATGGGCATAAGAACAGATTCAGACTTCCGTGGAAAAAGCATGAAAGCGTTGATGAAGCGGGCAAACAAGTTGAATGCGGCTTTTGTTCTCATTGTCGGGGACAATGAACTTGCCCAAAAAAAGCTTGTGCTCCGCAACATGGCGACCAAGGAACAGACTGAAATCGGCCTGGATAATCTGGTGAATGACTTGGCACAACTAATTAAAAATTAATATAGTTATGGAGTTTTAAATTAAAAGTGACTGATTTACTTGGAGATATGAAACGCACACACTCCTGCATCGAGTTGGGAGAAAGCCACATTGGCCAGGACATCGTACTCATGGGGTGGGTCCAGCACCGCCGGGACCACGGCGGCGTGATTTTTGTGGACCTTCGGGACCGGAAAGGCATTACCCAGGTGGTATTTGACCCGTCGATATCAGAGACTGTCCATGAAAAAGCTCAGGAAATCAGAAACGAATATGTCCTGGGCATTAAAGGGAAGGTATCGGCAAGACCTGCGGACATGGTAAACGCCAGAATGACCACCGGTGCCATAGAGGTTCTTGTGGACGAGTTGCGGATTTTTTCCAGGGCCAAAACCCCCCCCTTTCAAATTGAAGACCGGGTGGATGCATCGGAAACCATCCGACTCCAGTACCGTTATCTGGATTTAAGGCGTACCCAGCTTAAAAACAATATGATAGCCCGGCACAAAACCACGATGACGGTTCGAAATTATCTGGATGCCAAGGGCTTTGTGGATATTGAAACTCCGGTTTTGACCAAAAGCACGCCCGAAGGTGCCAGGGATTATCTGGTTCCCTCCCGGGTCAACCAGGGCGACTTTTATGCCCTGCCCCAGTCTCCCCAGCTTTTCAAACAACTTTTAATGGTTGCCGGCTTTGACCGGTATTACCAAATTATCAAATGTTTCAGAGACGAGGACCTGCGGGCGGACCGCCAACCCGAGTTCACTCAGATCGATATGGAGCTCTCCTTTGTGGATGAGCAGAAGGTTATGGAAATTAGCGAAGGATTGATCAAGGCCATATTCAAAAATGTACTGGATGTGGACTTTCCCGAACCCTTCCCCAGCATGACCTGGGCCGAGGCCATGGAGCGGTTCGGTATAGATCGTCCTGATTTAAGGTTTGGCCTGGAATTGAAAAATGTATCCGACATTGTGGCCAATGCGGATTTCAAAGTATTTGCCTCTGTAGTTAAAAACGGTGGCTTGGTCAAGGCCATCAATGCCAAAGGCTGTGCGGATTTTTCCAGAAAACAGATTGATGAGCTCACTGAATTTGCCGCCGTTTACAGGGCCAAAGGCCTGGCCTGGATAAAGATAAAGGAAGACCAGTGGCAGTCCCCCATTGCCAAATTCTTCTCAGATGATGAGAAAGAAGCGTTAAAGCAGCGCCTGGATCTTGAACCCGGTGATATTGTCTTTTTTGTGGCAGACCAGCCCAAAATCACCAATGAAGCCCTGGGTCAGTTGAGAAACGAGTTGGCACGCAGGCTCGGGCTCATTAATGATAATGAGTTTAAGTTTACCTGGATTACCCATTTTCCCATGTTTGAATATGATGAAACGGAAAAACGCTACCAAGCGCTTCATCATCCGTTTACCGCACCCATGGAATCGGATCTGGACAAACTGGAGAGCAATCCCCTGGAAGTCAACTCCCGGGCTTATGATCTGGTTCTCAACGGTATTGAGATCGGCGGCGGCAGTATCCGTATCCATGACAGCGAACTTCAGGAACGGGTGCTCAAGTGCTTAGGGATAGGTAAAGAAGAAGCAAAAGAAAAGTTCGGATTCCTGCTGGAAGCCCTGACTTTTGGTGCACCTCCCCACGGCGGCCTGGCATTTGGCCTGGATCGTCTGGTTATGCTGCTTTGCCGTGAGGATTCCATCCGCAGTGTTATTGCCTTTCCCAAAACCCAGAAAGCCACCTGCCTGATGACCCAAGCGCCCTCAAAAGCTGCCCCGGCTCAACTTCAGGAGCTGGCCATTAAAACGGTAAAACCGATAGAATAATCGGCTATTGTTCAAAGTTGAACGCCTTGAAATTAAAAACCGCTTCTGGAAACGATTTGTTTCCAGAAGCGGTTTTAATGGGTTATACCTGTTTTCTTTTTACATGAAGAATAGGGGTGTTAAACACCAGGGCAGAGATATCTTTGTCATTTTTAACCTTAAGCTCCAATGCATCTCTATCAATTTCAAAATATTTTGATATCACATTAACGATATCCGTCTGAAGATCTGTCAACGTCGTGTCGTTCACTTCCAGCTTGTCGTAAACTAAAGAAAATTGAAGGCGCTTTTTTGCTTCGTCACTACTTCTTTTCTGGCCTGTGAACCGTCTCAAAAATTCTTGCAGCATTCAACTCTCCTTATCTTAATCCGAAAGTTTTACTCAATTTGCTCCATACGCTGGTTTTCCGATTCGGTTCCTCAATGGGAACATCTTCTCCATTCAGACGTTTGGCAATCCTGCGAAAGGCCTGTCCAGCAAAGGAATCGTTCTGTAGCACCAGGGGCGTACCGGTGTTGGAAGAGATGAGAACCTTTTCATCCATGGGTACAAGTCCTGCCAGTTCAATGGACAAAATATCCAGCACATCTTCATGACTGAGCATTTCACCACGCGCCACACGGGCGGGCTCAATACGGTTGACAATGAGTTTGGGTTCCAGGGAGCGGGCGTACAAAAGGCCGATAACGCGATCTGCGTCCCTGACGGCGGAGACATCCGGCGTGCAGATCACAACCGCTTCATTGGCGCCGGCAATGGAGTTTTCAAACCCTCTTTCAATGCCGGCCGGAGAGTCCATGATCACATAATCAAATTTTTTGCGCAACTCATTGGCCACCCGTTCAACCCCTGCCGGTGTCAACACATCTTTATTATCACTTTGGGAGGCCGGAATAAGAAAAAGATTGTCAATACGTCTATCCCGGATGGCTGCCTGATCAATCTTGCACTTGCCCTGGACCACATCTACAATATTAAAAACAATCCGGTTTTCCAGGCCCATGACCACATCAAGGTTACGCAGTCCGATATCCATATCCACAATGGCAACCCTTTTTCCTTCAAGTGCCAAAGCCGCGCCAATGGAAGAGGTCGCTGTTGTTTTACCTACGCCGCCCTTTCCAGATGTTACGACAATAATTTTTCCTTCCAAATTACACCTCAATAGTTATGATTATTTTTTCTTTAAATCACTTCCGGCCAGGGCATCCGTTTGAACGGATTTTCTTTCATATAATTTTTAACCACAATGCTGCCCTGCTCCACACAGGCAAATTCAGGACCTTGGGTTCCTGGTTCACCGGCTCCAATGGCTGTTATCAGTCCAATCGTTACCAGACTTGGGTTAAATGCCAGGGAAAATATCATGGCCCCATCATTTTCCGGGTATCCGGCATGGACTTCTCCTGCCAGGGTGCCAAGCACAAGAACATCCCCACCTGCGGTGAGCTCGGCACCGGGGTTCACGTCCCCTGTGATTACCAAATGTTTTCTGGCATTGATTTTCTGACCGGAGCGTACCCGTCCCCTGAGCATAAGTACATCACTTTTATGATGGTTCCAGCCCTTGGACAGATCCCTTTGGCGGCGACGTTCGGTGGGAATGGAGCGTTTTTTGGGGGTAGTCGAAATAGTGCCAAGCTCAAAATCGTTTTCAAGGTGTGATTTTATCCTGCCAACCAGTTCCTCCTGCCCGTCGGCATCACCGACATCAAGGATCACATCCGCATTTATGGCAAGATGTTTGAGTTTTTTCAACAATCTGTCAATTTCAGCAATAATTTCAGACTCCGGATGGGAGGGGTCTATGGTAATCCACAACCCGCCACCGGCACCTTTGAGCTTTACAGGAACGGTGTTATCAAAATTTATCATTAAAATCCATATGCAAAGTTGAGATTGATCCGTACCATTTCTGCCCGGCGTAAAAAAAGCTGTTCAGAATATGGATTTAAGAATGTTCACAAGACTATAAAAAATCAGGAAAATTGTGTCAAGGAATGATGAATTTTCACCCGCCATATATTAGAGACTGAACGCACAAACCCCTTGTTTGAACAGCTCGTAAGAGGGGCGCATGCCCACAAAATTGTCCAGAGACAACGCGGCAGATGGTTGACTTGTCACTCAAACATTATAATAGGACAGATGTCGAGAACGATCTGTCACCCAAGAATCTCTCTTAACTTATGTGAAAAATCCAACACGGAATAGGGTTTGAGAATATATCCTTTGCAACCCTGTCTAAGCATTTCCTGGGCATTTTCATCAATGGCATATCCTGTGGAAAGCAGAACTTTAATATCAGGGTTAAGTTTTTTCAGCGCTATAAACACTTCCAGTCCATCCATGCCCGGCATAATCATGTCCAGAACCACAACATTTATGTCGTTCTTTTTTTCTGCATAAATTTTCAAGGCATCTTTGCCGGAAGCCGCTGTGAAAACCGTGTAGCCCAGGGCCTTGCAGATTGTACGTCCAACATCGAGAATGCGCTGTTCATCATCCACCAGGAGTACGCACTCATGGCCAAGCTTTAATTCCTCCTGGGCAGAAGGCATGTCATCCAGGTGATTATGGTTGTGCTCTGCCAGGGGCAGAATAATGGAAAAAGAGGAGCCGACATTTAAAGAGCTCCAGACATCAATGACGCCGTTGTGATGTTTTACGATTTTTTTGCCAAAGGTAAGACCCAGTCCCTTTTTGTCCGGGAATTGTTTATGGTTGTGGGAATAAAAGGCTTTGAATATTTTTTCCAGGGTAGCGCTGTCCATGCCGATGCCAGTATCGGATATAGTGATTTTACAAAAAAATCCGGATTCCAGTCCAAAGGCGTCTGCCGTACCATTAATAATTGCGGCAGCTTCCGTGTGCACAGAAAGCTTGCCACCTTCGGGCATGGCCTGCAATGCATTATTGACGACTGCTGTGACTACCTGTTTAATTTTGTCAGGATCCCCTTTGATAATTAAAGGCTTGGCTGTAAGGCTTACATCCAGGAGAATCCGCTGCCCTTTCAGGTTAATGTTTTCCACCACTGACCGCACCAGCCTGTTGGCATCCATGCGTGTTAAATAAACCTCATCGGCCATGGCAAAGCCGAGCAGTTGCTTGGCAAGATCGGAGCCCTTATCAACGCTGGACAAAATTTCAATAATATGGCCGTAAAGCGGGTCTGTGGGATTAACATTATTCAGCATCAGGGAGGCATGTCCCTTGATGGCGGTCAACAGATTGTTGACGTCATGGGCAATGCCGTTGGCAAGCGCCTCCACTGCATCTGTTTTTTCAAGCTGGTTTGCAGTTGTAATATGTTCCATTCAATAGGTATCCTGGTACGTTGTACTTACCGCTGTCTATTCCACTATTCCAAAGCGATGATGCCTTCGAGGATGGCATACTTGGTTAATCCGGCCACAGAAAAAATATTGAGTTTTTTCATAATATTTCTTCGATGGGTTTCCACTGTCTTAATGCTTACACCCAGTGTTTCGGCAATCTCTCTGGTTTTTCTGCCTTCAGCAATCAATTGAAGGACTTCCCGTTCCTTCCGGGAAATTTTATTGAATTGTGGCTGTGTTTCCCATGTGCTGCGATCCTTGCCCTGGTCTTCGGTACACATTCTGGCAATAGCTGGCGTCAGGTAAAAATTTGCACGAAGAACTTCCTGGATGGCATCATAGATTTCATCAAAGGCAGACTCTTTGAGAATATAGCCGGATGCGCCCGAATCAAACATTTTATCAACAATTTTTTTACTCGAATGCATAGACAAAGCGATCACCCTGGTATGGGGCACCTCTTTTCTGATTTTGGCGGTGGCTTCGACACCGTTAAGATCAGGCATGGAAATATCCATCATCACAATATCAGGCTTAAGGGCGATTGCCTTTTCAACGGCCTCCCTGCCGTTTTTTGCAATATCCATAACCTGTATACCCCTATTCTCCAGAAGGCTTCGCAAACCCTCCCGGATGATGGCATGATCGTCAGCTATAAGGACTTTTAACTGCATATGGCTCCAAAGTATTTTATCAAAGTTTATATTGAAGATCAGTTAAAATCAAATATTAATTTTTATGATCAGGTCGGGCGTCGAGGATTGATTCAATACTGAGTACGCCAATCTGTTCTGAATTTGTTATTTGATTTTGTAGGTCGGTAAGGGTAGTATTCATTTTGACGAATTTCCTTTGTCTGAAATGTTTGTTTAGTGGTAAACGAAGCATATCATATAAAGTAAAATTCGTCAATTCATATTGCAAATTCAGTTAGTTATAATTTCATTCGTTGCTGTTTTTAAGTATCGAAAGTTGAGTTATTACTCTACGCTGGTGTTCTTCTTCAGGTGGATGGATATTTTCGTTTATTATCAAAGACATTTCTCTTTGCGGTGTATTACTCGATGATCCAGTTTTTTTGAGGGAAGAACAGGTAATCAGTATTGAAAAATGCAAAGGCTGGTCAAGTCGATGCTATAATACCAATTTTCCAAACTGATATCTCACTCATCGGTTGGCCAGCCTTCAATGAGCAGAGTAAAATAAATGTTATTTGAATACAATAGTTCAATTGCAGTATAACACCTCATTTATGAAAATAAGGAATGAGGCGGATGTGTTAATAAATAAGCTGTTGCCGTTTGTTGAAAAGTATACTGATTCACTGAATACTGAATTAACACAGTCATCCCCAGGAATGACCTTAAGCAAATCACAAAAATTCTGGCTGGGTTTCTGCATCACTGGAATCATCTTGACCAGCAGCATCAATTGGGCTGCTTTTTCACGTATCAGTGTGGGATTGTATAAAACTACAGCTCTTTCCTGGATGTTTCGCCATTCTAAAATTGCTTGGGAGCATCTGTTTCATCTCAGCCTTAAAATTATTTTCAAAGTATATGGCATTACCAAAGGTGTTGTCAGTATTGATGATTCCGATAAAAAGCGTAGTAAATGCACAACAAAAATTTTTGGAGTCCACAAAATAAAAGACAAATCAACGGGTGGTTTTTGCATGGGGCAAGGCTTAGTATTTTTGGTGTTGATAACACCAAAACTCAGCTTTCCAATTGGCTACGCCTTTCATATTCCTGATCCAAAAATCAGCGAATGGACCAAGGAGGATAAAAGATTAAAAAAGGCTGGCGTACCAAAATCAGAACGCCCAAAAAAACCGGTGCGCTCAGAAGAATATCCTACCATTCCAATGATTGCCAAGGCTCTTTTAAAAATATTTGTAGAGAAACACCCGGAAATAAAAATAGAAGCGATTGTTGCAGATGCCTTATATGGGAATGCTGAGTTCATGGATGAAGCGTCTAAAATTGCAGGAAACGCCCAAGTTATCAGCCAAATAAGGTACAATCAAAATATTTTACTCAAGAGCGATAAAAAATCAGTTGAAACATATTTTAAAAATATTCAACCAATTCAAAAGACCATACATGTACGTGGAGGTAAAGAGGTTGTTGTACTCATTAAAAGTGCCAGAATACATGTGTGTGCTCATAAGAAAAAAAGATTTGTCATTGCAATAAAATACATTGGAGAAAAGGACTATCGGTATCTTGCCGCTTCGGATCTGACCTGGCGATATCCTGATATCATAGACGCATTTACACTCAGATGGTTAGTAGAGGTTTTTATTCAAGACCATAAGACGAATGAAGGCTGGGGAAATTTGACCAAACAACCTGATGAAGACGGGTCTTACAGAAGTTTGACCCTGAGTCTGTTGGTTGATCATTGTCTCCTGCTTCATCCTGACCAGGTGGCCTCGATAAATAACAAACTGCACGCAAGAACTGTTGGCAGCCTATGTGACACCGTCAAAGTTGACTGCATCTTATCCTTTGTCGAACAAATCATTCATAGTGATGACCCAGAATCCCATTTCAAGCAGATCTCGGTATTTTTAAAAGAGCATTTTGTAAAGGCAAACGATTCTCAAAAGCACATGAATCTAAATTCTTGGGGGAATTATCAATCCGCCCCATCATTAAAATACAAAGCATTCTGTTAGCATGGGGATAATAACTGCCAGCGAGGTCTCATGTCAATTTTTAAAAACTGGATCATCGAGTATTACACTTCCGAAAGCAATATGATCAAAATCCCTGCAGTTTTAGATTGCAGAAAAAATCCCAATAAAACAACGGAACAATTAAGGCGACGACGGGTGTAATAGGGATAGAGACGCCCTTCGCGGGACGCCCCTCCCACACCACCGGACATACGGAACCTTATCCGGCGGTTCGGCTGGTCAAAACAGTTACAGATAAAATACATCCGACCTGCCGGGCTTTAATCAATCAGAACGCTACCGACATTTCAGCGTCCGCTGCATTATGTCGGTAAGAACATGCTCTTTGATAACCGCGACCATTTACCTAAACTATTCGGCTTGGGCACCGTTCGGGCCTCCATCGGGGCGAGACCTCCGGGTAGACTTCTCCCGCTTTCGGGAGACCCAGCTCGTTTCCACCGACGACTATGCCCTCTGCTGACTTCTGCCACGTGATCGTTTCCTCTTACGGTTCGGTCAGTCCTTTGATAGAGATCGCAGCAGATCTCCCGAGGTAAACACATGTCTTTCGGTACACGAATGCCGAGTTTACGGACACACCTTGAGATGGATAGAGGACTTCGTCTTGTGGTGCAGACTCGTCACGGTATATGCGCCTTATACTCGGTCCCTGTTCGTCATCCCGTACCTTCACGATACCTTGTCTCAGCAAGGCAGCTTCCTCCCGAAACATCGTCACCGATACCCCGTTGCCATACCGCTACGCCCTTCGCCTCCATCAGGCTGGGTCTAAGACTTGCCAAATATCTGGAAATTAGATACATTCGGCTCACTTTTAAGAACATGTGCCGTGCCCGGCACACACCCATCACTGGACGGGACCGCGAGAAGCTCAGCCGCCTTTTTCAAGTATTATGGCGCGGCCGTCAGTTCAACCGTTCACGGCGCTGCCTTCGTCCAGAACCTTGTCCCGGCGCACAGCGCCGGTCAGCACCGCGATTGGGCCTCGAAGAAATGCCGACGAAGCTACGAGGTCGTTCATGAACCGTCGGGTAACGCAAGAAAGGAGTTTGGAATGAAAGGGATTACAAAAATTTTAATACTTGTTGGCTTTGTTGCTCTGATCACAGGATGCGCGCCGGCAATAGATGGCTACAAATACATGCTTACTGGTAAGGAAGGCGAACCGCCACCGAGAACAATTGAAGCGGCTCAAGCACAATTTATTGATGGCAATATAACTATCGGGCAGTCCACCCCAGCTGACCTCAAGGCTCTTCTTGGCTCTCCAGCACAAATCAAGAAAGTAGATGGCAACAAAGTGCACGTTTACATGAAAAACGTGTCGACACAGGGAGTAAGTGTGGATGTCGGAACAACTTACATTGCTTCTTACACCTTCAACAAGAAGGGAAAGCTCGTAGACAAAGAATATGCGGCCCACCCAATGGGCAATCCCCTTACTGGACAATAGGCCCAACAAAATAGGCTTTATTTGACAATTGTCTTATGCCCCGAAAACAGGAATAAAGAGGTCTTAATGTTACCAATACCTTGAGGTTAAGAGACATTTTTTGGGATTTCCCCATCTCCAATGACCGACAATTTGAATTGTCGGATAGAGCCTAATCAACACAGACCGCGACACCATTGCGGTATTTTATAGCTTGTAGCGGCAACAGATCTAACAGGTAATTCAATCATTCTGTTCAAAGATTTGTTGCGGCAGGTTATTAAAACGTTATAATCTCAAGGAATAAGAACAATGAATAGACAAATTAAGATTGTTCTAACAAGTTTAATACTTTTAATAGGTTGTGCAGGAACGATGTCTAAATTGGGAATTGAGAATGGCCAACTGAAGGAATGTCCAACAACACCAAATTGTGTTAACAGTCAGGCAAAAGATAAAAAACACTTTATCGAACCCATCCTTATTACAGGCCATCCATTAGAGGCAAAAAAACATATTTTAAATATCCTCAAGGAACTTAAGCAATCAAAGATTAAAGTAGTTGAGGATAATTACATAAGAGCTGAGTTTACTTCTCTAATATTCCGTTTTGTTGATGATGTAGAATTTTATTTTCCAGACATAAAATCAAAGGAAGGGCTCATACATGTTCGATCAGCTTCAAGAATTGGTCATTCAGATTTTGGTGTGAACCGAAAACGGATTGAACAGATTCGAAGTAAATTTAAAACAATGAACAATGAATAAAAAAGATTATAACGAACTCGGAGTCCCTAAATGGAGTAAACTTAATTTTGACTTTTTCCGCCGCAGGAGCGGCTTCGTTCAACCAATAACTGGACGAGACCGCGAGCAAATCAGCCGCCTTTTTCAAGTGCTATGGCGCGGACCGTCAGCTCAACCATTATGCAGCATGGGGATTAAACCAAATTGACGATTCAAAAACATGACAGCGAAGATCAATCTTTTCCGAAAATGTCACCGTTAAAAACGGGTAATTTACTGGTTTATGTTATGGCTGTCGCTTGTGGGATGGCTGTGGCTAATCTCTATTACGCGCAACCGCTGCTGCACACGCTGGCGCAGAGATTTGGCACATCTGAAGGCACAACCGGTCTCATTGTCACGATGACGCAGTTGGGTTATGTCATTGGCCTCACGCTGATCGTACCCCTTGGTGATCTGCTCGAACGACGGCAACTGATTACGGTCGTCTCTGTGGCAACAGCAGTGGCACTGGCGGGAGCCGCCATCTCGCCAGGGATTGGTTCGTTCCTGGTTGCATGCCTGGCAATCGGGCTTACGGCGGTGGTTGCACAAGTACTGGTACCTTTTGCCGCAGCTCTCGCCGCAGACGAGCAGCGCGGTGCCGTCATTGGTCGAGTCATGGCAGGCCTGCTGCTGGGTATTTTGCTGGCTCGGACGGTTTCTGGATTCATTGCTGACGCCTATGGCTGGCGCGCGGTCTTCTGGCTGGCGACCGTCTGCATGATCGTGCAATCTGCTGTGTTGTGGCGGATGCTGCCGCAGAGCCAGGGCGGAACTCGTCTGTGCTATCCGGCCCTGATTCGCTCGGTATTTCTTTTGTTCCGCGAGGAGCCACTACTCAGACGACGAATTGTCTACGGGACCTTCGGTTTTGCGGCGTTCAGCGTATTCTGGACCTCACTTGCCTTTCTTCTTGCTCGACCACCCTATGGCTACAGCGACTCAGTTATCGGCCTGTTTGGACTGGTCGGAGCTGCCGGCGCCTTGAGTGCAAGCGTTGCAGGCCAAATTCATGACCGTGGCGGCACACGGCCTGCCACCGGGGTATTGCTGGCGCTGGTTATGATTGCGTTTGTGATCATGGGTGTTTACAGTACACACCTTACCGCCATCATCGTCGGCGTCGTGCTGCTTGATATTGGTCAGCAAGGCTCGCACATTCTGAACCAGAGCGTCATTTACACACTGAACAGCGAGGCACGAAGCCGAATCACAACAGCGTACATGACTTGTTTTTTCTTTGGAGGTGTCATCGGGTCCGCGTCATCGGGCTATGTGTTCCAGTTTGGCGGATGGCCAGGAGTCATGTGGCTGGGCGGTATTTTTGGAGGCATCGCGTTTTTATACTGGCTCACAGAACTCAGAACTTGTCATGTGTGACGCTGAACCTGGTAACGTTGACGGATCAGACATAGTTGTCCCAGAATCGGATAGCCCCCCCATCACTGAGGAGCCCTCCCAGAAAATAGGGGAGACGGATACGAAAATAGTGTAGAGTAGAGCACTTATTCAACCCTTTATATTTGTCAAATGTGTTAAAATTCTATACAGTTAACTCACTTTTAAAACATGTGTCGTGCCCGGCACACACTAGGCGCTTCAGGGGACGGCGAGAACGGGAGGCGCATCTGTAAGTTGTTGGCGCCCCCCTGAGCTTAACATTAGGCAAAGGAACAAAATGAAAAAGCTTATTTTAGGCGTTGCATCACTATTTCTCAGCGGATGCTTGGAGATGCCGGACTCCGTGATGCCGGTCAAAGAATTTGAACTCGATAGATATTTAGGGAAATGGTACGAAATTGCACGGTTGGATCATTCTTTTGAAAGAGGATTGGAACAGGTAACTGCAGAGTATTCTTTACGGGAGGACGGAGGGGTCCGCGTTAAAAATCGTGGGTTCTCTAAGAAAAAAAATAAATGGAGCGAATCAGAAGGGAAGGCGTTCTTCGTCGGAAAATCAAGTGAAGGTTACTTTAAAGTTTCTTTCTTCGGCCCATTTTACGGCTCCTACGTTGTTTTCGAATTAGATAAAGATAACTATCAATATGCATTCATCTCCGGTCCCAATACATCTTATCTTTGGTTGCTGTCGAGAACACCAACTGTAGAGGAAGACTTATTAACGCAATTTATTATGAAGGCCAAAAAATTAGGTTACGAGACCGAAAAGCTAATTTATGTGGATCATAAATAGGGCAGTAAAAGCCTATTGCCCAATCACATTTACCTGATTGCAGTGCCTGAGACCAAGGACGGATGAAAAGGATGACGTTTTTGTCAAAACAAGGCCTTTACTTGAGATTGCCAATACACCCATTATCGAGCCTTGGACCCAGGGCGTCAAAGGAAGCTTAAACGATGTCAGCTATTGTTGCGTTAGACGAGTTGTTGAAATCGATGTCACCAGAAATCCAAAAGGGTGAATACGTATTCTGCACCCTTGCCAATGAAAATTTAGATTATAAACATCTTAATCCTTTGGCTACATTCAAAGAGTCCGAAGGCTTAACTTTAATAATTCCAGTCGAATCGGCAGTGCAAAAAAAGTTGGCATTTGAAGGCATATTTAAGCAAATCACTCTAACTGTTCATTCCAGTTTGGAAGCCGTCGGCTTGACTGCCGCAGTTACAAATAAATTAGCATCTTATGGCATAAGCGCAAACGTCATTGCAGCTTTTTATCATGATTATGTATTTGTGCAGACAGAAAAAGCAGAACAAGCATTATCAGCTTTAAACGAGTTCAGAGCCGAACTAAATTGCTAAGGAACGGGTCTTAAATAACTTACCCCTTTTGCTATATCCGGGAGCGCGGGCGTCCCGCCCGCAGTAAATATGTGGGGGACGCCCGCGCTCCCAGGAGAGTAGCCCAAAGCACTTCCCCTTAAGACTTTTTTAGACTTTATTTGTAAACACGGTTGATGTATGCGTAACACAAAAACATGACTGGGGATTAACATGCAGTTGGATATTGATTTTGATTCCATTGACCAAATTTTTTCCAATGCCTGGGACCAGGGCCGGGATTTCCTTTTTGAATCCGAGGTATACGACCTTCTGGCCAAATCCGGCGCAGAGACCTTTCCCCGGGCCCGGCTGATTGAGCGAGGGGCCCGGATTTCGGATGACGAGCTTGTGGACATGCCGGGAAGGAAAAGCGTATTAAAGATCGTCTCTCCATATATAGTTCATAAAACAGAGGTGGGCGGGGTCCGGGTGGTGGACAAGGATCCAAATAAAATCCGATCTGCTGTGCGTCGGATGTTTTATGAGGTGCCGGAAAACTATGCAGCCGGCCTGGCCCGTGCCCAGGAAGGCCTGCCCGCCCACTATCGGGGCCTAACCGGTGATGACCTGACAGCTGCAGTTTCCAGGGATGTTAAAGGCGTGCTCCAGGTGCAGTATATGCCGCCGGATTCTGCAGCCTTCGGCAATGAACTCATTGTTGGGCTGCGTCACACCCGGGAATTTGGCGCCATATTATCTGCCGGATTAGGCGGTACAGATACGGAGTTATATGCCAGGCGGTTCAGGAAAGGCCAGGCCATTGTGGCTGCCTCCTTGGCCATGTGTACCGGAGAGCGTTTTTTCAAGTTGTACCGTAAGACCATTTCCTATAGAAAACTTGCCGGTTTAACCAGAGGACAGCGCCGTATCGTTACGGACGAACAATTGGTGGAGTGTTTTGAGTCTTTTATCCGTATGGGCAATACCTATTGTTGTGAAAATCCAAAGGCTGTTTTTGTTATAAACGAGATTGAGATCAATCCTTTTGCCTTTACAGATTTTCTTATGGTGCCTCTGGACGGGATGTGCCGGTTTTCAAAGCAAAGAAGAACAGTACCGAAACGCCCGGTGGCAAAAATTGACAATTTGCTTCATCCGGTACGCATGGGTATAATAGGTGTTTCCGCCACCCGGAAGAATTTTGGCCGGATTATTCTGGATAATGTCCTGGCCCAGGGATTTGATCCTGAAAATATGGTGATTTTTAAAAAAGGCATGGATCAATTCCAGGGCATTGACTGTTTGCCTGATCCGGCTGCACTAGCAAACAGCGGTAAGGAAAAGCTTGATCTTTTTATTGTGGCCATAGGGGCCGACCAGGTGCCTGACTTGGTCCAGGAGATCATTGAAAAGGATGTTGCCCATGCCGTTATGCTGATTCCCGGCGGTTTAGGGGAGACCCATGACAGCCGGGATCGGGCCGAACAGGTCATAGACGCCATAAGTGCTGCCCGCACCCGTCCGGACACCGATGGCGGTCCGGTGTTTTTAGGTGCCAATTGCATGGGGGTGATTTCTTTGCCCGGCCGTTTTGATACCTGGTTTATTCCTGAAGAAAAACTGCCCAAGGACAGATCCTGCCCCGGAACATTCTGCCGGGCTGCCCTGATCAGCCAGAGCGGTGCCTTTATGCTGCACCGAATCCACCAGTGTCCCCAATTGGCACCGGCTTATATGATTTCCATGGGGAATCAGACCGATTTGACTCTGGGGGACATGATGATATATTTCAAGGACAGTGATCAGGTGGATGTGATTGCCGTGTATGCTGAAGGCTTTAATGACCTTGACGGCCTGGTATTCTGCCGGGCCGTCAGGGATGCGGTCCTGGCAGGCAAGGAAGTGGTGTTTTATAAAGCAGGCCGGACCCCGGAAGGTCAAGCCGCCACCTCCAGCCATACCGCCTCCCTTGCTGGAGATTATATGGTCTGCGAAAGCTGTGTTTCCCAGGCCGGTGCCATTGTTGCCAGAACCTTCAGTGAATTCCAGGAACTTATGCTGCTGGCCGAAACATTAAATACCAAAACCATCCATGGTAACTGTCTGGCTGCCGTCAGCGGTGCCGGATTTGAAGCCGTGGGTATGGCTGATTCCATTCAAAGTGATGATTTTACTATGGAACTTGCCCGATTCGACAATAAAACAGTAGCCAAGGTGCGCTCTGTGTTAGCCGCCGAGGGGTTGGACCGTCTGGTCACGATATCCAATCCCATTGATATTAATCCGGCGGCCGATGATCAGGTTCACGGTGACATTGCCGCAATCCTTTGCCGGGACCCCGGCGTGGACACTGTGATTATCAGTGTAGACCCCATGTCTCCGGCCATGCGGACCCTGGATACCGATCCGGAAAACCGGTTTTCCATGCACCACAAAGGTGCTCTCCTTCACCGGCTGAAGCACCTGAATAATACTAGTGCGACCCCCATTGTGGCTGTGGTGGACGGTGGCAGACTTTATGATCCTTTGCGTGACGCTCTGATTGCGGGCGGCATTCCCGTTTTCAAAGTCTGTGATGGTGCCGTGGCGGCCCTGTCTCTTTATATCCACGGGCGGTTGCGCGCCAATGCCATACGTATGTCACAAGGAAAAGGTGTAATCCATGACTGAGAACAGAATCGTTTATATTACCCATGCACCTGTGGAATTGTACAAGGTGCTCAAATTTGAAAATTTTGCATCCAGCGGGGGCGAGGCCAAACATATGATTGCCGATGGACTGGTCCGGGTGAACGGCCGGGTAGAAACAAGAAAAAGGAAAAAGATTCTTCCCGGCGATGTTATAGAAATTTGCGGTA
Organism: Desulfobacter hydrogenophilus; assembly: GCF_004319545.1. Classification (NCBI taxonomy): domain Bacteria; kingdom Pseudomonadati; phylum Thermodesulfobacteriota; class Desulfobacteria; order Desulfobacterales; family Desulfobacteraceae; genus Desulfobacter; species Desulfobacter hydrogenophilus. The sequence continues at coordinate 1,686,859 of NZ_CP036313.1, read as the reverse complement.
ATTATCTTGAAATTCAATTGGATATCAACTAAATGAACCCAACGTTAATGTCTTTTTGTTAGATTCCCCCCCTTTTTTTTCTCTGCAACGGGTATATAATTTAACGCATTTTTAAAGCCTATGAAAGCGTAGCGTATATGATAATAAAAAATTGTAATCTGCCGGATGTCAATACAAGAAAATTTTCTTTTTGGCGTTTCCGGTTTCTCATTGTTTGCGGACTGGTTGGGTCTTTGTTTATATCGGTCGGTGTCGGCCTGGCTGACCAGCCTCGTATGGTTTTGGCCGACGCGGTTGTGTGTGAAAGCATATCCAATTTCAGGCCGGTGAATCCGGCCGTTGTTTTTAGCGTTTCCCTGGGAGAGGTTTTCTGCTTTTCGGAATTTGATCCGGTGTATGAAAAAACAGCAATTTTTCATAACTGGTATAAAAAAGATAAACTTATTTTTTCCATGCGCCTTGTCCTGTCCATGCCTAAATGGTCCTCCTTTTCAAGGGTCCAGATACGCGATGCGGATAAGGGTCCCTGGCGGGTGGAAATCAGGGATGAAGACGATAATATTTTAAAAACCTTAAGGTTCAGCTTGTCTGATTAATGTTTATGGAACAATTGATTTTATTATTTTCCGGGTGGCGTTGGCAGGATATGCTGGATATCGTTTTTAACACATATATCCTCTTCCGCTTGTATGTATTGTTCCGGGGTACCAATGTCCTGCGCGTTCTCATGGCTGTGGTGGTGATGTGGATCATCGGTCGCAGCGCCAACGCCATGGGGCTGGTCATTACCAACTGGGTTATGCAGGGCGTGATCACCGTGGCGACCTTTATCATTATTATTGTGTTTAGAAATGAAATATCAGGGGTGGTCAGAACACGTAGTCTCAGCTTTTTTCTATGGGAAATTCCAAGGACCCAGATCAATACGCCGGTGAGCATCATCAGTGATGCTGTGGCGGAACTGGCCGGATCGAAAATTGGGGCATTGATCGTAATGCCGCTTAAAACAGGGGTGGACAGCATCATCGGTTCCGGGACGGACATTAATGCGTCACTGTCCAAGGAAATGTTGGTGAATATTTTCTGGCCCGGTGCACCGCTCCATGACGGCGCTGCCGTGATTCAGAGGGGAAAGATTACCCGGGCCGGAACAATTTTGCCCTTGTCCCAGAATCGACAGCTGGCCTCGAAATACGGTACCCGGCACAGGGCAGCTCTGGGGCTTACCGAGCAAAGCGACGCCCTGGTGATTGTTGTCTCTGAGGAGCGTGGAAAAGTATCCCTTGTAAAAGACAACCGGATTCATGAGGTCAGGGATCCTGACAAGATTGAAACATTAATAAAACAATACACCGGTGGGCCTGAACCGGTAAAGAAAATGCGCCGACAGACCCGGGAGCTGCTTGTGGCCGCCATGGTCTGCCTTTTATGTACCACAGGTCTGTGGCTGAGCTTTTCAAGGGGCATGGAGACGCTGGCCAACTATGATGTTCCCATTGAGTTCATGAATTCTGACAAAAAAATGAATATTACGTATACATCTGCTTCCAGAGCCAGGCTTCTGATCAGCGGTGCACGGCCCCTAATCAACGCTTTGACCCTGGATCAGATGAGCATCAAGATCTCCCTTGACGGAACAGCTGTGGGAAAAAATAAGTTGACCATTACCCGGCAGAATGTCCAGTTGCCGCCAGGCATCCGTCTGAAAAATATTGAACCGGATCAGGTGGAATTGACCCTGGACACCATGGTGGAAAAACGGGTACCGGTACAGGCAGATTTTTCAGGAAAATTGCCGGAGGGCCTTATCATGAGCAATCTCCGCGTTATGCCTGAAACGGTCAAAATCACAGGCGGTGAGCTTACCATGGAACGCTTAACCACGGTGTTTACCGAGAAAATTCACCTTGAAAATTTAACAACGTCAGGCGTTATTAATGTGGGACTGGTCATGAACCCTGCCACCCTGCGGCCGGATGAGAAGCATAAAAAGGTACAGATTCGATATACCATCTCCAAAAAAAATAGCAATGACCACACCAAAAGCTGACAGCGCCATTATTTATATCCCCCATGGCGGCGGGCCTCTACCCCTTTTGGGTCATGCCGGACATGACACCATGAATGCCTTGTTAAAAGAGCTTGCCACGATGCTGCCTAAACCTGAGGCTGTGGTAGTGATTTCCGCCCATTGGGAAAGCGAGCCGCCCATGGTAACCAGCCACCCTGAACCCGAGCTGATTTACGATTATTACGGGTTTCCCAAACAGGCCTATGAAATTCGGTATCCGGCTGCCGGCCACCCTGAGCTGGCGCTTAAAGCCGTTGCACTGCTCAAAGAGGCCGGCATCAAAGCGAAGGCAGATGCCAAACGGGGGTTTGATCATGGGGTTTACATCCCTTTAACCCTGATGCTGCCTAAAGCAGATGTCCCTTGTATCCAGATTTCTCTATCCAAAAGTCTGGATGCCGAAAAACACCTGTTAATGGGGCAAGCCCTAAGACCGTTGCTCAAAGAAAATATTTGGCTTCTTGGCTCTGGATTTTCTTTTCACAACATGAGGGAATTTGATCTGCAGGCAGGCCCGGGTTTTCCTTCTGTGCCGGATCCCAAGAACAGGTCTTTTCAGAATTGGCTTATAAAAATTTGTGCCGATGAGAAAAATTCCCCTGAACAGCAAAGACAAGATCTTCTCAACTGGGAACATGTGCCGGCTGCAAGGCATTGCCACCCCCGGGAAGAGCATCTGCTGCCCTTGATGGTGTGTGCCGGTGCTGCCGGATACCGGCCTGCCCATAAGGTGTTTGATGTCAAAATAATGGGCAGAAGTTCAGTCTGTTTTTTCTGGCCGGGAACCGTATAAGCGCCCACAGGTCCTTTTTTGTCACTTCGCGCGCAGTGTACGTAAAAAAAACACAAAATTTTATTGATCTGAGCTAAAAATTCTAAAAACATGCCTGGTTGGGGTTCAGTGTCAAAGCGTTAAAAAAAAAAGAAATTGTCAGCGTATTTATTTACTAATCATTACAGTGTGTTCTCTATAACCTCATCCGTCTGATGCCTAAATGCTGCATGCCGACGTCTTGCATATCCGGCCAAAAGACGCCTTCAATATTTAGGTGATAAATGGCGTTTGTCAGACGAGTCGTCCTATTCTCAAAATTAAGCCCTTGACCAGGCCTGAAAATCTTTCTATAAGTTTCTTTATGAATCGCCTTTTTTGTATCTTTTAAAAATGTTTGTTATTTTTTTACACAAAATAGAAGCGATTCATTTCATTAATATTAATTGGACTGCGGGGAATGAGCCCGTGGCAGAGAAACTAAAATATGTGGTTTTAAAGGAGAAAAGATGCATAAAATAGACCCCGATGAATGTCAGTCATGTGGCGCATGCGCAAGCGCCTGTCCTGTTGAAGCAATCAGCATGCCTCCCGGGAAAAATTACTTCGAGATAAGTGACGAATGTATTGATTGCGGCGAATGTGAAGCCGAATGCGGTTTCAACGCAATTCTTACTGAGTAGATCCATTTTACGCTTCAGGCTGTTTTCGAAATAGCCGACCAAACCCAAAAGGGCACCTGAATACTCAGGTGTCTTTTTTCAGGAAATGGCTACCAGAAAACAATCCTATTAAAACGTTTTTTTCTGAGATTGTCTCTTCTTTTGCTAAAACCAAGAGTTTTTCTAACCAATGGGGACAAAGATTGCCTGATAGTCAGGTTTAATCGTTCGAGAAGAGTCTTACTATGTTCTGTTGACATTTAGCGTAGCCATATCAAAGTAGCGGCAAACCGCAAAATATGCATGTAATTTTTTGCCCATTTTTCAAACCGAGAAAAGATTCGACGGAATTGTTTGAGTTTACCGATAAAGCATTCAATTAGGTTGCGTTCTTTATAGATAGACTCGTCATATTCACAAAGTTCCTTTCGGTTGGATTGGGGCGGAATAACGGAGATAATATTTTGTCGTTTCAGTTGTTCGATCAGTTTGTCGGCATCATAGGCCTTATCCATCAGTGCATATGTGGACTGTACACCTTCAAACAAAGTATAGCCTGAGTCACATCCGCCGCTTGTCCATCGGTAAGGATAAAGTCCAACGGATTTCCGAGAGCATCGACCATTACATGAATTTTTGTTGTAAAGCCGCCTTTCGAGCGTCCCAATGCTTGATCCCCTTGTTCACTGAGGTGTCTTTGCGGAGCTCCCGCCGTACAAGCATGCGCTCGTACAATAGTTCATAGATCGTCTTTGGGTTTTAAAAAAGCCAGAATTTTCCACCAAATATGATCTGATAGATTTGCGTTTCCCATTTCTTATCCTCTTGGTTTTTTTGAGTTCGTTCATAACGCCGGCAAGCGAGGAAAGGCATTGCTTCATTCGCTTGTCGAATTTTTGGTCAAATAAGACCTTGAAACGCAACATGAGCCTATGTTACTGTGATTATACTTAATCCTGAGTCCCATGCCTTGAAGAGAATCGACCGGTTGTTACGGAATAGGTAATTTAATAGGATGGTAAGAAAACCAGCGAAATAATCTCAATTCTGTGCAGCTATCCCATCCTAAAAATAAATGAATCGGCTGTAATCACATGAGAATAGCCCCAATCCCTTAATTTTTAAACTGGACTCTTAGGGAAAATGGGGCACGCGACGGTCATGTTGGTTTCAATAGGCCAATATTACAACTTTATGCGAACACGAATGGAGCTATTGGTTTGAGCAACAAATCGGGAACTTCAGAGCAAGTCATTTCAACACCCCAGGGTGGTGGTGCGCTGCAAGGAATCGGCGAGACTTTTTCACCGGATCTTTTCACAGGCACAGGCAACTTTACTGTTCCCATAGCCCTTCCGCCTGGCCGTAACGGCTTTCAACCGGCGCTGAGTTTGGTATACAGCACGGGCAATGGAAACGGAGTCTTTGGTCTGGGCTGGAATCTCAGCATCCCAGGTGTGACGCGCAAGACATCCAAAGGCGTTCCCCGTTATGACGACGCGCAGGATACCTTTGTGCTCTCAGGCGCGGAGGATCTCGTACCGGTGGAGCACCAGACGGAACTTACCCGATACCGGCCCCGTACGGAAGGGCTTTTTGCCCGTATCGAACACCATCACAGCGCAGCGCAAAATTTTTGGCAGGTGTGGAGCAAAGACGGGCTGATTAGCTATTATGGCACGCCCGAGACCGGCAACGAAGATTCGGCTGTGGTGGCCAACCCTGACCCTTTGAGGCGGGACAACTGCTTTGCCTGGCATCTGTCCCGCACGGAGGATACGTTTGGCAATTGCATCACCTATGAGTATGAACGTGACCAAGGGGAAGAAGGCCCGCATCGTTGGGATCAACTCTACCTGAGGCGTATTCAATACGCTGACCATGGGGATAGAGACAATCCTGAATTTCTTGTTTCGGTAAATTTTGAATATGAAGACCGACCGGACCCGTTTTCCGGCTACCGATCGGGCTTTGAAATCAGAACGCGTCGGCGCTGCCGGCGGATTGTCATTCAAACTCACACCAATGAAACCCGTCTGGTGCGAACCTACCAGTTGATCTACCTCGATCAGCGGCAAGACCTGGAAGATCTGGGACTGCGTTTACCCCTCAACGGCTTTTCGCTGCTCAGCCAGGTGCGCGTGGTCGGTCACGACGACGAAGAGCGCCTCCCCGCATTAACATTTGACTACAGTGGCTTTGACCCTGCCGGCCGAACCTTTTTCCCCGTTACGGGGCGTGATTTACCCACCCGCTCTTTGGCCAGTCCCGACATAGAACTCGCAGACCTGTTCGGCAATGGACTACCCGATATTTTGCAAATGAATGGCACGGTGCGCTATTGGCGCAATCTTGGTAACGGTGAATTCGACCTGCCACGGGAGATGCGTGATGCACCAGCCGGCTTGACTCTGGCCGATTCCGGGGTGCAGTTGATCGATGCCAACGGCAACGGCTGCATCGACCTGCTGGTCACCGATGAGCGGCTCTCCGGATACTATCCGATGCGCTTCGGTGGGCAGTGGGATAGGAAGGCGTTCCAGCGATATGAATTTGCTCCCAGTATTAACCTTGAAACACCAGAGGTTCAACTGGTCGACCTGACCGGTGACGGCGTCACCGATGCAGTCCTTTCGAGCAGCCGGTTCGAGTGCTATTTCAACGATCCTCACAAGGGATGGCATGAAACCCGCCAGGTGCCGAGACGGAATTTAGAGGCGTTTCCCAACGTCAACTTTTCAGACCCTCGTATCAAATGGGGCGATATGACCGGGGATGGGCTGCAGGACATTATCCTCGTCCACGACGGCAATATCGACTATTGGCCCAACCTTGGCTATGGCAACTGGGGCAGGCGGGTCTCGATGCGCAACAGCCCCCGCTATCCATACGGCTACGACCCACGCAGGATTCTTATCGGTGACATTGACGGAGACGGCTTGGCGGATATCGTTTTTGTCGATCACTGCAAAGTGATGCTGTGGATCAATCAAGGAGGGAACGGCTGGAGTGAAGCCATTGAGATCGACGGTACACCACCCCTGACTGATTTGGATGCCGTCAGGCTGGTCGACCTGCTCGGCACAGGCATCAGCGGCGTTTTGTGGAGCACGGATGTTGGCCGTATTGATCAACACGCCATGCACTTCCTGGACTTTACGGGTGGCGTCAAACCCTATCTGCTGACGGAAATGGACAATCACATGGGGGCGCTGACCCGGGTCGGTTATGAATCCTCAATCCGTTTTTATTTAGATGATGAGTTGGTGCCTGGGACCCGCTGGAAAACGCCGCTGCCGTTCCCCGTTCAAGTGGTCTCACAAGTGGAAGTCATTGACCGGATTTCCCATGGCAAACTGACAACCGAGTACATGTATCACCACGGTTATTGGGATGGCGCCGAGCGTGAGTTCCGCGGATTCGGCCGGGTAGAACAGCGTGACACCGAACGGTTTGAGGATTACAACAACGTCGGCCTGCATGGTGAAGCAATTGATTTCCTACCGGTAGCCGGGGAGGACCATGAGCAATATTTTTCCCCCCCGATGTTGACCAAATCCTGGTTTCATCAAGGACCCATCGGGGATGAGTTTGGCGAGTGGGAGGAAGTCGATTACAGTGATGAGTATTGGGCTGAAGACCCACAAGTGCTGCAGCGACCGCCTGACGTCACCGACCTTTTAAACGCTCTTCCCCGGCGAGCCAGGCGCGATGCATTGCGAACCCTACGCGGTCAGCTATTACGTAGCGAACTTTATGCGCAAGATGGCACATTCAGAGAAGACCGCCCCTACACGGTGACGGAGTCGGTGCAAGGGGTACGGGAAGAATCGCCATCCAATACCGATGACGAGCGGTTACGAATCTTTTTCCCCTTTGGTATTGCCCAGCGCACCACTCAGTGGGAGCGGGGGAACGAGCCGATGACTCAGATCAGTTTTACCACTGATTACGATGCCTACGGTCAGCCGCGTACCCAAGCCGCCATGGCTGTACCCAGGGGCCGCGATTTTCGTCTTGCTGCCGATTTCGAGGAACCCTATCTGGCGACTTTGGCCACCTCCACCTTTGCCCAACGTGACGACCAAGACCATTATATGGTCGATCGACCGGCCCGGACGGAGTCTTACGAGGTCTTCAATGACGGAAGCCTCTCTCTATTTGAGCTTTGGGCAAGTATTCAAACAGGCGAAGCCAGCCTGAATCTGCTCGACCAAACCTTAAGCTACTACGATGGAGAGGCCTTCGATGGCTTGCCCCTCGGTGCGCTTGGCAACTTTGGGGCTTTAGTGCGCAGCGAAGCGTTGGTCTTAACGGAAGAGATTTTAGCGGAGGTCTATCGCAGTGGAGACGCGGTGCTTGATCCACCAGAGCGATCACCTTACTTTTCGCCAAATGCCCCACCCAACTGGAGCGAGGAATATCCACAACCATTTCGGGAGGGCACCCCGGCATTGGCTGGTTACAGCTTCTTTGAGGGAGACGGTGCCCATGCGCGGGGTTACTTTGTGACCACAACCCGTCAGCAGTATGACTTTCAAATTGAACCGATTGGTCGCGGACTGCTGCGGACCACCCGAGATCCACTGGGCCGGGACACCACCATCACGTATGATGATTTTGGGCTCTTCCCCATCGGCGTGACAGACCCAATCGGTCTTACAGCAGAGGCAGTCTACGACTATCAGGTAATGCAACCGTCACTCATAACCGATCCCAACGGCAACCGACAGGTATTTCAGTTCACCCCGTTGGGATTGCTGGAAAGCATAGCGGTAATGGGTAAAATGGATGAGGACGCGGGGGATACCCTGGACGTACCGGGTACACGACTGGTCTATGATTTTCTTGCCTTTGAAAATAGTGGACAGCCGATCTCGGTGCATACCATTCAGCGGGAATACCATATAACCGATACCACCATCCCCTTAGCGCAGCGAGACAACACCATTGAGTCGCGGGAATATTCCGACGGCTTTGGCCGCCTGCTGCAAACCCGCACACAGGCCGAAAATTTGGTGTTTGGAACCCCGCCATTTGGGGGGGATGTGGGGCTGCCCGCCGATCAAACAACACCGGTTGGGAATGCCGCCGGGCAAACGCTCACGGGCCAAACGCGTGTTATTGTCAGTGGCTGGCAGGTGTACGACAACAAGGGGCGGGTTGTCGAAAAATACGAGCCCTTTTACGCGGCCGGCTGGGACTTTGTCCCTCCGGTGGAAGCTGAGTTGGGACAGCGGGCCACCATGTTCTACGACCCCCGCGGCCAGGTGGTGCGCACCCTCAATCCGGATGGATCGGAGCAACGGGTGATCTACGGGGTGCCGGACCAACTTGACAATCCCGACACCTACCGGGCGACCCCGTGGGAGGCCTGCACCTACGATGCCAACGACAACGCCGGCCGCACCCATGAAGATGAAGCGGCCGCCTATCAAACGCACTGGAATACACCGGCCAGCATGGTTGTTGATGCCTTGGGGCGCACCATCGTCGCCATCGAACGAAACGGGACTGACCCCGATACCGACTGGTACACCACCCGCACAAGCTATGACATTCGCGGCAATGTGCTCTCGGTAACCGATGCCTTGAATCGGGTGGCCTTTCGTTATGCCTACGACCTGGCCAATAACCCGTGGCGAACCGACAGCATTGATGCGGGCCTGCGCCGGATCGTAATTGATGCCGTCGGTCGGGAGATTGAGCGGCGGGACAGTAAGGGTGCATTGATTTTACAGGTTTATGATGCGCTGAATCGTCCAACCCATGGTTGGAGCCGTGATGGACACAACGAGCCTATGGGCCTGCGTCAACGGTTGGTTTATGGTGATGAGCTTGCCAGGGATGCAGCTCGGTCCGATAACCTGCTGGGGCAACTCATCCACCACTACGATGAAGCGGGCCAGTTGATTTTTCACCGTTTTGATTTCAAAGGTAATCTGCTCAGTAAATCCCGCCGTGTGATTGGGGATACTGCTTTTCAGGGTGTCTTTACCCAGGCGGCCCAGAATAACTGGCAGGTTGATGCTTTTCGGGTCGACTGGGGTTCATCCGGTACCCTTGCTGCACTGGAAGCCGTTGCCGAAACCCTGCTGGCGCCACAGGTTTACACCAGTGATATGCGCTATGACGGACTCAACCGTACCGTGCAGATGCACTACCCGCGGGATGTCAACGGCAATCGGTCAGTGCTGCGGCCGGAATACAACCGGGCCGGGGCATTGGAACGGATCGCGTTGAATGACGAAACCTTTGTCGACCACATCGCGTACAACGCCAAGGGGCAGCGGTCATTGATCGCTTATGGCAACGACGTGATGACCCGCTACGCCTACGATCCGCAAACCTTTCGGCTGGTGCGACTGCGCAGTGAGCGTTATGATCGGGTCGGTGAGGTGTTCCAACCCCGTGGCGTACCGCTGCAAGATTTCAGCTACCAGTATGACCTGATCGGCAACATCACCACCATTCACGACCGCACACCCGGCAGCGGCATTCTGGACACACCGTTAGGGCGCGACGCGCTGGACCGTGAATTTACCTACGATGCCATCTATCGCCTGCTGACCGCCACCGGGAGAGAGTGCAATCAGCCACCCGGCTTGCCACTGTGGGGCGATGCGCCACGTTGCACAGACCTGACCCGCACCCGGCCCTATGAGGAGGTGTATGCATATGACCCCATGGGGAATATGGAGAACCTACGCCATGAACATATACGGCCAGACGGTTCAGCGCAGGTTTGGAACAGAGTGTTTGAGCTGGTAAGTGATGGGGATGAAGACGGGGCAGAAGCGGCACGAAACAATCGGCTATCGATGGTGTCAGTGGGGCAGACAGACATTCTCTACGAGTATGACGCGAACGGCAATATGACCCGGGAGGGGCTAACACGACATTTTGAGTGGAACGCTACCGAACAGATGAAAGCCTTTCGCAATCAGGTGAATCAGGCCGAACCATCGATCCATGCCCACTATGTCTATGATGCGGCGGGGCAGCGGGTAATGAAGTGGGTGCGGCGTCAGAACGGTGAGGTGAATGTGACCGTGTATGTGGATGGCGTGTTTGAGCATCACCGCTGGATCAGGGTTGGGCAGGAATTAGAGAATAATACGCTGCATGTGATGGATGACCAGTCGCGGATTGTGTTGGTACGGCTGGGGACACCATTTGCGGATGATTCATCGCCTGCGGTTCAGTATCAGCTAAGTGACCATTTGGGGAGTAGCAATATTGTTGTCAATGAAATGGGGGCGCTGCTTAATCGGGAAGAATATACGCCTTATGGGGAGACAAGTTTTGGAAGTTTTGAGAGGAAGCGGTATCGGTTTACTGGAAAGGAAAGGGATGAGGAGAGTGGGTTGAACTATCACGGGGCGAGGTATTATGCCGTGTCGGTATGCAGATGGATATCTAGCGACCCATTCGGCTTAGTTGATGGTGTCAATACCTATCAATATATCCATGGCTCGCCGACTAATTTGGTTGATGAAAATGGTTATTTTTCCTCTTCCCCAAAACAAGATAAGTCACCAAATATTGATAATACTGATCCGACTCAGGCAAAGATATCAGAAGAAACCAAAGAACAATATTTTTCGGAAAGCCCACCAGTAGAAGAACGATTTGATATAGAAGACCATACCGTTACTAGTTCAGGATGGTCTGAGTGGACAAAATCGCCGAACAGTAAAGCAAGAAAAGGAAAGCAGTATGGACTCAATGACACAATCGACGCAATAGGAAATGTTGTCACTGAATTTGAAAGAAGACATCTAGGACATAAAGTTAAAATTTTAGATATCAGCAAGAAGGGGGGTGGAGAACTTGACCCACATTCGTCTCATCAGCGAGGGATTGATGTTGACATTAAGATAGTGCCAAAAGACCCTAAGGATTCCAATAAAAGATTTACCATATATGATGAAGATAAATATTCAAAGGATTTAACACAAAAACTAATAACTTTGTTTCATACACACTCAACACTTCCCGTAGAAAAAATTTGGTTTGAGGATCTTGATGTCAAGACAACTGCGCCAGGAGAGCCAAGGAGAAGCAAGCTTTCAAGTTCGGACAAAGGGCACAAACGTCATTTTCATATCAGGTTTGAACATCCAACGGAAGGAAGAACTTCTCGAAGGAGACATCTAAAAGTGCCAATACCCGCAGAACCTATAGATCGACCATACTTTGGGTCTATCGGAATTCAGAGCGATGGCAGGGTACTGTTTTCGAGATCATATACGGGTCCGACAGCCATTATTGCGCCGTCTGTCAATTAGAGGTAATCGGTTGAGTTCTTTGCCCTGATTCCACTCAGAGCATGAAAACCAGATTCGTCGAAATTATGTGTCGATCAATTGCAAGATTTACCATTATAGTGCCGGTCACATGACTTGATACCGAAATTGAGTTTTTAATGCAGTAAAAACAATGTGTTAATGTATAAAAACAGTATCGAGTCATATGACCGGCACTATAGGCTGAAACACTAAAGGATAAGACCATGCCATCAATAACCGGAACCGTTTTTATATCCGACGCTAACGCCGCACCTGAAACAGATGTTATTTTGCGGGCCTGCGACATTGAGCTATTCAATAAACAGCTTTTGGGAGAAGTCACTCTCCAAGCGCCGTTTAGAAATACAAGTCAGACCTTCCAAATTCGCTATTCCAGCCGACGGTATCAGTCTGAAGAGGGGGCAAATATCCAAGTGCAGGCCAGTACGTTGGATGGCTTGCTGGCTGGAGAAACGCAGATCCTTTTCAACGCGCCGGATGAGGTCTCCAATATCCGGATAGAGTTACACCCGGTTGAAAATCCAGCATCAGAATATGAGCGCCTGGTGGCAAGCCTGAAGCCGCTAATGGAAGGCGTCGCCCCAGCAGAGCTTACCTCCGATCAGATCGTCTTTCTTGCCCGTGATGCTGAGGCGCAACGCTCCCGAATCTTTGCCTGGAACGAGGCGGCGATCCTCAGCCGCGACACCGACCTGCCTGTCGAAGCCGGTTATGGGTGGTTCCGACGGTTGGGCAATCCACATACATTGGCAGGCCTGTTGGCTCAGGAACCCAGTGCATTGAGAGATCTCCTGCTCAGGTCCATCGGCCGCAATATCATTCCCGATATCACCGATCAAATCGATACCATTTTGGCTGATCTCGAAAGACTCCGCCCGCGTGTTGTGTTCGGCACTCTTACATTCGACTCTTCCATCGTTACACCGATTGAAAGCAACATCGTTGTGCAGGCTTACGACAGAGATCTCCGCAGCGAGGAACTGCTCGGTGAGGACCGTGTTGCGGGACCATTTGGTCAACCGGGTTCAACCGCATTCGGGAGGTACCGCATTGAGTATCTCGAAGCACAGTACCAGCGCAGCGAAGGATACACGGCTGATATTGTGGTACGTGCTCATACCGAAGATGGGCGCTTTGGGGCGGAGTCCGCCACGTTCTTTAATGCCGGCCAGGAGCAGCGTATTGATCTTGCGCTGGGGGTGATAGAAGACTCGACACCAACGGAGCGCGCGTTATCTGAGCTGGAAGACCTTCAAGAGCGTCTTGATCCTTTGCGGGAAAATGTTGCCTACCGGGACTTCACTGATGAGGACTTGGTGTTCCTGGTGCAAGAGGTCGTGAGCCAGCCTGATAGTCGTGTTGAACGCGTAACGGTGGAGGCGCGTCTGGGCTTTCTGCGAACGGCGGCACAGTTTGAGGACATCACCGCCATTCCCCTGGCCGCATTCTACGGCTGGTTTCGGCAGACTCTCCCCACCGATTTAGACGCCTTGCTTGATACCTCGGTTGCCCGCCTGCAACGAGCGCTGGAAACAGCTATTCGCGAGAACATTATTCCCGATATCTCAGCTCAGATCCCCGAAATTCTTGACGCTATTCGTTCCGCTCGCCTTGAGCAGGGCCGTTTGATCAACCATCGTTTTGTCATTCAATTGATAAACAGTGAAAACAACCGGCCCCTGGCCAATATCCAGGCTGACGTGATTGATCTTGATACCGAGCCGGACGATCAAAATAGCGAGCGCATGGATGCCGATGGCCAAGGAGTGCTTGTACTCAATTTTGTTCTGCCGGGCGATGCTCCGGCGGCGTCTGCCCGCCGCCTGCAACTTACCTTGCGGGATGAAGATCAAGTCTTGGCTAGGGTAGAGGTTGCGGCGGTAGCGGATCAGACGGAAGTCGTACAGATCTCCGTCACCATTGAGCCAACGGCCGAAGAGCAACGATCCATTGACGAGATTGTTGACCCCGTTCTGGCCGCCCGCCTCAATGATCTTGGGATTACCTCCGTTGCCGGGCTATTAGACCACCCTGAACTGATTGATGAAGAAGATGATGAACTGGTTAGGGTTAGGGATCACGCCAAGATTGCGGTTCTTAATCCCGATCTGACCGAAGATCAGCAGCGTTATGTGCTTGATAATGGTCTGGCCAGTCCGCAGGCCGTTGCCAAGATCGGACGAGCCGAATTCGTGAGCCGCTATAGCGAGGGGTTAGGCGGTGACGCAGCAGCCTATACTTTTTATAAAGCCAACCAGGATCTGGTGAAAGTCATGCATCACCAAATTGCCGGTAACTGGCTGGAAGTGGTGACTTCACCTGGCGACGATGACGAACCGTCAGACATACCCGGCGGCGTCAGCGAGATCATCGAGGCCCAGACCAACAACTGCGGCTGTGAGGATTGCACCTCCGCCGTCAGTCCCGCTGCCTACCTGGCCTACCTGCTTGATTGGATGCTGACCCACATTAAATATCAGGGCGCAACCGTCGCGTTCGCTGACTTTGTAAACGAATTTCACCAGCCTTTTGCTGGGCTCCCCACCCACTGTGACGCCGTCACCCGGGAGGTCCGCCAGGTTCGCCTGGTTGTCGAAAGCCTGTGGCGTTATATCGACAGGCTGAACGAGACCGATTTGCAGATGCCGACACCGTTCTGCATTGCTTATCGCCGACGACGCAACCAACTTTACAAAATGATTGTGGCTAACCTGGGTGTCAGCTTTGGGCAGCTTCGCCGGGCCACTCTCCCCATTGAAGGAAAAGGGTTAACGGCTGAGCAGGTAGCTGACCAGCGCACTGCCGTTGCCAACATTCTTGGCGTTGATGAATCTGTCGTGCCGGAATTGTTTTTTAATGTGGATGACCCCGATATCAATCCCACAGAGGAACTCCTGGAAGCAACATTTGGCTATGAAAATACTCGGAAACAAGATCGCTTTGCGACGCGATCGCGTCCAAGGCTAATCTCTTGGCAGCGAGAAAAATTAGAAAGCCAGTGGCAAATTCAAGACTGGGCAGCCGATGACTACAGCAGCACCAATAGACTTCCCTATATCGATCCCGCTCTGATCGACGAAACCTATCTGCGTAAGCCCCTTGACACCAACCCGGCCTTTTCCTTACTGACAGAGCGTCAAACCCTGTTGGCTAATCACCGGCAGGGGATGGTGGAATCGACATCAACCGATTTGGCTGGGTTAGAGGCCCTACTGGAAAGTGAACTTTCCCAGTCCATTGACCAACTCCAGGCATGGTTCAATGCGCTGCAAGGTGAGGGTGATGAGAGTGCCGTGGCGGACGCCCCTGAAGCGGTGGACGCGCTCCACCTCACCCCGGCGGGTTTCTCTCATCTGATGGCAACGCGCTCGACGCTTGCCAATGACACACCATTGGGAGACACCGCGGATGAAATTCAAGCGGTCTGGAATTCAGTCTTTGATATTCTTTCCCGTGCCCATCGTCATCAGCAATTTGCTGTCTGGGTAGAACAGGAAAATGACGGTGGAATTGTATTCGGCCCGAAGCTCTTTTGGCCCTCTGTCGAACCTCCGGCAATCAATCCCTGGCTCGCCGGAGAAAGAGAACAGGCCGCATGGCTGGCTGCTTTAGATCATCGCAACCTGCCTCCCATCATTGACCCCGACCAAATCCCCCAAGCATGGGTACTGACGCTCCGTGTGGTCAAGGATATTCAAGCCAGCGAAGAAGAACAGAATGCTGATAACAGTTTTACAGCAGGGATTGGTCGCCTTGCTGTTGAAACTTCCCTGGATGCCTTTGAGTTATGGGAGCGACGACGGTCGTTCGTGGACGAACGGATCAATGATTTACACACTGTCCGCCAAGGCGCGGCTACCCCCTTGGACGCATTGGGCGGGATGCTCACCGCCAGCAAGACAGGACTCATTTTAGAGACTTTGGTGGCGCTGCGAGAGCAGGAAGCTGCGGGACAGGATATTGCACCGCGTTTGGCCCAGCTCAACATAGAACGATCGGCCTATCGCTTTCTCACGGAGGTCCACATCCTGGCAGAAGCAGATACCTTGATCCCGGCAGACATATGGGAGGGCGTTGAGGCCATTTTGGTGCAGGTGGAAAAGCAGCGCGCGTTCGCCGAATGGCGCAACCAGGAACAGGAGGCCCAAGTATCTCTCCATCCCAACCATTTCCAGATTTTGTCGCCTCCCGACAAGGTTGCAGACAACGTTCGCTCTGAGTGGCTGCACACCCCCCGCACGCTCAACCGCTGGGTCGCCACTTTGGAAGCCCGCAAAGATCAGTTCGAGGCGTTGGAAACAGCCCTGACGAATGCCGTCAGCGCCGCCGAATCTCAGATGTTGACGCAGCTGCGTGACCTGTTGATATCCGATAGCGCTGCCCCTGGCGAAAGCCTGCAAGAAAAAGCAGAATGGCTCGATAAACGCCTGCTCATGGATATGTTCATGGACGGCTGCCACATGACGACCCGCGTCAGCCAGGCTATCGAAACCCTGCAACGCCTGGTTCGTGGTGTTTATAACCAGGAGCATGATGGCACATTGCTCGATGGTTTTGCCCTGGATGCGGTCGAGGACTATGAAACCGAGTGGCCCGTGATGGGTACCTATGCCACTTGGAAAGCTTATCTGCTGGCCTATCTGTTTCCAGAGAATTTGTTGCATTTGAGTCCACCAGCCAGACAATCTCATGGGCTTAACAAATTGTACAAAGCGCTTCCAGGCCGCATCAATGAACAGCAAGCTTGCGAACTGGCCACAGAATACAGTTCATATTTTTACGATATATGTAACTTGGAAGTCCAAGCGACATGCCAACTTGAATCGGTTTATATAAAACCAGATAAGTGTGATCCGACTTCAACGTTATACGACTCATTTACGCATATCTTTGCACGTTCCTCTGTCTCAGGGATGGTCTACTGGGCTTATCGTCTCTCAAATGACTATCCGTCGGATAATATTTCTACATGGATTCCTCTAGGTAAACTGGGCGAAGTAGATTTTATCTTGGGGGCAGCGCCACACGAAACTCCGAGTGGTCAAAAATTGTTATTGCTATTTGCTGGCACGACTACAGACATCTTGATGAGGAAGTTTGATGTAAGTGAAGGCCGTTGGCTCAGTGTTACCAAGCTTGACTGGCCGCAGGGTTACGAGGTTGGAATCAATGCCGGCACAATTATTCAGAAACGACAAATGAATGATGAGATTGATTCGATCTATCGCTTCCCTACTTTAGTGAGTGTCACCGTTAACAATAATTCTACATTTATCCAATACTTGAGTCACGGAGCAGATTCATGGCGAGATGATGAATGGGCACCGCTATATGGTCCCTCTCTCTTTGATGATATAAATGACATTAATTCGCTTATTCAAATCGACAACAGCAGGTACGCTATCTTAGCGTATATAAAAAATGGCTTGCACTACCAAGTCCAAGATGTAGAAAACCACATCACCGATCACTATGAATGGAGAAAAACGAATACTGGCCTTCCCCGTGGCGGTGTTACTGCTCCGACTGAGCAAAATACAATTTACTGCTTCACTCGCAAACGTAATTTCAGCGCAACAGTAGATGACTCGACTGAATACCAAAAAATCACCTTCGCGACACCAGAGTCTGACACTATTTCATTTGATGATATTGAAGATTTCAATGACTGGCTTGTTTCCCATACCGGTGTCAGTATAGATGATGAGAGTCTGTATGAATTCAACCACTACGTACCTGACTTCTTTATTCCTAACGATGTAGAAGTTTTTCCTGGGATTCACCCCGAAGGGTGGAATCCCTTCTCAAAAGAGGATATCAGTACTTATCTTACAAGTTGGCATGGCGACCCTTACTACACAGGTTCTCTACTTGGCCTCATTACAAGAGATGTCTCTGACTTCAGTCCCGGAAAATTCTACCTTGAAGAGGCAGAGTTTGACGATGACTTGCCCACAGATCGATACTTTTATTTATTTCAACAGAAATTCTACGGGGTAGAAAATTTCATCGACTGGCTTGGAAATTTAGAGAACGTTAGTTACTCTCATCCTACGCTAGGCTGGTGGAAATTTGTAAACGATAGAATGAAAATTCTATCAATCAAGGGCCTCTCCCTTGCTCAGATCGTAAAGCAGTTATTGATTAATAAATTGCATGAAGAGTACTCTATTTTTGCTCCACCGGACTCTCAATCGAAACCAGTTCAATTCTACAAAAGTCAGTCAGGTAGCGATCAACTTTCTTCAAGGCGAGAACTTTCGAGTCGAGACTTGACACTGCAACAAAATACTTTTTATGCCAACAGCGAGATAGTTTTTTCTGCTCAAGAAAAGCGAAAAGAGTACAACTTTCCAATTCAGGGGCTTTTTAAGTTCTCTGATGGCAGTTTAAGTATTCGGAAAAGACGAAGAATCGCGCCTTATGGCGGCGGCTCCTTTAATCTATTGCCAGAAAGAGAGATTGAAGCACTACAACGCAAACGCTTGGATATCAAGGTTATCTATCGTCCGCTTCGCAATGCACCTGCTTCAGTTCAAAGCTATTTGCATGAGGCATATTTGCATGTGCCTGTAGCGCTCGGATATATGCTTCAAAAAAGCGGAAACTATGAACAGGCATTGATTTGGTATCGCCAAGTATATGATTACTTACAAAGTAGCGGTCGACGAAAGATATATCACTATCTGAAAATTGAGCAACAGTTACCACTTGATTTTGAGCAAGTGGATGAATATCTTGATGATTCCACTAGTCCTCATGTCATTGCCAGAACTCGCAAAAACACCTACACCCGCCATATTTTATTGCTGATCATCCGCTGCTTGATCGACTATGCGGATGCGCTCTTCGCGCGGGACAATGTGACCGATAATGCCCGCGCTCGTGAGTTATACACCCAGGCTCTGAAGTTTTTAGATTTTAAGGTGCTAAAGCCAAAAGAATCTGCTTGTGAAAATATTCTGAGAGAGCTGGAGGTAGCGATTGATGGAGCCGGTCAGTTACCCCTGCAACAATTTGAATCCGTGATCGCTGAAATTCCCGATCCTGATCGCCTGAGAACCACAGGCGATAATCTGAGAGCGATTGGCTGGGACACGAATAGCGATGTGGATTCCCGCATAGACGCCATGCGTGCGGCGATAAGCTCAGGGCTGTCATCGGTTCGCGCTGAGGCCGCAGAGCTACCACCCGCTAAATTATTATCAACCCTAGTTGAACAAGACAAACTCCAGGTCTATGCTGCATTGGAAACACAATATCTGGCAAACAGTACGCCACGTTCCCAGTTCCGCAAAACCAACCAACAACGTAAACAAACTCAGCTCTCAGCCCTTGCAAGCATTACAGATACGTCGCAAGACAGCATTCCGTGGTTACGGCAGGCTCGCCCCGCTGAAAAGACTGATGACAAGTTGAGCTTGGCAGTCCTCGAGCCAGAGGTTGTTTCCCGGCTGACCGTGTTAGATCAGATCCGCCAAGCTGCGCCACTGCAAAGCTTGGTTGTCCAGCAATTCAGAAGCTTTGCCATCAATACCGGGGTATCCTTTAGTTTTTGCATTCCGCAAAACCCCGTCATTTCCGCCTTGCGTCGCCGAGCCGAAAACAACCTGACCAAGCTACGCACCTGTCGCAATATCGCAGGCTTCCTGCGTCAAATTGATCCTTACGGCGCCCCCATTACCATCGGCAGTGGCATGGTATCGGCTGACGGCAGCATTTTCAGCGGAGTTGTCGACGCACCGCCTACGCCCTACCGCTATGCGGCCTTAATCGCACGCGCAAAAGAGTTGGTAACGATTGCTCAGCAAATCGAAGGTGGATACCAATCAGCGCTTGAGGCCGCTGAGCGCGAAGCACTATCCGTAATGCAAGCAGAGCAGAATGTCGAGATAGCAGGTGCCCGCGTTGTACTGCAGGATCTGAGAGTCAATCAGGCCAATAGCCAGTTGGGATTAGCCAATCTTCAAAAAGGCAGTGCTGAACTACGTGTCGATACCTTCCAAAGCTGGATTGATGCAGGCCCCAATAGGCATGAAAACAATTTGTTAATGGCCTATAGAGAAGCGGGTGAAGCGCAGGAGTCCGCTGCGATCGCTCGTGCAACTGGGCAGGCACTTAGTGCCGCAGTACAAGCAATACCAGATAAGTTTGGAGCAAATCTTCATCCAGGACAATATGTAAAAGCAGGTCTATTAGCTGGTGTAGCAGCTTCGGCAATTGCTGAAGGGAACTACAATGTACAGGCCATTCAAGCCCAAGCCAAAGCTCAAACTAGTTCTGCGTTTGCCAGTTTTGAGCGGCGTCAGAATGAATGGCAACTCCAACAAGGCTTAGCCGCGCAAGACATCCTTATCGGAGATCAGCAGATACAACTGGCCCGGGACGGCATCGCCATCACCCAACAAGAACGGGCCATTGCCGGACTCGAACAAACCCACGCCGCCAGTATTCTACAATTTCTCCTCAGCAAAACCTTTACGGAGGAAATGTACCGCTGGATTGCCAGTGTCCTCGAAGATGTCTATCGATACTTTCTCCAGGAGGCCGCTTCTATTGCCCACCTCGCCGAGCGGCAGATTGCCTTTGAACGCCAGCAGGGTGCGCTCAAATTCATTCAATCCGGTTACTGGAACGTCCCACTTGATGATTCCAGCCAGAGCGATAATACAGACCGTCTCGGCATTACCGGTTCGGCGCGCCTGCTCAAAGACATTTATCAGCTCGATCAATACGCTTTTGAAACACGACAACGCAAAGAAGTGCTTTCTGTCACAATTGACCTGGCCGAATATTTCCCTTTCGAATTTCAGCAATTTAGAGAAACCGGTATCATGGTCTTCAGCACACCGCAAAGCCTGATCGATCAACAGTTCCCCGGCAACTATCTTTGCCTTGTGCAACAGGTTTCAGTTTCAGTGGTTGCGCTTATTTCGCCGACATATGGTATCCGCGGAGTTTTAACTTCTGCGGGCATTTCAAAAACTGTTGTGGGTGGAGACACCTTCCAGACAGTTACTTTACGCCATCTGCCAGAACGTCTTGCGCTTACCAGCCCGGTAACTTCTTCCGGGCAGGTGCTAGAATTACAGCCCGACGCCCAAGGTTTGCAAAATCCGTTTGAGGGTATGGGATTTGCCAGTCAATGGGAGTTGAAAATGCCGAAGGCAAATAACGTATTCGACTACAACACCATTGCGACAGTACTGTTTACAATAGACTTCACAGCCCTCCACAGCTACGACTACGAGCAACAAGTTATCGAACAGCTTGATCGTAGTGTCAGCGCCAATCGCACCTTTCGTTTCCGTTATGAGTTTGCTGATGCGTGGTATGATCTGAACAATCCCGATCGAACCGATACGCCGATGCGTGTTCGCTTTGAAACGCGCCATGAGGATTTTCCTCCCAACATGGATGGATTGCGTATTCAACATATTCTTCTCTATTTTATACGAAAAGACGGGGAGACCTTTGAAGTGCCGGTACACCAATTGCTGTTTATGGAGACGGGAACCCAGGGCAGCGTTGGCGGCAGTGCTCAGACAGTGGATGGCGTTATTAGCACGCGCCGGGGAAACAGCACCAGTTGGCTGCCTATGATCGGCAAATCTCCATTCGGCGAGTGGGAATTGGCTTTTGCAGATGCACAAGCTGATGTTTTACGTATAAGAGACCTGTTCACGGAAGAGTTGATTGAAGATATATTGTTTATCATTACTTATGAAGGGACTAAACCAGCGCATCCGTAATCCTGAAAATAGATTATTATAATGGACCCAGAATTTGAACCGGCTTCTATCACTTCATGTGCAGCTTAGCAACAGGTTCAAATTCTGGGGTCCATTATACCACCCTCCAAGGAGGAAGAGGCTGTTTCCTCCTCATTCATCCAGAATGAAATCGGTGATATAGATATTGGTCCTCATTTCCTGTTCTATGGTCGACCAGGAAGGATCACCGGTATGGTGATGACCCGGAAGGATCACTGTTTTTTTATCAAGCGGCAGTATTTTAACCCTGATGGAGTCGATCAGGCAAGGGAGGTCTCCGCCTGGCAGATCCGTCCGTCCAGCCTCTCCCACAAAGATGGCATCCCCCGTAAAAAGATGGTCCTCGCACAGCAGACAGGCCGAACCGGGCGTATGTCCGGGGGTATGGATAACGGCCAGTTCACAAGAACCGAAGGCAACGGTATCGCCATCATTCATCCTGATATCTGCCGGATAGGGCGGCGGCAGGCCAACCGATTGTTTCGTTTTTGCCCTTACTTCCGGATCTTTAAAAAAATCATCATCCGCCTCGTGCAGGCAATAGGGTATCCTGGCTATTTCCTTGAATGCATCCATGGAAAACAATTGATCCGCATGTCCATGGGTTAACAGGATTTTATCTGGGATAATATCGTTTTCCCGCATAAAATCGGCTATGTCTTCAATCCTTCCGCCCGGATCAATAATGACTGCTTTCCGGGATTTTTTGCAGACCAGAAAATAGGTATTGAGGTTATAGGGTCCTGTGATCCGTCGGAGCATCTGTATGTGGTGCACTGTTTTTATTGTCCTTTGCGTTGCTTTAGTCTGATATATATTCCCTATACAGATATTTATATTTTAAGACCTGGATTTTCGTTTCCCGGCGCCCCATAAGTAGGAAAACGCACCCCCAGCGCCATCAGGGCCTGCTTTCCCCTCAGGGTCAGGTCCGTTGTAAACCGGAATTGATCCCCGGGGTCCACCGGATATGCCTTGACCCTGTATTCCGTGGCCCAGGGCCCTTCCGATGCAATGATGGTCACCGGCTTTAACACCTGGAGATAGACGCTGGTCATGGCCGTATCCTCCAGGGCCTGGATTACCTGCCTGGGGTCGTGCTCTGGGTGGAGGTAAAAGTTGGCAGCACACTGGAGGTGCCGGCTGCCGTCGTTGGCATTGAAGATATTTTCCCCCCAGAGCTTCAGGTGGGGGATCACCACCATCGTATCGTCAGGGGTGAGGATCTCAAAGGATCGCATTCCGATGGATTTGACCTCTCCGTAAACCCCTTCCACAGAGACCCAGTCCCCGAGCCGGTAGGGCAATTCATAGAGCGTGACGATTCCGGCGATGAGGCTGCCGACATAGTCTTTGAAAGCAAACCCCAGGGCCAGACCCAGGGCCCCCAGCAGAGCAAAGATATTTTCCGCCGTTGGATCCACGACAATGGGGATGATCATCCACGGGGCGACCAGGATGATGACAAGACGGATCAGCGGCACCGTGGCCAGGGCATAGAGCCGCTGCCGGCCGGAGAGCCGGTCCGCTATCCACGGAATCGTTCTTTGACTGAGTCCGATCAGCACCAGGGCGAGGCCGGCCACCAAAGCTCCCCTGATAAGGGCTTCCTGGTTTATCTGCTGGAATAGTTCCATGGGTTAGTCCTCCTTTAATTATCAAACAAGCTCTTAGAATTGGTCAGTCAGATAGCCTTCCCCGTTGAGGTAGGCCCTCACGGATGGATACCAGCGGGCCGATATCTTCAATTCCCCCTGGTGGGTCTGCACAATTCCGGCGTCAGTCAGCGCCAGAAGTGTCCGGCCTGTCTGAGTGGCGGAAAAGGGAAGCAGGTCGGCGGCAAGGTCCCGGGGCAGCCCGTTATGAAGCAGCAGGCTGTGCATGAGGAGCGGGGCTGCCGGTCCCAGGTCCGAAGGGACCACAAGCGACGGCATCTTTTCCCAGGGCTCCACCCAGATGGTGATCCCGTCGTCGGGCTCTGTTTCAGATGCCTGGTCACCGGCGGTCTGATCCGGTTCCCGTTTCAGAGCCCGCCGCCAGATCTCAAGGGCAATGCCCGGGATACCGAAACTGCGGGCTGCCAGCTGATTGATAAAGGCGCTTGCCTTGGCATCGTCATCTGCAGGTAGAACGATTTTTCCGTTGTCTGCCTGGCGGAAGCGTATCTGTTGACCGCATCCCTTATCTGCCCTCTGGCCCAGCCATCTGCCCAGGGCGTGATCGTCAAAGGCCTGGGCTACCACCGCTTCTGGAAACGAGACCGGAAGCACCCGTCGCAAATAGGACAGGGCCCAGGAGTCGCATCCGACAACCCCGAGGCCCGCAGCCTTTGAATTGATCCTGTCCAGGAGTTTGCGGACCAGGGTTAGTCCACGAACATGGCGCAGATAGGTCTTACCCAGGTCGGGGAGCACCCAGGGGATATTTGCGGATTTTGTCCAGTCCAGCCAGGCCAGATCCTGGGTGAGAATTTGTCGCGGATCCGGCGCTGGAATCAGCCGCCATCCCAGGGATTTGGCCAGACGGGACAGGATCTGGGTAGTGCCGCTGCCGGGCAGGCCGACCACCATCATGACAGACGGGGCCTCCGCCGATCCGGTTTTATTTTTTACCGCGATTTCAAGCGTTCGGACAGCCCCGGACCAATGCGAGGATGGCGCAACTTTTTCAACCGCAGAAGGTGGCAGGTATTCCAGATCCTGGGCAGGCTGATGAACCGGGGTGTCCTGCTGCTGAAACCGCTGCCAAATTCCCTTTATCCCGCTTTTTATGGTGCGGGAGATGGTGGCCTGGGGAGCGGCATAATCTGCCAGGGGGACGTATTCCCACAGATTTTGTTCTTTCTGGTTCACTTCATTTCCTTATGTCAAATTCCGGTACGTGTTCGTCCGGCACCGCCATCGGACCGATCAAGCCTTATTTGTTGCTTGAAGGATTCAGCCGCTCTGAACAGAATTTGCAGAATACCGCGTCCGGATCATGGCCATGGGCCATGCAGGCCGGGCAGGCCTGGGTGGAGATTTTTTTCCGGGTGGCGTGGCTCAGCTCCGCCGTGACAATGCCCGTGGGCACGGCAATAATGGCATAGCCCAGGATCATGATCACCGAGGCCAGGCCCTGGCCCAGGTTAGTCTTGGGGGAAATGTCTCCGTATCCCACGGTGGTCATGGTTACAATGGCCCAGTAAATACTCCTGGGAATACTGGTAAAGCCATTTTTTTTCCCCTCGATGAGGTACATAAGGGAACCGAAGATCACCACCAGGGTGACAATGGTCAAAAGAAAGATGACGACCTTGCGGCGGCTGGCCAGAAGTGCCCGTATAAGGATAGTGGCTTCTCCCACATAAGAGGCCAGTTTCAGCACCCTGAAGACCCGGAGCACCCTGAGAATACGGATCACCAGCATGTACTGGCTTCCCGGCAGGACCAGGCTCACATAGGTGGGCAGCACTGCCAGAAGGTCCACAAGCCCCAGAAAACTAAAGGCATAACGCAAAGGCTTTGTCACACAGAAGAGACGCAGCAGGTACTCCAGGGTAAACAGGAGGGTAAATCCCCATTCAATCCCGTACAAAAGGGGTCCGTAGCTGACTTTTATCGTGGCCACACTGTCCAGCATCACCACCAGGACGCTGGACAGAATGGAGAGAATGAGAATGAGATCAAACCATTTACCGGCCCGGGTATCGGCTTCAAAAATAATCTCGTGGAGCCGGTGCCGGATTCTGTGGAGCCTATCTTGGGATTTGATTTCTGACACGGTCTGTTCTCCTTGCTGCAACCCCTTCGCCCGGGGGCCGGCGTCAAAAATTTATTTTTCAGTCATACGCCACAATTTAATTTAAAGCAATATTTACGATTTTGGGGTTTTTCAACCATTTTCACCCTGACCCCAATTCCTGGCCCCATTTCGATGAGAGCCGCCCCTGCTCGAAAGTTATTTTAAGTCAATATCTGTCATAGAAATCATTAATTAATTATAAACTTGACTAATTATTTCTATAAACATACAAAATAAAACAAAAAAGGAGCCTTCCTCCTCCCGGTCCAAACGCACTACGCTTCCTTCTTAAGGCTCAATTTTTGATAAAAACAGACAAGGAGATTTAAATGATCGGTAAAAAATTGATGGTAAACGGTATTCCGAGAACCGTTTTTGTGAATGAGGATGACACGCTTTCGACGGTGCTCCGGAACTGCCTCTCCCTCACCGGGGTCAAAGTGGGCTGCGACCAGGGCCAGTGCGGCGCTTGCAACGTTATTCTGAATTCTAAACTGGTGCGTTCCTGCATTACCAAAATGAAACGGGTTCCGGATGATTCCCAGATCACCACCATCGAAGGCATCGGCACCCCGGACAACCTCCACCCCATCCAGGCGGCATGGATTGCCCACGGCGGCGCCCAGTGCGGTTTCTGCACCCCGGGATTCATCGTCTCCTCCAAGGCCTTGCTGGATACCATTCCGGATCCCACCCGCGAGGATATCCGGGATTGGTTCCAGAAACACAAAAACGCCTGCCGCTGCACCGGATACAAGCAACTGGTGGATTCCGTTATGGACGCCGCCAAGGTGCTTAACGGCAAAATGACCATGGATGACCTCCTGTTTAAGATTCCCGAAGACGGACGGATCTGGGGCACCAAATATCCCCGTCCCACCGCCGTTGCCAAGGTCACCGGCACCCTGGATTACGGTGCGGATCTGGGCATAAAGATGCCCGAAGAAACCTTGAGACTGGCGCTGGTGCAGGCCAAGGTCTCCCATGCCAATATCAAATCCATTGACACCTCCGAAGCCGAAAAGATGCCCGGTGTCTACAAGGTTGTTACCCATAAAGACGTCCAGGGCAAAAACCGGATTTCCGGCCTGATCACCTTTCCCACCAATAAAGGCGACGGCTGGGACCGGCCCATCCTCTGTGATGAAAAGGTATTCCAGTACGGCGACGCCATTGCCATTGTCTGCGCCGACACCGAGAAAAACGCCAAGGCCGCTGCCGACAAGGTAAAAGTGGACCTGGAACTGCTGCCCGAATACATGAGCGCCCCGGCCGCCATGGCCGAAGATGCCATGCAGATTCATCCGGGCACCCCCAATGTTTACTATATTCAGAAAGTCAAAAAAGGCGAGGACACCGCTCCCATCTTTGAGTCCGCTGATGTCACCATTGAAGATGATTTCTACACGAGCCGCCAGCCCCATATGCCCATTGAGCCGGACGTGGGTTTTGCCTTCCAGGGCGAAGACGGTGCCCTGACCATCCATTCCAAATCCATCGGTATTCATCTCCATCTGGCCATGATCGCCCCGGGTCTGGGCATTGCGCCGGAAAAACTCACCCTGGTCCAGAATCCCACCGGCGGCACATTTGGCTATAAATTTTCCCCCACCATGGAAGCCCTGGTGGGGGTCGCAGCCATGGCCACGGGTAAACCCGTATTCCTCAACTATGACTGGCAGCAACAGCAGACATATACGGGCAAACGCTCCCCCTTCTTGACAAATCTGCGCCTGGCCGCCGACAAGGACGGCACCCTCAAGGCCATGGAATCGGACTGGAGCGTTGACCACGGTCCCTATTCTGAATTCGGCGATCTGCTGACCCTGCGCGGGGCCCAGTTTGCCGGTGCCGGTTACAATATCCCCAATATCCGGGGCGAAGGCCGGACCGTTTGCACCAACCACGCCTGGGGCTCTGCATTCCGGGGCTACGGCGCACCGGAAATAGAATTTCCTTCTGAAGTTCTCATGGACATGCTGGCGGAAAAACTGGGTATGGACCCCTTTGATCTGCGATATAAAAACGTATATCGGGAAGGGGCCACCACACCCACAGGCCAAACCCCGGATTCCTGGAGCCTGCCGGAAATGTTTGACATACTCAAACCCAAATATGAGGCCGCCAAAGCCCAAGCCGCCAAAAAATCCACCGACACCGAAAAGTGCGGTGTTGGCATCGCTGTGGGCGTATACGGCTGCGGCCTTGACGGTCCGGACACCTCCGAGGCTCATGCAGAGCTCAACGAAGACAACACCATCACCGTATTCAATTCCTGGGAAGATCACGGACAGGGCGCTGACATGGGCACTTTGGGCACAGCCCACGAAGCCCTGCGGCCCATGGGCATTGCCCCGGATCAGATCAAGCTGGTCATGAACGATACCTCCAAAACCCCCAACTCCGGCCCTGCCGGGGGTTCCCGTTCCCAGGTCGTCACCGGACAGGCCACCAAAGCCGCCTGCGAGCTGCTCATGGGCGGTATGAAAAAGAGCGACGGCACCTACCGGACCTACGAGGAAATGAAGGCTGAAAACATTCCCGTGAAATACACCGGTGCCTGGACTGCGCCTGCCAAAGACTGTGATGAAAACGGCCAGGGCAGCCCCTTTGCCGTATACATGTACGGCCTGTTCATGACTGAGGTCTGCGTTGAGATTGCCACGGGCAAAACCAAGGTGACCAAAATAACTGCAGTGGCGGATGTGGGCAAGATCAACAACAAACTGGTGGTGGACGGCCAGATGTACGGCGGTCTGGCCCAGGGTGTTGGCTTCGCCCTGACCGAAGATTACGAAGACATCAAGAAGCATTCCACCATGATGGGTGCAGGCTTCCCCTATATCAAGGATATCCCCGACGAGATGGAGCTTATCTATGTGCAAGCCCCCAGGGAACATGGTCCTTTCGGGGCTGCCGGCGTGGGCGAACTGCCCCTGACCGCTCCCCATGCCGCTATTATTAACGGCATCTATAATGCCTGCGGTGCGCGGGTTAAACGGTTGCCGGCTACACCGGACAAGGTTCTGGCTGAACTGAAAGGCTAATAGCTAAAAATACTGCCGGGGCTTACCCCGGCAGTTTAATAAATTATGGAAAAATCCGAACTTATTGCATTTGAAGCAAAGTGCATCCAGGAAGAACCGGCATTCTGCACGGCGGCATGCCCCTTTCATGTGGATGTAAAATCCTTCATGGCCCGGATGGTAAAGAAAGAAACGGACAAGGCCTTTAAAATTCTGGAAAAGACCCTGCCCCTGCCGGAAATCATCACCCGGATCTGCGACCATCCCTGTGAATCGGCCTGTATCCGACAACGTCTGGATGCCTCCCTTTCCATCGGCCAGATGGAGCGGGCCTGCGCCAGCAACCGGCGCCGGCAGAAAAAATATTTTCCCCCGCCGGCAAAGAATACCCACATCGGTATCTGGGGCAGCGGTCTGTCCAGCCTCACAGCAGCATGGGACCTTGCCCTCAAAGGCTATCGGGTAAATGTATTTGAACAAGAGACGCTGGGTGGAGACCTTCATCGGCTGGACGGAAACGTTTTACCCGTTTCTATTATAGAGATGGAACTTACCCGCCTCAAGAAATTCGGTGTTACATTTACCCCCCAGACCGGGTATGACACATTTTTGGAAAATAAAGACCAGTTCCAGGCCGTATATATCGGTATGGATGCCCCGGGCGGTCCGCAAACAGTTCCTGTGGACGAATTTTCATTGCAATCGGTATCCGATTCGAAACTTTTTGCCGGTGGTTTTCCCTGGAACAAAGAAATGGTCACTTCCGAAACCTATCCCATTGCCTTTGCATTCCAGGGTAGAAAAGCCGCCACCTCCATGGACAGGATATTGTCCGGGGTATCACTGACTGCGGGCCGGGACAAGGAAGGGGTTATTCAAACAAAGCTGTCCACGGACATCAGCCGGGAGGCCATCCTTCCCAAAATCGAATTTAAAGGAGAAGCCGGATACGACCTTGAAAAGGCGGCACAAGAGGCCGGGCGTTGCATTCAATGCGACTGTTCCCGGTGTATCCGGGCCTGCAACACCTATCTTGAAAGTTTCAAGGGCCATCCCGGGAAATACGCCCGGGAAATTTACAACAATCTGGCCATTGTCATGGGGGAAAAAAAGGCCAACACCCTGATCAATTCCTGCAGCCTGTGCGGACAGTGCGAAACGGTCTGCCCCAATGACTTTTCCATGGCAGACCTGTGTCTCTCCGCCCGGCGGGAGATGGTGGCCGATGATAAAATGCCCCCATCGGCCCATGAATTCGCTCTTGGAGAAATGGCCCACGCCAATGGGGCGGCCTGCTTTTTCTCCATGCATGCGCCGGACACAGATACCTCTGAAGCCGTTTTCTTTCCGGGATGCCAGCTTACGGGCTCATCACCGGATCAGGTGAAAGCGGTATGGGCATGGCTGAGAAAGACCGTTGATAGTCACACCGGAATTATATCCGGCTGTTGCGGGGCGCCGGCTTTCTGGGCCGGCCGCCAGGCCCTGTTTGAAGAAACAGGCAACACACTTAAAACCTTGTGGGAATCCTGGGGAGCCCCCCGGATCATCACGGCCTGCACCTCCTGCTCCCAGATGCTGGAAAAGGTACTGCCCGGGGTCCGGATTTCATCCCTGTACAAGGAAATGGCCGGTAATCCTGCTCTCCCTGCACCGGATCAGGCCGCTGCCGGTTCTGTGGCCGTCAGCGATCCCTGTACGGCCCGCAAAGACGACGATACCCAGCAGGCCGTCAGGAACCTGATTCAATCCAGGGGCATCGCCATAACCGAGTTGGAAAATGCCGGGGAGCTGACAGAATGCTGCGGTTTTGGCGGCCTTGTATTCAATGCCAATCCTGACCTTGCCGGCAGCATCATCCAAAAACGAACGGAAGAAAGCCCTCTGGACTATATTGCTTATTGTGCCATGTGCCGGGACCGCCTGGCCCGGGCCGGGAAAAATACCCGCCATATTCTGGATCTATTCTGGCCGGAAACCGACCATCCGGAAAAACGGCAGGACCCTGGATTTTCAAGGCGGCGCAGAAACCTAGCCGGATTTAAACAGGAGATGACCGGGCATGGCGCTTCCCGGGACGGCATTCCCTTGACCCCGGCCGGGCAGAAAATTATTATTCATCAGGACACCCTGGCCCGGATTGAAGATGAATTCATTCTTGTCTCGGATATTGAAAAGGTTTTGGCCCATTACGAGTCCGATGCGGAGAAACAGTATTTTATAAACAGGGAAACGGAGACTGAAATCGCCTTTTTCCGGCCGGCTAATGTCTGCTTCTGGGTGGAATTCAAGGCCCGTGACAGGGCATATGAGATCCTGGATGCCTGGAGCCATCGAATGACCGTGATTCCGGCCCAGGAATTTAAAACAGGCGCTCCCATAGAAGATCTACGCCAGGGGCTGCAGTGCGGAAGCTGCCGCGCGCCCCTGGAAAGCGTTAAGAATCATGTGGGTTACCTGGATTCCCGGTTTGATGTGGACCTGCCCCAGTGCAAAAGCTGCGGGACCGTATTCATCTCTCCGGAACTGGCCCGGGGGAAGATGGCTGAAGTGGAAAAGATTCTTGAGGATAAATAATTTTCACACAGACTGCATAGAAACCCACCGGCCCGGCGGACTCATCCTGACCCGGGCGGCCCTGGACCATTGTACGCTGGCCCCGGGGGATCGGGTCCTGGATGCCGGATGCGGATGCGGGGCTACCTGCACCTTCTTGTGTGAAGACGCAGGGTTCAGGGTTTTTGGTATGGATGCCTCGGCGGAACGCATGGCCCGTGCAACGGCCGGCTCACAGGACTGGAACGGCATACGGGCAAAGCTGCCCCGCCTGCCCTTTGCACCCGCCGCCTTCAGGGGGATTTTCTGTGAATGCGTCCTCTCCCTGGTGCCGGATAAGCGGGACTGCCTATATACTTTTTTCGAGCTGCTCCAGCCGGGAGGCCATCTGGTGCTCACGGACCTGTATCTTCCCGGGGCACCCCCGGCAGCCCTCCAGCGCCCTGCCCTCACCTGCCTGGACGGGGCGCTGAATAAAACGGATTTAACCCGGATCATTGAACAGGCAGGATTTAAAATCCGAATATGGGAAGACCACACCCGGCTGTTAAAGCAAATGGCCTGTGAAATGGTATTTAAACACGGCAGTCTGGACAACTTCTGGAAAACACTGACCGGTGATATTTTTCATGACTGCCAGGGTACCCAATGCCGGGCCGGAAAACTCAAACCCGGATATTGCCTGATCGTTGCAGACAAGATGACAGCATAAAAATGGATAATATCGAAATATTAAAATTAAAAAGCAAAGGTTATTGCTGCAGTCAGATAATGGTGCAGCTGGTTCTGGATCTGGCAGACCTGGAAAACAGGGAACTGGTCAATTTTGCCCGGGGACTGTGCATGGGCTCGAAACTTGAGACAGGCACCTGCGGGATTCTCACCGCCGGACTCTGTATTCTGGCCATGTATGCGCCCCAAGAGCCGGATCTGAGGGCCTCCATGCAAAATGATTTCAAGGCGTTTTTCACCACAGCCGCTCCTAAGGGTATCCAATGTCGACAGATTGCAGGGGCGCATTATCCCAATCTCAACCCGGAAACCTGTCCGGCCCTTCTGGCCCAGGCCCACGAGGCCCTGATGAATATTCTCACCGAACATGAAATGGACCCGGCGGATCTTGATAATGAATAAGGGCCGTGACATCCTGCACCAGACCCAAAGCCTTTGTCCGGTCTGCCTGACACCCATTGAAGCCCGGCATGTGGTGGAAAATGACTCGATTTTCCTGGAAAAAACCTGCCCGGTCCACGGCCTGTTCAAGACCCGATTTTGGGAAGGTCGCCAAAACTATGAAAACTGGACCCGGCCCAAGCTGCCCATAAAACAGCGGTTCAACATGACCCCGGTGGATAAAGGCTGCCCCTTTGACTGCGGCCTTTGCCCGGAACACCGGCAGCACACCTGCACCGCCGTTCTTGAAATTACCCCAAATTGTAATTTTTCCTGCCGATTTTGTTTTGCCGAGTCTGGTCCTGGGAATGCGACAGACCCCTGTCTGGAAGAAATTACCGATCTTCTGGCAAAAGTCCACAAGGTCAGTCCTGATGCCAACCTTCAGATCTCCGGGGGAGAACCCACTATCCGACCGGACCTGTCCCTGATCATTTCCCGGGCCGTGGAAACCGGATTTAGATTTGTTCAGCTGAACACCAACGGCTTTCTCCTGGCCCGGGACCCGGACCTTGCCCCCCGGTTGAAAGATGCCGGGCTTGCCTCTGTTTTTCTTCAGTTCGACGGGGTGACGGATATCGTTTATAATGCCCTGCGGGGGCGCCCCCTCATTGAAGATAAGCAAAGGGCTGTTGCTGCCTGTGTTGAAAATGACATCGGCGTTATATTGGTGCCCACCCTGGTACCGGGCGTCAATATTGACCAGATCGGGCCCATTCTCCAATTCGGCCTGGACCATGCCCCGGGCATCCGGGGGGTCCATTTCCAGCCGGTCTCCTATTTCGGCCGCCATGGAGAGGCCCCCAAAGACGACCGCAGGATCACAATCCCGGAAGTGCTCAAAGAAATCGAGGTACAGACCCAAGGGCAGTTCAAGGCGGCGGCGTTCAGACCCTCGGCCTGTGAACATGCCTTGTGTTCGTTCAACGGTAAGTTCATCATCCGGGACAACGGTCGGCCCTCGGCCTTGACCGCCTTCAACACGGATTGCTGCACACCGGTGCAGGCGGAGCAGGGGTCCAAACAGGCCAGGGATTCCGTAGCCGAGCACTGGAAGGCGCCGCTGAAGGTCCCTGGCCCGTGGGCACCGGCCACAAATGAAGACGGCCTGGACAAATTCATCCGCCAGGCCCGGACCCGGATGTTCTCGGTATCGGGCATGGCCTTCCAGGATGCCTGGAACCTGGACCTTGAGCGGCTCAAAGGCTGCTGCATCCATAGCGTGGCCCCTGACGGCCGCCTTATCCCCTTCTGCGCCTACAACCTCACCCGGGCCGACGGTAAAGGATTGTATCGGAAGCCATGAACACTCCCTTTCTTGATACCTGGATGAACCGGACAATGGGGCTGCCGTCATCTCCAGCCGCCCAGCTTGAGGCCTTTGGCCGCCATCAGTTGGCGGCGTTGAATTGCACCATCACCCATGCCCGGGATCACAGCCGCTTTTACAGGGACGCCCTTTCCGATATTGCAGATATCCCACTTCTGGACCTTAAAGATATGGCTGCCCTGCCCTTTACCCGGCCGACGGATATCCGGGAAAATCCCAAAGCCTTTCTGGCGCTTTCCCAGGGGGAGATCTCCCGTATTGTCACCCTGAATACCTCGGGCACCACCGCTGCCCCCAAACGAATTTTTTTCACGGATGAAGATATTGGCCGCGTCGTGGATTTTTTCAAGGCCATACTCACGATCATCATGAACCCTGGGGAAACCGGTCTCATCTTCCTGCCTGGTGATACCCGGGCCAGCGCCGGAGACCTGATTAGAACCGCCATGGAAGCCGCCCAGGCCCGCCCTGTGGTTCCCGGTATTATCCGGGACTTCAGCCCGGCAGCCGACCTGGTCAGGGCAACCTGCCCGAGCCTGATTATCGGTATGCCCGTCCAGGTCCTGGCCCTGTGCGAATATATGAAATCCACGGGTACCCTGCCCAACATTCCCCATGTCATTCTCACGGCCGACCATGTGCCGGTGGCCCTGGTGGAGCGGGTGGAACACCTTCTGGACGCAAAAGTGCTGAATCATTACGGGATGACGGAAACGGGGTTCGGCGGGGCCATTCAGTGCCCGGCACGGGGGATGTTGCATATCAGGCACCCCGACCTGTTTTTTGAAATCGTCGATCCGGCCGGCAATCCTCTGCCACCGGGACAATGGGGGGAAATCGTCGTTACCACCCTGAACCGCAAGGGCATGCCCCTGGTCCGGTACCGGACCGGGGATGTCTCCCGGATTCTGGAGACCCCCTGTGCCTGCGGCAGCCCCTTTCCCCGGCTGGACCGGGTCAGGAACCGCCAGGCGGTGAAAGCCGAGACCGCCGGTCGCCACGATCTGACCATCGTTGACCTGGATGACCTCCTCTTTTCCCTGCCGGGCGTGGTGGACTTTACGGCCTGCATATATACAAAAATAAATTCCAGGCAAGCCATTCCAACCCTGGACATTGAACTCATGGGACTTGAGCCGCTGACACAACCGATTTATATTGACCCGGGCCCGTCACCTGGGTTAACAACTGCCCTTGAATCTGGTCGGCTGCGCATGGGCAGCATCGCTGTCCGTGCCTTTGATTTTAGTAACACCTATGTCACGAAACGACAGATCCAATTTAATTAAGGTAGAACATTGAAATACTATGAGAAAAACAAGGTAAAGGCCCTGCCCGTCAGGGACGCTGTGGGAAAAGTCCTGCTCCACGATATCACCCGGATCGTTCCGGATTTGTTTAAAGGCCCGTTATTCAGGAAGGGCCATATCATCACGGAAGCGGACGTGGATGCTTTGCTGGATATTGGCAAGGAGCATATCTATGTGGCCGGCCTGAAAAACGAGGTCCATGAAAATGAGGCGGCCCTGCGCATTGCGAAAGCCGCTCTTGGGCCCAATATCGATATTTCTGCCCCCAGGGAAGGCAAGGTGGGTTTTTCATCCCGGACCCACGGCCTGCTCAAAATAAATGTGGAGGGCCTGACACAGCTCAACTCGGTTCAGGATGTGATTTTCGCCTCCCTGCACACCAACCGCAGCGTGGAAGATGGACAGGAGATTGCCGGCACCCGGGTGGTCCCCCTAACCGTACCGGAAAAACAGGTGGGCGATGCTGAGAAAGTCTGTAAAGACTATTTTCCCATCATTGAGGTTAAACCCTTTGCTGCCCTGGACGTAGGCATGGTGGTCACCGGTTCCGAGGTCTTCCATGAACGGATAAGGGATAAGTTCGGCCCGGTGGTGGAAAAAAAATTCAATGACCTGGGCTCACGGATCATGGACAGGCGGGTGGTGCCTGACGATCTTGGGATGACCGTCTCCGCCATCCGGGACCTCATTGCCGACGGCGCACAGATGATTGCTGTGACCGGCGGTATGTCCGTGGATCCCGACGACCTGACCCCCGCCGCCATCCGGGCCGCCGGGGGAAAAATCATCACCTACGGAGCTCCGGTCCTGCCCGGGGCCATGTTCATGCTGGCCTATATCAACGACATTCCGGTCATTGGATTGCCCGGCTGTGTCATGTACCACCGGGCCTCCATCTTTGATCTGGTGGTGCCGCGGGTGCTGGCCGGGGAAACGGTTGAGAAAAAGGACATCATCATGATGGGCCACGGCGGATTTTGTTCCAACTGCAAAGATTGCAGGTATCCGGACTGCAGTTTCGGAAAATAGAGCCCCGGCCCCAAGGAGTAAATTGACATGACATCACTCATCCGGGAAAGCCTGGATCTTTTGAACAACGGCACACCGTTTGCCTTGGCCGTGATCATCGGCCACAAGGGCTCCACCCCCCGGACCTCGGGCAGCAAGATGCTGGTCCGGCGGGACAAACGCATATCCGGCACCATCGGCGGCGGACTGGTGGAAGCCAAGGTCATTGACGCATGTGTAGATTTGCTGGACCGGCCTAAGTCAGCAATCATGGATTTTAATCTGGACCAGGAAATAAAAGCGGGTATGGATATGGTCTGCGGGGGCAGTCTCACGGTCTGGCTCCGCAGCTTTGTGCCCCCCTATCCCCCGGAACAAATTCAGGTCTGGCAGAACCTGGCAGACCTGGAAGGCAAGGGGAAAAAGGCTTTGGTCGTCACCCGGATTACCGCGGACAAAATTGCAGAAACCAGCCTGGTGGCGGAACAGGGTGAAGTGGTTGGTCCGGGCATGCTGCCCAAGGCCCTCATGGATGCGGCCGGGGAAAACCGGTTTACAGGCCCGGGCCCGGTGCGGCAGTTTTATGGGCTGGACGAATTCATTATTGAGCCCCTGAGCCGGCCGGATACATTGTACATATTCGGGGCCGGCCATGTGGGGTTCCAGCTGGCAAAAATGGCCAATTTGACTGATTTTTCCTGCGTGGTCACCGATGACCGGGCTGAGTTCGCCAATGAAGCACGTTTCCCCCATGCCGGTGAGATCAGGGTGCTGGATGATTTTTCCACTGCATTTGACGGCTTGGACATTGACGGCAATGCCTATATCGTTATCCTCACCCGGGGCCATCTCCACGACCAGACGGTACTGGAACAGGCCCTGGAAACCGACGCCGCCTATATCGGCATGATCGGCAGCAAAAAGAAAAAGAAGCAGATTTACGGCAACCTGATGGAAAAAGGGGTGGCACCGGCCCGGCTGGAACAGATCTATTCCCCCATCGGCCTGAAAATCAAGGCCGAGACCCCGGCGGAGATCGCCGTGAGCATCATAGGGGAATTAATCAACGTAAGGGCGGAAAATAAGGGGAATCCCTCCTGATGACGGCCGCCCTCATCCCGGCGGCCGGTCTTTCTTCCCGCATGGGCCGGTACAAGCCGCTGCTGCCTTTGGGCCGGACCACCATGATTGGAAGCGTCATCGCTTTGTTCAAAACTGCGGGCATCAGGGAGATCATCGTTGTCACCGGCCACAACCATGACCGCCTGGCACCGGCCGTTGAAGCGGCAGGGGCCCGCCCCCTGTTTAACCCGGACTATGCCTCGGGCATGTTCTCCTCCATCCGCACCGGGGTGGCCGACCTGCCTTCGGGCATAACGGGGTTCTTTCTTTTGCCTGCCGACACCCCGGCCATCCGGCCCGCCACCATAGGCCTCATTCGTAGAAAATTCGAGGAGGACAAAGATGCCCTGATTGTACCGGCATTCAAAGGCGAAACCGGTCACCCGCCCCTGATCCCGGCCCGGCTGATCCCCGCCATAACCGGCGCTCATCCCGACACCAACCTGAGGCAGATCCTGTTTTCAGACCCAAGCCACATCATCCAACTGCCGGTCCACGACCGGGGCATCCTCATGGATGCCGACACCCCGGACGACTATGGCCGGGTAAAACAAAAATATGAGAAGCTGGAAATTCCCGATGAAACGGAATGCCGGTCTATCATCGACCGGGAACTGGCCGATGCCCCGGCAATCCGGGCCCACCTGGACCGGGTCTGTGACACTGCGCTGACACTTGCCCGGGACCTCCGTCCGTGGGGTTTTGATCTTGATATCAACCTCATCCGGGCAGGGGCGCTGCTCCATGACATTAAAAGAAAAAAAGCCCACCATGCCGAGGCTGGAAGCCGTTTTCTCCAACGCCTGGGATTCCCAAAGGCCGCAGACATCGTGGCTGCCCACATGGATCTCACCCCCGGCCCGGAACTGGATGAAACCCAGATTGTCTTTCTTGCGGATAAACTCTGCAGGGGAGACCGGCTGGATCTGGATTACCCAGGCCGGTTCCACGAAAAGGCAAGCCGGCTGCCCCATGCCAAAAAGGAAATTTACAAAAGACTTGAAACTGCTCAGCACATACATGCCCGGATCGAATCAGCTGCCGGCCGATCTCTCGGGGAAATTCTCGGATAAAGGCCCCTTGCTCTTCATCCTGCGCCACGGTCAGATCGAGGGGCACGGCACCCGCAGGTTCATCGGCTGCACCGACATTCCCCTGGACGACACAGGCCGGGAACAGGCCAGAAGGTGGCAGGTTCCCTTGGCCGCTATCCGTTTCAAACAGGTTTACACCTCGGCCTTAACCCGGTGCCGGGAAACAGCAGCCCTTGCCTACCCTGACAGCGCACCCATTATCGACCGCCGCCTCAACGAAATCAACCTGGGAGACTGGGACGGTCAGGACTTTGAGCACATCAAAACCAACTATCCGGATCTTTTTGAACAGCGGGGCCGGGATATTTACGGTTTCCGACCCCCGGCCGGAGAAAGCTTCAAAGACCTTTTCCAGCGGGCGTCTCTTTTTTTCAGTGAACTGTCCCTGTCATCGCATACCCTGTTGGTCACCCATGCCGGCGTAATCCGGGCCATGCGCTGCTTTTGGGCCGGTGAAAAAATGGAAACCCTTCTCTCCTTTAAAACCCATTACGGCCAGCTGTTTGTGCTGGCCGTTCGCAGTAACAATTATTTATTCTCTATACGATAAAAGAGTAACGAGATATTTTATTTAGCCACTAACCCATAAGGCAGATCAGAAAACATCTCAGGCTGGGTTGTAATGGTGGGCGCGGCATGCACGCCCTGCCAATCAAGCAGCATAATAGCCAGCACATTGCGGTGTTCACCGTCTTTTAAGTCTACTTCACCTGTCACCGACGGCAGCAGACCATGTTCACGATTGATAGACTGTTGAATCGCCTTTTGTGTTTTCACAACAACAGGATCATCATCCAAGCCCGCCAGCAGGAAGTTGATTCCGACCTCTACAATCACATCTTCTTTCGCCCGGGTGATAATGGTATCGATGTTGTGGCGATAATAGTCATATATCCACTGGAAATCCGACTCGTTAACAGGATGCTGGTAATAACCTGATGCTGCAAAGATAATATGGGTTAAACCATAAATTTTATTACCGAACTGCTGCGTTGAGAGTTGAGCGTCAAGACTGTCCGGGTAGGTTTTCCTGAATACGCTAATAAACTCATCGACAACATCCTGTTCACCCAGTTGACGCAGCCAGTACACCTGATTGGCCAGCTGCGCAGCCCAGGCTTTAATCATGGTGGCATCGCTGACGAACCTGCTAAAATCATAACGGCGGATAACCTGACGCAGTTTGGCATCTTCACGGTGTTTCAGACCATATTCATCTACCCGCGCCATTGAACCAAGCAATGAAACAGCAACGTAAAGATAATCCGGTATCTCTTTGGTCGCGGCATAACGTAATTGACTACGTTCGCCGGTTTCATCAACATAACCGGCAATAAGCTTGTTGGAATGAGCCTGAATTTGCTCAGGCGTATAAATTTCGCCGGCAGACTTATTCAGCTGACTGGCAACCCTTGCCATATCTGACCAGATCGTTGCCTGGTATTTGCTATCCAGTGACTGACGATACATTCTCAGCCCGTAATGGCCGGCTTTAACCGCCGTTAAAGTAAATAAAAATCTTTCATAGGTATCACGAATCAGTTGAGCATCCTGTTTAAAGTTGGTTGTGTTCTCTTTTAAAGAGCTGATTTTTTGCTCTTGATGAATAACCGCAGTTCCCTGTGTGAAAACTGTTGTTTCTTTACTGTAGGTCGCGGGCACCTGCAAGAAAGAAATTAGAAGTAACAGGCTTATTTTTAAAAATTTCATAGCGTTTCCCTTTGTTAACCGGCATAACGCCAGCAGATGGGGCTCTTTTTGAACCAATGTGGCTTTGTACCGGCCCTGAAAAATATGCCCTACCCTGTTATGCCTGCGGTTGAACGACTGTGTGTAAACTGCGTTGAGATGTCTCATACCGCGGGAACGTGTAGGATCAATGGTTTCGGATAAGAAGGTGGTAATGGTTGTTCATTAGGCATAACGCATGACATAACCAGTTATATTGTTGGCAAGTGTCATATAATATTTCCAGAAAACCGTCTTAGTCTTCCAGGAAGACACCGTTCCTGGGCGTTTCCGTGGTCAGTCATGTGATAAACCGCTTCAAGTTATTTAATCTGCGGTCCTAAGGAGGCAAGCCGTAATGTCGTTTCTGTATCATGATAGATCTTATTTTTCAAGACCAGACCTATTTCATGTTTGGGGCTCTTGATAATCCTTTTATCCTTTGTTATATTTTGCTTGACAAAAAATGCAGTTCCTATCCTTCGGGAACGCAGTCACGCCTTGGCGTGACGCCCTGTGAGCACTTGCGGTAACGAAGCTGTGTTGCCCTGGCTCGAAAAGATGACACTGAAAGCGGCCGGCAAAAATGCCTGCCGTTTTTCTATTTTTATAGTGAAATAAAAGGCTTATGAAAATCGTAAGAGTGATAAACCAAAATCGGTTCCTGCTGCTGCTGGCCCTGCTGTCGGCCTTTCCGCCCCTTTCCACCGACATGTACCTGCCGGCCATCCCTTTGCTCCAGAAAGCGTGGCACCAGCCCCTGGCCGTGGTCAATTTGACCCTGGTTGGTTTTTTTGTCAGCTATTGTGTGTCGCTTCTGTTTTACGGACCCTTGTCCGACCGGTACGGCCGACGGCCGCTGCTGCTGGCCGGTATCGGCCTGTTTATCGTCGCCAGTCTGCTCTGCGGGCTTTCCACCGGCATCGTTGGCTTGATCGTGTTCCGGGTGCTACAGGCCGCCGGGGCTGCCTCGGCCGCCACCCTGGCCTTGGCCATTACCAAGGATATCTTTAAGGGCCATGAACGGGCGAGGATCCTGGCCTATATGGGAGTAATAATGGCCCTGGCGCCAATGCTGGCACCCGTGTTCGGCGGATGGGTGTTGACCTGGTTTTCCTGGCGATGGGTCTTCGTGATCCAGGCGGTGATAGCGGCCATTGGCTGGATCGGGGTATTGCGCATGCCCGAAACCCTGAAAACCCCGTCAGCAAACAGCGTCCGGGAGACGGCCGGGATCTATTTTGAACTGCTCGCCAACCGGCGGTACCTCGGTTTTGCCCTGATGATGTCTATCATTGTTGTGCCTCATTTTGCCTTTATCGGTGGCTCGGCCGATATCTACATCACCCGGTTCGGGTTGTCCGAGCAGGTCTTTGGTTATTTTTTCGCCCTGAACGCCATGGCCATCATGGCCGGCTCCTTCGCCTGCATGCGGTTGCTGGGCCTGCTGGGATCGCAAAAACTGCTCACCATGGGGTTTGCCGGAATCCTGGCCGGCGGTGCGGCAATGCTCACCCGGTGGCTGCCCGGCCCCTGGGGTCTTGCCCTGCCCATGGTGGTGATCTCCTTTTCCTTCGGTCTGAGTCGCCCGCCCAGCAACAACTTGGTACTGGAACAGGTGGACCGGCACGCTGGTGCTGCCTCTTCACTGCTGATTTTCATCTACTTCCTGCTGGGTGCGATTGCCATGTGGTTCATTGCCCTGGACTGGGCGGACAAAATCCGTATCATCGGCCTGCTCGCCACCATCAGTGGCGGCGCCATGCTGGTTCTCTGGCTCCTGTTTGCCAAAAGGGCCAAAAGTCTCGGGAATAGAGGCAGTTGACCGCTTGGTTGCTGAATGGATTTTGGGATCATTTTTTCGGGTTAGGTCTTAAAATATTATTTCTCAAGCCTTGATCCCTATTTTTCATGCGATGGTGGGCAACGAGTGCGTTTGCCCACCCTACCTGGCTGTCCCTGTCATCGCATACCCGGTTGGTCACCCATGCCGGCATAATCCGTCCCGTGCACTGCTTTTGGGCCGATGAAAAAATGGAAAACCTTGTTACCTTTAAAACCCATGACGCACAGCTGTTTGTGCTGGCCGCAAACGCAACAAAAACCCCGGGA
Organism: Desulfobacter hydrogenophilus; assembly: GCF_004319545.1. NCBI lineage: Bacteria > Pseudomonadati > Thermodesulfobacteriota > Desulfobacteria > Desulfobacterales > Desulfobacteraceae > Desulfobacter > Desulfobacter hydrogenophilus. The sequence goes on along the minus strand of NZ_CP036313.1, from coordinate 1,645,027 downwards.
GGGTGAATCTGCATTGAGCAATGGCCAAAGCCTGTCTTGATTACACCCCATTTAGCTGATAAAATAGATATCTATGCATTTCATTACAGGGAGTAATTTATGTCCGAGAAAAATTTGAGCAACTGGGAGCGAAGTCTTGTACCCCCGGATAAAGTTTTAAATCATATCCGGCCGGGAATGACCGTTTTCATCGGCACAGGGCCGGCTACGCCAAGAAGACTGATCCGCACATTGCTTGATGTGGACAAACACAATATCAGGGACCTTGAGTTGATGCAGCTGGCTGTGTTGGGGGAAACCATTTTATCCATCGACCGTCTTCATGCCCCTAATTACCGGTTGAAAACATTTTTTTCAGGGGGATATGTGGCCTGGGATACCATTTCCAGCGGTCAGGTGGATCTTATCCCGGCATATACCTCGGAGATTCCGAAAATCATCAGGTCCGGCAGAATCAATGTGGATGTGGCTTTTATTCAGATCACCCCGCCCAATGATGCCGGGTATTGCAGCTTGGGCCTTGCCGTGGATGTGGCAAGGGAAGCCATGTCCAAGGCAAGTCTTGTGGTGGGTGAGGTGAATGAGGCAATGCCCTTTACCTATGGGGATACCTTTGTTTCCATAGAAGAATTCGATCTTCTGGTGCGCTCGGATCGGGAGCCGCTCACCTATACGCCTGAACCGGTTAACGATGTGATGAAAAAGGTGGCTGCCAATGTGGCCAATGAAATCCGGGACGGAGATTGCATCAACTACTCCCTTGGTCCCTTGTTCGAAGCGCTGGTGCCTTTTTTGTCGGATAAAAAAGACCTGGGCATCCATTCCCTTTATTTTACGGATGCAGCCGCAGAGCTTGTCAATTCCGGGGCCGTCACCAATAGCCGCAAATCTCCGTTCCGGGGGAAGTCTTTGGCATCCTATGCCCTTGGCACCAAGAAACTGATGACATGGCTGCATAAAAATCCGCTGGTGGAATTTCAGGGTATTGACTGGGTGTGTAACCCCCAACTCATTGCCAGCAACCCCCAGTTTGTTGCCATATATGAAGGCCGCAAGGCCGATCTCCAGGGCAGGGTGAGCTTCCCTTTGACAGGCGCCGTGATTTCGGGCCCCGGCGAAGGTATTGATTTTTACAAGGCCGCAGAAGCCTCCAAGGACGGCAACACCATCATCGGTATGCCCAGCCGCAATGAAAAAGGTGAGTCCAATATCCTGTTCAGTATAGAGAAACATGTCAACCAGTTGCGGTTGCGCGAATCCATTCATGTGCTGGCCACGGAATACGGGGTGGCCTTGCTCAAATGGCGTCCTTTGCGGGAACGGGCCCAGGCCATCATTGATGTGGCCCATCCCGACGACCGAGAGGATTTGATTAAAATGGCCCGGGAAAAAAAGATCCTCTATTCCAACCAAATTTTTGTCAGCCGTTCCGCCCATCTGTATCCAGCATATGTTGCCCATACCAAAACCTTCAAGGGTGATAAAACCATGCGGTTTCGGGCCATGAAGCCCTCGTATGAAGAATCCATGCGCCGTTTTTTCTACCGCTGCTCCACTGAAACGGTATTTTACCGCTTCTTTTATTCCGTAAAAACCATGGGGCACGATAAAATGCAGGCCTATGTTAATGTGGACTATACCAAAGAGTTCTCCGTGGTGGGCTTTGGTGGAAAAAAAGGCGACAACCGGATTGTTGCCGAGGCGCGGCTGGTTGAAAATGATGACGGCAAAGCCGCAGAAGTGGCTTTTCTGGTAGACGAGAATTACCAGGGTTCGGGCGTGGGGTCCTATTTGATGTCGCTGTTGGTCGAGGAGGGGAAAAAACGCATGCTTGAAGAGCTCTATGCCGAGGTTCTGCCCGAGAACCAACCCATGATCAAGGTGTTTGAGAAATCAGGCCTGCCTTTGAAATCAAAACTTGACGGCGGGGTCTACCATGTTACCCTCTCCCTGAAGGGTTGATTCCAAAACCGGTTTGCCGAACTGTTCCAATATTTATTCATAAAAATTTTAGGTTTTTACGATTGCGGCCGATACCTTTAACCAGGAAAAGAAAAATTCGTAAAAACTGTTAAATCGGGAGAATAATGATGAACAGCGTATCTCAAGCCAACCCCAATGCCTACGGCCTGCACAACCGGGCCGCAGCGTCAAACACCAATACCGCTTCAAGTTCAAGCGAACTTTCTGTTGCTTCTTATTCAAGCCTTGATGCGGGACTGACCATCCAGACCCGGGAAGGGGATGTGGTTTCCCTGTCCACCAACCAGTATTCCGACCTTGAAGCCTATGAATACAGCAGCCGGGGCGTGGTCAGCAATGAAGACGGCTATGCCGCAGCCTCGTACAATGTTCGGGAGATTACCTTAACTACCGGAGAGACCTTTTCGTTTACGGTGGAAGGGGACTTGAACGAAGAAGAACTTGAGGATATTGAATCCATTATAAGCGGTGTGGACAACATTATCGGCGAGATGATGGAAGGAGATTTGCAAGATGCTGTTTCCCAGGCCATGCGCATGGGATATTACGACTCAATATCTTCCTATGAAGCCGATATTACAGTGACGTCTGGATACGCCATGTACAGCGAAGAGCAGGCCGCCACCACTGGTACCCTGGGACGGGAACTGGCCGCAGGGTATCTTGAGGATTCTGATGATGCGGGTAACGATACCGATGACGGCGCCGCCACACGTACGATCGGTAATCTGGGAACCTCTTTGATGGATCAACTGGCTGAGCTTCTGGAAAAACAGCAGGAAGACGCCCTGGCCCGGGCACGTGAACCCTTAAGCGGCCTGTTTGATCATTATCTGGAAACCCAGAAGGCCCAGGAGGCGAATGAGGCAAGTGAGGCACAGGCCAATGAAGAGGCTCCCCTGGTGGATGAAAATCAGACGGATAAAGGACGAGCGGACAAATCTAAACCCTCCTTTTCCGACCTTCTTGAAATGGCAGCCCAGGCTGTTGACCGGACCATTGCGGACATGGTGAAAAACGCCTTTGATCATTCTTTGAAATCTTTTATTTAGGTTTCGCTGCTCGGAATCATTCAGGCCAGGCTCTCTTTATACGTTAGGACCACAGATTAAATAACTTGAACGAAATAGCTTGCCTTTTGGCCCATCTACTTCGTTGCATCAAAGGCCCAATAGGCCTGTTAGTCAACCGTTAATGCGCCTTGCAGCTGAACCAAAATTCGGCGTTATTTCTGCCTCGCTAATAGGGGACTGACCCCGTTTTTATCAATTTTTTGTCCTCGGCCTGCCAGCTTTATCCGGAAAAGCACGCCTAGCCAACATTATGCTGATTCCCCTATTTTTTTGAATGCCTTGCCTGGAAAAAAACAATAGGGGCACACTTCCGGAGGATCATTTTCATAGTGGGTATGGCCGCAGATCCGGCACCGCCATATCTTTCCTTTTTCCCCGCCAGCAGAAGGGCCCTCACAAAGATTTTCCTCATGATATACGGGAATATCCTCAAGAGATGGCATCACGGGTTTATACCCGCCCATGATATAACCGGCAACCACCATTCTCTGGATCTCACTAGTGCCTTCATAAATCCTCAGAAGCCGAACATCCCGGTATAATTTTTCCAGAGGAAACATCTTGGTGTATCCGTATCCGCCAAGGATTTGAAGGGCCTCGTCAACCACCTCGATACAAGCTTCTGTCGCATAAAATTTTGATATGGATGCATTGAGGGTCGGGTCCATACCCTTGTCAGATTCCCAGGCCGCTTTCAAAACAAGGAGTCGTGAAGTTTCAATTTTTTGATACATGTCAGCCAGTTTAAACTGGATGGCTTGGTTGTTGCCGATTTTCTGGCCAAAGGCCTGGCGTTTTTTCGCGTAATCCATGGCATATTCAAAGGCTGACCGTGCAGCCCCGATGGCAAATGCCCCAATCACCGGCCGCGTACTGTTAAAGGTGTTCATGGCAAGCAGGAAGCCTTCCCCGGGAGGCGCCAGTACATATTTTTTGGGGACTCTGACGTTGTTAAAATGAACCCCCACCGTATTGGAACATCGTTGCCCCATTTTTGGAATAGGTTGCCCCACTTCAACACCCGGCCATTTTCGATCAATAAAAAAGGCACAGATCCCTTCATGTTTTGTATCTGGATTAATGGTTGCAAAAATACTGTAATAATCTGCAATTCCCCCATTGGTTACCCAGTATTTAGTGCCGTTGAGAATATAGTCGTTCCCATCGGGTTTAGCCATGCACCGGATCGCTGAGACATCTGATCCAAGGGTGGGCTCAGATGTTGCAAAACTGATCAGTTTAAATTCCTTTGCAAACCGGGGTAGATATTCTTTCTTTAATGCTTCATTTGAAGACAGAATGAGGGGTTTCATTCCCAGAGAATTGTCAAAAATGGAGGTGGCGATTCCAGGGCAGGCCGCGGAGATTTCCTCTGATATAACACAACCCTCAATGATGCCGAAACCCTTACCACCATAAGCCACCGGAATATCACTGTGGGACAGCCCCTGTGTAAAGGCCCCTTTGAGAATATGTACCGGAGTTTCATCTTTAATATCATAATGCCAGGCCTCAGGCAGTACATGATCAATGGCAAACGATCTTGCTTTTTTCTGCAGTTCAATCTGTGCTTTGGTTGGATTAAAGTTTAGCATAATAATTACCTTTCCTCCTGTTGGGATTCAGTTGACCAGTTCATCTGATAGGGGTTGAATCCCTTGTAAATAGTTGGCTTTATAATTTCGAAATATGGAGAGGCATCAAAATCCCTGGGCACAAAAAGACTGTGATGCTTTATACGAAGTATTTCCCAATAGCATTGTCTGTATGCTCTGCTGTCAGAACTTTCCAACAGTCTTTCCGGAAGAATCGGATACCGGACAGATTGAAACGCCTGTGCGATCATGGAAGAACAGATGGTCTTGGTGGGATCCCCGCTCCCCAGAGCCAGAAGTCTTCGTTTCAAGTGATCGGGAACCGGAGGGGACGAGATCAGATACCGGACCAGATCCAGGATATTTTTAATATCATAGGTATCTCCAACTTGAGCAAGGGCATAATCAATCACTGCAGTGATATCCTTGTCAGTAAGCCCCACAGGCCTGCATATTCGAGTATGTACGTTAGAATACCTGGACAGAGGAACCGTCCTAACCCCCTCATTGATATCTGCTTCCACCAGAATTGGTTCGCTCATGGTGCTGTTTTCGATCTTAAGCCTATTCCCAACGTAAAGTGCGGCATGGGACCAGGTGGATTGTGTCAGATACTTTATGGCCGAACTGATCCGGCTATTCCCTTCAATGAGAAGGATATCCCCTTTTTTTAAGGCAGATGCCAAGTCTTCGGGTTTAGTGGTGGCAACATGGATGTCTTTTCTTATGGACCGGGACAGATATTCTGCTAATCGTTTGGCTATGGTATTTAAAATAGTCATTTTTATTTTTTATACTTGATGATCCTGTTTTTCGTCAAATCGAATAAACATAAGGGGGTAAATGCCATGTTTTGGAATTAATTTTTCCACGATGATTCAATAATGTATTGATATTATAAGATTTTAAAATCATGTCACAAAAACCGCTACCATCAATAAAGACAATTATCTCAAAGCATGCCTACCCGGTGTTCCCGAAAAGATTGTCTGGTAATCAAGCAATGCCGTACCGGGCCAGGGCTGAGCTGACAATCTGGTCGATCAGGGCGCGGTAATCTTCCATTTTGCCTTTTTCTGATGCATGGTGCAAGGTGTAAAGCTGGGGGCTCCAGCTCTTAACAGGTTTAAGGCCCGGGATACCGTTTACCTCAATGATTTTTACATTTCCCTGGCTGTCCAGGCGCATATCGGCCCGGACATGGTCCAGGCAGTTCAAGGCTTTCATGGCTCTGGCCGTGACATCTATGGCTTTTTCGGACAATTCCCCGGCCGGCTGGATTTCGGTGGCACCCACACCGCGCAGATCCGCGCCTAGGATGGGGTATTTGCCAAGAAGTTTGGGATCTACTGTGACCATGCCGGGTAAAAATTTTTGGTACGCGCCGTTACCCAGCATCAGCACCGTATATTCCCGGCCCGGCAGGTATTCTTCCACCAGGGCGGGCTGATCATAATTTTCATGGATAAAACCCACCTGGGCTTTAAGTTCTTCGGGGGTGCTTACCACACTGTTGTCGCTAATTCCCACGGACCGGCTCTCGAAACTGGGTTTGACAAAGGCCGGGAATGCCATATCCGGCAGGGCTTGGCCCTGTTCAATCTGGTAATGGTAGGGCACGGGGACACCTGCCTTGCCCAGGATGTTGTGGGTGGCGGTTTTATGAATCAACGCCTTCATGGTGGACGCATCCGGGCCGATATAGGCAATCCGGCGCTTGTCCAGTATGTCGGCCACCCAGTCGTCACCGTGGTCCCCCATGCCGATGTTGGCTTCGTTTTCCGTCACATGGTACAGCGCACTCCAGGCAAGATCGAATTTGCGGGTATCCAGTGCCTGGATTAATCCAGCCATGTTTGATACGAATGCGATTTCTGCAGATTTGCCTGACCCCTTGATGGCCGTTGCAATCTCCTGGGTTACGGCCATGTTGCCCCATCCCTGGGCATCACCGCCAGGACCGGTAATCAGTAAAATACGACTCATGTTTTTACCAAATCCTTAAATGTCTGCGCTGAACAGTTGCCTGTCCAACCGATAGTTTTTCAGGGCGTCGACCACATCCGGTGAAACCTCAGACAGCAGGCGGTCATAGGCCTCAATTCCGGCGGGTTCCCATGAGACCTTGGAGACAATATCTATGGACATCTGCGGTGATCCCCCGTCAAGAATGTCTTGGCAGGCCGCCTCGGTCATGGCTTCGTTAGGGTTTAAAATTTTTATTTTTCTGTCGATATGGCGGGCCAACGCATTTTTAAAAATATTTTTACAATAGCCAAAATGGGTGCAGCACAACCCGGCATACACCGTGGACCCGACATTTTTCAGATTGTGGGCTGCCTGGGCGGCAAATTCATCAATCAAGGTTTTGACCTCGTCACTGAACGGTGCCCGCTCAATTTTACCTGCAAGGGCCAGGCATCCCTGGGTAATGATACGTTCCAGGGCAATCCCTTGTTCAACCAACGCTGTTTTATGGCTGTTTTCATTGATGGTGATCGGGGTGGCAAAAATTACGGCAGAGGCTGAAACATCCCGGGTCAGCGCATTATGGATCATCTGAATCCCGTGATCCACGATGCCGGTGACAGGAATAGTCGTCTTTTTTGCAAACCGGGTAAACGGATAAATCACGGACAGGGTGTTGCAGGCAATGTAGATGTGATCGGGGGTGTATTTGGCCATGGCCGCCAGGGCATTGTCAAACACCTTGGCCCGATCCGCCGGCGTCGGATAGTGTCTGTACCCCTTGTCCTGTTCGGGCCAGGCATTGAAGTACACCAACTGAATGCGGTCATAACGTGCATCATTGGCAAACCTTGCCGCCATGCCTGCACACACGCTAAGTCCGCCAAGCCCCGAGTCGGTTACCAGCAGGGTCATCTGTTTTTTATCACTCATTTTCAACCTGCCTTGTCAGCCATTCCCGGGCCAGGTCTTGGGCCCAGGCCGGACTTTGCCCCATCTTATCCTGCACCACACGGGAGAACAGGTCTTTCCAGTGGTGAAAATGCTGGGCCGTGGTTAACCGGTTTCTGAACATGGCCGCCCCCTTGCCCGGGGTGTCATCCAGCTTGTTTAAAATCATGTTGACTTCCTTTTTGAGTCCGGCCACCCCGTAATAATCCAAAAACCCCTGCCAGGCCTGTCTACTGCCTTCGGGGGTGGACAACGGTTCGCTGATCTGTCTGAGCCGTTTGAAAAAATAATCCCGGTCCGGCTCTGCAAGCATCTGCACGCCCCGGTCATGAATCCGGTAGGGTTCAATGTCCAACCCGGCAAGCCCTTTTTTGTTGATATGCAGGCGCACCATATAGCCCAGTTTTCGCCAGAAAAACGTTGTGGGCTGGTAAAAAACAAAATTTCCCAGGCTACAGCAGACCGGCGTTTTCCCATGGAAGAAAAGCCCCTGGGGCACATGGGGGTGATGACCGATAACAGCATCGGCACCGGCATGGGCCAATTGCCTGAAAGCGTTTGTTACGTATTCCGGTGCAAAGGGAATGTATTCCAGGCCACAATGGACCACGGCGATCACGGCATGAAGTGTCTGAGTCGTATCTTTTTTTAGATCTTTGATGCGGACACAGACCCCTTCTATGTCCCATCCGGCCACGCCCGGTCCGGGTCCGGCGGCTGTCAGATCTTCACCTTCGCTGATGTTGATAATGGCAATCCGAACCCCTTTGGCTTCCATAATCAGGGGCGCTTCAGCCTCCGCTTTGGTCATGCCGGCACCTGTACACGCGATGCCGTGACGGTCCAGAATCCCGACGGTCTGCCGAAAGGCCCCAATGCCAAAATCAAACATGTGGTTGTTCCCCAGGGTGACGGCGGAAAAAGGCACTGCGGTCAGCCCTTTTACATGGCAGGTCTTGCCTTTGAACACGGCCCCGCTTTTACACACTTCACTGCCGATATCACTTAACGGGGCTTCCAGGTTCACAACGGTTAGGTCGGCGTCTTGCAGTAGAAGCAGAACATCGCCGTATATGGATTGGGGATCGGATTCAATCAGCGGTGCAAAGGCCCGGATGGGCGCCCAGTCCCCGGCAATGATCAGGGTGGCGGCATCTGTTGAGTCGGCATCCCTGGACCAGGATCCGGTCTGAAAATTAAAGGGGTTTGTATCGGGCATGGGCTCCTTGGTTTTACAGGTATGACAGAGGCATTCGCCCGGTCAGGCCTGTGGTGACCTCGTAATTGATGGTCCCGGTGAGACCGGCGATGTCGTCTGCCGAAATCCGTTCATTTCCCTGGGGACCGAGGATGATGACATCGTCTCCGGGCTTGACCCCTGGAATATGCCCCACATCTATCATGGTAAAGTCCATGGTGACCCGGCCCGCTATGGGGGCTTTTTTGCCTTTGACCAGCATTTGTCCCTGGTTGGATAAAAGCCGGCTGTACCCGTCTGCATACCCGATGGGCACCGTGGCAATCACCGTGGGAGTCGTGGTGACATGGGTGCAACCGTAAGATACGCTGAAATTTTCAGGCACGGCCTTGACATAAATGACTTTTGCCGTGATGGACATAACCGGCGCAAGCTTATGCCGTGTGATGTCCACCTCATGGGAGGGGGCCATCCCGTACATGGCAACGCCCGGGCGCACCATGTCAAAATGGGCTTCGGGCAACTCAAGAACCGCCGCAGAATTGGCGGCATGGCGGATTTCCGGGCGGATTCCCATATCCGCAAGCATGGCAACCATATCATTGAACCGGGTCAGCTGGCCCTTGGCATGGGTTTTGTCAATGACGTCTGCCTTGGCAAAATGGGTGTAGGCGCCTTCCACCCTGAGACCTTTCAGGTCTGCAATGTCCCCGGCCTGACGTATGCCTGCCGCTTCCCCATATTTGGGGGTGACCACGCCAGGATGAAGAAACCCCAAACGTCCCATGCCCGTATCCAGCTTGAGATGAATGTTCAGCCTGGTATTTAAGGCTTGGGCAGCAGCAGACAGGGCTTTAGCTGTCTGGATATCCGCCACGCTTGCCCGGATGTCGTGGGTCGCAAGAAAGGAGACCTGTTCGGGCAGGGCTTCTCCCAAAAGAAGAATGGGGGCTGTGATACCGGCATCTCTCATGGCAACGGCTTCGGAGATCCGGGCCACAGCAAGAAAATGGCTTCCGTTTTCCAGGGCGGTTTTTGCGCATTGTATCCCGCCATGCCCATAAGCATTGGCCTTGACCACGGCGCAGAACCGGGTATCGCTTGGAATCAGGCGTTTCAGGGTTCGTACATTCTGTCCAAAGACGGACAGATCCACCTGTACCCGGCTTTGGGGCTCAAGGACTGGTTGTGCCTTGGGGGAATTCATCAGTCTGCTTCTCCACGACCGTATGCTGTTGTGTAGGCTTTCCAGTCCGCCAGCAGAGCACGTGTTTTTTCTCCGGGTTTGCCGTCGGCTATGACCGTATCGTCCACCTGGATGACGGGTACGATCTCTTTGTTGGATGCCGTAATAAACACTTCATCCATGTCGGCTATATCTGCCTGGGGAATAAAATCCAGGACAATGTCATATTTTTTTTCTAAACGTTCCAGCACGGCACCCCGGGTTACGCCGGGTAGAATGTCGACGGGCGGGGTGATCAGGGTGGTGCCTTTGAACGCGAAAAGATTGGTGGTGGTGCCTTCGAGCAGGCGATTGTCCCTGTTTTTGTAGATGGCTTCAACGGCGCCCTGGCTGCGGGCCTTTTGCTGGGCAAAAACGGCTGACAGATAGTTGCTGCTCTTGGCTTCGGGGATAAATCTTTCCATATCCACGGTGATGATTTTGGTGCCTTTGGTGTACCACCAGTCCGGCAGTTCATGTTTGGGCGTGGCCATGACCATGAGGATGCCGTTTCCCTGGGGGGTTACACCGTCAGAGCTGATGCCGCCCGTGTAGACAATACGGATATTCTCCTCTTTGTGATGCGAATTTTTTTCTATGGTCTGCATGACAATGTCGCAGATATCTTTGTTGGAATGATTCAGTTCAAGTCCGATATGCCGGGCGGAATTTTCCAGACGTTCCACATGTTTTTCCAGGCGGAAGGGCCGTTTGTTATAGGTGATCAGAAAGTCAAATACGCCAAATCCCCTTAATACGGTGATGTCTTTTACAGAAAGCGTGGCCTTGTCTTCGGATACGAATTTGCCGTCAATATAATAAGTGTCCATGGGTTGCTCCGTTTGTTGCGAATATGCCTTGACTTGCGGGCGGGTAACTGTCTGTCCGAGGCTTCAGGCGTGTGCTCATAATTAACAGATATAGAATATGGTGATTGGCGTCAATGAGGAATTGAATCAAGTCCATAAAGATAATAAAACTATGTGTTAAATATATTCTTTTTAAATAAAATTGGATTTTATCCAGATGTATTCCACGCAAAGCACCGCCTGTTCTTTGAAATTTTGTTCCATGTTTGCGCCAAATTGTCCGGCATTTTCCCCGAAAACCAGGCCCGGGTTCAAAGGGCCTGTGCCCCTGGCTTTTTTAATGGCATTGATCTTTTTCCACCAAAGCGCCGCACTGTGTGTTTTATCTTCACTGAAAACAAGTTCAAATCCGGCCTTTTTTGCATATTCCCCAAGATCTTGCCGGGAACAGAGCATGGAGGCCGACTCGTTAGCGGCCCAGGGAACAGGGTAACGGGGGGCAGGGCCGGGGCCATCCACAATCTCGTGCAGGATCAGCTTGCCCCGGGAGGCCAGTACCCTTGAAAGTTCGGCAAAGGCCTTTGGTTTATCTTTGATGTTGAGTAGTACATGCTGGCAGAGCACGGCGTCAAAAAAGTTGTCCGGGTAAGGTAACGCCATCAGGGACCCCTGTTTCAAGTTTATGGTGCCGTCCTCTGCAAAGCCGCACCACTGATTTAACACGTTTGCGGTTTCAATGAAGTCTTTGGACAGGTCAATACCATGGACAACAAGACCGAACTTTTGTGCCAGAAGCCGGGATGTGCCGCCAATGCCGCAGCCTGCATCCAGAATGGTCATGCCTTTGTCTAAACCGGCCTGTGCCACCAATTCGAGGGTGGCAGCCCCCCCCCCCGTATGAAGTTGGTCCACCGGGGCAAGATCCCGCAGGTTGATCTGTTCGGGAATTTTGCCTGCTTTTTCAAGGCCCTGACGAATTTTTGCCCCAAGCCCCGGGCGGGTGTAATGGGTTTTAACCGAGCTTATCATGGTTTTTCCTTGTTAACACTCCTAAAATTGTTGAAAAAAGCCTATATTTAAAAGAATAGTGTTGTCAAACCAAACAGATTCATACCCTTTTATTACACAGGTGTAAAACCCATGATGCTTGCAGGAGATATCGGCGGCACAAAAACTATGCTTGCGGTCTATGCCGACAGAACTCAAGTGCCGGCAAATCCGGTTCACGAAATCCGCTTTAAAAGTGCCGATTATCCATCGTTTGAAACCATTGTTCAAGAATTTTTAGATCAGACCGGTGCAAAACCCCAGGCTGCCTGTTTCGGGGTGGCAGGTCCGGTAAAGGACCGCCATTCCCGGATCACCAATCTGCCCTGGAACATCGATGCTGATGAAATTGAGCAGGCCTGCGGTATCCCCAAAATCTCTTTGATTAATGATTTAAAAGCCATTGCCGTTTCAGTGCCCCATCTGGGCAAAGACAGCCTTTCTACCCTGAACCCGGGAATTGCCGATCCCAAAGGAAACAAAGCGGTTATTGCACCAGGTACGGGCTTAGGCGTTGCCTTTCTGGTCTGGGCCGGTGCGCGGTACCATGCCTTTGCCAGCGAAGGGGGGCATACGGCCTTTTCTCCCCGGGATGCCCAGGACCTTAAACTTCTGAAATTTTTAACCCGGCGGTATGGCCACGTCAGTTTTGAACGGGTGTGTTCGGGAAGCCATCTGCCCTGTATTTATGAATATTTTTTGGAAAATAAAATTTTTCCGGAACCTGCCTGGTTAGGGGAAAAGCTGGATGCGGCGATGGACAAAACACGGGTGATTGTGGAAACCGCCCTTGAAAACAAGGCTGATATCTGCGAAGCCACACTGGATATGTTTGTCCGGGCCCTTGGCGCGGTCACCAGCAATATGGCTGTGACGCTTTTGCCCACAGGCGGCATCTATCTGGGCGGCGGCATACCGCCTCGCATTCTTAAAAGGCTGGCCCAGCCCGATTTTTTAGGCCGCATCGCCGACAAGGGCCGTTTTTCTTCATTGTGCGCCAATATGCCCGTTCATGTAATTCTTGATCCCCAGGCGGCTTTGCATGGTGCTGCCTGGTATGGGTTTGAGAAAGGGTTGTCGGGTGGACAAACGCGCAGCGTTGCCCACCATCTTCTCTAACAGTGGGCCAAAAAGCGTGCCCTCCCTAACTATTCATTGCTTTTTTACCTTAATTTTATATATTGATCTTTTTGTCTAATTGATTACGGATAAAGGACTGAATAGATGATTTATATCGCGTTGTATTTGGCTATAGGTGGTGTGGCCGGTGTACTAGCCGGACTTTTAGGTATTGGCGGCGGCCTTATAATTGTTCCCATGCTCACGTCGGTTTTTACGCACCAAAATGTGGCCCATGAAGTCATTGTTCACATGGCACTGGGCACGTCTTTGGCAAGCATTTTGTTTACGTCGGTTTCAAGTATGCGTTCCCATCATAAACGCGGCGCTGTGGTCTGGCCCGTAGTATTCAGAATCACGCCGGGTATCCTGGTGGGGACATTTACAGGGACCTGGATTGCCTCCATGCTTTCCACCAATTTTCTTAAATGTTTTTTCGGTATCTTTTTATACTATGTGGCCACCCAGATGCTCATGGGAATGAAACCCAAACCCACCCGGGACATCCCCGGCACAGCAGGCATCTTTGCGGCGGGCAGCATCATCGGTGTATTTTCAAGCCTTGTGGGCATTGGCGGCGGTACCCTGTCCGTACCGTTTCTGACCTGGTGCAATACCAAAATCCATAAAGCCATCGGTACTTCTGCAGGTATTGGGTTTCCCATTGCCGCAGCCGGGTTCATAGGGTATGTGATCAACGGGCTTGGTGCACCGAACCTGCCGCCCTTCTCCCTGGGATTTGTTAATCTTGGCGCCTTGGCAGGAATTGTCGCGGCCTCAGTGCTCACTGCGCCCATTGGGGTGAAACTTGCCCACAACCTGCCCGTTGATAAGCTCAAACGTGTTTTTGCCGTGCTGCTTTACGTGGTGGGCACAAGAATGCTGATCTCTGTGTTTTGGTAATAGTAGGTTTTTCCTTTTGCCTTGCTAAGGACCGCAGATTAAATAAGTTGGGCAGAAATAACGCCGAATTTTGGTTCATCTACAAGGTGCATTAAAGGTTGAATAGCAGGCCGATTGGACCTTTGATGCAACGAAGAAGATGGGCCAAAAGGTAAGCTATTTTGTTCAAGGTATTTAATCTGCGGTCCTAATTATATGATGGCTTTTAAATCCCTCCTTTTGAAATGATGTGTATCGATTAGAGAGGGATACTTCTTCGAATTCATATTCTTAAAACAAAAAAAGGGGATAATCTATTGATTATCCCCCTTTTTTCTTATGTATGTCGGGGAATGGCGTTTCCCGACCTTAGCACTTTAATTATACAGTGGTTATCCCTTGTAGGTCGCTTTAAACTGAGCCAGAGCACCACCTAGTTTAAGCGTGGGGATCATGTCTTTGTCAAAAGCAGGTTCAAGGGGAAGTTTTTCTCCATTGACCTCAAGGAACAGATCTCCGGCCAGGTTTGTGGCATCAAAGGATACGGTGTCGCCCTGTTTAATTTTGTCATAGTCAGCCGGGTTCTTAAAGGTCATGGGAACGATACCGAAGTTAACCAGGTTGGCCACATGGATACGGGCAAAAGATTTAACAATGACAGCGCGGATGCCAAGCCATCTTGGGCAAAGTGCAGCATGCTCACGGGAACTTCCCTGACCGTAGTTTTCAGCACCAATAATGAAACCTTCTCCGCCGGCGTCTCTGTGAGCCACAGCGCGTTCGGCGAAGGTGCTGTCAACCTGGTTGTAAGTTGCCTGCATGGCATATTCTTTAACATTGGAGCGCAGGGGCAGGAATACACCGGCAGGCTGGATGTCGTCAGTACTGATGTTGTCGCCGGTTTTAAGCAGAACTTCGCCTTTCACAACGTCGGGCAGCGGTGAGAATTCAGGCAGTGCCATGATGTTGGGTCCGCGAACAACGCCTTCGGACTTATCGGCCTTATCCGGCATGATGAAAGAATCCGTGTCGATAACAGGCGGAATGACGTTAATGGCAATGTCTTTTGCTTCAGGAACGGTAATTTCACCGGTCAAGGCACTGGCCGCTGCAACAAGCGGGCTGATCAGATGACACTGGGCGTCGTCCGTACCTGAACGTTTCGGGAAGTTACGGTTGAAAGTTCTGAGGGTGATACCTTCACTTGGGGGGGAACCGCCCTGGCCGATGCAGGCGCCGCAACCATTCTCCATGATTCTGACGCCGGAATTAAACATCATTGAGATGTAACCTGCGTCGGCAAGCTGCATGGCAACGGATCTGGAACCCGGATATAGCAGGGTATCAACTTTAACACGTTTGCCTTTAAGGGATTCTGCAAATGTGGCGATATTTTCAAAGGAGCTGTTGGTACAGGAACCGATACAGACCTGATGAATTTTAGTTCCGGCATGATCTTTAACTTTTTCAACATTACCCGGAGAGGGATAGATGGCGATCAGCGGTTCGATTTCAGACAGGTTAACATTAATTTCTGCATCATAGGAAGCGCCTTCATCTGCGGACAGTTCGGTGTAGTCACCACCGCGACCACGGCTTTCCAGGAAGGCTTTGGTGTTTTCATCACTTGGGAAGATAGAGGTGGTGGCACCCATTTCAGCACCCATGTTGGTGATGGTGGCACGTTCTGTCAGAGACAGGGTTTTAACGCCGGGACCTGCATACTCAAAGATAATGCCCTTGCCGCCTTTTACGGATACGATTTCCAGCATCTTTAAGATGACGTCCATGGCCATACAGTTTTTGGCCAGCTGACCGGTCAGGTTAACCTTGGTCACCTTGGGCATGGGCATGGTGTACATGCCTGTAGCCATTGCCAGTGCAACGTCATATCCACCAGCACCCATGAAGATCGCACCTGCACCACCGGCATTTACAGTATGACTGTCAGCACCAACGCCTGTCATACCGGGTTTAACGAAGTTTTCCATATTGGTGAAATGACAGATACCGGTGCCCGGCGGAGAAAAGATGATGCCAAGTTTTGCGGCAACAGTTCTCAGGTATTGATGGTCATCCGGGTTTCTGAAACCCGATTGGAGCATACTGTGGTCAACAAAGTTTACAGCAAGGGGTTTTACTTTATCAACGCCCATGGCTTCCAGCTGAAGCATACACATGGTACCTGTGGCATCCTGTGTGAAAGCCTCATCAATCTTGATTTTAATCAATTCTCCGGGTGCCGGCAATTCAGCCGGTTCGACCAAGTGGTCTTTAAGAATTTTGTGTGTTAAACCTAAAGCGCTCATTTTACCTCTCTTCGTTTATGGTTATGATCAATGCCTCGATCCAAACGGAATTCTTTGAAAGCACATGAACCATACTTTCATCCCCTTAAGCCGAGGACTCAAATTTTTATCTCCGATAGTACGATTATCTGAGCTGCAAGTACGCCAATCATGTTTTTAGGATAGTAAGATGCTTTTTGTCAAGAAATATTAAATATGTTAAAATTAGTTTATATTAATTATAAAATTTTATGGATTTACATTGAAAATTCAGTGGCGGTTCCTAATTGATTCTTCATCATTTGGGATATGCCATGAGAAGACGATTTTTAGGCGTGATTTCTACAGGAATCTTTTTTGTCATCACTGTATATCCTTTGCCGGCCAATTTGAATGCCCGTGTGGCATCCACGGCCAGGGGGCCGTCCATCCAGCCTTCAAGGCCGCCTGTGTCGCAAGCGTCAAGATCATGGCAGCATGGAAGCACCGCAAGTTTTGCCCTTGCCGACAACGCTTTTTCAATAACCGTATCTGTAAGCGTACCACAGGCATGTACGGATACAACAATATCCTGGGAAGATAGTTCTACCTGCTCAAGGGGCATCTGGCTAAAAAAAATTCTATCCTTTAACCGGGGCCATGTGTTGATCAAATTTTGGGACAGCGCGTTTGCATTTTGTGGAATATGCGTATCAACGGCAAGGGCGTTGGGCGAGGTATCATCTATTAATAGTAAAATATGGGAAACCAGACCGTGGCCACATGCCAAATCCACTATTCTGCCACCCCGGAAGATCCTTCTGATTCGCTTTGCCACCTCCCATGCTTCGTAAAGTTCTTTTCTCGGCAGCGTCTGGGACCGGCATACCGCCCTTGCAATTTTATCAAAAAGGGTGTCCTTGGGAAATAACGCCTGTTGATGTATGGTGAGCCTGTTTTTAGAGGATTTTTTCATGTTGGAACGTACAATACAAAGATGCATGTAAAAAAACAAGGGACCGAAATTCGGGGGGCTTCAGGGCTTTATTGGCTTTTTACCCTTGTCCCGGCGATGGCCTGTCAGCAATATCTTGAAAAAAACTATCCCAATATGGTAAGTTAATCGGTTATAGAAATATGCTTGCATCTGAAAATTGCGATGCAGGCATTTGCTTTTTTAAAATAAGGATTTAATTTATGCCGCTGCTCAAAGAACGCCGGAAAACCCGGCAGATAAAGGTGGGATCACAACCCGTGGGCTCCGGGGCACAGGTTTCGGTTCAGTCCATGACCAATACCCAGACCCAGGATGTGCAAGCCACTATAAATCAGATATTGTCCCTGGAAAAGGCCGGGTGCGAAATTATCCGGGCAGCCGTGCCGGATATGGAAGCGGCCAAGGCTTTAAAAAAAATTAAAGAAAAAATTCACATCCCCTTGATTGCCGACATCCATTTTGACTGGCGGCTGGCCATTGCTTCGGCCGAATCCGGTGTGGATGGGCTGCGGATCAATCCGGGGAATATCGGCACGGCCGACAAAATAAAAGCAGTTGTGGACTGTGCCAAGGTCCACAACCTTCCCATCCGCATCGGGGTAAACGGCGGATCTTTGGAAAAAGAAATTGAGAAGCAATACGGTGTGACGGCCCGGGGCATGGTGGAAAGCGCTCTTGCCAATATCCGGATTTTAGAAGATCTGGGGTTTTATAATATTAAGGTCTCCTTGAAGGCTTCGGATGTGGAACGTACCGTGGAGGCCTACCGGCAGCTTTCCCCGTTGACCGACGTGCCCCTTCATGTGGGGATTACCGAGGCGGGTGGGCTTTATGCCGGCATTACCAAGTCCGCCATCGGCATCGGCATGCTGCTGTCCGAAGGAATCGGGGACACCATCCGGGTTTCGCTGACCCGGGACCCGGTGGAAGAGATCCGTACCGGGTATGAAATTTTACGGGCATTGGGTTTGCGTCAACGGGGTCCGGAGCTGATTTCCTGTCCCACCTGCGGGCGGTGTAAAATAAATTTGTTTAAAATTGCCGAACAGGTAGAAAAAGCTTTACTTGAGCGCTCAGCACGGATTAAAGTTGCTATTATGGGATGCGTGGTCAATGGTCCGGGAGAAGCCAAAGAAGCGGACATCGGTATTGCCGGTGGTGACGGCATGGGAATTTTGTTTAAAAAGGGAAAAGTTATCCGCAAAATTGACCAGGCGTATCTTGTGGATGAATTGATAAAAGAAATTGACGCAATGATCTTAAATGCGGAGGAAATAAATGGGAAAGAAAGTTAAAACCGCCATCACCCCCACCAGGGAAGAAGATTATTCCCAGTGGTACCAGGAGGTGGTAAAAGCCTCGGACATGTCAGAAAATTCTCCGGTCCGCGGATGCATGGTGATTAAACCCTGGGGATTTGCGATCTGGGAAAACATCCAGCGTCAGATGGATGCCATGTTCAAGGAAACCGGGGTAAAAAACGCCTATTTCCCATTATTTATTCCCCTAAGCTACCTTGAAAAAGAGGCCGAGCATGTGGACGGCTTTGCCAAGGAGTGTGCCGTTGTCACCCATCACAAGCTGGAAAAGGGCGAAGACGGCCGGCTTGTACCGGCCGGGGAGCTGGCCGAGCCATTGATTGTCCGGCCCACATCCGAAACCATTATTGGTGAGTCCATGTCCAGATGGACCTCATCCTACCGGGATCTGCCCATTCTTTTAAACCAGTGGGCCAATGTGGTGCGCTGGGAAATGCGCACGCGCATGTTTCTGCGCACCAGTGAGTTTTTATGGCAGGAAGGGCATACGGCCCATGCCACCAAAGATGAGGCCATGGAACGTACCCTTCAAATGCTGGAAATTTACGCCAGGTTTGTTGAGGAGCGGCTGGCCATGCCGGTAATCAAAGGCCGTAAGAGTGAATCCGAACGGTTTCCCGGGGCGGATGACACCACCTGTATTGAAGCCATGATGCAGGACAAAAGGGCGCTTCAAGCCGGTACCTCCCATTTCCTGGGCCAGAATTTTGCCAAAAGCTCCAACATAAAATTTCAGAATGAAGCGGGCCAGGAAGACTATGCATGGACCACGTCCTGGGGAACATCCACCCGGATGATCGGCGGCATGATCATGGTGCATTCCGATGATGACGGCCTGGTCGTCCCGCCGCGCATTGCCCCGGCCCATGTGGTGATCCTGCCCATTATCAAGAAGGGGGCTGACAATTCAGGTGTTCTGGAAAGCGCTGAAACCCTTAAAGTTGCCCTAAGACAACAGACCTATTACGGCCTGCCCGTGGAAGTGGAGATCGACAGTCGGGATATCGGTGGTGCCAGGGGTTGGGAATGGGTGAAAAAAGGTATTCCGGTGCGCGTGGAACTGGGTCCCAGGGACATTGAAAATAACAGTGTGTTCATGGCCCGCAGGGACACCGGTGAGAAAAAGGGGCTTAACAGGGATGAATTTATAAATACCATTGCCGACATTCTGGATGACATCCAGGACACCTTGTTCCAGCGTGCCCACGCTTTTCGGGAAGCCAACACCGTTTTCATTGATGAAAAAGATAAGTTTTACGATCTGTATAAAAACGCAAAAGGGTATAACAACGGCGCGTTTGTCATGGCCCACTGGTGCGGATCAGGGCAGTGTGAAGAAAAAATAAAACAGGATCTGTCCGTAACCATTCGGTGCATTCCCTTTGACAGCCCTGACGAAGAGGGAACCTGTATTTGCTGTGGTGCAAAAAGTGATCGACGGGTTCTGTTTGCCAAGGCCTACTAACAGTCATGGGGCGACCTGGTCTATCAGCACCCAGGCGCAACCCACAACAAAACATGAAAGCCATTTAACAACTCATTGGGATTTTCATATAAAAAAACTTAAAACAACGCAACAACCGGTAGGATAAAATGATTCGAATCACCGACATATTGGACAAAATTTATGAATATAGTCCAGATGCGGATGTCTCGCTCATTGACCGGGCTTATATCTATTCCGCCCGGGTTCATGAAGGCCAGGTCCGGCTCTCTGGAGAACCTTATCTATCCCACCCCCTGGAGGTTGCTAATATCCTGGCAGACATGAAGCTGGACATGGAGAGCATTGCTGCGGCCTTGCTCCATGATGTCATTGAGGACACCCCGGCCACCAAAGAAGATATTTCCGATATGTTTGGTCCCGGGGTCGCGCATATTGTGGAGGGCGTAACAAAGCTGTCCGCCCTGCATGCGGCCACCAAGGTCGCCCAGCAGGCAGAATCTCTGCGTAAAATGATTTTGGCCATGGCAGATGATATCCGGGTTGTTCTCATCAAGTTGGCAGACCGTCTGCACAATATGCGGACCCTCAAATACCACAAAAAACCTGAAAAACAGGCCGCCATCGCCCAGGAAACCCTGGATATCTATGCACCCATCGCCGCACGTCTTGGCATCTTCTGGATTAAAAATGAACTGGAAGAAATGGCCTTTTTTTACACCCTGCGTGAAGAGCACGATCGTATCCTTACCCTGGTTAATAAAGCCAAGGACGAGCAGGAAGCATATATTGATGAGGTCTCAAACTCCCTGCATTATAAAATGGATGAGATGGAATTGCCCTGCCAGATCAAGGGACGGTTTAAATCCTTTTACTCCATTTACCAGAAAATGTTGTCCCAGGGCCTTGAATTTCATGAGGTTTATGACATCATTGCCTTTCGCATCATCCTGGACACCGTGCCCCAGTGTTATGCTGCCATGGGGGCGGTTCACTCCATGTGGAAACCCATATATTACAAAATAAAGGACTATATCGGCAATCCCAAGCCCAATATGTACCAGTCCATCCACACCACGGTAATCGGCCCCAAGGGTGAACGGGTGGAAATTCAGATCAGGACCCATGAAATGAACCGGGTGGCAGAATCCGGCATAGCAGCCCACTGGTCATACAAGGAAGGTAGCAAAATTGACGAAAACACCGGCGAACTGTTTGCCTGGATTCGGAATCTTGTGGAGAACCAGGAAAACCTCAAAGATCCGGATGAATTCCTTGAAAATGTGCGCATAGATCTCTATCCCGGAGAAATTTACGTATTTACCCCGGCAGGCGAGATCAAAACGCTTCCCAAAAAGGCCACACCCGTTGACTTTGCTTACCGGATTCACACGGAGGTTGGGGCCCAGTGCACAGGTGCCCGGGTCAATGGTAAGCTTGTACCCTTTTCCCATGAACTGCGTACCGGCGATACCATTGAAATCATAACCACCAAAGGACACAACCCCAGCCGGGACTGGCTCAATTTTGTTAAAACAGTTAAGGCAAAGACAAAAATCAGGGCCTATATCAATGCCAGGGAAAAGGAGCGAAGCTCTTCCCTGGGACGGGAAATGTGTGAGAAAACATTCAGAAAACGTAATCAAAATTTCAACGCCCTGATCAAGTCAGGTGATATCGGCAGGGTGGCAGAGTCATTGGGATTCAAAACGGTTGACGACCTGATCGCCCATGTGGGGTTCGGACAAATGACAGCGCTTCAGGTGCTGAAACGGGCTGTGCCGGAATTTGAAAAAGATCCAGAGGATACCGATGCTGCCGTTATTGAAAAAATAGTTTCCCGGCCTTCGGACAAACGGACCAACGGGGTTATTGTAAAAGGACTCAATGATATTCTGGTCAAGTTCTCAAAATGCTGCAATCCTTTGCCCGGAGATCCCATAATCGGATATATCACCCAGGGCCAAGGGGTCGCCATCCACCGGAAGAACTGCATTAACGTTTTAAAAATGAGCAGTGAACGGATTATTGACGTCGAATGGGCCAATGGTATTAAGGAATCATACCCTGCATCCATTAGCATCAAGACAGACGATCGCCATGGCCTTCTGGCCGACATTGCTGCTGTCATTTCCAAGGCTGGTATCAATATTTTAAACGCGCACTCGGAAACATCGGACGAGGGCATTGGGGTTTTTTATTTCACCATCATGGTGGAAAGTTCGGGACAGCTTAAAAAAGTTATGGCAGAACTTCGCCGGGTAAAAACCGTTAACGATGTCAGGCGGATCGTTACTGTAGACACTTGATTCGTTAATTCGAGAATCAGAAGAAATAAATTCCGATGCTTTTTAGGACCGCGGATTAAATAAGTTGGGCAGAAATAACGCCGAATTTTGGTTCATCTACAAGGCGTATTAAAGGTTGAATAGCAGGCCTATTGGGCCTTTGATACAACGAAGTAGATGGTCCAAAAGGCAAGCTATTTCGTTCAAGTTATTTAATCTGCGGTCTTTAATGCAGGGTCGCTTTGGGGGGCAGCGTGTAAGATTGTTGTTCCTTCATCATTTCCTAACTAAACTTTTGGATAATTGAGTATATAACAAAGAATTTTTCATTTATGCTCAAGATAGTCGGGTTCACTTTAATCGTGTAGGAAATTCCATCCCTAACCGCCCGCGCCAAGGGTGATCAGTTAGTCGGTACGGCCCGACTTTAACATTAACCTTTAACCTGGAATATTATGGTAAACGTCTTCAATTTACCAGCCCCCGCCAGAAGACCGGAAATGAAAGGTCCGTTACCCCACTTCCTTGTTCTCGATCAACACCTGAATCAACACCATCTTGATTTTAAAATTTTTATTTTAATGCGGAGATTTGTATGAAAAAAATATTTATCCTGGATACCAACGTTATCCTTCATGACAGCGGATGCATTCATCAATTCAAAGACAATGATATTTACATTCCCATTACGGTTATTGAGGAACTGGATAAATTTAAAAAAGGGAATAATGTCATTAATTGCAACGCCCGGGACTTTCTAAGGACCCTGGATGCATTGTCCAGTGATACAATGCTCAACGGCGGGGTTCCCATTGATAACGGAGAGGGCAGTATTGCCATTCGGCTTGACACCGCTTTGGATCCCATAATTAAAAACAATTTTAATGAGATTACCCCGGATGTCAGGATCATAAATATTGCCTATGCCATTGCCAAAGAAAACGATTTTAAAAATGTTGTTTTTGTAAGCAAGGATGTAAATTTGCGCTTGAAAGCTCGGTCCATCGGTTTAAAAACTGAAAATTACAATTCCCAGTATGTTGAAAACATTTCCGAGATGTACACGGGTATGAAGGTGGTAAATAACATTGGCTCCCAGGTACTGGACGAACTGTACCAAAAGCCCTATGAAATCCACACCGAAAGCCTGGGAGAAGATGTTGCGCTTTTTGCCAATGAAAATGTGATATTGAAAAACGGATCCAAATCCGCCTTGGCCTATTTTGACGGTGCAAGCCGGACCGTGAAATTGATTCAGCCCAGAATATGCTACGGCATCAAACCTCGGAATTCGGAGCAGACATTTGCCCTGAATGCCATGCTCAATCCGGATATATCCCTTGTTACCATTTCCGGCAAAGCCGGTACCGGAAAAACCCTGCTGGCCTTGGCCGCGGCCCTGGCTAAAAAGCAGTTCTACCGTCAGATCTTCATTGCTCGGCCCGTTGTTCCGCTTAGCAACAAAGATTTAGGGTTTCTTCCCGGAGATGTGGCTTCCAAACTAGACCCATATATGCAACCCCTGTATGATAACCTTTCTATTATACAGAATCATTTTAATGAAAATGGTTCCAATGGAAAAAAGATCAAGGAGCTGATAGAAGAGGAAAAGATCGTTATCACACCAATTTCATACATAAGGGGGCGGTCTATTGTACGGGTGTTTTTTATCGTGGATGAGGCCCAGAATCTGACACCCCATGAAGTAAAAACCATCATCACCCGGGCAGGAGAGGGTACAAAAATTATTTTTACGGGAGACATTTTTCAGATAGACCACCCTTATCTGGACACCCAGACCAATGGGCTTGCGTATATTATAGAAAAAATGAAGGGTCAGAATCTTTATGCGCACATCAATCTTGAAAAAGGTGAGCGTTCTGAACTAGCAGAACTGGCTTCAAAAATATTATAACCAAAATTCAATCAACAAAATTCCGGTATGCTCACACATACCGGAATTTAGTGATAATATCTTTAAGCCTGGAAAAATAAAAAAGTAACTTTTTACTTAGTGCTGAACGTGAACCCGTGTTTGGACAAAAAAGTTATCCAGATGCAACGACGCAGATAAGTGCCTTTTTGTTCAAACACTCTTTTTAAGAGGCTTTGGTTACTTTTCCCGCCTTAATGCAGGACGTACACACATCAATTTTTCTGACGCAACCAGGCTTAATCACCGCCCGAACTCTCTGGAGATTGGGATTGAAGCGCCTTTTATTGAGATTATGAGCATGGCTGACATTGTTGCCGACCATTGGTTTCTTTCCACAGATTGCACATTCTTTAGACATATTTATATACTCCTAATTCCTAATAAAATCGCTATATCAAAATTAAAACCCGAAACGAATACAATATATTAAAATAAAAGTAAAGGGTTTTTATTTTTCTTCGTTGTCGGATTCGACTGCTTTAATGTGTTCAGACATCTTGGGAATATTTTCAAGGGCGATCTGACTCTGATCGGTCCCGGCATAGTTTTCTACAATATACTGGTAACGTTTCAGTGCAGCCTCGTATTTTTTTGTTTTGTTATAAAAATCGGCGACATACAACTCATGGCTGACTATATTATCAATGCAGGCATCAATGTGCGCCAAAGCGTCCTGGCTGTATTCATTTTCAGGGAACAGCCGGATCAGTCTTTTAAACTCAGCCATGGCCTTTTTTGCAGGCGTTGCATCCCTGTCTATGGTGTTTATCTGATTAAACCAGCACATGGCGATCTGGTTGATAATATAGGGTACAGCCTCATTTTTAGGATGCAGTTTCTCAAAATTTTCATAGGCTGCAATGGCCTCGGGATATTCTTCAAGATGAAAATGAGCATCTGCAATCTTTAATTCCGCCAGAATGGCATATTTACTGAACGGATACCAGTCTTTCAGGTCCGTATAGGCCTTGACCGCATCCTCGTAATCCTCATTCATAAATGAAGCAGCCCCTTCAGCTGCCAGCTGCTGGGCGTTTTTGTTCATCTGATGGTTTTCTTCAAACAGGGCACACCCTGACAGAAAAAGAAAGACCATTCCTGCAATGAGAAATTTTTTCATTTTATGAATTCTCTACATAGTGCTCTGCGCTGACCGCAGCCACAGCACCGTCTCCCACAGCCGTTGCAATCTGGCGCAAAGGTGTATCCCTGACATCGCCGATGGCGAACACACCGGGCACATTAGTCTGCATTTTGTTGTCCACCATAATGAAACCGCCTTCATCTGTCTTCACATCACCTTTTATAAATTCGGTGTTGGGCAGAATGCCGACCCAGATAAAGCAGCCGTTCGCCGCAATTTCCGTCTCATTGCCGGTTTTTAAATTTTTCACATTGACTTTCTCAACGCCGAAAAGACCATCCATTCCAGTCACTACACTATCCCAGAGGAACTCCATTTTGTCGTTGGAAAAAGCTCTTTCCTGAAGAATCTTGGTGGCCCGCAGTTCATCTCTTCGATGAACCAGATATACTTTTTTAGCAAATCGAGTGAGGAAAATGGATTCCTGGACCGCTGTATCCCCGCCGCCCACGGCTACCACCACTTTATCCCGAAAAAAAGGCCCGTCACAGGTGGCACAAAAGGAGACGCCTTTACCCATGAACTTATCCTCGCCGACCCCTAGCTTCCTGGGAGATGCGCCCGAGGCAATGATCAGGGACTTGGTTTTAATGCGTTTTTCCTTGAGAATAACTTCCTTGCTTGTCCCGGAAAGATCAAGACCCTGAACCTCTGCCGTTTCAATGTCTAACCCCAGAGCCAGCGCCTGTTCTTTTATTTTTTCGGCTAGATCAAACCCGGAAATACCTTCGGGGAACCCAGGGTAATTTTCAATCCAGTCCGTTACAAGGATTTGACCGCCGGGAACGGCTCTTTCAATCAGCAAAACATTCATCCGAGCCCGGGCTGCATACAGTCCTGCGGTCAGGCCAGCCGGCCCGGCCCCGATGATCACCAGATCATATTCACTCATTGGAAATCTCCTTAAAGAACGCTCTTGATTGCCTCTTCAAGTTTTTCCTTTGCCACCATACCGGTAATTTGATTTACAACCGCTCCATCCTTGAAAAAAATAAGGGTTGGAATGGCCTGTACATTATGTTTACTGGGGCTTATGGGGTTATCGTCCACGTTGACCTTGGCAATGATTATCTGATCTCCATATTCAGCGGCCAATGCTTCAAGGGTAGGGCCAATGGCTTTGCACGGGCCACACCAAGGTGCCCAGAAATCGACCATAATAGGCTTTTCAGAAGTTTTTAACAGTTCGTCGAAATCTTCATCATCAAGATGAATAATATTTTCCGCCATAGCTATTTCCTATTTTTAGGTTAAAATTATCGTAACTATAAGTTCATAATCGGATTTTGTCAATTTTGGACGCCAAAAATCAGCAGGGCTTTTGAAAAGGGATACGCCCTGTCCAGCAAAAGAACAACGCGTATCCCTATCACGAATCGGGGAAGGTAACCTTACAGGCTACCAGTTTTCACCGAGAATTTCAAAATGAGCCTGGGGATGGGCACAGGCGGGGCACATTTCAATTGCCTCAATTCCTTCATGCAGATAACCGCAGTTCCGACACCGCCAGGTCACCGGGGCATCTTTTTTGAAAACGGTGCCTGCCTCAATATTGGCCGCTAGATCATTGTATCTTTTTTCATGCTGTTTTTCAGCAACAGACACCATCTCAAAAACCATGGCAATGGCATCAAAGCCCTCTTCCCTGGCAATAACGGCAAATTCCGGATACATTTGGCTCCACTCCTCATGTTCTCCGGCCGCAGCCGCTTTCAGGTTTTCCAGTGTGGTACCAATGACACCGGCAGGAAAAGTGCCGCAAATCTCAATCTCTCCGCCTTCAAGAAATTTAAAAAAGCGTTTTGCATGCTCTTTTTCCTGGTCTGCAGTTTCGGCAAAAATTGCAGAAATCTGGACATACCCGTCCTTTTTAGCCTGGCTGGCAAAATAGGTATAGCGCATTCTTGCCTGGGATTCACCAGCAAAGGCGGTGAGCAGGTTTTTTTCAGTTCTGGTTCCTTTCAAACTTGCCATAATTAAACTCTCCTTAATTCCTTAAATGTAATGGTTATATGTGGTGCGTTGCCGCTATCCACGTTACTCTTTTTCACCTGCCGTTTTGCTGCGACAGTAGTTACAATAACCTGTCAGGCAGATCCTTTTTCCCGTGATTAAAAATTTTTTTTCTATGTTCGGGGGCAGGGTTAACCTGTCCACGGAATCTGTCTGAAAATCAAATATCTTGTGACAGGACACGCAGTAAAAATGGTGATGTGCTTTTTGATTTGGATCAAACCGTCTGGGATCACCATGGCCTTCCACAATATCAATCATATGGGCTCCGGCAAAGGTCAAAAGCGTTCGATTCACTGTATCTATACTGATATTGGAAAACTGTTTTTTTACCTCTCTATGGATCTGTTCTGCATTGGGATGGGAAACAGACGCTGTTAACACCTTGTAAATTGCTACTCGCTGGGGTGTAATTTTCAGCTTGTTTGCCTTGCATTTTTTGTAAAATAGATCCAATCAGTTTTCCTTTTGGTTAAATCCTAAATAGGATTAAATCCTATTTAGGATGAATAGTCAATAATATTTTTGCCCTCATTAAGTCATACGGATATGTGCGAGATTGATACATATCTGCTGTACCTGTCACATTGTATTCAGGGCCGGAGTTACATCCATTTTAAAATCAGGGTAAAGAGAAAAAAATGTGAAAATAATAACGAACATTAGACAAAATAGCCACGGATAAAACCATTTAAGTTATCATAGCTTATGTTCTCCACCCTGGCCTGCCCGATTTGTTCAAGAAAAACAAAAAAGAGATTCTTGCCTTGTTTTTTCTTATCCCTGGATGCCGCCTCAATGATCTGTTCCGGGGGGAAGTCAAAGTCAACAGGCAGTCCAAGTCCTAAAAGTAACTCCTTGATTCGGTCCACATCCCCTTGATTGATGTACCCTCTCTGTTGGGAAAACTGTGCTGCCGCTACCATGCCTGCGGCGACCGCACGACCATGGCCGGAAGGGTTGAGTTTTTCAAACGCATGTCCGATGGTGTGACCGAAGTTAAGCTTGCGGCGCTCACCGGCCTCCCGTTCATCTGCCTGGACCACACGGGATTTAATGTCCACTGAATCCGCAACCATCCGGAAAACCGTTTCCCGGTCCAGGGCCAGGGCTTTATCCCGGTTATTTTCGATAAACTCCAGAAGAGGTCGATCGCTGATCAGTCCATGTTTGACAATCTCGGCTAAACCGTTGGAGATTTCCCTGTCCGGCAGGGTGTACAGCATGTCGATATCACACAGGACAAACTGTGGTTGGCAGAATACCCCCACCATATTTTTAAAGGCATCCAGATTGACGCCGTTTTTGCCTCCAACGCTGGCATCTACCTGGGAAAGAAGGGAGGTGGAAACAAAGCCGAAACGGATGCCCCTTAGAAACACAGATGCTACAAATCCGGCAATGTCACAGACAATGCCCCCGCCGATAGCCAGCAAAAAACTTGACCTGTCGCACCCGACCTTAATCATTTCCCGCAGGATATATTCCACAGTAGCAAGGGTTTTGATTTTTTCCCCGGAACCGATGGTGATTACATGGCCGGCAGGCAAGGATGCACCGTAATGCTTGAGGATGTTTTCATCGGTAACAATAACCACAGAACCCTGGTCCGGCAGGTACTCTCCTACACGGGACAAGGACTCTCCCACATGGATGGCAGATGTTCCCTGCCAGCCCTCAACTGTAAAGGTTTTAATCATATTTTTCGCCTTGGGAAATGATATGGTTGAAATTCATTTTTTCAGTTAGCATGTTTGTTCTCCCGTTTTTTATCAAGATTCGTTGGCTTGGGCAATGGAATTGCTGAAACCACGACAAATTGGGTGAACAATCCGGATTAATGTACTACTCGTTAATCTATTGCTCAACTTTCGGTGCTTAAAAACAGCAGCGAATAAGACTGTAACTAATTGAATTTGCAATATGAATTGACGAATTTCACTTTATATGACATGCTTCGTTTACCACTAAACAAACATTTCAGACAAAGGAAATTCGTCAAAATGAATACTACCCTTACCGACCTACAAAATCAAATAACAAATTCAAAGTCGATAAGGGCGCTGCTTACACTTTTCGAACTCTCCGACATATAACTGGCGGCGGTTTACCCTTCATCTTTGCCGCCGGATTTATTTTGTCATCAGAAAGCTTCTTGATGATTCTTCCGAAGAAGTTCTTATTTTTGACGATTCTACCTTAATGGACTGTTGGTTTTCGATGCCATCAGTAATAGCAGATTTGCGCGAACACATACACGTCATATGCATGCTGAAAGATCATCCAAAATGGTGTTATGAATATCAAGGCAAAAAGCATAGGCTGTCCGACCTCTATGGGATATCGAAGTCTTTTTCAAAATGTGCAAGCAACACCTGAAATTGGTCAAAGAAATACAAATTAGGAACTACGATGGCCTGATCGCTCATACATCTCTTGTTATTGCCAGATATAACATGCTCAGCCTTTATCAGCGGCAATGTGTGGATCAAAGGTCATTCGGGGAACTTTTCAGGGCCTGTAATGATGAGATGAACAATCTATCTTTTATAGTTTCTTTGGAGCGGATCATGCGTTTAGCTTTGGTAAATATTCGGCGACTGTTTGATTTTAGCGGGCGTATGGTACAGGAGGTGCTTGATCAGGTGATGGGTCAAGCTCTCAAGTGTTTTGGCTTTTCAAGTGGTCCTGAGGAATTATTGGGGGTGTAAATTTATTCCTCCGAAAGTTGAGATCCCAAATTGGATGGTATGTTGAATGATGGTGTCATATTGTGCTTGACAAACGTGCATACAAATAGTTCGATTCAGTCGGGGAGCGGTGTTAGAGGCAGAAGTCATCATTTCCCTTCATTGTTATAGTTGCTGTTCGCACTTCAACCATAACTCAGGAAATAAATTTTTTCAGTCTATTTCATCGCTCCCCGCCCCAGTCCCCCAAATCCGTTATAATCAGTTTTTTTTGTTAACGAAATGTTGTTTTTAAGTGTCAAGGGTGTTGAGGTCAAGGATTGGAGGAATCCGGAAATACCATTAATTTTATTGGGTTTTCATGCGATTTTCCGACCAATCCAGGTGAAAATACTTTCATAAAAACAAAAAACTGGTATATTACCCGGATGCAAAAGCTTAGAATATTTCCACACATTCCTTTAAAGGTGCCACGGCATAAGATACTGAAACGCTTGGGGTATCAGCGCCGTGAAAATGAAATTTCACAGAGGATGATGTCCGAGGTGGACACTTGGATCACCTATGCGGCAGACCATATCCATCTCAAAGCCACGGCCTGCATCGGGGATATACAGATTGACCACCAAAACAAAACCGTTGCGTTAAAGCAATCCGATACGGTGTTTGAAAGCGCCAGGTTCACCCGGTTTCTGGGGAAGGCCGACCAGTTGCTCATTATGGGTATTACCGGCGGTCAAGCTGTTGCAGATGAGATTAAACAGCTTCAGAAAGACAAAAGAATGACCGGGGCTGTAATTGTGGACGCCGCGGCATCTGAAATTGTCGATGAAGGATTTGACTGGCTGATGGCATTATTTAACAAAGAGCTGGTGAGAGAACGAAAAATGTTGAAATTAAAGCGGTTTTCTGCTGGTTATGGAGACTTTGACATCCGATTTCAGGCAGATGTATATCAAATTCTTAAAATGGAAACGCTTGGGGTGGCCATAACGGAAACCTGTATCCTGATACCGGAAAAAAGCGTTACCGCATTTTGCGGTATTTCAAAAGTGACAGGGGAGTAAAAATAACGTGGGAGAAAAAAACAAAAGCATACTGGACATTATTAATAAACGAATTCTTATCCTGGACGGTGCCACCGGCACCGAGATGCAGAAACGCGGCCTGCCGCCGGGGGTCAGCCCGGAACTCTGGTCCATGGAAAATCCCGAGGTATCGGCCGACATATACCGCGCCTATGCCCGGGCAGGTTCAGATATGCTTTACACCTGCACTTTTGGGGGCACCCCCTGGAAGCTTGAAGAGTTCGGCGCTGCCGATAAAACTGAGCAGATTAACTGCACGATTGCAGAAAATGCGGTTAAAACGGCGGATGAGTTGGCGGCCCGGGAAGGAATCCGCCCGCTGATCGTCGGGGATATCGGTCCCTGCGGCCGGTTTATCATGCCCTTTGGTGATCTTGATTTTGAACAGGCCATACAGGGATTTAAACGCCAGGTAAAGGGGTTGATTGACGGCGGTGTGGATCTTTTTGTCATTGAGACCCAGATTGATATCCAAGAGAGCCGGGCCGCCCTGCTTGCTGTTAAGGAGCTTTGCAGCGGGTTTACCATGGTGTCCATGACCTTTGATGAAACCGGGCACAGCTTAAACGGCACCACGCCCGAGGCCATGGCTGTCACCCTTGAAAGTTTAGGGGCCGATGTGGTGGGTGTCAACTGCTCCACCGGTCCCACAGAGATGCTTAACGTTATCCGGCGTATCCGAAAGATGGTACAGATTCCGGTGATGGCCAAACCCAATGCGGGGATGCCCGTCATAAAAGACAACGAAACCGTATTTCCCATGAATGCCGATGAGTTCAGCCATTTTGCCCGGCCCTTTGCCGAAGCCGGGGTCAATATCATGGGGGGCTGCTGCGGTACCAACCCCGAGCATATCGCCAAACTGGCCCGGGGCATGGAAGGACTCTCTCCTTTGGAAAGAAAGCCTATGGAAACGGCCATGCTCTCTTCGGCCACCCAGGCGCTGATTACGGATTCAAAGAGCACGATCCGCATCATTGGAGAACGCATCAACCCCACCGGGAAAAAGATCCTGCAAGGGGAGCTGAAAGCGGGGAACATGGCCTATGTGCGCAAACTGGCCCGGGACCAGGCTGCGGCCGGGGCCGACCTGCTGGACATCAACGCAGGCATGCCCGGAATTGATGAAAAACAGACCCTTTTAGATATCATTTCAAGTGTGGTACCGGTGGTGAATCTGCCCTTGGTCATTGACTCCTCGGATCCGGATGTGGTGGAAGCGGCCGTACGTTATTACCCGGGTCGGGCGTTGATCAACTCAATTTCAGCTGAAAAAGAAAAACTTGATAAACTTTTGCCGGTGGCGGCCAAATATGGGGCCATGCTCATTGTGCTGCCCCTGGCCGACAATGAGTTGCCGGACAAGGCTGAACGAAGAAAAGAGCTGGTCACTGAAATTGCCGAACGGGCCGCCGTCTATGGGTACAAAAACAAAGATCTGGTTGTGGACGGCCTGGTTATGACCGTATCCAGTAATCCCCAGGCTGCCAAAGAGACCCTTGCAACCGTTAAATGGGCCTCCGAACAGGGGTTTGGTACGGTTCTCGGATTGTCCAACATCTCTTTTGGTCTGCCCGAACGCGGGTGGGTGAATGCCTCCTTTTTTGCCATGGCTGCTGGTGCCGGGCTCTCCTGGGCCATTGCCAACCCGTCCCATGAGCTTTTGATGGATACCAAAGCGGCCTCGGATGTTTTAACCGGCCGGGACCGGGATGCTTTGTCATATATCCAGCGATTTGCAAAGGATAAAAACGCGGAAAAAAAAAAAGAGACAACTGCTGAAAAAATAGCGGATCTGCCCGTAGAAGAGCAGATTGTGGCGGCGGTGATTGAAGGCCGAAGGGAGGATATTGAACGGCTTTGTAATCAAGCCCTTGAAAAGGGAATCGCCCCATCCGAACTGCTGGAAAAAAATATGATTCCGGCCATCATGACCGTGGGAGAATACTATGATGCAAGAAAGTATTTTCTTCCCCAGCTGATTGCCAGTGCCGAGACCATGCAAAAGGGGTTTGCCGTGCTTGAACCCGCTCTTCAGGCATCCGGTGCAAATGAAAAAAAGGGAACCCTGGTCTTTGCCACGGTCCAGGGGGATATCCACGACATTGGAAAAAATATTGTGGTGCTGATGCTCAGAAATTTCGGGTTTGATGTGATTGATCTGGGCAAGGATGTCACGGCCGCAGATATCATTAAGGCGGCCCAGACCCACAAGGCCGATCTTATCGGGCTGTCCGCCCTGATGACCACCACCATGGTACGCATGCCCGAGGTCATTGACCTGGTAAAGGAGAACAGGCTTGCATGCAAGGTTATGGTGGGCGGTGCCGTGGTGACCCGGGAGTGGGCCGAATCCATTGGTGCAGAATATTCTTCAGATGGTGTTGAAGCGGTCAATGTGGCGGCCCGGATCTGCATGGGCAACAGATAGCGCACACCCCGATGCTGAAACCATCTTACACGGAGAAATATGGACACAGTCCGTTCATAGAAACTCTCATTGATCTTTTTAAGATCGATTGATATTATGAATTTCGGTTCATTTGTTTTTTTTAAATTATTAAAGGTAGATAGGAGAACATTATGAAGGATAAACATCTATTGATTCTTGGTTTTATCGGGATCGTTTCCATGGTCTTTTGCCAGCCTGGTTTTACCAGGGAACGAATTGTATTCGGTGGCGGTCCTGCCGGTGGAACGTTTCAAGTCGTGGCCAACAGCATCCAAGTTTATAAACCCATGAAAGCAGTCAAAGAGTTTAAAGTTCAGGCCCAGTCTTCCGGCGGCTCAACTGAAAATTTAAGAAAAACAAATACCGGCAGACAACAGATGAGCGTTGTCTATTCCGGGCATGTTTACCAGGGACGCCATGGTCTACTGTCAAACGATACCAGAAAATATGAAAACGTACTGGCCGTGGCATGGCTTTATGGCGCACCGGCACAGCTTGTTGTGCACAAAGGGTCGGGCATCAAAAGCACCAAAGACCTTGCCGGTAAAAAAGTCGGTGTCGGCAATGCCGGTTCCGGTGCCTTTGCCAATTGTGAACTCTTTTTTAAACACATGGGCGTATGGGATAAGATAGAAAGAAACGCCATGGGATACAATGATGCAGCCCAGGCCTTTGGCAACAATCAGCTTGACGCATTCTGGCTGTTCACGGCATTCCCCTCCGGAGCCGTTATGATGGCGGCCCAAACCAATCATATTGCCATGGTTGATCTTGATGCAGACGCAAAAGCAACAGGTTTTTATGACAAATACCCCTATTTTGTAAAACTGTCCATCCCTGCAAACACATATAACGGCGTAGATTCTGACACGTCGTCATTCCAGGATTCCACCCTCTGGGTGGCAAATGCCAAAGTGTCTGATGAAACCGTTTACAAAATGTTGACCCTGATTTTTTCCGATGAGGGCCTTGCCCATATGAAGTCCCAGAAAAACACATTTAAAAGTATGGCTGTTGAACATGGCGCCGACGGTATCGTCACCCCCTTTCATCCAGGTGCTGAAAAATTCTGGAAGGAAAAAGGGGTATTATAAATCCTAAGCTCTTTTTATTTATTCCGGGCAAAAAGGCTTGGGCTTTTCTGTCCAAATGGCATTGAAATATGTAGTGTCTGAACGAAACCCTATGTTTGGATGAAAAGTGCCCCATATGCAAGCGCAGAAGGGTGACTTTTCGTTCAAACACTATTTAAATAATAATTGACAGGAAGAGACCCGTGTACGAAAAACTTAATCGACTGGAACAAATTATATTCGATCTCCTTTCAATCTTTTTGGTTCTGTTTTACTCTTGGTCTGCCATCGTGCAGCCCATGGCAACGCAGTACCACCGGGGGATATATGTTATCATCACCTATATCCTTGTCTTTCTGTTGTATAAATCCAAATCCCTTGTTGGCAGGATTATTGATTATGTGTTGATCCTTTTATCCATTGCTTCAATCGGATACTGGATTTTCCTTTTTGAAGTCATCAATTACCGGACTGGTGCAGAAACAACGATTGATATGGTTTTTGCCGTCATCGGCGTTCTTATCGGTATTGAGCTGGCCCGCCGCGTTGTGGGCAATGTGTTTGTTATCATGGGCGCCTTAATGCTTATTTACGGGGTGTACGGATATATGGCCCCGGATTTAATTTCCCACGCCGGCGCACCATTTACGGAGTTGTGCATCAGCATATTCTACAAAAGTGACGGTGTCTTCGGCATCATGGCCAATGTTCTGGCAACATATGTAATTTTATTTGTTCTGTTTGGGGCTTTCCTTGAAAAATGCGGGGCCCAGAAATTTTTTATTGACTGGCCCTTGGCTGCTGTTGGTCATAAAATCGGCGGACCGGGTAAGGTCTCCGTCATCGCATCCGGACTTTTCGGCTCAATATCCGGCTCAGCCATTGCCAATACGGTTTCCACAGGCATGTTCACCATTCCCATGATGAAAAAAGCAGGATTCAAACCCCATGTGGCCGGTGGCATTGAGCCGGCAGCTTCCATCGGCGGTATGTTCATGCCTCCGATCATGGGTGCAGGCGGTTTTATCATGGCAGAGCTGACCGGTGTTCCCTATTCAAGAATCATGCTGGTGGCCATTTTCCCTGCATTTATGTATTTTTTCAGTGTGTTCTGCATGGTTCACTATGAGGCGAAAAAAGATAATATTGTCGGAGAGAAAAGTGAGCAGTCTGCCAGCCATATTTTTAAAACCGAATGGTTTTATACCCTTCCCCTGATCTCCATCACCATTTTGATGCTCACGGGTTATTCTCCCGGATTTTCAGCTATCCTCGGCCTTGTTACCTGTCTTTTCATCAGTCGGGTGAGATCGGATACATCCATGGATCTGACTATGGCCTTTATCGTAACCGGGGTATTTTTAATTTCTTTGATCAACGGTTTTGGGGGCGGTTCCGGTAGCCTGGTCATCCCCCAGTGGGTCGGCTTTCTGATCGGTTTTATTGCCGCTGTTTTTGTATACATCAAAAAACCTGAACAGGTAAAACCCGGACTGGTCAATTTTCTTGAGGCTTCCCGGTCCGGTACTGAAAACAGTCTTAAAATCGGTGCCACGGTCGGTGTCATAGGTATTATTATCGGTGTTTTAACCTTTTCCGGCCTGGTATTAACTTTTGCAGATATCATGATCGAGCTTGCTGGCGGTTCCCTGCTGCTGACCATAATGCTTGTGGCCCTGGCCTCCCTGGTATTAGGTATGGGTGTTCCGGTCACCGCAGCTTATTTGATTACTGCAGTCGTGGCGGTACCCGCCCTGACCCATCTTGGGGTTAATCAGATTGCTGCACACATGATTGTTTACTGGCTGTCCCAGGATTCAAATATAACACCACCCGTCTGTATTGCGGCCTTTGCAGGTGCAACCATTGCCAAAGCCAACATGTGGCGCACAGCCTTTTCTGCCTTCAAATTTGCCAAATTCTTGTACCTGGGCCCCCTTCTTTTTGGATACGTGCCTGGATTTTCCCTTAACGGCAGCACCATGGATATTGTCAAGGCTTTTATTGCCATTACACTTGGTACCTGGGCGTATTCCTGGTTTCTCAGTGGAATCTGGATCTCTTATTTAAAAAATATGTTTAAAAAGAAATAAGTGGACGACTATAGCAAGATCATTGACCAATCCATTGGTTATCTTGTGGGCCGGTTATCCCGGGCAATCATAAAGCGGCTGTCAAAAAAATTCCAGGACGCCGGAATTGATGTCAGTTACGAGCAGTGGAGCATCCTTGTTCATCTTTACCGTCAGGACGGTCAGACCCAGCAGGCCCTTGCCCGGACCGCCGTTAAAGACAAAGCCGCTGTTACCCGCCTTTTAAATGGGCTTGAGAAAAAGAATATTGTACTCAGGATTACTGACCGAAATGATAAACGCAGCAATCTTGTTTACCTAACAAATAAAGCCAAAGAATTAAAACCCCATCTTGTTGGTTTTGTAGAAGAAATGTTAAATGAAGCAGCGCAGGGAATAGAGCCGGATGAAATGATCCGCTGCAGGGCAACCATCAATAATATATTTGCAAATTTTGACCGTCTGAACAACCCTGCCTCATCTAAAAAATAGCGCTACAAAAAACTGTTCTGTCGCTTAGGACCGCAGATTAAATAAGTTGGGCAGAAATAACGCCGAATTTTGGTTCATCTACAAGGCGTATTAAAGGTTGAAGGCCTATTGGGCCTTTGATACAACGAAGTAGATGGGCCAATAGGCAAGCTATTTCGTTCAAGTTATTTAATCTGCAGTCCTTAGGCTACCCTAAGCGGTTCCGACCGCATATCATGGTGGATGAGAACGGTTGTCATCCGGATTTTTTTAGTCTATTCTTTCGTTCAAAACGCGGATTTCACCCGCTGAAAATAAAATCTCAATAAGGATTTTAACTATGATAAGTGTCATTGCATCAATTTATGTTAAGGACGGTCAATTAGACAAGTTTATTAAAATTTTTAAATCCAATATGCCTGCTGTTCTTGGGGAAGAGGGATGTATTGAGTATATCCCCACTGTTGACATACCCACAGGGCTTCCGCCGCAGAAATTGAATAAACGTGTGGTTACCATTATTGAAAAATGGCGCAGTGTAGAGGATTTAACGGCGCATTTATCCTCTGTACATATGCTTGAATATAAAGAAAAAACCAAGGATATTGTTGAATATATAGAGATTAAGGTCTTGAAAGAAGTATAATCCTTAGCGATATATGGGTAAGCCGAATGGGCAAGCGGAAAAATAAGCACGGATATCTGTTGAGTATCAGGAACCGAATTTTTGTTTTTGCGGTATTGGTCACGGCCATACCGTCCCTATCCATGGGGCTTTTGCTCCAGAATATGCTGCAAACCACGCTGGAGGAAAAGGTAGAGCAACGATTTGTCGATTCCGCACAGATCATGGAAAGGGAAATTTGCCTGTGGCTTAAAAAACGGGTTTATGATCTGACCGTGTTCTCCAACGCGTCAATTGTATCGGAAGCTGCTACGGCTTATCTTAAAATACCTGAAGAAAGTGCGGATGACAGTAAAAATCGGCTACAAAATATCAAAATACTTGAAACCTACCTCAGTACATTACAGCATCAGTTTAAAGATTATGTCCGGATTTTTGTACTTTCCAGGACCGGCTCCGTGATCGCCGCGTCTCAAAGCAGTGGTCGTGACCGGCCGTTTCCTTTTCCTGATGATTACATCGAACAAATTTCAGACAGGCAATGGTTCAAAGGAAACGTATATATTGATCCAAGGGATAAGTCGCCTCTTCTCCTGATTGGCCTTCCCCTTTTTCTAGACCAATTCTATGAATATGAAACATTGCTGGCCATTGAAGTCAGACTCACCGGGTTACTGCCTTTATTGGATTCGGCCAAATTTGGAGACGCTGGTAACTGGACCTATGAATCCCTTGTAGATGTAAGAACTGGTCGGCAGTTTTTGTACGGCAGGGGAACTAAAAAAGTTCTCAATGAAATCAATCTATCGCCTTCTGGTGACAGGCAAATGCTTCGTGAATATACAAACGGCCTGGGTGAACGTTTAATGGGGCTGGTTGTCCCGTTTCGAGAACTGGAGTGGGGGCTTTTTATTGCGGAAAACTATGAAAAAGCTTTCTCCGGAATGATTCATGCCCGTCATCGGAATATTATTATTATCTGCTGTTTTAGCGTTCTTATGGGTATTGTAGCTTATCTGCTGACCCGACAGATCATGGTGCCGCTGTCCGCCTTGACCCGAGGAGCTGAAAGGGTGGCCGAAGGTGATCTGGATGTCCGGCTTCCAGTACGCCGCAATGATGAGATTGGGTTTGCAACCACTGTTTTCAATGACATGGTCGCTAAACTTAAGCTTAGCCAGACAAAGCTGGAGCAGTTGGCAACAACTGATTCTCTGACGGGTTTAAATAACAGAAAACAGGTGATGAGTATCCTGCACGATCACTACGCGTATTACCGCCGGTATGCAACAGCGTTTTCCGTATTGATGCTCGACGTGGATCACTTTAAAGTTGTTAACGATACATACGGACACCAGGCCGGAGATACCGTATTAAAACAGGTGGCCGAAATTTTTAATGAAAATCTGCGTAATGTCGACTCTGCCGGCCGGTACGGCGGGGAGGAATTTCTTGTGATCCTTGCAGAGTCCGGTGTGGATGAGTCCATCCAGGCGGCAGAACGTATCAGAAAAGCCGTTGCAAGCCATATATTTACCCATGAAGAGCAGAAAATCCGGGTCCATATTTCCGTAGGTATCGGTAGAATTCAGAAACAGGACAGGGATGAGCAAAAAGTCGTCAGTCGAGCGGATATGGCACTCTATCGAGCCAAGGATGAGGGACGAAATCGGGTTGTTTACCAGGCTGATGACGATCAGTAAATGGACGATGGAAGAGCCGGGAAATATCCAACGTTGGGGGTTAATAAAGGAGGGATAGATGAATCCAGCCGGTCTCGTCAGTATCTGCTAATTTGACTTTCACCCAATTTTGTTTATGGCCGACGGCAATAACGCAGCGTCCTTCCTGAAGTATTTTTTTGACACCTGCATTTATGGATGGGCCTTTCCGGAGATTTCCGGTTGTAAACAATTTCATCTGCAAGGGCGTTGAAAAAAAGATTTCCTTTTCCGCCGGATGGGCGGTGCTGCTACCGTCACCTATATCAATGCCTTTTGCTTTTACCATCGCCTCTCTGGACAAGTAGGACGCACTTTCATAGTTCCCTTCTGCCAGTTCATGTTTACTTTCTTTAAGGTTTTCTAATGCCCTTTCCCGGACAATTTTCTGTGGCTCATTTAAAGGTTTTTGTTCCACCGTGCTGATGACGGCTGTGGCCTCGGCGATAAGGGTGGCCGCTTCCAGTTTGCTGCCCCGGGTCGCCAGTTTAGCCTTGCTTTGCGAGAGTTCTTTGATCAGTTTTTCATTGGCCTGCCGGCAGGCGTCGGTTTCTTTATGCTTTATGAGCAATGTTTGCTGCAATTTCTTTGAAAGTAGCTTCTGTTCAGCCAGCTTGCGGCTCAGCTCCGCAATCTTTTGTTCTAATTGGCGGATTTTCGAATCATCGACCACCGTATTTTTTTTTTCTATTTTTTTTTCTATTTTTTTTGATTGGCAGACCTGCGAATTATCGACGACCTTTACGGGTTTTTTTGTTGTACAGGATGAAAAAAAAAGCAGTGCCAACAGGCCCACAACCGGCCTTGTAATGTATTTGAACTGCATGCCCTTACTGCCGGGACTGAATGTCTTTTGAGTCATATGTTTGTTGTGGTTCCGTAATTTGATATGGATTAAACTGCTCATCACATTAAAGTGTCACGTATCGTAGGATAAGAGATTGCTTCTTGTCAACACAAGTACGAAAATCTGTGAAAAGAAAAAATATAATTTTGAAGGCGTTAGAAAATACTTTTTATTGAAAATTAAGGGTTTTCCCGAATTGACTTTTTATGCAGAATACCCGTGATCAGGCCAAAATCTAAATTATTGAATTACACCCGTCTGCAATATATATCTTCAATTTTGATAGGCTCATGTCGCGTTGATCTGATTAAAAATGACGCGAAGTGGGTATCATGAATCTATGGTTTCGGTTTCAATTCCACGTTGGTCTGATTAAAAGTCCAAAGCGCACTGAACAGAATGTTATAGAATCTGAGTTTCAATTCCACGTTGGTCTGATTAAAAGCCTAACCTCACCTACCACAAAGCAAGCGTATCCCCCGTTTCAATTCCACGTTGGTCTGATTAAAAGTCATTGTTGTTGTCTCCAAAATTTAAAGTTAACTCTGTTTCAATTCCACGTTGGTCTGATTAAAAGTTTGTGTTTGTATGCCCCATAATTTCGGCTAAAACAGTTTCAATTCCACGTTGGTCTGATTAAAAGTTATAATTCTCCTGCGTTGACCGAAAATTCTCCGGTGTTTCAATTCCACGTTGGTCTGATTAAAAGTATGGATCAGATGGAGATACCGGGTCTGCGGCAATGTTTCAATTCCACGTTGGTCTGATTAAAAGTGTGTTCGCCCTTCTGTTCCTTTTGTCTTTGCCAAGTTTCAATTCCACGTTGGTCTGATTAAAAGAATATTCAGCCATTTTATCACCAATCACCATGCCATGTTTCAATTCCACGTTGGTCTGATTAAAAGTCACTTTTGAAGCTTCGAAAACAACAAACATTCCTTGTTTCAATTCCACGTTGGTCTGATTAAAAGTGTCAGCATGGATTCGAACTGTTTTTCGAAACCTTTGTTTCAATTCCACGTTGGTCTGATTAAAAGTTTGCGCTGTTACACCAATAAGGCCGAGCGCGACGGGTTTCAATTCCACGTTGGTCTGATTAAAAGCTTGCTGCACTGTCAATACCCCAAGGCTATGTGTTGTTTCAATTCCACGTTGGTCTGATTAAAAGCTTGCTGCACTGTCAATACCCCAAGGCTATGTGTTGTTTCAATTCCACGTTGGTCTGATTAAAAGTTCAACATGAACTGTTTTGTTTTTAGCTTTGTTAAAGTTTCAATTCCACGTTGGTCTGATTAAAAGGTGGTCTATGCCTATCACAAGGATAATTCCTTCATTGTTTCAATTCCACGTTGGTCTGATTAAAAGAGCCTTTGCAGATAGCTGCAATAGAAGCTTAAACTTGTTTCAATTCCACGTTGGTCTGATTAAAAGGTGATTTGGAAGCTTTGTGAGCTGTGAATCTTCAAATGTTTCAATTCCACGTTGGTCTGATTAAAAGTAGGATATCGCAAGACACTAAATACTTTGACCATGTGTTTCAATTCCACGTTGGTCTGATTAAAAGGGTGCTATGCGCCGGGAGGATCAAGGGTCCGGCTATGTTTCAATTCCACGTTGGTCTGATTAAAAGCCATATACAATCTGTTGCTGAGGCCGATGGTAGTGGTTTCAATTCCACGTTGGTCTGATTAAAAGAATATTTTATAAGTCAAATTTAAAGGGGTATTGTTAGTTTCAATTCCACGTTGGTCTGATTAAAAGGAAAATCGTTACATTGCCGGCCACATCGGCTTTTCCAGTTTCAATTCCACGTTGGTCTGATTAAAAGCGGTCGGCGGGGCGATGATGAAGGTCGGTATTGCCAGTTTCAATTCCACGTTGGTCTGATTAAAAGCGCTCAACCCTGCCAATAGCATTGAGAGAATTTCTTGTTTCAATTCCACGTTGGTCTGATTAAAAGACATTTTTTAAGTCCATATTTTCATATGGTTATATCAAGTTTCGTCTGATTTTTTCCGTCGATTGGGGATAGCGTTCTTTTGCCGGGAGAACGACGGAAAATGAAATTTTATAAATTATCAAAGAGCGCAGTTCGTTAAATGAAATTGTCTGTGGTGTCTTTACCGAGACCGTGAACCTCCTTATCCAGCCATCGGCTGTCACGGCTTGAAAAATATATAACGGAATCGCAGTCTGGATCAATAATTTGCATCACCTCCAGTTTCATTTTTTGGAACTGGGCCTTTGTTAATTCTCCTTCAAAAACCGATTTTTGTATATGAATAAGATATTTTTTCATCAGCTTGAAAATCTTATTGAGGGCTCGGCGGCCTTCACGGGTTTCGGTATTGATATCATATACGGCTATGATGTACATATTACCACCACATTTTAAAGCCCGAGTACTTGGCTTCTCCAATA
The DNA here is from genome assembly GCF_004319545.1 of Desulfobacter hydrogenophilus. Classification (NCBI taxonomy): domain Bacteria; kingdom Pseudomonadati; phylum Thermodesulfobacteriota; class Desulfobacteria; order Desulfobacterales; family Desulfobacteraceae; genus Desulfobacter; species Desulfobacter hydrogenophilus. The sequence goes on along the minus strand of NZ_CP036313.1, from coordinate 1,602,309 downwards.
ATGTGCTTGACCAGCTTGTAACAATCCAGGCGAATTAAGCGTTTGTAGGAAACCTGTTTGTTCAGGGTTTTATGTTTAATTGTTTTTCGAAGTCGTTTATCGTATTTCCGTAAGAATTTTTTTCTTCCCGTATCCTTGAGATAACAGTGGTTTAATTTTTGGTCTGCATCCTTTTCGGATAATTCTCCTTTGTTAAGCATGGTAAATATAAGCCGATCCGCCAATATGGGCTTGAATATTTCTGCCAGGTCCAGAGCCAGGGAGTATCTTCTGTATCCCGGTTCATGGAGAAAGCTGATCGTGGGGTCCAGTTGGGTTCTGTAGATTTCGGACAGTACTGTTGTGTAAACAAGGGAATTTCCAAATGAGATGATGGCATTCATGAAGTTATCCGAGGGATGATAGACTCTTTTTTCGAAATCATAATTCTGCTTTATGATGCTGTTGAATGCAGAGTAGTATAGGTCACGGATGTTACCTTCCAAGCCCATAAGTTCCATGGGACCTGGAGCAAGGGCAAGCTGTTTCTTTATGGTTTTTATTCTGGAAATTTGTTTTTCTATCTCCCGGCCCCTATTTTTATAATACCCAAGATTTGACAGGATATTGGACGCGGCGGCATCAATGAATTTATGGGCGATCGTGATTCTTTTTTCCGGGTCAAGGTAATGGGCTGCCTGCTGAACTGTCACGTGGCCGGATAAGTATACCTCCCTTGGGAAAAAGGTGCCGGAATAAAATCCATAATAGTTAAAAATATGGACCGGTATTTTATTCTGGGAAAGGAAATTGAGAAGTTTGGTGTTCAGTGAGTGCTCGCCGAACAGGTAAATTTCGCTTAATGTTTCAATGGGCCTGTCGATTTTGTTTTCGCTGGTTTCGATGCGAAGTGTATTATCCTTTCGCTTTACCGTGGAGTTTGTGAATAAATATAGAGGTTGTTTCATTGCAAGTTCCTAAACATAGCAGAATTCAAAATAAGCGCATTTTTTACAAAAAGGTTTGTTAATAATTTCCGGGGGAATAGCCTTGTCAAGGACGGTTTTCATTTGAGCAAAAATGTCTTCAAAGGCCTTAATATCCTCTTCAGTCAGGGATATAGCTTCCTTCTTTTTCAGTTTGGGATAATCAATTTCACCTGTTATATGTTCAATGTCGTGGGATTTAAGCCAGTACAGATAATATTTCACCTGCCAGATATGTGCTTTTTCTATTTTTCTCGATTTTTTCACCTCATGGATGATGCCTTGTTTGTTGTCCAGAAAGTCAATTTTTATCTTGCCGATTTCGATTTGTTTTTTCTTCCTGGGATAGGAATATTCGTCTATGAGGCGGCCCAATTGGACATACTCGTTTTCATTTTCAAATCTGATATCCCGGGTGAACAGCCACAGTTTGCGTCGGCAGACAAAAAAGTAGTTCACCTGGGTTCCTGTGTAATCAAGTGCTTTCACCTTTTTTCCTGTTTTATCGTCTTATTGGTTTAGTGCAGCCGAATCCGGCGCTGTTTTTTTCTCCCCATCCGCATTCATATCCGATTTTAATTAGGTCCGGATCTGCTTCCACAGCAAAAGGGGCTTCCATGGCCTTGATTTTGATGTCGTTTTTAAAACTGATCAGTTTGGAGATGGTCCCGTTTTTTTTTGCAATATAAACCGGGTCAAAATGAAAGGAGAAGGGATGTTTCCTTTTATCATACGAGGCATTATGCAGGGTTTCATATTTATTGACCAGGTTGTTTTTTATGTTTTCAGCAAACCGATCTCTTTCCCGGGGGACCATATAATTAAGGAAATGGGGCACCTTTCTGCCTTTATCATTTTCCATCATGGTTGACACGGCAATGGGCGAAAGACAGATGAATTTTTCTTTGCCTGAAAACACAATGTCTTCCAGAACATCCACATTGATAATGGTCAGCTTAAGCCCCTTGCCGTTTATCCGAAGATGCATTTCCCGGTCGGAAAAGATACCTAAGATCATATGGCGCAGGCTTTCTTCCACAATGGTGGAAAAAACAAATTCAATTTGCCGGACATTTTCAAATCCTGCTTTGTTGCATAGCTTTGGTGAAAATTGTAATTTTGAAAAGGTGAAGAATTTAAATACTCGGTTAATGCCGTCCTTAACATAACCTTGTTCATGAAGAAACTTGGAATATTCCGATGAAGACTCCCGGATCAGGGAATAAATGGCTGCCTGGAGCGGATATTGGTAATTAAAAGGAAAGGATGCGGGCTGGTCTGTTGTGGCTGTTATTTTGATACGCACGGCAAAATGCCTCCTCAATAAGTTTTAGGACAGACAATCAGCCTGAATAGGCACAAATGCCCTATCAATACAGGAAATAGAATTCGTTGGAATCTTTAAGCAGGCATCTGGTTTTCGCAATCAAAGGCCTGTATTTTGTCCGATATAAATTTTTTTGCATTTTCCATGGCTTCTGCTGATTCCGAATTGGTGATCAGGTAATTCCCGGCAGCAAGACTTACAAAAGTGTCCACCCCATCCATGTTTTCTTCAATAACAGGAATTGCCTTTCTTTCGTTTTCAGGGTTTAATTTGCCCCGGATACTTCCCGCGATTTTATTGGCGTCTTCACTGATTGAAATAGCAAGCGTCTCCATAAGGCTGAAGGTTCTTGACTGGTTGGAGGTAATGCGCCAGTCAACAATGGATTTTGCAATGGCTGGGATCAGCTTTTGCCTATATTTTGCTGGCGCAACAAGGCATTTGCCAAAGACATTTTTAGATTCAATCCACCCTTGGGCCTTAAGGCTTTCTTGTGTCTCCTGGGTGATTTCCGGTTCGTATTCGTTCAGAGTGACGCAGAAAAGCCGTCGCAGATCAACGGCTATATCCTGGACAAAAAAGCCAGTGGCTCGTGCATTATCCGGAATCCATTTTCTGACAAGGCTCCTGTCTTTATCTTTAATCAGGGACAAAACTTCTTCCTTGGATAGAATATTATTATCCGGACCTCTTACAATCACTTTATTGGTCTGCCTGTCGCTACGGTCAAAGGTTATATTCTCCGTTTCAATTCCTGCGAGTAAGGGATGCAGGGCTCTCATGGCCGAGATGGAAAGAGGGCTTCTGCGTTTGATGGTTTTTTCTTTGCCTCCTTTTTGGGCTTTCATCCAGCCACCGATCAACTGGTCAAAATGAGAGGGGTCGCAAGTGCCGAACACCTCGCCCTCCCCGATCTCTTTTTTCTTTGTCACATCAAAAAGAAAGGTGGTTGGCGCGGGGCTTTCGTTTAATTCGCCTGCCAACGTATCTAATATGGATCTTTTCACCTGCTGGCCACTGGAATATGGGACTCGGACACCAAACTGGGGATCATAGTAAAACTTCTGGCCGTTGGCCACGCAAAAAACAGTATGTTCCGCCCGTTTCAGGGTTCTGATATAAATTGTATGCATAATTTTTTCCTGGATTTTTTTTATTTAATTGTTTCTTTCTTGATAGGCATAATCAAACCGGAGAAGGACAATAAAGTACCCAAAATCTTCCGAAGTCATAAGATGGGCAGTGCTTTTAAGATCCTTGATAAGACTTAAGTATTCTGCTTCAATATCCTGAACAATGGGCACCAGTTCATTGATAAATTTTTTCTTGGACGCAGCGGTGAGCAGATCTTTTTCAATCCGGTTTTTCCTCTCATTTGTCCTGCCGTTGTCCCGGTATGCATGAAGCGCTATTGCAATCTCTTCCGAGTACTCGGCGATCTCTTCATTGTTTTTTGTGAGCATAGCAACCAACCATGTTTTATAGGTTCTAAATAATATTACGGTGTTTTTATCCTTTTCAGCCGCGCTGTCTAACCGCGACAGATATGCGTCTTCCGACTCTCCCTTTTTTTGCGCAGGAAACTTTTTCTTTTTAAAATTGGGGAATTCCCCCTTAATAAAATATTTTTTCAGATCTTGGGGCTGGAGGGCATGCAGGCCTATTACCCCTAATTCGCAGGCCCTTTTTATGTGAATACCGAATAGTGTTTCATATTTGTTTTTGTCCTCCAGAGCAGCATTCTCACCAAAAAGATTTTCATAACAGTCTATTAATCTTCGGGCTTGTTTAAAATGGAACGGGATAAACCCCAAGGTTTTGTTGGTTTGGCCAAGGCTGAAAATATAGCCTGTCGTGGAGTGGCCTGGATATTTTTTTGAAAGATTAAAATAAAGTGTGCTCCATTTTACCGTGTTAATAGACACACTGTTTGGTTCCTGTTTAAAAATATCAGACCGACACAAGGCTGGCATGTCTATTGGAACATCATCCTCATTGCTATAGAAATAGTTAACCCATTGCCCGTTCCATGTGTTTATTTTGTTTGGTGCTACGTTCCCCAAGGCAGGGTCATTGAGCAGATTTCGGTATTGTTTCCATCCGTCATAAAGGGTCAACAAAATGTCTGGTTCATTCAGGAAAATACAATATCCGCCAGCGACCCCCATACCAAGACCTGCGGCAATCCAAGACAGGTAGACGTCGTTTTCATCGGTAGCTTGGGAAATGTTGGATACAAGGCCGGACGTTGTCGCAAATTCCTTTGTTTCCGAGGCGGGGAATCCGATTGCGACACTGGCATCTCTGTCCCCTGCTGTTATTTTTTCGGCAAGGTTGTTTAATTTTTCCAACCGTTCTTCTTCGTTGAGAAGATGGGGCTTTTGCCCTTTTTTCATTTGCACGAAAGGAGAATTGGTATGCCAGAGCATGTATTTGGGATGGTCAAAGAATAAAGGAAAAAACTCTTTTTCAAAAAAAGTCTTTGCCGAATATTTTTTGTCGAATTCCCGGTTAAATGTGGCCAGAAAAGTTTTTCCTATATTAGTGGAATACATAAATAGCCTTTTTAGATGAAATATAAATCCTGAATGCGTTCCTGGGCTTTTGCCATATCCAAGCCCTTGTCTTCCGTGTAGGCGGCGTCAGGCAGAACAAAGGGCTTTTTGCCTTCCTTCAATTGTGAAAAATTTTTTACTGAATATAAACGAACCGGAATCTCCATCATCATCTGTTTTTCAGGAGTCGCCTCTTTGTAGTCTGTTTCGTCTGAACTTAGAATGGCAGCTGCATTGTCTATCTCCAGCAGATCAAAAAGAATGGACCTATGATTATGTGTCAACATAGGCTGGTTCCATGTTCCGTCCTTTTTAAACACCGAATGATTCTCAATATCGGTGATATCCGGTTCCGGGTATACATGATCAATTTTTTCCTGGTATTCAGACTCGTGAAGAAGCTGGCCGTTTTGGAGAATTTCAAATGTTTTGTTCAGTACATCAAGGTCATAGGGCTTGGATTCTTGCGTACAGTCAGGCGGCGGAATGATGTAAACCGGTTTATATTTGCCTAAATTTTCTGATGTCCGTTTTCGATTGATTCTTCCAAATCTTTGGATCAGCGAATCTATGGGCGCTGTTTCCGTAACCATTACATCAAAGCTTATATCCAGACTAACTTCTACCACCTGGGTGGATATTACAATGCATGGGCCTGATCCTGTGTTATATTTATTCAAAGATTTACCCTGATCGTTTACCCCTCTCAAATCCATTTCTTTTTTCAATCGGTCCTTGCGTTTGAAACGACTGTGGATGGCCATGGACGGAATTTCAGGGTATCGTTCTTTTACCTGGCTATATATGGATTGAGCCGAATCAATCCGATTGCATATCAGGAGAATTTTTGAATTTTTCTTTAATTCTTGGTTTAAAATTGAATGGGCATCTTCCCAGGACTCCAGTTTATGCAGGCGATGGCGGTCAAACTGATTAAGTTCTTTTTTTGTAAGACAGACTTCAGACACGTTCTCTTTGCCAAGGATATCAATCAACTTGCTATACAGGACAGAGGGCATGGTTGCTGTCCCGATATGTACCCTGCAATTAAGATAATTCAGCACTTCAACGATTTTCAGGACCATGGATTTTGAAACACCATTATACGTGTGGATTTCATCCAAAATAACATCGCATCCCCTTATGTCGATGATCAAAGATTCAAAGCCTTTAATAGCAAAAACAATGGATGCCAGTTGGTATGGTGTCAGGATTTTTATGCCTGCCCCAACCAGTTTTTGCAAAAGGATTTCGTCCTTGGATTCATCAAGGACGGAAAATTTTGATGCTGCATGTAGAAGCCGGATGTCAAGATTTTGGTTGGATGCTTTGAGATCCGATTTCACCCGGTTATACATGGCATTGATGGATGCCTGGAAAGGCAGGGTGTAAAAGACTCTATTCTTGCATCTTCGGAAAAGGTAATCTGTTTTTCCGGCTCCGGTGCAGGCTACAACAATGGTGTGCCGTTTTTTTGAATCTGCTTTTTTTAAGGAAAGGGGATATAACTTGGATGTCCTGTTAAAATAATTTAAATTCGGTGGGGTAAAGGTTGTATCAAGACGAACTGAGGTGTTTAAAATAAGAGCAGATGCAAAATGATCTGCAGCCATTAACAGTCCCTTCCATGGGGAATAGCCTCTTTTTTTAGATGCATCTCGACAAAATGCCACCACTTTTTGGTAATTGTTCCATGCATCGTCAATCGTAACTTCTTGGGCAGGAACGCCAAAGGCAGACAAAATTTTTACCGCATCCTGATTCCAGTCCTCCCAATTTTTGGCATGATCTTTAAAGGGATTTTTGACGTACTCTTCCAAGTCAAGGACACCTTTTTCACCACGATCATTTTTTATGGATTTATGATGGGCGATAACCATCTCAATTAGAGACGGGTGCAACTCTTCTTTGAATAGGGATATGAAAAAGCAGGAAGCGATTTCATGCCGGAATGTAATTGCCTTTTTACGGCGTCCGGGCTTTAAATTATTCTGAAATATGGTATTGGCTTTCCCGATATCGTGAAGAATAGCACCTAATCCGGCTGTTTCAATATTAAAACCCAGGCATTCGGCGAATCTTTGGATAGCTGAATATACAAGCCATGTATGAGTATAAAGCGATGTCTTTTCAGGATCGCCTTTGGCTTTTATATGAGGGCATGGATCATCCATCAGCAAATATGCTTTACCGGACTCCCAACGGTTTTGAGCCAACCGTACATGGGGCGATTTTGATCAAAACGGTTGTAGCCCACAAGAAATGACTGATCGGTTCTTTCAAAGATCAGTTCAAATCCGTTAAAGACGTTCGCCATGGTGTCAAATTCTGTTTCAGTAATTTTAACAATCTGTTTGGCAGGTAACAGAATATCTTCATTCCGGCATAGGCAAATGTGTTGCCGGGCGGCATATTCAGCGTCATCTAAGTTTGCAAAGCCAAGGTGTAGATTGGGTTCAATTAAAACGCCACGGACAAGAATGGATTTTTTTCTGAAATAACAATTTTTGGATTTATTCCAACCTCTGGGCTGGATTTGTTCCTGCTGATGAGAAACTTGTTTATAAGATAATCTGTGTCTTTTTACTTTATAAAGCTCGAAAGGTTTGGCCAGAAGTTCAGGGAACAGCTTTCTTTCAATACCGGCAATAATAGACGGTGTCAAAAATTGCTGACTAAGAGTTTCACTGTCGCGGACTGCTGTCCAGGGTTTTATAAATCCAAAAGGACCGGTGTAATTTACAAAGAACATGATTTAAAAGGACCTTCCCACTATAGTATAAAATATGCGGTCTGTAACAAATAAAAGGAACGGAGTTTTAAAAGATTTGTATCGTCTTAGTGCGTATTTACTTTAAAATTTTTATTTACGCAACAAACATTGTTATTTTAAATGATAGTCTGCTGAAAACTTAGAATTGGGGATGCGATCTCTGTCGTTGATGAGAGGTCGGGATTAGGACTTTAATTCCGGCCTCTCGCTTTGTGATGTCGTTTTGAAAAAGAACTTTGGTTAAACGGACTTTACTTCTTTTTGTTTATGGACTTGATTTTCATGGACACCCCTTTCCACCGTTCTTTTTCCACACGATCTGCGCTTTTGTTTTTTCGCTCGGAGATATATTCCAGTTCTCGTTTCATTTTGAGGTAGTTTTCCAGTCTGGCTTCGGTCAACTCTTCGTCCTGGACGGCTTGAAGAACCCGGCATCCGGGCTCGTGGGTGTGGGTGCAGTCTGAAAAACGGCATTGGGCTGCGAACTCTTCTATTTCCGGAAAGGTCGATTCAACACCCTGGTCAATCTCCCAGAAGGTGATTTCACGGATGCCGGGATTGTCAATGATCATTCCGCCCTGGGGCATCATGATCAGATCCCGGGACGTGGTGGTGTGCGTCCCCTTTCCCATATGGGCACTTACCTCGCCGGTGGCCTGGACGGTTTCTCCGCACAGCCGGTTGATCAACGTGGATTTGCCTGTGCCGGAAGATCCCACCATGACACAGGTCCGGCCATGCACCAGATAGGGGTTCAGTTCGGAGAGACCTGAATCATTAAACGCAGAAACCAGGTGTACGGGAACACCGAATGAAATGGTTTTTGCTTCGTGTACAAAATGTTCGGGATCCTCGTGAAGATCCGCCTTTGTCAGGATGATGACCGGGCTCAACCCGCAATTATAGACAAGTGTCAGGTATCGCTCAATGCGGCGTAAATTAAAATCCTGGTCAAGGCCGGTAACGATAAATACGCTGTCAAGATTGGCCGCGATGGTTTGCTCCTTGTACTCGCCGGATTTTCGACCACGCATGCCTGCAGCACCCCTGGTCAGGGTATTTTTTCGCGGCAGTATTTGTTCTATAGCTGTTTGTCTGACCATAACCCAGTCTCCGATAACCGGGTATATGCTGCTGGTATCATGTTGAAGTTTCCCGGCCGGGGTCGCCAGCAGCTCTTCTTTGCCGTCATTGATAAAAAAATATTTTTTTCTGACCCCGGTCACCCGAGCCGGAATAAGAGATTTATTTTCTATATTTTCAAGTTGTTCCTGTAAACTGACAGTCCAGCCCAAATGGGAAAGATGTTTAAACTTATTGTCTTGCTGTAATGATTTTTCGTTGCTCATTGTTATATCCTGCCTGTCTTCAATTTTGGTTTACGTGGCGACCGCACAAGCCGGCCCTGGCTACAATTAATACGATATAATTTTAATAACGTGTCGCTGCCGACAGAAAAGAAAATGAGAACAGCAGATATTCAATTTTGAATTCTGCAGGGGAAAAAGGACTAAGTTAAAACGTTTTAACTTAAGGCAGACCGATTTTGGTTTTAACATAACATGGGATCAAACAGCCGCCTAAAACCTTATCCCCTTGTCGGCAGCGTTTGATATAATCTCCAATGATTTCTTTGACATAAAATCCCCTTGGTGTGGGTGCAAATCGTTTCTTCTTACAGGATGGGCCCGTATCCTGTCAAGATATATTAGCTGTCAGGTTTTCCATACCAGTTGCCCGGCTTTTTGCGACAATTTTATTCTGGTTATCATTCCTGAATACTGAATTGGAGTCATTTTTCATCCACCTGGTTATGTTAAATTTATTCCTTTTTAGAACGTTTTTATGTAATATCGGGGTATATGCTGATTTGGATTTATCCCACCCCGAATTCATTGGGCTTGATCCGGGTCAGGTAGTTAATAAGGGCCTTATTTTTTATAAATTCCCGTTTTTTTTGATAAAGATATTGAAATGGTCTGCGTTTGGCTGGATTCGGGGGAACAGATCCACAGACGTTTTTCTTCAAGCTCTCTGATCATCGTGTGTTTTGGCATAAATCCGATGCATAGGCCGGACATGAACGCGTTGATAATTCCCCCTGATCTCTTGGTCTGCCTTTTCAATTTCATAAAAGATATCATCAGGAGGTGATTTATATGAGCGACGCATTGAATGCAGAAGTAAAACAAATCCTTGATGCCCTTGGGATTAAATCCGTCAATTCCGGTGCCACAATCGGTGGCAGCAAGGGATGGCTTAAAACAAAGGGGAAAGAGCTTGTTTCCTGTTCCCCCATTAACGGCAAGCCCATTGCCGGCGTTCTGACGGCTGAAAAAAAAGACTATGACGCGGTGATGGCCAAAGCCCAGGACGCATTTAAAACTTTTCGTATGATGCCCGCTCCCCGGCGCGGCGATATGGTGCGTGAGATCGGTGTTGCGTTACGGGAAAATAAAAAGGCATTAGGCGCTCTGATCTCCCTTGAAGTTGGTAAAATCCAGGCCGAAGGCGAGGGTGAGGTCCAGGAGATGATCGACATTGCCGATTTTGCAACGGGCCTGAGCCGCCAGCTGTATGGCCTGACCATGCATTCCGAACGGCCCGAACACCGGATGTACGAACAATGGCACCCTTTGGGAATTGTCGGGTTGATCACGTCGTTTAACTTTCCTGCGGCCCCATGGTCCTGGAACGCTTTAATTGCCTCTGTCTGTGGTGATGCGATCCTGTTTAAACCCAGCTCAAAGGTGCCTTTGACCAGCATTGCCATCCAGAACATCCTTACACCTGTGGTTGACAAATACGGCGTTGAGGGAATTTTCAACATGATCATCGGTTCCAGAGATGATGTGGGCGAACCTATGCTCCATGACCCGCGAATCCCCCTGATTTCCGCCACAGGATCCACTGCCATGGGCAAACATGTGGGTGAAGTGGTTGGGGGGCGTTTAGGACGGTCTCTCCTGGAACTTGGCGGCAACAACGCGATTATCGTAACCGAAGATGCGGACATAGGCATGGCCGTCCGGGCCACCCTGTTCGGCGCAGTGGGTACCGCAGGACAACGCTGTACCTCCACCCGCAGGATTATCATTCACTCTTCCGTAAAACAAACCTTTGTCAACAACCTGGTCAGTGCATACAAACAGGTCAAGGTCGGCAATCCCCTGGACAACGGTACGCTCATGGGGCCACTTATTGACGAAGGCGCTGTCCTTGCCATGGAAGAGGCCTTAAAAGCCGTAAAGGCTTGCGGTGGAAAGGTGCTTTGCGGTGGCGAGCGGATCACTGTGGACGGTTGTGAAGGTGGCCACTATGTGCTGCCAGCTGTGGCTGAAGTAAAAAATGATTTCCCCATTGTCCAGAGTGAAACCTTTGCGCCCATCTTGTACATCATTGAATACAATGCGTTTGAGCAAGCCCTTGAACTGCATAATGACGTGCCCCAGGGTCTGTCTTCTGCTGTCTTTACGACCTCCTTGCATTACCAGGAAGGATTTTTGTCACATAAAGGATCTGATTGCGGCATTGCCAACGTGAACATCGGTACCTCCGGTGCTGAAATCGGCGGCGCATTCGGCGGTGAAAAAGAGACCGGTGGCGGGCGTGAATCCGGGTCTGATGCATGGAAAGTGTACATGAGACGTCAGACCACCACCATTAATTGGGGCAAGGAACTGCCGCTGGCCCAGGGTATCGAATTTAACATTGGATAGAAGGAGATAGTTTAAAAAAGGAGTTATAAAATGGCAAACAGCATATTTACCATCCCCCAACCCTACAATGAACCTGTCAAGATGTATGCACCGGGCAGCCCGGAACGTGGGGCATTGTCCGCAGAGCTTGGCCGTCAGATGGCAGGCCAGGTTGAAATTCCGGTGATTGTCAACGGTGAAGAGATTAAAACCGGTGATGTCCGTGATGTGGTCTGTCCCCATGACCACGGTCATGTGCTGGGTAAAGTGCATATGGCGGGCGAGAAAGAAATCAAGGCGGCTGTGGACGCAGCCCTTTCTGCGAAAGCGGCCTGGGAGACCATGGACTGGCAAGAGCGTGCGGCAGTTTTTTTGAAAACGGCGGATTTGATCTCCCAGAAATATTCGGCCAAAATTAATGCGGCTACCATGCTGGGTCAGTCAAAAAACGCCTTCCAGGCCGAAATTGACGCCACCTGCGAGCTGGTGGATTTTTTGCGCTTCAATGTCACCTATATGGAAGAAATTTACGCCAACCAGCCGTTTAGCGAAAAAGGCGTTTACAATCGACTGGAATACTGTCCCCTGGAAGGATTTGTTTTTGCGCTGACCCCGTTTAATTTTACCGCAATTGCCGGCAATTTACCCACCTCGCCTGCCATGATGGGCAACACGGTTGTGTGGAAACCTTCCACCACGGCTGTTCTGTCCAACTACTATGTGATGCAGATCCTTAAGGAAGCAGGGCTTCCCCCTGGCGTTATCAACTTCATCCCGGGCTACGGTTCACAGACCGGTGATATTCTGTTTACCCATAAATATTTTGCTGGCATGCACTTCACTGGCTCCACTGCAGTCTTCCAGAATCTTTGGAAAAAAGCGGCTGAAAACATTGAAACCTACATTTCTTATCCAAGGATCGTGGGTGAAACCGGCGGTAAGGACTACATCTTTGCCCATGCCAGCGCTGATGTTGATGCGCTTGTCACAGGCATCATCCGGGGTGCCTTTGAGTTCCAGGGCCAGAAATGCTCTGCATGCTCCCGCCTCTATGTACCGGCCTCCCTGTGGCCTGCGGTCCAGGATCAGCTTAAAGAAAAAATAGCTGAAATCAAGGTGGGTCCGGTGACTGATTTCACAAACTTTGTGAATGCCGTGATTGATGAAAAATCATTTGACAACATCGACGCTTACATTTCACGGGCACAGGAATCTTCCGATGCTGAAGTGATCATCGGCGGTCAGCGGGACAAGTCCAAGGGCTATTTTGTTCACCCCACCGTGATCCAGGCCAAAACACCGGATTACGAATCCATGGTCGAAGAAATTTTTGGACCGGTTCTCACGGTTTATATATATGAGGATAAAGACTTTGACGCGACCCTGGACATTCTGGACAATACAAGCCCATATGCTTTGACCGGCGCTGTTTTTGCCATGGACCGCGAAGTGATCAATGCTCTGATGGCCCGGTTGACCCACACCGCCGGAAACTTTTATATCAATGATAAGCCCACCGGCGCCGTGGTTGGTCAGCAGCCCTTTGGCGGAGCCCGTAAGAGCGGCACCAACGATAAAGCAGGGTCCTATCTGAACCTGATTCGCTGGGCATCATCCCGGACCATCAAGGAAACCCTGGTTCCCCCCGTAAATTACGCCTATCCGTTCATGGGATAATAATCAATGATCAAACAAAGCCTTAATTGAATATAAAAGGGCAGATGCCGATGTTACCCGCTGCCTGCCCTTTTAAATGAAAATGCCCTATCAGCCACAATCTGTCATTTTTGCGAAAAATTCGCCTGGATGGAAGGCACAAAAAAAATTTCAATCGGAGCAATTTGATGGTTGTGAGGATTAATATTTTTTTTGCAGCGCCGCAGGCGGCGGAATTTTCTGCAAAAATTATTTATTTTTGGCGATTACCCAGATGGCATGAACAATACCTGGAATGTAGCCAAGAATGGTTAAAAGAATATTCAACCAGAAGTGCTTTCCAATGCCGACCTGGAGAAACACACCCACCGGTGGAAGAATAATGGCTGCAATAATTTTCAAAAGTTCCATGTTACTATCCTTATCTTAATTTTAGTAATTTCTGTCTGACCATACCATATTTCATTCAACAGAATAATATCAAATTTTAAAATACTTTTGGACATCTTTTCGTTTTTCCCCTATAATTTCAGCTCATTTTGTTTAAACCATCCTTAAAAAGAGGATGGTTAAATTTTTTCGGGCAAAAGTTCCGGAAAGCCAACGTAACAGTCGGAACCGCCACCGACTGGAAGGAAAAGACTTATGAGCGAAGCAATTAAATCAGGGGATACCATTGCCGTGGATTATACGGGAAAACTTGAAAGCGGGGACGTGTTTGACTCTTCCGAAGGCAGACAGCCACTGACTTTCACCGTTGATACAGGCATGCTGATCAAAGGCTTTGACCAGGCCGTCATCGGCATGAAAAAAGGGGAATCAAAAACCGTAACCATTCCGCCTGAAATGGGATACGGCCCAAGAGATGAGAAGGCCATGGTGGAGATCCCAAGGGAGCAGTTCCCCCCGGAGATGGAACTGAAAGAAGGTCTTGATCTTCAACTCCAGAATCCGGCAGGTCAGCCGGTTCCTGCGCGGGTGGCAGGTGTAAATGAGACAAGTGTGACCATGGACGTAAACCATATCCTGGCCGGTAAAACCCTTGTTTTTGATATCACCATTGCTGAAACCGGGCTGGAACCTCCGGCAAGCAGCTGTGGAACCAAAGGCGGGGGCTGCGATTCGGGCTGCTGCGGAAACTGCAGCTGTGATTAATTCATAAAGTTGTTCCTGGAGCATCACGATGGTCAATAAAAATCTCATTTTGACGGTTGATGACAAACCTCAGAATCTTCAGTTCCTTGGGAAGTTGCTTTCTAATAACGGATATGAAGTTGCCATGGCCCAAAGTGGGCCCCAGGCCCTGACGTTTGTAAAATCCGAATTTCCGGATCTCATCCTCCTAGATGTCATGATGCCGGAGATGGATGGGTATGAGGTCTGTGAAAAGTTGAGGGCTGAATTTCCCACACACCAGATTCCGGTGATTTTTTTAACGGCCAAGTCTGATGCCCAGGATATTTTAAAGGGATTTGATGTGGGCGGGGTTGATTATGTAACAAAACCCTTTCATTCGGCTGAACTTCTGGCCCGCATTAAAACCCATATTGAACTTAAAACCCTGCGCGGCCTTTTGCCCATGTGTTCACATTGCAAAAAAATCCGGGATGATAAGGGGTTCTGGAATGATGTGGACAGCTATTTTGAGACCCATTCTAATCTGACGTTTACCCACGGCCTGTGCCCCGCATGCATGGACAAGTTATATAAGGGGTATGACTGGTATAACAAAAGGAAACGGTCTGACACCCACGAATAAGGACTTGGGAAAATAATTCCTTGATTTTGTCTGTTTTTCGAAGCCCCTAAGGACCGCGTTTTTTACGGTCTGTCCGTTATCCCACCTGCCATAGTAAGTCCCAATTCATTGTTGTCCGCCTATAATTTTTTTTACAGTCCGGGTCTTGTCTGTTTTTTTACGGGTTTGATTGCTTTTTCCCGGGAGTGCGTTATGTTAATATCGTTAATTTAAGATCAAAGAGAAAAAGGGTAGGTTTTGTAACCTGACCATTGGACATTAACCCCTTTGGAGCAAGAGACCTGAGCATGGCATATGAATTTGATTTCAAGGCGGCCCAGGACTATGATGCCTTTTTTGAAAAAGGCCGGGGCAGACATTGCCTTGAACTTGAAATCAAACTGATCAGCTCCCTGATTCACCCCATGCCCGGAAAGCGTTTGCTGGACATTGGCTGCGGTACGGGATTAAGTCTTGAACCTTTTGTGGATCTGGGCATGAGCCTGACCGGTATTGACCCTTCCGCATATATGCTGGACAAGGCTGCTGAACGGTTTGGTCATCGCGTTGATCTGCATCGGGGGACAGCCGAAGATCTGCCCTTTGACGATAATTCGTTTGATACCGCATTACTGTTTTTCAGTCTTGAATTTTCAGACCGGCCGGCTAAGGCCATTGAAGAGGCCTGTCGGGTGGCCCGGGAACAGGTGGTCATCGGCGTCCATAACCGGTATGCCCTCCAGAATATGGCCCGTCGGTTCAAAGGTTTTTTTTCCCCGGATATGTACAGCTGTTCCCGTTTTTTTAGTGTGTGGGAGTTGAAAACCATGATGACCTCAATCTTGGGAAAAGTGCCTGTAAAATGGCGGACAACCCTACAGTTCCCGTTTTTGTCCGGGAGCCTGGTCTCAAGTGTGGAATGTCTTCGCCTGATCCAGTGGTCCTACTGGGGCGGATTCATTGGCATGCGGATCAAGCCCGTGCCTAAGTTTCGCACCCGGCCCATGGCTTTAAAACCCCGGAATCGTAAAATCAATGAGCCGGCCACAGGCCTGGCGTTAGGATTCAAGGTAAAAGAATGATACGTGCCCGTCTTTATGAAACACTGTCCGATCATGCAGTAAAATGTCTGGCCTGTAACCATTATTGCACGATTACACCGGGACATACCGGCGTGTGTGGTGTCCGGGAGAACCGGGATGGTCAGCTTTTTTCCCTGGTGTACGACCGGGTGGTGGCGGCCAATGTGGACCCCATTGAGAAAAAACCCATTTTTCATTTCAAACCCGGCTCCCTCTCTTATTCCATTGGCACGCCCGGGTGCAATTTTAAGTGCCGGTTCTGCCAGAACGCCGATATTTCCCAGGTCCGTGACCAGGGGGCAGACCCTTTTTCAGGTCGCCTTGCCGGCAAAGCAATGACGCCCGAAGCGATTGTGGCAAAGGCTGTGGAACAAGGATGCCAAAGTATTGCCTATACTTATACCGAACCCACGGTTTTTTTTGAACTGGTTTTGGATACAGCCATGCTGGCAAAGGATGCAGGGCTTGCCAATATTTTTGTTACCAACGGATTTATGAGCCCTAAACTGCTGCAGGCCTCCGCTGCAGTGATAGATGTAGCCAACGTGGATCTTAAATCTTTCTCTAATGAATTTTACACCCGGTATTGTAACGGTCGCCTGGAACCGGTTAAGCAAACATTGAAGAGCATGGTGGATTTAGGCCTCATGGTAGAGGTCACCACCCTGATAATCCCGGGACTCAATGACGATCCCAACGAACTTAAGCAAATGGCGTCCTTCATTGCCGGGGAATTGGGGCCTTCGACCCCCTGGCACTTATCTCGGTTTCACCCGACATACCAGCTGACCCAGATTGGGCCGACACCTGTGGAGACCCTTGAAAAAGCCTGCGACATTGCACTTTCAGCCGGACTTGTTCATGTGTACACCGGCAATGTAACCGGCGCCAGGGAAAATACCTACTGTCCAGACTGCGGTCAGATTGTTATCAAAAGAGTTGGCTATTCAGTGGAAAATCTTTTAACCCAGACCAATAAATGCCCCGGGTGCGGTTCGCCTGTGTCCGGGATTTATTAAAAAAATATTTTGCATGCGTTCAATTGCCGATATCCTGAACACTATCCAGGCGCGGAATCCCGTTTCCCCTATCCTTGAAACCCTTTGGACCGAAGGTTTTCAAGCCTTTTTGGCCGGTGGGGTTGTCCGAGACGCCTTTCTGGGTATCTCACCCGAGGATGTGGATATCCTGACCAATGCCTTGCCCGAAGATCTGGCCCGGCTGTTTGCCGACCAGAATCCGAAATATGTGGGAAAATCTTTTGCCGTGACCCTGGTCAACAAGGTGGAGGTGGCAACCTGCAGGCCCGCAGATAAAAAGGCTGTGGATGCAGGTCATACCTTTCCGGCCACAGACCTTGGCCGCCGGGATCTCACCATCAACAGCATGGCCTGGGATCCCGAAACCAGGACCCTGGCAGACCCCTTTGGCGGGCAGGCGGACATTGAACATAAAACGATTCGGTTCACCCGGGATCCCTTTGACCGAATTGAAGAAGACCCCGTGCGCATGGTCAGGGCCTGCCGGTTTGCTGCCCGTTTCGGGTTCAAAATTGAACCGGACGCCTTTAATGCCATCCGTACCCGGGCCCATAAAATTATGACCCAAGGAACCGCAGACCGGATTCAACGGGAAGTTGTCAAGGCCATGGGCATGGACAAGCCCTCGAGATTTTTTCTTTTGCTTCATGATACAGGCCTTTTGGCCCGCATTCTACCAAGTCTTGATCGGTGCTACGATCTGGATGGCGGTCCCAACCATGGTGAAACCGTATTTGAGCATAATCTTCTGGTGGGTGATGCCCTGCCGGCATGCATGCCCATACTCCGGCTGGCAGGATTTCTCCATGACACAGGGAAAATGGATGCACGGGAAATCAAGGAGGGCCGAAACACTTTTCCGGGACATCAGAAATGCACCCGGGCCATGATGGCAGACCTTGAGCGTCTTCGATTTTCCAGAAAGGACATGGACCATATCCACGCCCTGGTCCGGGGGCACATGCGTCCTCTAAAAGCAGATACTTCCCCGAAAGCGGTACGCAGGCTCCTGGCCATGCTGGATGATCTAAATCTGACCTACCAGGATTTTTTGCGCATGCGCATTGCCGACAAAAAAGGCAATCTGAATCCGGTCAAAAAGCCATACTCCCTTGGGGATATCCGCCTGCGTCTGGGCAAAATCCTGAACGCCATTAATGAGAAGACGCCATTTAATATGAATGACCTTGCCATTTCAGGCAGGGACATCCAGGACATTCTGGGCCTGCCCCAGGGTCCGGCCATTGGAAAAGTTAAAGCTTTTTTATTTGAGCAAGTGCTGGAGGATCCCTCCCTTAATCAAAAAAAGACCCTGGAAAATCTGGTCCGGCAGATGAGCCAAAAGCACTTTACAGATTCGGATGGCAAGGCTATAAAATAGACCCGGCAGCGCATGGTACCAGTATTGAATGCGGGATACCTTTAAAGATCAATTACCAAATTCATAGGGGATATATTATGGGGGATATTGTTCTGATCAGCATTACGGGCAAAGACCAGAAAGGTCTTACCGCCCGAATTTCAACCATCCTTGCCCAGTATCGGGTAAGCATTCTGGATATTGGTCAAGCTGTAATTCATGAACATATCTCTTTGGGCATGCTGGTGGATATTCCATGTCCCCAGGATTTTTCCCTGATGTTCAAGGATTTGATTTTTGAAGGACATAAGATGGGGCTGGCCGTGGATGTTGTGCCTGTGGATCCGAATGAATACGAAGCCTGGGTCCAGACCCAGGATAAGGAGCGCAGGATTATTACGGTCATGGGCCGGGATATCACCACAGCCCAGATTTCGGCTGTCTCCTCCGTGATTACCGATCATACGCTTAACATTGACTCCATTACCCGTATGTCCGGCCGCAGATCCCTGAAAAGACCGTTAGAACCACCTATGGCCTGTATCCAGTTCGCTGTGTCCGGCACACCCAGAAGCATCCCCGAAATGAAGGGCCGGTTCATTCACATCTCCCAGGATCTGGGCATTGATATATCCTTTCATGAGGACAACATCTACCGTAAAAACCGTAAGCTTGTTGTGTTTGATATGGATTCCACATTAATCCAGGCTGAGGTGATTGATGAACTGGCAAAACTGGCCGGTGTCGGCGATCAGGTAGCCCAAATCACCGAATCTGCCATGCGCGGAGAAATTGATTTCAAGGAGAGTTTTAGACGGCGTGTGGCCCTGCTTAAAGGATTAAAGGAAAAGGATATCAAGGGCCTTGCCCGGACCCTGCCCCTGACCGACGGGGCCGGTCTCGTTACCCGGACCCTGAAGGGACTGGGCTACAAGCTTGCCATCCTTTCCGGCGGTTTTACCTTTGTGGGTAATTATCTTAAAGAGATCCTGGGGTTTGATTATGTATTTGCCAATACCCTTGAAATAGAGAACGGAGAAGTCACAGGCCGGGTTTCCGGCGAAATTGTGGATGGCCAGAAAAAGGCAGAACTTTTACGTGAGCTTGCAAAAAAAGAAAATCTGTCCATCCAGCAGACCATTGCCGTGGGTGACGGAGCCAATGACCTGCCCATGATTTCCATTGCCGGACTCGGTGTGGCCTTTAACGCCAAGCCCATTGTCCGGGAAAAAGCGGCCAATACCATTTCCACCATGGGCCTGGATGGTCTTTTGTTCCTGCTGGGAATACATGAACGCGAGATTCCTGACCCGGATAGCATCAAATAAAACCATAGCTGGTTTTATTTGATAATACTGGAAGTTAGACTTGTTTTGGTTTTCCTGTGAGTAACGAAAAAAATACCGGCTGGTAAAAGCTGCATAGCTAGTTGATACAGCTTTTACCATTCCGATTTGATGCGGTTGCTATCTTATATATTTTTACTTTGGAACTTTGCTCAGCGAAATGTCCAGTGCCTTAGCCACCCCCTCGCCATAGGCCGGGTCAGCCTTCAGGCAGTTTCCGATATGACGGATTTTGATCATCTCCGGCGCATCGTCCATTGCACGGGCGGTGTTGCCAAACAGGACCTCCTGTTGCTCCTTACTCATCAAACGAAAGAGCTTTCCCGGCTGGGTATAGTAATCACTGTCATCCTCGCGGGCGTCCCAGTGGGCTGCTGCACCGCTCAATGCCAGAGGCGGCTCGGAGAAGTCTGGCTGTTCCTGCCATTCATTATAGCTGTTGGGCTCGTAGCTGAGGGTTGAACCATAGTTGCCGTCCACCCGCATTTGGCCGTCGCGGTGGTAACTGTGGAAGGGACAACGGGCTTTATTTACCGGTATGAGGTGATGATTGACACCTAAGCGGTAACGTTGTGTATCGCCATATGAGAAAAGTCTGCCCTGAAGCATTTTGTCAGGTGAGAAGCTGATACCCGGCACCACGTTGGCTGGATTAAAGGCCGCTTGTTCGACCTCGGCAAAATAGTTTTCCGGGTTTTTGTTAAGTTCAAAATAACCCACCTCAATCAGCGGAAAATCCTTCTTGTACCAGACCTTAGTCAAATCAAAAGGATTGTAAGGAAGCTTAGTAGCCTCTTCCTCGGTCATAATCTGGACAAACATGGTCCAGCGTGGGAACTCTCCATTCTCGATACTGTAGTACAGGTCGCGTTGATTGCTTTCACGGCATTTACCGATCACTGCTTCTGCTTCCGAATCTGTGAGGTTTTTGATGCCCTGTTGGGTGCGGAAATGGAATTTGCACCAGTAACGCTCGTTTTGGGCGTTAATAAAGCTGAATGTATGACTGCCGAATCCATGCATATTGCGGAAGCTTGCCGGAATGCCGCGGTCACTCATAACCACTGTCACTTGATGCAATGCCTCGGGTAGGGAAGTCCAAAAATCCCAATTGTTTTTAGCACTGCGGAGGTTGGTACGAGGGTCCCGATGGACGACATGGTTAAGGTCTGAGAATTTGAGCGGGTCTCGTAAAAAAAAGACCGGCGTATTATTCCCCACCATATCCCAGTTGCCTTCTTCGGTATAAAATTTAAGTGCAAAACCGCGAATATCACGTTCTGCGTCTGCAGCACCGCGTTCTCCGGCCACAGTGGAAAAGCGTGCAAACAATTCAGTTTTTTTGCCGATCTCAGAAAAGATTTTTGCGCGGGTGTATTGGGTGATGTCGTGGGTTACGGTGAAAGTGCCATAAGCTCCGGAGCCCTTCGCGTGCATCCGTCGCTCGGGAATAACCTCTCTATCAAAATGAGCCATTTTTTCCAGGTACCAGACATCCTGAAGCAATTGAGGGCCGCGAGGGCCAGCGGTCATGACGTTCTGATTGTCCGGTACCGGAGCCCCAGCATTGGTGGTGAGTTTTTTCTTCTCATCTTTCATTGTCATTCTCCCTTTTAGTCTTTGTTTAGTTAAACGAACAGAGTGCTTATGTCGGTATGGCATGAAAAAAATATATATTATCCAACCATTATATGGGTATATGGAAATGGTTGGCACAAAAACGAAAATTAAGATAATTGGAGAATATCCTGACTACCGCTCAGATGGCAAGAAAGAATTTAATCTCCTGAATTTTGATGTTTACATGATGTTATTTTAATGCAGGTCCCAATGGTTTTGAAGGTGGATTAAAAAATAAAAAATATATGGGTATCGCTCATACCAGTCGTGCCACTGCCCAAAAAGAATTGGCTGATCTGGTTCAAAAAATGATCCTGGTTCGGTTTCCGGGTGGGGGAAGAAGCACAAGCTATGATTTTAATTGGAGCAAATTCGAATAACTTTGTGGATCTCTAATGTAGGGGGTCGGATCAGGGAGACCAGCCTCAGTAAATCCTTTTTTGCGGTGCAGACATGAGTCGCATCTGCCGCAGGAGCGTCCTTGGCTGTCCGGATCATAGCAGGAAATGGTCAGGCTGTAATCCACGCCTAAACCATGTCCGGTTGTGATTATTTCGGATTTTGACATTTGGATCAAAGGGGTTTCAATGGTCAAAACAGTTTGTTTTGTTATCCCGGTTTTTGTGGCAAGGTTGGCCATGGTCTGGAAAGCTTCAATGAATTGGGGCCTGCAATCCGGGTATCCTGAATAATCCACGGCTGTGACGCCGATAAAAATGGCTTCGGCTTTAAGCACCTCGGCCCAGGCCATGGCATAGGATAAAAAGATGGTGTTCCTGGCCGGTACATAGGTGACAGGAATTTGGGTTTGGTCAATCTGCGACACGCTTTCGTGTTTGGGCACGGCAATGTCGTCGGTGAGCGCAGAACCGCCGAACTGGCGCAGATCAATGTCCACGATTTTATGCATAACGGCTCCCATGTGGCAAGCCACTTTCTTTGCGCATTCCAACTCCACGCTGTGGCGCTGACCGTAGCTGAAGCTTAAACTGTAAATATTGTGCCCCCTGTCCCTGGCAATGGCCATGGCTGTGGTGGAATCAATACCGCCAGATGAAAGAACAACCGCTTTTTTTGTCATGGGTTATACTCCTCTTAAATCCGGATCCCAGATGATTTTGTGTTGTTGGAGAGACAGTCTTGCACCCAGCCTGTCTTCTAATATCCATGCCGCCAGGTCCGAAAGCTCAATCCGGCCAAAAACCGGGCAGATGTGGATATTTTCTATCGGATGGCTCACAAGGCGCGTTTTAATGATGGATGCGGCATATTCATAGTCCTGCCTTGAACCCACCACGAATTTGATTTCATCCCGGGATGTCATGTGTTTGAAGTTGTCGAAAAGAAATGACCCGGCTTCACCGGATAAGGGGCACTTGACATCCATGATTCGGATACAGGCGGGATCTACAGGTGCAATGCTTAAACTTCCATTGGTCTCCAGCAGCACCTGAAATCCTTTTTCCAGAAGTGCGGATATCAATGCAGGCGTCTGGGACTGAATCAAGGGCTCTCCGCCGGTAATTTCAACCATGGGGCATTCAAAGGCAGACACCTGGTCCACGATCTGATTTAGGGTCATGGAAACGGATTGTGTCGCGGCATAGGTGGTGTCGCACCAGGAACAGGACAGGTTGCACCCGGACAGCCGGACAAACACGCAGGCAAGGCCCGCCCGGGTAGATTCTCCTTGCAGGCTGTAAAAAATCTCGCAGATGTTCAGGGGCACTTATATCTCCTGGTAGGATGATCCGCAGCCCGGACTTTCAAATACCATAATTTTTTGGACCTTGATGAATTCGGTGTTCAGACGCCTGGACAGTTCCGAGTAGAGAAATTTGGCCAAATTTTCAGCCGTGGGATTGATTGATCCAAATTCGGCAACCTCATTAAGATTGGTGTGATCCAGTTTGCTTAAAACATCCTTGACCACACCTTTGACATCCCTAAAATCTATGCCCATGCCCAACTGATTGAGTTTGGTGCAGCGTATGTGCGCTTCAATAACCCAATTATGGCCGTGCAGATTTGAGCAGTTGCCATCATAGCCCCTCAGGGAATGGGCTGCTGCAAAATGGTCTTGGACACAAATGTCATATATGCCTGGCATAGGTACTCCCATTTTAAAAAAAATAGCCTGTCAATTTGACAAATCTATCATAAATTTGGGTCTGAATCAAAAATGTCAAGGCGATTAAATTTATACTTTTCAAATTTTTCCATGGATTTCATACGCTTTGGATGTAAATTATTAAAATAATAAAAAGAGCAGGAGGGAAAAAATACTATGGCTGATGTTATCCGCGCATATCTGAAACAGAAGAAATATCTGATCATTGACGGGGCGCTTGGCACGGAGCTTGAGCGCCGGGGGTGCAATCTTGATGATCCGCTCTGGTCGGCCCGGCTTCTGGCAGACAATCCTGAGATGATTGCGGCAGTTCATACCGACTATCTTCATGCCGGTGCGGATTGTCTGATCACCGCAAGTTACCAGGCCACTTTCCAGGGCCTAGCACGCCATGGCTTCACCCATGAACAGGCCCAAAAGCTTATCCAATCTGCTGTTATATTGGCAAAAACTGTGGTGAATGCGTTTTGGGCTGATCCAGCCAACCGGGTCAATCGACTGAAACCCCTGGTGGGGGCATCGGTAGGTCCCTACGGAGCCTTTCTAACGAACCGGTCGGAATACACCGGCAATTACGGCATAAGTGAAGATGACCTGGTTGTTTTTCACAAAGAAAGATTGAAAACACTGGTTTCAGCCGGGCCAGATTTTCTGGCCTGTGAAACCCTGCCCTGCTTTGCCGAAGCCAGAGTTCTTGTCCGGTTACTGGAGAATTTGGATATGATTCCGGCCTGGTTCAGCTTCAGTGCAAGGGACGGACAGCACATCAATAGCGGAGAGGCAGTCCGGGACTGCGCCCAATGGCTGGATGACAAACCCTGTGTGGCTGCCATGGGTATCAACTGCACAGATCCGGTTCATGTGGTGTCTCTTGTAAAAGAAATCCGGTCCGTAACCGACAAACCTGTGGTGGTATACCCCAATAAAGGCGAGCAGTATAATAACTTGACCAAATCATGGGCCCCAAAGCCGGGTCGGCCCTCCTTTGGTGAAATGGCGACTCAATGGGCAAAAAATGGGGCTAGGCTCATCGGGGGATGCTGTCATACAACGCCGGACGATATTTGTCAGCTTGCTGTGGCTCTAAAATCATAGGGGTGAGAAATCAAAAAAGCCCCTGCGGACAGGGGCCATTGTAGATGCTGGTAGCGACGCAGGGAATTGAACCCCGGACACTGCGGATATGAGCCGCATGCTCTGACCATCTGAGCTACGTCGCCACAAAAAACCTGGAATAAATAGCACAATGTTAAAGGGCGTGTCAAATAAAATTTTTGATTTATTTTAATATAATTGTCCTTAATATGAATTAATCGTGGCAACTTTATTCTTGAGCAGGCTCAAATCCCTCTACCGCCACGGTGAAATTGGACAGATCCTCGGGCAGATTGGAAAAAACCAGCATAAACATGACCGAAGCGCCGGGCTTGATATTGACATTGGTATTCTGATTCCCTTGTTTTACACCCATCTGCTTGGCTATATCCGAGATATTGCCGGACTTAAGTGTTTCTTCGGGAATTATATTTCCGCAATAGGCGATCAGCGTTTCTGCTTTGGTGTTGTCCTTTTTCATCAAGGTCCCTTTGACCTGGAGGTAGCTGACGGCAGTATTGGACGGATTTTTAATTCTGCCTGTGATAATGAACAGGTCCCCTGCGCTTTTATTGGAAACAAACCGGCCATCAATACTGGGTTCGTCCAGTACTGGGTTCAGTGGCGGCTGGGGCGCCTGTTTGGGCTCAAGCCACTGGGTAATAACGGGAATCTGAATGTCGGACACCACCGGAATAGTTACACCAAGACGAATGATTGCCACATAGGCAGCCAGGATCAGCAGCACCAGCACCAACAGAATTTTAACTGCCAGGCTTCCCCTTTTTTCCTTTTTTGTGCTTCGTTTCTGGCGGACACTTTGTGCGGACGGTATGATCAAGGCCTCTTGTTCTGTCTGTGCCTCTGTGATGGTTTCGATTTCCTCATCCCTCAAGGTCTGCGGGGGGACAGGTGAAGGTATGTTGTCTTCCTCTCCGGGGTCCGGAACGGTTATACCCGTGTCTTCCGGTTCGATCTCCTGTTCCAGTACCTTGTCATATTCAGCAAATTTATCCTGCTCTGAGGCAGTTTGTTCACTCTTTTCGTCCGCATTCTGGTCATCCGGTTCTTCATCGTCGTCATCAGATTCAAGCATGATGTCATCTGCAGGTAAACCGTCATTTTTTATATCCGGTTGCCCTTCAATTATGTCGCCCTGCTCTTGGACGTCAATCAGGTCGTCTTCGGGTTCGAGGGATAACTCCAGATCGTCGTCATCTTCAATAATAAGATCTGCTTGGGGATCGTCTTCAAATTCAAGTCCCGGATCATCATCCTGTTTTGTATCCAGTTCAAGGTCATCAATGGACGATGCCTCTACGGCTGGGTCATCCATATCAAAAGACAGCTCTTCCAGCTCCAGCTCAAGGTCTGCGCTGTCATCCTGGTCAAAACTGATTTCAATATCAGTCGTATCTGAATCTGCGGGCATTGATGCCGGTTCAGAAGATATTTCATTTTCAGTTTCTTCAAATTCAAATTCAAATTCCTGGGTGTCCTGTTTAAGACCATCATCCTGGAAATCCAGTTCCGGCTCCTCTATCTCAAATTCAGCAGTTTCGAAATCAAGACCGTCTTCGTAAAAATCCGTGGATGGGTCTTCAGTGTCAATGTCCTGGTCCTGAAAATTTGTTGCTTCTGTGTCTGCCTGACGTTCCGATGGCTTTTGTTCAAATTCCTGCTCATCGAATTCAATTCCGGAGAAATCAATATCCGTATCTTCCAGGTCAGCGTTCTGGCTGTGCGAATCGCTGTCCATATTGAAATCGTCATCTTGTGATGCGTTAAAGTCTAATTGGTTTTGGATCTCTTGTTCTTCAGGATTCGACTGCTCAGAGAGCTCAATTTCTGGATGGTCCGGTGGAAAGGCTGTAAAAACATGCCGGCACTTACCGCATCTGACCTTTGATCCCTCAGGCTTAATCAGGGCGTCGTCAAGGACAAATTGGGTTGAACACTTTTCGCAGGTAATTATCATTGGGCATCCCCTTAATTTGAATAACGGCCATGGCCGAACAGGTCTTTCACCGAGGTCAGGCCACAACAAGTCATGAAAGAAACTAAGCGCTTAATTTCTTTCATATAAATTCATTTTATAATTTTAAATCAAAGATCGCCGGTAGGTTTCTGTATTTTTCATTGTAGTCCAGCCCATAACCTACGATAAACCCCTCATCAAGGCAGAAACATGAATAATCCATATTGATTTGTTTTTCCCGGCGTTCGTTTTTATCTATCAGCGCACATGTTTTTATGGACCGAGGATTTAACAATTGTATGGATTCGATAATCCTGGCAAGGGTCTGGCCTGTGTCCACGATATCTTCCACCAGCAGCACATCACGTCCTTTAAGTTCAAGGTCGGGTTGTTTTGTAAACACGATCTGTCCGGTAGATGACGTGCCTTCGTACGATGATGCACCCACCAGATCAATTTCATGCTCAATGGTGATCTGCCGGACAAGATCGGCCAGAAAGACAAAAGATCCCTTGAGAACCCCTACAACCACGAGATCAAGACCTTTATAATCCAGGGTAATTCTTTGTCCGACCTCCCGGACTTTTTCCTTGATTTCCTGTTGGGAAATCAAGGGGATGAGTTCAGGCATGTTAAATTATAATCCTGTTTCCTTAAGTTCCTTGATTAATTTCTTCTGTTTGGAGTTTAAATTCTTCGGCATCTCTATATTAATCACAACATAGAGATCTCCGCAACCATTTCCTTTCATATGGGGAATTCCCATGCCCGACAAACGCATTTTTGCCTTGTGTCCGGTCCCTGGCGGCAGGGTCAAATTTATGGTTTTGCCTGAGGGGGTGGTCACCTCAACCTTATCTCCTAAAAGGGCCTGGGTGAGTCCAACACCCCTTGTCATCAGGATATCGTTTCCCTCCAGGGTAATGCCCTGGGGCAGGGAAGGGTTGGATTTGATGTAAAGGTTGCCGGCCGGACCACCGTTTGCGCCGGATTCGCCTTTGCCTGCCAGTCTTATTTTTTTACCCTGGGTCAGGCCTTTGGGGATTTTAACCTCAATGGCTTTGGCTTGCCCGTTCTGCGAAATGGTGATGGTTTTACCGACGCCATTGATTAATTCGTCCAGGGTTAAAGGAATTTCATATTCCAGATCTTTGCCCCTGGTCGGGGATTTGCGACCGTAACCTGCCCCAGGTCCCGCGTTCTGGGAAAAGGGATTGCCCCCCACGCCAGAAAACGAAGACCTTGGACCGCCCTGTTTAAATGAGGAAGAAAAGCCGCCGGACCGGTTGAACCCGCCGCCACCGCCGAAACCAAACTCTTTGAGAATATCGCCCAGGTCAAAGTTTCTGAAAATATCCTCTTGGGAGAACTTTTGCTGGAAGTCGGCAGATCCGTAGGTGTCATACTGTTTTCTTTTTTCAGGATCACTGAGAACCGCGTAAGCTTCTGAAATGCCTTTGAACTTATCTTCCAGAACCTTGTCCCCCTTGGTTTTATCCGGATGGTATTTGAGGGCAAGTTTTCTATAGGCCTTTTTTATGTCAGCGGCTGTCGCAGTTTTATCTATTTCAAGTGTTTTGTAGTAATCTTGCGCCATTTTATATCTTATTCCTTTGCGTTTAGCTGTATGGTTGTTCCTTTAGTACAAATGTGTAATAAAAATAAGGCGCAACCCGTTTAAGTCAAGGGGCGATGGGCTATCCTTTGCATCAATTAGACCGGTTTTGTCTGAATGCGCTGATGGCCACCATAAGAACGGAGATGGCTGCCGGGGTCATGCCGTCAATGCGGGATGCCTGGCCCAGGGATGCCGGGCAGATCCGGTTGAGTTTTTCCCTGATCTCATTGGACAGACCGTGGGCTGCATCAAAGGAAAATTCAAGCGGAATTTTTATCCGTTCCAGATCCTCAAATTTTTTAATTTCATTATACTGACGCCGGATATACCCTTCATATTTGATTTCAATTTCCACCTGCCGGGCTGCGCGGTCCTGGACGGGTTCAGGGACAGGAGCGATCTGTTTTAAAAGATCGTAACTGAGTTCCGCACGTTTGAGCAATTGAGTTAAAGGAACACCTGTATCAATGGGATTGGAGTTGTGCCCGGTAAGAAAGGCATTGGTTTCATCGCTGGGTTTGATCACGATTCGGTTGATCCGTTCAAGTTCTTTTTCCGTGGCGGTCTTGATCCGGGAAACCTCGTCCCAGTGCGCCTTGCTTGTCAGGCCGTATTCATAACCAATTCGGGCTAAACGTAGATCTGCATTGTCTTCCCTGAGCAGCAGCCGGTATTCGGCCCTGGACGTGAACATGCGGTAGGGTTCTTTGGTACCCCGGGTGACAAGGTCATCCACCATAACCCCCATATAAGCCTGGGACCGGTCCAGAATAAAAGGGGGGCGGCCAAGTATTTTTGCCGCGGCATTGGCCCCGGCCCACAACCCCTGGGCCCCGGCTTCTTCATAGCCGGACGTGCCGTTGATCTGCCCGGCCAGGAACAGGCCCTTGATCTTTTTGGTTTCAAGGGCAGGCGTCAGTTCCAAAGGCGACACATAATCGTATTCAATGGCATAGGCCGCCCGCATGATCTGGGCCTGTTCAAGGCCTTTTACCGAGCGTACCACCTGGTATTGGATGCCAAGGGGCAGACTGTTTCCCAGGCCCGAGGCATAAATTTCTTTGGAGTCGATACCTTCATATTCCAGGATTACATGGTGGGAGTCCCGGTCCGGGAATTTTACCACCTTGTCTTCAAAGGATGGGCAGTACCTGGCGGATTGGCCTTTGATCTGTCCACCGTACAGGGCTGAGTACTTCAAATTGTTGCGGATGAGGGCATGGGTGTCCGGGTTGGTTTGACCCATGAAGCTTGGCAGCATGGGGTTTGTCACCTTGGTGGTGGAAAAGGAAAAAGGTTTGATCACTTCGTCTGATCCGTGGACATTGAATTTTGAAAAATCAATGGAATCGGCATGCAGCCGCGGCGGAGTGCCGGTTTTCATCCTGCCCATTTCAAGTTTCATGGCTTCAAGGCTCAGAGCCAGACCCGTGGAAGCAAATTCTCCGGCACGCCCTGCCTGGATTCTGGAGGACCCGATATGGACGGTACCCCGCAGAAAGGTTCCTGTGGTAATAACCACGCAGGAGGAAACATATTCAAATCCGGTATTGTCGGTAATCCCTTTAATTTCATTGTTTTCGATGATCAAAGATTCGACCATGGCCTGCTTAAGATCCAAATTGTCAGCCTTTTCCAGGACATGTTTCATATTTTGTGAATACATGTTCTTGTCATTCTGGGTTCGGGTGGACTGGACAGCCGGACCTTTACGGGTGTTCAGGGTCCGATACTGGATGGCCGAAGAATCTGATACCTTTGCCATCCAGCCGCCCAGGGCATCAATCTCCTTGACCAGCTGGCCTTTGGCCGTCCCGCCGATGGAGGGACTGCAGGGCATGGCTGCAATTTTGTCCATGTCAATGGTGAGCAGCAGGGTGTCACAGCCCATACGGGCCGCAGCCAGGGCCGCTTCGCACCCGGCGTGTCCTGCACCCACCACAATGACATCATATCTGTTTTTGAAAGTATTCATATCATCCTTAACTATTTTTTACAGGGACTAAATATAATGACGACTGGCTATTGGTCAAGCGTTCGCTGCTAATCTTCACCTTGGCAAATTCATCTATAATCTGTATGGTTAAGGCGTCGGCTTAAGGGGAGGGCGTTTGAACCTAGCTTTTACAAGCATCCTTTGGTCGGATATGCAGCATATCGGTTGAATGCAAAAGGATGAAATGGAGGAAAAATTGGCACAGGTGGACCGAATGAAACGGTACTCGGATTATAATGCTTATTTGCGAAGCCTGTTTGGTGAGCGGGTGCAGAAAATTTCCGTGGATGCCGGGCTGACCTGCCCTAACCGGGACGGAACCCTGTCCAGAGCCGGATGTATTTACTGCAATGCAAAAGGGTCGGGTACCGGGGCCTTTGCCAGGGGGCTTTCCATTTCCCAGCAGATTCAGGCCGGCAAGATCGGAGCTATAAAAAAATACAAGGCCAGAAAATTTCTTGCCTATTTCCAGTCTTTTACCAATACGTATGCCCCGGTTGATCATCTTAAAACCTTATATGACGAAGCCCTGTCCTGTGAGGGCATGGTCGGTATGGCGGTGGGCACAAGGCCTGATTGTGTGGATAAAGAAAAAATCGATCTGCTTGACACCTATACGAAAGATTATCTTATCTGGCTGGAATACGGGCTTCAGTCTGCCCATGACGCTACTCTTGCCCTGATCAACCGTGGGCATAATTTCAAGGCCTTTGAAGCGGCCATGGCCTTGGTTGCGCCCAAAAAAAAACTTAATGTCTGTGCTCACATTATTCTGGGCCTGCCCGGAGAAACCAGGGACATGATGCTGGAAAATGCCAGAATTCTGGGGGATCTGGGGGTTAATGGCGTTAAAATTCACCTGCTTTATGTGGTCCGTGGCACAGCTTTGGACAAAATGTACGGCCAAGGCCGGTATACGCCTTTAGAACAACAGGAATATGTGGGCCTGGTCTGCGATTTTCTGGAACGGCTGCCCAAGGCCATGATTATCCAGCGGATTACAGGGGACCCTCATTCCGATGAACTTGTGGCCCCGCTGTGGTCGGCCCGGTACAGAGAGACATTCAACATGATTCAGCATATGCTTGAAGCCCGGAATTCGTACCAGGGGAAATACCGGATTTAAAATCCCCGCTGTTATTGGATTTTTAATCGGCGCCTAATAATTTCTTCTCCTGAACGGCTTTTTTTTCTTTTTACCACCGGAATCGGCATGATTCACTTTGATGGGCTTTTTATCGACTATATTGCCGTTCAAGGCCTTAATGGCTTTGTCCGCTTCGGAATTGCTCGGCATTTCAACAAACCCAAATCCCTTGGAGCGTCCGTTAAACCTGTTTGTTATTATTTTAGCGCTTTCAACTTCGCCAAATGCTTCAAACGCCTGTCTAAGCGTTTCTTCTGTCATCAGTTCTGTCATATTCCCGACATAAATTTTCATTCACGGGTCCTTTTATTTTTAAAATATACCCCAGCGTTTCAGATGTCCTGATTATGATGCGGTATATAAATTTTTATTTTTATTCCAATCCGTTTCATTAATTGTAAAAATTTTTTTATGCAAGGTTGGGTATGCCCTGACGGGAGAACGTCAGCACCTGGCAGATGACGATTTTTCCCATATCGTCTGTCTGATTGGCTTTTTTCTGTGAACAGGTATAACCCAGTCCTGCCATTTTTTTGCTAAATTTTGCGTGATTCCCCCGCCTGGGGTCCACAATGATTACATCACAATAGCCCTGGGCATGTCGATTTATAAAAGCGGACAAAAGATTGACATGTTCAACTTCATAAAGAATATCCGAACCGATGATCAGGTCAAATTTACCAAGATCATCATCCAGATCCGCCCATCCGGTCCGGACAAAGGGGATTTTTTCCCCATCATTGAGTTTCACATTGTGAGCCAAGAACCCTTCAGTTTCAGGATGGTAGTCTGTGGCTGTAATATCTGCCGACCTTTTGTTTAAAATCAGGCTGGCCAAGGCAATGCCACATCCCACTTCAAGCACCCTTTTCCCATTCACATAGTAGTCAAGCATCAGGCGGGCAAGCACCTGGCTAGAGGGCCAGACCACGCCGAACAGGGGCCAGGTAGCCGAAGATATCCCAAGTTTTTTTGCTTCACCGTTGATATCCTCAAACTGGAGATGATCTTTAAGCGTCCGGATATGAATATCCATATCCCCGATTTCAAGGGTTGTATAGCGGACGCGGACGCGGGATATGGGGGCTGTCACTATTCCTGCAGTCCCAGCTGATCCGATTGATCCTGTTCAGGATCGCTGCCGGTGTCTGCCCGGTTCTTTTTTTCCGCTTTTCGCTTAAGCTTTTCTTCTTTTTTCTTTTTTTTATTCAACTCTTTTTGCCTTTTTTCCCAGGAATATTGATTTCTGGCTGCCATGCCACTCCTTTTTTTGGTCGTGCCGTTATGACTATTTAAGCCGGAAGTAAGGATTCTTCTGTCATTTTTCTGCCCAGGGCCTTTTCAATCAAGGTGATGGTTTTATTATCTTCCCTGGTTGTAAAGGTGTATGCCTGGCCGGGTTGATTGACCCTTCCGGTCCTGCCGGTTCTGTGGATATACGTTTCAACCGTATCCGGAAGATCATAATTGATCACATGGGAAACTCCTGATACGTCAATTCCCCTGGCGGCAATATCCGTTGCTACAAGGATTTTGAAAGAGCCGCTTCGAAAGCCGTCCATTGCCCTGCGTCGCTGGTTCTGGGATAAATTTCCCTGTAATGACACCGCGTTGAATCCGGATTTTTTTAACTGGACGGCAAGACTTTTGGCCTTATGCTTAGTCCGTGTAAATACAATGGTACTGGACATGCCGTTTTTAGCAAACAGCGTCTTGAGCAGGTCTGTGCGTTTTTCCCTTTGGACATTAAACCGGCCATGGGCGATGCGGGGTGCAGGCCCGGTCTGGTTGACCTGAACCTTGATGGGATGGTTTAAAATATCCTGGACCAGATTGCCGATCATTTTTGGCATGGTCGCAGAGAAAACCAGGGTCTGGCGTTTTTTGGGTAACGCCCGGATAATTCGCCTGATATCAGGCAGAAATCCCATATCAAGCATCTGATCGGCTTCGTCCAGAACCAGGATATCAATTTCCTTAAGGCTCAGGGCTTTTTCATTCATGAGATCCAGCAGCCGTCCCGGGCATGCGACAATAATGTCCACGCCTTGTCTCAGGGCTTTTATCTGAAGATATTTTCCAACCCCGCCGTAAACGGCTACGCTTTTAACTGGGGTGTGACTCGCCATTAGTGTGATACTTTCATGAATCTGCTCGGCCAGTTCCCTGGTGGGGGCCATGATCAATGCTGACGGCGATGCTGAAGATGCGGTGCGGCGTGTTTTGAGCAAATGCTGGAGAATGGGCAGCACAAAGGCAACGGTTTTTCCGGTGCCGGTCTGGGCCAGGCCCAGAATGTCTTTTCCCTCAAGAATGGGGGGAATTGCTTTCTGCTGGATGGGGCTGGGGCTGGTGTAGCCCGCGTCTTGAATACCTGACTGGATGCCAGGGTGAAAATGAAACTGGGTAAAGCTCATTAAAACTCCTGAATGCAGACCTTTTTTCAGCATAATGCCGTATCATACGGACTTAACGTCTGTGATCCGCTTACAATATATATTGAGTGAAAAAAGGTAAGCCGAGGATTAAAGGCGCATCATCAACTTGAAGAAGATACAAGGGGGTGTATCCAACAACATCTCCATACTGTTTTCACGGTTAAGTATCAGTAAAAACGTCAACGTTAACGTGCGATGTTTGTTCGACAACGCGGTCAGCGAGGAGTGCCTGAAAGAAGAACTTTCTGACAGGAAAGGTGCCTTTACTGGCATTTAAATAATTTATCATACACAACGGTTTCGGCTGCAGAAGGTGCCTGCTGCCACCGCGGGCCATGACGGCCAACAAAAAAGCCCCTGAAAACAGAATTCTCAGGGGCTTTAATAACTGTTCAGATGAAAGTGTTCGAAATGCTCCAAACCCTTTCATGTTTGTCACGGGATACCTATAAACTAAGATCAGGGCCGTCCATGACTGTTATAAATAAAAGTGGTCAGCTATTTCACTGTGACATTTGCAGCAGACGGCCCTTTGGGGCCCTGCTCAATGTCAAATGTGACCTGGTCGCCTTCGTTCAGGGTTTTAAAACCTTGTGCGTTAATGCCTGAATGATGAACAAAGACATCTTTTCCACCATCTTCTACTTCGATAAAACCAAAACCTTTAGTCTCGCTGAACCACTTTACTGTACCATTTGCCATGTCGGCGGTCTCCTAAATAAAAAATAAAAATTTGCTTCTAACTTTGGGGTAATCACAGAAAATATATGAGATATACACCTTAAGGAAGGAACATATGCATATACAAAACATGCATTTTTCGCATTATACTGGAAAAAAGAAGAATGTCAATCTAAAAATCAGAAATTTTAAATTTTCTTCAAAATTAATTTACTGTCGTTATGGCGTATTTGACAGCGCCGGAATGGTGAAAGGGTCAGAAACCGATTTCGTATGATTTGAATCCAGATGACCGCAGTGCGTTTCTTTTCTTCCCGTCCTGGCGGATGATCAGGCATTCGGTGTTTTTAAGGCTGTTGATAAGCGCCAGAGACTGGTGGGTATCCATGACCATAAGCGCTGTGGCAAGGCCATCGGCCAAGGTGCAGGTATCGGAAATAACCGATACGGATATCACCGCGTTTTTGACCGGATAACCGGTTTTCGGGCTGATAATGTGGGAGTAGATCCGCCCGTTTTTTTCAAAATAGTTTCTGTAATTTCCGCTGGTGGCAATGGCCTTGTTATCCAGACGCACTTCTTTGTACAGACCGGAGTTCAAAAAACCTTTTTGGGGGTTTGTTATGCCCACAATCCACGCCTTGCGATGCTTGTTTTCTCCTGCGCCGACCAACTCTCCACCGATTTCCACAAGATAGCTCTTAATTCCGCCTTCCCTGATCAGGCGGGCAATTTCATCCACGCCATACCCTTTGGCGATGGAGCCTAAATCCAATGTTATGCCCGACATTGTCTTGGTCAGGACATGGTCCCCGATTTTAAGCTTGTTAAAGCCGATTTGTTTAAGAGCTGCTTTGATCTCTGCCGGCTCAGGCGGCGTGTCCCGCCGTCCCTTTGTGCCGAATCCCCACAAATCAACCAGGGGTTTGACTGTGCCGTCCCAAGCCCCATCGGTCAGGGTATGCAGGTGTCTGCATTGGTCAAGAACCTGGTAGAAATCTGCAGACGCCCTGAAAATTTGGTCCTTTGGCGCGGCATTGAACCGGGACAGTTCACTGTTTTTTTGGTACATGGACAAACGTGCGTTTACCTGTTTTAAGCGCAAATTAATTTTTTTCTGCCATAAGCTTTTGGACAGCGGTTTGGCTGAAATCATCTTAATGGAATATGTGGTACCCATTGTTTGGCCGGTAAACACATATTCCTGGGTTGCCAAAGAGTGAGTAGGTAAAAGCAGAGTTGTTCCCATAAGCAGCATCAGTGAAAAAATAAAATTTATAATATACTTAGGTTCAGGCATGGCTTTTTTTCTCCTGGTTTAATTCAGTTTACAGGTTTTTGTTCAGACACTATTATCATACCGGTCCGGATACGTCTATTTCCAGACCGGTCTTGGATTAAGGAACGGATCTTAAGGAATGAGCATGAAATAAAGTTCCCATCTTGATTTTTGAGGTATAAAAACCCAAGAATATGTTGTAGTAGTCGGCGACTATGCGTTACCCTGAAGAGACAGAAGATCTCATGCGTCTATATTATGAAAGCCTGAACGAACGAAATCGCCGGAGATATGCTGGTATGGAAGCCCTTATATTGGGACATGGCGGTCAAGATTATATTGCCAAAGTTCTGGGATGCAGCAGAAAGACTGTGCGTAAAGCGCGCAGCCGAAGTCGCGGAGTTGCCTATGCGTACAGTACAAAAACTTATTGGCAAAGTTTCGGATGAATACCCCAAAATATGTAATGCTGGGGGAGGACGGAAACCGTATTGGATTTCCAACCCGGAAATAGATGAGCAATTTCTGGATGCATTGCGTGATCATACGGCAGGAGACCCAATGGATGAAAAAATTCGATGGACGAACCTGCGTGCATGGGAAATCGTCGAAGCCCTGAAAGATGAGCATGGCATTGAAGTGAGCTGAAATGTTGTCCGTCAACTGCTTAAAAGACATGATTATCGTCTCCGCAAAGCACAAAAAAGACAATCCTTGAAAAAAAGTGTACCTGATCGGAATGAGCAATTCGATAATATTGTGAAACTCAAATCGATGTATCTAAAAGACGGTAATCCGATTATCAGTATGGATACCAAGAAAAAAGAACATATAGGCAATTTTTATCAAGACGGATATCTTTATACGCTCGAAGAATTGAAGGTATATGATCATGATTTTCCAAGTTTTGCAGAAGGTGTGGTCATTCCCCACAGCCTGTATGATTTACAGCTCAATATCGGATATGTTCAGGTGGGAACGATTCATGATACCAGTGAATTTGCATGCGACAGCTTCGGTCATTGGTGGTATGATTATGGCTGCAAAAACTACCCGAATGCAACGTCAATTTTAGTTTTGTGCGACGGCGGAGGCAGTAACAGTTCACGACATTACCTTTTCAAACAGGATCTTCAAATTTTGGCAGATGAAATCGGGATTGAAATTCGTATCGCTCATTATCCCCCGTATTGTTCGAAATTCAACCCTATTGAACATCGGCTCTTTCCCCACATAACACGCGCGTGCAGGGTCGGTTTTTCAAGTTTAGAGCTGGTTACGAATCTGATTTCCAAGACTCGAACTCAAAAAGGGTTGAAGTTTTCGTTAATGTCATTGACAATGATTTATCAAACCGGCAGCAAAGTCAGTAAAACCTTTAAATCAACAATGCACATTGTATTCGATAAAACCTTGCCCAAGTGGAATTATTCTGCAATTCCACTTGGATGTTAAAAATGGGTGAGTTATTTAAAACTCATTCCTTAATTACTATAGTTTTATAAAAAAACCAAAGGAGAGACTGCATGTCGGTATTTCTTGTACAGCATGGGCTGAGCCTGCCAAAACTCGAAGGCCCTGAAAAAGGATTGTCTGAAAAGGGCCGTGAGGAGACCTTAAAAATAGCCGAAGTGGCCGCCGGTTATGGCGTTAAAATCTCCCAAATTTTCCATTCCGGAAAAAAACGCGCAGAACAGACCGCTTTGATCATGGCTGAGACCCTTTGCCCTGGTCTCGCCCCTGAGCAGATGGCGGATATATCGCCCATGGATGATGTGACGGGTCTTGGCAACCGGCTTAACCCCAGTTCGAACCATATGGTGGTGGGCCATCTTCCCTATATGGAAAAACTAGTCGCTTACCTGACCACAGGCCGGGAGGCACCCAAAGTGCTGAAATTTCAAAATTCAGGGATTGTCTGTCTTGATCAGGATGACTCGGGCTGGTTCATCCGGTGGACCCTGAATCCCAACATTTCATAAAAGCTTATCCGGGAATCCTGTCCGCACTCCCCGTGAAAGCAAAACCTCCCATCTGCTCTTTAGAGGAAAATTTATGACAAAAGAAATTTTTGATATCGTTGATAAAGATGATCAAATTATCGGCCAGGCCACTCGTGATCAGGTCCATGGTAATCCAAATTTAATTCACAGGGTGGTTCATATTCTGGTTTTTAACAGCCAAAATGAATTGTATCTGCAAAAAAGAGATATAAATAAGGATGTCCAGCCGGGAAAGTGGGATACCTCGGTGGGCGGTCATGTGGACAAGGGCGAATCTTACCGGGATGCGGCTGTCCGGGAAATGGAAGAGGAGCTTGACATTAACGGCGCAAACCTGAAGTATTTGTATAAATACCGGTTACGCAATGACTATGAATCGGAATATGTATCCAGTTACTACTGCCTGTGGGACAGGCCTATTAAAATAAATGTCGATGAAATTGAAGAGGGACGGTTCTGGCGGCTTGATGAAATTGTTAAAAAAACAGATTCAGGCATTTTTACGCCGAACTTTCTGGATGAAATCAGGCGTTATCAAAAATTTTAATGGTGTTTTCAGTGTTTTCCGATGATGATACAAATTTTGAAGGGATAATGACGGCCCTTGAAGGAGTGTTTGCCGGGGCAACCCGCCGAAAAATTTTCATGCAGGACATTCTTTCGGCCATTCCGGGCATCATGGATATCTCTAAAGAAGAACGGTTGCTCAGCCTCCTGGAAGAATTTGACGCCAAAGGGAAGATCCTGTTGCCGTCCAGGAAAGGGCAGGGCTGGCATAAATTCGGAATTTTGCCCCTGTATGTCACCCTGGTCCGGGCCAATGAAGATCGCGTTACGCGTACGCGAAAGAAAACGCTTGCCCGTATCAGGGAACAAAATCCCTGAGAGCCCACCCGAATGGCGGCATTTGCCCATACGTTGACCACCGAGAGACAATTAAAACTTGCCCGGGCCGTAAACCACTATCTTTTAAACCGCAAAAAGGATCCACCCCTTCTGCCCCACCGAGAAAGGGGATTACAAATTTTTGGTAATAAAAAAGCGTTGGACAGCTATGTTGAGACAGGACTTTTTTCAGGACGGATAACCCTGGCGGATATAGACTGCTTTCACTGCCCCGAGCCCTTTACCCTATGAGGAGTTCTCAGTGGATCGCAAAAAGACCGATCATCTGCTCCTGCTTGTGGTGGAAAACAGTGCTACTTACTGGAGTTGCACTGCGACCAACCGGGCCAACCATCCCCTGGGATGGCGATTTTTTTGCCGCTGTTGTGTTTGGCAAAGGGTTCACCACCCCCAATGGGCGATTGATTGCTGGGTAGGGACATTGCCGATGCGTATTTAAATGTGTGCGAGTCCCGGCGCTGTCCCCAAGAGGGGTTGACGGCGGAGGATATAGCGTCAGCTCTGAAAGATGAGCATTAACATTTATGTCAATCCGTTGATACCGATGCCTGGTTAATATTGCTGTATTGGATAGAACCCGACCGAAAACTGTATACTTAATTTTTACAGCTCCGATCTGACCTTATAAACGGCCTCAACTCTTTTCACAAGGCGTTGACGTCGGGCAATAAATTTACAATTCAAGCCCCTTGCCCCTAAGTATTAAAAAGAGGATAATGCGCTGATTTTGACACAAATTAACGAACCGGAGAAATATGAAAGAAAAAAGTGCTCAATTAAAAAATATTTACGCAGCCTTTGATGCGGATACCCGTGACCTGGTAAAAGGCAGGGCCTGCACCCGGGGCTGCAGTTTCTGCTGCAGGGAAGCCGGCAGCATTGACATTACCACCCTGGAGGGGATGGTTATCCGGAAGGCCATGAACAAAATGCCCAAAAGCCGGCAGAAAACCCTGACAAAGGCATTTAGAAGCGAAATAAAGCAGCGGGAAGCAGGCAAAGCGGTTCCCTGTCCTTTCCTTATGAAAAATAATGCCTGCATGATCTATGAGGACCGACCCTTTTCCTGCCGCAGAATTTACTCCGCCCATGTCTGCGGCCAGGATGCACCGCCGGCGGTGAGTCGCCAGGTAATGGAACGGGCGAATCAGGCCATATCAGCGCTTCAAAAGCTGGACAACAACGGCTATTCCGGCCATCTTTCCTACATTCTGTATATGCTGTCGGTCCCGGCTTTTTTAAAAACCTACACTGCCGGAGAATGTAAGCCCGAGGAAATTATGGCGTTTGGAAAGGCCCACAGGATTGTCATCAACCGGATGATGGTTTGAGGCCGGTTGTTCCGGTAACACCTACACCACCTGTCCGGCGGCCCAGGCCGAAGACCATGCCCACTGGAAATTGTATCCGCCCAGCCACCCGGTGACGTCCAGCACTTCGCCGATGGCGTAAAGCCCCGGAACATCCCGGGATTCCATTGTTTTTGAAGAGAACCCGCGGCAATCAATGCCGCCGACAGTTACTTCAGCCGTTCTGTATCCTTCGGTGCCGCCGGGTTGGATGTTCCAGGTGTGGATCTCATCTGCCACATTTTTGAGCCCCTGGCGGGAAATGGCGTGAAGAGGGCTGTCCAACAGCTTTTCATTCAGACGGGCCTGGACCAGACGCGTTGGAAGATGCTCGGTCAGGACAGATTTCACATGACGTTTGGGCCGGGTCTGCTGTTCTGTTTCCAGAAGGTCTTCCAGATTTCCATCCGGGAAAAGGTCTATGGTCAGCGGGGCTCCGGGCTGCCAGAAGGATGAGGCCTGCAGGATCACAGGGCCGCTCAGCCCCCGGTGGGTAAACAGAAGCTGCTCTTTAAATGAGGCAGATCCCGTGCAGACCAGGGCCTTGACTGAAATCCCGGCCAGGGGGGCCAGAACCGTTTTATCTTCGGGGTGAAGCGTAAAGGGAACAAGCCCGGGCCTGGGCCGTACCACAGGAATGCCAAACTGCCCGGCGACCTTGTATCCGAACGAAGTGGCACCAGCTGCAGGCATCGAGACCCCTCCGGTGGCAATAACCAGAGATGAGGCCTCTATGCTTTCCCCGGCAGTGCAGATCCGGAACCCCCGGACCGAAGCCTGTCTCTCAATGCTGCTGACGCTTGTTTTGAATGCCAGGCAGACACCGGCGCTGCGGCACTCTGCCAGCAGCATCTCAAGAATCTGCCCGGCACTGCCCGTGCAGAACAACTGGCCGTGTTCCCGTTCGCTGAAGCTGATCCCGTATTGCCGAACAAGGGCGATGAAATCCTGTGGCCGGTACCGGCTGAGCGCGGATTTTGCAAAGTGCGGATTGGATGAAATATAATTTTGCGCACTGACCCTACGGTTTGTAAAGTTGCACCTGCCGCCGCCGGACATGAGAATCTTGCGCCCGGGCTTGGGGCCGTGGTCCAGAACTTTTACACGCCTCCCGCGCTTTCCGGCCTGGGCCGCGCACATCAACCCGGAAGCGCCTGCCCCGATAATCACCACATCGTATTCGATTTTCATATTCTTTTTTTGGCTACCCGTCCGTTTGTCCGGGCCATATCTATTATTATGCGCTCATTTTTTCCCGCACCCGGGCAACCTCCGGGCTTTCAATAAACTCATCATAGGACATGAGGCTGTCAATGATCCCGTCGGGCGTAATCTCAATGATACGATTGGCAATGGTATTGATAAACTCATGGTCGTGGGAGGTGAAAAGAACCACTTCGGGGAACTCAACCAGGCTGTCGTTAAGGGCGGTGATGGATTCAAGGTCCAGGTGGTTGGTGGGGTCATCCAGCATCAGGACATTGCACTGGGCCAACATCATCCTTGACAGCATGCATCTGACCTTTTCGCCGCCTGAGAGCATATGAGTCTTTTTCAGGGCATCCTCACCGGAAAAAAGCATCCGCCCCAAAAAGGTTCTGGCAAAGCTTTCTCCCTCGGTGGGTGGGGCAAACTGGAGCAGCCACTGGATCAAATTAAGGTCCTTCTCAAAAAATGCGCCATGCTCTTTAGAAAAATAAGAATGGCTGGTGGTAACACCCCACCTGAAGGTGCCTTCATCCGCCTCAGTTTTCCCTGACAGGATATCGAAAAGCGCGGTTCCGGCAAGGCTCTTTGAGCCCACAAAGGCAATCTTATCTCCGTTATTGACCCTGAAGGTAATATTATTCAGGACTTTTTCACCCTCAATGGTCTTGGAAAGCCCCTCCACCTCCAGGATAACGTTTCCGCACGCCCTTTCAGGTTTGAACCGTACAAACGGATATTTTCTACTCGATGCAGGCAACTCTTCAACGGTCAGCTTATCCAGCAGCCTTTTTCGAGATGTTGCCTGCTTTGACTTAGACGCATTGGAGGAAAACCTGCGAATAAAGGCCTTCAGCTCTTCAGCCTTTTCCGTGACCCGTTTGTTGTCCGCCTGCTTCTGCTTCAGGTTGAGCTGGCTGGCCTGGTACCAAAAATCATAATTACCCACGTACACAGAAATCTTGCTGAAATCAATGTCGGCAATGTGGGTGCAGACCTGGTTCATGAAATGCCGGTCGTGGGAAACCACAATCACTGTATTTTTGAACCGAAACAAAAATTCCTGGAGCCAGTTAATAGCCTGGATATCCAGGTTATTGGTGGGTTCGTCAAGGAGCAGGACATCTGGGTTGCCGAACAGGGCCTGACCCAGAAGGACCCGCACTTTCTCGCCGCCTTCAAGCTCTTTCATTTTTTTTGCGTGCAGCGCTTCGCCAATACCCAGATGCGTGAGGAGCACAGCCGCATCCGCTTCAGCCTCATACCCGTTCATCTCCTCAAACGCGACCTCAATTTCACCAGACCGGATGCCGTCCGATTCGGAAAAATCAGGTTTGGCATAAAGGGCGTCCCGCTCAGCCATAAGCCGGTACAGCTTTTCATGGCCCATGATTACCGTCTCAATCACCCGATGGTCGTCAAAGGCAAAATGATCCTGCCGCAGAACAGCGATCCGCTCCCTGGGACCGACAGAGACGGTGCCGGTATCCGGCTCAAGTTCATGTGCAAGAATTTTTAAAAAAGTGCTTTTTCCAGCACCGTTGGCCCCAATAAGGCCGTAACAGTTGCCGGGTTTAAACATGATGTTGACATTTTTGAACAGGGCCCGCTTGCCATAGGCAAGGGAGATGTTATCTGCGAAAATCATTAATATGGCATTTCCTAAACCGGGTTGATAAAAAAATAAAAAAAAAGCCCTGATCATTTGTAATAAATGATCAGAGCTTTTTAAAAAAGAACCGGCGGCGTTCTACTCTCCCACACAGTCTCCCATGCAGTACCATCGACGCTAAAGAGCTTAACTTCCGTGTTCGAGATGGGTACGGGTGTGGCCTCTTTGCCATCGCCACCGGTTACATCGGTCGGACCTGGAACTTCAGAAAGAGTTCTTCTTGTCATGTTCCATGGGTCCAAATATGTAATCTGTTGTAGTAAACAAGAAACAAAGTGTCTTGTTTTAAGATGTTTTGTTTCAATAGCGTTTTGCTATGTCGGTATGTTGATGCAGATTTTAATGAAATTCAAGGCGCAAACAAAAGTTTTAAATAAGCTGTAGTCAACTACTGCGTTTTAAAACTTTTGTGCCGCAACAAAAAATTTCGCAAAATATGCTTTAACATCAAAGAATCTAAATTTATTCGTGGAAAAAAGTGGCTAAGCCTCACGACCTATTAGTACTGGTAAGCTCAACATGTTGCCATGCTTACACACCCAGCCTATCAACCTTGTAGTCTTCAAGGGGTCTTCAGTACTTACGTATGGGATATCTAATCTTGAAGTTGGCTTCCCGCTTAGATGCTTTCAGCGGTTATCCATACCCAACTTAGCTACCCAGCAATGCCGCTGGCGCGACAACTGGAACACCATTGGTTGGTCCAATCCGGTCCTCTCGTACTAGGATCAGATCTCCTCAAATATCCTGCGCCCACGAAAGATAGGGACCAAACTGTCTCACGACGTTTTAAACCCAGCTCACGTACCACTTTAATTGGCGAACAGCCAAACCCTTGGGACCTGCTCCAGCCCCAGGATGTGATGAGCCGACATCGAGGTGCCAAACCGCCCCGTCGATGTGAACTCTTGGGGGCGATAAGCCTGTTATCCCCGGCGTACCTTTTATCCGTTGAGCGACGGCCCTTCCATTCAGAACCGCCGGATCACTAAGACCTACTTTCGTACCTGCTCGAGATGTCTCTCTCGCAGTCAAGCTCCCTTATGCCCTTGCACTCTACGGCTGGTTTCCAATCAGCCTGAGGGAACCTTCGCGCGCCTCCGTTACTCTTTGGGAGGCGACCGCCCCAGTCAAACTACCCACCAGACACTGTCCCAGTTCCGGGTTACGGAACGTGGTTAGAACACTGAAACATGAAGGGTGGTATTTCAAGGGTAACTCCACACACACTGGCGCGCATGCTTCAAAGTCTCCCACCTATCCTGCACATCATATCCCAAAATCCAATGTCAAGCTGTAGTAAAGGTGCCGGGGT
Source organism: Desulfobacter hydrogenophilus (assembly GCF_004319545.1). Taxonomy (NCBI): domain Bacteria; kingdom Pseudomonadati; phylum Thermodesulfobacteriota; class Desulfobacteria; order Desulfobacterales; family Desulfobacteraceae; genus Desulfobacter; species Desulfobacter hydrogenophilus. The sequence continues at coordinate 1,558,335 of NZ_CP036313.1, read as the reverse complement.
CTTTCCGTCTTTTCGCGGGTAGACGGTATCTTCACCGCCACTGCAATTTCGCTGAGTCCCTGGTTGAGACAGTGTGGAAGTCGTTACGCCATTCGTGCAGGTCGGAACTTACCCGACAAGGAATTTCGCTACCTTAGGACCGTTATAGTTACGGCCGCCGTTTACCGGGGCTTCAGTTCAGTGCTTCGCATAAATGCTAACAAATCCCCTTAACCTTCCGGCACCGGGCAGGCGTCAGACCCTATACCTCGTCTTGCGACTTTGCAGAGTCCTATGTTTTTAGTAAACAGTCGCTACCACCAATTCTCTGCGGCCCCCAATTGCTTTGTAAAGTATAATACTAACAATCAGGGGCATACCTTCTCCCGAAGTTACGGTATCATTTTGCCGAGTTCCTTAACCAGGGTTCTCTCAAGCGCCTTGGGATACTCTCCCCACCTACCTGTGTCGGTTTACGGTACGATCACCTGTTATCTCGATAGAGGCTTTTCTTGGCAGCATGGGTGCAGTCACTTTATGGGATAAATCCCTCGACATCGCTTCTCGGCCTTAGAATTCCGGATTTGCCTGAAATTCCAGCCTACAAGCTTGAACCGCCTATTCCAACAGACGGATGACTTGCCCTCCTGCGTCCCCCCATTTCTCAAACGATAACAAGGTGGTACAGAAATATTAATCTGTTTTCCATCGACTACGCCTTTCGGCCTCGCCTTAGGGATCGACTAACCCTGAGAAGATTAGCTTTACTCAGGAAACCTTGGGTTTTCGGCGAGCGGGCCTCTCACCCGCTTTATCGCTACTCATGTCAGCATGGGCACTTGTGTAATCTCCACACAACCTCGCGGTTGCGATTCTGCGACGACACAACGCTCTCCTACCAATGAAATAAATTTCATTCCGCAGCTTCGGTACTATGCTTTAGCCCCGATACATTTTCGGCGCAGATCCACTCGACCAGTGAGCTATTACGCTTTCTTTAAAGGATGGCTGCTTCTAAGCCAACCTCCTGGTTGTCTGGGCATTCCCACATCCTTCTCCACTTAGCATAGATTTGGGGACCTTAGCTGGCGGTCTGGGTTGTTTCCCTCTCGTCCGCGGAACTTAGCTCCCGCGGGCTGACTCCCGTATTCTGACTTTTTGGTATTCGAAGTTTGATTAGGTTTGGTAATCTGGTGAGACCCCTAGCCCATTCAGTGCTCTACCTCCAAAAAGAAACATACGAGGCTATACCTAAATATATTTCGGAGAGAACCAGCTATCTCCAGGTTTGTTTGGCCTTTCACCCCTATCCACACCTCATCCGAACAGTTTTTAACCTGTGACGGTTCGGGCCTCCACGAGATTTTACTCCCGCTTCACCCTGGACATGGATAGATCACCTGGTTTCGGGTCTACTCAATGCAACTTGCGCCCTGTTCAGACTCGCTTTCGCTACGGCTACACCTATCGGCTTAACCTTGCCACATTAAGTAACTCGCTGACTCATTATGCAAAAGGCACGCGGTCACACTCGAAAGTGCTCCCACAGCTTGTAAGCAAACGGTTTCAGGTACTATTTCACTCCCCTAACAGGGGTACTTTTCACCTTTCCCTCACGGTACTGGTACGCTATCGGTTGTCAAGTCGTATTTAGCCTTATGTGATGGTCCACACAAATTCCCACAGAATTTCTCGTGTTCCGCAGTACTTGGGAATACAAAAATAAGAGAGATTATTTTCGCTTACAGGACTATCACCTGCTATGGTTAAGCTTTCCAGCTTATTCAGCTAATAATTTCTTTTGTAACTTATTGGATCCTGCCGAAACAGATCCGATCTGTATCCCGCGACCCCGTTAACGCAACGCTTTCGGGCTTGACACGTTAACGGTTTGGGCTGGTCCCCGTTCGCTCGCCGCTACTTAGGGAATCGTTATTACTTTCTACTCCTGGGGGTACTAAGATGTTTCAGTTCTCCCCGTTAGCCTCCTTAACCTATGTATTCAGTTAAGGATGACACGGTATTAACCGTGTCGGGTTGCCCCATTCAGAAATCCCCGGATCAAAGGAAGTTAGGCTCCTAACCGAGGCTTATCGCAGCTTACCACGTCTTTCTTCTTCACTTGACACCAAGGCATCCGCCGTTTGCTCTTAGTAGCTTAGCCACTATTCCACAAATAAGTTTAAACGCTTTGATGTTTTTGAAAATTTTGTGAACTTCTTCGTTGCTTCACGTCAATTTTAAAACAGCGTAGTCTACTACGCTTTATTTAAAATTGCCGATCGCGCCTTGAATTTCAGCAAAATTTTCTTCAACATAGCATGGAGTGATTGATTTTCATCTTTCACACCATTTTATATTTAGTTGATTGGGTATCCTATGATACCTGATCAACAACGCTATTGATATTTACTACAACAAATTGTCAAAGAACAAAGAGAGTGCGGTTACTTAATTTCACCGGGTTGATCTCTCAAAATTGGTCAGTGAATCCAAAAAAAGCTTTATGTATTTCTTTCCTTTGAAAGGAGGTGATCCAGCCGCTGATTCCTCAACGGCTACCTTGTTACGACTTCACCCCAGTTATCGACCATACCTTAGGCGCCTGCCCCTATAAATAGTTAGCCCAGCGACGTCGGGTATAATCAACTTCCATGGTGTGACGGGCGGTGTGTACAAGGCCCGGGAACATATTCACCGCGGCATGCTGATCCGCGATTACTAGCGATTCCAACTTCATGGGGTCGAGTTGCAGACCCCAATCCGGACTGAGATAGGCTTTTGGGATTCGCTTCCCTTTGCAGAGTCGCTGCCCTTTGTACCTACCATTGTAGCACGTGTGTAGCCCTGGGTATAAGGGCCATGAGGACTTGACGTCATCCCCACCTTCCTCCCCGTTGACCGGGGCAGTCTCGCCAGAGTTCCCACCATTATGTGCTGGCAACTGACGATAAGGGTTGCGCTCGTTGCTGGACTTAACCAAACATCTCACGACACGAGCTGACGACAGCCATGCAGCACCTGTCTCTGTGCTCCCGAAGGCACTATTGCAATTACACAATATTCACAGGATGTCAAACCCAGGTAAGGTTCTTCGCGTTGCGTCGAATTAAACCACATGCTCCACCGCTTGTGCGGGCCCCCGTCAATTCCTTTGAGTTTTAGTCTTGCGACCGTACTTCCCAGGCGGTACACTTAATGCGTTAGCTTAGGCACAGCAGATTTTAATATCCGCCACACCGAGTGTACAACGTTTACTGCGTGGACTACCGGGGTATCTAATCCCGTTCGCTACCCACGCCTTCGCGCCTCAGCGTCAATATCGGTCCAGAGAGATGCCTTCGCCATCGGTGTTCCTCCTGATATCTACGAATTTCACCTCTACACCAGGAATTCCTCTCTCCTCTCCCGTATTCAAGTCTTGCTGTTTCAAGTGCACTTCCGGGGTTGAGCCCCGAGCTTTCACACCTGACGGACAAGACCGCCTGCGCGCCCTTTACGCCCAATAATTCCGAATAACGCTTGCGCCCCCCGTGTTACCGCGGCTGCTGGCACGGAGTTAGCCGGCGCTTCCTCCACTGGTACCGTCAATAGCAACTACTATTAATAGAAGCTAATTTCTTCCCAGTTGACAGAGCTTTACGACCCAAAGGCCTTCTTCACTCACGCGGCGTTGCTGCGTCAGGGTTGCCCCCATTGCGCAAAATTCCTCACTGCTGCCTCCCGTAGGAGTCTGGACCGTGTTCCAGTTCCAGTGTGGCTGATCATCCTCTCAGACCAGCTAACCATCGCTGCCTTGGTAGGCCTTTACCCCACCAACAAGCTAATGGTCCGCAGACTCATCCCCAAACAATTGCTTTCAAGAAGAGGCAATCTTTCATCAATCCACTTGTGTAAATCGACTTTATCCGGTATTAGCTACCCTTTCGAATAGTTATTCCAGGTTTGAAGGCAGATTATCTACGTGTTACTCACCCGTGCGCCACTCTACTCAGGATTGCAAGCAATCCTTTTCTCGTTCGACTTGCATGTGTTAAGCACGCCGCCAGCGTTCATTCTGAGCCAGGATCAAACTCTCCAGTTATAATCCTTTACTAAAACTTTTTAAGGTCTACTCTTTCAGCTGTTAAGCCAAAGCGTATTGTTATTGACCCGCTCTTTTCTTCTTCACTGACCAATTTTCAAAGATCAAACCTTGCAAAAAAAAACTTCCCGAAGAAAACCGTTTTGCTTTGTCCCCTCGAGAAGACCGGCGAAATATGCCTGAAATTTACACCACCGTCAAGCACTTTTTTTATTTTTTTAAAAAAAATTTAATATTATGCGATCTACATAAACAAAAATGTGAAGGAATTAGATTTGTAACATATTAAAATTAAAACATTTTAGTCTCAACCAAGCAAGAAATTTTATTCAATATATAAAAACAAAAAAACTGGGCATTTGCAATTATAGTCCAATATAAAATGGCTGTGTTCTCTTGATCAGCGTTCAACAAAAAATAACTATGGGTAAGGACGCTGAAGGAAAATCAGGTCAGAACAAATCCAAAGGAGGACCAGGAAAATCAGGAAACCGGATTCATCCGGGTCCGCTGCCGGTAAAGTTAGAGGAGGGCCTGGTTATTCTGTTTATTGTCTCAACTTTCGGAGGAATAAATTTACACCCCCAATAATTCCTCAGGACCACTTGAAAAGCCAAAACACTTGAGAGCTTGACCCATCACCTGATCAAGCACCTCCTGTACCATACGCTCGCTAAAATCAAATAGTCGCCGAATATTTACCAAAGCTAAACGCATGATCCGCTCCAAAGAAACCATAAAAGATAGATTGTTCATCTCATCATTACAGGCCCTGAAAAGTTCCCCGAATGACCTTTGATCCACACATTGCCGCTGATAAAGGCTGAGCATGTTATATCTGGCAATAACAAGAGATGTATGAGCGATCAGGCCATCGTAGTTCTTAATTTGTATTTCTTTGACCAATTTCAGGTGTTGCTTGCACATTTTGAAAAAGCCTTCGATATCCCAGCGTTTGCCGTACAGACGAATGATTTTTTCATTAGGGAGGGACAGATATGTCGACAGAAGTGCCAGTCAGCCACGTTTTTTATCACAAGAAACAAAAATAATTTTTGCCTGCTTGCCGTTGGAAAGAGCAACAATCGCTTGGGCTTTGACCTTTGCTCGTCCTCGTTTTTTCTTCAATTTCCCATAGAGGTCGGACAGCCTAAGCTTTTTGCCTTGATATTCATAACACCATTTTGGATGCTGCTTTCAGCATGCATATGACGTGTATGTGTTCGCGCAAATCTGCTATTACTGATGGCATCGAAAACCAACTGTCCATTAAGGTAGAATCGTCAAAAATAAGAACTTCTTCGGAAGAATCATCAAGAAGCTTTCTGATGACAAAATAAATCCGGCGGCAAAGATGAAGGGTAAACCGCCGCCGGTTATATGTCGGAGAGTTCAGAAAATTGTAAGCAGCGTCCTTATCGACTTTAATCTTTTTGTTTTTCACAATGCCCTGGTATAAATTTTTGTTGTGAAATGCCAGGTTAAACAGGGCTGTAAAAATGGCAAGCGGTGATGCCCCTTTCGTTTTAACGATTCCTGATTGATTCAATAACGTACCAATTTTGAATTTTGTAAAAAAATCATTGAGTACGCCAATCTGTTCTGAATTTGTTATTTGATTTTGTAGGTCGGTAAGGGTAGTATTCATTTTGACGAATTTCCTTTGTCTGAAATGTTTGTTTAGTGGTAAACGAAGCAGATCATATAAAGTGAAATTCGTCAATTCATATTTCAAATTCAGTTAGTTATAGTCTCATTCGCTGCTGTTTTTA